>NZ_MCIA01000035.1 GCF_003609635.1 Lacrimispora algidixylanolytica | reverse complement strand
AATCTGCAATACGAAGCTGCATGGGCGCCATCTCAAGAGCCGTAATAAGCGCATCCTTATTACCTGCCACTCCCGCGCAAACGGTGCCGGTAAGCTTGCCAAGAACAATTACATTCCCTTTCGCAAGTACCTTTGCTCCTTTGCATACATCTCCGATGATGACAATGCTGGCTTCCGATTCCAAAGTCTCTCCGCTTTGTAAATTACCTTTAAAGAACTGGCCAGTCTGACAAGACAGTTCCATAAGTTTCTCGTTCAGTGCTTTTTCACATCGTTCCAACCGTTTTGCATCTGTATCTACGATGCAGATAATTTCCACATTGGAATGATTCGTAATCTGGTTAATGATTGCGAATTCTTCTTCTGATGTTAGTTGCCTGCCTTCAAGAGTCAGGGTCATTTGTACTGATCCCCAGAATTTTGAATTATCCCCAAATTTTTTCCCAATGTCAGAAAGAAGCTGAGGGAAAGGGATGTCCGGGTCCAGGATGACAGTCATACCTGCTCTGTTGCTTTTAATCACTACGGTATTATGCATCATATCACCTCTTATCCTAGTTAATCGCGAATATTGACCTTCGCTGCATCCAGGGCCCCCGCGTTTACAATGGATTCTAAGTCTGTATAACCATAGTAATACTTGTAAACATTCTTCGCTATATTGGCTGCATTCGATGATGAATAGCCATAAGGAATATTCACAGTAACACAGATCTCCGGATTGTCATATGGCGCATAAGAAATAAAGAAAGCATGGTTCGGTTTATTACGGGCTTCCTGAGCGGTACCAGTCTTACCTGCAATCTCCACTTCAAGGTCAGTAAACAACCTTTTGGTTGAACCATTTGCAATCACTTCTCTCATTCCCTGTTGTACAGTATCCCACGTTGTTGTCGCCGCGTCAATATGAGAAGAAATCTTAGGGGTATAATCTTCTATCAGATTACCTTCAGAATCCGTTGTTTTATCCAGTAGACTGAGTTCAAAAACGGTTCCTCTATTGGCTATTGCCGCTACATACCTGGAAAGTTGCACATTGGTGAACGCATGGCTTCCCTGGCCCATGGCAGAACGCTCTGGAGCGTCTTTGGAAATTTGAGGGTCAAGCTCTGCAATTTCCACACCGGACTTGTGATCAAGTCCAAACTTGGTCGCATAAGTCCGTAAAACATCCAGTCCCAAATCCGGAGAATATACACCTGCAGAATCGGTTGATAAACGATGTCCTAAATCTGCGAATAAATAGTTACAGGAATTTTCGATTCCGCCAATCATATTTAATGGGCCATGATGACCGGAATAGATCCAGCATTTGATTGGAGGTTCCACCTCGGTATAGATACCGGTACAGTTAATGGTCTCATCGGTTGTAATTACACGTTCTTCAAGAGCTGCGACTGCAGTAATAGGTTTAAAGGTTGAACCTGGTGCTTTTCTAGTTTGAGTCGCATTGTTATAAAGGGGCAGAGACATATCTGCCTGGAGCTGGCTAAAATAGGTGCCGTCGCCAATCCGGTTATTATCATATCCTGGATAAGATACGAGTGCAAGCACTTCACCTGTTTTATCATTGGTTACAACAACGCCTGCATTGCAGGGAGATAATGCAAGCTGTGCCGGTGTGATTTCCAGAGTGGACAATTTCTTTAACAAAAAGGAATATGCATCTCCAGTTGCCCTAAGCTGTGCGGCATCTTGCCCACTGTCCTTTAATACTCCTTGATCGTACAGGGCTAGGCATAATTCCTGGCCTGTAATAACATCATCGTTGATGAGATAACGGTAAATTTTCTTAGTAAAGTTACGGTCTTCCTCTAAATTGCTCAGAACATAATCTACAAGTTTTTCAAAGGTATCATCTGCATTGGAATACTTAGAATCAGTCTCAAGCTTTGTGGTATCCACCCAACCATTTGCGATACCATAATACAGAAAATTTCTTAAGCTTATTTCATTAGACTTCCATGCCTGATACTCCTCACTAGAGGTATCTATTAAGTCTTCTTTAATAATGCCTACGGTAGGACCTGAGAGGTATGTATAAATGTAAATCATGTAAGCTTTCATATCTTCCGGCATGTCTTTCATCGCAGTCGCATGATCGCTTAATAATTCATTCCTCAAGTTTTTGAATATTTGCTTTTGAGAGGAGGTATATTTGGTATAAATATTCTTTTCCGTATCAGAAGCATCTGCGTCTTCTAAAGCTTTAAGAGAAAGTACGTTGTTATTAATAAGCTGATAATAAGCGTCCTTAACCGGTATCTTCATATTAGAACCATCTGTATTAGCACCCACTTGATAATCGCCATTAACAATGGTTTTAATAAGGACACCAGCCAAAGATTGTTCAATTAAATGATAAATACCTACTTGAAGGTCAGCATCCTGATTTAAATAAACATCATCTCCAGCGGAGGAGTCTGTCTCATCCTTTGTTTCTCGAATCCTGCCTAC
Source organism: Lacrimispora algidixylanolytica (assembly GCF_003609635.1). Taxonomy (GTDB): domain Bacteria; phylum Bacillota; class Clostridia; order Lachnospirales; family Lachnospiraceae; genus Lacrimispora; species Lacrimispora algidixylanolytica. The sequence continues at coordinate 231,238 of NZ_MCIA01000035.1, read as the reverse complement.
GCTGTCCTTATAAATCGTCTTTTTCCCTTTGGTTCCTTGAAGAGAATGCTCCATCGTATATTCAATCCCAGTGCGCCCTATAATATCGTTAATATCATAGTCTTGTTGCTTCTTTTGAAGCTCATCTAACTGGTCCTCAGGAACTTTTCCAGTATAACCTATGATAGGGGCAAAAGGGATGCTGTAATTATAGGCTCGGATGGTAGTTTCTTCTACACTAACGCCTTGTATATCACTAAGATGTTCCAAAATGTCCGCTACGGTTTCATCGCTCACCTGGGAAGCTACTGTGGTTGCTTCATATTTTCGGTATGACATGAGCCGAAGGGCATATCGAATATTGATAATATCAAGGGCCTCTTGATCTGTCAAAGACACCATATTACCATCAGAGTCCTTTAGATCCACAAGTCCGTTCTCTTTGCAGGTTTTTTCAAACAACTCTTTGGCACTTAAATTGGAAGGATATTTGCTTTTTTCATCATCTAGTTCCTCTATGCTTTTTAAACCATAATAATCTCGTAAAAAGCGTTTTCTTGATGCCTCAGAGGATGAGGTATAAACCATATCACCGTTTGGGTCAATGGCCACTTCAAATTTACTCTGAATGGTCTCTTTATGCTTCTGAAGTATCCGTACCAAATTTAGATACATATTGTTTTTAGCGGCAGAATTCTTATAAGCACCGGTGTCCTGAACCGTTACCGAATAAGCAAGCTTATTATAGGCCAAAACCTTTCCGTTCCGGTCATAAATATTACCCCTTGTACCGGCACTGGTAATAGTCTGCTCTGTAATCTGAAGATATTCATTAAGGGCTTTTTCTCCATTGATGATCTGCATATGGAATAGCTTGCTTACTAAGCCCGCATACATGGCAAAACAAATGGTTCCAAGTATAAAAAGCCGCGATGAGACGACTTTTTTAAAAAACTCAGAAGCGATATCCAATAAATCCCTAAACAATGTTAGAATCTCCTCTTTTTCCTGTGTCTTCTAAATGTCGGTTCAATATCAGGAATACCCGATAAAGAAGCAGCGTCGTCACCACGGTAAAAATGATTTCCGGTAAAACTATGTTTATGAAATAGTATCCAACTCTTAACTTCTGGCGAATCAGGAACCGGAAAACGTAAATGTAAAAGTTATAAGCCAATTCATTTAACACGCTGAGTATTAAAGGAAGGGTGATATAATCTTCGTAATAATACTTCGTACAGATACCATTCACATATCCTACATATAGAAAAATAAGAGTGTAAAATCCGAATGGGCCAGTATAAAACAAATCCATTAATAATCCGGAAAGCAGTCCGTAATACATTCCGGCCTCTTTTCCGTGTATAAAACCAAAGGAAAATGTCAGAATTAAAAGCAGATTTGGAGAAGCGGATAAAAACGGTAGCAACGGAAATATACAATTTTGAATCGTAAATGCCAGAATAATCAGCAGTACGTTGAAGAAAATACGTCTCATGTTACTCCTTTTCGCTACCTAGAAGCACCTTCTGTCGCCTGTGTTTCAGCTGGAGGGTTCTCCTTGGAAGCTTCTTCTTTCATCATATCAGATTTTAATTTAGTAACTACTAATACATCCTGCAGGCTGTCAAACTCTGCGGCAGGTACCAGATATCCGGATTTGGTAACGTTGTTGCTATCATTGGTAATATCAGATGCATAACCTACCAAAAGCCCCGGAAGAAACACGGAACTAATATTAGACGTGACAATCTTATCTCCGTCCTTTAAGTCGCTTTCCTTTAAAACGTTGGTAATTCGTAGTCTTCCTTCTTTAAATAAGGTCAAATCACCAGCAATGATACAGCTGTCACCGGATTGCATTGCCATACCACTGACCCGACTGGAATCATCAATGATTGAACGGACTGTTGCATAATTAGCACCCACATCCGTAACAATTCCCACTAAGCCGCCGCCAGCCATAACATTCATATTTACTGCTATGCCATCCTTGGAGCCCTTATCAATACGAAATACCTGAAACCAGTTGCTAGAATCATTGGCAATGACTCTGGCGCCTACCTTCTCATATTGACCGTACTGCTGGTCCAAACCATAAAGTTTACGAAGGCGGTTAAGTTCAAGTTCCTCCGACTGAAGTCTGGTATTCTCCTCTGTCAGCTGTGTGATAATATCTTTCATTTCTCTATTTTCTTTTTGAGCATTGCGTAATTTAGACAAGTCTGTAATTTCACCGTATATAGAGGAACCTACCGAATTAACACCGGACTGTACTGGTATTAAAATATAGCCCACACCGGTACGGAGTGGGGTCAGCCATTCATCTCGCATCGAAGTTAACCCGATTAACAGGACACAAAAAACGGTTAAAGATATAAGAACATATTTACTGCGCTTTGATTCCATTTACAAAATTCCCCGTTCCTTCAAACTAATATAGCAATTATCTCCAATAATTATGTGATCCAACAGCCGGATTCCTAATAATTCTCCAGCTTCCTTCACTCTTTTCGTAAGAAGGATATCTTCCCTGCTGGGAGCCGGATCACCGCTTGGATGGTTGTGGATCAACACCAGGCTTACTGCATGGTGCTTAACCGCTTCAATGAAAATCTCTCTTGGAGAAACCACGGATGCATTTACTGTACCCTGAGAGATCATTACGTCCCTAATAAGGAATCCTTTGGTATTCAAGAACATCACATAAACAAGCTCCTGTTCCCTGTGACGCATATCCTCTACATAGTAGTTCACGATATCAAGAGGGTTATGGAATGAAACTTCACCCAGATGAGCCGTCTTTTTCCAAATACGCTTGGATAGTTCTCCAATGCACAGTAACTGAGCACCTTTGACTTTTCCAATCCCCTTAATCTGCATAAGTTCCTGCATCGAAAAGTGCAAAAGCCCTAAAATACCCTTCTTCGGATAATTTAGGGCTAGTATCTTTTGTGCCAGCGCCAGAGAATTTTCCTCTCTGTTGCCTGTGCGGATAATGATAGACAAAAGTTCCGCGTCGCTTAAGCTCTGTGCCCCTTCTTTCAAACACTTTTCGTAGGGCCTTTCATCCGATGGGATGTCTTTCATGGTTATACGTTTCATATGCCTCCTGTCGCAACTCTCCAGGTACGTGTAAGACATATGTAAGAATCAAATGAACCGATACGTTATGAGGGCTACCCCTAATCCTATAATGCCGGCCATGGTTATTTTTATATTAAAACCAAGGGTAATGACTAGAATGCCGAAATTAACCACCATGGGTGTATCAAATCCAAAGGACTGTCCTGTATTAAGCCATGACAATCCGGATATGCCCTCAGTAAGATTTCCAATAAAGCCTCCTAGTACAACACCGGCAAGCATAAGAAGAAGCAGTACCCAGCAATTTTTGTACTTCATCTGCTCTGCTACCCCTTTTGGTTTAATGGCAGGAATGTCCATTCCTATCATAATATTTTAGCATAGTTTTCCATACGTGTATACCGTTTTTTTAAATTTGGATCAATCCTGCATCCAAAAGCTTTTGGAGGGACATTAAAATACCAAGCTTCGCATGATACCAGGTAAGTCCGCCCTGAAAAAAGACGGCGTAGGGAGGTTTTATAGGTCCATCTGCACTTAATTCAATGGAAGATCCCTGAACAAACGTCCCAGCCGCCATAATAACAGGAGCATCGTATCCTGGCATATCCCATGGTTCCGGCGTCACAAAGCTGTCGACCGGAGCCGCCGCCTGGATTCCCTGACAAAATGCAATGACGCTTTCTGGATTTCCAAAGGTAACAGCCTGAATAATGTCATGGCGGGACTCACTTCCACTTGGAATTACAGGGAAACCTAGCTTTTCATATACATTTGCTGCAAAAACAGCACCTTTAATGGCTCCGGCTACTACCGTGGGAGATAAAAATAATCCCTGATAAAAGGCTTGATTAAGTCCTAGGCTAGCCCCTACCTCTTTACCAAGACCAGGTGCACTTAGTCGATAAGATGCTCGGTCAATACAGTCTGTTTTTCCAGCAATGTATCCGCCGATTGGAGCGAGGCCGCCGCCTGGATTTTTAATGAGCGAGCCAACAATCATGTCTGCACCAACATCGGATGGTTCTATACGCTCCACAAATTCACCATAACAATTATCTACCATACATATTACATCTGGCTTTATATCCTTAACAAATGCAATCAGCTCACCTATCTGTGAAACAGAGAAGGTAGGACGAGTATCATAACCCTTTGATCTTTGAATGGTAACTAACTTTGTTTTCTCGTTAATGGCTTTTTTGATAGATTCGTAATCGAATGTACCATCTTGTAAAAGGTCGACCTGACGGTAACTGACTCCATACTCTTTTAAAGAACCAGTACTCTCTCTAATTCCGATTACCTCTTCCAAGGTATCGTAAGGCTTTCCTGCCGGTGAGAGCAATTCGTCTCCAGGACGAAGATTTCCAGAAAGTGCGATGGAAAGTGCATGAGTTCCGCTAATTAGATTTGGTCTGACCAAAGCTGTCTCGGTATGAAATACACTGGCATATACTGATTCCAGAGTATCGCGGCCAAGATCGTTGTAACCGTAGCCAGTGGTTGCAGCAAAGTGAATGTCACTAACTCTGTTATCCTGCATGGCTTTGATTACTTTCATTTGATTGTATTCTGCATTCTGATCAATTTCTTGAAAATGCTCTTTTAAACCTTCTTCAATTGTTTTTCCAAAATCCAGGACTTTTTTGCAGATACCAAGATTCTCATACATATTATCTATTTCCATGATTCGTTATTCTCCAATCCGTATTTCTCATTGATTTCCTTTACCATGGATTCCAGTACCTTATCCTGATCATAGGAAAAGTCGGGTAGATTCAGCCACCTTACATCTCGTTCTCTTTTAAACCAGGTAATCTGTCGTTTGGCAAAATGTCTCGTGTCTCTCTTTAAGAGATATATCGCATCGGATAGGGTGCAATCTCCCTGAAGATAATCGAGGATCTCTTTATAACCAAGCCCCTGCATGGAAACCATATTCCTGGTGCAGCCTGAGGCTTTTAGCTCTTTCACTTCTTCTAAAAGTCCCTGCTCTACCATCTGATCCACTCTCTGATCAATTCTTTGATATAAGATATCCCGGTCTGTATTGACTACATAATAGAGAAAGTCATAAGGAGATTTCTTTTCCCGTTCTCGTTTGTTATGTTCTGAAATGCATTCTCCTGTCTGTCTGTGGTACTCTATGGCTCGAATGACTCTTTTTATGTTGTTGGCATGAATCTGTTTCGCCGAATCAGGATCAATAGCCAGAAGTATCCCATGAAGATGCTCAGCACCTTTTTCTTCTGCTAGAGCTTCTAATTCTTCTCTTATAGAAGTGTCCTCACCATTCTCTGTAAAATCGATATCATTTAATAATGCCTGGATATAGAAACCAGTACCTCCTGCCAAAATAGGGATGTTTCCTCTGGAATATATCTCTTCTAATGATGCTTTTGCCATCTCCTGAAATACAGTTACATTGAATTCCTCATTTGGTTCCAAGACATCAATAAGATGATGGGGGATCCCCATCATCTCTTCTTTTGTGATTTTGGCTGAGCCAATATTCATGCGCCGGTATACCTGCATGGAATCTGCACTTATAATCTCTCCTCCGATCGCTTTTGCAAGACGAACAGACAAAGTGGTTTTCCCCACCGCGGTAGGACCGGTTAAAATAATCAATGGTTTCATTACACTATCCTCTTAAATTTCTTTTCCAGCTCATATTTGCTCATGGAAATAATGGTAGGTCTTCCGTGAGGGCAAGCATAAGGGTTTTCAAGACTGAGAAGCTGATCAATCAACTCATTGGCTTCCGCAAAGGAAAGACGGTTTCCGCCCTTTACTGCCGCTTTACAGGACATGGAAGCTACTCGTTCATATATAATATCTGGATTACTGGCTGAGCCTTCCTCTGACAGACTATCGATCATCTCAATTAAAAGTTCTTTCTTTGCAATGGAGAAAAGGTTTGCAGGAACTCCTCTGACCGCATATTCTCTTCCTCCAAAAGGTTCGATCTCAAAACCCATTTCATTGAAATATTTCAAATGCTGTTTTAATAAAACCTCTTCGTTCCGGTTTAGGGTTAAGATGATGGGAGGATTCACTAGCTGGGAAGTATATTCCCTTGTTTTTAGTGTTGCCATGGTTTTCTCATATAAAACCTTTTCATGGGCAGCATGTTGATCAATGATATAAAGCTGTTCATTAAATTCCACCAGCCAGTAGGTATCAAAAAGCTGCCCAATGAGATTATGTTTTGATCTTGCTTTGGGTTCTAACAGTTTTCCGTCAAAGAGATCCATTTGCTTTGGCTTTTCCTCTGGCTGTACTTCAGCCACGACTTGTTCCTGAGGTTTTAGCCAATTGTCCAAAAGATCATCTGGTTCTCTAACTGTTTGTGGCTGGGTGATGGGGGGCTGAGATGGAATCAGTCGCTTTTGGAACCCACTCGTCAAGTCAGGGGATATACTATATTCTTTCGTTGGCACTCTCGCAGTTTCTATCGCTGCAGCCTGTTGCTGCATTGCCATTAGTCTTCTCTGTTCAAATGGTTCTGGAGCTGGCTCATGCTTTCTACCAAGAAGGCCTTGATGGCTTTCTTCTTTCTTTTTTTCCAATTCAATCTCAGGAATGAGTTCTTTATGGGCAAGAGCACTGGCAACTGCTTGGTATACCATCTGGTATACCATTTCTCCATCTCGAAAACGCAGCTCCATCTTAGTGGGATGGACGTTGATGTCAAGCAGCTCAGGTTCAATCGTAAAATGTAGCATGGTAAACGGGTATTTATGTTGCATCATAAATGGTTTGTATGCTTCTTCGATGGCACGGCAAATTACGCTGCTTTTAATATATCTTCCATTTATAAAATAATTTTCATAATTGCGGTTTCCTCTGGCAATGACTGGCTTACCAATGTATCCCTGAATGGATATCTCAGGTTTTTTAGCAGAAATCTCTAAAAGATTGGAAGCAATCTCTCTTCCAAATACGGTGTATATAATATCCTTTAAATTATGATTTCCAGAGGTATGAAGCTTGTTCTGGTTATTTTGAATAAAGCGGATGGAGACTTCAGGATGGGACAAAGCCAGCTTTTCCACCAGTTCTGCCACATGTGCTCCTTCTGTCGTTGGAGTTTTTAGAAACTTTTTTCTGGCTGGAGTGTTATAAAATAAGTTTCTTGCTATGAAGGTAGTTCCTTCGGGAGCACCTATTTCTTCCAGAGTTTTTTCCTCCCCACCGTCAATTTGATAGCGGGTTCCAGTAAGTCCAATACTGGTTTTCGTAATAAGTTCCACCTGAGATACGGAAGCGATACTTGCAAGAGCCTCCCCTCGAAATCCCAGGGATGAAACGGTGAACAAATCCTCTACGGATTTTATTTTGCTTGTAGAATGGCGCAGAAATGCCAGCGGAACTTCCTCTCGCGCAATTCCGCAGCCATTATCTGTGATCCGGATGAAGGTAGTTCCCCCTTCTTTGATCTCCACAGTTACAGCTGTGGCCTTTGCATCAATGGCATTTTCTAATAACTCCTTTACCACAGATGCGGGGCGTTCAACAACTTCACCAGCTGCAATCTTATTTATGGTGTTTTGATCCAGTATCGTTATATTAGGCATAACAGGCTCCTTTCTGCTTGTCCGTTCATGTTAATCGAACATTAAGGTGCACCCGTTGGTTTTCTTACTGCCAACGGTTCTTAAGCTTTGTCTGCAAGCGGTATAAGATATTAAGAGCATCGATTGGAGTCATGTTCCCAAGCTCTAACTCTCCTAATTCCTTAATAATATCATTGTCTTTAACTGTATCAAACAGAGACATTTGCTGTAAATCCACTTCATCTGGCTTTGGAACAGCTTTTCTCTGGGTTATGTTTGAATTGGTCTCTGCAATCTCTTTTGCTTTCACTGTGATATCAGCTTCACTCAATTCGGATAATAGCTCTTTCGCTCTATAAATAACAGTATCTGGCACACCGGCAAGCTTTGCTACCTGAATGCCATAACTTTTATCTGCGCCGCCTTTTATGATCTTTCTTAAAAATACAATATCATCGCCTTGTTCTTTTACTGCGATGCAGTAGTTGTTTACTCCGCTTATAGTTCCTTCTAACTCCGTCAGTTCATGGTAATGAGTTGCAAATAAGGTCTTTGCACCGAGAAGCTTGGAGTTACTGATGTGTTCTACGACCGCCCATGCAATACTCAGACCGTCAAAAGTACTAGTACCACGGCCGATCTCATCTAATACAATCAGACTGTTTTTGGTCGCATTGCGGAGTATATTTGCCACCTCTGTCATCTCTACCATAAAAGTACTCTGCCCGGATGCAAGATCGTCCGATGCTCCTACTCTGGTGAAAATGCGGTCGCAGATTCCAATGTTAGCCTCTTCCGCAGGGACAAAGCTACCGATTTGGGCCATCAATACAATGAGGGCAGTCTGTCTCATATAGGTAGACTTTCCAGCCATGTTAGGCCCTGTTATAATGGAAAGTCGATTTTTGCTGTTATCCAAATAAGTATCATTGGATACAAATAAATCATCTCTAAGCATCTTTTCAACCACTGGATGGCGGCCATTTTTAATATCAATCAATCCTTTTTCATTAATACTAGGTTTCACATAGTTATTCCTTGTAGCAACGGAAGAAAGGGAAGTAATTACATCAACTCCTGCAATGGCACGAGCCGTTTTTTGAATGCGGAGAACCTGTGCCGCGACAGAATCACGAACCTCAGTAAACAACTGATATTCTAAGGTATAAAGCTTATCCTCTGCGCCAAGGATTACGTCCTCTAATTCTTTAAGCTCATCGGTGGTATAACGTTCTGCATTGGCAAGGGTCTGCTTACGAATGAAATAATCCGGTACAAGATCCTTAAAAGAATTAGTGACTTCAAAGTAATAACCAAAGACTTTATTGTACTTTACCTTTAAGTTTTTAATTCCGGTCTTTTCTTTCTCCCTTGATTCCAGTTCAGCCAGCCAACTTTTTCCTTCCGTCTTCGCATGACGAAATTTATCCGCTTCCTCATGAAACCCTTCTTTGATAATACCACCTTCACGCACTGTAATGGGTGGATCATCGATGATGGCCCGATCAATTAAATCTTTTACATCCGTTAAGGGGTCCAGCTCTTCTTGAAGATTCATCAGCATCTCGCTGTTAAATTCCTCTAATATTTTTTTGATATAGGGAAGCATCTCCAAAGAATTTTTAAAGGATATCAAATCTCTAGGGTTTGCAGTCTTATAGCTGATACGCCCGATCAAACGCTCCAAATCATATATGGGATTTAAGTATTCGCAGATTTCTTCCCTAGAAATATAATTCATATTAAGTTCTTCTATTGCATTCTGACGATTGATAATCTCTGATTTATGTATTAGGGGTTGTTCTATGTATGTACGAAGCATTCTTGCGCCCATGGCTGTCTTTGTTCGATCCAAGACCCATAAAAGACTGCCTCTCTTTTGCTTTTCCCGAAGGGTCTCAAGAAGCTCTAAGTTTCGTCTGGTAGAAGTATCAATGATCATAAACTGACCCGTTGAATAAGGTGTTATGTTGGTAATGTGAGACAAACTGCTCTTTTGAGTCTCATACATGTATTGCATCACGGAACCGGCAGCAATAATCCCGTTATCATAATCTTCTAATCCCAGTCCAGAGAGTGCTGCAACCTTATAATGCTCTTTTAAAATTTTTCGGCAGACTTCATCCGAAAAGAAATGATTATCCAGAGATGAAACTACCGCATGATAGCGGTTTTTGATATCTTCTATATCAACGCCAGAGACATAAAATGCCTCATTGCATATGATTTCAGATGGGTTGAATTTATTGATTTCATCTGTTAGTTCTCGTTCTGATTCTACCTCAGTAACAAGAAAGTCACCGGTACTGATATCTGCAACGGCAATTCCAAAAGTTTCTCCAATATAGACAATGCCCATCAAATAATTGTTTTTTGTTTCATCAAGAGCCTGGGCACTTGTAATGGTTCCAGGTGTTACAACACGGATTACTTCTCTTTTAACCAATCCCTTTGCAAACTTTGGATCTTCCATCTGCTCAGCAATTGCAACTTTATATCCCTTTTGAACAAGGCGTATTAAATAATTCTCAACGGCATGATGAGGAACGCCGCACATAGGCGCCCGTTCCTCTAATCCGCATTCTTTTCCTGTTAATGTTATTTCCAACTCCCTGGAAACGGTAACCGCATCCTCGAAGAACATTTCGTAAAAATCTCCTAGTCTGTAAAACAGGACGCAGTCCGGATATTCCTTCTTCGTTTCCAGATAGTGGGTCATCATTGGTGATAAACCGGCCATGCTTTTTTGTTTCCTCTTTTCTTATAGTTATGGTCTTAAAGTTCCCATGTAATAGAATCCTTTTGATTCATCCAGATACACATTCACGGTTTTTCCGATAAGAGAAGAATCTCCTTTAAAATGAACGGTGACATTATTGCCCATGCGCCCGGTTAAAAGTTCTCTTGCAGGATCATTGATGTCCTCGACCAATACTTCTTGTATTGTATGCTCGTCCCTGCGACACATTTCGGAAGAAATGAGCTTCACTTCTTTTAATAAGCGATCAAAACGGTTTTTTACAGCCTCATCTGAGATCTGACATTCCATCTTTGCTGCTGGAGTTCCGGTACGTTTGGAGTAAACAAAGGTAAAAGCACTGTCAAAACGAACCTTTTTCACCACATCAAGTGTTTCTAAAAAGTCCTCTTCCGTCTCTCCTGGGAAACCTACGATAATATCTGTGGTCAGGGAAATATCCGGCATGGCTGCACGTATCTTGTCCACAAGCACTAAGTACTGTTCCTTGGTATAACTCCGGTTCATAGCTTTTAAAATATTGCTACTTCCAGACTGAAGAGGAAGATGGATATGGCGGCATACTTTTTTAGAGTTTTTCATGGCCTCAATCAACTCGTCGGACAGATCCTTTGGATGGGATGTCATAAAACGAATTCGTTTCAGTTCCTCAATCTGGTCAATCTCGGTGAGAAGCTCTGCAAAGCTTACAGGCTCTTCTAAGTTTTTACCGTATGAATTAACATTCTGGCCTAGAAGCATAATTTCCACAACGCCGTCTTTAGAAAGCTTTTTAACCTCGTCTACAATATCCTTAGAACTTCTGCTTCGCTCTCTTCCACGTACATAAGGAACGATGCAGTAGCTGCAGAAATTATTGCAGCCAAACATAATATTAACGCCTGATTTAAAGGGATACTTCCGATCCGTAGGAAGATCCTCGACGATACGGTCTGTTCCTTCCCATATATCCACTACCATCTTTTTCTTTTGCAAACGTTCCGCCATCAATTCCGCAAGCTTAAAGATATTATGGGTACCAAAAATAATATCAACAAAACGGTAGCTTTTCCTAATCTTTGCAACAACTTCTTCTTCCTGCATCATGCAACCACAAAGGGAAATCATCATGTGAGGGTTTTTCTGCTTTAAGCTATTTAAGTGGCCCAAACGTCCGTATACTCTCTGGTTGGCATTCTCTCGGACCGTACAGGTATTATAAAGTACAAAATCGGCTTCTTCCGAATCCGTTTCCTCAAACCCGATGGCTTCTAAAATCCCCTGAAGTTTTTCTGAATCCCTGGAATTCATTTGACAACCAAAAGTGGCAAGATGAAAGGTAAATGTTTCTTTCTCAGCAACCTCCTTTAGCTTATCAAGCAAAGCCTTGCAATATTCTATAAAATAATACTGCCTTGCAGGCTCTTCAATCGGTGCGTGATGACAGGCTTCATCATAAGTCATATTTATATAATTCATCTACTTAACCTCTTATTTTTATTCGATTTTCCCATTATAACATAAATACTATTGATTGCAAAGTCCAAAATCCACTTGCTCCACCTGTATCCTGCTGGTTGTAATCTGATTGGTAAATGCCTCATCATGCTCAACAAATATCATAGTTGGCTGGAATTCTTTGATTAATTCTTCGATCTGAATTCTCGAATATACATCTATAAAATTCAACGGTTCATCCCAAATATAGAGATGTGCACTCTCGCAGAGACTTCTGGCAATCAGAACCTTTTTCTTTTGTCCTTCACTGTAATCTTCCATGTTGTTATCAAACTGTTCTCTGGAAAAATCAAGCTTTCTTAAAACGGATTTAAAAAGGGGATCTTCCACCCCACATGCCTTGGCATACTCCGTTAAACTTCCGTGTAAAAAGGAAGTGTCCTGGGATACATAAGAGATAATTAAACCGCTGGCCGCTTCAATAACTCCCCTGTATAATAGTGAGCTAAGATCTTCTTCCCTTCCAAGGATAAGCTTAATAATACTTGACTTACCACTCCCGTTTTTTCCTTGAAGTGAAATCCGTTGCCCTTGCTCTAGTAAAAAGCTAATTGGTTTGCACACGGGAGAATCAAAATAGGGGACTACTTCGTTTAACGTGAGAATTCGTTGCATATGATGTTTTGCTTTATAAAGTTTCAGACGTTCTGCTTCTTCCAAGTTTTTTAATAACCCTTTTTTCTCTTCAATTGCATGGTCCTGTCTTTGCTCCAAGTTTTTTCTGCGCATCTGCATCCGTCTGGATTTTTCACCAATATAGGCTCTGGAATCTATGGATTTTTCATGGGCCATGGACTTTTTACCGATTTTGGTTGATTCTACTTGTTCCGCCCATTCTTTGGATTGCTTTGCGGATGCTTCCAAACGGTGTATTCCCTTTTTCAACTTGGTATTTTCAGATAATTCGTATTGGTCTTGTCTTTGCTTGTTGTCATACCAGGATGTGAAATTACCTTTTTGAACTTCTATATTGGATTTATTAATGGATAGAATATGATCCACTGAGGTGTCAAGGAAATTTCTATCGTGGGATACCAGTATAAATCCCTTTTTACTGCTTAAATATTGACTAACCAAAGCTCTTCCTTCCCGGTCGAGATGATTCGTTGGTTCATCAATTAGAAGGAAATGGTTTTCCTTCAAAAATAGCGCTGCCAGAAGTACTTTAGTTCGTTCTCCATTTGATAACGTTGAGAACGGGCGATACAAAACATTTTCATTAACCTGCAATTTGGTCAATTCCCTCTTAAGCTCCCAATACTCATATCCTTCATTAAGGGAATCAAGAATCTCCATGGTGTTTCGATCTTGATCTTCTACCAAAAATGGAAAGTAATCAAATGTAACACTTGAAACAATGCTGCCTGTAAATTCGTAGCGCTTCATCAAAAGGTTTAAAAATGTGGTTTTCCCTCTCCCATTTCTCCCGGTAAATCCAAGTTTCCAATCCGTATCGATTTGAAAAGACACATGTTCAAACACGGGCTCAATGGCTCCTTCGTATGTGAAAGACAAATCTGTAACTTGTATTAACGACATATACATACCTCCAATTCAGCAGAAAGATATTTCTGCACAAAAAAACGGCTGCAAGAATTCAATTCTCGCAGCCGACAGCCACCTGCCTTTTCAGGCAAGGGGATTTACCAATTTTCGCAAATTTAAAAACTATAAATTTACAAACAAAAAAGGCCTGAGAATGAAGTGATATTCTTGCATAACAAACACAACAAAAAAGCATAGGAAGCCTATTACTTATATTGTGTAGTAACATCAGCAAGAATTATAACTTCATTCTTTCACCTCTTTCTTTAAAATATAAATCTAGCATACCATAGAATACAAAATGTGTCAAACATAGAAGACCTAATTTGCTCTTCCAGTAATTGTGATTTCTACTCTTCGGTTCTTTGCCCTGCCATCTTCCGAATCATTGGTAGCAATAGGATTGTAATGGGAATTGCCTTCAATCGACATCTTTTCTGCTTCTAATCCGATGGAGGTCATATAATTTAATACAGTAACCGCACGGTTTACGGAAAGCTGCCAGGAATCAGCTTCGTTATAAGCATCTCGGTTTCCCAAATCCGCAGTATTACCTGTTATGGTAATATGATGAATGTCTCCGTAGATTGCTTCCAGACTTTTTGAAATCTCTTCAATAATCGGCTTGCTTTCCGCTTGTAATATAGCGGTATCCGGTTTAAATAGCATGGCATCTCTCATTCGAATGGTAATTGATGTGCCAGTGGAAGATAAATCTATAGTCTGTTCCAGGTTCCGCTCTTTTACATAAGACTGTAAGCTTTTATATACATTTTCCAAATTATCTGATGGAAGAATGCCTCCTGACTGCTCTGAGCCTTTAGAGGATCCATGATTTAAAGCCTGCTCCAACCCCTGAGACAACTCTTTTACTTTTTGTGAATCAACGGAACTCATACCATACATAATGATAAACAAAGCCAGGAGCAGAGTAATCATATCTGCATATGTAAGTAACCAACGATCAGAATTATCTTTCTCGACTTCATGTTCTACGCTGCCTCTTCTGCCCATCGTACTCTCCTCCTTCGATTAGTTATCAATTCCCTGCTTATATCTCTTCCCGCCGTCTGAAAATGCTTGGAAGTAGAGAGCAAGTTCATTTTCAATGTTCCTAGAGGTGCTGCCTCTGGCTATCATGCATACACCATCTACAATCATCTCTTTTTGAATATGTTTTCTCTTTAACTGTGTCTTTAACTTAGTTGCAATGGGTAAGTAAACAATGTTCGCCAAAAAGACACCGTAAAGGGTTGCGATAAATGCAGTCGCAATAGAACCGGCTAATTTTGATGGATCATCAAAGCCGGCTGCGAGTACCATGATTAGTCCCATTACGGTACCGATAACTCCCATGGTTGGGGAAAATCCGGCTGCGGACTCAAATACGTTGGCCTCAATGCTTCTTTGCTGTACATATGCTCTAATATCGGACTCCAGAGTGTATTGTATATCTTCCGGAGATTTCAACTCCTGAATCAATACAAGGCCTTCTTTTAGAAGGAGATATTCTTCCTGATTAAGCTCAGGATCACGACTTATTTCTTCAAGACATGTTACACCATTCGCTCTATAACGGGTAGCGATCATGGATATCTTAGAGATAATCCTCTCCATACTTCCTGAATGAGGATGGTTAAAACTTTTCATCATCGCTCTCATAGCCATAGCAATGTCTGTAAAAGAAAACGATGCGATAACACATCCTACGGTTCCTCCAAAGACAATGATAAAGGGGCTAACTAAAAACAAGGATGATATTACACCGTGCTCCAGCGCATAACCCGTCAAAAGCGCGGCTACACCAATAATAATTCCAACAATCAGCGAAAAATCCATAATAATCTCCTTTGTAACTAGTATTATAATTTTATAGCTTCAATTTTATCATATTTTGACGAAATCGTACGCTAAAAAAGCGCTAAATTTAGTTTCAAATTTAGATTAAGTGGTATAACAGTCTAATTTCATGTAACAAATAGTATGCTGATATCCGTTTTATGGGCGAACCTGACCATTTCCGTATATGATATATTTGGTGGTGGTCAATTCCTTAAGCCCCATAGGGCCCCTAGCATGTAGCTTTTGTGTGCTGATTCCGATCTCTGCTCCAAATCCAAACTCATATCCATCCGTAAACCTGGTAGAAGCATTGATATAAACAGCAGCGGCATCAACCTCATTTAAAAATTTCTGAGAATTTCCATAATCGGAAGTAATAATCGCCTCAGAATGTCTTGTACTGTACTGGTTAATGTGGTTAATGGCCTCATCAATCGAGCCAACAATCTTTAAAGACAGAATGTAATCCAGATACTCTTTGCCCCAATCCTCTTCTGTTGCAGGCACGAAGCTGGGTTCAAGAGAACAAGCCTCTTTATCAGCACGTATTTCAACAGATTTAAGGGAAAGTCTTTCTTTTAATAATGGAAGAAATTTAGGTGCGATCTCTCTATGAATTACTAAGGATTCGCAGGAGTTGCAAACACCGATTCTTTGCGTCTTCGCATTGAAAATAATATCTAGTGCCATATTAAAATCAGCCGACTCATCCACAAAAACATGGCAATTGCCCGTACCTGTCTCAATAACCGGAATCGTGCTGTTATCTACAACGGCTTTAATTAGTCCTGCGCCACCTCTAGGAATCAGTACATCTACATATTCTCTAAGACGCATAAACTCCTTTGTTACTTCTCGGTCTGTATCTGTAATGAGTTGGATGGAGTCTTGTGGAAGTCCAGCATCTGACAATCCTATTTGTAGCCATTTTACAATAGCTATATTGGATTCCAGGGCATCGCTTCCACCTTTTAAAATTACTGCATTACCAGATTTAAAGCACAATCCAAAGGCGTCGGCTGTGACATTTGGTCTTGCTTCATAAATAATTCCGACCACTCCTAAAGGAACGCGCTTTTGTCCAATGGTAAGACCGTTAGGCCGGTTCTTCATAGATAGAAATTCTCCCACCGGATCTTCAAGAGCCGCAACAGACAAAAGGCCGTCTGCCATGGCTCCAATTCGATCGGAAGTCAGTTCCAGACGGTCAATTAACCCAGCATTCATACCTGATTTAGTAGCTTTTTCTACATCTTTTTGATTGGCAGCAAGAATTTCTGTTGCTCCCGATATCAGGGCCTCAGCCGCTGATCTTAAGCCCTGATTCTTTTTTTCAGAGCCAAGTATCCCAAGAATATTTGTAATCTCTTTCGCTTTCTTTCCAATTTCATGAACTGTCATATTAGAGTCCCCCAATTCTATCCTTTCGGAGTGATAATCCGGTCTACTCGTTTGTCGTGAGATTCTGCCGGAATTCGTTCAAATAGCTGAAAATCATATGCAATAGCTAAGCGGGGGTGAGAAGGCTCCCGTTCAAAGAAACGGTCGTAATATCCGCCGCCGTACCCCAACCTATTTCCTTCCCTGTCAAAGGCGATTCCTGGTACAATAACAGGAGCATCTGGATCACACACCTTTAAACAGGTGGATTTTGGTTCCATGATACCCATTACGCCCTCTTCTAGATCTTTCTTGCCACTTATAGCGTAAAACTCAATTTGTTTGCCCGAAACTTTAGGAACAGCTATGTATTTCCCCTGATTTAGTAAAGCCTCCATGAAACTCCATGTACCGGCTTCCCCGTGAAAGGAAGCATAGCAATAAATACAAAAGGCTTGGTGGATTTCTGTGAGATTTAACAGCTTCTGGCATATAACGTCATTCCATAAGTGTTCCGTAGCAGAGTCCAGTGTTTTCCTTTGTTCCTTAATCCAGCTTCTTATTTCATTCTTTTCTGACTTTTCCATATTTTTCACCCAGATCGGTAATCGATCCGTCTTCTTCCTGAATAGAGATACTATTTAGGTTTCCTCTTAAACTGGAACGTATGGATTCAATATAATCCTTCCGTAAAGCAGCCTGCTCTGCCTTTTCTTCCTCTGACAAACCAACTGATTTGGATTTGTGATAGAGAGCATTGATGCGGTCTAATTTTTCCTGATTCATTTGTTTCTCCTTAATACTCGTGGTTAATATAGTCCATCAAATCAAAATCATGATTGGGATGAGCCATAAACAAAGTTCCTTTTTCTTCCCCCGACATAATCTGTTGAATTACTTCAACGTGATCGCCATTGGCAATTACCATATCTGACCCACCATCGGTAGCAATACGTGCTGCAGCAAGCTTTGCAGCCATGCCTCCGGTTCCTACATCGCTTCCTGATGTGGATTTACCCATCTGGAGAAGCTCGGGTGTTATCTTCTCCACCAGGCCAATGAATTTCGCTTCTGGATTCTGCCTTGGATCATCCGAATACAGACCATCTATATCAGAGAGCAGTATCAGCAAATCAGCTCCAATAAGAGCGGCAACAATAGCAGAAAGCCGGTCATTATCTCCAAAATTATCAACCAGAGGGATTTCAGAGGTGGATACTGTATCATTTTCATTGACTACCGGAATGGTTCCCAGTTTTAACAGTTCATCAAATGTATTCTGGGCATTATATCGGTTGATATCATGAGTCATTGTATTCTTAGTTAATAGGACTTGTGCAGCGATCTGATTATATTCTGCAAACAGTTTTTGATAAACCATCATTAGTCTTGCCTGACCAACGGCGGCAAACGCCTGTTTTTCAGCGATGGTACCAGGCTTGGAATGATGTCCCAAGGCCTGGCGTCCAGCAGCAATGGCTCCAGAAGAAACCAGTATAACTTCCTTGCCTTCTCCTTTTAGATCGCTAATAACACGAATGAGTTTTTCGATTTTTGTAAGATTTAAATCACCGGTACAAGCGTGAGTTAAGGATGAAGATCCAATTTTAATGACAATTCTTTTCTTTTCTTTTAATTTCTCTCTCTCCCTGATGCTCATAGTCTCATCCACTTTCTTCCGTTCTTTTGTTAAATATCTTACATCATTTTTAAAGTTTCGTCAATTTTTATAGAGAGAGCTTATTGAATCTTGCGGCAATAGCTTCTGCGACTTTTAAACCATCCATAGCGGCAGATGTGATTCCTCCGGCATATCCGGCACCCTCTCCGCAAGGATAGATTCCCTTGATGCTGCTTTCAAACACATCATCTCTTGGGATTCTTACTGGGGATGATGTTCTGCTCTCCACACCTGCTAAAATCGCATCCGGTCTTGAAAAACCCTTGATCTTGCGGTCAAATGCTTCTACTCCTTCGATCAATGCTTCTGATAAATAAGCGGGCAAGAAATCACTGATGGAAGAAAATCCATATTGACCTTTAAATGCTGGCTCTACATCACCAAAGCCACTTGATAACTGTCCTTTTTTAAAATCTCCGTAAAGTTGTACGGGAATCTTACCTTCACAGCTTAAATAAGCTGCTTTTTCCAGTTCTCTTTGATAGTGCACTCCGGAAAGAGGACCTGTTGCGCCAAAATCTTCTGGTGTTACGGTTACGATTAAAGCACTGTTAGCATTTTTCCCAGCCCGGTTGTGATAACTCATTCCGTTTACTGCAAGCATATTATCTTCTGAGGAAGCATTAACAACATAGCCACCTGGACACATGCAAAACGTATAAATACCTCTGCCACTTGAACTTTGGTGAGTCAACTTATAATCAGCGGCTCCAAGAACAGGATGATTTTTGACACCATACTGGCAACTATTTACGTTATCTTGAGGATGCTGGATTCTTAATCCTACGGCAAATGATTTCGCCTCCATAGGAACTCCTCTTTTTTCAAGAATTTCAAGTGTATCTCTTGAACTGTGACCAATGGCTAATACGAGAATTTCCGCAGAGATCTCCTCTTCGCCTACAACTACACTAGAGAGTTTACCGTCCTTTATGATAAAGTCGGTTACGCGGCTGTTAAAACGCACCTCTCCTCCAAGGTGATTGATTTCCTCTCTCATCTTTTTTACAATACCACCCAAAACATCGGTACCAATATGAGGCTTATTCATATACAGTATGGAAGGGTCTGCTCCAAACTCTACAAACAGCTCTAAAACCTTGCGGTTTCTCATTAGAGGATCTTTCACCAAGGTGTTAAGCTTACCATCAGAAAAGGTTCCTGCTCCGCCTTCTCCAAACTGAACATTGCAGTCTTGTTTCAAAGTTCCATTTTTCCAGAATTCATCCACTGCTTTTCTTCGTTCGTCCACTGCTTGTCCGCGTTCTAGCAGTATAGGGCGGTATCCGTTTCTAGCAAGCATGACACCGCAAAATAATCCTGCTGGTCCCGCGCCAATAATGACCGGACGTCCGGGCATCGCCTCAGTGCCATTTACAGGGAAGCGATATACCTTTTTCTCAGTTAGTACGACATTGACATTTTTAGCTCTATGTAATACTGTTTTCTCATTTTGTACTTTAACATCAACGGTATAGGTAAAATGAAGTTCCTCTTTTTTCCTTGCGTCAATGGATTGTTTGATAATTTTTAAAACTTCTATTTCCTCAACAGGCATTCTTAATGTCTTTGCTGCTTTTAACCATAATTCTTCTTCCGTATGGTCCACTTTTAATTTTAATTGATTAATTCTAATCATCTTAGTCCTCTTCCCGCATGTCTTCCAGCCAGTATACCACTGGTCCATGCCCATTGTAAGTTATATCCACCACATATTCCATCTACATCTAGTACTTCGCCAGCCAAATAAAGTCCTTTGACCAACGTTGATTCCATGGTCTCAGGGTTGGCCTCTCTTGTATCAATTCCTCCACTGCATACTTGAGCTTGCTCATAGGAATTGAAGGAGGTGACCACTGTCTTTAGCCCTTTTAAGGCATCGGTCAAAGCTTTTATCTGGGCTTGGGTAAGCTGAGCGACATTACCCGAATGTATTCCAGCTTCTTTTAGAAGGATTGGAATTAACTTTTGATTGATTACGCCATTTAAAAACTCTTTGGCTGGCCGATGTCCAAAGCGGTTCCTTCTTTCTGTGAGATATTCCATGGTTTCTTTATAATCCATAGCTGGTATCAAATCCAGTTCTATTATAACTGGTTTATTCTCCTTTAATCCCTTTACCGCAAACCTGCTTACTTGAAAAACTGGAATCCCTGAAACTCCATAATCAGTTAGCTGTAACTCTCCTCGGTCTGAGGCGGTTACTTTTCCATCTACCTTTAGTGTAACGATGGCTTCGGTCCGCACACCGGTTACCTGCTTGTACCACGTTTCCTTGCATTTAAGTTGAACGAGAGCAGGAAGTGGGGGGATAATCCGGTGTCCTAACGCTTTTGCAAGTGTATAACCACTTCCATCGGAACCAGTCTTTGAAGCGGCCATAGATCCAGCGGCCAGAATGACCGCATCTGCCTTTCGTTTTCCTGCCGATGTTATAACAGTAAGATCAGGTTGAATTTGTGTTACCCGACAATCCGTTATGATTTCCACGCCCAGATACTTTAGCTCAGCAAGTAGTGCTTCAAGAACTGCTGTGGCCTGTCCGGAATAGGGATAAATATATCCATTCCTGTCTGTAAGTACGAGACCAAGATCCCGAAAGAAATGAAGTGTCTCTTCTACCGTTACTTGTTTCCTGGCTTTATTAATAAATTCAGGATAGTTACTACGGTAGGCTTCATCAAACTGATTCATATTCGTTAAGTTGCATTTTCCATTGCCAGTAGAAAGAAGTTTTTTCCCTGGTTTTGATGTATGTTCTATAATTGCAACAGAAGCGCCCGATCTGGCAGCTACAATTGCTGCTGTAAGACCAGAAGCGCCTCCGCCTACAACAATTACCTGTTGTTTCATATCCTCCTCCTGTATCTTCAAATGAACTGTTTTAAGGAGTTCATCTTTTTGTTTTAAGAAATTCCTAGCTTGTATAGGATTCCAAGTAATTAAACACCTCTATCATGGAAGTAAACCAAATTCCCTCCATTAGCTTTCCGCGTTCTTCCTCCGGAAAGTCTGTGACAGGCATATGGGTATAGAGACAGATGGTGGTTTTATCTTGATAGAGGACGAGCAAATATCCGTCCTCTGAAACAAGATAATATTTCTCCTTGCCTTTTGCATTGGCAGGTTGGACCTCTTCCTGATTAATGACGATCTGCGCTTCTGTTACGGTTTCGGTTTCAAGGGTCGCACCTGGCAAGGCTTTTTCTGGCCTTACACTGTCTTTTGTTATGACAAACCCAACACCCAAACAGATCGCAGATGCGGCGACGAACAAAAGAAAGCAGAACATATACTTCTTCATGAAATGATACCTCCTTCAAGTAAGTATAGTATCTGCTCTCTTTTCGGTTTTTAATCACAACAAATGGAATTTTCTTGCAATATTTGCTATTTTACCCCCTCCTGGAAGGCTCATCAGCTCTTTTTCATCGACACAATGAAGTTTTAGCAAAAGAACTCCATATACACCTGAGGCTACGATAATAGCAACCAGAACACCAAGAAAGTTGCTTTTTAATATAGAATGAATAATAAAATGGGTTCCATAGGCAGCACCACCCATAATTGCAGCGGCAAACGTAGGTAGAAGAAAGGTCTTTATTACTTCCTGCTTATAGTGAAGAAATTTGCCAATTGCCAAACCATTAAAAAGGCACATGGTTAAGGCAAATATAATGTTTGAGTACAGAACTCCGTAAATCCCCATTTTAAATACAAATATCATGACGCAAAGGATCCCTACATGTAGAACGAGAGAAATAACTGCGTTCTTAAGAGGAGTACGCATGTGGTTGATTCCCTGAAGCACTGCGTTTGTCACCGTTGAAAGGGAGAAAAAAACAACCGCTACGGATCCATATACCATCATACGAATAAGATCTGTATTATCATCTCTTTGGAACAGCAAATTACATATGGGTCCTGCAAGCACTGTTAGTCCCACAGTAGCTGGGATGGATATAATCATTGAAAAACGGATTACCATGGATATTTTTCTGGTTATCTGCATCTTGTTGCGTTCTGCTACTGCCTGGGATAGAGATGGTATAAGGGCAGATGCCAAAGAATTCGCTATGGCTACTGGAATATTAAAAAGCAGACGGTACTTTCCAGAATATATACCCCAGTTAGAAGCGATTTCAGAAGTTTCCATACCAAGAATCGACATACCATTCCCGTAAATACTGTTATCTATAACAATGCTAATATTATATGCAACACTACTTAATACAATGGGAAATACAGTCATCACAAGCAGACTAGACAGTTCCTGGTAAGATTCCAGTCGTCTGGTTCGATCTCTTATAGACTGTTTTTTAATCACCGGCCGATAACTTAGCATGATAAATACCAAGAATAAAAGAGCTGCCAACGCTCCAACTCCCGTTCCAATGGTTCCTCCAGCAGCTCCAAAAGCAAAGGAATACTGATTGGAACCATACACTGCATTGGACTTAAGTCCTAATTCAAATAACTTTGCAGCCGCATAGATGCTGATTACAGCATTCACGATCTGCTCAAAAACCTGGGATATGGCCGTGGGAAGCATAGTGCCAAGTCCCTGAAAATAGCCACGAAAAACCCCAAGGTATGCAATAATCCAAATGGTTGGAGCCAGTGTTTTAAGAGCGTAGCTGGTATAGGGCATCTTTAGAAAATCATTTGCGAAAACATCTGCTCCAAACCAAAGTACTGCCGCCCCAAGGCCTCCAACTACGGTTCCATAAAATAAAGATACCTTTAAAACACGAAACGAGTTTATATATTCTTTTCGTGCTAATCTGGTAGCAACCAACTTAGAGACTGCGGTGGGCATACTGTAAGATGAGACAATCAAAAGTATGGAGTAGATTGAAAAGGCGGAGCTGTAATAACCGTTTCCTTCATCACCTAAAATACTGGCCAGGGGAATACGGTAAAACATCCCTATAATACGTACGATAATACCGGCAACCGCAAGAATTGTACCTTGAATCAGAAAATTCGAAGCACCCCTTTTGGTTGAGTTATTTCTTGTTTTATTGTTTTCCATATAATTCTACATTGGGAGAATCCTGTGCGGATATGATACAAACCCAGGTTTTTCCCTGGTTCAGGATAATCTCATTATTCTCCATGTCGTAATAATGTGTGGGTCCGAATTCATCATTCTTTGACCACTTAAGAGGGATTGCACGTCCCTGTGTTATATACATTCCATAGGATACGCCTTGCACATCAATATTCAAATAATCGGTGGTTGCATAATGTGCTGCAGGACAGTATTGCAGTAATATATTCTTGACTTTAATCTGTCCTTCATCCCCTTTATGAGGGCCTCCATACTGGAAGCGATAATACAGGCCATCGTCTTCATGATATTCAAACCATGGTTTATTCAGAGGATAACCAGGTTTTACTTTGTAAGCATCCCTAACCTGAGGCGCATCCTTTAATGTGACTTCCTTGCCAGTTTTTGCAAAGCGGTAATGACCTTGATAGGCCTTGTTGTATTCCTTCGAATACCCAAGCTTAGCAATGGACTCATTTAATCTGCTCCCGCTGGTATACGCATTGTGGGGAGCCTTTTTATCTTTGGAACGGAAATATGCAACATTACCAATGGCCTCTAAACCATTGATATTATCCACATTAGCTAAGTAGGGTTTTGCAAAGGTACTTTGACCATAATGAGCATAGATTGCATCAAATTCACGGGCAAAGTATGTATAATAAGTACGGCAGCTTCTCACCGAACCAATTCGCTCCAAATTATCATAATCTTCAATCAGTGCCATATATCGGTTCATCCCACCTTCGGCAGGCGCCTCATACACAATGCTGGCCCGGTTAATTCCATATTGGGGAAGGGCAGCTTTATCGTTACTCATCATGACGGCGATTGGTCTGCGATCTCCAATAGCTGCTTTTATCATCTCTCCGGTTAGATAACTGCGTATCATCCCATCTTTTTCTTTGCGTTCAGAAAAGGTATAGTAATCACCTGGGCTTTCTTCCGGTGTTTCAGCGGCTTTTGTGCTACTGTCTATCTTGATTTCATTAGAGGCAGCCTCTTTCGTTGGAAGTTCCGTCACCGATACTTCCGCATATCGCTTTCCACATCCCATTAAAAAAGTGGCAGATAACATCAATCCAGCAAGCCCAAACCATACCTTTTTCATCATCTTACATATCCCCTCCGACTTAATATTTCTTCTTGCTTTTGTTCCATGACCAGACGCTCGTCCTCTTCCATGTGGTCATATCCAAACAAATGCAACATACTGTGAGCCACTAAAAAGGCCATCTCCCTCGTCTCAGAGTGGCCGTATTTTTCCGCCTGCTCCATAACCTTATCAACGGAAATTACAATATCACCAAGAAGAAGTTCTCCAGTTTCGGGACTAAAATAATCGTTTGTCATATCCTCTAGGTGATCAAAGTTGGAAGGGGATTCATAATCCACCATAGGGAATGAAAGAACATCTGTAGGACTGTCTATATTACGGAATTCTTTATTGATTTGGCGAATGTCCTCATTGTCAGTAATCAGAACATTCACCTCAGCTTCATAAGGACATCCTTCATAATCCATAGATTCCTCAATTGCGGCTGTAATAATTTCTTTATACGGAATATCGAGTTTGGTTTCGGACTCGTATTCAATGTTAATCGTCATAATGTGCCTTTCTGCCACCAGTGGCTTTTGTCTTTCGTTCTACCGGCTTTTCCTTTGATTCAAATTCATCATAGGCTTGTACAATTTTCTGAACAAGAGGATGGCGGACCACATCGCTGCTTGTCAGCTGGCAAAAGCTGATATCATCAATTTTATTAAGAATCCTCATTGCCGTATCAAGACCGGATGTTGCCCCTGAAGGAAGGTCCTTTTGAGTCTGATCACCCGTTACAATTACTTTTGATCCAAACCCAATTCTTGTAAGAAACATCTTCATCTGGGCAGGAGTCGTGTTCTGTGCCTCATCCAAAATAATATAGGCATTATCCAGGGTACGCCCCCTCATATAAGCAAGAGGAGCCACTTCAATTAATCCCTTTTCCGAGTTATGAAGAAAGCTTTCCGCCCCCATAATCTGATAAAGAGCATCGTATAAAGGTCTTAAATAAGGATCAATCTTGCTTTGAAGATCTCCCGGAAGAAACCCAAGCTTCTCTCCTGCTTCAATGGCGGGTCTTGTGAGAATAATTCGATTCACTTCTCCGTTTTTAAATGCCTGTATGGCCATTGCCATGGCTAAATATGTTTTGCCTGTACCGGCAGGTCCAATGCCAAACACAATCATCTTTTTCCGAATTTGATCCACATACTGCTTTTGACCAAGGGTCTTTGGCTTTACCGGTTTTCCAGCTACCGTGCGGCAGATAATATCTTTATCTATTTCAAGTATCTGACTGTCGCTTTCAGAAAAAGAGAGAGAAAGGGCATAATCCACGTTCTGCTCCGTTATGGAATTTCCGCGCTTGGACAGTTCAATTAAATTACTAAAAACACTTCTTGCTTTCTGAACCATTAATTCTGGTCCTATGATTTTAAGAGCACCATCTCTTGCGACCATGGTGACATGAAGAGTCCGTTCAATCTTCTTTAAGTAACTGTCAAATTGTCCACATACATTTTTTTCGTGTTCTGCTGGGATATCTATGATTGTCTCAATTACGCTCATCTGAATGATTTGTCTCCTTCTGTTCCTCAGTTGTCTGAATCTTAAAAGCTTCCTGCCTTCCAACCGGTTCATCCGTTATGAGATCCATGGTAATTTGGCATAAAGATTCATTATCTAGTATTTTAACACGATTCTCTAAAATTTGTACCCCTTTTTCCAATAATTTTTTTTCGAATTCCTTATTTATGTTATCAGCCAGCTGTTTTTTCTCCTCTTCAGTATAGGGACGTTCATAGGAAATAAATTCTTTTCCTGTTATGTTACCTATATAGATGGGCAGATAGAAATTCTGAAACAAATGAAGCTGTTCCTCTTCCATGGTTTTTTTCCATGAGGTTCCATCTGGACGCGGGCGCATAAGCAAAAAAGATGTATTAAACGCTTTGACGTACAGTCCTTTTCGAACCTTACCTGTTTCCACATCAATTTTACGGTATAAAGGAACCTTTCTTTCTTCATGATATTCTGTTTTCGCTCGAATATCGGCCTCCGAATGAACGTAATGTGTGTTTACGATTTCCTCACTGTCTCCGATAATAGGAATTGCACTGCTTACCAATACCTGGCCTTTGGTTATGGTATCTCCCACGGATACCATTGGAATCCCACTTCGAACGATCATAGAAGTAATTATCCCGTCCTTCTCCGCCACAATATCGCAAGGAGTTTCATCCTTTACCGGGATTTCTGACAGCACCTCGTTCTCCTTTATCTTAACCAAAAGCCTGGTTCCCGATACTCTAGCAGATACCCATGTTATCTCTGGAAAAGAGGTACGGAGGGATTCCTCTAGTGCATCACAGTCAATTTTAGATTTCTGCATACCGTAACGGATCTGCTCCGATTCACAGTACTTAAGAAGAGTGTCGTATGTATACATTCTATTTCCATCAAATTCGATATCCCAAATAAAAAGAGAAAGAGCATATATAATTACAAAAAATCCAAAAAAACCTGCAGCATAAAATTTACGTCTACGATTGCGGTATAAAAAAAAAGGAAGTCCAAACTTTTTTAAAATCCTAAGTCTGACCTTCGATTTGCGAACAAGAGGTTTTATCTTTCGAAACCCCGGGACGGTCATAAAAAATTGATAAGTCGGACCAGTATTCACTACTTTCCACAACTCTATCTCATGAACCGTACACATATTTAAAAACCGTTCCGGAGAAAACCCGGACATTTCTATAAAAAGATAACCGAAAAAGTGACGATTCAGCCATTCAATCACGTTCTTACACCTCCAACTCCCCTGCTTATTCAAATTCCAGGGATTTGATAAATCCATTGATTTTCATCTCTTCATTGGTGTAATATTCGATCATGAGCCTACTTCCGGTAATATTGACCCGACAATTCTTTGCCTGAAGTTTTATAAAGTTATCTGTATACAAGATAATGCTTCGGTAATTTTCGATCACAACGCTATGGCGCCCGAGAAAGGACACAAGCACCTCTCCAAGCACGACATCCTTGGGTAGTTTTAAGGTGGAAGCTGCCTTTTCTATGGATTCCTCCAACATATTCTCTCTGCCTTCCTCACTTTTATTCCTTTATACTATATGCAAAGAGGATATGGAAAATTCTAAGGCCCTTCAAAAGTAGAAAAAAACCCCTGGTTACGCCTAGGCAAAACCAGAGGTTTATCTTTTAGAAATTAGTTAAATTTACGTTTTCTAGCCGCTTCAGACTTTTTCTTGCGTCTTACGCTTGGCTTCTCGTAATGCTCTCTCTTACGAATTTCCTGTTGGATACCTGCTTTAGCACAGTTTCTTTTGAATCTGCGTAAAGCGCTATCTAAGGTCTCGTTATCTTTAACGATTACATTTGACATGGCTCACACCTAACCTCCCTCCAGTTGTGTACTTGTGCATAATACAACTGTTTGGGTATTTTATAGCACTGATATGATTATAGCATAATTTTGCCATACGTCAAGAAAAACTTTCATATTTTTTCGTTATTCAGCAACAATTAATTTAGTTGTTCATTGACTACTTCCACAGCTTTTGCAAGACATTCATCAACTCCAGCTGGGTTCTTTCCACCTGCCTGAGCCATATTTGGACGTCCGCCGCCGCCACCATCTACAAGAGCAGCGATTGCCTTTAATAAATTACCAGCATGAGCACCTTTCTTTTGTGCATCATCTGTAACGGAAGCCATAAGGTTAACTTTATCGCCTTGAATGGAAGCAATTACAATAACACTCTCACCTAATTTATCCTTAAGCTGGTCACCAAGAGTACGGAGTCCGTTCATGTCTACATCCATAACCTTAGTCACAAGAACCTTAACGCCGTTAACTTCCTTTACCTGATCCATTACATTACCAAGAGAATCTTTTGCAAGCTTACTTTTTAATTTTTCATTCTCAGAGTGTAGGGCTTTGATTTCCTCTAAAAGAGATTCAATCTTTGAAGTCAGGGAAGATGGAGTTGTTTTGGCTGTTTTTGCCGCTTCGTGGAGTTCACGTTCGGTTTCTTCATAATAGTGCATAAGACCATCTCCGGTCAACGCTTCGATTCTGCGGACACCTGCAGCAATTCCTGCTTCGGAAAGAATCTTAAAATTACCAATAGCACTGGTATTTTCAATATGGGTACCACCACAAAGTTCTGTGGAGAAATCTCCCATCTTTACTACACGTACACTATCTCCGTATTTTTCGCCAAATAATGCCATAGCGCCAGACTTCTTAGCATCCTCAAGTGTCATGACTTCTGTATTCACTGGAAGTGAACTCTTGATTTTCTCATTTACAAGGTTTTCCACATTTTTAATATCTTCTGGTGTTAATGCTGAAAAATGAGTGAAATCGAAACGAAGTCTGTCTCCTTCAACCAGAGAACCAGCCTGCTCTACATGGTTTCCTAAAACAACTCTTAATGCTTTCTGGAGAAGATGGGTAGCACTGTGGTTCTTTCCGATATTCTGACGATTTTTCTCGCTAACCTTTAAGGTAACTTCATCTCCGGTCTGGAACATACCTTTTACCATTTTTCCTACGTGGCCAATCTTTCCACCCTGTAAGTGAATGGTATCTTCTACTTTAAACTCACCGTTTTCACTAACAATGGAACCAACATCACCCTGTTGTCCACCCATTGTGCCATAGAATACAGTTTGACTTGTAATAATAGTACCGATCTCACCGTCTGTAAGAGCTTCTACAAGCTCTGTTTCTGCGGTAAGAGCTGTAATAGCGGAAGTACAAATAAGATTTTGATAGCCTACGAATTCTGTAGAAAGTGTGGGATCAATGGACTGATAAACCGTAACATCCGCTCCCATATAGTTTGAAGTCTTTCTTGCATTTCTCGCAGTCTCTCGCTGTTTTTGCATTGCAGCCTTAAAGCCTTCTTTATCTACTCCAAAATTTTTCTCTTCTAGAATCTCAAGAGTCAAATCAAGAGGGAATCCATAGGTATCGTATAATTTAAATGCTTCATTCCCAGTAAGGACGGTTTCATTCCTACTACGCATATCATCTTCCAAATCACTTAAAATAGCAAGTCCCTGGTCAATGGTCTTATTAAACTTATCTTCTTCCTGAACCAGTACCTTTAAAATCATTGCGTTTTTTTCTTCAAGTTCAGGGTAACCATCCTTTGAAAGTTCAATGACAGTTTGGGAAAGATCTGCAAGGAACTTTCCTTCAATCCCCAGAAGTCTTCCATGACGTGCCGCTCTTCTTAAAAGACGACGGAGTACATAACCTCTTCCCTCGTTAGACGGCATAATTCCGTCAGAAATCATGAAGGTACAGGAACGAACATGATCGGTAATCAGACGAAGGGATACATCAACGTTTATATCCTTTTTATATTCTGTATGAGCAAGTTCTGCCACACGGTTTAAAAGAGCTTTTACTGTGTCAATATCAAAGATAGAATCTACCTCTTGAACTACCACTGCAAGACGCTCAAGGCCCATACCTGTATCAATATTCTTCTGTTTTAATTCTACATAATTGCCGTGACCATCGTTCTCAAACTGAGTAAATACGTTATTCCAAACTTCCATGTAACGATCACATTCACAGCCAACGGTACAGCCAGCTTCTCCACAACCGTATTTCTCGCCACGGTCATAATAAATCTCAGAACATGGTCCGCATGGTCCAGCACCGTGTTCCCAGAAATTATCTTCTTTTCCCAAACGGAAAATACGTTCCGGAGCAATTCCAATCACTTTATTCCAGATCTCAAACGCTTCGTCATCTTCTAAATAAATGGATGGATACAGTCTGTCTGCTTCCAATCCCACAACTTCAGTCAAAAATTCCCATGACCACTGGATGGCTTCTGTCTTAAAGTAATCACCAAAGGAGAAATTACCAAGCATCTCGAAGAATGTGCCATGACGTGCTGTCTTTCCAACATTTTCTATATCACCGGTACGGATGCACTTTTGACATGTGGTCATTCTATTTCTTGGGGGAATCTCCTGACCGGTAAAATATGGCTTTAATGGAGCCATACCTGAATTAATCAATAACAAGCTGTTATCATTATGTGGAACCAGGGAAAAGCTTTTCATAGCCAGATGTCCCTTACTTTCAAAAAATTCAAGGAACATTTTCCTTAAGTCATTCACACCATAGTTCTTCACGTTACTGTCCTCCGTTTGTTATATTGTCTCTTCTGACAAAGTGCCGTTATTGGCGGCAACCTTGAGTTTTTTAATATTGCGCCGCTTATTAATACTGATTCAATCATTATAATAATGATGCAAAAACAGCATGCGGCAGGCAGGAAATATACAAAATATAGCTATTTTCCCTCCCATACACTCATGTCATTTATCTTACTATCCTATCATAAGGGATTTTATTTATCAAGATGTTCCAATGGAAATTTTTTCTATTCAATAAAAAAGTACGGCAAAAGCCGTACTTTACTGATTTTTAGAAGATGGAAGCACATCTGAATATTCTTTTACCAGTTCATATGTTCTTTCCCTAGTAGATTCAGCTAAAGAGGCAGTATATTCAAGACCTTCCAGACTGCCGCCGCTGAACTTCTTTGCGGCATCCACCGCTTTTGAGTCTCTGGTCTTTACCCAGTTCTGCTGAGATACTTCCAGAGATTTTCGCTCTTCGTCGGAAATCGCCTGAGCAACGGTATCATAAATCGTGTTTTGTTCCATATTCCAAAGTTTCAGTTCCTTATCAGCCAACGCTTTCATGGAATATGTGTTAGAATCTCCTGATTCCTCTCGTATTTTTTTAATTTGCTCATCCAGGCTCACCAGATGTTTCTGGTAAGACGCAGCTCCGTTTTCAGAAGCTGGTTCAATTGATGACTTTGCCTTTAAATCCGGGTTTATAGGAGAAATAATTGTTTCTTGTATGCTTTCTGCTGCTGGAGGGGCCATAACCGCATCTGCAGAATCGCTTGCAATTCCCATCCGCTCTTCCGGTCCAGCTTCTGCCACTACCCGCTTATTAGTGGACTCATCGGACTTTCCTTCTGCTCTTGCGGCTTTTTTTAAACTAGCCCCTTCTTCCGGAATGGAGGTTTGTTCCTTGGATTTTTTTTGATCCCCGGAATACATCTCCTGTCCTTTGTTGTAATACATTCCATTATCCTGATCAGAAGAAACTTCAGAACTGGAAAAGCTCTGAATTCCAACAGGATCCGGAATGATTTTTTTGCTATTAATAAAGCTGGTGGTAGCTATAGTAATAAGTACACCGATCACCAGAATACTTCCTATAACAATCCAAATCCCTCTGCCTTTATTCATGAATGATCATCCTAACATGATTTGATGAAGTAACAATATCATAAATAAAAAAGAAAGGATATAGGAATTCGTATTTAGTAAGACATTGTAAGAGATATGTAAGTTTTTGGAATCTCTTACCATTTACAGCCCCTCATCTACTATAAGTTGGTTCCCATCTGCTGCACTTGTTGCAAGTTGGTCACATCGCTCATTTTGCGGGTGCCCAGCATGTCCCTTTACCCAATGAAAGGAAACATCATGGGGTTCTTTCGCTTTTAAAATTCGTTCCCATAAATCAATATTCTTTACAGGGCCGCTTTTTCCCCTTTTCCAATTATTCTTTACCCAATTATCAATCCAGTGTTGATTAAATGCATCGGTAAGATACTTGGAATCAGAGTAAAGATCCACCTGACATGGCCTTGTTAAGGCCTCCAGGCCGGCAATTGCCGCCATTAGCTCCATTCGGTTATTGGTTGTTTTAACATAGCCACCTGACATTGTTTTTTCATGGAGCTGCCCTTTGGAATCAGTAAATTGCAATACGGTACCATAACCACCTGGTCCATCAGGGTTTCCTCTTGCAGCTCCGTCAGTGTATAACTGTACTCTAGTCACGATCTGTAGTTCTCCTTATCTATCCCATTTATCACATAATGAATTAATTTGATCTGCAAATTTGCCAAGATCCTTGTTTGCACCGCCTTCGTTATGACGGATAACCTGCAAAAGCCTTTCACCGGCAGCAAAAAGTCTTCCATAGACACCAGCCGGTTTTTTCTGGAGTTCCGGAGCTCTGATTATTTCAACGCCTTCTGTATTTACCAACCACACTCCCTTAGAGAGGTCATAAATGGACCCTGAATGAGGTGCAGTTACTTGGTAACCATATTCTTTTTCAAGAAGCTGTTCGAAGGAATTGCAGACGAAATCATCACCATGTACCAGAAATACTTGTTGGGGCTTATTCTCAAATGCCTTCAACCAGTCAATCAGTCCTTCCATATCTGCATGTGAGCTCATTCCTTCCATACGCTCAATATGAGCCTCTACCTGGATGGTTTCGCCAAACAGCCTAACCTCTCCTGCACTGTCTAAAAGGCTTCGCCCTAGTGTCCCAACGGACTGATAACCTGTAAAGACGATGGTACAGGCAGGTCTCCATAAGTTATGTTTTAAATGATGTCGGATCCGTCCGGCATCGCACATTCCTGCCGCCGAAATAATTACCTTGGGCTTAGGATTAGAATTGATGTTAATGGATTCCTCACTGGTAACGGAAAGCTTAAGCCCAGGAAATGAAATTGGGTTAATCCCCTTAAGAACCAGTTGTTTTGTTTCATCATCATAGCAGTCCACTAGATTATCCTTAAATACCTGGGTAGCTTCCACTGCTAAGGGACTGTCAACGTATACTTCAAACCCATCGTGGCCAGTAACCCACTTTTCTGCTTTTATGCGTCTAAACATATAAAGAAGTTCCTGGGTTCTTCCTACTGCAAAAGCAGGTATTACTACGTTTCCGCCCCTGTCTAATGTTCTTTGAACGATATCTGAAAGCACGGATACATGATCTGGTATTGCCCCATGAAGGCGGTCGCCATATGTGCACTCCATAACCACATAATCCGCTTCTTTTATATACTGAGGATCTCGGATGAGAGGCTTATTACGATTTCCGATATCACCGGAGAAGACAATTTTTTTGGTATTTCCATCTTCTTTGATCCAAACTTCAATCGAAGCAGAGCCTAGAAGATGCCCCACGTCTATAAAACGGATCGCTAAATCATCTTCAAGCTCTGCTTTTTCATCGTAGGCATAAGAAATGAACAGCTTTAGAACTCCAGCTACGTCATTAATCCCATATAAAGGCTCTTCTTCTGGCAGGCCAGCTCGTTTGGCTTTGCGGTTCTTCCAATCGGTTTCAGCTTCCTGAATATGTGCGCTGTCTTTGAGCATAATGCTGCAAAGATCAGCTGTTGCCACGGTAGAAACCACCCGTCCTCTAAAACCTCTTGCATAGATAAAGGGGAGCATCCCAGCATGATCGATATGTGCATGGGTCAACAGAACGTAATCAATCTCTGCATAGCTCACAGGCAGTTCCACATTCTGGAATCTGTCAATGCCCTGCTCCATACCGCAGTCCACAAGGATTTTTAAGCCGGCTGTCTCCAAATAATGACAGCTTCCGGTTACCTCATGGGCTGCGCCAATGAACATTAATTTCATATGAGCCCTCCTTTTGTATCTGTTTTTTCGTATTATACCATTAATTTAGATAATAATGCAAATCATACCGCCATTACTATCGTTAATAATTTTTTGGAGGGTGTCTTGAAGCTTTAATTGGCAATCTTCCGTAAGTTGAGACACTTTTGCTTGTATGCCATCTTCTACAATTTGCTCGATGGATTTTCCAAAGATATTGGTACTCCAGATACCATCTTCACCATTCTTCGCATTTTCTTTGATATAAGCAATCAAATCCTCTGCTTGCTGTTCACTCCCTACAATTGGAGCAATTTCCGTCTGGATATGGGCTTTAATTAAATTAATGGATGGTGCTTCTGCACGCATTTTCACCCCATATTTATTTCCATGTTTAATAACTTCCGGTTCGTCTAAGATGATTTCTGACCGCTCCGGTGTTACTACGCCGTATCCTTTTAATCTTACCTGACTCATGGCCTGGTTGACTTTCTCGTACTCTGCCTTCATTTTAGCCAAATCACTTAAGGTCTGCATCAGTTGGTATTCTCCCTCAATCGGAAGGCCAACATAGTCGCTTAAAATTTGATAATAGTAGCTATCATCCACATCCATTCCAACGGCTACGCTTCCGTCAGCCATATCCATGTTTTGGATCTTGATCGCGCGTACGCTCTCTGTAGCCCCGTCATAGAGTTCAGTGGCTACATCCTTCATATGGGTTACCTTTTTCACCATATTTTTAGCGGCTTCAATGACCTGAGCCTTAAGCCAATGGGTAGTAGGTAGGATCTCCAACCATTTGGGAATGAAGAAATCCATTTCTGTAACAGGAAATTCTTTTAAAACCCGTTCCAAAATATTGTTTACATCTTCCTTTTTTAACTGCTCGCAGTTAATAGGTAGTACTGTTACACCATATTTCTGACTCATTTCCTTAGAAAGTGCAGTCGCTTCATCGGATAATGGCTTTGCAGAATTAAGTAGAATGATAAACGGCTTACCAAGGACTTTTAATTCCTGCACAGTACGCTCTTCGGCTGCTATGTAGTTGGGTCGTTTCAATTCTCCAATGGTTCCATCTGTGGTGATGACTACACCAATGGTAGAATGGTCTTTAATAACCTTTCTGGTCCCGATTTCTGCTGCTTTGGTAAATGGGATTTCGTAATCAAACCAGGGAGTTTTCACAAGGCGCTCTTCATCATTTTCAATGTGCCCGGCAGCACCTTCTACCATGAAACCAACACAATCAATGAGGCGTACCTTTGTTTCAATTTCATCTCCTAGACGAATGGTGGCAGCATCCTTGGGGATAAATTTGGGTTCTGTTGTCATTATGGTTTTTCCTGCCGCGCTTTGTGGCAGTTCGTCCCTTGTCTGAGTCTTCTGATGTTCATCCTCCATGCCCGGCAGTACCATTAATTCAATAAAACGCTTGATAAATGTTGATTTTCCTGTTCTTACCGGTCCCACCACGCCGATGTAGATCTCTCCATTGGTTCGGGCTTTGATATCATTGTATACGTTATAATTGTCCATAAAGATTCCCCCTTCTGTGCTGTTACACTATATGCGGGGGAGGAAAGATTATTCCGTTTTCTTTTCCAACCAGTTTCTTATAGTTTTTCCTGTGATCTTTATAAATCGAAATTCTTCTTTTGAAATAAGGCCATCATAAAAAGCTTCTTTCAACTCGCCTTCATTCAGAGTCAGTATTTTATTATCCCAGGTTTTTACTACTTCCAGATGGAGAAGCGTATAGGAAATAGAGTTAATTCTAGTAACTTCCATGTCTCTTATTATATAATAATGTTCTCTCAAACTGCGACCAAGGGTATCATAGACCGTTTTTCTGTACCACTTTTCTCCTTCTGGGAAGAAAAGTTCATACCTAGGGCCAGAAGTTCTCCATGATACTGACGTTGTCATGTGCTCGAGGGTAAACTCATATTGGACCTCCTCTTCAGATACACTTGCAGCAATGCCTCTGCGACCTTCTCTACTGTCTTTAAAGACATCAGAGACATATCCTCTAAAAAGCCCTGTCTCTTCATTGTAGTCAATCCTAAAACGATTGCAGTCATCGGATGCCACATGGATCCTTGATAATTTTTTGTGAGCTTCCTTGATGGTGTCGTCAAGGACGTCAAAAAGCAGTTCTTTACTTAGCCCCTTAGCAGGCAGACAAGTTATTCCGGCAAACATAGATAACGGAATGGCATCTTCCTTATAAAGAAAGTCCTCACCATTACATTCCAAAACAGAAAGGACCTGTCTTTGAACCGTTTTGTAATCAGAAGACTCAAAATTAACAACAAATTTATCGCCAGACAAACGAAACAAATGTTTTCCCCTTTTTGTTATTTCCTCTATTCGCTGTAGTGCTTTTAAGGCTGCTGTTTCCCCTGCCTTTCTTCCAAAACAGGTTTTAATGAAACGTATGCCCACTATGTCAAAACAGGCCAGTATAGAAGATTCACTCTGTTTTAGTTCTTTTAACAGAGGGGAAAGGTCAAAACGTCTGCGAAATACTTGATAAGAATCATAGATAAACTCCTGCTTTAGAAAGAGTCTGTAAAATTGATGGTTTCTGCGATATACACCTGGTGTCTCGTCCCATACTTTAGTAAAGGCTCTGGTAAAAACCTCTTGAGATCCATATCCATAAAGAAAGGCAACAGAACATACTGTTTCTTTGGTTTGCAACAGTTCTCCAGCCGCTTCCGTGATTTTTCTTTGGTTCACATAGTCCATAACTCCATATTGAAAAACTTTATTAAAAAGATACTTTAAATTCGACACGGAATAATTGCACGCGATAGCAATATCTTCTGGTGTGATTTGCTCTTTTAAATGATGTTCCACATAGCGTATTGCATCATTTAATATGTAAAAGCTTTCCATTTTCTTCTCCTGATCCTGTGTTTTTATAAAGTCTCCTTACAATTTCATCAATCTCTGGTTTTTTTATTGTAAGATCTGTGACATCATAGGAATCTGGTATAGAATTTAAAAGCAGGTTAAACGGAACCATTGCTGCATCTACCAGATAAGTGTGGCATAGAGGTTGGTTCTCCGTCATGGTGATTCCGGGAATTGCGAGAGGCTTCCAATTGGAAGAAAATGTAACTTCAACATAGTAATGATCTGTACCTTGCTTTTTGAACTCTACAATCGTCTGATCAAGCATTAATTTACCATGATCAATCAGTATAATTCGATTGCAGATTTCCTCGATATCAGCCATATCATGGGTGGTAAGGATTACCGTTGTCTTTTTTTCTTTATTCAGACTGCGAACGAATTTTCGTATGTTATCCTTGACTACTACGTCTAGTCCAATCGTAGGTTCATCCAGGTATAGTATGGAAGGATCATGAAGCAATGCAACGGCCAGCTCTGCCCTCATCTTCTGTCCTAGGCTTAGTTGTCTGACTGGTTTTCTAAGAAACGACTGCATCTCTAGGAGCTCAACAAACATATCCACATTTCTTTTATAAGCAACATTTCCAATGTGATACATTCTGCGGTATAACTCAAAGGTATCCTCCATTGGCAGGTCCCAGTTCAATTGGGATCTTTGTCCAAACACAACCCCAATATTACAAGCATTTTTCTTTCGTTGTTCCCATGGCACAATATCTCCAGTGACAATGCTTCCGGTAGATGGCACCAGGATGCCAGATAACATCTTTATGGTAGTTGACTTGCCCGCTCCATTAGGGCCAATGTATCCAACAAGTTCTCCCTTTTCAATGGAAAAGGAAAGATCGTCAACTGCCTTCATTCTATCATAATCTCTTTTGAATAACGTACAAAGGGCATTTTTTAAACCATCTGGTCTTCGAAAGCTCTTAAATTCTCTAGTTACGTGTTTTACTTCTATAAATGACATGCTGTTCTCCCCTTTCGTGTTCCGACAATCAAGAACCAGTGCTTTTGTATGCCCGAAGACCCTTTAACCAGAAACAATAGGCTCCTAAAAAGGTCACAATTCCTACAATAGGCGTTAAATATTGGAAATAAGATGAAAACATACCTTCCTGCTTATGAATGAAATACTGTACCGGATAAAAATTGATGAATGCATAAGGGAGAAGGAAGGTTAAGAGGGCTTGGACTCCTCTGTGATAAATAGATAGAGGATATTTCAAAAAGTCTGTAAGGTTTTTATAGAACAAGCGATAAAGACCATCGCTTTTATAAAGCCAGAAGGCAGGAACCGTAGTAACCATAAATCCTGCCGCCTGTATGAAAGATGCACCGATTATATCCAGGATCAGCCAGACAAGACTAAAACCGTTTAAGGATATTCCTAGTTTCTT
Organism: Lacrimispora algidixylanolytica; assembly: GCF_003609635.1. Lineage (GTDB taxonomy): Bacteria > Bacillota > Clostridia > Lachnospirales > Lachnospiraceae > Lacrimispora > Lacrimispora algidixylanolytica. The sequence goes on along the minus strand of NZ_MCIA01000035.1, from coordinate 192,965 downwards.
TAAACTAAACACCATAATTCCCAGTGCAATCACATAATTGCTGGTATACCCTGCGCTGATCTTAGTGGATACAAGATACACAAAAGGATTGACTGGCTTTGTTAGAATACCATCAAGCTCTCCTTGACGAATCATTCTTGGTAGTTTTCCAAATGCTCCCATACAGAAGGTGCTTGCAATGGAATAGGAAATGACATCAAAAGCATAGAGTAAAAGAATTTCATAAATACTCCATCCTCCTACGGTACGAAACTTTTGAAGGAGAACCATAAGCATAATAAAACCGGTAGACCAGCCAAGTATTTTTGCCACCATACGCATAAAATACTGACCTCTATATTCTAACTGAGTTAAGAAAGAAATCCTGGCAAATGCCCAGTATAAGCCAATCATAGTTTTCAACCTCCCTGAATTTCTATATTCTTTTTAATAAAATTCCAAAGATTTCGTTCGGTTAAGAACAAGGTCATGAGCCAGAACATTTGCATCATAAGAGTAAACGCAATTTCCCTTACCCCCATTTGACCCAGCCATATGACAATTGGCTCATGTACGATAAACCGAAAGGGAAGAGCTTGTCCGATTCCCCGCAGCCAATCCGGATAAAACCACAAAGGAATCTCGATACCAGAGAACATTACAAACAAGGCGTAGGTTATCATATTAGTATAAGTCCCATCTTTCATCCAAAACACAAGAAGACCAATAATGTATTGAATATAAAACATGATGATGATCCCCATGGTCAGGCATAAGACAAAAGGAATTATTATTTTTATCTCGGGAATAGGAAGACTCCAAACCTTCCAGGAGATTACAGCAATTAAAACTCCTTCAAATAATAAACTAAATAAGTTTTCTCCAATTTGATTGAAAAAGCAATACCATTTGAGAGAAATAGGACGAATCAGATCTACCGCTATCATCCCAGACCGAACTCGGTCAGAAAGATCTTCTGCCACGTGAGATTTTGTTAAGAGCATAACCATAGACGCAACAATGGTATAAGCAGCTAGGGATTTAAAATCAGCTCCATCTCCGCTTCCCGCCATCAAAAGGGCATTCCATATGCAAATTTTTATATAAATCCTTAACCAGTCACCTATGATATGGAACAATAGATCCCATTTAAATTGAATCTGTTGCTTAAAGCTACATTTTATTAGTGTCATATACATCTGTTTATCCCCGCCCCTTTTTCGTGTTTCCAAATATATTACCATATATTTCCATAAATTTCTTGATGTTTTAGTTAAACTTCAAAACAAAAAAGCCCTGGGTATTGAAGCAAGTATGTATCTTGCTCAATATCCAGGGAACATATATCGGTCCTGATATTAAATTACCTTATTCACTTAAATAAGCTTTTTTTACAGAATCATTATTCATAAGTTCTTTTGCATCTCCGCTTAAGACAATATCTCCTGTCTCTAATACATAAGCTCGATTCGCAATGGACAATGCTTTTTTCGCATTTTGCTCCACTAGTAACACAGTGGTACCTGACTTATTAATTTCTTGAATGATGTCAAATATCTCACTAACATAGATTGGAGAAAGTCCCATAGATGGCTCATCAAGGACAATTACCTTTGGATGGCTCATAAGTGCACGTCCCATAGCTAACATCTGCTGTTCTCCGCCGCTTAAGGTTCCTGCTGGTTGATTCTTTCTCTCTAATAGCCTTGGGAAACGCTTATAGATCATCTGTAGCGTTTCTTCGATCTCATTCTTATCCCGCCTGGTGTAAGCCCCCAGCTTTAAATTTTCGTATACGCTTAAAGCTGCAAATACACGTCTGCCTTCCGGTACATGGGCCATTCCCATTCCAACAATTTTATCTCCACGAATCCTAGTGATATCATTGCCATCAAATTTAATACTGCCAGTAGCCGATTTTAAAAGGCCGGTTATGGTGTGAAGAGTTGTAGTCTTTCCTGCTCCATTGGCTCCGATCAGGGCCACAATCTCTCCTTCGTTTACATCAAAGGAAATACCTTTCAGCGCTTTAATTACGCCATAGTATACTTCCAGATCTTTCACTTCAAGTATTGCCATGTCTTTCGCCTCCTTATTCGCCCAGATATGCTTTGATAACTTCCGGGTCATTTAATACATCTGCTGTATTACCCTGGATCAGCACCTGACCAAAATTCAAAACTGTCAGCTTCTCGCAAATGCCGGAGACAAGCTTCATATCATGCTCAATCAGTAGAATCGTCATTTCAAAATTATCACGTACAAACCTGATGGTATCCATAAGTTCTGTGGTTTCATTGGGATTCATACCTGCCGCAGGCTCATCAAGAAGCAAAAGCTTAGGCCCTGTAGCAAGCGCACGGGCAATCTCTAACTTTCTTTGTTTACCATAAGGCAGATTGGATGCTAAGAGGTCCTTTTCCTTATCAAGATCAAACACTTTTAAAAGTTCAATTGCCTTTTCATCCATTTCCTTTTCAACTTTATAATACTTTGGAAGTCGAAGGATGCCAGTTAATGTAGAATAAGAATAACGGTTATGAAGTCCAGTCTTTACGTTATCCAAAACGGTTAATTCTTTAAACAAACGGATATTTTGGAAGGTTCTTGCGATTCCAGCATTGTTGATATCCTTTGTTTTTTTACCTGTTATATTATCTCCGTCCAAAAGGATGGTACCTGCACTGGGTTTGTATACGCCAGTTAACAAGTTAAACATTGTTGTTTTACCAGCTCCATTGGGGCCAATAAGACCATACAACTGCCCCTTTTCTATGGTGATGCTAAAATTATCTACGGCACGCAAACCGCCGAAGGAGATTCCAAGATTTTTAATTTCCAGCAAAGCCATGGTTACACCTTCTCTCTTTCTGCCTTGTTCTTATGAAAAAATCGTTTTCTGAGGTCGATGAGCTTTGGACTCCAGTTGAATATCATCATAAAAATCAGGATGAGGGCGTAAATCAACATACGATACGTGTTTAAGCCTCTTAAAAGTTCAGGGAGCAGCGTCAGAGTGATTGCAGCGATTATAGATCCCCGTATATTACCAATCCCTCCAAGTACAACAAACACCAGAATCATAATAGACTGGTTATAGCCAAAATTCTTCTGAGTTGCCGTAAGGGACGATAAATTGTGGGAATACAGAACTCCAGCAACACCTGCCAAGGAAGCAGAAATAGTAAATGCCATAAGTTTATATTTTGTGATATTAATACCGATGGATTCTGCCGCTATTCGGTTGTCACGAACTGACATAATCGCACGACCAGATCTGGAATGGATTAAATTAAGCACGATAAATAGTGTTACCAGGATAAGGAGCACACCAATAAAAAACGTAGAGTCTTTTGGCGTTCCGGTGATTCCCTGGGCACCGTTTAAGATCATTTTACCGTCCTTTTCCATATTAAGTGCCATCGCATTTTTCATGGAGAAATGTAAGCCATTTGAGTCTTTACCAATAAAGATAACATTTACCACATTCTTTATAATCTCACCAAAGGCCAGAGTAACAATGGCTAAATAATCGCCACGAAGTCTTAAAACTGGTATTCCTATTATGATTCCGGCAACAGCAGCCGCAGCCGCACCAATAAGGATCGCCAGAAAGAAACGGAATCCGGAATTAGGAATTGCCTCTAACATAGAGATGGAAAAAAGGGAACTGGAAAATGCACCTACACACATAAAGGCCGCATGTCCCAGACTCAACTCACCAAGGATTCCTACCGTTAGATTTAAGGAAACAGCAAGTATGGTATAGATACACAAAGGTACTAAAAGTCCCTTCATAAGACTGCTTACTTGACCAGCATTTATAAGTAGCTGGACAATCAAAAAGGCTGCGATCACGATTCCATAGGTAATTAAATTACTTTTTAATGTTTTACTAAGATGAAAATTTGTTTTATTACTTTTTTCCATATATCCCACCTAAACTTTCTCGCTGATCTTCTTGCCCAAAATACCAGTTGGCTTAACAAGAAGAACAACAATCAATACTCCAAATACGATGGCATCAGACAACTGGGATGAAATATAAGCCTTGCTTAAATTTTCAATGATTCCCAGAAGAAGTCCGCCGATAAGCGCTCCCGGTATAGAACCGATTCCTCCGAATACAGCAGCAACGAATGCCTTGATTCCTGGCATGGAGCCGGTATAAGGAGTAAGGGTTGGGTATGCAGAACATAACAGTGCACCTGCAACGGCTGCTAAAGCAGAGCCAATGGCAAAGGTAAGAGCAATGGTACCGTCTACGTTAATACCCATTAACTGGGCAGCTCCCTTATCTTCTGATACTGCAAGCATCGCCTGCCCTGCTTTTGTCTTCTTGATAAAAGTAGTCAGGCAGATCATGATAACAACACAACTAATAATAGTTACGATTGTTTCACCTGAAATTGTCAGCTTTCCGTTTGCCAATTTCAAAGCAGGAATTGTTACTACGGAAGTAAAAGATTTAGGATTGGATCCGAAAACAAGCAGTGCGATGTTTTGAAGCAGGTAGCTCACACCGATTGCTGTAATCAGAACTGCAAGAGGACTTGCCATACGCAAAGGACGATAAGCGACGCCCTCAATGACCACGCCTAAAACAGTACATAAGATAACCGCAAGGAGTACGCCTGCAACAGGACCTAAGCCCATTGTGCTGACGACTGTGAACACCATGTATCCTCCAATCATAATTACATCGCCATGAGCAAAATTCAGCATCTTGGCAATGCCATATACCATGGTATATCCTAAAGCAATAATTGCGTAGACACTGCCCAGGCTTAAACCATTAATAAAATAGGATATGAAACTCATCATACCAACGCACCTCATTCGTTGTTTATTTTAAAAAAGAGGGTCGTCCCTTGGACGACCCTCCATTGGGTCATTTACCAAATAATATTTGGTTGCAAATTACATTGCGGTATAAACACCATTTACAATCTTAATCGCTTTTGGAGCTTTATCTGGCTCGCCGTCAGCGGTCCATTTCATGTTCTCACCTGTCAAACCATTGATTGAAATTTCTGTCATGGCTTTCTTTAAACCGTCACAGATCGCAGAAGCGTCCATATCCGGTGTAACAGCTGCCTTTTCAGAAGCTGCCTTGATTGCATAGATTGCATCATAAGCATCAGCAGCAAACTGGTTTGGTGTTTCTTTATATTTTTCTTTGTAAGAAGCTACAAACTTCTGAGTTAACTCATCCTTTGCATCAGCAGCAAATGGTGTCAGAAGCATAACGTTCTCTGCAAGAGTTTTGTCGAAGTTCTCAACGTTCAAAAGACCATCAAGACCGTCACATCCAAAAAATGATGTTTCATATCCCATCTGCTTAGCCTGTGCCAGAATCAAAGCAGCCTGAGAATAATAAATTGGGAGGAATACCAGCTCAGCGCCAGAATCCTGTGCCTTTTGAAGCTGTACAGAGAAGTTTGTGTTGTTATCAGCAGTAAATGCTTCATCTGCTACAATTTCAACTCCCTGTGTTCCTGCTTCGGAAATAAACTTATCATGAATACCGGTGGAATAAACATCGGAGCTATCATAGATTACAGCTACTTTCGTTGCAAGCTTGTTTTCACCGATGTACTGCGCTGAAGCAGAACCTTGGTTTGGATCTGAGAAGCATACACGGAACTGATTCTCGAACTTTGTACAGTCTACAGCAGAACCAGATGGTGTTAACTGGAACATATTGTCGTTACTGGACTCAGCACCAACAGCAATACAAGGAGCTGATGTAACTGTTCCCATTAATACCTGCATTCCCCAGTCTTTTAAGGTGTTGTAAGCATTTACAGCTTTCTCTGTATCACCTTCATCATCCTGAAAATTGTACTCGATCTGAGCGCCGCCAATACCACCACCTGCATTAATCTCCTTAATAGCCAGTTCGGCACCATTCATAACAGCCTGTCCATAGATTGCAGTACTTCCAGTAATCGGGCCGATGCCTCCGATTTTAAAGGAGCCTTCGCCGGATGCCTTTGGTGATTCTGTCTTTGATTCTGTTGTTGCAGTACCATTAGACTTTCCACCGCAAGCAGTCAAGGATGCTACCATAGCAATTGCCATAGTAACGCTCAATAACTTCTTCATAGATTTTTTCATAATCCATTCCTCCTCATGAAATGATTTGATATATACAGTTCTTCTGACTATATATACATAGTCTTTATAATAAAATGGCTTTAAAAAAATGTCAACCGCTTTTATTAAATATAAATAAAATCAGTTTTCATTAATCTTCCCACGGGAGGTCGGAACTTTCTATCGTTTTATCACGAAGCATCAGATCTTTCACCGCGTCAGAAGCAGGTTTGTTATTAAAGAGCACCTCATTTACCTGTTCTACAATCGGCATGGAAACTCCATACTTTTCAGAAAGGGCTAATGCCGCTTTTGCGGAATAGATACCTTCTACAACCATCTTAACTTCCTTCGTTGCTTCTTCCATGGTTCTGCCCTGTCCAATTAAAATACCAGCCCTCCGATTTCGACTGTGCATACTGGCACAAGTCACAATCAGGTCACCGATACCGGAAAGTCCGCAAAACGTCTGAAATTTACCGCCCATTTCAGTACCAAGTCTAGATATTTCAGTAATTCCCCTAGTAATGAGGGCAGCTTTTGTGTTATCTCCATAGCCAAGACCATCTGCAATTCCAGCAGCAAGAGCGATGACATTCTTGAGTGATCCACCGATTTCAATCGCTAGGATATCAGGACTTGTATAGACTCGGAACACTTCATGCATAAATATCCCCTGAATGTATTCCGCTGTCTTTCTGGTACGGGCACCTGCCACACAGGTAGTTGGAAGTCCTTTGCTTACCTCTTCGGCATGACTTGGGCCGGATAAGACGGCTACGTCTGCCATAGGGAGCTCATCTTCCAAAACTTCAGAAAGCGTCATAAGTGTGGATTCTTCAATGCCTTTGGCTACGTTGACTACTACTTGACCATACCGGCAGAAAGAACTCATCTTTTTTGCTGTAGAACGGACATAAATTGAAGGAACCGCAGTAACCAGAATGTCCCGTCCAGTCATGGCCTCTTCAAGACTCTCTGTAAATCTCATGTCCTCTGGAAGAACCAACTCCGGAAGAGTATGGTGTCTTCGGGTCGTCTTCATCTCTGTGATCTCTTCTGGAAGCGCCGACCATACCGTCACCTCATGCTTATTATTATATAGAAGAGATGCCAAAGCAATACCCCAGCTTCCCGATCCGATTATTCCAATTTTTGCCATTTCCTTCACCTCATTTTATTTTTTGCCAAAGTTTAGGGAGATTTTATTCTCTGTACCACGGACAAGGCGTCCGACATTCGCCCGATGACGCCAAAATGCCAATCCACTGATCATCGCTGTCACGAGATAGAATTCTGGAAGTAGCTTCTGATCCAGCCCATAAGCGCCTAATGTGGCAAAAAGAGCCAGCCACGCAAATAAGATAACAGCCACCACCAGAGAGCCTAATGAGACGTATCTGGTAATGATTACAATGGATAAAAAGGCTACGATACACAAAAGTGTCATTCGTAAATCAGTGGCGACAATCAAGCCAGCCGTAGCCGCAATACCCTTTCCCCCTTTAAACTTAAGATAAAAGGGATAGTTGTGGCCTAATATGACACCTAAGCCTGTATACATCATCAACAAGTATATAAACTCGGGTTTGTCTTTAAAAAGTACTCGTACTACGAGACAAGGAAGCAATGATTTTAAGAAATCTCCCAAAAACACGACTGCCCCTGCCTTTGCACCCATAACCCTTAAGGCATTGGTGGTGCCAGAATTACCACTTCCATGGTTACGGATATCAATCTTATGTGCTTTTCCATAAAGATAACCGGTCTGTATTAAGCCAAACAAATAACCAGCTAAAAGACAGATAATTCTTTCCATACTATTGATCCTTTCCGCTTCTTTCTCTATATAGAAATTTAAGGGATGTTCCTTTGAAACCAAATGCATCACGAATCTTATTTTCAATATATCTTGTATAAGAGAAATGGGTAAGTTCTTTGTCATTAATAAAGATTACAAATGTTGGTGGTTTTACGGCAACCTGAGTAATGTAATAAAGTCTGAGATGTTTTCCCTTATCAGAAGGTGGTTGCTGCAGAGCTACGGCTTCAGACATAATTTCATTTAATACGCCAGTGGAAACTCTAAGAGTCTGGTTCTCTCGTACGATATCTATCATTTCAAATAGTTTATTCATTCTCTGCCCAGTTTTTGCAGAAATAAATGCAAATTCTGCATATGGCATAAAGGATAAGGTGTTTTTAATCTTATTGGTGTATTCGTAAATGGTTTTGTCGTGCTTTTCAATGGCATCCCATTTGTTAACGGCAACGATAATACCTTTACCACGATCGTGAGCAATGCCTGCTATCTTGGCATCCTGCTCCGTAACGCCTTCCTCCGCGTCAATTACAACTACCACCACATCAGCTCGCTCTACGGCGGTTACCGTACGAATGATACTGTAACGCTCTAATTCTTCTTTGATTTTGCTCTTACGTCTCAAACCTGCTGTATCAATAAATACATATTCCGTTCCATCGTGCACGATCTCAGTATCTACCGCATCTCTGGTGGTTCCTGCAATATCAGATACAATGACTCGGTTTTCGCCTAAAAGTTGATTTATAATAGAAGATTTTCCTACGTTAGGCTTTCCTACAATTGCAATTCTAGGACGGTCATCGTCTTCCTCTTCCTCTTTTTCAGTTGTAAAATGCTTAATAACTTCATCAAGAAGTTCTCCTAGACCAAGTCTGGAAGCAGCCGAAACTGGAACGGGTTCACCGATACCTAAATTGTAAAATTCAAAAACATCATTTCCGAATTTTTCGAAGCTGTCTACCTTATTAACTGCAAGCACTACTGGCTTCTTTGATTTTCTAAGCATATCTGCAACCTTTGAGTCAGAATCTACCAACCCCTGGCGCACATCAACAATAAAGACAATGACATCTGCAGTAGCAATTGCGATCTCAGCCTGCTCTCTCATTTGAGACAAGATAATATCTTTGGTATCTGGCTCAATGCCTCCTGTATCGATTAGAGTGAAGTTTCTATCTAACCAGTTACAGTCTGCATAGATTCTGTCTCTGGTAACTCCTGGTGTATCTTTTACGATGGAAATTGTATCTCCAGCTAAAACATTAAACAACGTAGACTTTCCTACATTTGGTCGGCCCACGATGGCAACTATTGGTTTACTCATATGATATCTCCTTTAATTCGTATCCGTCATAAGAAGCTAGGTTCTCTTTTACCGGCCCTAATACGGCCTGAACTAAATCCTGACCGCTTGATTTTACAATATCTACCTGTACTTGTAAAGCATTTTGTACATCGGTTCTTGTCAGGTCGTCAAGAAACACTTCTTCTCCACTGCGGAACATACATTCTGGAAGCAGAAGTCTGCTTCCAAGCTCTTTGCCTTTTAACTGGCTGGTTAAGTCCTGACCAGTGATTAAGCCAGCAACCGTAATATGCTCACCGAAAAAGACATTGGTAATGGTATAGACATGAACCTTTCTTCCCGGAAACTTTTTCGTGATTTTTTCTACCAGGTCTTTTATATATGGAGCTGCCAGTTTCCCTGTAGCAATGGAAATCTCCTCCACCTGTTTGTCCCCTTTTAGTTTCTTTAGGACACCTATCACTTCTTCTTCCAGCTGACGGGTCATTCCAACCCCGTTTTCTAATTGAATATAACCGTCATATCGTTTCTCTTCCGGCATGGCAAGTCCTGCAAGAATATAGAACTCATCACTGACATGGATAAAATGGTTGCCGTAAGTTTTATATAACTTTTTTTGCCACCGTTCTACGGTTTCAATTACATTTCTTGCGTCGTCTTCATTCAATGCTTCCAAAGGATATAAACCCTCTCGGAATTTAGACACGCCTACAGGGACAATTGAAACACTCTTCATATGAGGAAGATACTTTGCCAGATCCTTAATGGTCCGCTCCAACTCTTTTCCGTCATTTACGCCTTTGCAGAGTACAATTTGTCCGTTCATTGGAATCTCAGCTTCATAAAGCTGGTCTATCTTTGAAAGGGATTCCCCTGCAAAACGGTTATGAAGCATCTTGCACCGCAAAACTGGATTTGTGGTATGAACCGATATATTAATCGGTGCCAGTTTGAATTCAATAATTCGATTGATATCATGGTCGCTCATATTTGTAAGAGTTACGTAGTTTCCCTGAAGAAATGAAAGCCTAGAATCGTCATCTTTAAAATAGAGAGTCTCTCTCATTCCAGGAGGCATCTGATCAATAAAGCAAAAGATACAATTATTCCGACAGGTTCGATACTCACTCATTAAACCATTTTCAAAAGTAATTCCCAAATCCTCGTATTGATTTTCTATTTCCAGTTCCCATTCTTCTCCATTCTTTTTCTTCACAACCATAAGAATGGATTCGTTATTTATATAATATTCATAATCAAAAATGTCTTCTAGTTCCCTACCATCTATGGAAATCACAGCATCACCTGCTTCTAATTCCAATTGGTCTGCGATAGAATCCGGATCGACTGTTTTGATAATATGTCCTTTTTTACTCATGTTCATTTACCTTTCTATAGCCATACTAATATATCATAACAAGATTGTCACTTTTTGTAAAGGAAGCGTTTTTTGTTTTTTTCACGAAAATATAACAAATTCTATTGACGCATTCCGTCTATCGATGGTATAAAAGGGGTAAGATAAGAAACAGGCAGTCTAAAAACTGGCTGTTCATTCATTATGGAGGAACGTTTGTCATGGCAAATGATTATGTATTCAAAGACCAACTGCCTGTTGCACCCTTAAAAATTGCGGCACTGGAAAGCTGCCAGGAACTGGCTAAAAAAGTAAATGACCACATTGTAGGTTTCCGCAGAAATGATATTGAGGAATTAAAACGCCGTGAGGCTGATCTCCATTACCGCGGTTATGATATAAATTCCTATCTTCTTGATTGCCAATGTCCTCGTTTTGGAACTGGAGAAGCAAAAGGAATTATTAAAGAATCTGTTCGTGGAACGGATGTTTTCGCAATGGTAGATGTGACTAATTATAGTATTCCATTTACGGTCAACGGTTATAGTAACCACATGTCACCAGATAATCATTTTCAGGATTTAAAACGAATTCTAGGCGCATCTTGTGCGACTGCTCACAGAGTAAACGTTGTTATGCCGTTCCTCTATGAGAGCCGCCAGCACAAAAGAACCAAGAGAGAATCACTAGACTGTGCTATGGCTCTGGAAGAGCTAGTTAACATGGGTGTCAGCAACATTATTACCTTTGACGCTCATGATCCTAGAGTACAAAATGCAATCCCTCTAAGCGGTTTTGACAACTTCATGCCTACTTACCAGTTTGTAAAGGCAGTGCTTAAGCAGTACCCAAATCTTAAAATTGACAAAGAAAACCTGATGGTTATCAGCCCTGATGAAGGAGCTATGGACCGAGCTGTTTATCTTGCCAATAACTTAAGTGTAGATATGGGTATGTTCTACAAGAGAAGAGATTATTCCAAAGTAATAGACGGACGTAATCCTATTGTTGATCATGAATTCTTAGGTTCTTCTGTAGAAGGCAAAACCGTGTTGATTGTAGACGATATGATCTCCTCTGGAGAAAGCATGCTTGATACGGCTAAAGAGTTAAAAGAACGTAAGGCTGATAAAGTAATCGTCTGCTGTACCTTTGGACTTTTTACAAATGGACTAGAAAAATTTGATGAGTTTTACAATAAGGGATATATTGACAGTGTGGTAACTACCAACTTAAATTACCGTCCCAAAGAGCTTCTAGAAAGAGAATGGTATGTTGAGGCTGATATCAGCAAATATGTTGCTGCTATCGTGAATTCCTTAAATCATGATGTTCCAATCAGCACAGCTCTCAGTTCCACTGAAAAGATCCAGAATGTATTAAAAAAATATAAGGCTTAAATTGAAATCAAAACTGGCTGCAGCGTATGAAAAGATATATTCTCATTTGCTGTAGCCAGTTTTTAGTGTGAAATCTAAGACTTTTCACTATTCTGCAAGGGAAAGAAATGCAGCTAAATTACCTCTTTCATTGCCCGTAGTACGATGGGAAAACAGATAATCTGAGTTACAGTGAGTGCAGATATCCGTAACCTCCAGATTTTCTTTTTTAATACCGGCATTTAAAAGTACAATTTCATTTGCTTTCCAAAGATCCAGCCAGTACTTTCCATTTCCTTTATCTGTAAATATATCGCCCCAATGTTTTTGGTCATATCCTTTTTTAAATTCTTCAATTACTTCCGCTCCTACTTCATAACAAGTCTTGCAGATGCTAGGGCCAATACATGCAATCATATCTTCTGCCCTGGAACCAAATGCTTCCTCCATCTTTTTCACAGTCACTCCCCCCATACGGCCCACGGTTCCTCTCCATCCGGAATGACTTAAACCAATTGCCTTATGAACTGGGTCAAGAAAGTAAAGAGGAACACAGTCTGCGTAAAAAGTAACAAGCGTGATTCCTGGAACATTGGTTATTAATCCATCCACATCTTGATATTCTCTTTCCTTAAAAATTCCCTTTCCAGCGTCGGATTCTGTTACCACCCGGACATTCGTGGTATGGGTCTGATAAGACAACACCATCTTTTCCACATCAACGCCAAGTGCTTTTGCCATCCGTCTGTAATTTTCCTTAACGTGATCCGGATTATCGCCTCTGGTAAAGGTAAAGTTCATGGTCGCATACTTTCCCTGACTTACCCCTCCCATCTTTGTGGAAAATCCTTGTTTCACTAAGCCTGTATCTTCCAGAATTGGAAATGAAAAGTAAGGGACTTGTTCTGAGACTTTATAATTTAAACCATTCTCTGATTCTGCCCGTTTCCACATATCATTCATCCGTTTCCCTCCATTAAAATGCATCTCGTATCAACCGAATCTCCTGCCCAAGTATGGCCACTACATCAAACCGACAGGAGGTCTCTTCACCTAGATGGCTAAAATATAAGTAACCTCTCGCTGCATTTCTAATTCGAATCTGCTTTTTATAGTTTACTGCTTCTGCTGGATCACCTTTTGAAAGGCTCTTTCGATACTTTACTTCAATAAAGACCAGATCCTTTTCATCCATTGCAATGAGATCGATTTCTCCCATCTTATTTCTATAATTCTGTTCCAGAATTTTATAGCCGGATTTTTCAAGAAAATCGGCTGCAATTATTTCATACTCTGTTCCGATCTCTCTGTTGTTCTTCAATCATGCCCCTGACCTTTCCTAGCTTGTAAAATTCTTTATAAAGCTGCGACGGTGAATGGGACAGGGACCATATTCTTTTAATGCGCTGATATGAACTGGTGTTCCATATCCTTTGTTCTTTGCAAATCCATACTGGGGAAATAAAATGTCGTACTCTTCCATCATATGATCCCTCGTAACCTTTGCTATGATGCTTGCGGCGGCTATGGACACACTCTTTGCATCCCCTTTTATAATAGGCACTTGTTCCATGGTTAGTCCCGGTATGGTAACCGCGTCGTTTAATAAGACTTGTGGCTTAAGTCCAAGCTTGTCTACAGCCAGCCTCATGGCTTCATAGGTGGCTTGTAGTATGTTTATATCATCAGTTACTTCTGGTCCGATTACACCAACAGAATAAGCCAATGCCTTTTCTTTGATTTCAAGGTACAAAGCTTCCCGTTTCTTCTCAGATAGCTTTTTGGAATCATTGATATAAAGAATCTCACAATCCCTTGGCAATATCACTGCACCTGCCACTACAGGCCCCGCAAGAGGTCCTCTTCCCACTTCGTCGATGCCGCAGAGGAGAATATGGTCCTCATACCTGTATTCGTACTCCTTCATCATCTCCAGGCGTTCCTGCTCTGCCCTCAGTTTTTCTTCTGTTAATTTTCTCATTGTTTCCACTCCGCCTTTTTTATAGAAAAATAGGGCCACTCAAAAAGAGCCGCCCTAATTTTTATTTTTCTGTTTTTTTAGGAAATTCTAAGGTCATACGCCCCAATTTTCCGTTTCTAAAATCATCGATCAATAAGTTAGAGGCTTTAATCAAGTCAAATTCTCCACCTTTTGCAAGGCAAGATCTAGCTTTTGCTACCTCTTCCAATATCTTAAACTCATTATCTACTTCAATTCCATACCGGTTCAAAAGAACATTTGGATAATCTCGGTTCAAGAAACGAATCAGTTCAATGGCCAGTTCGTCTTTATTTAAGATCTGGTCATTAATAGAACCAATCATGGCCAGCTTAACGCCTACTTTTTGATCCTCAAACCTTGGCCATAATATTCCCGGCGTATCAAGTAGCTCCAAACTCTTATTTAAACGAATCCACTGGTTACCTTTTGTTACTCCTGGTTTGTTTCCTGTTTTTGTACATGCTTTTCCAGCAAAGGAATTGATAAAAGTTGACTTTCCTACGTTAGGAATTCCTACAACCATGGCACGTACCGGGCGGTTTAATATGCCTCGTCTGCGGTCTCTCTCTATCTTTTCTTTGCAAGCTTCCTGAACAATACCATTTATTTGTTTCAGTCCTGAGCCACTTTTTGAATTCACTTTGAGAACATGAAAACCCTGAGCTTCAAAATACTCTGTCCAAGCTTTGTTGAAACGCTCATCAGCAAGATCTGATTTATTAAGAAGAACGATGCGCGCTTTATTCACACCCAAATCATCAATATCAGGATTTCTACTGCTGAGTGGTACTCTTGCATCTACTAACTCAATAATCAAATCAATTAATTTGATGTCTTCTTTCATAGCCCTTTTGGCTTTGGTCATATGACCTGGATACCACTGTATATTCATAACATTCCTCTATTTCGAACGAATTAATTCCATCTTTACAAAAGGTAGCATCCGAAACCAGACTTTACCCTGAATTTGACTGCCACTTACATTGCCAATATTAGAAAACCGACTGTCTTCACTGCTGTCTCTATTATCACCCAGCAAAAAATACTCATCTTCTCCAAGCTTTACTGGCTTTTCTGCCAGTCCGGCCAGAGATACCCGGCCTAGACCCGCCGGTTGTTTTAACTTCTCACCATCAATATAAATTTCTTCGTTTTTGATTTGCACGGTTTCTCCCGGCAATCCAATGACACGCTTTACATTCATCTTACGGTCTTCCCTTTGAAAAACCACCACATCAAATCTTCCGGGGTGGCCGAAGTCGTAAGCCAGACGATCCATCATCACCACATCATCTGATGCGAGAAGAGGATACATGGAATGACCAGCAATTACGATTTGTGTTCCCAGGGAATAGGCTAGAAACCATGCAAAAGCGATCACTACAATAATATCAACAATCCAATTGATTATATGGCGAAGCTTATTATTGTCATCACTGTGATAAAATTCCATACCAAACACCCCATCTACTAAAGAAAGGGACAATTTGCATTGTCCCCTCGCCTGTTCCGGAATTATCTAACTAATTCTTTAACCTTAGCAGCTTTACCGATTCTGTCTCTTAAGTAATACAGTTTAGCTCTTCTTACTTTACCTTTTCTAACAACTTCAACGTTGTCTACAGAAGGGGAATGTAATGGCCAGGTTTTCTCAACGCCAATACCGTTAGAGTTCTTTCTTACGGTAAATGTTTCTCTAGCGCCGCCGTTCTGTCTTTTAATAACAGTTCCTTCGAAAATCTGGATTCTTTCGCGGGTTCCCTCTTTGATCTTGTTAAATACTTTAACAGTATCGCCAACGTGGAATACCGGTACGGTCTGCTTTAACTGAGCTGCTTCGATATTTCTAATAATTTCGTTCATTGTGTGAACCTCCTTGATTTTATTTGATGTTCTTAATACTTCATACGGAAATCCGTAACAGAGGAACATCTCCTTGTCATCACAACATTTTGTATTTTATCATAAAGAACTATGGATTGCAAGTCCTTTCTTTCTTAAATTATGCCCCGTTTTCCCGCGTATTTACAAGCTTTTTTAAATATTCGGCTTCTTTTTTTGAAAGGATTGCTTCTTCAAGAAGATCAGGCCTGCGCTCTAAGGTACGCTGAATGGATTGCTCTCTTCTCCAGGCATCAATATTCTTATGGTGCCCCGATAGCAAGACCTCAGGGACTTTTAATCCTTTATATTCTTCCGGACGGGTGTACTGAGGGTATTCAAGCAGGTTATCTTGGAAGGATTCAAATTCTGCTGAAGTATCGTTATTTAATACACCTGGAATCAAACGAGATATGCTATCTATCATAACCATGGCAGGAAGTTCTCCACCAGTCAACACGTAGTCTCCAATTGATAGATAATCCGTAGCAATTAACTCCAGTGCTCTTTCATCGATTCCTTCATAATGACCACAAAGAAAAACCAGATCTTCTTCCTTTGCCAGCTCTTGTGCAATCTTTTGGTTAAAGACTTTACCCTGCGGAGTCATATAAATAACACGGGGGTTTTTGCCAATTTTCCCACAAAGATCTTCGTAAGCATCACAGATTGGCATGGGCTGCATGACCATTCCAGCCCCGCCTCCATAAGGATAATCATCTACATGGCGGTGCTTATCCGTAGAATATTCCCGGATATCAATGGCCTCAATGGAAAGCAGACCTTTTTCTGCCGCTCTTCCGATAATGCTGGTGTGTAGTCCGTTTAGTACCATTTCTGGAAACAGAGTTAATATATGATAATTCATTTGTTTTACTCCTCCGCCTTAATCCAGAAGGCCATCCATGATGTGGACGGTAACGGTCCCTTCTTCTAAATCTACTCCAAGTACACATTGTTTGATGGCAGGAAGCAATACTTCTTTTCCTTCTTTCGTCTTAACTTCATAGACATCATTGGCGCCTGTCTTTATTACATCTGTAAGGGTACCAAATTCTGTGCCATCTTCTAAAACAACCCGAAGTCCGATTAATTCAAAAATAAAGTTTTCATCTGGCCCAAGCGCTACCGCTTGGTCTCTTTCTATCAAAAGATCTTTTCCCTTATATTTTTCCACTTCATTAATGGAATCGAATTCCTTGAATTTAAGAATTACCATATTTTTAAAAAACTTCACTCCCTGAATCTCCAAATTCATATGTCCGCTTCCGGTATCCATCGTTACATTCTTTAAGGATTTAAAACGGGTTGCGTCATCTGTCGTTGGAAATACCTTTACTTCTCCTTTTAAACCATGGGTGGAAGAAATCACACCAACTCTCAATAAATCATCCATCTATCTCTCCATATCATACAAAACAAACCGCGTATCGCTACCCGGCTCATTTTAACTACTAAATAATGCCTTTAAAAAAACAAAAGAAGACCGTCTTCCGACAGGTCGGCGGTCTTTCAAAATTACTGTATTTCTACGGTAATCTTTTTGTCTTCTTTGGAAGCTGCTGCTTTTACAACAGAACGAATAGCTTTTGCAATCCTGCCCTGTTTGCCAATAACCTTACCCATATCGGAAGGCGCAACCGTAAGCTCAAGGACAATTTCATCATCCTTTACAGTCTCAGTAACAGCAACCTGATTAGGATCATCAACCAGTGCTTTTGCAATTACTTCTACTAATTCTTTCATATGCTTCACCTCTCACTACTGGATACCGGCGATCTTTAAAAGCTTGCTTACAACTTCTGTTGGCTGTGCACCTGTTCCTAACCACTTTTTAGCGCTCTCTTCATTGAACTTGATTACGCTTGGCTCTGTGGTAGGATCATAGTAACCAATCTCTTCGATAAATCTACCATCTCTTGGAGATCTGGAATCTGCAACTACAATTCTATAAAAAGGAGCCTTTTTCTGACCCATTCTTTTTAATCTCATCTTAACTGCCATTTTGAAATTCACCTCCTTAAACATGAAATTTTAAAACATATATATAGCGAACGCAGAAACCTGCCTTGCTAACATCAAAGTAATATTAAAACGGTAATTTCAGTTTGCTAAGTAATCCACCGCCACCATGGCGTTTTCCGCCACCCATCATTCCGGGAAGCTGCTTCATCATCTTTTTCATCTGGTCAAACTGTTTGACGATTCGGTTTACCTCGCCGACATCTACACCAGCTCCCTTTGCCACTCTTTGCTTCCTAGAAGCATTCTTCATAAGTTCAGGGGTGGTACGTTCTTTGGTCGTCATGGAAAGAATAATAGCTTCCACTCGGTCCAAAGCCTTTTCGTCAAAATCAACGTCTTTTAATTGTCCCATGCCGGGCATCATGCTCATAATACTTGCCATTCCACCCATGTTTTTAACTTGGCTCATCTGCTCTAAAAAGTCATTGTAATCAAACTCTGCCTTTCGAAGCTTCTGGGATAATTCTTTTGCTTTCTCTTCATCAACCTGGGATTCTGCCTTCTCAATAAGAGAAAGAATATCTCCCATTCCAAGGATCCTCGACGCCATACGATCCGGATAAAACTGTTCCAAATCAGTAAGTTTTTCTCCCATACCCACATAAAGCACAGGTTTACCTATAACTGCACGTATGGAAAGGGTCGCTCCACCTCTGGTATCACCGTCAAGCTTAGTTACGATAACTCCATCAATACCAATCTTATCATTGAACATTCCGGCAACATTCACCGCATCCTGTCCTGTCATGGCATCAACGACTAAAATCGTCTGATCGACTGTTATAGCCTCTTTGATTTCAATTAGCTCATTCATCATATCATCATCAATATGAAGTCTACCAGCTGTATCAAGTATCACCACATTCTGATCATTCTTGATTGCAGATGCAATGGCCGCCTTTGCGATATCAACGGGCTTATGATTCTCACCCATGGAAAATACTGGCACACCCTGCTTTTCTCCATTGATCTGTAACTGCTTAATAGCGGCAGGACGATAAACGTCGCAGGCAACGAGAACAGGCTTTCTGCCTTTTGCTTTTAATTTACCAGCAATCTTGGCAGTCGTTGTGGTTTTACCAGCACCCTGGAGACCAGCCATTAAAATTACGGTCATATCACTGGCCGGTTTTAATTGGATTTCAGTGGTTTCAGAGCCCATTAATTGAACCAATTCTTCATTTACAATCTTTATTACCATCTGGCCCGGAGTGAGACTGTTTTGAACATCTTGTCCAATAGCTCTCTCTTGCACAGCACTAATAAACTGTTTTACAACCTTAAAGCTTACATCCGCTTCTAATAAAGCCATCTTAACTTCTTTAAGGGCTGTTTTTACATCGGCTTCAGACAAACGTCCTTTGCCTCTTAAGTTTTTGAATACATTTTGTAATTTATCGGATAAGCTCTCAAAAGCCATATAACGCCCTCCTAATGAGCTTCTAGCTCGACAATTTCGCCCGATATCTCTTCGATGCGATGGATTAGACCCATATCCCTATTTTCAGAGAATGCTTTGGTCAGGCTCTGGATTTCTCTTGCCAGTTTCTTTGTCTGTTCAAACTTTTCCACAAGATGGAGTTTTTCTTCATAACTCTCAAGAATCTTATTACACCGCTTAATCAGGTCATGTACCCCCTGACGGCTGATTCCTTGTTCTTCTGCAATCTCACTTAAAGATAGATCATAAAATACCACATCTTCATAGACATGCCTCTGATGTTCCGTTAGAAGCGCTCCATAGAAATCATATAACAATCCCTGTCTTGCAATCTTTTCCATATCATCACCTGTGATATCATACAATAGTTTTCTTATGGTGTCAAGTGTTTTTTCTTTACACCTTATTTATTCGAGAGATTTTTTACTGCTGCATGGGAGCCGCTAGAAATTTCTTTATAATGTAATAAAGCTTTTCGCTGTGGACGATATAACTTCCATGCCCTTCCCGGGGAAGAATCCGAAGAATGCTATGCCGGATATTGGAAGCAAGGTATCTGGTATGGGCTTCCTTTACCATATCCCATTGTCCAGCAAGAATCATAGTTGGTGCAGATATTTGCCCAAGTTCTTTGGCGGTAATTCTTGGTTCTGTCTGAATCATGCTTCTTCTGTGATCAAAGGTAAACTTTTCTGTAAGTGCAAACAGCTTTAGCCACAGGCGTTTCATCCCCTGAGGATGGGAATTGGCTCCACAAAGAATTAACTTTTTAAAAAGACCTGGATAGCGGATTCCAAGTAAAAGACCAACGATTCCTCCATCGCTGTAACCGCAAAAACAAGGATCCTTAAGGTCCAATTTCTTTGTAAACTCCGCTACATCCTTTGCCATTTCCTCATAACCAAGTTTTTTTACCCGGCTGCTTTTTCCATGGCATCTAGAATCCAGAAGATAAACTGTATAATCCTGATTTAATTTTTGAGCAGTTTCTAAAAAAATACGGTGATCCTGTGCATTGCCATGGACAAGAACAATAGCAGGCCCGCTTCCTGAAACTTCATAATACAATGTAACACCGTTTACATCAATATACACAGATATTCTCCTTATCTGGCAGGAACAAGCTCGATCCAGTAGCCGTCGGGATCACTGATGAAATAGATTCCCATTCCGGGATTTTCAAAACAGATGATTCCCATTTCTTTATGTTTTTTATAAGTCTCTTCATATTCATCCACATGAAATGCAAGATGAAATTCACACTCTCCCAGATTATAAGGTTCTTTCCGATCGGTTAGATAAGTAAGTTCCAGTGTGAAATCACTTTTTCCATCACCAAGATATACAAGCTGAAAGGAGCCATCCTCTGCTTTCTTTTCCCTCACTGGGGTGAGGTCTAATGCCTCTTTGTAGAATTTTAAGCTTTTTTCTAAATCTAATACGTTAAAATTAAAATGGTTGAACTTGATCATATGATATGTCCTCCTTTTTTAATAAGGGCTGTTGCAAAATGAAACCCTGATTTTCCTGATCAGCATTCTGCAACAGCCCCATAACTTGGCTTTATTTTGGCATAATCGCTTTTTTACCGCCCATATAAGGCTGTAAAGCTTCTGGAATCTTTACGCTTCCATCTGCCTGTAAATTATTCTCTAAAAATGCGATGAGCATTCTTGGTGGAGCTACTACTGTATTATTTAAAGTATGAGCGAAGTACTTATTGCCATCCTCGGAAGAAACTCTGATTTTCAGTCTTCTTGCCTGAGCGTCTCCTAAGTTAGAACAGCTTCCCACTTCAAAATATTTCTTCTGTCTTGGGGACCAAGCTTCAACATCTACAGATTTCACCTTTAAATCTGCAAGATCACCAGAACAACATTCTAAGGTTCTTACAGGAACATCAAGAGTGCGGAATAAATCAACAGTATTCTGCCATAACTTTTCATACCAATCCATGCTTTCTTCTGGCTTGCAGACTACGATCATCTCCTGCTTCTCAAACTGATGAATTCGATATACGCCTCTTTCTTCTAGACCGTGAGCGCCCTTTTCCTTACGGAAACAAGGAGAATAGCTGGTAAGTGTCTGAGGAAGCTTTGTTTCTGGAAGAATGGTATCGATGAATTTACCAATCATGGAGTGTTCACTGGTACCAATTAAATATAGATCTTCGCCTTCTATTTTATACATCATTGCATCCATCTCAGCAAAGCTCATAACACCGGTTACCACTTCGCTGCGGATCATGAAAGGAGGAATGCAATACGTAAATCCACGATCAATCATAAAATCTCTTGCATATGAGATAACAGAAGAATGAAGTCTAGCAATATCTCCCATTAAATAGTAAAAACCATTACCTGCAACTTTTCTTGCACTGTCTAAATCAATGCCTTCAAAGCGTTCCATAATATCTGTATGATAAGGAATTTCAAAGTCAGGAACAAATGGATCACCGTAACGCTGAATTTCAACATTTTCACTGTCATCTTTTCCAACGGGTACGCTTGGATCAATGATATTAGGAATGATCATCATGATCTTCTTAATTCTTTCCTCTAAATCATTTTCCTTTTCTTCCAGAGATGCTAGATGCTCAGAAGCATCCGTTACTTTTTTCTTAAGCTCTTCTGCTTCCTCTTTCTTGCCTTGTCCCATTAAGGTTCCGATCTGTTTGGAAAGTTTGTTGCGTTCTGCTCTTAGAGCATCCCCTTCCTGCTTCGCCCCACGGTTTAACTCATCGAGTTCGATGACTTCATCCACCAATGGCAACTTGCTGTCCTGAAACTTCTTTTTCATGTTTTCCTTTACAATTTCAGGATTTTCTCTTACAAACTTCAAATCTAACATGGTATTCCTCCTGGTTTCTTTTAAATATTCTTTGCGGAAACAGATCCACTTCATAATATGCCGTTGATTATACTACAAAAAAAGGGCAAAGAAAAGCCCTTTTTCCTAAAATTCCCCTTGTTTCACTTGATTTTCAGTGTCGAATGAGCAAAGAAAGCAGTTCTTCAAAACATACCCCGTTTTCTACGGGAACATTTAATTCATCTGATTTCAAAATGCATTCTTTGACAAAATTAGCCGCTTTTCTGACACCATCTCTTAGAGGAACTCCTCTTACTGCATAAGCTGCTATAATGCTGGAGAATACATCGCCAGTCCCTGGTCTTTCATTTCCCACGTGGCGGGTTCTTATAAAGTGAGGTTCTCCATCCTTTTCAAGAACTACATTGGTCACAAAGCTTCCTTCCTTTACACCAGTAATTACAACCGATTCCGGACCCAATCTTTGGATCTCTGTGGCCATCTGACTCAGCACTCCACGCTTAAATCCTTCTTTCGGGTACTCTCTTCCGGTCAAAATGCATGCTTCTGTCAGATTGGGGGTGACAATGTTTCCATAACCAACCAATTCCTTCATTCGGTTGCACATCTCTGGAGTATATGTCTGATAAGCCTTCCCATGATCTCCCATAATGGGGTCAATGATTACAAGTGTTTCCTCTGTTCTAAATTCTTTAATCATATCAATTACAATCTGTATCTGGGCTTCAGAGCCAAGAAAACCGCTGTATATGCCGTCAAAGGACAGTTTCAGTTTCTTCCACTGTTCAATATACTGAGGCATCTTATCCGTATAATCATCAAAAAAATAAGTTGGAAATCCAGTATGATTGGATAAGATGGAAGTTGGTACTGGACAGCACTGTATCTTTAAAGCGGAAAGAATGGGTATTACCACCGTAAGGGAACAGCGTCCGTACCCTGATAAATCATTGATGACAGCAATTTTTTTCTGATGTTTTTCTGATGTCATAAAAACTCCTAATTAATTTTTGATAGCAACCCTGATTTTGCCAAAGCACTTCGAAGTGGCATATACGCAGCTACTGATACTATGGTTGAAGTTACTGCATTAATGGAAGTTGCAGTTAGATTGTATACAAAAGACAACTCTGCCGCAGGCTTTCCAAGAATGAGAAGTTTATAATAATAGCCGATGAGGGGGTCAAAAATCACATTAAATAAAAGTCCTCCCACCGCAGCTATAATCGTCCAGATTAAAATATGCTTTCTATCGGAAGTCTCACCAATCTTACCAACTTTATGTGCTAAAAATCCGGTAATCAAGCCGATACACAATTTTAGTAAAAAAGTCTTCGGTGCATAAACAATATAGACAGGATCAAATAGATCTCCAATCGTCATCCCAATCGCTCCACCCAAACCTCCGTAGAGACCACCAAGCAGTAATGCGCCAAGGACACAAACTGCATTTCCGAGATGGATGGCTGTCGCATCCCCTCCTGGAAGGGTGATCTTTAATTGCAAAAATGTAAATACAACGTATGACATAGCTGCAAACAGACCAGTTAGCGCTACTTTATAAATTTTGTTATTGGTTCTGTTCATAAATACTCCTTCCTTGCTACATTTGATGTTTCCTATCTTAGCACGCAAGTGGAGTGATATAAATATCCAGTTTTAACATTTTAAACCAGACCACTATCGGTGGCCTGGTTTAAGAAAAACACTAAAATGGGAACACGATCCCTAGATATCCGAATACGCTTATTTAATCGTGAGATTCTACACAGATCAGGATTCCGGAATCAAATTCCATCTTTCCTGCAGCTCCAGTAAGCTCATTGCTGATACAGAGACTGGTTCCAATGGTAATGTCTTTTTTATGAAGTGGATATTTAAATCCAGTCAGGGAAATACCTTTTACTTCTTCGCTTAAAGGTAAAAA
Source organism: Lacrimispora algidixylanolytica (assembly GCF_003609635.1). Classification (GTDB taxonomy): domain Bacteria; phylum Bacillota; class Clostridia; order Lachnospirales; family Lachnospiraceae; genus Lacrimispora; species Lacrimispora algidixylanolytica. The sequence goes on along the minus strand of NZ_MCIA01000035.1, from coordinate 168,912 downwards.
GGAAATATACTTCCCGAAAATTTGATCCGCTTCAAAAACACGTTCCTTCTCTGTAACGGTTATCCAGTTCCTCTCATCAACGATAGCAGCTTCCACACCTTGTTTCAAACTAGCATATAAAAGATGAAGATTTCCCAGAAAATGATCCAACCGCCCACCAGTAGCACCTAGTAGGATAAGCTTTGTACAACCTAGCCTGATGGCAGTAATAATAGCTAGCTCGGTATCAGTTTCATCTTTTTCCGGTTTGTGAATTTCCCAGGTAGTATCAAGAGTTTTGCTTTTAAATTCCTTTAAAACCGATTCATCCGCGGAATCAAAATCTCCAACTATGGCATCTGGTATCAATTTCAATTTAGAAACGGCATTTAACCCCCGATCCACTGCAATGATACGGTCAAAAGGTCTTTCCATTATAAACCTTTGGGCGAATACAAGGTCAATGGGGCCTCCTGTAACAATTAATCCTGTGATTTCTTCTTTCACCCTTCATATTCCTCGAATATTTTCAGAAATTCTCTGGTGTTTGCGACGGCATCTCCCTTAAATACGGCAGAACCTGCAACAAAAACATTGGCACCAGCATCAATTAGTTCCCGAATATTATCGCAGGTAACGCCTCCGTCAACCTGTATGTCTGTATCTAGCCCTCGTTCCTTACAGAGGTTTCTTAATTCACGAATTTTAGTAAGAGTATAAGGAATAAACTTCTGTCCGCCAAAGCCTGGGTTTACTGACATAATAAGAACCATGTCGACCTCAGATAGGATGCAGTCAAGAACCGATAATGGTGTCGCCGGATTAAGAGCCACACCTGCTTTTAAACCAGCTTCCTTGATTTGATTTATCGTACGGTCCAGATGAGTGCAGGCTTCTGCATGTACACAAATCAAATCTGCGCCTGCAACTTTGATCTCACTTACATAGCGTCCTGGCTCCTCCACCATCATATGAACATCAAAAATCCGGTCTGTACAGCTTCTAATACTGCTTATTACTGGCATTCCAAATGATATACTGGGTACAAACGCCCCATCCATTACATCCAAATGAATATACTGCGCTCCTGCCAAAGAAACGTCTGATACCTGTTGGCCAAGATTTTTGAAATCTGCAGCCAATATTGAAGGGGCTAGTTTTAACATAATTAGTATCTCCTTTTATCTTTCAGTTCCTGATATAACAGCCTGTAATTATCATAGCGACTACGGCTGATTCTTCCTTCTTCCACGGCTGTTTTTACACCACAAATCTTTTCTCCGATATGGATACAGCCAAGGAACTTACAATCTTCTTCACAAGCTTCAAACTCCGGAAAATAGTCTTTCAGATGCCCACATTCCATATCTTCAATGTACATGGAACTAAAACCCGGGGTATCCACCATATAAGTATCTCTACCGATTCCAAATAGCTCTGAATGTCTGGTTGTATGTTTTCCTCTTTGTATCTTCTCGCTGATTGTACCTGTCTCCATCTTTGCCTTAGGATAAATAAGATTGGTCAGTGTGGACTTACCCACTCCAGAGGGACCCGCTAAAACTGTGGTCTTTCCACGAACCAGATCTTTAATCTCTTCGATTCCTTTTTCCTCACAGGTGCTGGTAAAAAACACTGAATAGCCTGCTTTTTCATAAATAGCAGAAAGCTCATTCCTCTTTTCATCGCCTGCAAGATCAATCTTATTAAAGCAGATATTGACAGGAACCTCCTGGACCTCCATCATAACTAGAAAGCGGTCCAAAAGGTTTAAATTCGGATCAGGCTGGGTAACAGAGAACAATACCAATGCCTGGTCCACATTGGCAACGGAGGGACGAACGAGCGCATTCTTCCTAGGGAGAATCTCGTCAATGTTTCCTTTTTGTTCTGTCTCATCCAGAATCGAAATTCCCACATTATCTCCCACCAATGGTTTTACATTCCTGTTTCGGAAGATTCCTTTTGCTTTGCATTCATAAAGCTTCCCATCCGCTGCAATTACATAATAAAATCCTGCGATTCCTTTTAATATTTTTCCCGTCATATACAATTCCTTACGATTGAGGAACCGGAACAAATGTAATGGAGTAGGAATTGATGATATCTCCCGTCTCTACATTAACAATTTCTACCGATCCGCTTGTTACACCATAAGCTCCTTCTATGTTTTTAAATGTTACCGGAAGCAATTGGTCGCCATTCATAGTGACTGGTGCCATAAGTTCCCGAATATCATCCTTACCATTTACTGATTGTCTGAGTTGAATCTTTAAGGTCAACTGTGTGCTTCCCGAACCTGGCCCAATGATGTTTTGGAGAGAATAGGATTTATCAATGGAAGCAAGGTATTTGTACCTGGCTTGCTGCGCGGTTCCACTACTTACCACAATATTTACGGCTGTTCCGGATTCTACCTGCGTGCCTGCCACCGCAGACTGGGTGATAACCATTCCTCTAGATACTGTATCAGAAATCTTCTCTGTAACAGTTCCTTCAATCAGTCCCACGTCAGCTAACATTTCAGCCGCCAGTTCCTTTGTCTGTCCAGCTAAGTTTGGCACTGTTACTGGATTCGTAAGGGCAGGGCCACTGCTCGATACAATCGTAACAGTATCCCCTTCTTTGGCTTCTGTAGGGCTATAGCTTATTACGTAGCCACTCTGAATACTTTCGTTACTCTTTTGTTCTATTTTTACTACAATCTTTTTTTCTTCTAATATGGACTTTGCAGATGTGGCTTCCATCTTTTCAAGTCCTAACTTGGTTAGATTAATCTTAACGTGTTCTGGTCCTTTGCTGACTACCACATAAACAGCTGAATATTTATCAACTACAGCTTCAGCAGATGGGTCTTGGGAGACAATATCTCCTTCTTCAACGGTTTCTGAAAATATATAATCACTGATTTTCATATAAAGGCCGCCATTTTCCTTAAGCTTTTGTTCTGCTATTTCTGTAGTCAGACCAAGAACATCTGGCATCTTTACACTCTTTTCACCTAAGGTTTCACCAGTGGAAGCTTCTACCGTAGTCTCCTGCGTTTTTGAGGAACCAAACCGAAATAAGCCACCCACCTTTGCAAATACCACAACAAGTACGATTACGATAATAACTGCAACTACAACACCTGCCGCAGTCAATAATTTTTCAATCTTTGGATTGATATCTTCACCAGAATCGTCTTTTCTGGTTCTAGCAGCTGTCTGTTTGGAATTTCCACCTCTGTCTGGCTGGCGGTCCTTCCTCTGATCTTTATCACGCACACCATGGGCGGCGGAAGGAGCATCTGATTGGACTTTCCTGCCAGATCGAATCTGTTCTAGTTCTGGTTTTCCAATGATTACCGTCTGGGAATCATCGATCTGAGGATTATGCTGAACAAAATCACCATTGGGGTCCACCAGGGCATGCCGTAAATCAGATATAACCTCTTGCATACTTCCGTAACGAAATTCAGGCTTCTTTTCCGTGGCTTTTAGAATAATGTTTTCAATTCCAACTGGAATATCTTCATTATAATAGCTAGGAGGTGTGATTGGCGTCTCTAAATGAGCCAGGGCAATGGTAACCGTATTATCTCCCTGGAATGGTACCCGACCAGCCACCATCTCATACATGCTGATACCTAATGAATATACGTCACTTCTGACATCACTGTATCCGCCTCTTGCCTGCTCTGGAGATATGTAATGAACAGAGCCTACCGCTGTAGCACTGAGCGTCTGGGATGATACCGCTCTAGCAATGCCAAAATCCGTAACCTTAACTTTACCATCTCTGGCTATGATAATATTCTGCGGCTTGATGTCTCTGTGTATAATACCTTGTTCATGAGCGGCAGCAATGCCTTGTGCAACCTGTACGGAGATTCCGATTGCTTCTTTCGTGTCCAGGAATCCCTTCTTAGATATATAGTTTTTTAATGTAATTCCTTCAATTAGTTCCATTACAATATAATGGAGACTGCCCTCATCAACAACATCATAGATATTTACAATGTTGGGATGGGAAAGGCGTGCTACCGCCTGTGCCTCCATCTTGAATTTACTGACAAAACCACTATCTAAACTGAACTCTTCCTTTAATAATTTTATAGCAACGAGGCGGTTTAATTTATGGCACAGGGCCTTATACACATATGACATGCCGCCGGAACCTATTTGTTCCAGTATCTCGTATCTGTCCTGTAAAAATGTGCCAGGTCTTAGAATCATAAGCTTTCCTCCTTGCCAATTTCCGGATTAATAAGAACAACCCCTATGTTGTCCTTCCCTCCATTGTCATTGGCGACTGTTATCAATTTCTCTGCCTTTTCCCCCAGTTCCAGTTCTGAGCATATGATTTCTTCCATCTCAGCGTCCTCAAGCATGTTGCTGAGTCCGTCAGAACACATAAGTATATAATCTCCCGGCTCAAGGCTGACCTCAAAAAAGTCGATATCAAGCTTATCTTCTGTACCAACCGCTCTTGTAATGATATTCTTTTTTTCACGGTAATCTCTGCTTCCCCGTTCCATCTGGCCAAGGGAAACAAGTTCTTCTACATAGGAGTGGTCTCTTGTAATCTGCTTTAACTTATTTCGAATTTGATACAACCTGCTGTCTCCTACATTTGCCACATACATGGTTGAATCTTCAATAACAGCAGCTACCAGAGTCGTCCCCATCCCGTTTAATTCTGCCCTATCTCTAGACTCCTGATATAACATCTTGTTGACTTTTTCTATACCTTCACGCAGAAGGGGTATAATTTCAGAATTACCGGCCTGCTTTAAATGCTCCACCAGATGCTCTGAAATATATCTGGAAGCATAATCCCCAGCCTTATGACCGCCCATACCGTCTGCAACCAAAAAAAGGTTGGGTAGCATCCCAACCGAATTGGTTGAGGCATATACATAATCCTGATTGGCCGTACGGACTCTTCCAATATCAGTCATAGCGCAAGCCCTCATCGCATCATTCTCCCTTCTGCATTATTCCTTGTTAATAAAACTCTTTCTAAGCTGTCCACAGGCACCGTTAATATCTCGTCCCATTTCTCTTCTTATAGTAACATTAATTCCGTTTTTTTCAAGATAATTTTTAAAAGAAAGGATTGCTTTACGGTCAGACTGTACATAATCCCGTTCTTTAATTGGATTTACCGGAATCAAATTCACATGTCCGTTGACCCCTTTTAAAAGAGTAGCAAGAGCCTCAGCTTCTTTTAGGTTATCATTAACTCCACTTACTAAGCTATATTCGAACGTAAGCCTTCTACCTGTTTTATCGAAATACTCTTGACATGCAGGTAATACTTCGGAGAGAGAATATCGCTTAGCGATGGGCATTAGGCTCTTTCTTACTTCATCATTTGGAGCATGAAGGGAAAGCGCTAGCGTAATCTGAAGATCTTCCTCCGCTAGTTTTTTTATCCCTGGCACAATGCCACAAGTAGATACGGTAATGTTTCTCTGGCTAATATTTAGACCATTCTCATCCGTAAGAAGACGGATAAAGGTAATCAAATTATCGTAATTATCCATGGGTTCCCCAGAACCCATAACCACTACGTTTGATACTCTTTCTCCGGTCAGTTTCTGGATTCTGTAAATCTGGTCCAGCATTTCGGAGGCACTTAAGTTTCGTTCTAATCCATCAAGGGTGGACGCACAAAAACGGCACCCCATGCGGCATCCTACCTGAGAGGATATGCAAACGGAATTCCCATGATTGTATCTCATTAAAACACTTTCAATGATATTTCCATCAGAGAGGCCGAATAGATATTTTCTTGTTCCGTCTATTTGTGATATTTTTTCATCTACGACCACAAGGGATGTAAATGCTGCTGACTGCAGCAATTTTTCTTTCAGAGATTTGGGAAGATTGGTCATTTCATCAAAATCGGAGGCCAGTTTTTTATGCATCCATTCGTAAAGCTGCTTTGCACGAAATGCTTTCTCTCCGATTGATTCCACATAGTCGGAGAGTTTCTTCAAATCCAGAGATTTTATATCTGTTTTTTCCATTTTTTTACCTTTTTATAAATGCCGAAAGGAAGAACCCGTCACAGGGATGAATTCCCGGCAATAATTGAATATATCCTTGCTTTAAAGTTTCAGAAGTAATCTCGGTTCCAAGCTTTCCAGTAAGATCCAAAGGATCAAACGGAAATTGTTTTAGAAACCAACGTGCATTCTCTTCGTTCTCTTGTTTATTAACAGTGCATGTACTGAAAACTAATGTTCCGCCTGGCTTTACATAGGACTGGACCGTCGTAAGTATGTCTCTTTGAAGAGATGTGAGAGCGGTTAGATCTTCCGGCTTTAACCGATATTTGATATCCGGTTTTCTTCCCATAATTCCTAGTCCAGAACATGGCAGGTCTGCGATTACAATATCTGCCTTTTCTATGGATTCCTGATCCAAAACCAATGCATCCTGAACTTTTGTCCTTATATTTGAAAATCCACATCGGTCGATGTTTTGCTGTATCATCTCCACTTTATAAGTATTTAGATCACGAACCTCTACAAGACCTGTTCCACGCAGCTTATCTGCGATATGAATGCTCTTTCCTCCTGGGGCGCCACAAACATCAATAACGTAATCTTCTGGTTTGGGATCGGCAGCTTCTCCTACGAATACAGAGCTTAAATCCTGGACCTGGATCAATCCTTTGCGGAATGCTTCCAGACTGTCTAAATAATCGTACTTATCCAGATAGAGTACGCCCTCAAAAATTCCAGATTCGGTTACCATAACCCCTTGTTCCTCAAGGCTTTTTAAGATTTCTTCCTTGGTTCCATTGGCATAATTACAGCGAACTGTAGTTTTCTTGTTCTTTAAAAAGGATTCCATCATCGTTGCTGAAATATCTTTTCCATATTCTTTTTCCCACATGGATACAATCCATTCTGGCATAGAATATTGAATTGAGGTATTTGGCCAGGTAAGCGTTTCTTTGTTTCTGGATATATTACGGAGAACTCCGTTGACAAAGCCTTTTAAGCCAGTAAACTTCCTTTTTACGGCAAGCTTAACGGCTTCGTTGCAAACGGCTGAATCTGGTACCCGGTCCATATACAAAAGCTGATAGACGGATAAGCGTAAAATAGTACGGATGACCGGTTTCATCTTCTTAACTTTTGTGCTGGAAAAAGAGTCAATCACATAATCAATCTGGAGCAGGTATTCCAAAGTTCCTTCTACCAGCCTTGAAATAAAAGCCCGCTCCGATTTTTCCAAAAATTGATATTTATTTAATGCCTGACGCAGAATAACATGGCTGTATCCTGACTTTTCCAGTATTTCCATCAGGATATCTAATGCAATCTCCCTGCTATCTGTTTCTTTAGTCATCTTGCCTTCTTCCTCCAAATAAAAATACTAATCTTGCTAGCTGTAACACAGTTGCAGCCAAAGCAGCTACATAAGTAAGTGCTGCCGCTCCTAAAACTTTTTTGGTGTGTCCAAGTTCTTCACTTCCCAAAATACCAACCTCCCCAAGAAGGCGAATCGCTCTACTTGATGCATTAAACTCCACAGGAAGTGTAACGAGCTGAAACATAACAGCTATGGAAAAAAAGATTAATCCAATGTTTACCAAAGGGGAACCAGCTCCTCCAATAAAAAATCCTAAGAGTATAATTGGAAATGCTGCCTGAGATCCAATATTTGCAACTGGGACAATGGCTCCTCGAAGCTTTAAAGGAATATATCCCACATTATCCTGCATGGCATGACCGCACTCGTGTGCTGCCACACCAATCGCTGCAACTGAAGTGGAATCATAGACAGAATCCGATAAATTCACTGTCTTTGACCTTGGATCGTAATGATCCGTAAGCTGACCACTCACCGGACGAACTTGTATATCATATAATCCCTGGGAATTTAAAAGACGTTTGGCGGCCTCTGCTCCAGTCATCCCCGACATACTTCTTACTTTTGAATATTTATTATAAGTGCTGTTTACTCTGGCCGATGCAATCATTGATATCACAGCTCCAATGATTACAAGAATCAGGGTGGGATCATAATAGTATCCCATCATTCCTCCGAAAAACATAATCAAACACTCCTTTCAAAAACAGTACCTTCCGCGATCTGATATCCTCGCAGAAATGCACCAATATCCATGCGCTTTTTTCCCTGCATCTGAAGTTCTTTAATGGATAAGCCACCTTTGCCGGTCTTCACCACCAAACAATCTTTTCCGGTTTCCACCACTTCTCCAATGGCTCCCGCGTATTCTTTGTCTACAACATCAGCTTCCCAAATCTTTATCACTTTTCCATTCCAGCCTGTATAGGCACTGGGCCAAGGATTAAGCCCCCGGATCAGACGCTCGATGACATCTGCCTCCATAGACCAGTCAATATCACCCATGTTTTTTTTAATCATACCAACGTAGGTGAACTTTGATTCATCCTGAGGGATTCTAACTGCAGTTTTATCTTCCAGCTTATTTAATGTCTTTATAATCAAGGAACCACCAATTTGACTCAACTTCTCGTGAAGACTTCCACCGGTTTCCTTTAAATCCAGAGTTACTTTAGCCTGATCCAGCATATCTCCAGTATCCAAAGCCTCTGCCATCATCATAGTGGTAATGCCACTTTCCTTTTCCCCATTGATAACTGCATACTGTATCGGAGATGCACCTCGGTACTTGGGAAGAAGTGAGGCATGTATATTGATACAGCCGTGTTTTGGGATGTCTAAGATACTCTTTGGCAGAAGTTGCCCGAAGGCTGCAACCACCATGACATCTGGAGCAAGATCAGAAAGGAGCTTCACAAATTCAGGGGCTCTGGCTTTTACAGGTTGATAAACTGGAATGTTATATTCCAATGCCTGTTCCTTAACCGGTGGCATCTGAACTTCTTTTCCTCTTCCTTTTGGTTTATCTGGCTGTGTGACGACTGCAATTACATCATGTCCAGCCTCAACAAGTGCCTTTAGAGCAGGCACAGAAAAATCAGGTGTTCCCATAAAAATAATGCGCATATTTACTCCTCTACTTCCAACGTTTCTAAAAGATCGGATACATCTTCTAACTCACCTTCTACTATATCCACATATAGATCACCATTTAAGTGATCGCATTCGTGGCAGATTGCTCTGGCTAGAAGTTCTTCCCCTTCCAGTTCAAAAGGTTTCATTTCAATGTCATAGGCTTTTACTTTGACATGATTAGGTCTTGTCACAGTACCAGATTTACCTGGAACACTAAGACAGCCCTCTGGCCCAGTCTGGCTTCCGTCTTTTTCTATGATCTCAGGGTTGATGAGTACATACTGATTGCCGTCATCAACATCAATTACTACAATTTGCTTTAATACTCCAACTTGGGGAGCAGCAAGACCCACGCCGTTTGATTCATACATGGTTTCAAACATGTCTTCAACCAGCTCTATGATTCGCGGTGTAACTTCCTTCACCGGTTTACAGTGTTTTCTTAAAATTTCATCTCCAATGGTTCTAACCGTTCTAATCGCCATCTTCTCTTATCCTCTCATTTATGAAAAATCATATTGTATCAGAACCAGATCAAATAAATCTGGTCGGTTTTCAGAAAAACCATCAATCTGATCCCTAATTTTTATTAGTATATCATAGTTTTCGTGTTTCAAGTATAAAATTTTTCTGTATATATCATTAATTTTGTATACAGAAGCCTCTGCTGGGCCAATTGTTTGCACCATTTCCTCTTCTGTCATAGGAGAAATATATGCCGTCACAGCATCTGCAGATGCGGCCAATGTTTTTTCGTTCCTGGAAGAAAACTGGACCGTTAAAAGTACGTTGGCTGGAGGATATTTCATCATCCGCCGGAATACCATTTCCTGATTGTAAAATGTGGGATAATCCTGATTAGCGGCTGCGGTGATGGCGTAATGCTCCGGACTGTATGTCTGGATCACCACATCACCAGGTTTTTGGTCTCTTCCGGCCCGGCCTGCCGCCTGGGTCAGAAGCTGGAAGGTTCGTTCTGCCGCCCGGTAGTCTGGAGTATATAAGGATAAATCCGCCGCCAAAACACCTACCAGTGTTACATTTGGAAAATCATGCCCTTTTACAATCATCTGAGTTCCAATTAATATGTCTGCTTCTCCTTCGGAAAAAGCGGTAAGGATTTCCTCATGCCCGCCTTTTTTCTTTGTGGTATCCAGATCCATACGAAGAGTTCTGGCAGAAGGAAACATTTTTTTTGTCATCTGCTCAATTTTTTGAGTACCCACTCCAAAATTGGCAATGTAAGGGGAACCACAGGAGGGACACTTTTCCGGCATTGGGATGGTATGACCACAGTAATGGCAGACTAAGCTTTTATTGTTATGAAGTGTCAAGGTTACGTCACAGTGGGGACATCGTATGGCCTCACCACAGGAACGGCAGGATACAAAGTTAGCATAACCACGGCGGTTGATAAAAAGCATAATCTGTTCTTTTTTCTCCAGACGGTCTTCCATCATCGCTTTTAGGTTCTTACTGAAAATCGTTTTATTGCCTTCTTTTAATTCTTGTCGCAAATCTGCTACCAATACATTTGCCAGGCGGCTGTCTTTTTTCGCACGTTCTGTTAAAAGGAAAAGCAGGTATTCTCCTCTCAGAGCTTTGGTATAGGCCTCTAAGGACGGAGTTGCGGATCCTAATACCAGGGAAGCGCCTTGTAGTGACGCTCTTTTTTCTGCCACCTCTCTGGCATGATATCTAGGAACCACTTCGCTTTTATATGCTCCTTCGTGTTCCTCATCAATGAGAATCAGTCCTAATTTTGCAAATGGGGTGAAAAGAGCGGATCTGGGGCCTATCATAATATCAATATCTCCATTTCTGGCCCGTTCAAACTGATCATATCGTTCTCCTGCGGAAAGCCTGGAATTGATAATGGAGACTCTACTCCCAAATCGTCCATAAAACCGCATTACCGTCTGATAAGTCAGAGCAATCTCAGGTATGAGAAGAATGACCTGTTTCCCATCTTGAATGACTGTATCTATCAGTTCCATATAGACTTCTGTTTTGCCGCTTCCGGTAACTCCGTGAATCAAATAAGTTTGTCTTAAATCCTCCGAATAATCCTTGGAAAAACGATCCACGATAACTTGCTGTTCCTGGTTTAATAATACTCGAGGAACTTGGCTTTGTTTCATTTTAATAGGATTTCTATATATTTCTTCAGACTCCATGCTTACAAATCCTTTTTCAATCATTGGCTTTAATGTTGCAGAGGATAAGTTCATCTGATTAACTGCTATTTCATAAGGAATGAGTGGATTATCCATAAATGCCAGAAAAAGTCTTGATCTGGCTTTATAACTTTTTCTCTCTGATTCTTTCCATGCCTCTAATAACGCCTCCCTTTGAAGAAGACAGCGTAGAACTTTTTTTTCTTTTGGCTTAATCTTCTGCTTTACCGGGAGCACGGTTTTCAGTGCCTGATTCATGGTGGAGCCATATTGTTCTTTTAACCACCAGGCAAGGGAAATAAGCAGGGATTCTGCTGTAACACTATCCGTTACAATCCCTGCTATTTCTTTGATCTTATCTCTGTCATAATCTGCATGTGGGGTAATGCCGACCACATACCCCTTGCGCATGGCATTTCCCTTCCCAAAAGGAATTAAGACTAAGGAACCCACAGATACCTCTTCAAACAAGCGCTCTGGTATCCGGTAATCAAAGGTTCTGTCTACTTTTTCATGGGAAATATCTATGATAATACGGGCATATCGTTCTGTCATTCCTTCACCTGTTTCCATTGTATCTCTAGAAATTAAACCAGATGGAACTGATCTACCACCTGACTGAGTTTCATACTGTTAGAGCCTTTGAAAAGGACGCCATCTCCTTCTTTTAACTCTCCTTTTAAATATGCAATAAGAGCATCCTGTTCCATGAATTCCTTTATCAATATGCCGTTTGATTGTTCTCTTACGGCTCTTGCAATCTGACCTGCCAGCTCTCCCAGTGTTACCAACTCATAAATCGGATGAGCTACAATGTATTCTCCGATTTCATAATGGTATTTGGGTGCGTCTTCCCCCAACTCCTTCATATCGGCTAATACAGCAATCCTTCTTTTGGCATTTGCTAGAGAACTTAGTACTTCAAGGCCTGCTTTCATGGAAACAGGGCTTGCGTTATAAGTATCGTCAATGATTGTCATTCCATCTACATCATAGATCTGCTGACGGTTTTTAAAACCAGTAAACTCGTTGAGTTTTCTAGCAGCTGCTTCCAAAGAGATTCCATTTTCTGAAGCAACGGCCAGAGAAACCATAGCATTAAGGACATTGTGACTTCCCATAACAGGAAGCTTTACGAATACTTTTTGATCCTTGTAAGTAGCAGTAAATGCGGGGAAACCATCTTCCAAATGTATGTTTTCAGCTCGATAATCTGCATTGTCACCAGTTCCATAATATATGGTCTTGCAGCCTTCCCTGGCTTTTGTATCTCTTAAAAGGTCATCATCGCCGTTTAAAAACAAAATCCCGCCCTCTGTGAGTCCATCTTGAATGGTAAGCTTTTCTTTATAGATGTTTTCTCTGGAGCCTAGTTGTTCGATATGGGTCACTCCGATATTTGTAATAACTGCCATTTGAATCTTTGAAAGTGTTGCAATAACCGTAAGTTCTCCTGGTTCGCTCATTCCAAGTTCAATAACTCCGATTTCATGGTCAGGCGTGATTTCAGATAGAGTAATAGGAACACCAACCTGACTGTTATGGTTTCCAGAAGTTTTAAACACGTTAAAGCCTGCACTAAGAGCACAGGCCACCATCTCTCTTGTTGTGGTCTTCCCTACGCTTCCTGTAATTCCAACCAAAGGAATGGAAAGGCGCTCTCGATAAAAACAACCAATTGCCTGAAGGGCGTCTTTGGTATCAGCCACGCGAATCCAGGGTTTTTCTGCATCCACGGCATCATGCTCACTGGTCAGTGTCGCCGCGGCACCATTTAAAAAGGCTTGGTCAATAAACTGGTGGGCATCCACCTTTTCCCCGATCAAAGGAACAAACAAAGAATGTTCCTTCTCATTTCTAGAATCAATGCTTATATGTTGTAGAACGGTATCTTTGCTTCCACAAAGAAGGGTTCCTCCCGTTGCTAAAAGAATTTCATTAATTGTCATGTTTACCATTGCTTCCTCCGTTTCTCGTACGCCTCTGGCGCACATTCCTCCCATCTGCCGTGGAAAAGCCGAAAGCCGCATATTCACAGCTTCCGGCATTTATTTTTCACTTTCCGTTTTTTAGATATTTAGAATCTTTACTGCTTCTAAAACCTCTTCCCGATCGAGGAAATGGTGGCGTACCCCATTCATCTCCTGATAATCTTCGTGGCCTTTTCCAATAATTGCAATCATATCCCCTGGTTCTGCATGGGCTATGCTGTAACGAATGGCTTCTCTACGGTCTGGGATTTCAATAAATTTGCCAGCAGTCTTTGAAATGCTTCCTCTGATGTCTGCAATGATATCTTCTGTTTTTTCAAATCTGGAATTATCCGCTGTAATAATTGTAAAGTCAGCCAGACGACCGGCACTGTCACCCATAGAATAGCGGCGGTCTTTGGAGCGGTTTCCTCCACAGCCAAACACACAGACCAGACGTTTTGGATTATAATCCCTAAGGGTGGTGAGAAGACTTTCCATGCTTATGGCATTATGTGCGTAATCTACAATAACCGTACATTTTTCAGAGCTGTATACGATTTCCATACGTCCATTTACACTAAGATGTTCCAGTCCATGGCAGATCCTGTCTTTTGGAAGGTCAAGAAAGCTTAAGATGCTGACTGCAGCCAGTGCATTGGCCACGTTAAAGCGACCAGGAATATTAACCCGAACGGGAAGGCTGTATCGTCCTTTTACATCAAATTCAATTCCAACAAAATCGGATTGGGATACGTAATGGATGTTGTCTGCTTTAAAATCCGTTCCCTCGGCATCCATGGAGAAGAAATAAAGCTGGCAGGAAGCATCTTTTGTTACCTGTTCCCAGTGCACATCGTCTTTGTTCATAACACCCTTTTTGCAGGTATTAAAGATTCTTGATTTATAATAAAGATATTCATCAAAATCTTCGTGTTCATCTGGACCAATGTGATCTGGGGAAATGTTCGTAAACAAACCGTAATCAAAGGTGATTCCAGCGACCCGGTGCATCTTGTAAGCCTGAGAGGATACTTCCATTACTAAGTATTCGCATCCAGCCTCTACCATGGTTTGAAAGGCCTCATGCAGTTCATAGGATTCCGGAGTTGTATTCTTGGTTGGAGTTACGACGTCACCAATGACAATGCCAGTGGTACCGATCATTCCAACTTTTTTTCCGCAGGATTCTAAGATTGTTTTGATCATATGAGTTGTGGTGGTCTTTCCCTTTGTGCCTGTAACTCCGATGGTCACCATCTTTTCTGCAGGATAGCCAAACCTGGCGGCAGACAAAAGAGCAAGAGCCTCTCTTGCATTATGTACATAAATTGCGGTCACACCTTCGGGAACAGGTACCTTTTCTTCCATAACCAAAACCTTCACCCCGGCTTTTACGACAGCCGGGATAAATTCATGGGAATCAACTTTAGTTCCCTTCATACATACAAATACAGCACCTTCTCTGGCTTTTCTGGAATCATAAACGATTTCATCCACGTCTTCATCAAGGCTTCCCTGTAATACTTCATAGTTTAAGTCTTTCAGCCATTCTTTAAACTTCATAGAAACCTCCATTAGAATAACCCGGTAATTATTCCATCTTTATTAATATCAATCCCGTCAGCCGCTGGTTTTTTGGGAAGTCCAGGCATCGTCATAATGGCACCCGTCAACACAACAACAAATCCTGCACCAGCAGACACATACGCATCCCGTACATTGATTTCAAATCCTTCTGGACGCCCAAGTTTCGTCTGATCATCAGAAAGGGAATACTGTGTTTTAGCCATACAAACAGGTAGATTTCCAAATCCCATTTCCTCAAACTTCTTCATAGCTCTTAAAGCGGCCGGTGCATAAGTCACTCCTTCTGCACCATATATCTCTCTTGCAACGGTTTCCACTTTCTCCTTTAATCCCATATCATCAGGATATATAGGTGAAAATTTGCTTTCTTTATTTTCCAGGGTATAAAGTACTTTTTCAGCCAGTTCGACTCCGCCTTTACCGCCCTTTTCCCAAACCTCAGATAAGGCGAATTCACATCCTCTTTCCTCACAGAATTTCTTGACAAACTGATATTCTGCCTCAGTGTCAGGTAGGAAGGAATTCAAGGTCACAACAACTGGAACTCCGTATTTTTGCATGTTTTCTATATGCTTTTCAAGGTTTACGATTCCTTTTTCTAAAGCTGGAACATTTTCTTGACTCAACTGATCTTTTGCTACACCGCCGTTATATTTAAGTGCTCTGATGGTGGCTACTAGAACAATTGCATCTGGTTTTAGGCCTGCCTTTCGGCATTTGATGTCCATAAACTTTTCTGCTCCAAGATCTGCTCCAAAACCTGCTTCGGTCACTACAATATCTGCCAGCTTTAAAGCTGTCTTGGTGGCACGGACACTATTACAGCCGTGGGCAATGTTAGCGAATGGACCGCCATGAACAATGGCTCCAGTGTGTTCCAGAGTCTGAATCAGGTTTGGTTTTAGGGCATCCTTTAAAAGAGCTGCCATGGCTCCCACTGCATGTAACTGTTCCGCCGTCACTGGCTCTCCAGCATAATTATATGCCACAATAATCTTTCCTAGGCGTTCTTTTAAATCTTCCATATCATCTGCCAGGCAGAGGATAGCCATGATTTCTGATGCAACCGTAATTACAAAATGATCTTCCCTTACAAATCCTTCTGCTTTTGATCCCAAACCTACGACAATATTCCTGAGGGCACGGTCGTTCATATCCAAACAGCGTTTCCAGATAATCTGACGAGTATCGATTTCCAAAGTGTTGCCTTGATGGATGTGGTTATCCATTAATGCCGCCAATAAGTTATTGGCTGAAGTGATGGCATGAAAGTCTCCCGTAAAATGAAGGTTTAAATCTTCCATCGGGACAATCTGAGCATAACCGCCACCTGCCGCGCCTCCTTTGATTCCAAAGCAAGGTCCAAGAGATGGTTCCCTTAAAGCGATCATTGCCTTTTTCCCCATAACACCAAAGGCCTCTCCAAGACCTACCGTTGTGGTTGTTTTACCTTCTCCGGCAGGAGTTGGATTAATCGCTGTTACTAGAACAAGCTTTCCATCTTTTTTATCTTTCACTTGTTCCCAAAGCTCATCAGACAGTTTTGCCTTATACTTTCCGTAAAGTTCAATTTCATCTTCGTCAATTCCATAGGAAGCAGCAACTTCCTTAATGGGAAGCATCTTGGCTTCCTGTGCGATCTCAATATCTGTCTTCATGTGTAAGATCCTCCTTTTAATATGAACCATATCTATTTTAATACCCCTGCTCCAACATCTCCTCAAACTCTTCTGTACTCATTAATACCTTACGTGGTTTGGTACCTTCTTCTTCGCCTACCACATTCGCTTCTGCAAGCTGGTCCATAATCCTGGCGGCCCTGTTAAAACCTATTTTAAACATTCGCTGAAGCATACCAATGGAAGCTTTATCTTTATCAATAATGAATTTAGCTGCCTGTATAAAATATTCATCCCGGTCATTTCCTGACCCCTTCATATCCTGTCCTGCAGGAGCAGAAGAAATCATGTTTTCCACCTCAAGATCATACTCTGGTGTCATGCCTTGCTCTGTTAGAAATTCAACTACTTTAGAAACTTCAGAATCTGATATAAAGGCACCCTGGACTCGCATGGGTTTTGGATAACCAGCTGGATAGAATAACATATCACCCTTACCAAGAAGTTTCTCCGCACCGTTCATATCAATAATCGTTCTAGAATCCACACCAGAGGAAACGGCAAATGCAACTCTTGATGGTACATTGGCCTTAATCAGTCCGGTGATGACATTAACCGATGGACGCTGAGTTGCGATAACAAGATGGATTCCAGCCGCTCTAGCCAACTGAGCAAGACGACAGATGGCATCTTCTACTTCTCCAGGTGCCACCATCATAAGATCTGCAAGCTCGTCTATGATAATGATAATCTGTGGCATCTTTTTCGGTTTGTTCTCGTCTTCTATATCCTTGATGCTTTCAACTTTAGCATTATATCCTTTAATTTCTCTCACATTATACTGAGCAAACTTATTATAACGGTCCGTCATCTCTGCAACAGCCCAGTTCAATGCACCAGAAGCTTTCTTTGGATCGGTTACGACTGGAAGAAGCAAATGGGGAATTCCATTATAAACACTTAGTTCCACCACTTTTGGATCTATCATGATCAGCTTCACATCTTCTGGATTCGCTTTAAAAATTATACTCATAATTAACGTGTTAATACAAACGGATTTACCGGAACCGGTAGCACCGGCGATAAGGAGATGGGGCATTTTCCCGATATCCGTAACAACGACCTGACCTCCGATGTCTTTTCCCACGGCAAATGCGATATTTGAGGAATGAGTCTTAAAGTTTTCCGCCTCTAAAATATCCCGTAGATAAACAACATTATTTTCTTTGTTTGGTACTTCAATGCCCACTGCTGATTTCCCTGGTATGGGAGCTTCAATACGGATATCTGCCGCAGCCAGACTTAACTTAATGTCATCAGCAAGGCTGACAATCTTACTGACTTTTACGCCTTGTTCTGGATGAAGCTCATACCTGGTCACAGATGGACCACAGCTAATATTGGTAACGGTTACACCTACGCCAAAGTTTTGAAGTGTTTTTTGAAGCTTGATGGCTGTTTCTTTGTATTCCCGGTCAGAAAAAGTCGCTGCTTTTCCTTTTTTTAGCAGAGTAAGTGGGGGATATTCGTATTCTTTCTTTACAACTTCCACTTTTTGCTTGATCTGCTGGCTGACTGATAGATCGCCTTCCTTTGCAGCTTCTTCTCGTTTGGTAACCAGCTTTTTCTGCAAAGCCTCGGTATCTGTTTCAATTATTTTACCGGAAGCCGTAACGACTCTCTTTTGTTCTTCTCGGACGGTAAAGGTTTCTGGAGTCTCTACCGGGTAGTAATCTTCCTCTACCACTTCCATCTCCTGTAACGTTCTGTTCTCTTTCTTCATATATATAGAAGGTTCGTCCAATTCTTCCATCATTGGCTCGACTTTCCAATCAGGCTCAAATGGAACCGAATCTTCATCTGCCTTTCGAACCGGAGAGATGCTACCGGTAAATAGATCGGCGGGATTTGCTCTTTCAAGTTCTGTCGCGGTCACTGCAGCCAGACGTTCTGCCTGAATATCAATATCTTCTTCCAGATATTCATCCATAACCATCATTGGTTCTGTTACAAGCTCTGCTTCAAAATCCACTGGAGCAGGTCTGGGAACCACTTGGGATGAGATGTCGGAAAGATTCGTCGCATCCAAATTAACTCCGCGAAGTTTTTGTTCTTCCCGCAGTCTCTTGCGCTCTTCCTGTCGTTCTGCATGAATCTCTCTATGTATATCAATATTTTCTCTTGCATGACGATAAGCTTTCCCACTTCCGTTTTTCACCAAATCCACAAAGGATTTTTCCGTGATACAGACACCGGAAATGACAAGGAGAACAATAATTACAAGATAGGCTCCTACGACACCGATTATGGCTGAAAGCCCTTCTGCTAGTAGTCCTCCGATTAACCCGCCGCCTCTTCCACTGACTGAGGATTCTAAATAAATGTCAATCAAAGTGGTTCCTTCACCGGGACTGACTCCGAATATAAGCTGCAAAAAACCACACAAAGAAACCAGCGCCAGTACAAAGGACGCCAGCTTAAATGCTGCTCTCGGATTTCCCTGATTTGATAAGAAAAATGCAGTTCCAGCAAAAAGAAGCACCGGTGCAATGTATCCGATTCCTCCAAAAATACCAAGCTGTACACTACGTAAAAACTGACCAACCATACCGCATAAACCAAAATTGCTTAAAAATAGTATGGAAGCAGCCGCAAATGACATCATGATAACTACTTCTGAGTGGATAAATTCCGGTTCCGGCAAAACCACTTTTTTTCTGGAACTGCTGTTTCCTGATCTCCCGTTTTTTCCTCTTGTCCCCTTTTTTTCTGTTGTTTTCTTTTTTGTTGTCTCAGGCACAATACTTCCCCCTTTTATCCATTGGTAACAGTATACAAAAAAATCGGGAGAATTGCAACGTTTAACGGGAAGCAGTTTCGATCAACTCGTATAATTTTTTTAGGGCATCTTTGATTCCGCCGACCTCATCGATAAGCCCTTCTTTTACAGTTTCTTCTCCAACCAGAACAGTTCCTAAATCTCTGGTTAGCATCTCTGTGTTTAACATAAGCCGTTTTACCTGATCATAAGCAATCTTTGCATGACCAGATACAAAGCTTAGGATGCGATCTTGGATCATCTCAAAGTATTCATACGTTTGAGCAGCACCAATCACCATTCCAGTCATTCGAACCGGATGTACCATCATAGTTCCCGTTGGAACAATAAAGGAATAAGTAGTGCTGACTGCCAATGGAACACCGATAGAATGACTTCCTCCAAGAACTAGAGAAACAGTAGGGATACTTAGAGAAGCAATCATCTCTGCAATGGCAAGACCTGCATCCACATCCCCACCTGAGGTATTAAGAAGAACTAGAAGACCTTCCACAGAATCATCGTCCTCTATCTCAGCAAGTTTTGGCAGCACATGATCATACTTCGTCGCTTTGCTGTTGCCGGAAAGGTTTTCATGACCCTCTATTTCACCAATGATGGAGAGCAGATGGATTTTCCTCTTATTTGCGTTGTCATCGAGAGTCATCTGACCATACTCTTCCAGCTTTTGATCCTCTTTTTGCTCTATATCTTTTTCTATCTTTTTCTCATCAAGGGTTTCCTTGCCTGCTTGATCCTTAGTATTGTTATCGTTTTGATTCTCTCGCTGTGCCTGATCGTTCACATTGTTTCTTTCCTGATTTTCTCCCACCTTAAGAAACCTCCTGTTTGCTCTAATTTTAATCGTTTTCTTATAATGTGGAGAAAGCGCAAAAAATATGCTTAAATCTGAAAAACCAGGGTAATCCTGTCAAATTACCAGCCTCACGTTTTTAGCTTTCACAATATTTAGGTTGTGATTTCAACAAGTTATTGACTTTGATACTTTTACATGTTAAACTATCAAACAATAAAAAGCCAGTTACATTTCATTGCCAATGAGGGCAGCGCAGGAGTTATCTTTATGCGCTGTTTTTCTATAAAGGGATACCCTTTGGGAATGGAGCCGATTCTGAAAAAAGGAGAGAATGTCCCATGAACAACTTATTCATCGCACAAACTTTTGGAAGATCTTCCAACTACACAGATATCCAGGGCAATTTGTTCAAAATACACGATGTCAAAAAAGGGCTTAGAAATGAAGATGGAACCGGTGTTATTGTAGGACTTACCCGGGTTTCTGATGTTGTAGGCTATGATTATGAAGATGGAAAAAAGATCAATATCCCAGGCAAACTATATTATAGAGGAATTGAGATCAGTGATTTGGTAAACGGAAAAGAAAATGACCGTTACGGTTATGAAGAAACTGCTTTTCTCCTGCTCTTTGGCTATCTCCCTTCTGATAAGGAATTAAAGGAATTTACCACTGTTATTCAGAAGCATTATCCACTTCCCAATGAATTCTTTGAAAGAAATATGCTTCGCAGTCCTTCCTTTAACTTAATGAACAGCTTACAAAAAAGCATTCTGGCTCTTTATGATTACGATAATGATTCAGATAATACGGATCCATATCAAATCCTTTTAAAAGGAATTAATATTCTTGCAAAGCTTCCAACCCTTGCAGTGTATGCTTATCAAAGTAAAATTCATCATTATGACCGGGAAAGTTTGGTGATCCATTATCCACGTCCTGAGTATTCCATGGCAGAGAACATTCTTCACTTGCTTCGTCCGGGCGGATCTTTTACCCAACAGGAAGCAAATCTTTTGGATGTGATGCTCATGATTCATGCTGATCACGGCGGCGGTAACAATTCTACCTTTACTAATGTAGTGATTTCTTCTACTGGAACCGATATTTATTCGGCCATTTCAGGGTCCATCGGCTCCTTAAAGGGACCAAAACATGGAGGTGCCAATATAAGGTGCAGTGAAATGATAGCGGCCATTGAACATGAAATTGGATTAGATGCCACGGAAGATAAGATGAGAAACGTAATCGAAAGAATTCTATCTAAGAATTTTTATGATAATTCAGGTCTCGTATATGGTCTTGGTCATGCGGTTTATACGATATCTGATCCAAGAGCAGATCTTTTAAAGAACTGCTGTGAAAAACTTGCAAAAGAGAAAAAACGGCTGGAGGAATATGAATTCCTGGCTAAGTTTGAATCCGTTGCGAAAGCCTATATGGCTGAAAAAGGAAAACCTTTGTCTAATAACGTGGACTTTTACAGTGGCTTTGCTTATAACATGCTGCGGATCCCAGAAGACATGTACACTCCATTATTTGTATGTGCTCGCATGGCAGGCTGGCTGGCCCACAATATTGAAAACAAGATGTATGACGGAAGAATTATGCGCCCTGCAACAAAATACGTGGGTGAAACAAATCCCTACATAAAAAGAGAGGAACGATAGTTATGGTAAAATTATATGACGGCGGAGCTTACCTTGTAAATGGAACTGAACTCATTCCAGGGGAAGAAGGCTTAAAAGTCACCGCTCTGACTGGAAAAACGATAAGCAAAGAAGAGGCAAAAAAAGGCACCATTGCCTACTCAATTTTAGAGGCTCATAATACCTCGGGAAATATGAATCATCTGAAGTTGCGTTTTGACTCAATGGCCTCTCACGACATTACTTTTGTGGGAATCGTTCAGACAGCTCGAGCTTCCGGACTTAAGGAGTTTCCGATTCCTTACGTTTTAACGAACTGCCATAACTCCTTATGTGCTGTTGGCGGTACGATTAATGAAGATGATCATGTGTTTGGACTTTCTGCGGCTAAAAAATATGGCGGTATTTTCGTACCTCCCCACATTGCGGTTATCCATCAGTATATGCGAGAAATGATGGCTGGATGCGGGAAAATGATTCTCGGCTCCGACAGCCACACCAGATATGGAGCTCTTGGAACCATGGCCATTGGAGAAGGCGGAGGAGAGCTTGTAAAACAGCTTCTTAGTGACACTTACGATGTTACATATCCAGGTGTCGTTGCCATATATCTGACTGGAAAACCCTCTCCCGCGGTTGGACCTCATGATGTGGCTCTTGCTATTATTGGAGAAGTGTTTAAAAACGGCTACGTTAAAAATATGATTATGGAATTTGTGGGACCTGGTGTCTCTTCCATGGATACGGATTACAGAAACGGTGTGGACGTTATGACAACGGAAACCACCTGTCTTTCTTCCATATGGAGAACAGATGAGGATACAAAGGCCTATCTGACTCTTCATGGCAGAGGGGATGATTATAAAGAATTAAATCCTGCAGATATCTCTTATTATGACGGCGTTGTTACCGTAGACTTAAGCGCAGTAAAACCTATGATCGCTCTCCCATTCCATCCAAGCAATACCTACACGATTGATGAACTGAATGCAAATCTGGCGGATATCTTACGAACGGTAGAGAAGGAAGCAGATGAGTATCTTAGTAAGTCAGACGCCAGACTCTCTCTTACGGATAAGATCATTGCTGGAAAGCTAATGGTTCAACAGGGAGTTATTGCTGGATGTGCCGGAGGTAATTACACCAATGTTATGATGGCAGCTCACATTTTGAGCGGTAAGAATTGTGGCAATGATGTATTTAATCTGTCTGTTTATCCTTCCTCTCAGCCAGTTTATATGGATCTTGTGAAAAAGGGTGCTGTCACAGAGTTAATGGCTGCAGGTGCTACCATGCGGACTGCGTTCTGTGGTCCCTGCTTTGGTGCCGGAGATACTCCTTCCAACAATGCTCTCAGCATTCGTCACACAACAAGAAACTTCCCGAACCGAGAAGGTTCTAAGCCTGGAAATGGTCAGATTTCTTGCGTTGCACTTATGGATGCAAGGTCTATCGCTGCAACGGCAGCAAACGGCGGATATCTTTCTTCCGCAGAAGATTTTGTGGACGGCTATAAAGTTCCTGCTTATGAATTTGATGCATCCTCTTATGAGAAACGAGTGTATCAGGGCTACGAAGAAGCACATACAGATGCAGAACTGGTAAACGGTCCTAATATCAAAGATTGGCCTGCTATGAGCTCACTGACAGATAACATTATTCTTAAAGTATGTTCAAAAATCATGGATCCGGTTACTACGACCGATGAACTGATTCCGTCTGGAGAAACCTCATCTTATCGTTCCAACCCTCTTGGTCTTGCGGAATATACCTTGTCACGCAGGGATCCAGAATATGTGGGAAGATCGAAACAAGTGAATGAAGTGGAAAAAACCCGCAAAAATGGAGAATGCCCATTTAAGGCCGACGGTGAATTAGAGAAAGCATTCCATGCTCTTCGCCTCCACTTAGACCAGCCAGAGCTAAAAGCTTCTGAAACAGAGATTGGAAGTGTTCTCTATGCTGTAAAGCCAGGAGACGGTTCCGCAAGAGAACAAGCTGCAAGTTGTCAAAGAGTCCTTGGTGGGTTGGCCAATATAGCCAACGAATACGCAACGAAGCGATACCGCTCCAATGTGATGAACTGGGGAATGCTTCCCTTCTTACTTGATGAAGAACCCTCCTTTGATATCGGTGATTTCATCTATGTACCAGATATCAGGGCGGCTCTTGACGGAGATATGGAACAGATCAAAGCCTATGTGATCCACAATGAAGAAGGAAATGCGATTGAAGAGATCAATCTGCACATTGCAGATATGACACCGGAAGAACGGGCAATCGTAAAATCAGGCTGCTTAATCAATTACAACCGTGATAGACTCGTAAATCCAACATAACTAAAAGCCCAGAAGACTGGATCGTAATCCTGCCTTCTGGGCTTTTAGTTATGTGGTAATATTTAATCGCCTAACATATTACGAATCTTCACTGGAGAACGGTAATTCCAAGAAGATATCTTAATGCCGCTTCGCCTGCTGGCTGCATGGACGATCTGACCGTTACCAATATACATGGCAACGTGATTGATGGTTCCTTTGCTGCTAGCGTAAAAAAGCAGATCTCCAGGCTTCATATCTGAAGACTTCACGGAAGTACCCATTCCACCCTGGGAACCCGAGTAATGAGGAAGACCAACGCCGAACTTTGAATATACTGACATGGTAAAGCCGGAACAGTCTGCTCCCTTTGTAAGACTCGTACCTCCCCAGACGTATGGGTTTCCTAAAAACTGCAATGCATAATTGACAATCTGAGTTCTTTTAGATGCCTGAGCATTGTTTTTTTCTTCAAGAGGTGAGAACTTAATAGCTTGAGGAAGTGAATAACGAACATCCACAAAATCGGTAGCTACGTAAGCATTGCTGTCTTCTTCCAACTCGATCTGTACCCAGCCATCGATCTGTTTTAATACCGGATACCGTTCGTTGTTAGATACCTGTGTCCAGATCTTGGAATCGGTACTTGGTTCTGATCTTGCGTTGAGCATATCCGTATTTACAATAGCCATAAGCTGAGCCACCTGCATGGCTTCATCTTTTGCCGGCTGACCAGTTATAATATAATCTGATTTTACATAGCCTGTAATGCTGCCGGATTGGATCTTATACCAACCGTCAGTGGTTGTCTCTAGAATCTCTCCTGCCGCCTTACTTGGCATCTTGGCAATGACTTTCCCTTTTTCGTTTGGTTCTTCTCTCACATTTAGAAAGTTGTCCACATTAGAGATTCCCAGATTCTTATAGTAATTAAAGACCATCGCTTTTAAATCCAGCTTTCTGGCTTCATTTAAGGAATATTCCAGAGTTACATAATCAGAAGATAAATAGCCAGAAGATATCTTCACCCATCCATCAGTCTGATCTAGGACTTCAAATCTTTCATCTGCAAGAGCCTGCCCCACGGAATCCGAACTCTTAGATGGCTCTTTTCGAATGTTCATGCTGTCTGCCTTAACAACAGCCCTTAATTTGACCAGAGTTTCCGCCTTCTTTGTAGCTTCTTCTCCTGTAATCACATATTCTGAATTGATATAACCTTCAATTCCTCCAGAAGTAATCTTATACCAGCCATCTGCTGTCTTTTCCAAAACATCACAGGCTCCGTCACCTTGCAGCTTTCCGATGACATCGCCATCGGTACCGGGATTCTTTCTGATATTTAAGTAGCCAGAAGCTTTCACAATTCCCAGGTTTTTATAGGAAGCTAACACTTTCTTACTCTCTTCTGCCTGTTTTATCGCTTCTTCGGAAGCTTTGGCTGCCCCGTCAATATTCTTTGAATCTGACTGGTTTGTGGCCTCTGAAGCCGTTGCCAAGGCTACAGGTGCTACTGAACCTCGTTTTACCGCAGCTCCGGCTGCGATGACTCCAGCAACCAATAACACTCCGGCTCCACCAATCATAAAATACTTTTTATAATCATTCTTACTGCGACTTTTTCTTGCTTTATCCAAACGGACTACATAATCTTTATTTTCGTCTTTATTATCCATTCTGTACTTTCTCTCCATTGTCATATTTTCACCGGACAACCGCTGTGGACTATGAGTATATCCGCATAAGTATAGCATATTTTGTCATGATATGCGATATTTGTCTCACAAAAAATTATTAAGATTATGTTACATTATAATACAAAATCAAAAAATATATTAATAATTTGTAAATTTATGTAAAAATAAGGATACAAAACATGGGATGGTACTTTGCCTCTTAGCAAACACCACCCCATATTATTCAAGTTTATTTCGCTAATATCATACGGTCATTAGAGAATTCTTCACCGCTGGCCTCTTCAAATTTACGAAGCAGATCCTCTACTTCCAGATGATTCTTTTCTTCCCCTGATATGTCATAAATGATCTTTCCCTCGTGCATCATGATCAGACGATTTCCAATCTGGATGGCATCCTTCATATTATGGGTGATCATCATAGTCGTAAGATTTTGTTCTCCTACAATTTCCTCCGTAATTTCAAGAACCTTTTTCGCCGTTTTGGGATCTAGTGCCGCCGTGTGTTCATCTAGAAGCAAGATCTTAGGCTTTTGCAGAGTCGCCATCAAAAGAGTAAGTGCCTGACGTTGCCCCCCAGAGAGAAGACCTACTTTATTTGTCATCCGGTTCTCAAGACCAAGGTCCAGTTTTTTTAATGCTTCCTGATAATATGATTTTTCACTTTGTCTAATCCCCCAGGCAAGCCCTCTTCCTTTTCCTCGGCGGTAAGCCAGCGCCATGTTCTCCTGAATCTCCATACCAGCGGCAGTTCCCATCATAGGATCTTGAAACACTCTGCCAATATACTGGGCTCTCTTGTATTCCGGATAACGGGAAATATTGACGCCATCAATCTCAATTCTGCCTGAATCAATGGGATATACACCTGCAATCATATTAAGTGTGGTAGATTTGCCTGCACCATTCCCTCCTATAACTGTAACAAAATCACCTTCGTTTAGTTGGAGATTGATTCCATTTAGTGCTTTCTTTTCATTGATTGTATTTTTGTTAAATGTCTTTTTTACATTCTTAATTTCCAGCATGATCATTCTCCTCCTTCTGTATAGGCTGCTTTTAAACGCCACTTACGAAGCACAACCGGAACACAAAGTGCCACGGCTACAATGGCTGCGGATAAAAGCTTCATATCATTTGCATTCATACCCATTCTAAGAACCACTGCACGGATTACAAAGTAAATAACAGAACCAACTACAGCAGAAGTCAGTTTGCTTCCAAAGGAACGCAGTTTTCCCATCAATACCTCACCGATTACAATTGCTGCGAGACCGATAACAATCGCACCGGTTCCCATTCCAATATCAGCATATTTCTGACTCTGGCAAACCAGACCTCCAGAAATGCCTACTAGACCGTTGCTTATGGTAAGGGCAAGCAACTTCGTCCAGTTGGTGTTAACTCCTAGGGCACGGACCATAGCTTCATTGTTACCCGTAGCACGCATAGCACTTCCGATTTCCGTACCAAAAAAGCAGTAAAGAAGCACAATCATAATGACTGCAATACCTACTCCGATAATCAAAGACGCTGCCTGTTTATTAGCCCCAGTAAAATCAATGAACTTAGAGACAATGGTATCCGTCTTTAATAAAGGAATATTACTCTTTCCGCTCATAATCCTTAAGTTGATGGACCAAAGACCTATCTGAGTGAGAATACCTGCTAATATAGCTGGAATTTCAAAAACAGTATGTAACAATCCGGTGATTGCACCAGCTACCATTCCTGCCATTCCTGCCAAAAGCAAAGCTACCCATGGATCCATCTTAAATACCAACACCATGATGGCACATACACAGCCACCTAAAGCAAAGCTTCCATCCACAGTTAAATCTGCAATGTCCAAAAGTTTATAGGTGATGTAAACACCAAGCACCATAATCCCCCATAAAACGCCTTGTACTACTGCATCCTGAAGGGATATCATTAAACCGTTCATCTATTTAATCCTCCGCATATTTTCTTTTACAGGCATAAATGCCTTACATAAAAAATGGGGTCCTCATCTTTTATGTAAAGCATCTATGAGAGGGATAAGCGGACTTAATGTTACCAGTCCGCTTTCATCTCATCAAATCTTGTTTTTGTTATTTTATATTGGATACATCGATTCCAAGAGTTTTTGCTGTCTCTTCATTTATGAAGAGTTTGCATTTGTCTACTGGAAGATACTCGATTGACATTTTAGAAATGTCTCCACCGTCTTTTAAGATTTTAACTGCCTGCTGGCCAGTTAAATACCCAAGTTCAAAATAATCGATGCCGTAGGTAGCAAGACCTCCAGCCTTTACCATTCCTTCTTCTCCACAAATGGTAGGAAGTCCGTTTTCATTGGCAACCATAGCAACTGTGGTCATTCCTGCAGCAATGGTATTATCGGTAGGTGCATAAATGGCGTCTACCTTTCCAACCATGGAAGTAACGACTGTCTGGATCTCATTGGAACTGGATACGGTGTAATCCACGGCTTTCATACCAGCCGCTTCAATCGCTTCTTTTGCCATCTTTGCCTGAATCTCAGAATTGGATTCTGAAGATGCATAAAGAATTCCTACGGTCTTAGCATCTGGAAGAATCTTTTTTAACAGAGCGATCTGCTCTTTGACTGGAGTCAAATCAGAGGTACCGCTAACGTTTCCACCTGGAGCTTCGTTGCTTGCTACTAAATCAGAGGCGGCTGGATCGGTAACTGCGGTCACCAGAACTGGAATATCTGTGGTCGCCCCGGCTACCGCCTGTGCTGCTGGCGTTGCGATAGAAAGAATCAAATCGCTTCCGTCATTCACCAGCTTGCTGGCAATGGTCTGGCAGGTTGACTGATCTCCGGCTGCGTTTTGCTGATCTACCACATAATTTAGTCCAGCATCATCCAGTGCCTTTATAAAACCTTTGTTAGAAGCATCTAATGCAGTATGCTGTACGAGCTGCAATACACCAATCTTAAACTGTTTCCCATCGGCTGTTTTTTCACCTGTTGTTGTAGCTCCCTCTGTCTTCTCACCGGCTGTTGTTGCCGCTGCAGATGAGCTTTTACTTTCCTCCGCTTTTCCACCACAGGCAGATAGGGACATCATCATTGCACCGGTAAGAATCAGTGACAATACTCTCTTTGTTTTTTTCATAAACTTCTCTCCTCACCTTATAAAATCTCGTCCTGTTTTGAACTTATTTCGTATCATACTACAAAAAATACCTGCCGTCAATTTTATTACATTAATTTTATGTAAATTTAAAGCGTTAAAGTGCATTTTTGTAAAAAGTGCACTATAAGATATCCTAAGACTAAGGTTCATTCCACAAAAAAACCGGAGCAAAAATCTGCTCCGATTGAATGATTAACTGGCTAAAAATCCCTTTCCAATAATCTCACTAGAATTGGAAATCAAAATAAATGCTGACGGTTCCACCGTTCGTATGTAATTTCTAAGCTTTACCGCCTGAGAGCGTTTCATGGTTGTTAAAATAACGGTCTTCTTATGGTGCGTGAATGCTCCTTGTGCTTCATAAACCGTAGCACTCCGATTAAGTCCATGTATAATATAATCACAAATTGGTGCCGGATCATCGCAGATGATGCTAAAGCATTTGCATAAATTAATATTTTCCATTACATCATCAATAATCAGAGACTTTGCAATAAGACCCAAGGAAGAAAACAAACCGGTCTGTGGTCCAAATACGAAATAAGATAAAATAACGCCACCAACATCTACAAGCAAAAGAGCGGTACCAATATTATAGCTGGTATGGCGCTTTAATATCATGGCTATGATGTCAGTTCCCCCACTGGAAGCTCCCATATTAAACAAAAGTGCAGATCCCACTCCAGGCAGCAAGATGGCAAAAATAAGTTCTAAAAGAGGTTCTGTGGTAAGAGGCCCTTTCATTGGGCAGATACGCTCCAGAACATACAAGGATACGGACAAAAGAATAGTGGCATACACTGTCTTAATCCCAAATCCACGTCCTAAAAACAGAAATCCTAAAACCAGCAAAATGGCATTCACAATGTTGGTGAACTGACTGGCCGACCAGTGGGTCAACGCGCTGATAACAGTAGCAAAACCAGTAACCCCTCCAAAAGCAAAGTTGTTGGGGAACTTAAAGAAATAAACTCCAGCTACCATTACCCAGATACTAAACGTAATCACTCCATAATCCGCAAGTGTTCTCAGCATTTTATTTTCTATCTGCTTCATGACCGTTTCCATGTCTCCCTCCGGTTTGTTCCATCCGGTTCTGTATGATTTTAGAGTGAGTCAGGCTATATCTCTGACTCCCAATAGAATATAACTCAAAGGGTTCATAATTACAAACATCAATCTATCTGATAGTCTCACAATCTTTCTATTGTGAAACAGGCAAGAATCCAACACTTGTCAAAAATCGGTTAAAACCTTCTCGTCCTTCTTCATTGCATTTATATACACCGGAATCTTCCAAAACCCGCTCAAAAACCAGTCCAACTTCTTTTTTCAATATCTCTTCCATATTCTCAGCCGTTACTGATTCATAGTTTGGAAGAAACTCTTGTACCCATGGAGCATGCTTTTCTATGATCTCGTTGGAGGCAATATCTTTTCCAGATAAAATATATTCAGCAAGCAAATTCAGCTCTTCTTTTAATCTGGACGGAAGCACCGCAAGACCCATAACTTCAATCAGACCTATGTTCTCTTTCTTTATATGATGAAGCTCCTGATGGGGATGGTAAACACCAAGAGGACATTCCTCTGTGGTTATATTATTCCTTAGTACAAGGTCTAATTCATAGAAGCCTTCTCTCATTCTTGCGATAGGTGTTATGGTGTTATGAGGCTGTCCACTTGTTTCTGCAAAGATAAAAGCCTCTTCATCGGAATAATTTCTCCATGCATCAAGCACTTTTGTTCCCAGGGAAATCAAAGCCTCAGGGTTCTCACTTCTGGTTCTTAACACTGCCATAGGCCACCTTACAATGCCAGCCTGTACGCCTTCATAGCCCTCAATCTCGTAGCATGCTTCCATCTTAGCCTTAGCCATGGCAAAATCATAATTCCCTCCCTGAAAATGGTCATGAGAAAGGATGGAGCCGCCTACAATTGGAAGATCTGCATTGGAACCAAGGAAATAGTGAGGGAATTGCTTCACAAAATCAAACAGCTTTACAAAGGTGTCCCTCTCTATCTTCATTGGAATGTGCTGACCATTAAAAACAATGCAGTGCTCATTATAATAAACGTAAGGAGAATATTGGAATCCCCACTGGCTGTGATTCATATTAAGGCGGATAATGCGATGATTATTCCTTGCAGGGTGATTGGCTCTCCCAGCATAACCTTCATTCTCCATACACAGTAGACACTTGGGATAACCACTTTGGGTCGCAAGTTTTGCTGCCGCAATTGCCTTAGGATCTTTTTCTGGTTTTGACAAGTTAACCGTAATATCAAGATCACCGTACTTGGTGGGTGTAACCCATCTCATATCCTTTTTGATTCGGTAACCTCTAATATAATCTGAATCTTGCGCCAGTTTATAATAATATCCGGTAGCAGCAAGTGGAGATTGTGTCTGATACAATTCCCAGAACTTTTTTTCGACTTCACTGGGTCTTGGCATCAAGCAGTTCATTAACTTGGTGTCAAACAAATCCCGGTATGTAACGCTATCTTCTTCTAAAAGTCCTTGTTCACAGGCATAATCAAGCAATTCTTTTAAAACGGCTTCCAAATCGATATCGATAAGCTCTTCATCCAGTTCCTCATATTCGCATAGGTTTAATATATCAAGAATCTGATTTACCGCATAATAATGGTCTGCTTCCTCTATCAGGCCTGTATTCCGTCCATACTGTATCAGTTTTTTAATTGCCATGTTAATCATCCTGCTTGCTCCTCCTGGTCTCTTTTGCCTTATTACATCATTATATCGCCATGCCCGGCTTAAAACAATAGAATATATTTTGCATTTACTGCAATTTTCTTAGGTAATGGCGGATCCTCTCTATCATCATATTCCCCAATATGCCTATCAAGAGTCCTGCCAATGTACCTGCGACCAAAAGCATGGGAAGATAAAAAAATACACCAGCCTGTCTTACAACAAAAGCGGCTACACAAATCTGGCCAATATTATGTGCAACACCTCCCATAATACTAACTCCCACTGTTCCAAACAACCGGTACTTTTTACAGATAAACATAACCAGAAGACTTAGTATCAGACCGCCTAGACTATAAAATACTGCAAATAAATTACTGAAAGTAAATCCTACCAGCAAAATCCTTATAAAAGAGATAATCACCGTTCCCTTAATGCCAATGGTATAAAGACCTATCATTGTTACCAGATTTGCAAGTCCTAACTTCACTCCTGGTATTCCCAGCGAAATGGGGATCAGAGTCTCTATGTAGCTAAGAACAAAAGCAAGTGCAATCAGCATTCCGTAAAGAGATGCTCTTTGCGCCGATCCTTTTCCATTCATAATCAATGCTCCTTTTATTCCATTCAATCACATGTAAAAACCCGGAGATAGGTCTTATGGTACAAAGCCTTTCTCCGGGATAATTTCTTAAATTCTTATTTAGATGCCTGAGTCAGACAATCCTTTACGCCATTTACAAATCCAGATAGATTAATACTAACTGATGCAACCGTATCTGTATACCCACTTGCATTGATAAGACCTTCCATAGACTGATGTTCCATTACGTAACCAACTACAGCCGTGGCCTGTTCATGCCATTTGGGGCCATTGTCCGTCATCTTATAGTTGCCATCCATGGACAATTTGCTCTTTTTAGAACCATCTTTTGATACACCGTCCCAGGTAAGGTTTGTAATTGTATTATCCTTAATTATCATATTCACCTGATCTTTAAAACCATTTTTATCAAATTCGGGGGCTTCATAAGCGTAGGTGCCATCTTTTAAAGAAGCCTTATTCTCTGGCACTTCTCCTGATGCCTGACTTAGGCAGTCCTTTACACCGTTTACGAATCCAAATAGGTTAATACTTACGGAAGCTACCGTATCTGTGTAGCCCTCTGCATTCATAAGACCATTGATAGACTGATGTCCCAGCACATAATCAGTCACATCCTTAGCCTGTTCATGCCAATCTGGACCATCTTCTGTCATCTTATACTTGCCATCCATAGACAGACGGCTCTTTTTCGTTCCATCTTCCTTGATGCAGTCCCAGGTAAGTTTCGTAATGGTATTGTCTGTAACCGTCATATTCACCTGATCTTTAAATCCATTCTCATCAAACGCAGGTGCTTCATAAGAATAGGACCCATTTTTTAAGGAAGATTTCGCATTAGGAGCTTCTCCTGTTGCCTGACTTAAACAATCTTTTACTCCATTCACAAATCCATGTAGATTAATGCTTACAGAAGCTACGGTGTCCGTGTAGCCATCTGCTTTCATAAGACCATCCATAGATTGATGACTCATTACATAATCAATAACAGCTTTGGCCTGTTCATGCCACTTAGGTCCGTTATCTGTCATCTTATAATTTCCATCCATTGAAAGTTTACTCTTTTTCGTTCCGTCTTTTGCAATACAGTCCCAGGTGAGACTTGTAATAGTACTATCTTTAATGGTCATATTAACCTGGTCTTTAAAGCCGTTCTCATCAAACTCAGGAGCTTCATAAGAATAGGTTCCGTCTTTCCACTTGGTATCTGTCTGACCTTTCGTCTCTTCCTGATAAGGTTGACTTGTTTCAACGGTTCCTCCTTTTGCCTGAATAAGCGCCTGATCCACCGCTTTCTTTATGGCATTGCTACTAAGGGTTGCTCCTGATACAGCGTCTACCTCAGTAGATTGTTTGGAAAGAATCGTATCTGTCAATCCAGGAAGGACCATATTTAAAAGTGTTTCCTTCTCGCCCTTTACCGCTATAGAATTCATCTTTTTTCCTGATACCGCTACCTCAACCGTAACGTCACCTCCATACCCACGAGCTGAACCCGTATAAGTACCTGGAGTGTATAGATTGGTTCCTGACACACTGTCTACCGCCTTAAAAAGAGGTTCTGACCCAAAAACAGTGGCACCGGCCAGCAGAATCATAACTCCCAGACCGATAAATCCATTCCTTTTTGCACTAGCACTCTTTTTTCTCATAATTTCCTCCTGCCTGATAAGGTTTGATTATATTTTAACATAGTATATAAGCCTTAATCAATTGGTTTATTGATTATTTATCTTTGTAAAGAGCTGAAATTATGTGTTATAATAAAAATGTGTGTGTTTCAGTATTAGAAAATATTATAACATTCTATTGTAAAGGAATATAAAATGAACTTAAAAAAATATAAAAAAGAAATTATTCTCATTGCCGGAATACTCACCGTATCCTGCGGACTTCTCCTTTTTAATCAGTTTCTTTTTTCAAAGCCAGCCGGAAAAGTGGAAATATCCGTAGATGGTAATGTAATCCAGACACTTAATTTAAATGAAGATAGTGATATTTTAATTAACGCATACAATGGGGGTACCAATCGTATCGTCGTAAAAGACAAAAAAGTAAGTGTATCGGAAGCATCTTGCCCAGATAAGGTATGCGTCCATCAAGGCTGGATCCAACATAATGGAGAAAATGTTGTTTGCTTACCCAATCATATGATTGCCCGGATCATTGGAGAATAGTCTTTTATTCTTCTCTTTTATCCCCAAAGTAAAACAGGGCCACCGTACCAGGGCCAGTATGAGAGCCAATTACGGTTCCTACATTGTTAATCACTACGTGACCACAAAGATTGGGGAAACGTTCTTCAATAAGTGACGCCACTTCTTTTGCATCTTTCTCACATGCGGAATGGGACATAAAACACTTACCGCTGTAATTTCTACCGTCTATCGCATGCTGTTCCATCACTTTTACTATTTCCTGTATTGCCTTTTTCTTTGTGCGAATTTTCTGAACAGGAATCAGGCAACCCTTATCATTAATATTCATAAGAGGGCAAATATTAAGTACCGTTCCTATCATGGCGGAGGTTGCGGAAATTCTTCCGCCTCGCTTAAAGCTTGTAAGATCTGTGGAGAAAAACCAGTGATGAATATTCAGCTTGTTATCTTCCACCCACTGAACAGCATCCATGATGGCCATATCCTTATCTCGCAGATCTGCAACCGCATCCACCAAAAGACCATATCCAGAAGAAGCCCCAAGGGAATCTACAATGACAATGGTCCTATCTGGATACTTTACTTTCATCTCTTCTCGTGCCACACAGGCGGAGTTATGAGTTCCTGAGATACCGGAAGAAAGGGTAAGATGAAGAATATCTTTTCCCTCCTTTAAAAATGGTTCAAAAAAACTACAGTATTCATCAACATTGACCTGAGAGGTCACGGGAGTAGAGCCTTTTGTTATCCGGTCATAAAATACTTCAAATGAAATACTTTTCCCCAAATCATCGGGATACGTATTCCCGTCTATCGTATAATGAAAGCAGACATAAGGGATCTGACGCTTTTGAAAGTATTCCCTGCTCATATCTGCAGTAGAGCAACAGGTTAAAATAAAATTTCCCACAAATAAGACCTCCTGGCATTCTTTGTTTCAATTTTATCATACTTTTCCTTTAATTGGAATATTTACCGTAAATTCTGTTTCCTTGTCTAGTTCAGACCTTACACTAATGGTTCCGTGATAGAAATTAACAATATGTTTTACAATAGAAAGACCCAGGCCAGTTCCACCTTGCTTTTTACTTCGTCCTTTGTCTACCCGGTAAAAACGTTCGAAAATACGACTCAGAGATTCTTTGGGAATTCCAACCCCATTATCCTTTACCTGTACAATTAAATTCCGATCTTCTTCTCTTACTTTTACCCAGACCTCTCCCCCCGGCTTATTATATTTCACCGCATTGGAAATTAAATTACCAAAAAGCTCTTTCATCTGCTGTGTGTTTGCATAAATGCAAACAGGCTTGCAGTCCATATGGATAAGAACTTCATGGGAGGCTGCCAAAGGCTTTATGGATTCAATGATATCATCGAGAACAATGGAAAGGCGTACATTGGTTTTTAGTACTTCCGCATCTTTTGTCTCCAGCCTGGATATCATGAGGATGTCGTTAATTAGATTATTCATATTAGCGGCCTCTTTTTTAATCCGATTAAGAAAGTCCCTCTTTTGTCCTTCTTCCTGAATGATACCGCTTTCTAATAGTTCGGCGTAACCCTGAACAGAAGTAATGGGTGTCTTTAATTCATGGGAGGCATTGCTAAAGAATTCCTGACGAATCTGCTTTTCCATATCAATCTGATTTAGATACTCTTTTACATTCTTTGACATCTTTGTGGTTGTTTCTGCAATAATATTAATCTCCGGATATTGATACGTCTCAAAGGATAGGTCCGTATAATCTCCTTTTACCTTTAGCATTTCCTGAGAGATCTCCTTTAAGGGTTTTGTAATTGATTCTGCAAAATTATCTGCGGAAAAGGCGGAATACATAATGGCAATTAAGAACGTAAGCCATACGGCTGGAAGCAGCAACATTAAATATTCTTTCATACCAGTATAAGGAATAGCCATGCGCAGGATAAAATCTGATTCCGTAGAGCGGATGGCTACATAAAGCATATTCTCCTTCAGCGTATCGGAATAACGCCTGGAATAGCCAGTGCCCTCTTCTTTTGCTTCTTTTACCTCAGTTCGCTCCGAATGATTGTCAAGGGAACTCACGGGCACATCTCCGGTATCAGCGATTACTGTTCCATCCATTTGTATAATAGTAAAACGGCCCTGTTTTTCGTTTAGAACTGTTTTCAGTTTATCTACCTCACCCATAAAATTCCCATTGTAATCAAGAACTTTATCAATGGCACTCAGAGTATAGAGCATGTCTTTTCTCGAGTTTTTTAACAGCGCACTGCTAGAAGCAATATAGAAAATGAATGTGCTTAGAAATAGCACCACCAGAATTACCTGGAGAAACTTTGCAAAAATTGCCTTTCTCATGAAACCCTCCGATATTTTGTTTACTCTTGTGTACGTATGAACCGATATCCCACTCCACGGACCGTCTTAATACAGGCACTTCCTTTTTCCCCAAGCTTCTGCCTTAATGTCCTGATATGCATATCTAGTGTCCTGGTCTCGCCATCATAATCGTATCCCCAGATGTGGTTAAGAAGTTCATCTCTAGTTACCACCTTATTATGATTTTCCATTAAGTATTGTAAAAGTTCAAATTCCTTTAAAGTCAGCTCGACTTTTGTCCCTTCACAGTATACCTCTCGGGTTTTCTTGTTTAAACTCATACAATACAACTCCAGCTCATCATCTGCTACATTAGACCTTGTACTCCTTCTTAAAAGGCTTCTAATTCTGGCTGCCAATTCCATGACGCCAAAAGGCTTTGTCATATAATCGTCTGCACCTCCATCAAGGCCTGCCACTTTATCAAATTCTCTATCCTTTGCAGTAAGCACCAAAACAGGAAGATCTTTTAATGAATCAATCTTTCGTATTTTTCGTATTGCAGATAGTCCATCCATTCCTGGAAGCATTAAGTCAAATACAGCCAGAGCTGGCTTGTCTGACTCGATCTGCTTTAAGCAGTCCTCTGCCATCTCAAAAGCAACGACCTCATACCCAAATCCTTCCAGCGCAATCTTGATTAAATCTCTGATATTATCATCATCTTCAATTACATAGATCTGTTCCATTATTATTCTCCCTTTCCTTACACT
This sequence comes from Lacrimispora algidixylanolytica, assembly GCF_003609635.1. Taxonomy (GTDB): domain Bacteria; phylum Bacillota; class Clostridia; order Lachnospirales; family Lachnospiraceae; genus Lacrimispora; species Lacrimispora algidixylanolytica. The sequence continues at coordinate 131,559 of NZ_MCIA01000035.1, read as the reverse complement.
TCATCTCTGACAAAACCAGCAATATTATGGGCATGGTCTGATATACGTTCTAAATTGTTAAGAGTATCTAAGTAGATAACTCCGTTTTCCGGTTTACAAGATTGGGAAGCCAAACGTGTGATATGGCGTTCCCGAAATTCTTCTTCTAAATTGTCCACTAGTTCTTCGCTTCGGACAACGGCGCGGACCTCAGACATATCAGAAGAGGCTCTTGCCTTAATGGAATGTTCCAGAGAAGACCGAACGGAATGAAACATTTCATGAAGCTCTCTGTCCGCATCTTCGGAAAACACAATACTTCTTCTTGACTTCTCCAGTGCCAGTTCGGATAAGTTTTCACAGTGGTCACTGATTCGCTCAAAGTCACTGATCGTATAAAACAGATTTTTAACAAGGAGATGCTGTTCCTCATTCAATGACTGGTTGCTGATCTTTATTAGATAGTCTGTGAGGATTTTTTCATAATCATCAATCATTTGCTCCATTTTCTTTACCTTGATGGCATCACTTTTATTATCCTCTAATAAAACTAGTGCAGCTAGATCAAAGTTTTTTAGAGCGGCATATCCCATATTGACTACCTCATGAGTCACGCTTTCAATTGCAAAAGATGGGGTGTCCAAAATTCTACTATCCAAATGCCGTTTCATCTCATCTTTGGAATCCTTACAACATTTGCTAGCAGATGCATCTTCTCGAATCAGTATTCCCGAAGCTTTCACCAAAAATCCGGCAAACGGAAACAAGAGAATGGTGTTTATGACATTAAAAGCAGTATGAAATATAGAAATCCCAACGCTGGTAATGGGAGATACAGCAAGATCTGGGTTTAGCCAAAATAAAACTGCCATGACTGTCCCAAATAGGATGGCGCCGATTGCATTAAAGAGCAGATGAATGACTGCTGCCCGTTTGGCGGTACGGTTTGCTCCTGTGCTAGAACGCAGTGCTGCTGCACAGGAGCCGATATTTTGTCCCAGATTTATGAAAACAGCACACTGCCAACCAATCATTCCGTTTAAGGCTAAAACCTGTAGAACACCAACGGATACAGACGAACTTTGAATTAGTACCGTTACAAAAAGCCCTGCTGCCACTCCTAGGAGAGGATTCTTCCCAAGAAAAGTAAAAACACTTAAAAATGCCTCATTCGAGTGGTAGGAAGCGATAGTCTCAGACATAAAGCCAAGACCAACAAACAAAAGTCCAAATCCCACCAGAATTTCACCCACCTGCTTTGCCTTTCCATTTCTGGAAAGATAACGGATCAATGCTCCTGAAAATACTAGGATCGGAGAAAAAAACTCTGGCTTAAGCATCTCCCCCCATTCATTCATGGAAACGATCCAACTGGTGACGGTTGTCCCGATATTGGCTCCCATAATAATCCCCACCGCCTGGGACAAGTTTAAAATCCCTGCATTCACAAAGCCAACTACCATAATGGTTGTCGCATTGCTGCTTAGAATAATGGCGGTGACCCCGGTACCTAATAAAATCCCCATAACTGGGTTGTCGGTAAGGGCTCCTAATAGCTGCTGCATCTTATGACCAGCCGATTTTTGAAGCCCATCTCCCATACGATCCATGCCATATAGGAAGATACCAAGTCCCCCAAGAAATTTAATTAACATCTGTATATCTTCCATCGACATAGTATCCCCCCTAATCTTACAGCACGTCTTGTAAGTACTATATCAAATCTATGTAAAGTACCGTGCGCTGAAAGGTAAAATATTTGTAAATTTTTCTTTAGTTTAAAATTTCCTCATAAACACGTAGTACATTTTTGTAGAAAACGGCTTCAATTTCGCTATCTGTAAAGCCTTCTTTCTTCATAGCCGCCTCTAATACCGGAAGATCCTCCGGAGATTTCATCTCTAGTTCTCCCCCGATTCCGTCAAAATCCGACCCAAGGCCAATACACTGAATGCCGCCGATCTGCTTCATATGTTTTATATGAGCGACCATATGCTCCACCCGGCTGATTTCTCCTTCTCCCTTTTTCCAGTTATACAAAAATGCGGCACAGTAATTGATCCCTGTAACTCCACCTCGCTCTGAAAGTCGTTTGATCATATCGTCTGTTAGATTTCTAGGGTTTGAAGCAACTGCTCTTGCATTGGAATGGCTGGCGACAAACGGTTTATGGGTGTATTTAAACACATCTTCAATTCCTGCATCCGACAAATGAGAGACGTCTACGATCATGCCAAGTGCTTCCATCTCATTAAGAAATTCAATTCCTTTATCCGTAAGTCCATGCTCCGTATCCGGCTCAAAAAAGGCCTGGCCATTCTCCTGCCAGATGCGGTTAGGACTTGCCAGTTCATTCTTATGATTCCAAGTAAGCGTCATCATGCGAACTCCAAGGCGATAAAAACTTCTTAAAAACGCAATCTCTCCCTGGCAGACACCACCCTCTTCAATCGTAAGAAGAGCAGACATCTTTCCTTCATTTTTATTTCTTTCAATATCTTTATATCGGGTGACTACGCCGATTAAATCCTCATGTTTTGTCATTTCTGTATAGAAGAGGTCTACCAGCTTAATACAATACTCAAATGGTCGCTCATGTTTTGTTAGTTCTGTAAATAATGCAAAGTTTTGAAGATAGTAATCTCCCTTTTTCATACGTTCCAGATCAATATGGCAATCATTTTTTAGTAGGGAGTAAGCTTTTCCCTGTTCCCGCCGATAATATAACTCTGAAATTGTATCGCAATGCATGTCAATGACTTTCATGATTATTGTCTCCCCTGCATTTCATTTTTTTAAATACACATAAGGAGTAACCCGAGATGAGCTACTCCTTTTGTTACTATGCAAATATTACCATTGTTATACCGTATTTGCAAGAAAATATTCACTTGTTATTCACTGCGCAGTGCATCGATTGGATTGAGCTTTGCTGCACGGCTAGCTGGCATATATCCAAATATCAGACCTATTCCTACGGATACGCTGAATGAAATCAATACTGCTCCAGGCGTAGGCGTTGCATCCAGACCCATAAAGCTACCGATTACAGTGGTTGCAATGGAACCTACCACAATTCCGATGACTCCTCCAAGAGAACTGGTAACTGCGGCTTCGATTACAAACTGCTGCATGATATTTCGTTTCTGAGCACCTAGAGCTTTACGAATTCCGATTTCTCTGGTTCGTTCTGTAACAGATACGAGCATGATATTCATAACTCCGACTCCGGCTACTAAAAGAGAGATACCTGCGATTCCTCCAAGCATCATAGACATCATAGACATCATGGAATTTAAGGAGTCCAAAAGCTCACTCATAGCGGATACACGGAATAAATCGTCATCTTTAAAGATTCCCATCAAAAACATAGTAATTGCAGTTTTTGATTCTGTCGTATGATCCATATCAGCCGTAGCGAACACATAGTTGCTTACATTTGCATTCTTTGTTTGTCTGACAGCACTGGTGTACGGCAGATATAAGACATCATCCGTTCCTCCTGCTTCCATATTATCTTCGTCCTGCCTGGAAATCACACCTACGATCTGATAGCTGGTACCATCAATTTTTAGTGTCTGGCCAATGGCTTTATCCACTCCTCCAAATAGATCCCAGGCTACATAATAACCTGCAACACACACCTTTTGTCGCGATAAAATGTCTGAGTACTGGAGAAAACGCCCAGTATCTAATGTTTGATCCTTCATTTCTAAATATTGCTCACTGACTCCAGTTACAGTTGTATCAGTTAAGGTTTCAGTTCCGCTTTTTATGGTTGCAGATATGGAAACCTTAGGTGTCATCTGAGAAAATAGTCCCTGATTATCTTCATAAAAATCATACATTTCATCAACGGTAACGGATCTTGAGGAAAGATTTGAAACATTCACATTTATTTGATTTGTCCCCATACTGGCAAACTGCTCTGTCATATAGGTCATTTGGCCGTTTACCAGGCTGACGAGTATGATAACGGATGCCACACCTATGATAATTCCCAACATGGTCAGGAATGAACGCATTTTATTTCCCCATATGCTTTTTATCGCCATTTTAAAGGATTGCAGAATATTCATTTACGTCTCCATCAAAATTAATCTTTCCATCGTGTACCCTTACCACCCTTTTTGCTTCCATGGCTATGGCGCTGTCATGGGTGATCATAACTATTGTGTTGCCTTCTTCATTTAATTGTTTTAAAAAATTTAATACCTCCCGGCTGGTTTTAGAATCCAAGGCTCCGGTAGGCTCATCTGCCAGAATAAGAGACGGGTTACCAGCCAGCGCACGGGCTATGGATGCCCTTTGCTGCTGACCACCGGATAGCTGGTTTGGAAGATTTCTCCATTTTTCTTCCAGACCAACTCTCCTTAGTGACTCTATTGCCTTTTCTTTCCTCTTATCTGCACCAATCCCGGAGTATAGAAGAGGGAGCTCCACATTTTCCAGAAGATTTAATTTAGGAAGCAGATTGTACTGCTGAAAGATAAATCCTATCATCTTATTTCTGACCTTAGCCAGTTGATAATCTCCCATATTCCCTACATCCTCGCCTCCTAAGAAATAGGTTCCAGAGCTGGGCACATCAAGTGCGCCAATGATGTTCATGAGAGTGGATTTTCCGCTTCCCGATTTTCCTACGATAGCTACAAATTCTCCTCTGCAAATGGTTAAAGTCACTCCGTCACTTGCCCTAACTTCTTCCCCACCCAATTGATAGATTTTATAGATATCATTTAATTCAATTAAAGGTTCTGACACGTTTAAGCCTCCTTTTATCTTTAATTTCCGGGGCCACCGCCACTTCCTGAACCACCGCTCCTGTTGCCGCCACTTCCTGAACCACCACCACCTGGGGCCCCACCCATTCCACCCATTCCGCCCATACCTCCTGGCATCATGGAATTCTGAGTTGTGCTAACCGATGTCTTTACAACATAAACTTCCTCTCCCTCAGTAAGACCGGTTTTAATTTCCACGTAATCCTCACTGATAAGACCTGTGGTTACCTCGACACTTCGAAATCCTGCTGGAACAGGGCCATTACTTTCTTTTACGGAAGCATCCTTTACATAGACTGTATTTCCCCTCATAAGTGCATCTACCGGAATTGAAATGACATCTTTCGCCTCTTCAAGAGTAATTACACCATCTACATTCATACCCGGAAGCAATTCATCTAACCCATCGTTTAATGTAACGGTAACCGGATAATTGGTAACACCATCTGCGGTGGCACTTTGCAGACTGACGTTGGTAACAGTTCCTGAAAATGTCTTGCCGGATACCGCATCAGCAGTAACAGTCACGCTTTGACCTACTTTTACAGATTTAACATCTAGCTCATCTACGGACATTTCAAACGTATAATTGGACATGTCATAGATAACGGCTAGTACTGTGCTTCCACTGGTACTCTTAGTTATTTTATCCCCTGTTTTAATGGATTTCTTAATGACCTTACCCGAAATGGGAGCTGTAATGGTGTAGTTATCATAAGTATCCTGGGTCGTCTCCAGCTTGTTCTTTGCGGAGTCTAGGGATTCCTGGGCTTTATCAAGAGAATCCTTATAAGTCCGCAATAGTTTTTCAGCTGATTTGCTTTCCATTGTAAAAAGCGGAGTTCCCTTCGTTACATAGTCACCTTCGTGTACAAGCAGATTTTGGATTTCAACGGCTGTTGTAATATCCGCTTTCATGGTTGTTTCCAGCTTTGGCTCAAAAGTAGCTTCCATGCTGCTTACAAAATCGGAAACGGAAGCGGTTGCAGCGGTTTCTGCTGTAAGACCGCCTGGGTTTGCCACCTCAATGGTGACATAACGAACAATCCGTCCTCCAGTCAGTGTTACATCCATATTGCTGACAGCGGAAACCACTCCATTTATCTGCTCTCCCGTATCCGTAAGTGTTAAGATTGCTCCATTTCCCGAAGCGATCTGTGCTGCTTCTGCCGAAAGAAAGGGAACCTTTATTTTCATAGTTTGATCATCATAAATGGCTGCAAGTTCCATATTGCTGCTGACCTTATCCCCAGCTTTAACTGACAACGTTTTTATGTAACCGCTTTCTGTGGATTTATAAGTATTTCCGCTGTAATCAGACAACGCTGTATTATAGTCACTCAGTGCATTCTGATAACTCTCCTGAGTCCGTTCCAAGGAATTATTGGCAGATGTGATCTGTGATTCCATGGACGATGTATCGATCGCGTAAAGAACCTGACCCTTTTCTACAATATCCCCTTCTTCAAACTCTGCCGCAGTGACTTCACCCTCTGTTAGAGATGTGATGTCATAGGTGTTTTTTGGGGAAATATTACCTGACGAAGAAAGTTCAGTCGTAATATCACTCTTGGTTACCGTTGCAGTCTGAACGCTCCCAGCCTTTGCGGAGGCACTTTTGTTTTTTTTTGCGATTAATCCTCCAGCAATACCTGCAACTGCCAATAGGACCAATGGGAGAATAATCAGGAGCTTCTTATGTTTTTTCAGAAACAATTTCTGACTGATTTTTTTCATTCTATTTTCTCCTGCTAATCTTCAATATAGTCAATAACTGTCCTGGTCTCATTTCCTTCTGAATCCGTGGACAGAGTATATACAAGATTAACCGAATCTCCCACTCTTAAATCACCATAGGAGGAAAATGCAAACTGCATCTCTGTACTGGTAAGTGTATACGTATTACCGTCATCTAATATAATCGCACTGGGCGTCATTAAATCCGTAGAATTATAGATTACATTTGTTATTTCTCCTAATGCTGCGGAACGACCATTTTCATTTTCATTCCCTACCGTATAGAGCCATACTGTTTTTGAAAGGGTATGATAATATACCAAGATACCATCTGTACTTTCAAAAGCAGTGGTAATTGCTTCACTGGAATTTTTAACGGGATCTCCATCCAGGTATATATTGGCATCACTAAGTTTAAAGGGAAGATAAGAGCTAAGTCGGCTTTTGCTGGTCACGACCTTTGGTCCCTTCATGCTGTTATCAACCATAGAAAATGGATTGATTTCCCCATCTGCTGTTAGTTCGCAGTCAAGGCTCTTTCCAAACATGGCACCTGCTTTTGTATCGGTCTTTAACAGATTATAAAATAAATTGACGCAGTCTTCTTTTGATAAAAGTTCTAAAGCGTCTTTGTTGAGATTTTCATCCAACTCAAGAAAATGATATTTTGAGAGCCGTGATCCTGTCTGATCTCCTGTAAAATCAGTATTCTGATAACCCAAAAGTCCTAAAATCCCTTTCACTGCTTCCTGGAGTGTTATGTATTCTTCTGGTTTAAAATTACCTCCCAGATATCCATTCATAAATCCCTGCTCTGCCGCAATCCGAATGGAAGATGCATATTCGTTATCTCTTGGCACATCTGCAAACACGGAAGTATTGCTAGTACCGCTTACGGTGCTTCGGTAGGAAGAAGCATTGACAAGCATACTGGCAAATTCCCCCCGCGTCACCGACATATTTAAATTTCCGGTATTCATGATTCCTGATATACCCACAACCTTTTTTCTTAAGTCAAAATTTGTTGAAGCCTGGGATATCATGGGGGTAACTGCCGTCGCTGCCATTACAACAGCCAAGGCGGCTGCCATTCTTTGTCCGTGCATGTAAATTTCTCCTTTCCTGTCTGAACTAAACACATCATAGCAAACTCCTATGTCAGAAATGTGACTGTAGACTGAAATTAACCTGAAAAGCTTGCCAGATTATGTCATATTTTAATGATACGAAACCTAGCTAAGTCATAGCAAATTGGTGTCGACCTCTTTTCTATGACCATATTTCAGCGTAATTTCAGTTTTCTTTTCTATAATATAAATCAAACAATTTGCTTAAAATCATTTCTCCGCTTATAATAGTTGACAACAGATTTTTATTAGGAAGGATTATTATCATGAAAGTACTGATTGTAGAAGACGAAGTCAGGCTTGCTGACGCCTTAGGGCATATTATGAAGGAACAGAATTATGTTGCAGATATCACTCACGATGGTACAGATGGTTTATATTACGCTCTGACCAATGAGTATGATGTGATTATACTTGATATAATGCTCCCTGGAAAAAATGGCTTCCAGATTGTAGAGAAATTAAGAGAGTCCCGCATCCGTACACCAGTTCTACTTCTAACCGCTCGTGATGATATCACGGATAAAGTAAATGGACTTGACAAAGGGGCCGATGATTACTTAACTAAGCCTTTTATACCAGAAGAACTTCTGGCGCGGATACGTGCTCTTTCTCGCAGGCAGGGAGAAGTAATCATAGATGAAATGATCTTTGGAGATCTTTCTTTAAACCTGTCTTCCAATGATTTATGCTGTGGGGATAAATCCATTCATCTCGCATACAAGGAATTTGAGGTTTTGAAATTACTTATGAGTAATTCAGGAAGAATCATTTCAAAAGAAACCCTGATAACTAGGGTGTGGGGAAATGATTCTGATGCGGAAGATAACAACGTAGAAGCTTATATCTCCTTTTTGAGAAAAAAGCTGGCATTTGTAGGTTCCTTAATAGAAATTGGTACCATACGTAAAGTTGGATATCGTTTGGAGGAATCACAATGATAAAGAAATTAAAATGGAAATTCATTATAAGTAATATGTTTTTTGTGGTCACCATCCTCATAGCGATATTAAGTATGTTTTTTTATTCCGCCTCAGAGCATTTCGTTCGCCAAACCAATATGGCGCTGGCTATGGCCATTGATAAAGATCGGCTCCCACCACCCTTTCAACTGGAAGTCGGAAATCCAAGAAAGAAAGATCCACCACCACCAATCCCTACATTTGTAGTAACATTGAATTCTGACCACACTGTAAAATCTGTGGAAGAAAGTAATATTACAGTTACCTCTGAGTTGGCTTCTACTCTGGTCCAGCTAGTCGATTCCAGAGACCTGGAAAAGGGAGCTCTATCGGATTATTCTCTGCGGTATATAAAAATAAATTCCCCAGAAGGGATTAAAATAGGATTTGCAGATCAAAGCTATGAGTTGAGCAATACAAAAACACTTTTGATTAACTGCTTCCTCCTTTTTCTTGTTGCATTAATTCTCTTCTTTCTACTAAGCTTGTATTTATCACGTCTGGCCCTAAAACCGGTGGAGAAGGCCTGGCAACAACAAAACCAATTTATTGCAGATGCATCTCATGAGCTTAAAACTCCGCTCACCGTTATCCTGGCAAATCTAGATATCCTCTCCTCCCACGAAGATCGTACCATTCAAGATCAGAGCAAGTGGTTGAATAACACCAAAGAAGAGGCCTCCAGAATGAAACAGTTGGTAGAAAATCTCCTTTTCCTCGCCCGTTCCGATGCAGGTGTAATAAACGATGTCATTCATTCAAATACACTGGTTGATTTCAGCAACCTGGTTTTAAAGAGCACTCTTATCTTTGAATCCATTGCATTTGAAAATAAAGTAGCTCTGGCAAATGAAATTGAAAACGATATTATGCTGAACGGCTGTGAATCCCAGTTAAAACAGGTCGTTTCCATACTTCTTGACAATGCCTGCAAATATGCAGAAAAAAATGGTACCATATTCATTGAGCTAAAAAAATCAAACCATTTGGCTGTCCTAACTGTTCGTAATTCTGGTGAGGTCATTCCTCCAAAAGAGCAGATACACATATTTGAACGTTTCTACCGGACAGATAAATCAAGAGTCCGAAAAGAAGGAGGATATGGTCTTGGACTTTCTATCGCTAAAACTATTATTGAACATCATAAAGGTAAGATTAGTGTAGTGAGCAACCAGTCTGATGGGACTATATTTACCGTGACTCTTCCACTTCATTCTTAGACTCATAAAACAAAAAGAACCCCACCAAGTAAGCCGCTTAAAACTGGTTTTCCCGGTGAGGTTCTTTTTATATCTATTATTTATTTAAGGCAATTTCCTGAGCTTCAATCTTCTTTCTGATATTCAACATACGCTCATCCGTATTTGCAATCACTTCTGCACATTCCCTAAGCTCTATGCTGATATCTTCAGAATTGGCTTCCATTTCCTTTTTATACTTTAATTGATGGTCAAGGCTTGCCCAAAAATCCATGGCGATGGTACGAATCTGTACCTCTACCCGCATCCATTTCTTTTGATCTGAGAAAAACACAGGTATCTCAACAATCATGTGGTAGCTGCGGTATCCATTGGCCTTAGGGTGACGGATATAATCCTTAATTGCAATGATATGTACGTCATCCTGACGGGTGAGCATCTCAGCCACCGCGTAAATATCGTCAAGAAAAGAACAGATCACTCGAATACCTGCCACATCATCCAGATTTTCTGTCATAGATTCTAAGGATATGGAAAGGCCTCTGCGCTGCAGCTTTTCTACGATGCTTATAGGCTTCTTGACTCTTGACTTCACAAGTTCAATGGGATTTCTGGAATTCCTTACAGATAACTCGTCATTTAAAACCTCTAATTTAGTCTTAAGTTCACGTATCGCACAAGTGTACATCATCATCGCTTCCTGAAACTGGTAAGCCTGTTTGATTAAAGGATCAGGAACCTGAACAAGATTCGGTACATTAACAATAGACTGGTTCAATTCGCTGTTAGGGTTCATGCTTATATTCATTTTTCACCTCAATGTTAAGAAACAATCTTAAGCTTTCTCTGCCGCCAAAACAGCTTCATCAAGCCATGGAGATTCCAGGTATTCTACTGTACCGCTATCAACAGCTGCTGCAATGTTAGGATCAATTGGTATCCTTGCTAAAATGGGAAGATCATGGATTCCTGCCACTTCATCAATATGGCTCTCTCCAAAGACATGAATCTTTGTCCCACAACCTGGGCAATTTAAATAGCTCATATTTTCAACCAGACCAAGAATCGGTATATTCATCTTCTTCGCCATGTTAACCGCTTTTGCAACAATCATGGAAACCAGTTCCTGTGGTGAAGTAACAATAAGAATTCCATCAACAGGCAAAGACTGGAATACAGTTAGTGGGACATCTCCAGTCCCTGGTGGCATATCAACAAACATATAATCGACGTTTTCCCACAAAGCTTCCTGCCAGAACTGCTTTACGGCTCCTGCAATTACAGGCCCTCTCCATATAACTGGGTCTGTTTCATTATCTAAAACAAGATTAGCAGACATTACTTCAATCCCAGTGGATGTGGTTGCTGGAATCATAAGGCCATTTGGTGTCATTCCTACGCCAGAATCTGTAATTCCAAATGCCTTCGGAATGGATGGTCCAGTAATATCAGCATCTAAAATTGCTGTTTTATATCCCTTGGCGTTCATGCGTACCGCCATCATGGTAGTTACAAGAGACTTTCCTACTCCGCCCTTACCGCTTACAATACCAATTACCTTTTTCACCGTACTGGCTGGGTTTAATGGCTCCAGAAAGCTTTTGGGTCCTTCCTGTCTGCTTGTGCAACTTTCTCCGCAACTATTGCAATCATGTGTACAACTTGTATCGCTCATGTTCATTCCTCCTAACTAAAAAGTTTATCTATAGAGGGCAATCCACGGACTACGCCTGTTATCATCAAAACTGTCCCCTTATCCGCAAAATATACAACACGGATATTTAAGATTATAGTATGAAAGCGGAATTATGTCCATGGATTTAATACAAGCTTTATGAAAACAATCGCTTTATTTTATATCGGCAGCTTGTGTTTTTTTGAAAACCTGAAATACTCCCATGGTATCCAAAGCCTTAATCAGGGAATAAAAAATCATGGAATCGATGGGCCACATCACAAGATTTTTCAGTGCTCTTGCAGGAAGTAATACCATAAACCCTTTACCATACAGTATGGAAAGGCATATGGTGTTTAATATCACATTGCATAGTAACATGACAATAAACTTAGAGATAAGAACCCTTTTTAAGGTCATGGCCTTTTTATAGTAAAAACAGCCATACATAAAACCAGATAATAAAGTAACCATAGTAAGGCCCGGGAAAAAAGCTCCATTGGGCTTTAATAAGTATTTCAGTACATCCATACTTCCTGAAAACAGACCACCTACAATGGGGCCAAATAGATAGGAAATGATTCCATTGGGAATGGAAGCGAACCCAATTCTGATATAATTTCCAAAATCAATGGAGAACATACCAAGGATAATTGCCAGGGCGCCAAACATAGCGGCCGTGGTGATGGTTCTTACACGTCTTAGCTCTTTGTAAGAATCGGTGAACAAAGTAACGAATTTTTTCATAAAAAAATACCTCCTTTGCAGACCTCAGACTACAACCGGAGATATAAAATACCTATCTTCTGATGCAGCGGGATGCAACTCGTGTACCGCAAGAAAATCTTTTCGTCCGAATGACAACTCCCTGTTCATTCAGCACTTAACGCACACCAGTCTACTCTGCGACTTTCATATTTTATTTTTTAACGACACAAGTATAACACAGATTCTTAAGATTGCAAGTATTTAATTAATGCAATAATTCCATTTGACATCCGGATAAAAAAAGTTTAGGATAATCTTTAGCTGAAATTTCGACAAAAAACGCAGGAGGCGTAATTATGAAGTACTTGAGGCAGTTCAGCATTATTCTATTTATATCCTTAATAGGAGAAATTATCCATCTTTTCATTCCTCTTCCAATTCCTGCCAGCATTTATGGTTTGCTGCTAATGTTAATGGGATTAAAAACAAAACTTATCCCTTTAAATGCAGTTGAAGATGCAAGCATGTTTCTTATAGAAATCATGCCAATTATGTTTATACCTGCGGGGGTAGGATTGTTGGATTCCTGGGAGATTCTTGGAGCTATGCTGATTCCGTTTATCGTTATAACTCTGCTATCCACCATCGTAGTTATGGTGGCAACAGGAAAAGTCACCCAGTTTTTTATCCAAATTGATAAAAAAGGAAAGGATGATGATCATGAGTAATACAATAAATGGTTTCTTATTTTTTGGAGCGGTGATTAGCCTACTAGGCTATGAACTAGGCATTCAGTTAAAAAGAAAGTTTAGATCCCCTCTTTTTAACCCATTGTTAATATCCATTCTGGTCGTTATGGGTCTTTTATCTTTATTTAATATTAAATATGAGGTATATAACCAGAGTGCCAAATATATCAGTTATCTTCTTACCCCTGCTACCATCTGTTTGGCTGTGCCTTTATATCGTCAGATGGAGATGCTTAAGAAGCATTCCAAGGCGATTGTGGCAGGCACCATAACAGGAGTTGTTACCACCATGGCTACGGTACTTCTTCTGGCTGTGATTTTTGGACTCAATCATCAGGAATATGTAACGTTTCTTCCTAAGTCCATAACGACTGCCATCGCTATGGGTATCTCTGAAGAGATGAAAGGGTTTGTGACAATTACCGTTGCAAGTATTATAATCACAGGGATTCTAGGCAACATAATTGCGGAAACAATATGCAAAGTATTTCATATTACAGAACCTGTGGCAGTGGGCATTGCTATTGGGTCTTCCGCTCATGCAATTGGGACTACAAAAGCTCTGGAATTAGGCGAAATAGAAGGCGCTATGAGTGGCCTGGCCATCGCTACCTCCGGACTTTGTACGGTAGTGTTTGCGTCTATCTTTGCAAATTTTCATTAAATAAATATTTGGATTAAAAAAAGAGGTCTTGCGACCTCTTTTTTAATATGATCCATAAGCTGCTGCCATTATACCAGCGAATATAGTAACGTATAAAATAATTATAATTACTGCCTGTATCACCTGCATAATAAGATTTGCTTTGCAAAAATTCTTACGATTCTCATTTCCATTTCCAAAAGCCCATACAAACATCATAATAATATTAACACATGGAACTAACATAACCAGCAAAGTAACTAGCCACTCTCCCATTGTCATTACGCTTTTGTTTGGATCCATCTGGTTAGAATTCTGATTCTCCTGATAAACTACATTGTAATCGTTTTCCATACAATTTCCTCCTTAGTAAAAAAACTATAATTTGTCAAAGCAAATTATACCATATAATTCAAAAAATTGGAATTATTTAATTATGTAACTTTTTTATTATATTCCCTTTAAGATTCGTATTAATAAACTATTCGGATACATAACATAAGGCTCCCTATATGGGAAGTATAGTTTCATACGAACGATATACAAAATCAAGGAGATTATAATACTGACAGATAATAAAATACCAGCAAGCTTTTTATTTCCTCTTTTAAAATAACTCACTCGTATTTCATTTAACAGACAAAGGAACACGAGAGGTGCAGAAGGATTAAGCTCCAAGCATTTTTGTAAGTTCCCCTTCGCCAAATAAAGGATTGCCCTTGACCCACCGCATCCAGGGCAAGGAATGCCTAAAAGACCACTAAATACACACAAACCTCCCGTAAGGGTGTATAGCGCAACACAGTATATTCCAAAGAATGCCAATAAAAACAACGTCATTATTGTATTCTTCTTGTTTCGTTTCTCATCTCTATTCAATTCTTTCGTAACTTTCACTCATACTCTCCTATAAAACAGAAAGAAGGGATTTCAGCCCAAATTTCTTATCTGTTGTAAATATCCGGTCCATTGTATTTAAATTCAGGTCGGAATGCTCCATTTCTTTGGAAAAGCGATGAGAAAGATGAACGAACTCAGAAAAATCCAATCTGCCTTCCCGCATCTTAAACGTTGCCTGAGCCATCTCTTGAATTAGCAAGGTGCACACGACTGCTAGCTTTATCTTCCCATACGGCTGTTCGTCATAAACAGAACCACAAAAATAAGTGAAAACAAAGTAAACCAAAAGCTGTTCACACCAAATCTCCCACTGTTCTTCTCTTTCAGGATTTTCCTTTAGATGGTTGTAAAAAGCAATACGATTTTCCTCATAGGAAGTAATTCCTTTTTCAAATAACAGCTTCTTAATGGTGTTAATGTACCTTGACCAGTCCGCATCAAGGACCTCTATCTCCTGAAAGATGGTAAACCATTCCTTCACTTTTACAAAACGGTTTTCCTCATGTTCCTTACTGTTATTGATCTTCTTTTCAATGATACCATGTAGGGATTCATCCTGGTACCGCTCCATCAGACCGTTAATTTCAAAAACCCGGTCACCTCTGATCCTGCTTTGTATATCATGGGCAAACCCTAATGACATCGCCATACGGTGGCTGCAGCTATATCTCCTGTCTTGGAGAAAGGAAATAATAAGTTTTCTTGCTTCCGTCAGCGTATGAAACAAGGAAGAGTCAAATTCAGGATAGATTTCTTCCTTTTCATCTTCTTTTGTCTGAAAATAGACTGACTCCTTGGTACCAAGAATAATTCTTGCGGCCTCTTCGCAGGACAGGGAAAGAGAAATCTCCCTGACACCCTGAAATTCCTCCGTATGTCTTGGATATTCCCTACAAGTTTTGCAAAGCATGTCCGGCCCAGCTTCGGTATAAATATCACAAAGTTTTTCCCGGTTTAGGAAGACACATCGTCTGCCACATTGCTTAAAAGAGCTGTTCTTCCAGTCAATGGATTGCTTGAGTCGTTCACCAAAACTTCCCTTTTGCCTCCAATAACGTTTTTTCGCTTTGTCATCAATCATGATGGACCAACCGGCACAGCAGGTATCCTTACAAGCTCCTGCGATGCATTGAAATTTATGATAATAATGAGGAATTGTATATTGCATGTATTCTTCTCCTATTTTTAATAACATTTATTCACAGTGAAAAAGAGGTTTAACCCAGAAGAGCCAAACCTCATTATCACCATCATTTAAAGCTTCCTAAAGGCGAGAAACAAAAACAGCAATCCGCTAACCCAGGAAAGATCCCAGTCCTTTCGAACCGACAATTCATGTCCCAGAAAGAGACCGATATACATAACTACGATTCCGACGAGTAATGAGATACATGAAGTCAAGCCCGGAGGCATCATGAGAAATCCAGATAATCCTCCAGCCACAAGGCTGTCTATAGACATGGCCAGAGAAAACATTACTGTTTCCTTCCAAGATAATGTTTTAGATTCATCCCAGTCTGCTGCCATGGGATTTCCGTAGATATTTATGATAATGCTCAAACCGGAAATGGAAAACGTAAGATCCTTTCGGACATTTACATGTTTGTTAATATATTTTTTGATGGCAAAATCAAGAAGCTTCATGGCTCCAAGGAAAAACAGACATGTAAATCCAAGTCCTCTTGCAAAGGCTTCCGGTACCAATCCATTAAGAACGCCACCAAACATCAGAGCCGCTCCCAGGCATCCACTGCAAATTAAATTTACCGCAATCACCTTAGCGAAAGAAATACGCAGCCGGTTTGCCCCATAGGCAAGGCTGGCAACAAAGCTGTCCGTAGAAAGAGCGAGTACTAAAATGAATATATCACGCATACGCCATTGAACTTACCTTTTTTCTTTTAATATATTCACCCTACCAACTTTTGGAACCCCTTACTAACGGATCGGCCTAATGTTAGGGTAATATCGAATTAAGACTTTAGCCAGTATTTTACCCTTTGGCACGTATGGGTCGGGCCAGTATCTTGCATCCGCAGAGTTGTTACGGTTATCTCCAAACATCAGATAGCGGCCTTCTGGTACCTCAAAGTGAAATTCATTCGTCTCCATGGCCTCTGGCAGATACGGTTCTGGCAGTGGGGTTTGTGACTCGTTGATATAAATCTTATTCTCTCGTACATCCACAGTCTCTCCGGGAAGGCCTATGATTCGTTTTACCAGACGAGTTTCTGCAGAACCCGGCCCAGTCTGATGATCGAAAATCACAACATCCCCGCGTTTTGGATCTTCTCCGAATTTGTAAGCAAGCCGAGAACCAAATACACGGTCTCCTGTCATAATGGTCTTTTCCATAGATCCGCTTGGTATCCTACTGTTGGCAATGATAAAGGTATTAAGGCAAAGTGCAATGGCAGAAGCCATTAAGATAATCTTGACCCACTCAAATAACTCTTTTTTCCAGTTCACCTTAGCTTTGTCTATGCCTTGTTCTTTCTTCTCTTCCTTCATAAAATGCCTGTCCTTTACTGTTTTATATTTCTATATTGTACCAAAATTATTAGCATGCTTCAAGCTTAAAAGCAGGGACTTATGCAATTGCCCCTGCTTTATTCACTAGATGTTATACTTTTTTAATTCTGCCCGCAACCTCTCCAATGCCTTTTTCTCAAGCCTTGAGACATATTCGTCTGTTCCAGTAGGGACAAAAGAAATGTAAATTAGGAAAGCGTATATTGGTATGGATCTATAAAATTCCACTTAATTGATAGAGATCCATTGGATTCAATTGCTATGAATTCTACTAGAGAATGAATGGTTTCCTTTGATATCGTATGTTTCTCTTCGTTTTCTCTAAGAAAACATGGTTCCATCTCATCATATTGCTTCTGTAATGTATCAAGGGACTTCTCTAGGTCATTTAATTTTTTCCTAAAATCTAATTCTGATAGTTTCTTTTGTTTATAAGCTTCATAGAATGCAAGATATTTCCCCTTTTTCCTTGCGATGGCTAACTCTATTTTCTGTAATCCGTCACAATGCGCCACTGAAATATCCTGAGTTTTTTTTCGAATATTATCGGTTTGTCGTGTGATAGCTGCTAGATTGTTAAAGCAAGTCAATAGTGCTTCTTCCAATTGAGCTTCTTCTATTTTGCCTTGATAACAGGTACTATGATATAAGTTCCTCCCCGTTTTGCAACAATAGAGTATCTTTTTCCCTTGATGGATTCGTGTCATTAAATGGCCGCATGATTTACATATTGTTTTTTTAGAGAATGAACTCTTACATACGACTGAATTTCCTTTTTTTTTGTATGTTCTTTTGTATGTTTGCACTGCCTCAAATTCCTCATGAGATATGATCTCTTCATAGGCATCAGGAACAATAATCCACTGATCTTTTGGTATCTTAATTTCCTTTTTGCTTCCTACCGACTCTGGCTTACTCTTTCCATAAATTGCATCCCCTGTATACCTTTGATCCGCTAATATATGAGATACGGTCCCAACGGTCCAGATACAGGTATCGCTGCATCCATTCCTATTGAAATTCTCACCCCGTTTTTTCCGTATCATCATAGGACAAAGAACGCCTTCTTGGTTTAACCGTCTGGCTATTTCCGTTTTTGTAGAACCACTTAAATATAACTTAAAAATTTGGATGACAATAGGGGCACACTCCTGGTCAATAACCAGCTTATTTCTGTTGTTATCATCCTTTTTGAATCCATAAGGTGCAAAAGCAGTCACAAATTTTCCCTGTTCTGCTTTTGATTTGCGTACACTCTTAATTTTTACAGACAGATCCTTGCTATATGCTTCATAGATGATATTTTTAAACCCTACCTCTAGAGAACCGGCGGCACCCGCATTGCAAAAGCTGTCAAAATTATCATTGACAGAAAAAAAGCGTATGCGTAAAAAGGGGAAGATTTGCTCCAGATAATTTCCAACTTCTAAATAATTTCGCCCAAATCTAGAAAAGTCTTTTACAACGATACACTGAATTTCTTTTCTCTTTGCCATTTCTAACAATCGTTGAACGCCAGGGCGATCAAAATTAGTTCCGCTGTATCCGTCATCCTCCACCTCAACTACGCGGTAGTTATATAAATCCTTATGATTAGAGACAAAATCATTTAACAACATTCTTTGTCCGGAGATGCTGTTGCTCTCGCCTCCCAACTCTAGCGCTTCATCTTCATCAGAAATACGCAGATAAATAGCGACTGTAGGCTGTTCCTTTATCTTCACACACCTCCTTTTCAGTAGTTCTAATCATACAAATTGCTACTCATATTCTCCGCAGAATGTATAATGTATTTCAATCTTTTTACGGCAAACTACTATTTTATCAATCAGATGATTCCACAATTCTCCTGTCATACTATTATTGCTGTTTCCTTGTAATAATTCATTTAGACAAATCTCATAATCTGCCGTTTGCTTTTCCTCGGTTTGCCGCTCTTTTAAACTCTTAACATCTATCTTAAGTACGTTTTTTTGTTCTTCATACTTTTTTTGCGCGTAAATAAATTCACTATCTGATAACAAACCTCTTTTGTAATCATCGTATAGTTCAAGTGCTTTTATATCCACCTCCCGAAAGACCGCCTGGTTATGCTCCCATTTTTCAGCTATGCCATGGGCTTTCTCCTGGCATTCCACTTGCTTCTTATACCTTATACCCAAATCCCATAAATCTGCCAGTACAATCAGTTGATTTCTAACAGTTACGCTTACCGCAGAAATCAATTCAGTTTCCAATACACTGGGTGCGTTGCATACGGATTGCTTCATATATTTCCTACGGCAAATTAAGCGATAATGTATCAAGTTACCATCTCTGGTAAAATATCCACTGTCACGCATCATCTTCCCATGGCAATAACCACAAGTAACAAGACCTTTTAATCTGTTCTCGGTTTGCTCCTGTTTCGTACTATGGTTTTCTTTCTTGTTTTTCTTTGATTCCTCCATTATCGTTTGAGCTTTTATAAAAGTACCCTGATCTATGATCGCTTCGTGCGTATTTTCAATATACTTCCACTCTTCCTTTGGAATCAATCTTTTTTTGCCTCCTTTGTAATAGGACTGTTCTGACTTTCGTTCCACGATACAGCCGCAATAGACTGGATTCTCTAAAATTCCAGTTACAGATGATCCTGACCATAGCGCGTTGGCCTCCCCGTTGGTTCCCTTTAATTTTCTCAATTCATAAAGCCTGCAAGACTGAGATCTTATTCCCTGATCATTTAGCCATCTGGCGATTTTTATAACTCCCATCCCCTTGATCCTAAGTGAGAATATCTCTCTTACAACAGAAGCCGTTTCCTCTTCTATCTCTAACTGATATGGGTTCATATTTGATTTCTTATAACCATAAGGGGCAAATCTGCCCAGATATAAACCCTTCTTTTTTTTAACATCAAACAAGGTACAGATCTTCCTGGAAATATCTTTCGCATAAATATCATGATAAACATTTTTAAGTGACAGAGCCAGCGCTTCATTGGCGGTCACTTCCAAGCTGTCATAATTGTCATTTACAGATATAAAACGCACACCATAATAGGGGAAAATATTTTCTAGATAATTACCAGCCTCCATATAATTTCTACCAAATCGGGACAGATCCTTTACAACGATACAATTGATTTTTTTACTTTTTATGTCACTTAACATGGCTTGAAATCCTGGTCGCTCAAAGTTAGTTCCTGTCATCCCATTATCACAGTATGTAGATATGAGCTCCAATTCTTTCTGCTCTTTTACGTGCTTTTGCAAATAATAGATCTGAGTCTCGATAGAATCGCTGTCGATTCCATTGTCCTCAATGGAAAGACGAGCATAAATGGCTGTAAGGAAGGTTGTATCTTTCTTATCCGTGGATCTTATATCTGATTCAGACATTACCTCCCGGTTATTCCTATTTGGTCTGGCCATTGTCATTGTTATCCTTTAATTTTATAGTCTCATCAAAATAATTAAAATGCATTTGTATATGGTTTTTATCATAAACTACAATCTCTCTGACCAGGGATAATAAAATGGAGCGGTTTAAGTTTGTAATATTTTGATTTTTTCTATAATCCTCGATCCACTGATTCGTCATATCTTTTTTCTGTAATATCTCTGATATGTCACGTTCCAAAACATCGATAGCATCTGATATCTCCGCAATGAAATTTTCATAAACTGATTTTATTGTAAGGTAGTTTTCTCTATTTAGAATTTCCTTTTTATAATCCTCATATAAACCCATACTTAGGTTTTGATAATATTCATATTCTTCCCGTTTCTTTTGAATTCGTTGCCTGTGCTTTTTAACTTGCATGTGTTCCATGGGAAGTGTTTCTATATAATTTATCATGTCATCACTCTTACTAATCACTCCAATGTGCAGCTTCATTACCTCTTTCACACCGGCTAGTAGCTGATGTTCACTAATCCGGTTTGAATTCTTGCATTTTTCTTTATCCTCTTTGTTGGTCCGACAGGTGTAATAGATGTAGGTCTTGCCATTGGAGTTGACGGGTCTGCGAATCATGCTTTTATGGCATTCACTGCATTTTAAAATACCGGAAAAAGGATAAAGCTCCTGCTGCATTGGAGCCGTTCTGGTATCCGCAGATAAAATACGGCTTACAAGGAAAAAATCCTCTTTTGTTATAATAGGTTCATGAGTATTCTCCACAATTGCCCATTCTGACCTTGGCTTTTTGAATTTTTTCTTTACTTTATAATTGGGAGCGCTTTCTTTCCCTTGGACCATAGTGCCAGTATATATTTCATTTTCCAAGATGCGTCCTACAGACTGAGCAGACCATTTTGCCATGGGCTTAAGCTTAAAAGAAGTACTAAATGCCCACCCAAGCATTCTTTTATATTCTAAAGGTGATAGTATTCCAGCAGCATTTAGGTGCTGCGCGATCCTCTGATTGCTATACCCTTCTGTTTTCCATTTAAAAATATCCCTAACGGTCATTGCTGCAAACTCATCAATTTCCAATTTGTGCTTATCTTCTTTCGACCGGATATACCCATAAACTGGAAATGCCCCAATGTATTCGCCCCTGGTATGTCTTACCTTGATCTGGCTTCTCACTTTCATAGAGATATCACGACTGTAAGCATCGTTAATTAGATTCTTAAACGGAATTACAATGCCATCCGACTGACTCTTTATGGTTCCACTATCAACCCCATCGTTTATTGCGATAAATCTGACTCCTAGAAAGGGAAAGACCTGTTCTATGTATCTACCAGTTTCAATATAATTCCTTCCAAAACGGGACAAATCCTTTACGACCACGCAGTCAATAATCCCAGCTTTTATATCAGCTAAGAGTTCCTTTATTGCTGGGCGCTCAAATGAAACTCCACTATATCCATCATCAACTCGCTCTGAACATACTTCTATCTCCGGTTTTGACTTTAGGTAGGAACGAATCAAATCTCTTTGATTGGTTACGCTGTTGCTTTCTGGTTTATCCCCATCATCTTTTGATAACCGGATGTATATGGCCGCTTTGTATTGCTTGTTTTCTTTTTTTGTTTCCATAAAAAAACCTCCTAAGAATTTACTAAATCAGCAAAAACTCAGGCGGCTTTATGTTTATCCCTATATGCTCCATCTCTGTTCTATTCCCTTTATACCTATGTCATATAATCTGATAACCTTCACCTGCTCAAACCCTAGTTTTTGCTTTTTCAAATCAGCCATTTAACTGCTTTCTATGCGGAAGAATTGTTTTAATCGCTCATCTAACGTAATTTCTGTATCTGAGAAAACAGACTGGATTACCATATCACCACACCGGAATAAATATGGATTCTTAATCTGCTTTAGAAAACTTTGGATTCTTTGATCTTTGGGCAGATCCATATCTATGTTAACCGTTCTAATATCAACCAGATCCTCAATGTCTACCAAAGGAATATCCGGGATTTCTTTGCTTGTCAAATCAATTCATCCTCTCCTCATTATTCCATTTTAATCTATGCAATTCTCGGATTGTCCTATGCAATGAAACCATTTTATATCACGTTACACAACCCACTTACGAATATAGAGATATCACAGATAATGATGAGATTAATCCTTGATGAAATAAAATAAAAATGCTGTATATTCTATGCCTCTCTTAAAAGCATTTAGAATATACAGCATCTATCATTATTTGCCAGCTCGTTTCCAGACACCTCTGCCACTGGTCCCGGCCAAGATATCTTTATCACTCATTAAGACGGAGTAAACGTCATTTGATTCCAGACCTGAATTAAATTCGCTCCAGCTATTTCCCTTATTTAAAGATTGATACATGCCACCACCGTAGGTACCGGCGAGAACAGTAGAATTCTTCACTACAAGAGTATTGATATTCCCACTGGTCAGTCCTGTATTTACTGGCTTCCAACTGTCACCTTTATTTGTAGATAGAAACACTCCATCGCCAGGTGTTGCCGCCAAGAGAAAGGAACTGCTACCCGTTAATGAAAAAATCTGAGCATTGATCATACCGCTATTTACTTCTTCCCAGTTCTCACCACGATCAAGGGACCGGAAGACTCCGCTTCCAAAGGTTCCAGCATAAATATCCGTACCGCTAGCAGTAAGAGAACTGATATAATAATTAGTCAAATCTTGATTTACACTATTCCAGTTCTGCCCATTGTCACTGGACCGGAAAATCCCACCTCCAAAGGTGCCTGCAAAGATATCATCTCCACTTACTGTGATTGAGTAAACAAACTTATTAGTCAAACCAGAATTAATCTCATTCCAACTACTGCCCTTATCCGTGGATAAAAATATTCCTCCACCGTTTGTTCCAGCGAAAATACCGGTATCGTTCATTGCCAAAGAAAAGACGAAGGGGTTTGTTAAACCGGAACTAGCTTCTTTCCAATTCATTCCTCCATCCTGGGAAAGAAAAACTCCTGACCCACTGGTGCCGGCATAGATCTCGGCATTGCGAGAAGCAAAAGAACTGATATGGGTATTTAATAATCCTTCATTTATTTGATCCCAGTTTTCACCGTTGTCAGCAGAAAGAAAAACGCCTCCCCCGTTGGTACCGGCATATACATAGGATTCATCTGCAATCAAGGTATATACAAAATGATTGGACAAACC
Source organism: Lacrimispora algidixylanolytica (assembly GCF_003609635.1). GTDB lineage: Bacteria > Bacillota > Clostridia > Lachnospirales > Lachnospiraceae > Lacrimispora > Lacrimispora algidixylanolytica. The sequence goes on along the minus strand of NZ_MCIA01000035.1, from coordinate 107,955 downwards.
ATTGTTAACCGCCTTCCAGCCAGTGCCGTCAAAAACAAATATGCCTTCCTCTGTTCCTGCAAAAATATTGGCTCCCTTTGTAAAAAGGGAATTAATATTTGTACTGGTCTCTCCCATACCCATGGATTGCCAGCTTTCACCGTTGTTATCTGACATAAATACACCTCCCAAAAGAGTACCGGCATAGATTGCAGATCCACTTACAGCAAGAGAATTGACTTGCAGTTTGGTCAGTCCATTGTTGACCTGAATCCAATTAGCTCCGTGATCATCGGAACGAAAGATGCCACCATCCTCTGTTCCTGCAAATAAGTCTGTACCACTTATAATGATAGAATTTACAGTGCTTGAAGTTAATCCTTGATTTACTTCTTTCCAGTTTATTCCATTATCCTCAGAATAGAATATACCTCTGCTGGTGCCAGCGTAGAGATTTTCATGATCAATTGCAATGGAGAATACCATGATATCGTTCCACCTGGAATCAGTGGGTTCCCAGCGGATATCATCCGTAGATGAAACAAAGATACCTCCGTCGGTTCCCGCAAAAATCTTTGTGCCACTTATGGCCAAGGAATAAATATTATTGCTTGTTAAACCTTCATTAACCTCCTTCCAGTTAGCCCCTTGATCGGTAGAGAAAAATATTCCATTTCCCTGCGTACCGGCAAAAAGCTTCTCATCTTCAACCGCCATGCAATGGATATAACCTCCATACGGACCATTGACCTGCTCCCACGTTCGGGAGACTTCTTTTCTGAAACATATAAAATAAATAACAAACAGCAACAATAGCAGCAAGAAAGGTAGCCAAAGCTTTTTTCTCATGTTTACCCCTTTTTTCAAGTAGTGAATAAAAACGCTGCCCAAGACAGCAGGCAGCGTATATAAGTTATGTAAAAATCTAGCTTAATACTGCGCAAAACCAAAGCCACGGTTTTTTAAATTATTCACTACAGTTGGGAGTGCACGAAGCGTATTCTGATAGGAATCATGCATCAGAGGATTTCCACCTGCTTTAAGATTATTACAGGAGTTAATAATGGTCTCTGTGCTTGCTCCTTCCCAATCACTGGTGTATACAGTAGGTGTTACAATGGATAATCCCAGTGCGGAACATGCCTGAGTAATGGTATTGTTGTTGTAAAGATAAGGCAATCTTACTTTCGTAGGTTTTGGCTTACCAGCGTTTTGAATTACCTGATTGCACTTTTGGAAATCATTGTAAACCTGTTGATAGCTCCAACTACCCATTTGAGAATGGGTCCAGCTATGATTTTGAAGACTGAAACCTGAGTTTAAGTAGGCACTCCACGCAGACTGATTGCTGGCAATCTTGTTACCCCAAACAAATAATGTAGCTTGATAACAGCCAGCATTTTTAAGGTTGGATATCAAGGTTTGCGAGGTTGCATTATTGGGACCGTCATCAAAGGTAAGATAAACATTTCCCGCTGAAGCAGCCACTTTGACCTCTGCAAGGTCTGCTTTGTTTTCCTGGGCATGAACATTCGTAAAACTTAATAGCCCAATCGTCAGCATCATCGCAGAAGACATTAAAAATTTTGTTGCTTGTTTCATACAAATTCCCCCTTTTTAGTTGGACAACGCTAGATATCTCACCTGAGCGAATCTAACTAGTTCCTATCTAATGCAAATAAGTCTCCTCTCAAAATGAAAGATATGTAACATCATCAGTGTTAATTGGTAATTATTTACAGATTCATATTAACATGTACCAAAATATTATGCAAGTTTTTTTGTTATTTTATTGACAACGCATAATTTTATCCTATTTATTTACAAAATTATACAATAATATCGCTTTTTATTTGATTTCATCAACGGTTGTACTTAGTCCTCAGTTTTAATTGACTTTATTTTCAAGAATGCCATCAATCATAAAAGATAAAAGAAACGCTTTTGTTTTTATCCCTATTATAACAGCGGAGTAAGATCTTGATATTCCCATAAGATCAGCAATCTCACGCTGGGTATACTCCTTGCCTCCGTAAAGTCCATACCGCATACCTATTATAGTTTTTTCATTGTCTTTTAGACAGCTATCAAAAGCTTGATACAACTCTTTGATATCCTGCTTCAAAATAATGGTTTCCAGTGTCTCTTTATTCTCCATTTCAATGACATCTACAAGGCTTACGGTCTCTCCATCCTTGTCTACGCCGATGGGTTCAAACAAAGAAACCTCTTTTGAATATTTTTTATTTGCACGAAGGAGCATGAGGATTTCATTTGCTAGACTCTCCTGACGGCTCCTCTGTGTTTAAAAAATACAAATGCACACATCTTCCATCCCAAACAGCTTTTTTAATAAAGGATCGCACAGCCATTCGTTTCTCTTCCACATTCATAGAATCTATTGTATCTGGAAAAGAAGATAACGTCTCTTTAATGCGTTCTGCCTCAACATCAGAAAGTTCGTTGTTTATCAAAGAGAGCCTAACCTCACTTATGAGAATTGCATTGTCTTCTTTCTTTTGATGAAGTTCTTCAATCTGAGCCACAATATATTCCTCTGCCGTTGTTCCACCTGCTTTTTTCAAGGAGGCTACCAAGCCTGCGATTTCTTCACCTAAAAGAATGGATTCTTCCTGCATCCGTCGTATATCCTCTTCTGACTCTCTTCTTCCTTCCTCAAGAAGTCTCTTATTTCGATCCATCTGAATTCTTAATTCTTCTTTGTCTACCGACAACTTTTTAATCTCTTCTATTACCATCTTATCAAGAGTATTTCCGTTGGGATTTTTCATGGTACAGCATTTCATACGACTTCTTTCTTTCATGGTGCATAAGTAGGAATAGATCTGATCTCCATCTAAATTCAAGCGGTCAGAAAGCTTTGGCCTCATATAATCACCGCAAGCTCCACAGTATAAAAGACCAGACATCAGAGCTACATTGCTTCTGGGCTTCCTGTAGTTTTTGGATTTATTTCGTTCTAACATATTTTGAACCTTTACCCACATGGCTCCTGAAATCAAGCCCTCATGTCCTCCAATGGCTACAATCCATTCATCCATTTCTTTCTTCTCATGGGCTTTTCCTGGTTTCTGAAGCGTGCGGTTGTAAGCCATTATACCGTTTGTTCCATTAAATTCTTCTTTATCGGAGAACAAATCCACCTTTTTGTTTTTTAAATATTGATAGGCTTCCATATCTGCAATCATATAAACAGGATTGGTAAGAATCGCCTTGATGGCAAACCGACTAAACAATCGGTTATATTTGGTTTTATAACCAGTTTGAATTAAATATGTTTCCGTCCGAGTAAGTGAACCAGTTTCTAAAAACTTCTCATAAATAAGGCGCACCAGTTTTGCTTCCTCTGGGAGAAGTCTTAATTGATAAGCTTTTTTGACCTTTCCATCCTCTTTTATGGTTGAGATACCTTCCGATTGATAGCCAGTTGGTGTATTCCCCCCAAGCCATCTTCCGCTTTTAGAAAGCTCATGCATATTATCCCGGATTCGCTCTGCGATGGTCTCCCGCTCCAACTGAGAGAACACAGATGCAATATACATCATAGCCCTCCCCATAGGGGATGAGGTATCAAACTGCTCTTTGATGGAGATAAAGGAAATGTGCATTTGGTTAAGGTCTTCAATCAGATTAGCAAAATCTCCAATGTTACGGCTGATTCTATCCAGGCGATAGCAGACAATCGCAGTGAATTTATCCTGTTTTGCTTCTTGCATCATCTTCTTAAATTGTGGTCGGTCCAGGTTTCCACCAGAAAAGCCTTCATCTTCATATACGTAGGCTTGTTGTGCAAAATCACTGCCGTAATGTGCCGATATATACTGCCTGCATAACTCGATCTGATTGCCAATACTTTCCCCTTTTCCTGTAAACTTAGATTTCCTAGAATAAATTGCAAACTGCTCTCTTATTTTTTCCATTTGCTACACCTCTTTGCCAAAATACGTCACGTTTGTAAAACCCGCTCCTTCGCACATACCGGACACGCAGGACATCATACATTATATAGACTATAGCTCCGGAAGCACTTATTATGAATATAATCGTTCATCACCCGAAGACGGAAACAGATCAAAAAGATTTAGAAAAAAAGGCGGCTATTATTCACAGCCAAGCTATCTTACATTACTTAAAACAGCTCTCTTGTCCAATTTATCAAAAGCAAGTTATATGGAATGAAATTTATCCAGATACAAATAAAGGATAAGTAAAAGCCTATCATACCCCTAGTTCATAATAGGGTATGATAGGAAGTCGCCTTGGCAGTTTCTTACCTTATTTATTGTGTTGTAGTTTCAAGAGTTCCTACTACCGGGAGCACGCTTAATACCATAGCTCCTGGATGGCACATCTGAAACTCACTGGTCAAATTCCTCCCCGCTGTCAGTCCAAAAAAGTGATTTCCGCCAGCCCACAAAGGGTTGTTGGTAACGTTATATACGACTCCATTTACCGCTACATAGGCTGGATTGCCATCTTTCCCATTATATTGCGCTAATTGTTCCAACGTAAATACCTGAGGCTGGGTTTCTGTTCCTTCCTGGGGCGGTGTCCCATTCTGAGGCTGAGTTACCGTTCCATCTTGGGGCGGTGTCCCATTTTGAGGCTGAGTTACCGTTCCATCTTGGGGCTGATTGCCATCTTGAGGTTGCGACCCATCATTTTCTTCCTGATTCACTGGCTGAATAAGCTGATAGAAATATTGAATATGATTTTCAAGCATAATGATCTCACTGCTTAAATTATCCAAGATGTCTTCTTGATTAAATTGAGCGGAACGCAATTTCTCCACATCTGAATTGATTTTTCTTAAGCCCTTTCCTACAAAATCTAATACTAGTTCTAATTCCATATGAACACCTCCATAAAAAGAATACAGGATTATAAGTAAATTTCCGAATTATTGCTTGACCAAAAGGGGCTTTACGCATTGGCCTGTTTCAATATATGTGAAAAATATAAATTTAACCCTATATTTCCATGTTTACTCCATAAAAAAAGCATCTTCCTACATTACTGTGTGAGGATGCTTTTTGAGAGCTGCTAGTAACAATAGATGGAAGCGCCATGCCTTGGAAGTGAAACAGTAAGCTGATTTTCTTTGCAAATTTCTGTGGTTCCAGACCAAATCTCTGTAAGAATAAGGTCATTGAAGCTATGAATTTCCACAAGATCTGGATTAATTATGATAGAACATTCTTCCTCCGAAAGGTTGAATACTGCCAGATACCGTTTATCATCTTGTTTATCATAACTTAACCAAATACAGTGATGATCGTCTCTTAATAGCTGCCTGGCACCCTCTGAATTTGTTAATAATTTTAATACCTCTCGGTTGGTCAACAGTTTCAGAGTCCAATCATCAAGGAGCGTCAATTCTCCCCCTATCATAAGGGGTGACCGGAATATACACCAGAGTGACATCATAGTTATCTGCTCTTCTCTGGTAAACCTTGTGGGTCGCTCATTTCCAAATCCTTTGCCAACCATTCCCACCGGAAGCATGTCACAGTCAGGGTAATTCCCCTCACCTACATGCCTCTGCCATATTTCACATCGTTTAAACATGGGCAGAAGATACTTCCAATCGTCCCAGAAATCGTCGGTAATACGCCACATATTAGCATGTGTGGTATAATGCCATGATTCATCAATGAGCGCAGGTCCTGGAGAAAGACTGAGTACCATAGGGCGTCCACATCGGTCTATTGCCTTCTTAAGCATCTTGATTTCCTGTTTGGCTGATGGGACATCCATGCGGCAGATATCATCGCATTTTATGAAATCAACGCCCCAGTCAGCGTAAAGATCCATTAATGAATCATAGTACTCCTGAGATCCTTCCGCCTCAGGAATCACACCATACATATCCGGATTCCAAGAACAGATGGAATAAGGATCTGCGATTTCATTGGCTGTCTTATTCGTCCCCATGACCTTGCTATGAGTGTGTGCCGCAATTCTAGGAATCCCCCGCATGATATGAATTCCAAACTTTAGTCCTAGTTTATGAATGTATTCAGCCAGGGGGCCAAATCCCAATCCTCCAACAGAGGAAGGAAAACGGTCTGGGCATGGAAATAGTCTAGAGAATTCGTCTATCTCCACCTTACCAAATGGAATATATTGATGCTTGTCCCTCATCGTTCCTGCACCATGAGCATACCACTGAATATCTACTACTATGTATTCCCAGCCAAATTCCTTTAGGTGTTCCGCCATAAAATCAGCATTTGCCTTGATTTCATTCTCACTTACCATTGTGTCGTAATAATCATAACTATTCCATCCCATGGGTGGCGTCTGTAATGTAACCGAATTCTTCATAAGTTCCCCTTTCTTATAAACAATACATATTACATTCATTATATCAAGCGGCTAGCTTCTTGCAAGAACTATTAATAAAGATCGGTAAAAATCAGTAAAAAGGGCCGTTGTGATAGGATATCATTTTCCACACATTTGGCCGCATAGGTAGCCAACCTTGAGCCTCTGTCCGTATGGAAGGTGTTCACGGCTTTAATCAGTCCGATGGTTCCTACGGATAGGAGATCTTCCATATCATAATCCGTATTCTGATATTTTTTAGCCACATGGGCTACCAGACGCATATTTCGCTCAATGAGTGTGGCTCTCGCCTCCTGATCCCCTTCCTGGTATCGTTCCAGACACTCTCGTTCCTCTCGTGCAGTTAAAGGTTTGGGAAAAGTTTTCAAAGAAAGCCACCTTAAACTTACTTACTCTCATTTTATGCGCCCCTTTCCACGAAAGTGCTTTTACCACAAATATTGGCTGGTACTACTTTTATTTTAGTATATTATATCAAAAACAAAAAACGGACAAGATATCAAGTCTGACCTGACATCCATCCGTTTCTTCGTATCTTATTAATGATGGAACAGGCGGATTTGTGTAAATGCCATTGCCATTCCATATTTATTACAGGTTTCAATCACCTGATCATCTCTGACTGAGCCTCCTGGCTGAGCCACAAACTGAACTCCGCTTTTATACGCCCGGTCAATATTATCGCCAAATGGGAAAAACGCATCCGAACCTAAGGCAACTCCAGAAAGCTGATTTAACCAGGCTCTTTTCTCTTCACAACTAAATATTGGAGGCTTTATTTTGAATATGCTTTCCCATCTGCCATTAGCCAATACATCCATATATTCTTCGCCAATGTAAATGTCAATTGCATTATCCCTGTCTGCACGGCGGATTCCATCCACAAACTGTAGTTCAAGGACTTGAGGTGCCTGTCGTAAGTACCAGTTGTCCGCCTTGTTTCCGGCAAGTCTAGTACAATGAACTCTGGACTGCTGGCCAGCACCGATTCCGATGGCCTGGCCTCCTTTTACATAGCAAACTGAATTTGACTGGGTGTATTTTAATGTAATCAGTGATATGATTAGATCCATTTTTCCAGAATCTGAAATATCCTGATTCTCAGTAACAACATCTTTTAATAACGCTTCGTCTATTTTTAATTCATTTCTTCCTTGCTCGAACACAATTCCATAGACCTGCTTTTTTTCAATGGGTTCTGGCTTATAGCCTGCATCAATTTCGATGACATTATAATTACCATTCTTTTTTGCCTTCAAAATTTCCAATGCCTCAGGCTCGAATCCAGGTGCGATGACTCCATCCGATACTTCCCGCTTAATAATATTAGCCGTATCTACATCGCAAATATCAGACAATGCGATAAAATCTCCAAACGCTGACATACGATCCGCACCTCTGGCTCTCGCATAGGCGCAAGCAAGAGGGGAAAGATTCTCCATATCTTCCACCCAATAAATCTTAGATAGAACTGGGTCAAGAGGCAGTCCCACTGCCGCTCCTGCAGGAGACACATGTTTAAAAGAAGTTGCTGCCGGAAGGCCGGTGGCTTCTTTTAATTCCTTTACCAACTGCCAGCCATTAAAAGCATCTAAAAAATTAATATATCCAGGACGACCACTTAATACTTTTATTGGCAGTTCTTTTCCATCCTGCATAAATATCTTGGAGGGTTTTTGATTTGGGTTGCATCCATATTTTAATTCCAGTTCGTTCATCCTTCGCACTCCTGTTATTTATTCTTATTTATCATTTTAGTTTCATACATTCCTGTTTTAATATCAATATATCGGACAAACAGTGAAACTTTATTCTCATCACTTAAGCTTTCCCAAACCATCTCTGTAAATGCATCCATGTCATTAAGAGTCTCAACAAGTTTTGGTTCCCCTTCAAAGCTTGGCAGTGGATTCTCATCATGTTTATATGTGTGGATAAAGTGAGCCTCACCAGCCTGAGGATTTTCATAGGCAAAAGTATAGCGGTTGCAGGAATCTGGATTTCCGTGATTGCTCTTTAAGATGGACATGGAATAATGAAACTCTCCATCTTCTATGTCCATGACTCCTGAAATACGAGGGGTAAAGTTAGGACCATCTGGTTCAAAGGTTCTACAACGAAGAGATTGTTCAAACGTAAGTTGGTTTACCAAACCATGATAGATGGTATCGGTCTGATCTCCATTTGTTACAATGGTCTTATTTCCCAAAACCCGTACCGGCGCGTATATAATCAGACTTGGGTCTGTAAGCTTAGAGGGATCAAATGCCTGGGTGCGAATACCCAGCCCTTCCTCAGCAAAAATACGGTTACGGCTATTCTCACTTCTTCCCATAATAAAATAAGCAGCCACCGCTTTCGTTCCATCCGGGGTCTTTCCGATTACGATCCCTCTTCCGGGATAAGAATTGCTCTTTAGATCATCCTTAAAAGAAATCAAAGTCATAACATTTGTTCCTCCTTTATATTTACACGCAAAAAACCGCCTGAGCATCCCATAGCGGTGCCCAGACGGTCGGCTTTAAAATGTATCGTGCTCCCCGTGGTTAATTCCACTTATCCGTCAGTCGCACGTACTCTGTAAAACATCATATCTTATCCCTGTTTAAAAAGCAAGTATTTTTTCAGGTCCATTATTCATTCCTTATTGCTGCCAGAGGGCTGAGCTTCATGGCCCTTAATGCAGGGAAAAATCCTGCTGCCATTCCCACAAAAATCGCAAAGCCGATGGCTGTCATCGATAGCCATAAAGGAATTCTTGATAAATCGCCTGGCATATCTGGCATGAACCGACTTGCCAAAAACTTATTAATTAATACGGAAATTCCGTAACTGAATGTAATGCCAGCCACCCCTCCAAAAAAGCCGATAAATCCAGACTCTATTAGAAACATGTTTCTGATCACCTTCATATCACAACCTAACACTTTAAGAATTCCAATTTCCTTGGTTCTTTCGTAAATGGACATCATCATAGTGTTTGCAATACCAATCGCAGCGACAAACAAAGAGACTGCACCGATTCCGCCTAAAAGCGCCTGAACCATCTTTGCCTGTTTTTGGGACTGCTCCAGCCACTCCATATTGCTGTTCGCCTGAAATCCAAGGTCTGTAATGGCCTTTTGTACGGAAGACACATTCTTCATATCGTCCACCTGTACAACTGCCTGATTATAGATGAAGTAGTTGTAAGGTTTTCCCTTTTTCGTGGTAGGTTGGTTTGGAATTGGTTTTTTCTTAAAAATCTGTTTTAACTGAACCTTCAAGGCATCGATGTCCACATAAATATTATAGCTATAACTGTTGTACTCTTCCACAGACCCCTTCACTAGCCCACTGGTGGTTAGAAGATACTTCTTTGGAGGCTTCACAGGGGTCTTTCCATCTGGAGTGGTTCCACTTTGAGATTGATAATAAGCATCTGTATCAAAGATTACAAACATAGGACGGTTCATAAAATCAACATCCGGAAGCTTGGTAGGGTCACTGAAATAATCGGTATGGCTTTTCGGATTGGAAAAGTTTCTGATTACCATATTTCCAACCACCATCTGGAGCTTTTTTTCCCCAGGATCGGGAAGCTTTCCTTCCTTTAAAGTAATGTTTTTCATGTATTCCTGAGTGACCCCTGTAAGATTTGCTTGGGACTCGTAAGCCCCCTGTTTCATCAGCACACTTGCTTCCAGAAGTGGAGAGACTGCTGAGACATGATCAATTTGTTCGAATTGCTTGATCACATCATCCGTCATATACTTCGGATCCTTGTCGTTTTGATTCATGCCCTCACCGGAATATATGGTTATTTCTGTAAGGCTGCCGTAAGAAGCAATTTGTTCCATGGTCAGCTCATTAAAACCGATCCCCAAAGACACCATAACCACAATAGAAGCCGTCCCGATCCAAACTCCTAAAACTGTCAAAAATGTCCTTAACTTTCTGCGTCTTAAATTATTCACACTCATGGAAAGCAAATCACTAAATCTCATGATTTATTTCCTCTTCTGCAGTTTCTTTTTTCTTTTTAATTCTTTTCCATACAATCACTCCGCCAATAGTCCCTACGGCCAGGACTACAATCACCGAAGCAATGATCACATTTCGGTACTTTGCAAACCCTTGAGGGTCTGTATCCGTTGGTAAAGCATTTGGATCTTCTCCTCCAAAATCACTCTCCTCAGCTTCTGAAACCATAAGAGTAATTTCTTTCTCCACTGGCTCGCTGACAGTCCCATTCTCATCTTCATAAGTAATTAAAACCTTTATTTTTCCATCGTCAGCAGTTGGTGCGATGGCTGAGATCATGGCATCCACATTCCCAGCTTCTCCTGGCTTTATATTGCCGACATAACTACTTGCTGGCTGGATGGAATCGCCCACAAAATTAACCATTACATTATATAAAAGAACTTTACCTGTATTATTAATCGGGAACATAACATTGGTCTCTGATCCTACATTGACAGAATCAGGAGAAACCTCTATGGTTCCAGTATTTATACGAGGTACCTGTCTAACAGGAATATTTACGATTACCTTTTCCTCTGCATTTTTAAATTCCGGGCTATCAAACTTTTCAACAACGGTGAGAGCATATGTTCTTTGGTCTACCCAGGCACCAGCCCGCATTTTCACCTTCACATCCGTAACCTGACCGGCTCCAAGGGAGTTGACAACAACGGAAGATGAACTTTCATCCGTTGTAAAGACTGCACTCTCTGTCACCTTCTCTGATTCCAGGCTAAAAAGGATATTACTAGCAGTCACATTCTCTGATGCATTTTTCATATGAAGTGTAAGCTCAAACTCATCACCCGCATACACAGTTGCAGGATTGGTTTCAAATCCATCTACAATCAGTCTTGCCTTTGAACGGTCATTGGCATTAAATTCTTTTGTTTCACTTTCCTTTTCCTTGTTTTGCACCTTGACGAAAAAGATTCCCTCAGCCTTCTGGATATCCCCTTCCGTACTATCACGATACTCAATGACAAAGGAAATAGGGTAATAGCCGCTGTAAACTTCTTTACGAATGCTCATACTATAAGGAATTTCTATTTTCTGCCCCCCACCAATCCGGTCGTAGTGCTTTGTATAGTTCCCGTCATTAATATCAAAAGGAAATTTAGTGATATCCTGATCTACTTTCATTCTTATGTTTACATCAAAGGCTGTAATATCAGAAGAATTGCGCAGATTCATATTGTAATTCATTACATCAGGGTACACGCCAAAAGGAGTGCTTTGATCTTCTCCAAGTTCAAACTGTATGGTTCCCTGAGTACTGCCAGATGCTGTGGTGCCAGAAGATTTTGTAATCCAGATATTTACTCTTTCACGTCTGAACTCACTGCCTGAAGCTTTAACCAAAAGTGGAACCGTATAGTATCCTTCAGCAAGATCTCGTCTTACTCTTCCGGATAGGGAAAAACTTTTGGAATCCCCCTGTTTTATTATCCCCAAAAGCTTACCATCAAAGGTACTTGAAGTAATCTCAAACGGAAACATGGATCCAGTACTAACAGTAGTCGTTTCATCTGCTGCATCGGAAGTAGCCTCATATTCATCTTTTGCCACTCCTTGATCAAACATTATCGTTACGCCTTTTAAATCCTGACTGGATTTATTGGTGAAAATCAAATTTAATGTAGCTCTTTCACCCGTTTTCCCCGAAGGAGTGGTTTTGGCATCAATATATGTATTCTGGCTGACATCATACTGTGCAAACACTGCACCTGGAACTGATGATGCCATGATAAGAACTACAAGTAGCCATACAGCCCCCTTTCTAACCTTCTTCATTCCCATTATCCTCCTCAGTATCTTCATGATGCTGCTCCTCTATTTTAAATATTTTTCCATCTACGATGTGGAATTGTCTGTCTGCAAATTTAGCTAGATAATTATCATGAGTAACCATAATAAGTGTTTGATTCTGTTCCCTTACGATTTTTCTCATCAGACTCAGAATCTCCTTTGTGGTCTTGGAATCCAAGTTTCCCGTAGGTTCATCAGCAAAAATAATTTTAGGATCCGCAGCCAATGCTCTGGCAATGCCCACACGCTGCTGCTGCCCTCCAGACATCTCATTTGCCATATGCTTCATCTGCTTTTCAAGTCCCACCAGTTTTATGTATTCCTTAGCCTTTTCATTCCTAAGCTTTTTTGATACTCCACGAAAAGACAGGGGTAGAGCAACATTCTCTGTAGCATTCATAGTTTTAATGAGATTATAAGATTGAAAGATGAAACCAACGTGCTTTCTTCGAAATCCAACCAGTTGATTTTCTGAGAGCTTTTCGATGTGATGACCACCTATCACGATCTCCCCTACTGATGGCTTTTCAAGTCCTGCCATCATATTGAGAAGAGTGGATTTTCCGGAACCGGAAGGTCCAACGATTGCGCAAAATTCCCCTTTATATATAGTAAAGTCGACACCGTTTAGAGCATATACCTTAGTATCTCCCACCTTATACACCTTGTATAAATTCTTAACTTCAATCATAGGTGTCTTATTATCGACCAATACAGTTACCTCCTGACTTTCTTTTGCATACACATTATACAACAAGTAACCATTTCTGGTCTTACTGTATTTTCTTAATCTTCCTTACATATTCCTTACACGGAGGCTGGAAAATTGTACAAAAAACCCATCAAAAAAATTATATCATAAATCTAAAAAAAGTGTGGAAATATTCCAATTAATACTATATAATAGGATAGAATTTGAAACCATAACTCAGTGGATAAAGGAGATTCTTATGAGACATTTACTTAACCCGTTAGATTTTAGTGTGGAAGAAACCGGACAACTTTTAGATCTGGCAAAAGACATTGAAGATAATCTTTCAAAATATTCCCACGTATGCGATGGAAAAAAATTAGCGACATTATTCTATGAGCCAAGTACAAGAACCCGATTAAGTTTTGAAGCAGCTATGCTTAATCTTGGGGGCGGTGTACTGGGCTTTTCTTCTGCTGATTCCAGTTCCGCCGCAAAAGGCGAAAGTGTTTCCGATACCATTCGAGTGATTTCCTGCTATGCTGACATCTGTGCCATGAGACATCCAAAGGAAGGTGCACCTTTAGTAGCCGCCAATCATTCCGCGATTCCAGTGATTAATGCAGGAGATGGTGGGCATCAGCACCCGACTCAGACTCTTACCGACTTACTCTCCATTCGCTCTTTAAAAGGTCGCTTACACGATTTGACTATTGGTTTGTGCGGTGACTTAAAATTTGGACGAACCGTCCACTCTCTCATCAACGCTCTGGTTCGATATGAAAACATCAAATTTATCTTAATTTCCCCCCCAGAATTACGTGTACCCGAATACATCCGAGAAGATGTACTTAAGAACAACAACATTGAATTTGTGGAAATGGACAGCCTTGATGACGCCATGCCAGATCTTGACATTCTCTACATGACAAGAGTCCAGAAGGAACGTTTTTTTAATGAAGAAGACTACATTCGTTTGAAAGACTGTTATATCCTGGACAAGAAGAAAATGAAACTGGCAAAAGAAGATATGTTCGTTCTTCACCCCCTTCCCAGAGTCAATGAGATTTCTGTAGAAATTGACGAAGATAGCCGAGCTGCATACTTTAAGCAAACACAGTATGGTGTTTATGTGCGCATGGCTCTAATCATGACATTACTGGAGGTAGAAAAATCATGTTAAATATCGGCGGATTAAAAGAAGGAATTGTTTTGGATCATATTGAAGCAGGAAAAAGTCTGGAGATTTATTACCACTTAGGCCTTGAAAAGCTGGATTGCCAGGTTGCGATTATAAAGAATGCCAAAAGCAATAAGATGGGGAAAAAGGATATTATTAAAATCGAAGGTGGATTAAACCACATTGATTTAGATATCCTAGGTTATATTGATCATAACATCACAGTCAACATTATTAGGGATAATAAGATCGTAGAAAAGAAAACCTTAAGCCTTCCACATAAAATCACAAACGTAATTCCGTGTAAAAATCCACGTTGCATTACCTCCATTGAACAGGGACTCCCTCATGTTTTCCACCTTGTTGATGAAGCAAAGGAAACCTACCGCTGTATGTACTGCGAAGAAAAATATACGAAATAAGAAAAGCCCCCGGAAGCAACCTGATTTAACAGGGTCGCTACCGGGGACTTGCCTCTTTTAACCGATTATTAAAGTTAAATCAGGTTTTTCATTAAGATATCTCTTATATAACCGCCATATTTTTCCTTTGTCATAACAACCTTATAACCCTGACTGGCTGCATTGGCCTTGCTATAGATATTTTCCGGGTGAATGGTACACATTAGATAGCGAAAACCTCTCAAAACCAGCTCCTTTTCCACTTCTTGCATCAAAGAATCCTGTAATTTGAATCCCCGGTACTCAGGAAGAACAGCTACGGATTCCACATGAGCCACTGTATCTAGGTCTTCTTTTGGCAGACCTACATCATGGCCAAGGTTCTCTTCTCCATTTCCATACATGGCTACAATTAAAACTCCGGCCAAAGCCCCTGAGTTTTTTTCAATTGCCTTGAAGGCAATTCCCTTTTCTTCCTCCAATAAGCACCGGATACTTTCTGGCTCGTCCGCGACGAACCAATCTTTTCTCTCGATCCCCTTCCACACCGTTTGGATCACATCAGCCAACGCCTGATACTCACTTAGGTAAGCCCTTTCTATGGAAAACTTCATCCGCAGCACCATCCTAAATTTGATTATGTACTAGACATTTCTTGTAAACCGGCAGTTTGGATAATTCATGCAACCATAAAAATCTCCAAACTTTCCGCTGCGTTTTCTCAGTTCTCCACCACATTGGGGACAGATCTCTACTGTCTTATCCTTTGAAAGTTTTCCCATTTGTTCGTAACACTGCTGGTTCATAATGCAATCATTTAGTGCCCGATGTGCTCCCTTAATATCAATCTGAAAATAATCTGAGATATCGACAAGGCGATGACGCTTTAACATAGTCAGACATTCCCTAGCCATATAAAGAGTATCCACATAGTCGTTGGGTACATCCTTTTCTAGTAACTCTGCCGCCCGGTAGATGAATTGCAAATCAAAGGATTGAATGTTATGGCCTACTAAAATCTCACCCTCAATAAAAGAAAGAAAATCAGGAAGTACCTCCAAAAGCCCCGGAGCGTCCTTTACCATCTCATCTGTTATTCCATTTACATTGGTCGCGCCTACTGGTATATGGGTACCTGGGTTCACAAGAGTTGTAAATTCTTCTACAGGTTTATGATCTTTCACCTTAATTGCTGATATTTCTATAATGGAATCCTCTTTCACACTGATTCCTGTCGTCTCTAAATCAAACACTACGTAGTCTTTGACATACTGATTCAAACGTCCGCCTGTTATTTGTCTGACAGCCATAGTTTCCTCCGTTCTGTATAAATATGTATCTATGGTTTTTGTAACGCTTCTATTATACCGTCAGTCATTCTTTTCATCAAGCTTCCAGGCAAAAATCTTTTCTTATAGGTAAAGTTGATCAACAATCCTTGGCTATTATATTATTTTCTGCATCAAATATGGGTGTTGCATGATCCCAGCCAAGTTCCATTAAGTAGGTATGGCGATTGGGATCATAAAGCGGATCACCCTCTATCTCATCATAGCGTCTGGCATGATATACCATGATATCCTTAATCCCGTCATCAGCCTTAACAAAGGTGTTATGCCCAGGACCGAAAATTCCTTTTTCTTGATTGGTTTTTAAAATTGGCAGCCGTTCTTTTTTCCACGCATTTTTATCAAGTACATCTCCATCTGCGTCGATACTAAGCATGCCCATACAGTAACATTCTCCGGTGGCACTGGCAGAATATGTGAGATAGAGCTTATCCTCATGCTTTAACACCCCAGGCCCTTCATTAACCCAGAACCCGATCCGCTCCCAATCATAATCAGGGGAAGATAAGGTAACCTGCTCTGTGGATAGTTTCCAAGGGGTTTCCAGTCCAGCAATATAGAGATTTGAGATCTTTTTCCCAGAGCTGACCTTTTCAGCCCAAACACAGTACCAGGAGCCCTTGTGCTCAAATACAGTCATATCAAGAGAAAAGTCCCGAAAGGTGTATTCATCAAAGGGCTGCATCATCCCAAGCTCTTTCCAGACCCCTGTCATAGGATCTTCGTCCTTGCACTCCAGTACATAAGGGCGAATTGCCCAAATATCCTCTGCTGCCCCTGCTGCAAAGTAAAGATACCAACATCCATTTGCGTAATGAAGCTCAGGTGCCCAGATATGAGCACCCATGACTCCCTTATCATGCTTTTCCCATACCGTTATCTCTTTTTCATGTTTTAGACCCAGAAGCGAATCGGATCGTCGCAATATAATTCGGTCATATTCAGGCACTGACGCAGTAAAGTAGTACGCGCCATCCTTATGTCGGTATATGTATGGATCTGCTCTGTTAAGAATAAATGGCTGATTATACGGGGTTTTTATGTAGTTGTTTTTATTCATTTCAAGTTACCTCTACCCTTTCACGGCTCCTGCCATCATTCCTTCGATAAAATATTTCTGAAATGCCACAAACAGTATAAAGATTGGTATTACGGAGAATACAGAACCAACAATTAGTAAGCTGTAATTATCTCCATATGGATTAATCAGTGTATTCAGCCCTAATGTAAGAGGATATTTTTCAGAAGAACGAATAACCAGCAATGGCCACAAGTAGTTATTCCAAGCGTTCATCCCATTTAAGATTGCCATAGCTGAAAATGCAGGCTTCATAAGTGGAAGAATCAGCCTATAAAAGATTCCGTATTCTGTGGCTCCGTCAATTCTCCCGGCTTCCAAAAGAGACTGAGGAATACTTACCAGATATTGACGAAAGAAAAAGATGGTAGAAGCATGTGCCACAAAAGGAAGAATAATAGCGGTAAAACTATCCATCATCTTCCAGGCAGACATCTGCTTATATAATGGAAGCATTACTACTTCAAGGGGAATGGATAAGATCAACAGCACCAGGACAAACAGTGCCTTTTTCCCTTTAAAATCATAGACGGCAAATCCGTAACCTACAAAGGAACTAATAATCAAAGTACTAAAGACTGTAATTACAGTAAGGCATATGCTGTTAAAAAACCATTTCCAATATTCATGGGTACCGGTAAACAAAAGAATGTAATTATCAAAGTTCATTCTGGAAATATTAATATCCAGATTAAGACCATATTGCAAAAGATCGCTTCCCGGTTTAAAGCTTGCCACAAACATTACCCAGATGGGAAGGATTATCAATAGCGCAAGAAAGGAAAATAAGACCACAAGAACTACGGAAGTATAACGTTTCCTTTCCCTGTTACCATATACTTTTTCTTTGCCTTGTTCGTTCATATCATTCTCTCTCCTCTTTAAAGGTTCCGGTAATCTTTAATTGTATGATATTTACTGCCATAACCACAATCAAAAGAATGAAGCCCACTGCACAGGCGTAGCCCAAGGCTCTTTTTTCGACTCCCTGCCGGTAGAGATAACCAACAATTGTTAGCCCAATGTTATTAGGTGAATTATTTCCTTTAAACAGCATATTGCTCTCAAGAAACATGGAAAGTCCTGCATAGATGCTGATCGTAAGGACATAAACCGTAGTCGGTTTCACAAGGGGCATTGAAATCTTTACAAATTGCTGCCATTTAGAAGCCCCGTCAATGGAGGCTGCTTCATATAATTCCGTGGGAATACTTTGAAGCCCTGCAAGGAAATACAAGATATTTACTCCAGTCCATCTCCAGCACGCCAAAAGAAGAAGGGCAAAGAAACTGGTTCCGGCACCTTTTAGCCATTTAATTGGGCTCATTCCAAAAAGCCCTAATATCTGGTTAAATAAGGAAGTAGAAGCTTCTCCGTACATAAGGCGGAATATAGTGCCTGCCACCACTACAGAGGTCAAGGCTGGAATAAAATAGATGGATTTGAAAAAATCCGCCTTTCTCATTAATTTACTGTTGAGAAGGGAGGCAAACAGCATTGGAAAAGGAATGAGAAGAAGAAGCGTTCCTGCCATATATTTAAAGCTGTTCCATAATGCCTTTAAAAATATGGCATCCGTTAAAAGTCTTGAATAATTGTCGAATCCAACCCATTGTTCCTTCAGCACATCTTGAAAGCTTAAGAGCACTCCATTGCATATGGGTACCAGCCAAAACAGGAGAACGGTTATAACGAAGGGACATATAAACACATAAGGAGCTATCTTTTTTGAATAAAATAATTTTTTCATTTATTATACCCCATTTCTGATGAACAAAAGCAACAGGCTGCAGAAGGCACATAACCACCTGCAACCCAGCCTTTTTATCACTTCTCTTTGAATTCATTGCTAAGGGTCTGCTGTGACTGAAGAAGTGCTTCCTTCACATCCATGCCATCTTCAAAGATACTATTTAAAGTGACATTGCAGAATTCATTGTTAATAGATGGGTATTTCTCATCTGTATAAGCTTGCAGGATTCCGATGCTGTCCTTTGTTTTTAACAGCGTATCAAAAGGATAATTTGTAAAATACTGAATGAATTTGTTATCTGGATTCTGTGTCAGGGATGTATCGTTCCATACTGCGGTATTAACTGGGTCAAACCCTAATACATTCCAAACCTCTTTGTTGGACTCCTCAGACAGTTTGATAAAAGCCATTACTTCCGCAGCAAGCTGAGCGTTCTTTCCGCTTTTAATAATTGCTGTGCCGGTACCGCCGCCGCCGATTGTTGCAATCTCACCATCGGTTTCACTCCACACAGGTACAGGAGCAATTGCTACTTGCTTTTTAATATCAGTCATGTAATTTACAAATCTTGATGTCTGCCAGAAAGGCATAATCTGAACCGCATAATCACCTGAATTATAGGAAGGATATGCTTCTTCATTATCCGGCTGACCCCCTGGTACGGTTGCAAATGCACCAGTCTCCTGCATTCCTTTTATGTAAGTCAAGACTTCTTCCATCTCTTTGCTTGTCAGATTAAGCTTTCCATCTTTATCGATATAATCTCCACCTTTTTGGGCCAGCATCAGATTTACCATCCACTGGGCTGAGGTTTCTACACAAGAGAAGTATTTACCAGTAGCATCATGATATTTTACACCTGCTTCTTTAAACTGGTCCCAGGTCTTAATATCTTTATAATTAATTCCTGCATCATTTAACAGCTTTTCATTGTAAAATGCTACGGTAGTTCCTACGTGAGTTGGAAGCCCATATTCCTTCCCGTCCTTGGAGTAAATATCAAGTCTAGATTTAACGATATTGTCCTTATAAGGCGCAATTACATCATTTAGTTCCATCAATCCTATCTTACCTACCATAAATGCCGGAAATTTGCCAAGCTCGATATCTACAACATCAGGAGCACCTTCCCCCGATTCCAGTGCAAGAGATAACTTGTTGTGCATGTCATCATATGGCATATTGCTCAGCACCAGCTTCACCTTTTTATCCGGATGAGCTTCATTCCATTTCTCCGCCATGGATACATAGAAATCTTGATGAAGTTCAATGAATGTCCATACATTTATTGTGGTTACATTATCTCCACCAACCTCCATTGCTTTTTTCCCCGCAGATGACCCACCTTTTCCCTCTGTCGCGGATGAACTACAACCTGCAATCATAGATGTTGCCAATACCGCACATAATAGTGCTGCTAAACCCCGTTTTTTCATTATGAATCCTCCTTTAAGTGATCCTGCTATATCAAATCAGATGATATTATCTGAATGATTCTTATGAAATAAGCTCCTCACACCAAACCATCTTCACAACTGGTTCTATGTTAACTCTGCTATGACAAGGAACTGCCTATAAATTCACCCCTGTAAATTCATGATTTTGCTTCATTTTATGTCATGTTAAACGTTTAATATAAACTAGCTATTCATTTGGCTTTTTGATTTTTTTATTACATTTCATGTATATGGAACTCCGCTTTTATTGGATATATTTGCATACTATCACATACTAAATATTCTGTAAAGTATTTTTGCATAAATAATTCATTTTTTTAATCGTTTAACTATGTCATTATTGCTATAGTTTTTGTCTAATTATGTAGTTATATTCCTTATTTTAGGCACAGACTGCTCATAAGCGTACCATACCGTAAGTTTTAACAAAAAAATAAAACGTTTCAAGCGCTTTCTTTTGCTCGAAACGTTCTATCTTTTTCTAACTAAGTTGTTACCTTGTAATATCGTTCACTGATTTACGTACCAGAAGGCTGCAACCCACATAACAAACATTTTCAGGTCCAAGTTCATTCTTTGTTCCATTTAAGAGGTCAATGATTAGTTCGCTCGCCTTGTGCCCTATATCGTGAAGAGGAAGGCTTACCGTAGTCAAAGACGGCCTGTAATAGCCAGATAACTCCCGGTCATCAAACCCAGCTATGGATAAGTCAATGCCAGCTTTAAGACCAAGCTCATCTAACCGATCGTAAACGCCTCCTGCCATTAAATCATTCATGCAGAAAATAGCTGTCACTCCCTTTTCCAAAAGCTGACTGGTGGAACGATAGCCAGACAAACGGGTCCAGTCCCCCTCCATCACCAGTCCAGGATCATATAATATTTCATTCTTAAACAAAACCTGCTGATATCCAACCAATCTTGCCTGAGCGTGAAGACTGTCCGGTTTTCCTGTTATTACTCCAATTTTTTTATGACCACGATCCACCATATAATCAAGTACGCTAGCCGCTCCATGAACATCATCAACCACAATCGAGGGAACTCGTTCACTTTTGGAGTAACCATAAGCCATAATGGCAGGTATGGGCAAGGTATCCGGAATACAACGGATAATTCTCTCATGTGCTGCCACATAGATGATACCTTCCACCTGCTTCTCCATCAGCTTCTTGATTTCCACCCCTACCAGATCATAGTAGTGCTCACGGTTGTAATACGTATCGTTATATTTCTTAAACAGTCTTAGATTGGTCAACAGTATCTGATAATCTTGTTCCTGACAATAGTCTGTAATACCGTCAATAATATCTGGAATGCTAAATATCGTCATATCCTCGGCAATAACCCCAATACTTCTGGTCTTCTGCATCTTTAAATTTTTTGCTACTATGTTTGGAGTATAATTCAGTTTTTCTGCCATCTCCAAAACCAGTTTTCTTGTCTTTTCACTTGCGCCAGGTTTCTTGTTCAATATATTTGATACCGTGGCGACCGATACACCGCAGCATTTTGCCAGTTCTTTAATTGTTGCCATCGTCTGCCTCCAGATCCTTTTGTAACAATTAACTCAAATTTTCTTCCAATTGTCAATAGGCAGAGATTAAAATATTAAACGTTTAATATATAAAGGTCTATGTCAGATAATCACCCATATCACTCATCCGATTATTCAAATACCGGTAGGAACGTTGATTGTTATCACCAAGATAAAAGACTGGATCGGAATTATCATTGGAATCTCCTTAAATTATAAAAAAATAGCCCTAAATCAAGGATTTAAGACTTTTTTGCCATATCATATTTAGATTTGTTATTTAAAGCTTTGAGTAAGACGATAAGCCGGGTTATGTCGTTGAATGGTCATCTATCTAGGCCTACTGTCGCCAGCAGGCTCAAGCGACCTACCCGGGAGCAGACGAGCCGCCTTGCGCTCCCTGTTCGGTCTTGCTTCGGATGGGGTTTACATATGCCCTTCCTGTTACCAGAAAAGCGGTGGTCTCTTACACCACCCTTCCACCCTTACCGCATAAAGCGGCGGTATATTTCTGTTGCACTGTCCCTAGAGTTGCCTCCGCCAGACGTTATCTGGCATCCTGCCCTATGAAGCCCGGACTTTCCTCACCTGCAGCCTTTCGGCTTAGCAGCTGCGACCATTTGTCTTACTCAAAACTACAATATTCTACCATAAAATATAACCTTTGTAAAGCATTACCTTAAACCCGGAAGCAACTTCCACCAATAAATTCCCTTATGATGGAATTGTGGGGAATATCTTCACTGTTGACTCCCAGAAAATAATCCAGGAATTTAAGAAGACGTTTGGCTTCCATATACTCTGGAGATTCTCTTGGAATCCCAAATAGTAAGGGTTCTGCAAACTGCTTAAGCACTGCCAACTCGTAAACCGTTGCAGAGTTAAACATCATATCAGCAGATTCTTGGAAGGGGAATATATAAGATTCCTCCCCATGCCTTACTGTGGGCCACATGCGGATCGTATCATGAGCAGAAGCACCTCTGGTTCTTGCATCTCGTACCATGCGCCGAATCAGGCGACAGTCCGTGGTAGGGATTCTGTTGTGTTCATCTACATTAAGCTGAGTCAGTGCACTGACATAGATCCTAAATTTACTATCCAAAGGCAAAGAATGGGATAGTTTATCATTGAGGCAGTGAATGCCTTCTATTACCAGAATGTCATCTTTTCCTAGCTTAAGGTAATCCCCACGGTACTCTCTCTCGCCTGTTTTAAACTGATATCTGGGTATCTCCACCGTTTCTCCAGCAAGGAGTGCCGACATATCCTTGTTAAATTGCTCCACGTCAAGACTTTCAAGTACTTCAAAATTATAGCTTCCATCTGGATTTTTCGGACTATTCACTCGATTCACAAAATAATTGTCTGCTGCAATTGGGTGGGGGATCATGCCTTGTGCCTTTAACTGTATTGACAAGCGATGAGAAAAACTTGTTTTTCCAGAGGAAGACGGGCCGGCGATCATGACGATCTTTTTACTCCGATCTGCGCCGATTTTAGCTGCGATTTCAGCGATCTTTTTCTCCTGCAAAGCTTCCTGAATGAGAATCATTTCATTGATTTTTCCTTCAGCAATCTTTTCATTCAATGCACCTACATGAGAAACATTAAGACATTCGCCCCATTTAACGCTTTCTTTTAATACCTGGAAAAGTTTTCTCTTTTTCTCCGGTTCAAATGTTGGAACCTCTTTTGGATCATCCTTTTGAGGTAGCATAAGCATAAAACCTTCATCAAATAGCACCAGATCAAAATACTTTATATAGCCAGTATTTTGAACCATGTATCCATAGTAATAATCTTCAAATCCACCTATGCTGTAAATATTGACTCTGGAAACCCGGCGATAGCGAAACAAACGCTCTTTATCATACATGCGGTGCTTATGAAACAGTTCAATGGCATCGTCTGTATTAACACTCCGCTTCATGATAGGGATTTCCTGGCTAACGTATTCCTGCATTCTGATCTTCACTCGATCAATCAAGCTCTGGGTGAGAACAATATCTCCGTGAGGCTCTATATAATATCCTTTCCCAAGGGAAAAATTCACAGTAACCTTATCTATCTTTTCAACACCTACGATATCGTAAAACGCTTTCATCATAAGAAAAATTGCGCTTCTGTGATACGTTTGAATTCCTGGCTGGTCGATTCCTGTAAAGAAGTTCAAATTACAGTCAAACTGAACTGTTTTATGAAGCTCTCTTAATTTACCATTTATACTGACTAATAAAATTTCATTCTCGTACTGCGGCTGAAATTCTCTTGCAACTTCCTGATAAGTCGTTCCTTTGGCATATTCTTTTGCCACTCCATTGATTGTTACAATTGCCATATGATACCTCCTTATACCAGTGTCTGAGGAAATACTACGTCTGCCTTTCGAATGGACAGCATCTCTTCTACTTCCTGCTTCAAATAATTCTCCATAAAATCAAGGAAAAGATATTCCAAACCATAATGTCCTGCATCAATGACTGCCAGATGATTGGCTGCCGCATCAATGCCACTATGATGGCCAATATCTCCAGTAATTAATACATCCACTCCCGAATCAAGAGCGTATTTAATTAAACTTTCCCCTGATCCTGGACTAATACCTATAAACTGCACGGATGCTCCAGGAGCATCCTCTCCATATATGGTAAGAAACGGAAGATCAAACCGCTCTTTTACCAGCTCGGCTAACTCCCGTATTGTCATTTTCTCTTTTAGATATCCGGTTTTACCAATGCCATAAGGAATTCCTTCTATCTCTCCTTCTGGCTGCAGGGCCTTTACCTGGGTAAGATCAAGCTTATCTGCGGCTGTATCTGCCATACACCCGGGTGCAGCATCAAAATTCGTGTGCATTGCATAGTAAGATATATCATTGCGCAAAAGCTTAAGAATACGTCTTCCAATAAAATCCGTATCATTGATTTTTTTTAGTGGCTTAAATATAAGGGGATGATGGGTGATGAGCATATCTACCCCCCATTTGACGGCTTCTTCTACTACTTCATCAGTGGCATCGAGAGCCAAATATACCTTTTTAATCTCCTTATCGCTTCTTCCTGCTAAAAGCCCTACATTATCCCAGTCACAGGCACAACCAACTGGTGCAAGCCGTTCCAGTATCTGTATCAGTTCATCGCATCGCATCTTGTGCCTCCTTATTCCAGGAAAGCTCTGTTTTAAGCTCTCTCATTCTTTTTTCTGCGGATTCAGTTTCTCCTTTAGAAAGTCCCTTTAGAATTTCTTCTAACTGAACTTCTTCATACTCTAAATACTCTGTCAATATAGGATCCTTTGATTCTAAGAGACTCTTTCCATAACGGTATGAGATTTCCCGTCCGACATCTGCACTTACACCTGGCGTCCTTACAGCTCTCATAACCACATAATATTTGCCATCTTCCTTTATCATAGTCTCCTGCTCAACGAAAAATGCCTGTTCCATAAGGAACCGGCGCATCTTATGAAGCTCAGATTGAGGAGATAGAACCCAGCTCGGAATATTATCCCATAACGCTCGGCCTTCCTCTAGAATATGTATCATCAACTCTCCGCCCATTCCGGCGATAACAACACAGTCTGCTTCATCTTTATTCAACTTTAAAAGTCCGTCGCTTAAACGGACTTCAATGACATCTGAAAGGCCAGCTTCGGCAATATGGGACTTAGCCCTCAAAAGAGGGCCTGTCCTCACATCCATAGCAATGGCATGCTTTGCCTTTCCTTCTTGTACTAAATGAATCGGAATATATCCATGGTCCGTTCCAATATCTACTACTTTACTTCCCTCTGGTACAAAAGAAGCAATGGTCTTCAATCGATTTGATAATTTCATACAAAAACTCCATCTTATGTCTTAATCGTCAAGATAATCCTTAAGCTTTTTGCTTCTGCTGGGATGGCGCAGTTTGCGAAGTGCTTTGGCTTCTATCTGTCTAATTCTCTCTCTAGTCACATTAAATTCTTTTCCTACCTCTTCCAAGGTTCTTGGACGGCCGTCATCAAGACCGAAACGAAGCTTTAATACCTTTTGCTCCCTTTCTGTCAAGGTGTCAAGTACCTCCATAAGCTGCTCATGAAGCATGGTAAATGTAGCTGCATCGGCAGGAACTGCTACCTGGTCATCCTGAATAAAATCTCCTAAATGACTGTCCTCTTCCTCACCAATAGGCGTCTCTAAAGAAACCGGCTCCTGAGATACTTTCATAATCTCTCTCACCCGCTCCACCTGCATATCAGCTCTTGCTGCAACTTCTTCGGGCACAGGTTCACGTCCAAGTTCCTGAAGAAGCTGTCTGGAAACTCGAACCAACCGGTTTATCGTTTCCACCATATGAACCGGAATTCTTATGGTACGCGCCTGATCGGCAATCGCCCTTGTAATGGCTTGTCTTATCCACCAGGTAGCATAGGTACTAAACTTATAACCTTTGCGGTAATCAAATTTCTCTACCGCCTTAATTAGTCCAAGATTACCTTCTTGAATCAGGTCAAGGAACTGCATCCCTCTTCCAACATAACGTTTCGCTATACTGACAACCAGTCTTAAATTGGCCTCGGTTAGGCTTTGCTTCGCATTGTCGTCCCCAAGTTCTATGTTTTTGGCAAGCTCGATTTCGTCTTCGCTGGAGAGAAGTGGCACTTTTCCGATTTCTTTTAAATACATACGAACCGGATCTTCAACACTGATGCCTTCAGGAACAGATAAGTCGATGGTCTCTAAGTCGATATCCTCTTCTTCTTCAATATCTTCTTCCACAAAAAGGTCTTCATCCAGTTCCAGATCCTCAGCCCCAATTTGAAGTACATCCACCTTATTCGACTCTAAAAAATCAAAGATCTGATCCAGCTTATCGGAATCCAGCTTATCGTCAGCAAAAAAATCCAAAATCTCCTGGTTTTCCAGTACATTTCGTTTTTTTCTTGCCAAGAGAAGAAGCTGGTTTAATTTCTCTTCAAATGCTGCCGATATTTCCTCGGCCTTTTTCTCTGCTATTTGTTCTTCTTCTGTCTTTCCTGATCCCACCATCGTATCTGCTGTCTTCTTCACATTTTCGTCCATGTTTTTCCATCCTTCCACAGCCTGCCTATAGTGTACACCCTAATCCAGCGAAATATGCAAGTCCTTTAAAGCAGCCTGTTCCTTAATAATTCTTTGCAGTTCTTCAATTCCTTCTGCATGACGGCTGGCGTTATCCAAACTATTCTTTTTCACTTTCATAATCGTTTCCGAAAACGCCTTTTTTTGTTCTTCATTATTCGGGGATTCTTTTAAGCTCGCATGAAAAAGACCTGCGACTGCCCGGTATTGATCATCATCATTAATGAAATGATTCAAAATCTCAGCCGGATTTAATGTTCCGGCAGCGTGTCCATCAAAAACCATCTGTGCCACTTTGTGATACAGTTCTTCTATAAAATCTTCCGGAGTAATAACTCCATGAATCTTATCAAATAGTATTGGATTCTCAATCAGCCAGGTAAGAAGCAGTCTCTGTGACTGTTTCACACCATCTTCCTTATCCTTTTTCTTCTGGTCTTTAAACCCTTTTTCTTCTTCCCGTTTGGAGGCTGGACTAACTGCCCCCAAAGTTGCACCAAGACGATTGACCAGACGCTTTAAATCTTCATAATTTATAAAAAATTCCCTAGAAACTGCTTCTAGATAATTCTCCCGCTCCAACGCTTCTGGGAATTCAAGCAATTTCCTGGATACCTGATTGTAAAATGCTGTCTTCTGTTCCGGATCGTCCATCTTATAATCCTTCTTTAACACATCAATTTCAAACAGAAAACTATTCCTTGCTTCCTTAATTCTCTCCTCGAATGCATCAGCTCCCAAATCCTTAATAAAATCATCAGGATCTTTGTAAGGCTGCATATTAAGCACACGTATAGACATTCCGACCTCTTTTAAAATCGGAATCGCCCGAAGCGCTGCCTTGATACCTGCCCCGTCATTGTCGTAGGTGAGGATTACTTTATCCGTATAACGTTTTAAGAGTTGAGCATGTTGAAGCGTAAACGCCGTTCCAAGGGAAGCTACCGCATTGGTAAATCCAGCCTGGTGTAGAGCAATCACATCGATATACCCTTCGCAGATTAATATGTATTTTTCCCTAGAAAGTCTGGCATAATTCAGTCCGTATAAATTTCGGCTCTTATCAAAAAGTTTTGTCTCTGGAGAGTTTAGATATTTCGGCTCACCAGTCCCCATCACTCGTCCACCGAATCCAATGACCCGGTTATTCACATCCATGATAGGAAACATGACCCGGTTCCAGAATTTATCATAAGTACCGCGCTCTTCTATGGTTACAAGGCCTGTCTGCTTTAAAATCGCATCATCATAGCCTTTCCCCTTTAAATAACGGTATAAATCATCGCTTGTCTTGTTGGAATATCCAAGGCCAAAACGGACAATGGTATCATCACTTAGCTGCCTGTCCCTTAGATACTTATAACCCAATTCCCCCTGAGGGTTCTTTAGCTGATAATAAAAATAGCTGGCCGCCAGCTTATTGATCTCCAAAAGTACCGCCCTTAAATCTTCCTGTGCCTTCGCTTCCTTACTATATTCCTGAACTGGAAGCTTGACTCCCGCCCGATCAGCCAAAATCTTTAACGCTTCGGAAAAGGAGTAGTTTTCATATTCCATAACAAACGTTATGGCATTGCCACCGGCACCGCAACCAAAGCAGTAATACATCTGTTTCGCAGGTGATACGGAAAAAGAAGGGGACTTTTCATTGTGAAAAGGACACAGTCCAAAGTAATTACTTCCTTTTTTCTGTAGTTTTACATATCCAGAAATGACATCAACGACGTCATTCTTCATTCGGACCTCTTCAATTGCATCCTCCGAATATCGCATGAAACCATCATCCTCCTTCCCTTATCTATAAATTCTCTAAATGGCCTTCCATGCTTTCGGAACAAACAGCTCTTCAAATTTGACGATAGAATAGCTGTCACTCATGCCGGCTATATAATCACAAACCGCCCGCTCTTTGCTCACGCCCTGTATTTCCATGAAATTCCGGTATTCTTCCGGTAGTTTATCTGGGTTATCCATATAGTACTGGAACAGCATAACGATAAGATGCTGGGCTTTTCCTTCTTCCGCCTTAGGTATCTCGTTTTTATAGACATTGTTAAACATCCAAATACGAAGGCCCTTCATCGCCTCTTCCATATGAGGTGACATGATAATCTTCTGCTTTTCAAAGCTGTTACCAATAATATCATGAATCAGATTATTAAGCCTTTCTCTTACGCTGTGTCCAAGAACTCCGGTAAAACATTCCGGTAAATCTTCTTCCACAAACATCTTGGCTCGAATCGCATCATCGATATCATGATTAATATAGGCAATCTTATCAGACAATCGTACAATACCACCTTCCAAAGTGGTTGGATTGCCGCTGGTACGATGATTTAAGATACCATCCTTCACTTCCCAAGTGAGATTAAGTCCCTTGCCATCTTTTTCTAAAAATTCCACAACCCTGACACTCTGTTTATAATGTTCAAACCCTTCCGAACAGATTTTGTTAAGAACAGTTTCTCCTGAATGTCCAAAAGGAGTATGCCCCAAATCATGTCCAAGCGCAATTGCTTCCGTCAGATCCTCGTTCATACGAAGTGACTTTGCTATGGTTCGGGCTATCTGTGACACCTCCAGAGTATGGGTCAGTCTTGTGCGGTAATGATCACCTTCCGGCGCCAGAAAAACCTGGGTTTTATGTTTTAATCTGCGAAATGCCTTACAGTGGATAATCCGGTCTCTATCTCTTTGATATGCAGTCCGGATATCGCAGGGATCTTCTATTCGCTCTCTGCCCCTTGAATTCTTACTTAAGGAGGCATAAGGGCTTAAGTATGCTTCTTCCCATTGTTCCGTGGATTCCCTGATATTCATTTAATCACATCCTTCGCCCAAAGTTATGGTACATTATATCATATTTTCTGTGATTTTAACACCCTATATTTAAATATTTGCAATTCCCGTCACCTGTTTATCACCGTATGCTTCCTATAAGTACTAGGAAGACAACCATACCTTTTTTTAAAGGCCTTGGAAAACGATCTGCTGTCTGGGAAACCATGATTCATTGCAATCTCACCAATCTCATGATCCGATCCCACCAGCTCTCTGACTGCGTATTTCACACGCAGATCAATCAGATAGGTACGATAATTGACCTGCGCATATTTCTGGAAAATTCGAGAGAGATAGGTAGAGCTGAAACCAAACCGCTCAGCAACCTCTTCTAGTTTTAAATCCTGATCATAATTGTCCCTCATATACTGGGTGACATCTGATAATTTATCAAGCTGTCTCTTTTGGCGAATCAATTCTTTATCCATCGTCTCTGTCTTAAATTCCGTCACCAATAGATGGAGAAGCTCGTAAAACTGACTTTTAACCTTTAAACTGCCGCCGTATTCCTGTTTTTCATAGATTGAAAACATGGATGTGACCAGCTCTGTTAGTCGTTGGTTTTGAATATCGTCCTTCTTTTCAAAATTCAGATACCCATCTTCACCCAAGTACTCTTTAAACGTATCTCCTGGTATCTGGAGTACTATGGTGACATTTGGTTCTGGACATTCAATGGAATGAACCTCATTGGAATTTACCAGAACAAAATCCTGTCTGGCAAGAGATAGGTGGCTGTTATTGATATAGAAATCAATTTTCCCTTCCTGCACCAAAAAGATTTCCACCGAATGATGCCAATGCTTTGTTACTTTATATTTCCCCTCCCTACCTTCAAAGATGAACAGCCGGAAAGGAAGGTCATCGTTAGGGATAACCAGTTCATATCTGCCTTCCATTAGATACCTCCCGAAAAAGAACTAATTTAATTATAAATCATTTTCGTTTAATTTCCAATGGTTTTAAGAGATGCTATATTGGCAGGCTGTCACTGACGCATAAAACTCCATATCCCAGCTCCGGGTTTGGGTATTGGGAGATTCCAGGAAGCTTTCTCGCCCCCCGTATTAAGTAGGCTTTTACCTTTTCCCCGAATAGAAATGGGTCTCTTCCATCCACGATCCCCCATTGCATCAGCAAAGCGGAGCTTCCCGTGACAAACGGAGTTGCAAAAGAGGTCCCCGTCACCGATTCATAGCCTCCTCCCGCTTTGGCGGCTATAATCCCAACCCCTGGTGCTGCCAGATCCGGCTTGACCTGATTGGTTCTCCTGGTATATCCTCTTCCTGAAAAATCAGCATAGGACTGATACGTATCATCATAAGCACCTACGGAGATTACCTTATTAGCCGTGGACGGGATAGTGAGGGTGGTCTCTGGTGATGCTCTTAAAAACCGGGTTGATTCATTAAGCACCCCGGCTGATGGAAGCCACAGATCATATTTTCCCTCTACAATTTGTCTTGGTGTCAGCCGAAACTTCCAGATGCCACTATCTATATAAGTATCCAGAGGCAGAAAATCCAGGTATATCTCCTGCGCAACACTGTAAGGTCCAGGTTTTCCATAGTATAAAAGAATCTGAGTATTTCGGTAATTAATGGTCTGAGGCCCAAGACTGCTGCTGATCGGACCGATCACTTCTCCTGAAGGAGTAATGATGCTGATGTCAAATATATCTGCATAGGATTTCCAGAGTTGAACGCTGAAGCTTTGCTGATATGCGCCCACGCTCAACTCTACCTCCTCTGGATTTGCCATGGTAAGAACTCCTGATATGTGGCCACCAGCAACTCCTTCATTGCCCGTGCCTACTACAATTACGGTACGTCCGTAATTGGAGATATCATCAAGAAAGGTTTCCAAAAGACTGGTTCCGTCGTGAGAACCATATGTATTCCCAAAGCTTAAATTGATTGCCACAGGCATCTGTCTATCCACGGCTTCCTTTACCACAAAATTCACAGCCTTCATAAGCTCCGTGGTTCTTGGAAACCCACCTTCCTGGGGAACTCCAAGCTTTACAACAAGCAAAGGACTTTCATAGGCGATTCCCCGGTATTGACCTCTATTTTCTCTTCCATTGCCGGCTGCAATAGAAGCCACTGCTGTGCCATGACCGCTGATGTCTACCGAAGGCACAAGAGCTCTTGCTTCTTGGCGAGTTCCAGTTGCCAAGGCCGCATCAATTTCTTCTTTTGTAAATACACGGTCCAGAGTCTGGTCCCAAAGTTTCAGGATTCTTGTGGTACCATCTGGATTTCGAAAATCATCGTGGTAATAGTCAATTCCGGAATCTATGATAGCCACCAAAACACCCCGACCATCTAAATTGTTGCTTCCCTGCTGGACCAAATTGACACAAGAGGCCGATTTTGCTTGATTAATAGCAAAAAACAGCCTCTTTGGTTTTTCCACGTATTCAATTTGTGGTAATTCGCTTAATCGGTCAATCAGGGATTCAGGAACCGTTAATATGGCATATTCATTCACCATCTGCTCCACTCTGATCCCCAGAACAGACAATTCACTGATATCTCCCGAGTGCTTTACAATCACATCCCAGGATTCTTCCTCAGGATTATATCCTACATTTAAATTTCCTGATTTTGCCCGTTCCTCAGGAGTGGCACTAAGAGCAAGGTTTAACAGGTTTTCCAATTTCTGATCTTGCATATGAGAATCCTGTGCTTTTTTAATATCCTACGCAGAAAAAGTCATTCTCATGACTTTGTATGATCTACTTCCTGAACTTCAACTCCATTATAGAAAAATTTCAAGATATCTTCAAAGCTTTTTCCCTCTTTTGCCATAGCCTGAGCCCCGTTTTGACTCATACCCACTCCATGACCAAAGCCGCCGCCATAAATATGGAATGTAGTAACATTCTTATCATCCACACCTTGATTGACAATTGCAATATAAGCACTTGGAAGAGAATCAAAGTTTTTCATGACATTACCATCTTTTTTGGTTAAAACCATGTACTTATTTCCCATCTTGGCTCTCACCTGGCCTTCCCCATTGATGGTCATGACACCGTCTGAGCCTTCCACACGGATCTTTTTAGCGATTCCACCTACGCCTCTTTCAATCACCGTAATATTTAAGATAGAGCCGACTTCTGTGATTTCTTCTTCTAACTGTCGGTTTGTCACCGAAGTTTCCCAACGATACATTGGGAAGGTAGAATCATAGGAAGGATAATCTTTATTTTTAATAAATGTCTCAAAATCGGAATTGGTGGATAAATTTAAAATCCCCTTGTTATCCTGCATTAACGTTCCATCTAGATAAGGGTACTGGGCGGGATTTCCTCCCCATATGCTTCCATCTGTGGTATGTCCGCTTGAGGTAGAAAAATAAAATGCTTCTATAGGAGTTTCTTGGTAAAACAATAGCTTCCCATAGGTCTCACGTACCGCTTCCTGTGTCTTCGCCGCCGTAGGCAGATTATTATACACCTGGAATCTGGTGCTATCGTCTACATGAGCTCCATATTTGCTATAGGTATTACTTTGAATCTGCCGATAGGCATACGTCCTGGCACAGACTGCCTGGGCTTTTAAAGCTTCCTTTTCATAGCTGTCTGGCATCTCACTGGGAACCACCTTTGCCAGATAATCCTCTAAATAGATCTCATTAATCAGGAGCAGGCCATCTCCTTCCTTTCGGATCTCAATGGTTCCGCCATAGGAAGGCGTCCCGTAAGATCTGGAAATGGAATTAACGGATACTGCATCCCCTTTTTCCAAAGGTGAGACGACAATTCTACCGTCCTTTAGTCTTTCGTCAGATGTGTCGATCACAACCTCTGCTTTGGCAGGGATCTCAACTTTTTCTTCTCCATAGGTAAGCGTCAATCCACTGGCGGCAGATAAGGTTACAGAGGAATGAAAAACAGACTGGAAGTTAGTGTTCATCAAAAGAACCCGGATACTCTTTGCATCGAACTCTCGAACCAGAAGGGCCGCACAAATTTTACCTTGAGCCACCACAAAGTCCTGAATATCATATCCTACTAAAATATCAGAAATAGCTTTTTCCTCAAACTGGCCGTATAAACGATAAACCTTCATATCCTTATCCAGTTTCAGACTTCCATATCCCTCAATTTCAATTGAGTCCTCTTTTACGGCAAGAACCTTACCGGAAATTCTTTTCTTTTTCAGCGTGACCTTTTGAAGATTGCCTTTTTTCAAGGTAATGTCAGCTACATTATTAGCAAAATTATCCGCCTGCCCCAAGGATGCCTCTAATGGAAAACTGCGTTCCACTAAACCCAAGTGCACAATAAAATTCTTGCCTTCCCCGGTGGTCAACCACACATTCTTATAAGTAACCGTATCTGTTACAGCTTCCTTCATTGCAATAATTTCATTACCTCTTACTAAAATTTTAAGTTCCCAATCTATGTACGAATCCAAGCTAATTCCTTCAAACTGATAATTTCCCTGACTGGTATATGCAGTCCATGGAAGTGCATCATTTACATTGGTGGGGGTTCCATATAAAAGTACATTAAGTTCTTTTATCTTCCCTTCTCCGTCCAGAGATTTCCTAAGCTGTTCATATAGGTTCCACCAATCATCTGCTGAAATTTGCTTATTTCCTTTTTTCTTTCCCACATGAAAGGTTTTTCCGGAACCAGGAACCAGTGCCTCTGCCAATTCTTCTGCCTCTTTATACGTTAAAAGGCCTTCTGCTGTTTCCTTTTTTGCAGGCACTTCATCGGTATTTAAGTAGTTTCCTGCATAAAGATAACTCATATATTTTACATACCAGTTACTCTTTTCCGCTCCTGAAAAATATTCCTGCTTTTGATCTGTCAAAGCCTTCTCACAGCTTTCCCTATCCGTCAGAAGAAGTGCGGCTGACTTATAAGCAAGTCCTCTCGATATTCCTCCTGGCTCGGGTTCATTTACCAGAATAATCACTATGAGCAACAAAACCAAAAGAGGAATTCCCACAACAAATCCATAAAATGTCTTTTTATTCATGCGCTCCTCTTAACTATTTTTATTTTTCTATACTTTAACATACTTTTAAAAAAAGTTAAAGCAGCGATTGCTCGCTGCTTTTTTCTTTAGTAACCCCAAAATGCCGGTTCTTACTTATTGACGCCTAGCTTTGCTAGGTGGGCAACCTCACTCTGGTTTCTGCCTTCCACTGCTAAGGAGGCTTGACATCCACTAGAAGATATTGGAATCCCATGAGTCATAATGTAGGTTCAAAAAAGGTAAGATTGTCGTACATTCCAGGAATTACATTCATCGTGTTTCTATGGCATTAGTATACACCACTTTGATCTGATTTTCAAGTTCCTTTTCCTGTCAGTTTTTTTAACATTTGCCGCCTATTAGCCTGCCATGTTCCACGTACAGTTCCAGATGCTTTAAAAGAGAATCACAGGAATCTTCCTGGACCATTAACTCCACGCCTTCTACCGTTGCCATAGAAAGTACGGACAGCAGCGATTTGGCATTTACAATGCTATCACCGCAAACAAGCAAAATCCGTTCTTTAAACTTTCCAGCAATTGTAACAAAATCCAGGATGGATTCAACCCCCCAAAAACCGATTTCCATCTTTCTCATCCTAAGTATTCCTCCTGATTACAATACGTTAAAATTCAAAGCTTGTATACAATATATTATTTTTAAAAAACGTGACCAAACTCTTTAAAAATTAAGGTTGATGATATTTTATCTACAATTAAATCATATCAATCTGTCCTCTTACCACACCGCGGGAAAGTACTTTTTCCCATGTTAGAGACCTAGTATAGCACACTATAAAAGATTCTGCAAACCAAAAATTGTTTCGACAATTTGTCCAGCTCCGGCTTCCTCTAATTCCTGTCTGCTTCCATAACCATACAATACTCCCACAGAGTCTATGGAAACCTCTTTAGCTCCCAGGATATCATGTTTTCTGTCACCGATCATAACCATACTGGAACGATCGGTGAGTCCGCATTCGTTCATAACATAACGGATAACATCTGCCTTATTATCCCTGGTTCCATGAAGGTCAGCTCCGCCCATAAAGGTAAAATAAGAATCAAGTTCAAAGTGCTCTAGAATTTTCCGAACAAATATTTCAGGCTTTGATGATGCCACATAAAGCTTCTTTCCTTGTTTCACAAAAGATTTTAGAATTTCCTCTGCTCCATCGTACACTTTATTGTCAAACATTCCTTTTTCCCTGAAATACTCCCGGTAAAAGAGCACCGCCTTTTTTGCATCCTCTTCTGAAAAGTTGTAAAACTCCATAAAGCTATCTTTTAAAGGCGGACCGATGAAGACGCAAAGGTCATCCCGGTTCTCTACTTTAACGCCAAAGGCATTCAGTGCATACTGAACCGATTTTGTAATTCCCTCTTTCGGGTCAGTCAGTGTACCATCTAAATCAAACAACAGATGCTTTTTACTCACGTCTTCTCTCCCATTACATTCCAAGTTCGTCTACTACTTTTTGTATCGCCTTAAGTGCGTCCTCTGGAAGTCTGTCATATCCTTCTTTCAGCACTGCAGTATTGGCAACAAATTTTAGGCGTTCTTCCATTCTGGATTTTAACTGAGATCTGTAATCCTCATCATTAATATCTGGCACAAAACCTTCCCAGTCAAAGATCTGGATATCAGACAGCGGTCCCCATTGATGGAAAGAAGCTTTGCCATCAAGAATCGCTTCCATGATTCCCAAGGTATCTTGAGGTTTCACTTTCTTACCCATAAAATCTCCAGTATTAATGATATAGCAATCCACGTTCTTTTCTTCTACCAATTTTTTAAATTTGGCATAATCATTTGCTAATGGATATGTTCGAAACGGATTGGCATAAGGAACTACCACCAGCGCATTGGGATCGATTCCAGGCGCCAGGCGTTCTGCGGTAGACCTCTTTGTTGCAAGTGTGGCTCCCATAACGGAAGCTAGAGAAGCACCATTTAATTTAACGACTGGCGGTATGGTTGGATCTTTCATAATCCAAAAGATAGCGTTTACTGGCTCCGCAATCTTGTCCACACGATTGGGTGACCAAAGTCTTGATTTAATGGCACGTCCGTTACCGTTCCTGATATCTTCCGTGACAAGCTGAATCTTCCCGTTCATATCAAGAGTACAGCCGCAGTTTTGTACAGTAAGAAGGTATTTGTTATCTTCGCATCCTGCCGGATAATCCTGAGTTTTATCAAAATAGGTAGGCTCAAGGGCCACGGACACACAGGTGTCTGTATTGATAATAAATGCATCGTCGTGAAGCACTGTAACTTCATATTTCCCGTCATGCTTTGCATGGGTAAGTGTAGATTTCCCGGAACCTGACAGTCCAAAAACAGAAGCAACGTATTTGCTACCATCTTTTAGGGTATATTTTTTCTGGCCTCCATGACAGGATGCATAACCATTCCGGTTTGCAAGAGCCCATGCCATCGTAAGAGTTCCCTTTTTATGCTCCCCAAAATACCTCATACCAAGAATTGCCGCACAGTTGTGGTCTGTATTAAAGTAACATAGACATTTAGGATCACTTAAGCAGGATAAATCAATGCCCGCCCGGTCTAAGCCACTCCACTGTGGATCAGAAAAAAGATAGATATCTGGCTCATTGCCATTGCCAACCGGCCTGGAGGAACGATACATCCTTACATATTCATCGGACATGTACTGGAAGTTCAACATCCAGTTATACATGATATTTTCTTCACCCTTTGGAATCAAAAGATGTGCCTTAACCATAAACTCTGGATCAAGGCCAACAAAAACTTCTGCATGGTAAAGAGTCTTCCAACGTGTTTCATAAACTGCATCCATTAAGATTTTATCAAGAGCGCTGCAATCTACGGCAGGCTCATTGGCGATTTTTCTAGCTGTGGAGTACCTTCCGGTAACTGCTCCGTCATTAAAAAGAAGAACCTTTGCATCCTTATCCAGTCCAAATTCCTGTCCCCGATAAATTGGGATGTCTGTAACGATGGTCCCAGGAGATTTTTTTGCCAATTCATACGCTTCTTTCAACGTCTGGATTTTTATTACGTTATTTCCATAAAACGGGGTTTCTATAATAGACCGGGTGGGTGAAAAACCCGGTTTATCCTTTCTGATTTCCTCCGCTGAATAATTTGCCTTTGATGACACTGAAATTCCTCCCTGAGTAAAATTTTCCCCCATTATCTCATTAGCCTCTCGCAAAGTCAATGATTACTCTTGCAAAAACACCCCAAATTGGGTATATTTAGTGTATGTTTTGCATTTTGTACACAAAAGGAAAGAAGGTTTGATATGATTCATATTGCGCAGGATGGCTCCGGGGATTTTAAAAGCATCATGGAAGCCCTCAATTCATTACCGGAAGATAATACATCCGAACAGATTTTATTGATCCACAAAGGCTTTTACGAAGAACAGATTACGGTTACCGTTCCCCATGTAACATTTCAAGGTGAGGATCCCGAAACAACTGTCCTCTCCTATGGTCTTTACGCAAAAATGAGTATGGAAGATGGGATGCCACGAGGAACATTTCGTACCTATTCCTGTATCATCGATACCCATGATTTTACTGCCAGAAACATCACTTTTGAAAATAGTGCTGGAAAAGGTACTGAGGTTGGACAGGCTCTTGCACTCTATGCAGACGGTGACCGCCTTGTTTTTGAAAACTGTCGTCTCTTAGGAAATCAGGATACTCTATTTACCGGTCCTCTTCCTCCAAAGGAAATAGAAGTCAATGGATTTATTGGACCCAAACAACATTCCCCTAGAATAAACGGACGTCATTATTACAAGAATTGCTATATCGAAGGAGATGTTGATTTTATCTTTGGAAGTGCGACTGCCTATTTTGAAGGATGCACTTTCTTCTCAAAACACACAGGAAAGGAAATCAGCAGTTATGTGACCGCTGCTTCCACACCAGAAGGACAGGAATATGGATATGTCATGACAGACTGTCGTTTTGAGAGCAATTGCCCTCCAAACAATGCTTACCTTGGCCGCCCATGGAGAGAATATGCCAAAACAGTTCTCATCAACTGTTTTATGGATGATCATATCTGTAAAGAGGGATGGCACGACTGGAACAAAGAGGCAGCACATGTGCATACCTTCTACGCTGAATACGGTAGTTATGGTCCTGGAGCAGTTATGGAGCAACGTCCGGACTGGATTTGCCGCCTCAAGGAAGAAGATCTTAAAACCTATTCAAAAGATGCCGTTTTATGCGGCACAGACAACTGGAGACCATAAAAACAGGGGATTCGTCCGCAGCATCGGAACGAATCCCCTTATCTATTAGTTTTCTTTGATCTTGACAATAACTTTTTTAATTGGTGCCGGTTGTCCGGCAGAGGCCTTAGGCTTATGGCCATCCCAAGGATTAAAAATCATATATTCTCCAGCCTTTACAATAACCTTTAAGCCCGGATTTTCATTGTCGTAAAATACAACATCTT
This sequence comes from Lacrimispora algidixylanolytica, assembly GCF_003609635.1. Lineage (GTDB taxonomy): Bacteria > Bacillota > Clostridia > Lachnospirales > Lachnospiraceae > Lacrimispora > Lacrimispora algidixylanolytica. Next base: position 68,941 of record NZ_MCIA01000035.1, on the reverse strand, counting down.
TTTCTTCGTTATATGGTACCTTAACATTCAGTTCATCGATCGGAGCATATGTCATGGTCTCAGTACCGGATATCATGTATTGAATATCAGAATAATCACGGTGTGTTTCATATTTTGCGTCTTCCCAAGGAATCGTTGTATATTCCACTACGTTAGCAAAAACATTCTTACCATCTATTTCATATTTACCTGGCGCCAGGTTCTCTAAATCGGTGTTTTTAAGAAAATCCACTGCTTTTGTGTATCTTCCTTCCACCCCAAGGTTTTTGTAAAAATCAAGGTTCTTTGCTGAGTCAAAAATCATAGTCGTACTCTCCTTTAGTGTATTATATCATTTGACAGCAGTCCTCTGTGGGAACCTGCAGATAGATATAGTATACACCCAAAGCAGAATATATCACAATGCTTTATTTAAAAAATTCATGGTTTCCATGCTGGAATAAATAAGTCAGCCTGGAATCAAACCAGCGGATTGCACCGCTTCTTGAACCTCTACGGTTCATAAAATATAATGCCCCATCAGAATAATCTTCTCCAGACAGTGCGCGATCGACGCACCCTTGGGTATTCTCTGTGACCTTCACAGTATTAATACTTCCATTTGATACAGGCGAAAACTGGGAAGGAGAATAGACGACTCCTCTCACCGTATCTGGGAATTTTCCACTTTTAATACGATTTAAAATTACATTTGCTACAAGAATTTTACCCTTATCATCACATACTCCTGCTTCTGCCTGAACGATTTTAAGCAATACTTGATAATCGTCCTGACTGACAGACGTTGAATTGGCTGCCTTTTCTTCTTCGGCCTTTCTGGCGGCTTCCTCTACTGCTTTTCTTTCTTCTTCTGCTGCTTTAGCTGCTTCTTCCGCTTGCCGTTTTGCCTCATTGTCCATAGCGATCTGGGTATTGATAAGCTTTATCTGGGCCAGGGAGTCTTTTTCAAGCTCCTGTTTTTCAATGACCTGTTTAACCAGTCGATTACCGGCTAACTGCTGTGCCTGTATTCGGGCTTCGGTAAGCGTAATTTGTACATTTGCTTTAGCAACTGTTTCCTCGTCTTCAACATGTTCTTCTTCAGCAACATCTTTTGATGCCGGCGTTTCTGCAAACGCGGTTAAAGCATTCCTGCCACCGCTGCCAAATCCTGCTGAGGTAAACGCTACTACAGTAATCACTGCAGCTCCCGTCATAAATACTGCGGAAGAACGATACATCCTCTTTGTGACCTTAATGGCCATCCCTCTGAAGAATTGACAAACCTGCTGAAGCATAGAGCGTAGTGTAAGCATACATACTCCTCTTTTCTTCTCTCACTTGCCTTGGCTGTGAATACATTCCACAACCGTTTCTAGGTGACAGCCGTAATTATAGAAGAAGCATGTTAAAAAAGTCAATGGGGATTTAACATTTTTGTGATATTTTAACTTTTGGCTTTTACTTTGATTTTACACTTTGGGCTATTTGCACTAATTTATATTGGTTTTACGTGGCTTTTTTATGTTATTATTCCATTAAAATTTTACAATAGTGTTACATTTATGTTAATAATTCTTTTTTCCAGCGAAAGCCAGTCCGGTGGTTTTTTGTTTTATGTAAACTAATTATGGGTAAGAAGAGCAAATTGACCCCGAATAAATGCGGCCAGACTCTGAGGAGAGATTAAAATTTGCTGTCCTCTGACCCCTCCGCTTACTGCGATTAGTGGATATTCCTGGGCAGATTCGTCAATAAATGTCGGAAAAGGCTTCTTCATACCGATCGGTGAACAACCTCCACGAATATAGCCTGTAATTGGCTGTAGATCTTTCATAGGAATCATTTCCACCTTTTTATCTCCAGCGGCTTTTGCTACTTTTTTTAGATCCAGTTCTCCATCGACTGGAATACAACAGACCAGATATCCTGTTTTTTCTCCTTTTAATACAAGAGTCTTCAAAATACTACCATGATCTATCCCCATCAAGTCTGCTACATGGCTCCCTGAGAGATCATTTTCATCTACTTCATACTCTTTTGTGCTGTAAGAGATTCCTACCTTGTCTAACATGCGCATTGCATTTGTCTTTACCATTGAATTCCACTCCCTGTATTTTTTTCTAATTATAATACGCTTTTATCATAATTTCAATGTTCCATAAGGAAAGGCCCGTAATTGTCAAATACAACATTTGACAATTACGGGCCCTTTTTCCATGGAAAATAACCTTATTTCTTCTTATTAATATAGGGAAACAATCCACCTGCGGAAATAATTTCCTGCATAAAAGGAGGAAAAGCTTCTCCCTGATAGGATTCTCCTGTCGATTTATTGGTTATGATACCGGTGTCGAAATTAACCGAAACCTTATCTCCTGCCTCAATGGCTTTCGCAGCCTCAGAACATTCTATAATAGGAAGACCGATATTAATTGCATTCCGATAGAAAATCCTTGCAAAGGTTTCAGCAATGACACAACTTACTCCGGCACATTTAATCACCAAAGGCGCATGCTCCCTGGAAGAACCACAACCAAAGTTTTTATTGGCAACAATAATATCTCCTTGTTTCACATTGGATATAAAATCCTTGTCAATGTCTTCCATGCAATGCTTTGCCAATTCATTCCCATCTGTAATATTTAAATACCTTGCTGGAATAATTACATCCGTGTCTACGTTGTCCCCATATTTAAAAACAGATCCATTTGCATTCATGTTATGCTTCCTCCTATAATCCCAATTCGGCCGGTGCTGATATATGACCGGTAACTGCACTGGCGGCTGCTACTGCCGGACTTGCCAAATATACTTCTGACTCCACATGGCCCATACGTCCCACAAAGTTCCGATTGGTGGTAGAGATGCAACGCTCTCCCTTTGCAAGAATGCCCATATGGCCTCCAAGACAAGGACCACAGGTTGGGGTGCTGACGATAGCTCCAGCTTCAATGAAGATTTCCAAAAGACCTTCTCTCATGGATTGTAAATAAATTTCCTGGGTTGCAGGAATCACAATACAACGTACATTTTTTGCAACTTTTTTACCCTTTAACACAGCAGCGGCAATACGCATATCATCAAGTCGACCATTGGTACAGGACCCAATGACCGCCTGATCCACCTTAATCTCATCAAACGTACCGATGGTTCTGGTATTTTCAGGAAGATGAGGGAATGAGATGGTTGGTTCCAGCTTACCTAAGTCAATTGTGTAAGTCTTCTCGTATTCCGCATCATCGTCTGCATCAAATATATTAAACTCACGTTTGGAGTGATCCTTCATGTACTGAATGGCTAAATCATCTACTGGAAAAATTCCATTTTTTCCACCGGCTTCAATCGCCATATTGCAAATGGTGAAGCGATCATCCATAGTTAAATTCTTAATTCCTTCTCCAGTAAATTCCATGGATTTATAAAGAGCACCATCCACGCCAATCATTCCAATAATATGCAAAATCACATCTTTTCCACTGACCCACTTTGAGGGTTTTCCTAAAAGATGGAATTTAATAGCAGAAGGCACTTTAAACCAGGCTTTGCCAGTTACCATACCAGCCGCCATATCCGTACTGCCCACTCCTGTGGAAAAAGCTCCCAACGCGCCATAGGTACAAGTATGGGAATCCGCTCCGATCACTGCATCTCCAGCAACTACCAATCCTTTTTCAGGAAGAAGTGCATGTTCAATTCCCATTTCTCCAACATCAAAATAATTGGAAATTTCATGTTTAGCCGCAAAATCACGACAGCATTTACAGTTCTCCGCAGACTTTATATCTTTATTCGGTGCAAAATGATCCATAACCAGGGCAATTTTGTCTTTATTGAAAATTGTTTCCTTGCTAAATTTCTCCATCTCTTTTATAGCAACTGGCGCTGTGATATCGTTTCCCAATACCAGATCCAAATCAGCTTCAATTAACTGTCCAGCTCTAACTTCATCAAGCCCCGCATGAGCTGCCAAAATTTTCTGGGTCATCGTCATTCCCATAGTCTGCTTCCTCCTGTTGGTCCTTTTTCATAAAGAACCTCTATCATTTTACTGCTTTACATTCTAGCATACTTATTGATATAATAGAAATACATAATATGAATATTTAATATAATAACTAGTTATAGGATGAGAGGGGATATGAACATGGAACAAAACTTGTCCCAGTATAAGATTTTCTATGAAGTTGCAAAAACCGGAAATATTTCTAAGGCTGCAAAAGAGCTCTTTATCAGCCAACCAGCTATCAGTAAATCTATCAGTAAGTTAGAAGGAAATCTCGGAGTCTCTCTTTTTACAAGAAACTCAAGAGGTGTTCAGCTTACGGATGAAGGAAAGCTTCTATTTAATCATACAAAGGCTGCCTTTGAAGCATTGGCGCAAGGCGAGCAGGAACTAAAACGAATTAAGGATTTTCACATTGGTCATTTGAGAATCGGTGTCAGCAACACCTTATGTAAATACATTCTCCTTCCTTATTTAAAAGGATTCATTGAGAAATATCCTCATATTAAGATTACAATAGAAAGCCAGTCTACCGCACATACGGTGAATATGCTGGAACAACAAAGAATCGACCTTGGGTTGATTGCTGAGCCCTCCAACCGCCGTCCGCTTTTATTTACACCGGTTATGGAGATCCAGGATACCTTTGTTGCCACAAAGCCTTATTTGAACAATCTCTATCTGCGGGAGGGCAAGGATGCAGACCTGTTTCAGACAGGTAATATTCTCCTTTTGGACAAGAATAACATGACAAGAAAATATATTGATGAGTATCTAAATGAAAGCCAGTTAATACCCAATCAGTTCTTAGAAGTTACCACCATGGACTTACTCATTGAATTTGCTAAGATCGGGATGGGAATTGGATGTGTGATCAAGGATTTTGTTCAGAAAGAGTTAGATCAAGGTGACCTGGTTTTGGTTCCCTTGGAAAAAGAGATCAATAAAAGAACGGTTGGTTTTGCTTATAACCCGGCTGGAATGTCAACTTCAATGGAGAAATTCCTTGATGCTATGAAAACCAATATGAAACACAACTTAATATAGAAGAAACAGCTTCTATTTTTGACAAAAAATGAGCTTTTACTGGTTTATTACCAATAAAAGCTCATTTTATTTATTCCAGATTAGTTGTCAATCATTTTTCCGCCATCATTCCAACTATAAAGCTTTCTGAGTTCTGAACCCACCTGCTCCAGTTTATGAGACGCTTCTTTGTTTCTCATAGCATTGAAGTGAGCACCGCCTACCTGATTCTCTAATAACCAGTCCTTTGCAAAAGTTCCGTCCTGGATATCAGTAAGTACCTGCTTCATTGCCTTCTTTGTTTCATCAGTGATGATCTTTGGTCCGGTAATATAATCACCAAACTCAGCCGTATTGGAAATGGAATATCTCATTCCTGAAAAACCGCTTTCAAAAATCAGATCAACGATCAGCTTCATCTCATGAATACACTCAAAATAAGCATTTTCAGGAGCGTATCCAGCCTCTACTAATGTCTCAAATCCAGCTTTCATAAGTGCACATACACCGCCGCACAATACTGCCTGCTCACCAAAAAGGTCGGTCTCCGTCTCATCTTTAAAGGTTGTCTCTAAGACACCTGCTCTTGCGCCGCCAAGTGCCAATGCATATGCAAGGGCTTTGTCTTTTGCTTTTCCGCTATAATCCTGGTGAACAGCAACCAAACATGGGGTTCCTCTTCCAACTAGGTATTCGTTACGCACGGTATGACCAGGGGCCTTAGGTGCGATCATAGTTACATCAACATTCTTAGGAGGATTAATCTGTCCGAAGTGAACCGCAAAACCATGGGCAAACATCAGCATGTCCCCATCTTTTAAGTTAGGTTCGATGGATTCTTTATAAAGAGCTCCCTGCTTCTCATCGTTAATGAGGATCATGATGATATCAGCTTTCTTTGCAGCTTCTGCTGCGGTATATACGGTTAATCCCTGTGACTCAGCTTTTGACCAGGAACTACTACCCTCATAAAGTCCTACAATGACATCACAACCGGACTCCTTTAAATTAAGTGCATGGGCGTGACCCTGGCTGCCGTATCCAATCACTGCAATGGTCTTATCCTCCAGTAAGGATAAATTGCAGTCTTCCTGATAGTAAATCTTTGCCATCTTATATTTCCTCCTCATTGATTGACTCTTATTATATTGTTAAAGGAACCATGCCGACGACTCTCTGTCCGCCTTTGGCAATACCTCTAGCTAGCGAATTGCGGTTATGGCAGATAACGAACATCGTCCGATCCTCTGGATAAACCAGTGAGACCAGTACGGGCAAGTTCTAAAATTTCATAATCTTCAAGCAGGTTAATCAGCGCATCAAGTTTTGACTGATCTCCAGTTAGCATAACAGTTAAGGATTCCCTGCCTACATCAACAATAGTGGCTCTGAATATATCAGCTATAGCACTTACTGCCTGACGTTGTCCGGAGTTGGCTTTCACCTTGACTAAGATTAGTTCTCTAAAAACAGAAATCCCTGGCTTTAGCTCCTTAATATCTCTTACATCCTCTAACTTCCTGAGCTGTTTTTCAATCTGATCTAAAATCTCTTGATCACCGACAGATACTACGGTCATTCTTGAATATCTCTCATCTGCAGTCACGCCCACGGTTAGGCTTTCAATGTTATATCCGCGGCGACTGAATAAGCCGGCCACACGGCTTAAAACGCCGGAAGTATTATCAACTAACAATGATAAAACAATTCTCTCCATCCCTATCCCTGCCTTTTTGTATAGTGATTTTAATCATAGCAACCTAACTTGTGTTTGTCAATTAATTAAAAGGAATGTGTATTATAATTTAAAGTTATACCATGGCAAAGTGTCAGAGAAATGAAATCGAATTACTGCTCCATGACACGGTCCATAGCACATTGATCCGTTTCCGGATAATCAATGATTACATATTCATACGCATTTATAACCGTTGTATTGCCATATACGTCCTTCCTCTTAAATACATTTCCATAATTAGCGTGAACATGGCCGTGAAGGAAATACTGAGGAGAATACTTATCCATTAAAGACTTAAAGCAAGAGAACCCCTTATGAGGAAGGTCCTGCAGATCATTGAGTTCATACGCCGGAGCATGAGTAACCAGGATGTCAAACCCCTTGTTTTTTTTCAGCTTCCACCACATACGCCGAATCCTCTGTTCCATTTTCCGTTCTGTAAACTGATTGGGGGCATCTGGAATGTATTCCATGGATCCTCCAAGCCCCATAATCCGTATTCCTTTAAAGGTAACGATATCATCCTCAATGCAGATACAGCCCTCAGGTGGACAATGCATATACTGGCAATCATGATTTCCACGAATATAATACACGGGAGCGCGGGAAAAGGTCGCGAAAAAAGATAGATATTCCGGTCTCAAATCTCCGCAGGATATTATAAGATCAATATCCTTTATTTTTTCCGGGGTGTAAAATTCGTAAAGCGATTTAGACTCTTGATCCGCCAATACCAGAATTTTCACGCTCCTGTTCCTCCATCTCTGAATTATCGTATATTGTCTGACCCTGGAGGCGTACCAGGGACCGAGCTTCTTCCGTAAGTTCTTCATAGTCTGGGATTTTACCAACAATATTCTCAGTCAACCAGTTCATAGTTGTGATTTCTTCTGGAGTAAGGCTTTCCCCTTCTTCACACTCTATTTTACCATCTTGAGAATAGATAATCCCTACAAAAGGCTGAAAGCTTCCCGCCCTTATAGAATGTTTCAAGAAGTTTAAAAGTCGTTGCGTTCCATGGGGAAGGCTCTGAGAGCAGATTACATCAATTACATCTGCAGACATTCCCCACCAGTAATTGATTGCCTGTTTTCCTTTTAGCTCTTTTCGATCAGTTCCGCCGTGGCAAGTGATGTTAATAATTCTCTCATAGAATTTTCCCCAGTGACAAATAGGGCTTGCCAGATTCTTAAGAGTTCCATCACTAAGCTTCTGGTATAGGCCATATTCTCTGGTAGGGGCCATTGGAGTAATCATATCATCTCCTGAAATGAATGTGATTCCTTCATTCTCAAGTTCTTCGTGGGCATCTCTTCCTTTGATTCTGGACCATTCCAGGTGAACCACTGCATAAGGATTGATCATTCTTGCTCCCAAAGCAAATGCATTGATATTTGCAAGGGTCCCGTATATAGGATAATCTGCAATATATCCAAGCTTATCTCCCTGAGACATAGAAGCCGCCAGGGCTCCCATTAAAAACTTAGATTCATACATTCTCCCGTAATAAGTACAAATTGAGGAATAAGACATATTTACGGAACAGTTAAAAATCTTAACTTCCGGATGTTCAATTGCCGTCTTCACAGAATCATTGATCATTTGAGATGCCGTAGTAAAGATCATATTGCATCCAGCCGAAAGTGCCTCTTCCATAGCTCTTGCCGTCTCTCCTTCGGAATCTCCATGGAAAAATGACATGGTCTTTATTTTCCCATCATAAGCCTGCTCGAGATACATTCTCCCAAGTTCATGTCCGTAGGTCCAACTTGAGGTTTCCGATGTTTTTGAATGAATGAAAGCAATTTTCAACATCTCAGGCTCAATCATCTGGACGGGGAGCAGCCAGTTTATAAATTTGAGAGGATTGTTATCTGCTTTTTCATCAACTTCTTGTGGTTGCTCCAATAAAGCAATTTTATTGCCTCTGGAGGCCAAAAGAAGCTCATCTTTTATCTTTACCAAATCCTTTTTGATTTGCCGTTCTACCCGGTCCTTTACCGCCCGGTATCCAAGCAGTTCAACATAAACGAGAAACGCATCTGAGCACGTCATATCATAATCGTCGCCACCAAATGCATGGAATGCCTTGGAAAAACGATCATATGAAGACTTAAAGACAAGTCTTTCTTCATCGCTCCACTGTTCGCCAGGATTTTTGTTCATTGCCTTAATAAGCCGGTCATAACTTCCTTCTTTACTAAACCAGATATCACAATTAAAAGAAACCTGATAAAAATCAAGGAATTCATAATAAAGACGATTATCAAGATCGTCCGTTCTTTTTGGAATCATACGGATAACCGAAGCAGCTATACTAAATGCATTTACATATTTTAGTACGCTTACCCGCTTGTTTCCCTCCTGGACATAGTATTGGTTCATAAATTCGTATACCACAATAGGATCATGGATTCCTTCCTGAATCTGATGATCGTAGAGGTACGCCCATTTTGCCCCGAACTCTGATTTTTCTGACAATAAAGGCATAAAATTATTAGCAAAGGCGGTGGTACGCCCCTTTGTTTTGGTTCCTATTATCTTTTCAAGAGGTATATCCATAATCCCTAGGTTTACTTCTGACACAATATCTGTATAGGATAAGATGTCGTCCAGAACCGGAAGATAGGGATACTCTCCTTTTGCCACAGAAGTCTGGTACTGCCTACGTCCCCTTCTTACTGCCCCAACATAATCATATAGAGCCATCCGCTTCTCCTTTTCTTATTATAAATTTCTTACCTTAAAGTCTCGTTCTAATTCTCTGCGCTGATCTTTCTTCGCTATGTCTTCTCTTTTGTCATAGAGCTTCTTACCTCTGGCAAGGCCTATCTCCACCTTTACCAGACTTCCTTTTAAATAGACCTGAAGAGGAACTAAGGTATACCCTTTTTGAGCCATCTTTTCGTCTAGTTTTATAATCTGGGCTCTATGGAGCAGAAGTTTTCTAATACGAAGTGGGTCCTTGTTGAAAATATTACCCTTTTCATAAGGACTGATGTTCATTCCATATGCGAAAACTTCTCCTCTTTCAATCTTTATAAAAGATTCCTTGATACTGCACTTTCCCATACGCAAAGATTTCACTTCTGTCCCTGCCAGTTCTATGCCTGCCTCATATTTTTCATCAATAAAATAGTCATGGTATGCCTTCTTATTATTGGCTATGAGTTTAATTTTATCTTCCACTTTAATTAACCTCCGTAATTACGTTTCATTTATGATACTACATAGTTTATTTTAAGTAAAGGTCTATTGAATAATAGGGTTATTTTTTGATGTATCATGCCTTTTTATTGGTCTTTTTCACAGAAAAAGGTCCTTCCAAATTCAGATACCTTTCGGTATAAATTGGGGAGGACCTTTTACCTATTTTTACTGCTTATCAATATGTAATATGGTATTTAAGAGCACGTTGGCTCCTTTTAAACAATTTTCTACGGGAGTATATTCTATTTCACAATGACTATGTCCTCCCACGCTTGGTACAAATATCATGGTGGTGGGAACAAGATCAATGGCAAACTGTGCGTCATGCCCTGGACCGCTGTAAATCCTACGATTGGTATACCCGTATTCTTGTGCGCTTTTTTCTACGTAATCTACTAATTCCGAAGTAAAGCTAACCGTCTTACGAGACCATGCCTCTTCATAGCTTACCTTACAATTTTCTACCAGGCCTGGGATCTTCTTAATCACAGCGAGTACCTGCTTAATTACCTCCGGATCCTGGTGCCTTGCATCCAAAGTGATTTTAACTTCATCTGGAATGATGGTATGAATGTTAGGATGGGCAGAAATCTTGCCAGTGGTATACACCAACTTCCCATCAAGCTGATCCAGTTCATCATGAAGGTACTGAATGGTCTTTACTGCCGCATAAAGAGCATCCTTGCGATATTTCATGGGAGTTGTTCCTGCATGGCCTGCCTGCCCAGTAAAGGTGAATTCATAATTTATCATACCACAGACGCCTTCCACCACACCAATATCAATGCCTTCTGCCTCTAATACTGGCCCCTGCTCGATGTGCAGTTCTACCAAAGCCTTCGTATTAGATGGATTAAGACGGTTCTTTTCCTCTCCTTTAAAACCACTTTTTTCCAAAGCTTCTCCAAAAGTATAGCCAGGTATGTCTTTGGCCTGAGAAGCCAACATATCATCTTTATTGAATTTTCCGCAAATTACCCCGGAAGACATCATTGCTGGTTCAAATCTGGCACCTTCTTCGTTGGTCCAAACAATAACGGTGATGGGGTGTCTGTGTGGAATCTTTTCTTTTACTATGGTTTCCGCTACTTCCATAGCCGTTAATACACCTAAGATTCCATCATAATTTCCGCCCTGACGAACAGAATCCATATGAGAACCGGAAAAGATCATTGGCAAGTCTTCCGTCCCTGCAATGGTGGCATAGACATTTGCCATATCATCGGTTGTAACTGTGGCACCGATTTCCTCCATACGCCTTACAAACTCACGCCTTGCAGCTACCGCTTCCTCTGATAAAGAAAATCTTGTAATCCCCCCTTTTCCTGTATCTCCAAACTGACTGAAGGTTTTTATCTTATCTTCCATTCTCTCATAATCACATTGAACCATGTTCCTTACCTCCTTTTATGCATAAATAATAACCGTTTTCTTACCATATCATGATGGTCTTGATGCCTTTTTCACCCTGGTTCCTTGCGTAATTGCTCCTACCGGACATACCAGTGCACACAAATGGCAACCCACGCATTTCTTACCGTCCATGATTGGTTTTCTAGTAATATCATCCTGCTTTAATGCCTGATGACCTCCATCATAGCAAGATACATAACACCTTCCGCAACCCACACATTGATTCCGGTCAAATTTGGGATAGCAAATGGAATCCCTCTCAAGTTCATCCGCAGGTATGGTATGAGCAAGCGCTTTTCCTACGATCTCATTTATACCTTTATAGCCATGTGAGCTTAAGTAGTATTTCATTCCTTCTATCATATCATCGATGATCCGATATCCGTATTGCATGACTGAAGTAGTGACCTGAATGTTCTCACAACCAAGTGCCATGAATTCAAAGGCATCTCTCCAAGTTTCAATTCCTCCCATGCCACTGATCGGAACTTGAGTGAGCCCCTCCTGTGTCTTCATTGCATGGATAAATCGAAGAGCTATGGGTTTTACTGCCTTTCCTGAGTAGCCACCTACACTTGTTTTGCCTTTTACAAAAGGGCCTGAAACAAAAGTGTCTGTATCCACATTCATAATACTTTTAATGGTATTAATGGCTGCAATTCCATCCGCTCCCGCCTGAATCGCCGCAAGGGCAGGAACTTCCATATTCCCTATATTGGGAGTCATTTTTGCCAAAATCGGAAGATGGGTTCCTTTTCGCACTGCTTTTGTAAAAGCAGTAACAAGCTCTGGATTCTGACCCACATCAGAACCTAGACCATTGGCCGCCATATGAGGACAGGAAAAATTACATTCAATGATGTCTGCTCCTGCTTCAGTCACAACCTTAGCAAGATACGTCCATTCTTCCTCGGTCTGACCCATAATTGAAGCAACAAACACTTTCGTAGGATAATCCCTTTTTAAATCTCTGATAAAGCTCAGATTTTCTTCCAAAGTATGATCGGAAATCTGCTCTATGTTCTTAAAACCCACAAAGGGAAGAGCTTCCTTTTTCAGTGCATCAAATCTAGGGGATACCTCTTCAGGCACAAAGGTTCCAATGGTTTTAAATGCTACTCCTGCCCAGCCCATGTCAAAGGCTTTTGCTACCATCTCGTAATTGCTCCCCACCACAGAAGAAGATAAAAAGAATGGATTTTCGCATGGAATCCCGCAAAAGTCTATGGAAAGTTTTACCTCCAAACATCCCTCCTTCTCATAAGTAGAAAGCTTCGCAAACATATCTGGTATGGGGACTGGGGTATTGATTTTTCCTTTTAGACAAGCAGATAAACAAGGGGTATCCTTACACTCTTTACAAGGCAGGGAATCCTTTAGACGGTTGATTGCTCCAGCCTTATTATCAAAGCGAAAACACCGGATTATCTTATCTATCTCTAAATCATAAGGACAGGCCTTGGTGCAAGGCGCCTCATTGCATAAAAGGCATCCGCTTGCTTCTTCTAAAAGGGAAGTTTCCTTATATAATAAATCATTCATGCGATCACTCCAAATCATAATTTTGAGGTTCCCTCTTTACAAAGGATCCATATCCTGGAGTTCCTATAAACTCCCCATTGTCATATACCAATTGTCCTCTTACATAAGTCTGTTCTGGATAACCGTTTACCTTGACACCTTCCCATATGGTATGGTCGTAATCAGAATGCATATTATGAACGGATATGGTGAACTTTTTCTCCTTGTCATAAATTACAATATCTGCGTCCTTCCCAACGGTTAAAGATCCCTTTTGAACACAACCAAAAATCTTAGCCGGGTTTGTTGCACATAATTCTACCGCACGGTTAAAGCTTATTTTACCTTCGTTTGCCTTAGAGAGCATATAAGGATATAAGTTTTCAATACCAGCACATCCATTGGGAATCTTCGTAAAATCATCTTTTCCCCAATCTTTCTCATAACTTTGGAAGGGGCAATGGTCGGTAGCTACCGTATCAATGCTACCATCCATAACTGCTTTCCAAATCGCATCCTGGCTTTCCTGATTTTTCATTGGGGGTGAACATACAAAGTTTCTTCCATCTTCTCTTTTATAGACGTCACAGGTAAACTCCAGGTATTGAGGACATGTCTCAATAAAAATATTATGGCCCTCTCTTTTCGCAGCGACTGCCGCTTCCAAACCTTCTTTATCTGCCATATGGACAATATAGAGAGGTGCATCAACGGATTTTGCCCAGTGTACGGCCCGTTTATCGGCTTCTGCCTCCACATATTCTGGTCGGCTTAAATAATGATACCAAGCCGAGGTGTTTCCCTCTGCCTTAAACTGCTCAATGTTTAAATCAATTACATCCGGATTTTCAGCATGAATATTTGTTATGGCTCCTACTTCCTTTGCCTTTTTTAAGATTCGAACCAGAGTTCCGTCATCCACCATCATGCCTTCCTTTTTATATACAAGAAAGCATTTAAAACTGGTGATTCCATACTCTACTGCTTCTTTAAATTCATCTAAAATGGCTCCTCCGTTTAAATCCGTGATGCAACAGTGAAATGCATAATCCACACAAGCCTCGGGATCGCACATATCTTTTCTTTCCTGAACCGTTTCAACAATACCCTTTCCTTTTCTCTGAATGGGATAATCAAATACAGTCGTAACTCCTCCGCAAGCTGCTGCCCTTGTTCCAGATAAATAACCATCCGCAGATACCGTTCCTCCAAAGGGCATTGCAAGGTGTGTATGTACATCGATGGCTCCTGGCAATACTAGTTTTCCAGCAACGTCAATGACCTTTTTAGCTTCCATGGATAAGTCTTTTCCAATGCATACAATTTTGCCGTCTTTTACTGCGATATCGCCTTTATATGTTTCTTCCGCCGTTACAATCGTTCCATTTTTAATTAATAAGTCCAATGTCATACCTCCTTAACGGATACGTGGGTGCCTTAGCACCCACGATTACTGATTTTTTATTTGTTTTATTTGTTCTTTTTATATACCAGAACTAAGCCTGATCTTTGATAAACCTGTGATACTGCAATCAAATTCATACCTCCCGCATTGGCTGCTATAAGGTTGGCATCCCAGGTTACACCGAAATCTACCTGACCAGAATTTACGGCTGTTGTTTCACCAATATCTCCGCCACCTGGTGTTATGGTTACATTTAAGCCGGCATCTTTATAATATCCTTTTGCAGCCGCTACATAATATCCCATAAACTGAGCCTGAGGGAGCCATTTTAACTGAATGGATACATCAGCTTTTTCTGGTTTGCCCAAAGTGCTGCCATCTTTTGCATCGTTCCAATAAGAGGCATCACGGAAATCATCTAACGTTAATGTCTGTAGCTTCTCTGCTGCTGTACTGTCACTTAATTTGATGTATTTTTTAGCCAAATCGAGGGTCTGCTGCAGTGCCTCATCATCTAATTTTCCTAATTCGGTTACCTTATTTCCCTTGGTATCAGTTTCTACTAATTTCTTTACTTCTTCCGCCATATAAGCCTGGTGTTCACTGGATACGGAGGAACCTGCATTGAAGACGATTTCTGCCGCTTCTTTTGGATTGGCGCAGGCATACTCCCAGCCTTTCATAGATGCACTGACAAAAGCTTTCACTGTGTTTGGATTTGCAGAGGCAAATTCCTTTGTTGTAAATATATTATCTTCTAACATGGCTACGCCTTCGTTATTCATATCAATGAAGTTTACGGTATCTCCATATCCGTAACCGCCCTGATATGTATTCTTTATAAGACCTAGCTCGTTATAGGTCATTGCCGAAGCCAACAAAATGGAATTGTCATCAAACCCATCCATATCAAATGCCTGACTTAGAAATGCAGTATTCTGGCCGTATTTGCTTAAAAGTGCCTGAACCTCATATTCATTGCCTAAACCCCAGTTACCAACTTTCCCTTTTTTAGCGGCATCTTCTACGATGTCTTTCGCTTTTGCATCCGCGGAATAATATTTGCCTGTACTTGCAGATTCCTTTGCGCCTTCTGTTGCAACAGTTTCTTTTCCTGTTGTGCTTTCCGCTACCGTCGTGGCAATCGTGGTTTCTTTTTCCGGTGCGCTTGAGCAGCCAGATAATGCTGCGGTTGTTAGTGCAAGTGTTAATGCTGCTGCGGTTAAGCTTCCTGTTCGTTTTTTCATAAATAATTCCTCCTCTAAAATAGTGTTAATCGATTTATTTCCTACCTTTTAGCAAAGCTCCTTCTGCAGCAAGTAGTATGCCGTACATAATAATTCCAATGGCACATGCTACTACGATATATGCCCAGGCTGTCGCATACTGGGCAAGCACGATATTTTCCCTGATTTGTCTGCCAACTCCAATGATGAATTCGGCAAAATACTCGCTAACCAGTGCACTGATGATACTGGCGGGTACACTGACTCTTAGGGCAACAAATATATAGGGTACGCTGTTGGGAATTCTTAGCTTTAAAAAGACTGTTAATTTACTTGCTGCGTAACTTTTCATTAAATCAAGCGAATAAGGCTTTAATTCATTAAGACCTCTGTATGCATTGATGCTCATAGCTGCCGTACAGGTTATGGTGACCACAATTGTCTTTGCAAACATGCTTCTTACATTTGCAACATCGCTGAAGTCCTTTGTTAAATTGTTTAAGATTGGAGCAATGGCAATGATAGGTACTGCGCTGATTGCAGATGCAATGCTTAGACCTCCTGCTCCCCATTTTGGAAATACCGTTGCAATGATTCCCAGTAAATATCCTAAGATAGAACCAAAGAACAAGCCCCCCACTGCAACCATGACCGTTGCTTTTATGTTTTCAATGATAGTTGGTCCATTATCAAATATAATCCTTAAGATTCTGCCCGGAAGGGGAAGCGCAAAAGTATCAGCTCCTAGTAACTTGTGCAAAAGCTGGGTTTGCCAAAGAATCAATAAAAGGATACCAAATATGACTGGATACAAAACAGTTGTTGCAGACTGTTTATCCCATCTAAGATATCGTTTCTTCTTCATGTTCTCTCCTTCTACTTTTTCTTCTTTCTCTTATATGGAGAGATTGCCTGCTCCAGTAAAACCATAAGATAAAAGCTCAAAATACCAATAATGGCACTTAAAAATACAATCTGCCAGAAAATATATATAGTAGTGGCATGTTTTAAGGATTGAGAAAGTACAGTTCCAAGTCCTGCACCGCCCTGTAATGTATCAACCAGGATCGCTGCTGTAATGGCCATGGGTGCTGATATTTTTAATCCCGTAAAAAAATAAGGCAGAGAGGATGGAATTAATAATTTCCGGTATATCTCAAATTTGCTTGCCGCAAGAGAATACATGAGCTCGTGTTTTTCCTTCTCCACTGATTTAAACCCTGCCAGTGTGTTGGTGGCCACCGGATAAAAGGTTAGTATGGCAGCTATGATGATGCGACTTTTATTAATATCCTTTGTAATAGCAAGGACGATTGGTGCCATACCAAGAATCGGTATCATCTGTATCATCATCAGATATGGAAATAATATCTTCTCAATTGGCAGAAACAGATTCATGATTAGTGCAAGAAGGAACCCTAAGCCTGCACCGATTACAAAGCCAATCCCTGCTCGTAGAAGAGTAATCCCGCCATTGCTTAAGACGATCTGGAACGCAGTCTGAGTTCCATTTACCTTGTTGGTAGTAAAAACAGAGGCCAATATCTGATGAAGATGGGGTAACACATTCTCAGGAGACCGCTTTGTACCTTCTATCACGGTAGCGCCTAACTCCCATATGAGGATAAGACCCAACACCCATACAAGGGTTACCATATATTTGGAGGAAAGTATCTTTTTGATTTGGATCATGCTATACCCCCTCAAAACTATTTCTTACCTTTGATACCAAGGCATTAAATTCCTGGGTTTCCTTCATTTGAATTGGTCTTGGTCTTGGAAGATCAATATCAACAATTGCGGATACACGACCTGGGTGAGGAGAAAGAACCACTACCCTGTCTGATAAGAAAACCGCCTCCTGAATGTTATGTGTAACAAATAAAATAGTCTTATTGGTCCTCTGCCAGATACGAAGCAGATCTTCATGGAGTTTTTCTTTTGTAAATTCATCCAAGGCAGAAAATGGTTCATCCATTAAAAGGATTTCCGGACGAATTGCGAGAGCCCTTGCAATATTTACTCTTTGCTGCATACCACCGCTTAATTCATGAGGATATTTCTCACCGAACTCCATCAGTCCTACAAGTTCTAGCATTTTTGTCACTCGTTTTGTCCGGTCCTTCTTTGGCATACCAAGAAGTTCCATGGGCATACATACATTTCTTCGGACACTTCGCCATTCATATAGTACTGGCGACTGAAACACGATGCCATATTTTTTTTGCAGGCGGATCTCTCTTGGTGACAGTCCCCGAACGGATATGGTTCCTGAAGACTTTTCCTGTAAATCAGCAATGGTCCGAAGTAAGGTTGTTTTTCCGCATCCGGATGGCCCCAAAAGAGAAATAAATTCTCCCTGCTTGATCTCTAAATTCACGTTGGATAGGGCTACAATCGGCTCTCCCCCATCTTTATCAGGGAAATTCACACTTAAGTTCTCGATTATAATTTCGGTTTCTCTTGGAAGGGATGCGTCTCTTTCTTTAAATTCTTCTTCAAAATTCACTACGTTCACCATTTAAGTCCTCCTGTTATGCAGACAAGGGTGTAAAGCTTTCGCCTTACACCCTTGTAAGTTTCTTACGTTTCGTAGGAAGTTTCATGATTAAAACAATCTACTATATATTTTGATTAAATCTTCTTTGTCTATTTCTTTTCTTGTATTGGAAGGACTTCCACTGGCCATGGCATCGTTTGCCATCTTATCAAAAGCAGCCTCAAAGTCTTCCTTTTGGATCCCATACTCTTTTATTTTAGGAATCTTGCATTGACTACACAGCTTACCAAGTGCGGTTAAGAATGCTTCGCAGGCTTTCTTTTCGTCGTCCTCTTCTTTTGCGACACCGATTGCTTTTGCCATATCAGCAAATCTGTCGTAACAGCCATCGGCTACATAGGAAAGACAATCCGAGATAAGCATTGCATTGGAAATCCCATGTGGAATGTGAAATAATGCTCCAATGGGCCGGCTCATCCCATGTACAATGGTTACCGATGCATTGTTGATACAAACCCCAGCTTCAAATGCGGCAATTGCCATCTCTTCTCTTGCTTTCATATTGGTGCCATCTTCATAGGCAAGGGGCAGATACTGAAAGATACGCCGGATTGCGGATAATGCATAGGTATCGGTCAGAGAATTTGCCTTTTTTGAAATATAAGATTCTACCGCATGAGTTAAGGCATCCATACCAGTGGCGGCTGTAATGCTTTTTGGAGCTGTTACGGTCAATTTCGGATCAATGATTGCGACTTTGGGAAGTAAATCATCGCCTTTTAACAGCATTTTGATTCCTTTTTTCGTATCCTTAATGACAGTAAACCTTGTTGTCTCCGAGCCAGTTCCTGCAGTTGTGGGTATAAGTACCAGGGGTGGGAATACCCCTTTGATGTCTACGCCCATATAATCAGATATATTGCCATCTAATGCAGTCATCGCACCGATAGCTTTTGCACTGTCTAAAGGACTGCCACCGCCAATTCCAATGATAAAATCGCATTGAAAATCTTTATAATCACTCACTCCTGCAAGGATCATTTCATCCGTTGGTTCACCTGTAATATCATTGAATACTTTGTGATCAATATTCCATCTGTCAAGATATCCCGTAAGGATAGAGACCAATCCTGTCTCTGTTACGATTTTACCCGTTACAATAAATGCTTTCTTACCCAGACCTTTGATTGCATGTTCACTGCTTTCTAATGCATCAGCGCCTAATATGGTTCTTCCTGGTAACATAAATTGAGTCGCCATAGTCCACCCCTTTTCTAAACTAATTATAAAAGTTCCTGGTCAACAATCGTAAGTACCTCTTCCATCTTCATCAGTTCTTCTCTAAGCTGTTCCTCCGTAATAATAAGAGGAGGTGCAATTAATACCATATTCTCATGTGTATAGGTCATAAACTTCCTATCTTTTAAAAGACCTGCTATTTTTCCCATAACACCATTTGGATCTTTTCCGTAAGGTACCAGCGGTTCTTTTGTTTCTTTGTCCTTTACCAGTTCAATTGCTGAGAATAAACCGATATAGCGAACATCTCCCACACATGGATGGTTTTTCTTCATCTCTTCCAGAGTTTCCCCAAGAACCTGACCTACTTTATTTACATTTCCTAAAATATCAGCTTCTTCATAATAATCTACACATGCAACGCCGGCTGCACAAGAAAGTGGGTGCCCGCTATATGTAAGCCCGCAGGATAATAAGTTCTCATCAAAATAGGAAGCAATTTCTTTACTCACAACCACTCCTCCAAGAGGAACATATCCGCAGGTAACCCCTTTGGCAAAGGTTACGATATCCGGCTTAATATCAAAGTGCTCAAAGGCAAACATCTTTCCTGTACGGCACCAGCCAGTCATGACTTCATCGCAAATCATTAAAATTCCGTATTTATCGCAAAGTGCACGAATGCCAGGCATATAACCTTTTGGCGGAATCAGTATTCCATTTGATCCAGTTATCGTCTCCATTACAATTGCTGCTATGCTGTCTGATCCCTCGTACTGAATCTGTTCTTCCAGCTTTGTTAAGTAATAACGTGTAGCGGATTCCTCTGAATCAAATGTAATTGCTTCCCGATATACATATGGATCAAAAAACTTGATAAATCCTGGGACACCTGGCTCTAATGCATATCTTCTTGGCTCTCCAGTTAAGTTTCCTGCTCCAAAGGAAGAACCGTGATAACTTCTGTACCGACTAAAGATCTTATTCTTTCCCGTAAACATTCTCGCCATCTTTACTGCATTCTCATTGGATTCTGCACCCGCATTGGTAAAGAAAACCTTTCCCATGTTATCAGGCATCAAATCTATAATCTTCTTTGCAAGGGTGGCTCTTGACTCTGCACCGTAAGAGGGGCCAATGAAACAAAACTGATCCACCTGATCTTTAATTGCGTTGCCGATCTTCTGATTTCCAAACCCAAGATTCATATTTACAAGCTGTGAGGACATATCGCTGTAACGATTTCCATCGTAATCCCAAAAATAAATTCCGTCTGCCTTTTCTACTGGAATAGGGTTAATGTTCTTTTGCTTGCTCCAGGACTGTAAGTTATATTCCATTGATGTGCTTCTTATTTCTTCACCCTTCATTGTCGTTTCCTCCTACAAAAAAAGCAGCGGACCGATGGCTTTTGGTAGCATCGTCGCTGCATTCATTATTTTTGAGAAGTAAAATACGTTACGAATCTTTTCTGTATTTCCTTCCGTGTCTAACATGGTAGTATTATAAACATAGTCAAACAAGGATTGCAACCAACAGTTGAACAAAGATAATTGTGCATGTGCACAATCACCTTCCTGCAAAACAGCCTGAAAAGGGCCATTTCTAAAGGGTAAAAGGGCATTTTGCAATTGCATCAGATAATATCGTGAATATAGAACCCTAAATATAATTTCACTTTATCTTCCAATTCCAACGGATTAAATCCGGTAATGGTTTCAATTCTCTTTAACTGGTTTGTTACTGTATTGCGATGAATGTACATTTTTTCCGATACCAGTTGAAGGCTTCCGTTATTTTCCAAATAGGTTTTTAACAAGGACACCAAATCAGTCTTATTCTCTCTATCATACTTCTCCAATAGACCAATGGAATCATTGTAAAAACTTCTTAATACAGATCGTTCCTTAACCGCATATAGAATTTTATAAATACTCAGCTTATCATAATAAAGTACGTTCTCATTCTGCTTCTGGGCCATTTCCATTGCAGAAAATGATCGCTCAAAATTCTGTTCCTGATTATAAATACCCGGCTGATTGGAGCTAATTCCCATATGAATTAGAGATTCACTCTTTTCTGTCTTAACAGATTCAAAAAAGTCTTTTACAAAATCATCAATTTCCTCATCGGTGTAAGCGACCAGTACAAACACAAGATTTTCTTTATAAGTAAAGGAAATAAATAATTCATGAATCTTTCTGGCGGTTTTTTCTGCATATATGGTGAAGCGATCCATATATTCTTCGTATTCTGTAACATCCTTTTTTTCAATCAGGAGACTAATAAAACAAAAAGTGTCACTCCTTTTATAGCCATAACGCTCCATCTGTAAGATCTGAGATTCCAGATCACCAACATTAAAAATAATGTTTTTTATGGTGGTAGCCATGGTGTTTTCCACATTGTCATTTTGCATAATTCTACGGCAGAAATCCCGTGTCATATCCACCATTCGTGTCTCCCACGGAATGGTAAATAGCGGCATATTCACTTCATCACAGTACGCTGCTACTTCCTTTGGAATCTCTCTGGTATGAGGGCCCAAATTAACCACAAACGCACTCACACCGGATTGATTTAACTTTTTTGCAAAATCAAGAAGCCAGTGATTGGATTTATTTAAAATTCCTGCTGTAAACACTAGTTCATACCCATGCAAAAAAGGACTTACCGCATCATCTTCAATAATATGAACCCATTGCACCAGATTATTCATTCCATTTCTACCGGCAACCAATTCCATCTTATATAAGAAATATGCATTTTTCACTAACTTCTTTACAATAATTGCCATAGAAACCTCCTTTGAAAAGAAAGAAAATGATACTACTTTCTGGTTTCCCCTATTATACCGGATTCATCAGGCAAATCAAGGCCTTGATGGAATCAGTTTTATATCTTAAGTAAAGAGTTCATGACAAGGACAGGGATTTAATTTTGACAATGCAAAATTAAATCCCTGTAAGTAATTCTCTGTTATAATGTTTTCGCCGGAACAAAATCAATGGTGCGTAAAAGCTTATCGGTGTTTTCAACAACAACTCTTATAGGCTGACCAAGCTTATATGTCTTTCTTGTGGTCTCTCCCACCAACATATAATGTTCTTCGTCAAAATGATAATAGTCATCCTGAAGCTGGTTTACATGAACCATTCCTTCTACCGTGTTAGGAAGCTCCACGTAAAGTCCCCAGTTTGTTACACCGGAAATAACTCCATCAAACTCTTCGCCAATATATTTTGACATATATTCGCACTTCTTAAGCTTTATGGTTTCTCTTTCCGCCTCTTCGGCTCTTCGTTCCATGGTCGAGGACTGAATCGAAACTTGACCTAATATCTTATCGTAATGACTCATACGTTTCTCACTTAAACCAGATCTTAAATTCTCTTTGATAATCCGGTGTATCTGAAGATCCGGATATCTTCGAATTGGCGATGTAAAGTGAGTATAATACTTCGCTGCCAAACCAAAATGTCCTGTGTTGGTTACGGTATACTTAGCCTGCTTCATGGATCTTAGAGCCAGACGACTGATAAGAGCCTCTTCTGGTGTATCCTCTGCATTTGCCAAAAGCTTTTGTACTTCCTTTGGATAGACATCTCCATTATGAAAACGGATGGAATATCCAAAATTATTAATCAGAGTAGCTAGGCTCTTCATCTTTTCCGGATCAGGATTATCATGAGTCCGGTACAGGAATGGTATCTCTTGCCAGAAGTAATCCTCAGCCACTGTCTCATTTGCCAACAACATAAAATCTTCTATGATTTTTGTAGCTGCATTACGGTCATAAGGCTTGATTTCAATCGGTTTTCCTTTTTCGTCAAGAATCACCTTTGTCTCAGGAAAATCAAAATCAATTGAACCTCTGTTTTTTCTTCTCTCTCTGAGAATATCCGCCAGATCCTTCATCAAGAAAAACATAGAATCAAATCCTTCATATTCCTTCATTACTGCTTCGTCACGGTCTGTCACGATGGCATTAACCGCCGTATATGTCATTCTCCTGTCTACATTAATTACTGTTTCAGCAATTTTATGAGAGATAACATCTCCGCTTTCATCAATATCCATCATGCAGCTTAAAGCCAATCGATCTTCTCCCTGGTTTAAGGAACAGATTCCATTGGAAAGCTTATGTGGCAGCATGGGAATTACTCGATCTACAAGATATACGCTGGTTGCTCGATTTAATGCCTCTTCATCAAGTGGACTGCGTTCTGTTACATAATTCGTCACATCCGCGATATGAACTCCCAGAGTATAAATATTACCCTTCTTTGAGATGGTAATTGCATCATCAAGATCTTTAGCATCCTCTCCATCAATCGTAACGGTTTGAAGTCCTCTTATATCCAGACGACCCTGCATGTCCTTTCCATCAATTTCACTAGGAATGGCGGCCACCTGCTTCATTACACTTTCCGGAAACTCCTCTGCAAGACCGTAAGCCCGGACAATGGAGAGAATATCGGTTCCAGGATCATTAACATGTCCCAAGATCTCTATAATAACGCCTTCTGGTTTGCGATCAGGACCCCCAAAGTCAGTTACCTTTACAACCACTTTATGACCGTTTACTGCACCCATATCTTTTCCTTGGGGCACAAACACATCTTTTGCAAGCTTTTGGTTATCTGGTATCACAAAGCCGAAATTCTTATTTTTCTGGTAAAATCCCACAATTTCGCTGTTGGCATGGCTTACTACCTTAAGTACACGTCCTTCTGCTCTTTTTCCATTACCTGATTCTGACTCTACCGAAAGAAGTACGGTATCTCCATGAAGTGCTCCTCCGTTCTTTTCTTCCGGAATGAATATATCCTGCTCCAATCCTTCAACTGCAACAAAACCAAACCCTTTTGGGTGACCGAAATAAATTCCACTTATAGAACTAATGTCTGGTTTCCCATACTTCCCTCTTTGTGAAATACCGATTTTGCCTTCTGAAAGAAGGGAATCCAACACATCCTTTAAATCCTCCCTCTGATCCCTTGGAACATCTAGGAGTATTGCGATCTCCTTTATCTTCATAGGAACAAAAGTAGGGTCTTGAAACAGCTTTAAAAGCATGGCTTTTCGCTGTGTTAACTGTTCTCCTGTCATATTCTACCTCTCTTATACTTAAATATTTTTGCCTTTGTATTACATTTTTCTCTTTTATATATACTTTACCCTATTATGTGAAAAAAAACACCCTTGTTGTCATATACAAGAGTGTTTAATCTTTACAGTATATTCAGATTCAGTACTAAGGATAAAACGAAAAAAAGAATCGCGGCGTATTTCGTGAATTTTTCTAAGTTTCCTTCCATGGAACGGCCCTTGTTCTTTCCCCAGTAGGTATCTGCCATACCACCGATGGCTCCAAGGCCCTGACTCTTTCCTTCCTGTAACAGGATAATCGCTGATAAAGCGATACATATGATAACAAATATGATTGATAAAATAATTCGAATCATCTTCTCACCTCCTATAGTCAAACAAAAGCCATTATACCATAATTTATCAATAAATACAAGCTACTTTTATATAATTATAGGAACTGTCTACTATGATAGAACTCCTCTATTCGTAGTAATTCATTGTATTTTGCAGTACATTCTCCTCTGCAGGGCGCACCGCATTTTACATAATCAGCCCCAACTGCTGCCGCCAAATCTGCCGCAAAGGATTCCTCTGTTTCAATAAAATCATTGGCTATAATAACTTTATGACCAGACATTTTGGCTTGTTCAACCATATTAAGAGCAGAGGTAACCGTTCTTGCTTGTTTCAATTCAATCACATCCGCATTGGAAGCCGTGGAATCTTGAAACGACAGCAACACCCGATGACCGAGCATTCCAGTAATCTGCTCTCTCCCTTCCAAATCTTCTTTCCATAACCCATTCATAATGGAATAAATGGGAAAACCATCAGCCAGTCTTAAGTAATAATCCATCATATCCTTTTGATCTCTATGAATCATCAATCCTTGCTGTCTGCTTTCTTGATGAAAGATGTAGATGCCATCTTCCTTTTTATACAGCCGATCTGCTGCTGCATAGATTCCGATTCCTGCATCAGTTCCAGGTAAGTATCCAGAAAGCTTTATGGCTTCCATAATGTAGTGAAGAGCTTCTTCTGTATTTTTCATATCCGCCACAAAACCTCCACCATGCCCGGTAGAAGTATCATAGCCGTTAATCAAAAGCAGTCCTTTTAATGTATGATAAATCTCGGTTCCCATACGAAGTCCTTCTCCATAAGATTTCGTATTCATTGGAATCACGGTAATATCTTGAAAGTCAATTCCTTTTTCTGTGTCCCCTCCAGAAATCATGCTGAGCATTGGAACTGGCATGATTGGCGCAGAAGTTCCACCTAAGTATCGATATAACGGAAGAAAGAGTCCTGCGCCTGCTGCCCTTGCTATAGCCATGGACAAAGCAAGAACACTTCCACTACCAGTTCCCATCTCTATGCCTTCATTTAAAAGCAACCGATCAATTTCCTCCTGATCAGATGCATCCTCAAACATAATCGCATCCGAAAGCTGATCATTTAGAATCTCTATTTCCGTTTTCCCATCCTGCATACCATAGATCGGCACGATGGCTCTTCCTTGGGCGCCATTTTCCAAAACCACCTCTGCCTCAACTGCTGGATTTCCCCACGAGTCATAAACCGTTCTTCCTATTACTTTTATTATATCAAGATCCCCTAACATCCTTTTGCCTCCCTAGATAAGTTCTTATATCGTAAGGATTGACCGGAAAATCTATATCCATGCAAAGGGGGGTAAAAAAAGATGCCAGTTCTCGGATTACAAACTGGCATCTTTTTGCTATATAATATCTTTTTTATGCACGAAGTTCGATTCCCAGCCCCTGCAACCCATTCAGAATTTTTTTCATGACTGCAGAAACCTCCTGATCTTCCAGTGTATGATCTGTGGCACGGAATGTGATAGAATAAGCCACTGATTTAAAGCCGGACAAAATCTGCGCTCCTTCGTAAATGTCGAACAGTTCGTAGCCTTCCAGGTTATTTCCGCCTCGCTGTTCAATTACCTCTTCAATCTGGCCTACCAAAATATTCTTAGGCACTACCATACTGATATCTCTTGTAACTGCAGGATACTTTGCAATTCCAACGTATTTGCGGTCGAAATCTGTAAAAGGAATCATAGATGGCATGTCAATAACTGCTACATAAGCTCTCTCACTGATTTTATAATTATCCGTAACCTCTGGATGAACCTCGCCAATATATCCGATGGTAATTCCGTCATAAATAATTTCAGCGGATCTTCCTGGATGAAGGAATGGTTTGTCACTTGCTGGTTTATAATGAGGCTTTTTGTTCATGCCTGTTTTCTCAAATAATTCTTCCACTACACCCTTCATATCAAAGAAATCGCCATCTCCGTAAAAGCCAAATGTTAGCTGCATTCTTTCCTCAGGCAGTTCCGTTAAAGGAATCGCTTTTGGAAGATAGATGTTAGCCAGTTCATAAAGACGAACGCTTTTATTTCTTCGATTATAATTGGTGGACAGAGAGTTTAACATACCGTGAAGAGGAGAAGTCCTCATTACACTAAAATCTTCGCCCAGGGGATTTAAGATATTAACGGTCACACGAAGAGGACTGTCAATTGGTAGCAAAAGCTTATCAAATACCTTAGGGCTTTCAAAGGAATATGTCATTCCCTGGGAGAAACCAGCAAATTCAGCCACTTCTCTGGCGATTTGCTCTACTCTTAATTTATAGGACAGCTTTCCTG
The DNA here is from genome assembly GCF_003609635.1 of Lacrimispora algidixylanolytica. Taxonomy (GTDB): domain Bacteria; phylum Bacillota; class Clostridia; order Lachnospirales; family Lachnospiraceae; genus Lacrimispora; species Lacrimispora algidixylanolytica. The sequence goes on along the minus strand of NZ_MCIA01000035.1, from coordinate 41,904 downwards.
TGGTGGCCTCTCCGTTTGGCAGAGATACCGGGATCTTATCATATCCAAAGAATCTGGCTACTTCCTCTGCAAGGTCTGCCATACACTCCAGATCCTGACGGAAGGTCGGGATGAGGATATCAGAAGAAGATTCATCATACCCCAGTTCAATCATTTTATAATACTCAAGCATTGTTTCTGCAGATATTTTAGTTCCTAACAATCGGTTCATCTTTTCCGGTTCAAAAGGAATTCTTTTTCCCTCTCTTGTTTCTGGATAGATATCAATAATTCCGCCAACAACTTCTCCAGCGCCTAATTCTTCAATTAGCTGACAAGCTCGGTTCATTGCTAAAATTGCATTATTGGGATCAAGTCCTTTTTCAAATTTGCCGGAAGCATCGGTTCTAAGTCCGACTTTTTTGGAAGAAAGACGGATATTAGTGCCGTCAAAACATGCCGCTTCAAAGACCATCGTCTTTACGTCATCTGTGATTTTAGAGTTATCTCCTCCCATAATTCCTGCGATTCCTACCGCTTTTTCACCGTCATTGATCATTAAAATAGAACGATCAAGCTTTCTTTCCTGTCCGTCTAACGTTTGGAACGTATCCCCATCCTTTGCACATGCTACAATGATTTCATGATTCGCAATGTAATCATAATCAAATGCATGCATGGGCTGACCAAACTCTTCCATTACATAATTGGTGATATCAACAATATTATTAATAGGTCGGATTCCACAAGCAGCAAGGCGTCTTTGCATCCAAACTGGAGAGGGCGCTATCTTAATATTTTTCACCATTCTTGCACAGTAACGAGGGCAAAGTTTATTGTCCTTTACAGATACTTTTAAATAATCATTAATATCTTCCTTGTTACCCGTTGCAGTAACTACCGGAGGGACAAAACTCTTACGGAAGGTAGCCGCTGCTTCTCTGGCGATTCCAATCACGCTGTAACAGTCAACCCTGTTCGAAGTGATTTCATATTCAAATACAGTATCGTGAAATCCAAGTAATTCCACCGCATCCTCACCAGGAATTGCATCTCCTGGAAGAATATAAATTCCACTTTCCGGGGCATCTGGATACATCTCACTAGTGCCTCCTAGCTCTTCGATGGAACACATCATACCGCAAGATTCTATCCCCCTTAATTTACCTTTTTTAATTTTGATTCCAGCCTCTGGAAGGGCACCGCCGTCATGGCCTCCTGCCACCTTTCCTCCATCTAGAACCACTGGAACCTTATCTCCAACCGCAACATTGGACGCTCCGGTCACAATCTGAACGGTCTCTTCTCCAACATTCACCTGGCAGATAATTAATTTATCTGCATCTGGGTGACGTTCGATGGATAAGATGTGTCCAACCACAATCTTCTCTAAATTCTTGTCCAGACATTCAAATCCTTCTACTTTAGTTCCGCTAAGCGTCATGGCATCTGTGTATTCCTGAGGTGACACAACCAGTTCCGGAACGTATGCTTTAATCCATGATAATGGTGTATTCATTGATTTCTCTCCCTTTCTATTCCTAGAACTGCTTTAAAAATCTGATATCATTTTCATACAGCAATCTCATATCGTCAATTTCATATTTTAGTAATGCGATTCGCTCTAGACCAACTCCAAAAGCAAATCCAGAGTACTCATCTGGGTCGATTCCACTCATAGAAAGTACATTGGGGTGAACCATGCCACATCCTAGGATCTCAATCCAACCAGATCCCTTACAGAAACGGCATCCATCGCCACCACATTTAAAGCAGGTCACATCAACCTCAGCGCTAGGTTCTGTGAAAGGAAAATGATGAGGACGGAACTTAACCTTTGTTTCTGGTCCAAACAGTTCTTTTGCAAATTCTGCAAGAGTACCCTTTAAGTCTGCAAAGGTTATATTCTTATCAATTACAAGACCTTCAATCTGATGGAAGGATGGGGAATGGGTTGCATCCACTTCATCGGAGCGGAATACACGCCCTGGTGCCAGCATACGGATAGGCAGCTTTCCTTCTTCCATGGCACGAATCTGAACCGGTGAAGTCTGGCTTCTTAAGACAATGCTGTCACTGATATAGAACGTATCCTGCTCATCTCTTGCGGGATGATTCTTAGGAATATTTAGTTTTTCAAAATTGTAGTGATCATATTCTACTTCAGGACCTTCCATTACCTCATATCCCATGCCAACGAAAATTCTCTCTACCTCTTCTAGTGCAATGGTATTGGGGTGAGTATGACCTGACTTACTTCTTTTAGCCGGAAGAGTCACATCAATCACTTCTTTATTTAACTGTTCTTCTCTTACTTTCTTTTGCAGAACAGCGATGGTTTCCTCTAACTTCCCTTCAATTACGGCACGTGCGTCATTAACAAGCTGCCCTACTTTTGGTCTGTCTTCTGGCGCAACATCCTTCATACTTTTTAAAACATTGGTCAGTTCACCCTTTTTTCCGAGGTAAGCAACTTTAATGTCATTCAGTTTTTCCAACGCATCCGAAGCTTCGATCTGCTTTAATGCTTCTTTCTTGATCTGTTCCAATTGGTCTCTCATGATCATGCTCTCCTTCTTTCATCATTGATTTTTTCCTTAGCCTAAGAGCTAAAACAAATAAAAAAAGCCCGCCCCAAAAAGGGACGAAGCTATATTCGCGGTACCACCCTGTTTCCTGTGAATCTCACAGGCACTCGGTATACGTAACGTGTATAAAACGTCATGACCTACACACCGGATACCTGAAAACACAGGAAAACGGCTTCAACCATGCTGCTTCGGCGGGAAATTCGATCTCTTATCTGAACTTAAAAGGGCTTACAGCCGGTGGCCCCTTCTCTCTGGAAGAAAATAAGTATCTACTGACACCATCATAGCATTTCATATATGACATTATTATTTTCTATCATTGTAATAACAGAAGACTAAAATGTCAAGGATATTCTATTAAAATCCTTTTCTTTATCTGTCTCCGGCGTATCACTACCGGAGACAGACCGTTTTTATTTCAGTTTGAAACCAGATACAACGGTATTGAGCTCTTCTGCAATACGTTCCTGCTTCTGAGACATCTTTGACATATCCGTAACAACATCATATGCTTTTTCAATGGTGGAAAGAACCATGCTGCTGTTACCAGCCGTAGTCTGGACAGATTCAGAGACATTCTGAATTGCATCACGAACTTCCTGCATTACCTGACTGATATTATCGGCCATTTCGGCTATCTCATTTGAAATCTCTTCTATAGAAACCGCATCCCGTCCATACTGCTGTCCTACATCTACAAAGTTATTGTAATCAGGAGTAACCGTCTCTTTTAAGAACTTCAACATAGACTCTGATCCGTTCATCATCATGCCAAATGCTTTTTGTACCTCTGTAATAGTTCCTTCAATCTCCTTAACGATCTCAGAAGTATCTTTTGCAAGTCTTCCAATCTCTCTGGCTACAACTGCAAAACCTCTTCCCTGCTCTCCGGCTCTGACCGCTTCTATGGAAGCATTTAAGGACAATAAGTTAATCTGAGAAGCAGTATTGGAAATAACTCTTGCCATATCCCCAATCTTATCTACTACTTTGGCATGTTCTACTGCCATCAAAAGATCCTGTTCCCGTTGTTTTGAGATATCAGCGGCACTTTCATAAGCAACACGGCTGTTCTTTTCGATCTCCCGTGCACGTTCCATGATTTCTCCGGCCATCTTACTGCTTTTTCCTGTTTCACCAGCAAGAACGTTCACGGAAGTATTTACCTCAGACATAGAAGCATTTAATTCTTCCGTTGCGGCACTAGAAGACATCATAGCCTTATCTACATCTCCCATGTAAACTTTAACTTCGCTAAACTGCTGCTGCAGATCCCCAGATACGGAATTCAAACGCACGCTGGCATCGGTGATACCGCCTGCCTGTTCCGAAATCTGCTCAATCACAGCCTTGTTGTTGGTGAACATATTATTTAAGGAACTGCTCATCTGGCCCAATTCATCTTTGCTTCTTGACTTAAGTGGTTTTATTGTAAAATCACCTTCTGCAAGAGATCCTGCAAACCGTTTTACCTTATTCAGACCAGAGGCAATAACTGCAACCTGGAACAATACCGCCAAAATACAACAGATAATTGCAATTACACTCACCTGCATAAGCTTGGCATTCAGTGCAACAATCGGTTCTTCCAGTTCAGACTGAGGCATCTTAATCATTATAATCCAACCAATATCAGGCACCTTGTCATAATAAAGATTGTATGTCTCACTTCCGTCCGTATAGTTAACCTTGCCTTTTTCACTTGAAAGCATGGATGTACCTGCCGCTGCAAGAGAACCATTCTCATCTTGTGAAATATTGACACCTTTTGTTATCTTTTCCTGATCCGTTCCACACAGGTAAATACCGCTGGAAGAGGTAAGCATTGCAGTTCCATTCTTTCCAACCTTAATAGACTGAATAAGTTCATTGATATCACTTAACTGCATATCAACTGTAACAGCTCCAATGAATTTTCCGTTTGAATCATAAATCGGCGCAGTACAGGAAGCCATTGTGATATTTAAGGTCGGATCAAAATATGGATCCGTAATAACAGCCTTTTTTATCCCGCTTTTTGCAAGCTTATAGTATTCCTGGTTAAAATAGTCATAGCTCGCATTGTTGTACTCATACGTTAGTTCTGTCTTATCCCCCACTTTATGCCAGTAAGGACCCATATATTTTTGCTGGGCATCAAATGTATTTGGCTCAAACCAAATGCCGCTTCCCAGGATTAAATCGTTGCTCTCTATAATTTTTGAAATAGCAGCTCCATACGTGTCCAACTGTGTCGTTTGGTAAGAAGAACCAACCACCTGCGAAATATTCATAGCAGTTGTTTCAACCACATTCAAGTAATCATTGATGCTGTTGACATTTGCCTTCAGTTCTGACTGCATGGTGGAATTGCTTTGCTGTGTAATCAAATCACGGCTTGTAGACTCACTGATTTTTGCTAATAATCCCAATGCTAACACAACAACAGGTAAAATTCCAAGCAACATCTTGATTCCGATGCTTCTTATTCCTATTTTTCTCTTCATACTTTTCTCTCCCGTGCTTCGGATTTTGCCTTTACCTTTCATGTTTCGACATAAATATTAATTAAATAATACTTTGTTAAGGTAAAGTTTTCTTCTACTTTTTGATCAATCAATGCTATTTTATCATGCTCCCCATTTGGAACTTATAGAGACAATTCCAACTGATTAATAATATCTTAATGTCACAAGGGCAACTTCATAAAATCCATTAATTTTACATGTGTAACCGAAACATCTCCTTCCTTCTGCCTGGCAAATGCATAATTTTAACCGTCATTCATTATACTATTCGTAATCATAATATGCAATATATTTATTTTACATACTTTAATCGTGTATTTTATGATTTATGATATCATACAATATATAGGGAGAGGTGAAAGATATGGAGCAAGATTATATTAACAAACGAATTACTGAATTGAGGATAAAAAAGGGAGTAGCGGAGCATAAGATGAGCATCGAGTTAGGACACAGTAGAAGCTACATTCAAAGTATTTCCAGCGGCAGAAGCTTTCCTTCCATGACTGAATTCCTAGCAATCTGCGATTACCTTGGTGTAACTCCTAGGGATTTCTTTGATGATGACATTTCAAACCCGCCTTTAATCAGAGAAGCGGTAGATAAGCTTAAGACACTTTCAGACGGTGACCTTTTGCTGATCCTGACTATGATCAACAGGTTACAGTCTTAAATAACCATGAATAACGATCTCCCCTGCGGGTGCAGGGGCTTTCATTTGCGACTCAAAATATTCCATTAAATTTTGGTGGCACCACTTCTTTATTTATCCAATCACCGAAAGGTACGGTCCGATGTATTCGTCCCAGAAGGTTTCAAAATGTTAATGCTCCCGGTTACAACTCCTAGATCAGGCACTGCTCCCAAAGCCGGTCCAAATATTTCGTCTATATTTCCTCTCGCTAACATCCCACAAAAATAACCGTACAAATCCTGAAGGTTTTGCTTTTTCTCCATTTTTATCTCCATATATTTCTCCTAGTTTAAACAACAAAAAGCGGCACATTGGATCATCGATTAACCAATTTCCACATTTGCCTTGTCTCCGTATAGTACTACGCTTTTCCTCACGAGGGATAAGCAATTAGACCATGGTATCCGCTTTTCAAAAGGACAGTTGAACATAATCATAAGAAGTCTATCGCCTGCCGGGTATATGGTCAGAACATTATAGATGTTTTCATTAAGGGCATTGCTTATAAACTCCATCCATGCGCTAGGTGCCTCATCTTCTAACTCTGAGCCAGTATCCAGACATACACTCATTGGCTGAAACCGTTTCAGGACGCGATAAAATTCATGTATCACGCCTTCCATCTGATCTTCTTTTATGCTTTTATCTATCATGTTAAAACAAAAATTAATGGATCCATCTTCATTCGATCTTATAATTTCAGGACGCTGTTCTGAAAAATACTTTTTCTTAGCTTCATCTTTTGTCATTTCTCGAAATGTGCTAGGAAGTGACACCCCTAGTTCATTATTAAATAACATAGTTTCCTGAAACTGTATCAGCTCACCATCAATATAAATCCCAGTCTCAATGCTGGTAAACCGATTGATCCATTCAAGATGCCGGTCAGCCGCTACTTTTTCTTTCTTTAACATGATTTTATCCTCCGTAAAAATATCATAATTCTTCCTTAACCAGCACCTGCTTTTCCGTCTCAATTCTGGCCTCAGGGAAGATTTCTAATTCTACTCCTTTTGAGAAAATTCCATTCTTTTCTGTAGCTACAGAAGATTTGAACGTATTTAAAAGAAGCAGAAGAAGCATTTCTATATTCAGCAGGAATCTTTTAATCAAGTTTCCTGATTTATTTTTCTTTTGATTCGAATTATAAGTAAACCTGGGAATAAGCACTAGGTTTTCCTGTAAAATCTTACATTTCACATTCCTGGTATCCTGTGCTGCCAGGTTGTATAATAAATTTTGACTTTTTTTAAGAAAATAATATCGATTCCAAAAATAAAGATCCCCATAACAAATATCTGTATCTAACTGATACCTTTTAATTTTCTCTGTCCCATCAACTCTTCTAATATAACAGCTAGCTCTATATTGATAATAACTTTCGTTAATTCTTTCTGTGCTCACCTTCTAGTCATCCTTTCATTCCCCCGTTCTACTAATCATGCATAAGTATATTCTACATCTGCAGTTTTTTTTTTCAACACATATGCCAAAATTATACGCTTTCAGTGCCGAAATTAGCATAGCTATTACAGTGTATAATATTTACGAGAAATCATTTCGACAGAGTATTTGCAATTATTCTTTAAGTACACTTATTTAATGTACCTATTAACTAATGTGAGCATTATAAAATATATACTTTTTTAAAAGATAACCTCCTGAGCAGATGCTCAGGAGGTTATCCTCCAGTTTCAAGTATTATTTTGATCAATCACAAGCTTTTTTATTTTTAAACACCCCATAAACCAACATTAGAGACAATATGATATGACTAATAGCAATCACAGCACTAGCTCTTAATCCAAAATACCAAAACACCACCCCGATTAAAGCTTCTACTAACCAGACAAATCTGCTTTTTTTTCGATAATGCTTAATTTCTATTTCATCCAATGGCTTATTATTGTCAGGAGCAGGAGCATATACATAGATAAACACTCCAGAAATCACAAAGCATACCGGTATTATAAGAGTACCCAACACCCCCGTTAGAACTCTTTCCATTAAGCATACTACTAAAATCAGAATAGTGGAAACGATAGTACAAGCGCCATTCGTCTTAGCGTGATATCCTCCACAGTAAGACCTTAAAGGCATGTAACTGACAAGAAATACAAAAACTTGCATCGGTACTTTAAAAGCTATTGCAATCAAAACAGCTATTAATATATTGATTACAAAATTTAACATTACTTCATATGCGTACTGGTACAAGGCACTTTGTTTGTTAGTTAAGATACTTTTACTAACCTGCCAATTAACAATATTCTCTGATAAACGCTTTAACATTAGAATTTCCTAAACTTTTTCGCTTCTTCTGGTACCTTTGGCTGATGATGGGCAAACATACAAGTAACATTAAACGAATACAAAGCAACTGCAAAAGCGAATAAATTCATAATTCTAACAGGCACAAAATTTCCCCTTACAATATTCATCAGTTTTTTCATGGCGTAATCACTCCTTTTTTCTTTGATCATATATTATAAAAAGGGATATTTCAAGTAAAGTGCCAAAATTATACATGTTAGATTCCAAAATTTGCTAAAATTCTATGTACAGCAAGAAATAGTAAGTGTCGTTATGAATATACCTTCCCTCTCTTCCAAGTTTAAAGAGCCTCCATATTTTTCTGCAAGGGAATTAACTATACCGATACCCAGTCCATGATGTTTTGGATCCGGCTTTGTTGAAAACAAACGTGAACCTTCCCTTAGCACTATGTCGGAATAGGTATTTTCAATGTGCAGAACCAGAAAATAATTAGATCCCATAAATAACTTAACATCAACAATTCTCCTTTCCTTATCACACTTTTCTGCAGCCTCAATCGCGTTATCAATAAGATTACCCATCATTGAGATCATATCTGCATCTGATACAAATTCTATTTTAAGAAATTTTTCTACAAATAGTGACAACTCTACTCCAGACTCTTTCGCCTTTATAACTCGCTCGGATAAAATAGCGTTTAATACTGGATTTCCACTATATATAACTATATCAGTCACATCTTTAATATTACCTTTTAATTCATCAATGATTGTAACTATTTTAGTATTATCACCATTTATAGCCAATAAGCGAAAGCTATTAAAATAAGAATTTATATCATGCATATAGCAGCGATAACGTTCATTGATTTTCAATATTTTCTGAAAATGATCATTTTCCATATCTTGTTTGACTACCGATAATTCAGCAATTTTAATCTTATTTAAAATGTCCTTGTATTTTTCAAGAACAATAAATATTGCTGCATTTGTAAAAAATAATAAGAATGCACCCACACACATAAATATTTGCATGAACTTCACTTTAGGAAAATCTAAATATATAAAATTAACAGATATAATTAATGAAAATATTGGAACTATAAGCAAGTACCAGGAGAAACGATCATTATCACTGATTTCAAGCTTTTTAATATATTTTTCTATATAGATTAAAAACATAAATCCCACAAAATATTCAACTAAAAGAAAATATATTCCACCAGAAGTAAACCAAGGCGGAACATAAAAGGGCAAGAAATTTGTTAATAGTCGATACAGTATCTCAAATGATACTTCTTTTCCACAAGCAAATATAGCGTAAAATATTATTGTATAAGCAATTGCATTGGTGTAAGAGATTCTAAACATCAAAATTACATATAGATAATATATTATAGGTACTGTCATTAGGTTTAACCAGCTCAGACCTATACTATTTTCTAGAAACATAACAATTGTAAATAATATACTAATTAATATTTTTATGTTTAATGTTCTCTTCTTTTTGAACATAGTGCTAAAAAAGCGATATGTCATATAAATATCCGCTGCGCAGAAAAGCAGTCTGCTAATTGACAATAAATCATTTCCCATTATAATCGCCTTCCTTATATTTCGATAGCATAAAGGTTTCCTTCAAACTGTTAAATTCAGAGGCCTTACTTCTAGCTATTTGAAAGGTATTCTCTACATCCTTAAGCTTCAATATCTTACTGGTGCAGTATACCAGATATTTTAGATTAATTATGTAGCTGTCATGAGGATAGCCAAATCCATGGTCTTTTAGCTTTTCATAAATCTTCTCCAGCTTCTCTGGAATACGAATATCAGGTAATTCTCCGTTTTCATCTGGCTTTATGCCATAGATACGCAAAGAATTTTCTGATATATGTACTCTCGTGTTCTTCTTATATTTTTCGATATATACAATATCATCGGCTCTTAAAAACAACCTCTCCCGGTTCATATTTGCCGTAAGGAAAGGAGCTTGTCCAATTTCAATCATTTTATTCAAGGCATCCTTGATATACCGATCCATAATCTTCTCAGTCATATTTTTCATGATATAACGGTAAGGTTGAACTTCAAAGCTGCGAGGAGATGGTTCTACGAATCCAGTGTAAAAGACAAGGATTACATTGTTGTCTAATGCACGAATTCTGATCGCAGTCTCTTCTCCATCGATTCCTTTCATCTGAACATCAAGAAAAATAATAGAAAATCTGATGTCTTTAATTGCCCCTAAGAGCGATATACCGCAATCAAATTCATGGATACGAATCTTTTCTGCTTCCGGTATGTTTTTTCTAATCCGCTCTGATAGCCGTTTCCGGTCTTGAGCATTGTCATCACAAATAGCAATTTCAAACATATTTCTTCCCCTTTGTAAATCATTTTAATTAACCTATCGGGAAATATTTCCCTTTTCATAAGAATCATATAAGAAAAGATGCCAAAAAGCAACATTATCTCCTACTTTTGGGCATCTTTATTCTATTTCATTCTTAATCCATTTATGATACGGCAAACTGGCTGTTATAAAGTTGCGCATAAAATCCATCTTGTGAAAGCAAAGTTTCATGTGTACCCTGCTCGATGATGTGCCCATCCTTCATAACTAAAATCACATCCGCTTCTCGTATGGTAGATAAACGGTGAGCAACGATAAAGCTGGTTCTTCCTTCCATCATTTTTGCAAAGGCCTTCTGAATCTTTACTTCTGTTCTGGTATCAATAGAAGAAGTTGCTTCATCGAGAATCAACATAGGTGGTAGACACAGCATTACTCTTGCAATGCACAGAAGCTGTTTCTGCCCTTGAGATAAATTTCCTCCATCCTCTGTAATAACTGTATCGTAACCATTTGGCATACGCTCAATAAAACTATGGGCATGAGCTTCTTTTGCCGCTAGAATCATCTCTTCTTCCGAGGCATCTGATTTTCCATAGGCGATATTCTCCCGGATGGTACCTGATTTCAGCCAAGTTTCCTGGAGAACCATCCCATAGCTGGCTCTCAGGCTTTCTCTTGTTAAATGCCTGATATCCATTCCATCTACCTCAATAGAGCCGGCATCAACGTCATAAAAGCGCATGAGAAGATTGATAACTGTACTCTTACCACAGCCAGTAGGTCCTACGATAGCAACCCTCTGCCCTGGTTTAACCAAAAGATTCATATCCTGAATCAAAGTAACTTCAGGGTTATAAGAAAAATCAACACTATTTAGATGAATCTCGCCTGTTGCATCCATCAGCACGGCTGCATTTGGATTATCTGGAATTTGTGATTCCTCATCAATTAGTTCGAATACTCTTGCAGCAGAAGCCAGTGCATTTTGAAGTTCCGTGATAACTCCGGATATTTCATTAAATGGTTTTGTATATTGATTTGCATAGTTTAGAAAGCTGGTTAGCTGTCCTATCGTCAAAAGACCGTTTATGGCTGCAAATGCACCAGAAATTCCTACGCAAGCATATACTAGACTATTTACAAAACGAGTTGAAGGGTTGGTAATAGAAGAAAAGAATGTGGCTTTTAATGCCCAAATCCGAAGCTCTTCATTGATGTTCTCAAATTTATGCTGAGCTTCTTTTTCATGTCCAAACGCCTGCACTACTTTTTGATTCCCCATCATTTCCTCAACAAGGGAGGTAAGCTCACCTCTTGTTTTTGACTGCATCTGAAACAAATAATACGTCTTTTTTGCGATAAAGCTGGCTACGAACAAAGATACAGGGGTCACTACAACGACTACTACTGCTATGGTAGGATTGATATAGAACATGAATATCAATGTCCCGATTATGGTAAGAACACCCGTAAACAATTGGGTAAATCCCATTAAAAGGCCATCGGAAAACTGGTCTATGTCTGCAATAATCCTACTAATGATATCTCCATGGGAATGAGAATCTATATACTTTAAAGGAAGTACTTCAAGTTTATTAAATGCCTGGGTTCTAATATCCTTTACAACACGGTAAGTGATCCAGTTGTTTATATGGCTCATAAGCCACTGAGACACTGAGGTTAAAAGTATTACAATCCCCATTTGCTTGAGAATCACCCACATAGCTTGAAAATTGACGTCCCCAATCCCTACAATACAGTCAATGGCCTGACCGATTAAAACGGGAATATAAAGAGTCAACAGCACAGTAAGCAATGCACAGAATAAGGAGGCAGAAACGCCCCATTTATACCGACCGATACATCCCATCACCCGTTTGATGGTAGAACTATGTTTATTAATCGCCATATTACTGCGCCTCCTTTTCAGATAACTGGGATAAACAGATCTCCCGGTAGACTTCACAAGATTGAAGCAGTTCCTTATGAGATCCAAAACCAGCCATAGTTCCATCATCTAGAACCGCTATTTTATCTGCATTTTTTATGGTTGCCGCCCGCTGTGATACGATGAAGGAGGTCATATCCCTTGTTCCTTCTTTGACCGCCATGCGAAGTCTTGCATCAGTGGCGAAATCCAGTGCAGATGCACTGTCATCCATAATTAGAATCTGAGGATTTTTAACCAAGGCCCTGGCGATGGTTAATCTTTGCCTTTGCCCACCGGAAAGATTCTTTCCTCCAGCCTGAATTATAAAATCCAGTCCTTCCCCTTTTTCCTCTACAAACGCTCTCGCCTGAGCAATGGTAAGCGCTTTGTAGATTTCCTCATCGGTAGCATCTTTTTTGCCCCACTGCATGTTCTCACGAAGAGAACCTTTAAATAGTACAGATTTTTGAGGAATCATTCCCACAAGTTCCCTTAGTTGACCCAGGGGATACTCTTTGACGTCGGTTCCTCCAACTGATAAAGAACCGGTCGAGACATCATAAAACCTTGGGATCAGATTGACCAAAGTCGTCTTACCAGATCCAGTTCCTCCAATAATTCCAATTGTTTCTCCTTTTTTGACCTGGAAGGAGATATCTCTAAGTGCTGGAGCTTTTGCTCCTTCATAGGTAAAGTTCATGGAATGAAATGAGACCATTGCTTCATTTGACTTCTCTTTTACATCCATATGAACGGTTTCTACGATGCCTGGCTCCTTATGAAAGACAGAACTTACACGATTGGCACAGGCAAGAGCTTTTGAGATGGTAATAATGAGATTCGCCAGTTTTACAAGCTCTACTAAAATTTGAGACATGTAGTTGACAAGAGCCACTACCTGACCTTGGCTTATGATCCCCTGTTCTACTTTTCCAGCTCCTGTATTGATAAGAATGATGATGGCTATATTAATAATAACGTAAGTAAGCGGATTCATTAACGCGGAGATTCTTCCAACATAAATCTGGAACTTAACAAAGAGACTGTTTTCCGCATCAAACCGCTTGATTTCATCATTCTCACGGTTAAAGGCGCGGATAACACGAACACCCAGCAGATTTTCTCTTGAAGTCAGAAGAACCTGGTCAAGTTGCTTTTGAACCTTTTTATAAAGGGGCATACTAAAGTACATGATTCCAAATATGACCACGGATAATATGGGTATTGTAAACACAAAGATCAAGGCTGCTTTAAAATTAATGGTAAAGGCCATAATCATGGCACCGAATACAACAAAAGGTGATCTTAAAAACAAACGGAGAAACATGTTGATTCCCGATTGAATCTGATTGGCATCACTGGTCATTCTAGTAATCAGCGTAGCGGTACCTATGGTATCAATTTCTCGATAGGAAAGCTTATTGATATGGGCAAACAGATCATTCCTCAAATCGGTTCCAAAACCAGCCGCTGCCTTAGCCGCAAAATACTGGGCAGTTATGGAACAGATAAGGCCGATGATCCCAAGAAGTACCAGCAATCCTCCCATTTTTAGAATGTAAGGCAAATCCTGAGACTTAATCCCCACATCAATCACTTTTGCCATTACCAGTGGCACCACAAGTTCAAAGCTGGCTTCCAGAAGCTTAAACAACGGCCCAAGAATGCTCTCAAGCTTATACTTTTTGAGATACTTTAGGAGTTCCTTCATAAATTAAATCCTCCGCTTTTGAAATATTATATTTTTTCGGAATAATAGATTGTATTATTATATCATTTTGGTATAATAATACAAGTAGAAATAATACTCATTATGAAATAAAGGATGTGCCAAATGATTCCACTTAATTCAAAACAGTTATATTATTTTATAACAATTGCAGAAACAGGTAGTTTTACGGATGCGGCAAAAAAGCTTGGCCTGTCTCAACCACCTTTAAGCAAGCAGATTATGCTGTTAGAGGAAGATCTAGGACTTAAGTTGTTTGAGCGGGGCTCTAGAAAGACTGAATTGACTGAAGCAGGGGCTTTTCTCTATTCCAGGGCCAAGGACATCCTTACCATGATGGAAGATGTCACAAAGGAACTCATGCATTTTCCTTCCTCTGCAAAAGAGATTTTAAAGCTTGGGACCATCTCATCTTCCGGGAACATTCTTCAAAATTTCTTAAAAATATTTTGCAATGAACATCCAAATGTACGATTTGAAATTACAGAAGGGAATACTTATGAGTTGATGGAAAAGATGAGAAACGGAATCATCGAGTGCGCCATTATAAGAACCCCTTTTCATTCCGTAGGATTTGAGTGTGTATATGGAAAAGAGGAACCACTTATGGCAGCCGGTATTCCTTCTTTCTTTTCGGAGATTTCTTCCGAGAAAATTAAATTAACAGAGTTATCTAAAAAACCTCTGATCTATTACCGCCGCTTTGATGCCATCATTTCTACAGCATTCCAAAACGTTGGGATAGAACCGCATATCTTTTGCCGCAATGACGATGCCAGGACATGCCTGCAATGGGCAAAATCTGGTCTTGGAGTCGCTCTTATTCCCAAATCTATCTGCCAGGGAGGTAATGGGAACGAGTTGGTTCTACGGGAAATCGACTCTGAAGATACGGTTACAAAAATCGCTGCTGTATATAAAAAAAATGGCTATGTCTCAAACATAGCCAGGGAATTTGTTACGTGTTTTGAAAAACAAATTTAGATTAATCAAAGAGACTTAATTGAGTTACCTCATAATTCTTTTTATAGGAATGAATGATATCCGGCATCTGGTATAGGATGCCGTAACGCTGACATTCTTTTGAAAAAAGACTCCATAGACTTTTCGCCCTGGGACTTGTGCATCCATAGCTATTTCCGTATCGCCTTATATACTCCGCTGCTAAGTCTTGTTCCGGAAACTGTTCCTTAAGTCGGTCAAAATACCACTCTCGCTGATTGTTACGTAGTGTCACTCCAAAAGAGGGATAGATAAAATTAGCACCAGTTTCATGTGCAGCCTTCACTATGGATAAAATATTTTCTTCATTATCTTCTAATAAAGGGAGAATAGGCATCATTAAGATACCTGCAAAGATTCCTTTGTTTCTAAGAGCTTCTATAAGCCCTAGACGGCTAGAGGGGGAGGAAACATGAGGCTCTATTTTCTTTGCCAAGCTATCATCGGTGGTGGTCACTGTTATTTTGCAAATCACTGGTGAATGTTCCTTAATTCCTGACAAAATATCAATATCACGTTCCAATAATGTGCTTTTTGTTGCCACGGCTGCTCCGAAACCATAGGCATCAATTAATTCCAGCGCATGCCTTGTGAGCTGGAATTCTTTTTCAAAGGGATTATAAGGATCGCTCATTGCACCGGTTCCTACTACTCCCTTTTTTACTTTTCGTCTTAAATCATCCCGAACAATCCTTAAAGCATCTTCCTTTACCCGTACCGTATCAAAATGGTCAATCCGATAACAGTCTGATCGACTGTCACAATAAATACAACCATGACAGCAACCTCTGTAAATATTCATATTATAATCAATTCCAAACCAGTCTGAACC
Organism: Lacrimispora algidixylanolytica; assembly: GCF_003609635.1. Classification (GTDB taxonomy): domain Bacteria; phylum Bacillota; class Clostridia; order Lachnospirales; family Lachnospiraceae; genus Lacrimispora; species Lacrimispora algidixylanolytica. The sequence goes on along the minus strand of NZ_MCIA01000035.1, from coordinate 26,008 downwards.
CTTAGTTTTCGTCACTATCGTTTTGGCTGGAACATATTCCATGTGCACTTACCTTCTCTCTGATGATAAACAAATATATTTCATTCATTTTATAATTCTTAGCTGAATTTGTCAAATTTATAGGCACTTTTCCACGAAAATAGTTTAAAGGCGGAACCCTTGATATTTTTTTTGTCCCATGCTAATATGCTTATACAAGTAACTCTGTTATGGGTTTCTTCTAACATAACATCAGAGTTGATTCCGAAAGGAGATAATATGATTCGCTTTATTTTGCGTTGCAAGGAGATATATGATAAATATAATAAGGAAGAAATGACCGTATATGCAGCCCAGGCATCATTTTTTGCAATTATCGCTGCATTTCCATTCCTCATGCTTTTGCTTGCTTTGGTCCAGTTTATTCCTCCTATTACAAAAGCCAATCTTTTGCAGCTTGTTATCTCAGTTATGCCAAATACCATGGAGATGAACAGCGTAATTGTAAATGTGATTGATGATCTATATACAAATACTCCTGTCGCCATTCTTTCGGTTACAGCGGTTGCTGCCATATGGTCCTCTTCCAGAGGAATGTTAAGCATTGAAAGGGGATTGAACCGGGTATTTGGACAGCTAAATAAAAGAAGCTATCTTATGACGCGGATCATCTGCTCCGGTTATACCATTGTATTTATGATTATCTGTATCTTATCTCTGGTGCTTTTAGTGTTAGGCAATACCATTCAGAATCTGATATATCGGCATTTTCCAATTCTTGGCGAGGTCACCCAGTATATCATTACCTTCCGGACCATGCTTATATTTATTTTAACGATTTGTTTTGCACTCCTCTATACCTATGTTCCATCAAAGAAACAACACTTTTTAAGACAGATTCCTGGAGCAATTTTCACAACCATTGGTTGGATTTCATTCTCTTTTATTTTTTCTATTTATTTTAATAATTTCGGCAATTATTCCGTAATGTATGGAGGACTTACAGCCATCGTCCTTATCATGCTATGGCTCTATACCTGTATATGCATACTCTTCTTTGGAGCAGAAATTAATTACTTCTATTCAGAATACCGAGAAGGCCAAAAACACATACAAAAAAACCAGGGTTGAACATCTATCGACCCTGGTTTTGTATTTATAATTGCTTAATTAAAAAGTGGTGTAGACAAATACCGATCTCCCGTATCAGGAAGAATTACAACAATCCGTTTTCCTGCATTCTCAGGACGCTTTGCCAATTGAACTGCCGCCCATACGGCTGCTGCAGATGATATTCCCACTAAAATTCCCTCTGTCTGGGCTATCTCTTTTCCTGTTTCATAGGCATCTGAATTTTCCACCGGAATAATCTCATCATATATTTTTGTATTTAATATAGAAGGAACAAATCCTGCTCCAATTCCTTGAATTCCGTGAGGACCCGGATTGCCACCTGAGAGAACAGGGGATCCTGCAGGCTCTACTGCAACAATCTTGACTTCTGGGTTTTGGCTCTTTAAATACTCACCGACTCCAGTAATCGTACCACCAGTACCTATACCAGCTACAAAAATATCCACGTTCCCATCTGTATCGTTCCAGATCTCTGGTCCTGTGGTCTCTAGGTGAGCCCGGACATTGGAAGGATTGTCAAACTGGCCTAAAATTACAGAACCCGAAATATCTTTTTGTAACTCTTCCGCCTTAGAGATGGCACCTCTCATCCCTTGGGCTCCTTCTGTAAGCACAATTTCTGCTCCATATGCCTTTAAAAGATTTCTACGCTCCACACTCATGGTCTCTGGCATGGTAAGGATAGCTCGGTAGCCTTTTACGGCAGCTATACTGGCGATTCCAATTCCAGTGTTTCCTGATGTAGGCTCAATTATGGTTGCCCCTGGTTTTAGTATTCCATTCTTTTCTGCATCTTCAATCATGAAGAGAGCTGCCCGATCTTTCACGCTGCCAGCAGGATTGAAATACTCCAGCTTTGCCAGCAATTGTGCCCCAAGCTCATGCTTCTTTTCAAAATTAGTTAATTCAACCAATGGAGTGTTACCGATTAATTCCAGTGTGCTTTTCTTGATATTTTCCATAAGGTCCCCTCCCTTTTTCAAATAATCGAATCGAAAGATTTATGACAATCCGTACAGCTTGCGATATTTTTCCTTTAAATACCGAATAAAGTAGTCCGGATTGAAATCTTCCCCTGTTATATCTTTTAATAACTCACGACTAGTTTTCAGCTTTCCAAACCGATGTATATTCTCCCTGAGATACTCACGAATCACGTCTATCTTCTCGTCTCTAAGCAGCTCATCAAAGTCCATTTCTTTTTGCATATGGTAATAAAGCTGTGCTCCAAAGGCATTCCCCAAAGCATAGGATGGAAAATATCCAAACATTCCCTGAGACCAATGGATATCTTGAAGAATTCCTTTTGATGCTTTATCTGGTCTAACGCCTAGATATTCTTCGTATTTATCAGCCCAGATATCTGGAAGCTTTTTTAAATCAATGTCTTCTTCCACAATCATCTTCTCCATCTCATAGCGAATCATAATATGGAGGCTGTAGGTCAGTTCGTCTGCCTCTGTTCGTATATAGCTTGGCTCTACCTTATTAATCGCTTCCACAAACTGCTCCAATGGAATATCACTTAGTTTATCCGGATAAAGTTCTTGTAGCTTACCATAAATCGGTTCCCAGAATGCAGCTTTTCGCCCAATAATATTTTCAAAGAAACGAGATTGGGATTCATGTACTCCCATAGAAGTTCCTTGACCTGCTGATGTCTGGGTAATGTCATCACCAATTCCCAGTTCGTAAAGACCATGTCCGGTTTCATGTATCACAGAAAACATGGAACTGTCCATTCTATCATGATAGCTGGTGGTAATTCTTACATCGTGGTTATGAAGATTGGTGGTAAACGGATGGGCACTTTCTGAAAGAACACCTTTTTTAAAATCAAACCCAAGATATTTTGCAAGAAATTCAGCCATTTCTTTCTGCTTTTCTACTGGATATCCACCCGTTAGGAAGGAGACATCAATTTCTTTGCCATGTTCTGTGATTTCTTTTAAAAGGGGAACGATCTCTTTCTTAAGCTGGCTGAAGAACTCATCAAGAAGTTCTGAGTTGAAATCTTTTTCGTGTTCGTTTAGCATAACGTCATAAAGCTTTTGATCATCCTTTTTACGGTAGGATGCAAATTTCTTTTTAAAACCAATTACCTTTTCCAGAGTAGGAGCAAAGGAGTCAAAGTCTTCACTCTTTTTCGCTTTCGTCCAGATTCTGACTGCATCTGCAACTAATTGTGCGTTTTCTCTGTATTCCTGGGACGGAATGCAGATTAAATCCTCTCTTGCTTCTCTTGCTGCTTTTACAATGGCCCGTTCCAAATCGGATAGGTTATCTTCTTTTTCACAAGCCTCAATGGCATTTCCCATCTCATCATCTGTCATAATACGATAATACTCTTCAGATAACACACCAATCACTCGATTGGTATAGGAACCTGCATCCTCCGGCGCCAATGTTTCATTATCCCACTCAAAAAGAATAAGAGAAGTCTGCAAAGCCATACTTCTCTCCAGCATAGAATTTAAAGTTTCATAAGATTTTTTCATAATAGTTATCTCCTTCATATATATAAGGCATATTCCCTATGAGTGTGTCCAAAGGGCAAGAAAAAATACTTTTTTCGTTCTTACAAACCAGTTCCAAAAATAGAAGCCTCTTTGATATCAAGTTTTGACAGCCATTGACGGACCTTATCTTCCTCATAAGCCTTTGATGAAAAATCAGAAAGTTCAAGCTCAATTGGAATATCCATTTTCATAGTTGCCAACGCTTTGGACATAAGTGCAGCTTTTTCACCGCACAGTTCTTCTTCACTGGTTTTTGTAAGGGCCTTATAAGGAGAACGCGAAATACCCAGCTCATTCTTCCAGAAATCCTGCATCTCTTTTAATGTTTTTTTATCCGCTTCTGCCTCAAGGATTGCGCGGTAAATCTCTTCCACAGTTCCATATTCTCGAAGAAGCAAAAGTGCTGCACTGCTAACTCCTTTGACTCCTGGAATATTATCGGAGGAATCACCCTGAATGCCTTTTAAATCTGCTATCTGCTCCGGCCACACACCTTCTTCGTAAAAAACGGTGTCAGACGTATATTCAAATACCTTTTCCGGAAGGTTTAGCTGTTCTTTCTTTACACGGTATAAAGAAAAATACTTTTTATATAATTCATCCGCTTTTTCCTGACGAGATTGTACCATCCATGCACGAACATTGTGCTCATCACTTACTAGTTGTAGATAATCATGATCTTTTGTAAGAACGATCATAGGGATCTCTTCTCTAAATTTCATGACCAGACTTCCGGCATAATCATCTGCCTCGTACCGCTGACTGAAAAGAACTTGAAAGCCAACGTCTTCAAGAATCTGTTCCATTAGCACAAATTGATTCTTTAACGGTTCTGGTGTTGCGCCTCTTGTGCCCTTGTAATCTGAATACATTTCTCTACGGAAGGTATCCCTGGTTTTATCAAAAACAAAAGCAATATGATCTGGCTGCTGTTTCTTCATGAGAGAAACAATCATCTTAAGCATACCCAAAATGGCATTGGTATACGTGCCATCTTTCGCATGAAGGATCTTATCATAATGTCTCTGCTTTTCCTCTTCCGTCTTGGCAAACATAATTTCCCTAGGCAAGACTGCGTAATAGCAGGTAGACAGCATGGACGAGCCATCAACTACCACAAATTTTCTTTCTGACATTTAATTCTCCATTCCTTCCTGATATAATCAAATCATCAGGTAAAATAAACCTGCAAATCTGTTTCATTTTTGGCACCCAAACGTTTCATGACTTCCTTTCGTTCCTGACCGGATAACCCCTTCCAAAGTTTTTGGACACGAGGGTCAGAAAATCCAATATATGGAACTCCATTCACATCACATTCGTAGGATGATAAGTAATGATTGAGCGCGCTCCACTCCACATAAAATGTATTGATACTGCGGCTCAAAGAGCTTACTTTTGCCATGTTTTTCCCTCCCTGATAAAACCGTTATTTCATAGTCTCATGATTCCAAATCTGAACTTCTCCCTCATAGCCTTCAAAAACCTGTTCCAAAAGCTTCTTCACGATATCCCAGTCGCCTCCGGCATTGCCACATCCTATTTTATAAGGAAATGCTACCTTTTCCTTCTTCTCTCTTACGTCAACAAAATCACGGATCTCCTGAAACGCCTTTTCCAGAGCCTTATAATCCGTATAAGGGCCACTTTTTCCATAATTATCTTGTCCATATAGATTGGCAATAAGAAACCATCGATCATCTTTTTTTACCGGTTGGGCTGATACGCGGCCGAGAAGTTCTGCACTTCTGCCTCCCACCTGCTCTTGCCACTGTTTTGTTAATATCTTATATGTTTTTTCTACCTCTGGAAACAATTTTTTAATTTGTCCATTCAGTCCTTTTTCAAATACCCCCCGACAATTTACCTGATGGCAGACCACATCTGCATCAGAAGTAAAAATATCTCCTTCGTAGTACTTTATCATTTTATTCCCTCCAAACAATGCGATCCTATATCCAGTAACATTATACCCTGATTTTATAGTTATTCATAGTCTTATCATAAACTTTTAAAATATAATTTTCCGCAAAAGCCATTGAACTATATGACAATAAGTTCTATAATGAACAGGTATTAATACAAAAGAAAAAGGTAAGGTGTTATTAAATGGAAAACGAGATCAAATGTCCATACATCATATTTAAACTATCAGGGTCTCTTTACTGCATTGACAGCAGACATGTATCAACAATCGTACAGCAACCTGAATATAATACGATTCCTGCTGCACCCGCCAACGTAACCGGCATGTTCAAATACAGAGATCAGGTCATTCAAATGCTTGATTTGAGAATCACATTTGGGATGAAATCTATTTTTACCGAATACAATGAATTTGAGCAAATGATTGATGCAAGAAAGCAGGATCATATCAATTGGGTCGTGGAATTTGAGCGTTACATCACTGAGGGTGGTGTATTTTCTCTTGCCAAAGACTCACACAAATGCGCTCTTGGAAAGTGGTATGACCGCTTTTCAACGGATAATGAAGCCGTGATGTCCCATCTTCGCAAGATGGAAGAACCCCACGAAAAACTTCACCATTCCGCTTTTGAAGTAGAAGAATGTATGAAACATTATGATGGCGAAGAACAAGAATTTCAATTATCCGAAATTTTAAGATTGGCAAAAGAAACTTACATGCCTCAAATTTTAACTCTTCTTGATCAGTCAAAGGAGCTATTTCGCTCCGCACTTTATAAAGAGATGATTCTTATCTTAGATGGCACCAGTTGGGGAGTTGTAGTGGATGAGATTGTAGCCGTGGAGGATCTAGAGATCATTGCGGATAGAAAACAGGATCCTCTCGTTAATCGTTCCTCTTTCATTCATAATGTAATGGAGAGCGACAAAAGAGAAGGACTGATTTTTGAACTAAATACCGCAAATTTACTTACAAAATTAGAAGAGCTAGAAACAACCTATTAATTTACATCTTATATATAATTGACAAAGAGCCAGAGAAGTCATGATGACTTCTCTGGCTCTTTGTGCTCAAATCAAAAATATTTTTTACTGCCCCAAAGATTACTCTTTTTTAAATCCAAATATTCATTATATGCTTTTTCCAGAATCTGTTTTTCATTGGAAAATTTTAAAAGATGATACGCTTCATGGAACTTATAATATCCTGAATCAATAAAATATTCTTCCCGCTGTGGTTTACTGTAATAGCTGTCGGCCATCATTAGATACCAGTGTACATCCTTCTCCACCATGTCTTGGGGTGTGTTAAAAGAGTATTGGCTCTTGCCGATGTATTTGATAATGGACGCACTTACCCCCGTCTCTTCTTTTACTTCACGGAGCGCTGTCTCTTTATACTCTTCACCCGCTTCTACTGTTCCCTTTGGCAAAACCCAACCTTCATATTTGTTTTTATAATTCTTATATAAAACTAGAATTTTACCGCGAAAGATAACCACACCGCCACAACTCGTTGCTTCTATCATTGCAATTCCTCCAGAGTGAACCGGTTATCTTTTACAAATACCGATTTTGGTGTGTCTCATAGACTGGCTATAGTATAACTCTTTTTGGCATCATATGCAAGTCTGTAATATTAGAAACCAAATATCATATCTTTCATCATTTGGAAAAATATAAATCAAAAAGAGTTCTGGCAATGGGTGCGGCAGTCTGTCCGCCAGAACCACCTTCCTCCACAATCACGCTTATCACAACCTTTGGGTGCTCCACTGGTGCAAATCCGATGAACCAGGCGTGTGTCTCTTTTGCTTTATCAAATTCTGCAGAGCCTGTCTTTCCTGCTACCGTATAGGCATCAGTTCGAAGGGCAGAGCCAGTCCCCTCTGTTACCACTGCTCTCATATATTCAGATAAATCTGCTGACTCTTCTGCGGTCATAAGATTCCCATAAGACTGAGGCATAAATTTCTTAACTACGTCTCCTCCAACGTTCTCTACACGATCGATTAAATAAGGCTTCATAAGAGTGCCCCCGTTAGCAATGGCTGCGGTCATCATGGCATTATGAATGGGAGTGATCTGGGTTTGTCCCTGGCCAATTGACGTCTGAAGAATCTGCCAGGTATCAGCTCCTTCCGCCATGGTATAAGAGCTCTTACTGTAGGCTATGGATAGAGGCAGATCTGAATTAAACAAAAGCTGGTCTGCCGTATTCTTTAAGCCGTTTAAATTCAGAGATAATCCCAGGTTAGAAAAAGCACCATTACAGGAGTTTGCAAATGCTTGTCTAAAATCTTGATGTCCATGAGCCGTCCCATGATAGCATTTAATGGTATAATCTCCATTTTTATAAGTTCCATTACAGTCAAAGGTATAATCTCCATAATTAGATGGATTCTCCCTCATGTGCTCTAAAGCAGTTACCACCTTAAACGTTGAGCCAGGCGGATACAGCCCCTGTGTCGCCCGGTTTAATAATTGCCCAGAAGTATTCTCTTCTGCCACCAGGTGATTCCAGTCTGCTAGTAGTGTATTGGGGTTATAATCCGGTTTTGATACCATGGCCAGAATCTTTCCTGTATCCGGCTCCATGACTACCACTGCACCGTTTCTTTTCCCTAAAGCATCATAGGCCGCTTTCTGTATGTCCAGATCAAGAGTTGTAACAACATTATCTCCCTTATTTTTAACAGAAGATAGTTCATTAAATACCTGCTCCAGCATATTTACGTGACTGGTAAGCAAGTAAAAGTTAGACAACGCTTCAATGCCGGTTTTTCCATTGCTGGAATACCCTACTACATGAGCAAAGAGAGAATCAAAAGGATAGTTCCTTGATTCATTTCCTTCTCCATCTACATTTGTCTGAGCAATCACTCTCCCGTCACTGCTTCGTATCTCTCCTCTGACCACACGGTCCGCGAAGCTGTCGAGTCTTGCATTATAGGAATTGTTAATCACGGTATCGCTTTTTGTAAATAGAAAATAACCATAATAGGCCGCTAGTCCTACAAACAGGAGCACGATTCCATAGGTTAGTATTAACATATGACGATTTGCTTTTGGATTTGGATTACTCTTCATATTCTTCCTCTTCATTGCGTTTCAATATATAAAGCCCCTGAATAATTCCAAAGATAATAAACGTACTCAATATGGAGCTTCCTCCGTAGCTGACAAGGGGCAGAGTAACACCTGTGGATGGAATGAATTTTGTCACACCACCTACAGTTAAAAACACCTGGAAAATATAGATGGTTCCCAGTCCAAATGCAATTAGTTTATAAAATACTGCCTGCATACGGCTGGCAATCATCATGAATTGCAAAAAACAACCTAGACAGATGAACAAGATACATAAGGCAAAAACTGCCCCAAGTTCCTCTGATATGGCAGAAAAAATAAAATCTTTTTCAACTACAGGGATCTTTTTAGGCATTCCCCGATAAAGGCCCATACCAAACCAACCCCCAGTACCTATGGCAAAAAGAGATTGGGTAATTTGATACCCCTTTCCCGCAATATCAGTCCAGGGATTTTGCCATGCCAGGACTCTTGTCTTTACATGGTCAAAAATCTGAAAGGCCAAAAGTGAAGCAAGAGATCCTCCTCCCACTCCAGCCAGAAGATAAAGCCATTTACCCGTAGCAACAAAAAGCATGAAAACATATGCAACAAAGAAAATAAGAGCACTTCCCAAATCCTTTGAGATTACCAATGTTAAAACATGAACCGCTGCAACAGCCGTAACGGTTATCACCGTCTTAAAGTCGGTAGATCGATAAAACATAGTTGCAATGAAAAATACGTAGCTGATTTTAACAAACTCCGAAGGTTGAATGGAAAAATCTCCCACGCCAAGAGAAAGCTGAGCTCCAAAGCTACTGGTACCGGCGATGCACACAATACCAAGGAGAAGAATTCCGCCTAATCCATACACCCAAGGGATTTTGCTCAGTTGCCAAACACGATCTATGACGAAAGGTATGACTAAAGTGACCACTGCGGCAACCACAACAATGATAAACTGCTTCATGGCCTTATCGAAAGAAAGCCTGGTCAGCATGATAAAACTTACAGACAAAAGCATACACATATTATTAACCAGAAGTCTGGATACATTTCTGTAAAACAATCGATACAAAAATAAGTACACCAAAAAAAACAAAACCTGAGCTAGATAAAATACCAGCATTCTCTCATCCTTTGTCTCAAACCATATAATAACATAGGCAAAAAGATGAATCAAAAACATGGCAAAATTCTGGCGCCTACAGATTCTATTTTTTTTAATCTCATCCTTTACGGAAAAAATACGGAAGTTTAAATATGTGTATAGTGCGATCAATAGTATCATAAAATATCTAGACACATCGATTGTTAAATTAATCATATATCACCTACTCTACGCCGCGTTTAAAGTGACCTCTAGTAAACTCGTCAAAAGGAAGTTCCTTTTTCTGTCCCTGATAAAACTCTTCTGAAAAATATTTTATCACATCTCTAGTTTGTTCTTTATTCTCTATCGTAAACTGAAGCCGCAGAGAAGTTGGTGCTAATGCTTTTATTCCATCCGTAAAACCATGGAGGGATACTGGAGTAGAATTGTAAATGGAATTATAACAGAAAGTACAATGATTTCTCACCGGAAATTCTTTTCCCATACGATCCTTCATCATTAAAAGCCCTGGAGCTTTATCACACTGCTCCACACCCTGATGGATGCACTGTGCAGTTACCATCATGGGCAGACGTCCATATATTAGTAGCTCTCCAGGAGTTCTTAGCTTTCCCAGTTCCCTGTTATTTAATTCCACAGGCCAGGTAAGCTCATCAGCCCCCATCTCTAAAAACAGTTTCTGAGCCTCGCTATTCATTCCGTACATCCCAAAATCAAAAATCATCTTTCCCTTTATTTCCTTTTGCTTTAGGTATGCTACTTCTTCCAAAGAGCGGATTAAAAAGCCATCAAAAGAAGCCTCTTTAAGTTCTTTTTTATATTTATCTAAAAACTGTTCCGCCCTAGTCCGAAAAATATGAGGCAAGGTTAACATGCATTCTTTGCCGTTCCTATGACATATCTCTACATAAGATTTCCACTTCGTTGGCTCAAACTCAGCTGCATCAATATAGATGCGATGAACCCGTGGATGAATGGCCGCAGTTTCCAGACAATCTGGACGCTCCAAGGAAACCGTAAGCGTTGGTTCTTCTGCAGTTTTTAAATCAACCTTCGATACTTTCTCGGTATCTGCTATTTCTGTACGGTCTGCTCTTCTAAATTGGTTTAAAATCGCTGTTTCAATCTCTTCTAGCCCACGTCTTCGAAGATTATTTAAAGCTTGAACCGGTAGAAAAGCATTCCCATTCAAATGGATTTCTAGAGATTCAAAATAAAATGGTGTATTTCCGGTCTTATCAAGCTGTTTTCTTACCTTTTCTTCCGTCATCGGCTGATTTTGCGCTTGCTGTACCAAATCTCCGACCACTGTAACTTCATGTCCAAAGGCTTCTAGTAAAAGGCATGCCGACTGTCCTTCCTCCAGAAAAGCTTGTCCACGTACTGGTTCTTTCACCTGTTTCTCTACGTAGGTTTCATCAAGATAATCATATAACTCCTGATTTCCTTGGCGGAAGGCTGGTTTTCCCTTCCACACTACCATATCTCGCCCGTTGTGCTTTTTATAATATCCATCGGTTTGGCCACCGCGGTCAAATAAGTCTAAGAGAGATTTACGGTCTTCCTCTTTGACAAAGTAACCTTCTCGTCCTTGACTTAAGTAAAGGTCTGTATATTTACGGTAGATGCTTACTACTCCAGCTGTGTATCTGGGGTTTTTCATTCTACCTTCTATTTTCATAGAGAAAACGCCTGCTTCAATCATATCTGGAATGATATCAAGGGTACTTAAATCCTTTAGGCTCAAAACGTAGCGGTCTTCCTTTTTTCCAATTACTTTTCCATCTTTTTTTATCTCGTAGGGCAGACGGCAAGTCTGGGCACATCTTCCTCTGTTGCCACTTCGCCCGCCAATCAAGCTACTAAAAAGACATTGACCAGAATAGCAATAACACAAAGCGCCATGTACAAAGCTTTCGATTTCAACATCCACATTGTCATGAATCTGCTTAATTTCCTTTAGAGAAATCTCACGTGCGGTAACCACTCGTTCCGCTCCCAGGCTTTTTAATATCCCAGCACCGTATACTCCTGTTGTGCTCATCTGAGTGCTTGCGTGAATGGCCAAATCAGGGAAATTTTCTCTGATAAAAGAAAACACTCCCATATCCTGAACAATCGCTGCATCAAGTCCTTGTCTATAATAAGGGAGAAGATATTGATATAATTCTCCCATTTCCTGTTCCTTCATAAGAGTATTAACCGTAAGGTATAGCTTCTTCCCATGAAGATGAACATAATCTATGGCTTCTAATAGTTTGTCTTCTTCTGGGTTTTCTGCAAAAGCTCTTGCTCCAAATCGGCTTCCTCCCATATAAACAGCATCAGCGCCCGCTGCCACCGCTGCTTTCATACTTTCAAATGATCCCGCCGGAGCTAGAATCTCAACTACCTTTTTCACATATGCCTCCTGTTTGCCTTTATCGATGAAAGAGAGGATGTCATGGCTTCGCCATAGAACATCCCCTCGTGAATTATTCCTTCTTTGCGTCTGAAAGTTCGTGCTTTGCTGCCTCAAGCTTCATCTGAGTCGCCACCAGCTCATGCTTCAAGCTGTAGGTTTCCTTTTCCATTTCTGCCTTCTGCTGTTCCAGTCTGTTAATCAGTTCCCTGGCTTTAAAATAATCATCCGCCATATTAAGCTCTATCATGACATTCTGGTACTCCGCACTTTGTTTTGTAAATCCCTCCTGACGTTTTAAGGTCAGAATCATCTCATTGATATAACTAGCCAGACGTTGAATGTATCCCTCTTCTTCACTTCCTGCCAATGTATATATCTTACCATCTATTAAAACCTCTGTATTGTGCTTGGAATTCATGCTTTTTCTCCTGTTATCATTTGCTCTTTCTTTACTATATCACATTTTATAAAGTTAGGAAAGTTCTAAAATTCAGGCAGATCATGGTTCCAATGAGATTCCTAGATGTTCATAAGCCCGTTCTGTAGCCACCCGTCCTCGGGAGGTACGATTTAAAAAACCATTCATCAAAAGATAGGGTTCGTATACATCCTCCAGCGTGCCCGCATCTTCTCCCAAAGCAGCGGCAAGAGTATCAAGACCCACTGGTCCTCCTGAAAACTTCTCAATCATTGTAGATAAGATGGCTCTATCGTTAAAATCCAGTCCAAGCTTATCCACATCAAGGATATCCAAAGCGAAATCAGCCACTTCTTTTGTTATAATACCATCATACTTTACCTGGGCAAAATCCCGGACTCTCTTTAATAGACGGTTTGCAAGTCTTGGGGTTCCCCTGGAACGCTTGGCAATCTCTGCTGCTCCCTCTTCCTCAATCTCAACATTAAGGACTTTGGCAGAACGGCAGACAATAACTTTCAATTCCTCAGGCGTATAAAATTCCAGCTTCTGTACCACACCAAAACGATCTCTTAGAGGTGCGGTAAGAAGCCCAGCTCTAGTCGTCGCCCCCACCAAAGTAAATCTTGGCAAATCCAGTCTTATGGATCTGGCTGCAGAGTCCTTCCCCAGCATGATATCAATGGCGAAATCCTCCATAGCTGGATAGAGAACCTCTTCCACCTGGCGGTTCAGTCTATGAATCTCATCCACAAACAGAACATCGCCTTCCTGAAGGTTGTTTAAGATGGCAGCAATCTCTCCCGGCTTTTCAATGGCTGGTCCAGAAGTGATCTTCATATTAACACCCATCTCATTGGCAATGATACCAGAAAGCGTGGTTTTCCCAAGACCAGGAGGACCATAAAACAACACGTGATCTAGGGATTCCCCTCTGGCTTTGGCTGCCTCAATATATACTTTTAGATTATTTCGGATCTTTTCCTGCCCAATGTATTCCTTAAGGCTAAGCGGTCTTAAGGAAGGTTCGATCTGTTTATCTTCTTCCGTTACGTCTGTGGTTATAATTCTACGTTCCATCTTTTACTTTACCTGTCATTTTATATAAAAGCCAAATGTTTTAAGGATGCCTTAAGCACATCTTCTGCTGTCATGGATTCTGTAAGTTCCACTTTCTTAACTGCACGTCCCGCTTCTAAAGCGGTATATCCCAAAGCAGTCAGAGCCTCTATGGCCTCTCCTGCCACTCCTCCAAAGGAAGATGGATTATTCTCTACATCAACTGGAACAGGTAATATATCTGCCATATCCACCTTATCTTTTAAGTCTAAAATTATTCTCTGGGCTGTCTTAGCTCCTACGCCAGGTGCTTTAGAAATCGCCTTTGCATCTCCACAGACAATTGCTCTTCTTAAATCATCAGGAGATAGAGCTGAGAGTACTCCGAGGGCACCCTTGGGGCCAATCCCGTTGACACTGATTAACTGCTTGAACATCTGCAGGTCCTGTCGATTGAGGAAACCGAACAAGCACATCGCGTCCTCTCTTACCTGAAAATATGTATATAGCTTTACTTCCTTGCCGATACCAGGCAATTTCTGAAGAACGGATACTGGAACGTGTACCTCATAGCCCATGCTCCCGCATTCTATGACCACCACATCTTCAAATAACTCAATTAGCGGTCCTTTCACATAAGAAATCAAATCTGTCTGTCTCCTTTTGGCTCCTGTATTCACAATCAATGAATTCATCATAGCATAATGACTGTTGTTATGCAAGCAGATAGTCGAACAAATATTCTGTTTTCATTGACGATTAGGCCTTGTTCCGCTATAATATTGGTGAAAGAAAGGACGGCATCACTTATGATTACTTTACATAAAACAATAGAATTTCAGGAGACCTATCCACTCGACCGTATTGGAGGTAAGAAAGAAGAACTTCTGTTTTTTGATATAGAGACAACTGGATTTTCAGGGGAGTATTCCACCCTCTATTTAATTGGCTGCGTCTATTACCGAAACGACTGTTGGAATCTAATTCAGTGGTTTGCGGATACCTTAGCCTCAGAGCAAGAACTCTTAATCACTTTTTTTGATTTTTTAAAAGACTTTTCCATGGTCATTCACTTTAACGGAGATGGCTTTGATCTTCCATACTTATTAAAGCGTTGTCATGCTCACGGACTACCCTATGACTTTTCCCGTGTGGAAAGCTTTGACATCTATCGAAAGATACGTCCTTACCGGGATCTATTAGGATTGCCAAGCATGAAACAAAAATCCATTGAAGCATTTTTAAAGATTGAACGAAAGGATCTTTACTCTGGCGGACAGTTGATTGAAGTATACAAAGATTACTTAATGACTCATGAGACGTTTTTATTTGATCTTTTAATCCTTCATAATGAAGATGATTTAAAGGGAATGCCACTAATTCTTCCTATATTAAATTATCCTGATTTTTTGGAGAAGGAGTTTTTCGTTGAAAACCAGGAACTTATAAGCCAACCGGATATCTTTGGTCGGGAGCACCGTTCTCTTAATTTAATCTGTAAAAATGGTTTTTCCGTTCCAGTGGGATTTACAAGATCCAATTCCATTGTTAGTCTTGAGGCGAACAGAGAAAGTTTAAGCATCACCATCGATTTGTTTGAAGGTGAATTAAAGTACTTTTATTCGGATTACAAAAACTACTACTATCTAATTTACGAAGACAAGGCTATTCATAAAAGTGTGGCTGAATATGTAGATAAAGAGGCAAGGAAAAAGGCTACCGCAAAAACCTGTTATAACCGTCAAAGCGGACTTTATCTACCCCAATTTTCCCCTCTATGGTCCCCTGGTCTTCAATTTGAGCATAAAGACAAGATTACTTATGTTCCATATGAGGAAAGCCTATTTCAGGATAGAGAAAAGGCCAGCCTTTATATTCGCAACGTATTAAGTAACATCTACCGTTAGTACTTATATCATTCCCTGCATGTTTCTATAAACTCTCGGCGCAACACCTTTGATTTTTTTAAATGCGTCTCCAAAGTAATTTCCATCTCCAAATCCACATTCGATCGCAATTTCTGTGATGGATTTGGAGGTGTTTAAAAGCATATCTGCTGCCTCTCTAATTCGGATGTTCGTCAAATATTCTTTGTACCCAAAACCAGTTACCGCTTTGAATTTCCTTGAAAAATAGGCAGGGCTCATATGAATACGATCCGCCACTTCTTCCAAGGTGATCTGACTTGCGTAATGGTTATAGATGTATCCCGCTGCCTCTTCAATCGCTTTTTCCGCCACTGGAATCTTAACCGGTTCCTGTTTTGCTTCTTGGCATCTTGATAAGAAAACAAGAAATTCATAAAGGTAAATATGCATCATAAAGGGAGAATACCCGTCCTTACCTGCTGCCTCATATTCCATTTTATTAATAAGTTCTTCCGCAAAGGCCTGTCTGCCGACCGGTATCGATACCTTGGAGTTACGAAGCAAATAATTAGTCAACTGGTCACCGCACTGTTCTTTTAAAAGTCCCAAATATTCCTTGTCAAAACTCACTGTGACTCGTTCATTGACCGGACTGGAATAATGGGTTGTACGGTGAATCTCTCCCGGAGCAATCAGGATCAAATCTCCAGGTTCAATGTAATGAAGCGTATGATTGATAATAATTCGGCAATGTCCTGATACCAGATAAAACAACTCATAAACCGGATGCCAGTGACTGGCTGCCATATTGAATTCAAAGGAACGTTTTGTTCTGCTAATAATAAATTCCATTTTCCATCATGCTCCCACTCAATCTACCATTCCTCGTTGCAAATCTACAAAACATCTATCAATTATTAAATTCTGACAAACATTCGTAGTCTTCCAATTTACCTTCTTGTTTTTCCTAATAATCTCCTTGTTTCAGCAGTTCTCTCATATATGAAAAGGTTTTATCTTCCCCTTCTTCTTTTAACATAAAAAGAAGTGTTCCAAGGAGTTTATCTGTCTCTGGGGCAATGACAGAATATGGCTTTGTCAGTATATAATAATCCCAAGCTGCTCCATCGGTATAATTTTCCCCTTTGTAAGTCTTACAAGCCGCGATCCGGTCCATTACCATTTCAATTACATACTTCAGAGGCATCTTATGACCAACAAGCCCTTTGGAAAAATCATTAGAGAAGTCAATCCAATATTCATCATGATGCTTATTGCGTCCCTTATGATGGAGCCATGCTTCCGAGTATCCCTTTTTCTCTCTTTCGGCTGCGTTAGGACTTCTGTTCCCCTGATAATATTTTACTCCTGCAAAAAATTCCTGTGGACTATATTTAGAGATATCATGTAGAATTCCCTGTTTAAAAAGACCTACCCGAAAGCAGTTTTTCATGACCCGTATTTTATGTGACGTTATCGTACAAAAATGTCCAAAAAAATTACTCATTTTCATTGTCTTTTCCTCTTATCCTATGTCGCAATCTTTCCCCATTCTACCACAACTTTCTGCCCTTTTACTACTTAATTTTCCTTGAAATTTATTTTTGTTTTTTCTTGTTTTTTAAGGCGGAAAATGTTTGACACTTTACCCGTTTTATGCTATTCTTAGGGAAGTTACAGATACCCTGTAACAGTATAATTTTTAATTTATTTTGGAGGTATCATAGTGAAAGGTACAGTTAAGTGGTTTAATAACCAAAAAGGTTACGGATTCATTTCCGACGAACAAGGTAACGATGTTTTCGTACACTACTCAGGTCTTAGCATGGACGGCTTCAAGTCTTTAGACGAAGGCGCTGGAGTTGAGTTTGATGTAGTTGACGGAGCGAAAGGGCCACAAGCCACCAACGTTACTAGATTATAATCATTGACTCATCAGTGTACCTTTTTTCAACATACAGGAAGAAGTTATATTGTTTCGCATGATTACGATCAGAGCCATCCTTATCAGATGGCTCTTTTTAATGCTCCGTATCATTGGGAGCATTTAGCTATTCGCTTTTTCGTACAGTTCTTTTAAATCCTCAACTGTAAATTCGTAATTTGTGCTGCAGAAATGACAATTTACTTCAATGCTCTTTTCGTCATCGATCATTTCCTGAAGCTCTTTTCTTCCTACACTGATCAAAGCTTTTTCCACTCTTGATTTATCACAATTGCAGTGAAATCTGGTAGGAATCAGTTCCATAATTTCCATACCGAACTCACCTAAAATATGCTCTAGAATCATCTCTGGTGTATTACCTTCATCAAGAAGAGTTGTGATGGAAGTAATCTCACCAAGCTTCTTTTCAAGTTTCTCTATCATTTCATCAGAAGCTCCGGGAAGAAGTTGAATCATAAAACCTCCGGACTGTCTTACGGTGTTTTCCTTGTTCATTAAGACACCCAAAGCTACGGATGATGGAGTCTGCTCAGAGTTTGCATAGTAGTAAGTTAAATCTTCGGCAATTTCTCCTCCTACCAGTATGGTCTGTCCCACATAAGGCTCTTTTAAGCCAATATCCTGAATTACGCTTAACACACCTTCTCCTACTGCACCTCCCACGTCAAGCTTTCCAACCTGATTCGGTGGCAACATGACACTAGGGTTAAACGCGTAGCCTTTTACATTTCCTTTGGAATCAGAGGTAACCGTAAGACCTTCAATAGGACCGCTTCCCTGAATTTTTATTGTCAGGATATCGTCCTCCCCCTTCATCATAATTCCCATCATACTACCTGCTGTTAAAAGTCTTCCCAAAGCAGCGGTTGCAACTGGGCTTGTATTATGAGCTTTTCTTGCCTCTTCTACCATCTCTCTGGTGGTCGCTGCAAATGCACGGATCTGATGATCTCCTGCCGTCGCTCTTACTATATAATCAGACATATTATATCTCCTTTCCATGTTCTCTTACTACGAAATAAATTCGTTCACTGTTCTCCTTCACCGGTTCTCTGGTAAAGGCATCGTAAGCCGCAACAAATTCCATACCGGAATCTTTAACCGCTTGTTTGATATCATCTATGGTATAAGCTTTCTGATAATGACATTCCGTATGTTTCCTGTATAAGTCTTCCTCTTCTTTAATAAACAGGGAAAGTCCATATTCGTTAATACCAGATTCCTTATCATAAAAATTATCCCAGATAAAGCTGCAATCTTCCCGGTCTTCTGCAATCGTTGATTCTCCCATTAGGTTTTCATATTTGAAAACCGTATTCAGGTCAAAAATAAAGATTCCACCTGGATCAAGATAATTATTCACCAGTTTAAATACCTGAGTCAGATCTTTATGCTCCAAAATATAATTCATGCAATCACAAATGCTTAAGACTGCCCGGACCGTACCATAAAGTTCAAATTCTCTCATATCCTGCATGAGATATAGAATATCGTTTCCAGACTCAGCCCTTTTATCCATTGCAATCTGAAGCATATCTTCTGAATTGTCCACCCCGATCATGTCATATCCACGTTCCGCCAAAAGTTCTGTTAAGCTCCCGGTTCCGCAGCCCAGATCAAGAACCAATCCATCATTAATTCCATATTCCTTTAAAATGCCGGAAACGTAATCCGACCAGTCTTTGTAGGGAATGTTGTCCATAAACAGGTCGTAAACTTCTGCAAAGCCTTCATAAGCTTCCATTTAGATGGTTCCTTTCCCGTATCTTTCATTTATAAAACAAAGCAGGTAGCCCATTTTGAGGTACCTGCCCAACTGTTTCTTTATTCTTATTGTTAAAACGTCCTTAATTACTGATTGATTCCGCAGCACTTCTTATACTTCTTGCCACTTCCACAGGTACATGGATCGTTTCTTCCAATTTTCGCTCCCTTAACAATGGTACCGGAAACTTTCTGCTTCTTATAAATCTCTTTTTTCTTTTCTTCTGTCAGAATGTTTTTCCACTGTGGAAGATCATAAAGCCATTCTGCTTTTGCCTCTACCATATTATAATACAGCTTTTCAGTATCGATCTCAATCTTAACTACAGTCTTTTCGTCCATAGTTTCAACTGGGTTTTCATATCCTTTTAAGCTATCGTTGATTCCATCTAAAAATCCAGTAATAGTCTGAACATTGGTTCCGTATCTTTTAGCAAGATCCTCAACTGTTTCTTCAATTACTTCTTCTGGTTTTGAAAGTATATGCTCATAGATTCCTTTTTCAATTACGAAATACTCTGTCCATAATTCTTCTTTGCCTTTATCATCTAGCCCTTCACCATATGCCAGATTTCTCCAATTTTCTAAAATAGTCATGCCTAAACCATCCTTTTATCTCTTATTTCTAATAGTACTCCATCAAACAGTATATAACATATTCATGGATTTTGCAAGCTGTCGGATTACATGTTTTACAGTAAAAAGACCTATGCAGGCAAAAAAATACCCTGATGCCGCATTGCCGCCGTGGGACAGCTTCCATCTCTACTTCGCCATTGATTGATAGACTGCTATATATCCCTTCTTTTAAGCTAAGTTAAATTCTTCTTCAATGAGAAGCATATTCTCTATATTAATAGCAAATTCCTTACATATATGGTGTAATAATACAAATATAAAAAATAGAAGCATATTTAAGAAAAAGTTTTTAGTGGTATTAATGACAGCTACAATTGCTTTAAGCAGCACAATTCTCTCACTGACAGGAGAATGGAGAAATGGCACATGACGTATGGATTGACGGGAAGCATTATGTAGGATCAGAGGGATCAATGTATGTAAATACCATTACCCCTGATGAAAAAAGTAGATTAAACTGGAATGATAGTAAATAAGAATAGCACAGGGATTGACTACAGTGAATTTATCGGAGTGTATAACGATGGATCTACTGATGAAGGCTAGATGAAAGGATTCTCTTTTATTTAGCCTTCATTATATTCAAAGAGAGCTAATTGAATTTCGTTTTGAAATGTAACATGATTCAATACAAAATAGTAGGTTCTGCAAGAGTTTTAAACTTGGTGATAGGAACTCTTAAATTCTGGTTGACTTTTTCTGATTATTGAGTTATACTCAACAAGTAGTTTAATAAAGTTTTGATTTCGCATGTATTTGTAAGTCATTATTCTATTGATGATTTACACATATGTGCGACTTTTTTATCTTGAAGAAACACACAATAATTTTAAGGAGGTATCTTTCATGAAAAAAGGTACAGTTAAATGGTTTAACGCGCAAAAGGGATTTGGTTTTATCTGTGATGAGCAGGGTAATGATGTATTCGTACATTTCTCAGGTCTTGCTATGGACGGTTACAAGTCTTTAGATGATGGACAGTCAGTAACATTTGAAGTAACAGATGGTAACCGTGGCCCACAGGCTGTAAACGTTAACCTCGCATAAAAACATATTAAAAAGACTACTTTCGAGTGGTCTTTTTTTTATTTCTCCCCTCTTCTGTCTCGATGAAAGAATTGAATCATTATTTCCTTCCAACGTGTGTAATTCAATTTATGGCATTATATATCATTCCGGAAATAGTGACGCAAATAAAAACGAGAGAAGTCACATAAACACTAAGGTTTTTGACTTCTCTCATTAAAAAGGGGAGGATAAGTATATCCCTCTTGAAACCCTTGAGAAGCCTTTAAATACTAAGCTTTACAAACTATGGGCAAAATAATTGATAAAGAAAAACACTTAAAAGATGCTAAAATAATAGACGGCATATTTGGTAATTCAATGAAAATAAAAAGCATAATTTGGGGTAAACTAGATGAAGTATGTTGCCCAACTATGTGTTAATAGTTGTAGTGATATCTTTGTGCCCTACCATCTTAGCAACACCTGCCATTTCCACTCCACCATCTATTGATACTCTGTGTATTTTCTACTGATTGTGTTTGCAAATTGTTTACCTTCCCGTTCTAATTACTAACCTGCCTTATAGATACTATAAAAGGCACTGGATTATAATTCTCCAATGCCCTCTTACTACCCACAAATATATACTTTGAAACGATGATACTATTAAGTTATAGTTATCCGTTATAAATAGGTACTTACCCCTGTCCTATCTGCTTACATTCCGCTGTTTATTTGCTTCTATTTTTAAAACACGCATTTCAGGGGCTAATCTTCTTCCTCTACCTCCCACTCATCTTTCCAATCCATAACTTTTGAGAAAAATTTGCTATTCTTGTTTAAGTAATTAGTTGCAAAATTATCACAATCTTCTTCACTCTCTTCTTTCTTAATATTATGGTAATACGCATGGCACAATTCATGAAGCAAGGCATGTAAAGAGTATAATTGTGAACTTTGGTAATTTTTATATTCGTTTTGTGCATATACGTAAACCATAACCGATTTAGTAGTAGGAACAAAATTACCTTCTAGTTTACCAAACAAAATACTAATGAAATCAATAATATTCAGGAAAATAAGTCCATATTTAATTATATCCCGCCGTTTTTCAATAATATACAAATGATTTATCTCATATGAATCTCCGAGTCGATCTAAGATAACTCCTAGTTGTTCATTGGTAAAATAGTATCCACTATTATAAATCCTCACTTATTACCTCCAAGCATTAACCTCTTTGAAACCCTAGTTTTATAATGATTATTCAACAGTAACTTCACCATTAGAGGAAACCCAATAAACTTTAATCGCCAGAAGATCAATAACCTTCTGTATTTTCTTCATGGCTCTTACGTGTTCATCATTTTCGGGTAATGCAATCCCAACCTCACAATCGGGATCAAAGTTTATGACCTTACCAACTGCATATATAGCTACAGAAACGTGTGTTTTAACCTGTTTTTGATTAAAGTCCTTCCCATACCGATTCGTTCCAGGCTTTGAACTCGTGCCTCCCTTGGCCTCAATAATTAACTTCTTACCATTCTCGTTAAATGCGACTATATCATATCCTTTTTCATTAGTATTCCGATGCTCGTCAACTGTGTAATTGTTATCCTCTAAATATTTACAAACATAATCAACAACTTGGTTCTCATTTATCAAAATTTCACCTCTCATCTACTGTATTTATCGTTTACTAATCTAATATCTTTTCCAAATCATCTACAATCTGATCGCAAATTGAATATGATTCATCTTCATATATGTCTTCTGACTTCTTTTTATATTTACTCAATAAGAACACAATTTGCTGACGATACCATTCAGGATTATTCCTTTCTGCCGACTTCATAAGAGCGTTATCATCACACAATACTTTCTCATATGCACTTTTGTTTATATTCTTCATGGATTTTATCACTTTATTTGCATCAGTTTCATTAAGAATCTTTGCAGAGGATATATCTCCATTAAACACTGGAGTGTTCCCCACCCAATTCATGTAATACCTTTCATTAGTATCTTTAATTATGTACATATATCAGTCCTCCTGATTATAAATAGAAATCCAACTCTTTGAATCTTAGATTTCATTTATAGACAGTTCACGCCATCTTTTTGCAGCATCGAATAAATCTCTATCTTCCAAGTGTCTAGCCGCTAGATTACAGTAACTGTAAAAATTAACGACGTTTCTACTATTAGAATAAATAAAATCAACAGTACTTGCATCACTAAATGGTAATACTTTTTCAACATAAATTGCACAAGTATCATAACACCCTTTATTTATAAAATTATCTTCGTATCCAACTTCAGGCAATACCCCTTTTCCTTTAGAAAAACCAAATATAATTAAATCATCTTCATAATAAAGATATTTTACTACATCTTCCAATCTTTCAAATGTAATACTACCTTCATCTAAATGTATAGCTTTTCCTATATAATCCCTATATGGTAAGAATCCACCCTTTCCCCACATCTCTGATGTACTCTTGCCTATCTTACAGAAAATTGACCCTTATAGTTCTTCATTTATAAAGTCCTCTAATCTCATTAACATAACCTCTTAAATCTCAAATTTCATCTGTTTACGTTTGTTACGCAGCTTCTAACCCCAACAAGATCATTCATATATCCACTGAATCCCTTCTCCTGTTATAATAAGAGAATATATAGGTTCTCCGCATTCTTCTCGCTCTACACATGACCGTTTTAACATGGTTCTAGCAAATCTAACACCTTCATCTAGTATAAAATGTGGTATATCAGACTCATCTACCAATCTACCTCCTATATCCAGTTTTTCTTTATCACGAACAATAACTCTGGATATATCTCTTATACCGTCCCACATGACACATATTGTAGGTATACCCAGCTCTGGATTTATATTTTTATGTGTAACTACACCATCCACAACCTGATAAAAACACTGTGTCCCATTCTCATATCCTGCAATATGACATCGTATCGTTTCACCCATTACCCTTTCGTTACATTCTTCATTGATTTTTTCGGCTATTTCTTTTATAGTCGCCAACTTGTTAAGCCTGCTAAAAAGTCCATTCAAATAATCAGGAATATCTTCATCACCTACTTGCGCATTTCCACACCATAATATACCTATATCTCTGTCACCAAATTGAAAAATCTTCTTTTCTCCATCTCTGTGCGATACTTCTTGCTTACCATTTGGGTATGTCCTTATTAAAGTTGTCCGGCTATCTGCCGCCATTACAATACCATCATATAAACAAAGTGTAACAATAACCGACATTATATTTCTCCTCTTTTAATAGGTATTATCGTTCCCAACACTAATTATCCCTTGCATATCAAATGATGAAATAAATAATAGGTGTTTTTTATTTACCTTTATAAGTTCTTCATCTTTCTTAATCATTCATTTATCAGAAACTTTATTATCTTCTAATTCTTCTTCATAAAACTATTATTTTATGCATATATTATTCAAATATGTACCCGCCAAATTCAACATCAATATTTACAACTATTTCATCTTCGTTCTCTATGGCAAGCTCGCCTCTCACTGCAACAATATCATCACCATCTCGTTCAAAAATTGATGGCATTATCTCTTGACTTATTTTAGCTTGCGAAAGAAATCTTAACAAATGATTTTTATCTACATTATTCCCAGTAAACGAAACCTTTTTGTTTAATTCCTTATCTCTCAATCTAGCACAGATTCTACCCTGTTCATTTTTGTACTCATCAACGTAGCAGCTATACCTCATAATTGTGTACCTCCTTATTATTTATAGAATAATCATTTTATTTTTAAATCTTTTATGTGTTTCCATTTCTAGGATTACCTAAGACTGAATATCATAATCGATATTATTTGAAATATGTATTATAACTTTATAAAACTGTTGCTTTTTATAATATCTCTTGACATCATTATCAGTTATTTTAAAAAGAGAAAATTCACCAATGATATTTCGATTAATCTTAAACTTATCTTTTTGTATTAATATTTTATTTCCATTTTTTTCGTAAACATATTTTTTTTGATCTAAGACCTTATCCATTCGAAATTTTCTTGCAGATTCTATACTCACTAAATGCTCAATAAGTTTTCTTACGATAGAAGTATGAGTATATGTTTTTAATTTTTTGTTGTTAATTATTATTTTATTCATATCTTTCTCAAAAAGATCTATCACCACTGTCCTATCCTTTTCTAGGAACCATTTTGCATTTATCATATGCGTAATTCTATTTACAGTCGTAATATTATATGATTCATATAATATATTAAAATACATTTTTAAGAACCAGAAAAATACTACACTAAAAATAAGTTTCGTTATTATAGAACCTGGGGATATATTAAAATCATCCCTGATTACATTAACTATGAATACTAGTAATACTGTAAAAAAAAATATATGCTTTAGTATATGATGTAATAACAACATAAAGTTTATTTTGATTTTTTTTATCTTCATAGAATACAGGCCTTCCAACCATAATTCCCTTCATAATTTTACTTAAATTTTAACGTTTGGACTTGTGTCAATAACGTAGACACAAAAAGTTTAACTCTTACTTCTAAGTATCATGTAGCATCATGAGCCGCCTGGGGCGTCATATAACTGATTGTACTATGAATCCTTTTTCTGTTGTACCAGGATTCAATATATTCAAATACCGCTTTGCGGGCCGTATTGAAATCGGGATATTTTTGGTGGTTTACCTCTTCTTTTTTTAATAATGAATGGAAGGATTCTATACAGGCATTATCATATGGATTTCCTTTCCGGCTAAAAGAGAGAATCATTTGCTTGGCTTTCACACAGGCTTCAAATTTTTGACTGGTATACTGTATTCCTAAGTCACTATGAAGAATGATACCTTTTGTTGACTTTGCGTTTAAACAGGCATTTTCCACAGCCTTTACAGCCAGTTTCGCTGTCATGGAAGTATCATAGGCATATCCGATGATTTTTTTACTGTGTAGATCCATCACGGATGCTAGATAAGTCCAGCCCTCTTTAGCGGTAGAAATATAAGTGATATCCGTACACCACTTTTGATTAATACTGGTTGTTCTGAAATTACGATTTAGGATGTTTTCTTTATCATCACAATCGTTTTTTTTCTGAATGATAGTGAAACTA
>NZ_MCIA01000034.1 GCF_003609635.1 Lacrimispora algidixylanolytica | reverse complement strand
GATACAAAAAGGAACCCCAAATCCCCTCAAGATTGAGGGGCAGGGGAGTTGAAGTGTCGAAGACACTTATTTATATAATAGGAAGATTGTCCCTAACGTGGCAGCATGTTAGAGCTAGAGTCCGGCAGCCAGACTCTTTGTTCCTGTGAAGAAAAGGAATTGAAGAAAACGTAGAAAAATGGTATGCTTTATAAAACGTGGGACTTAGGAGAAGGCTATGGAATATAGAGAGATTAACATTTCGGAGTTAAACAAAGAACTTTTCCAGCAATTTAACCGCTATCAGGAAGTGAAAGAGTGTGTGAGGAAGGTAAATGGAGTTTGGTCATCGGTGAAGAATCCATTTACGGAACAGTGGCAGGATGAGGATTATGAGGTGTTGGTCCGCTGCCTTAAAATCACCATTCATACGGGAGGTGTTGTGTTTGGAGCCTTTCATCACGGTGAGTTAAAGGGGTTTGCCTCTGTTGAAGGTGTGTTTATGGGGAAACACAAAAATTACCTGGATTTATCAAATATTCATGTATCTTATGATGTGCGAGGCAAACGTACAGGCCGTCGTTTGTTTCATATGGTTTCAGAGTGGGCGAGACTAAAAGGAGCTCAGAACCTCTATATCTCCGCCCAGTCCTCGGTGGAGACTCAGGCGTTTTATAAAGCTATGGGGTGTATGGAAGCAAAGGAATACGATGAAGCCCACGTAACGAGAGAGCCCCATGACTGTCAGTTGGAATATAAGTTAGAAAGAAAAGTTATCTTATATATAGGCATCAGTCTAGACGGATACATTGCAGATGAAAAAGGAAAAGTAGACTGGCTCATGGGACAAGATCCTTCTTACGAAGGGGATTATGGTTATGAAACATTCTCAAAACAGGTGGACACGGTCTTGATGGGTTATAATACGTATCATCAAGTAGTGACGGAACTATCACCTGATGAATGGGTGTATCCAGACAAGGAAACGTATGTGATAACCCATAAGGAGCTTAAGGACAAGCCTAGGATTTATTTTACAGGAGAATCCTTGGAATCACTGCTTGGAAAATTAAAGAAACAGACGGGAAAAGGAATCTGGATATGCGGAGGCGCAGAACTTGTAAGTGGGTTGATGGAAAAAAGTCTTATTGATGAATACCATCTTACTATAATGCCCCTTTTTCTTGGAAAGGGAATCCGACTATTTCGGGAGATGGAGAAAGAGCAGCTTTTAAAACTTGTTTCCATGCAAACGGAAAACGGAGTGATTGATTGTATTTATCGAAAAAGATGGATCTAAAGGTGGAATATACAAGGCCTACCTTCAATACAATGAATAATAGCATAATGCCGTTTTGGCGGGGGGATGTAAAGCTAAGGTATTGGAGAGAGGAAAGAAAGATGGCAGTGATAGAACAAATCAGATGCGGCTGCGTTAACAGCTATCTGATCGAAAGCCGCGGAAGAGCCATTCTTGTGGATACAGGAAGGCTGGGATCGGAAGAAAAGATACTGAATATGTGCCAAAAGACAAAGGTGGAACTCATACTTTTGACTCATGGGCATTTTGACCATGTACAAAATACGTCATTTCTAAAAGAGAGGCTTCAGGTTCCTGTGGCGATGCACAAGGAAGATTATTCCTTGCTAAGGGATAACCGGAAAGAACCGATATCCCATCAAGGTCTTTTGGCCATGCTGGTGGCGGAGGTTGCAGAAAGAAATTTAGAAAAGAACCGGATACCAGAGTTTGTTCCAGATTTATATTTAGATGATGGAGATTGTCTAAGTGATTATGGAATTGATGCCACAGTTATGGCGCTTCCCGGACATACCAGGGGGTCCATTGGGCTTGATATAGAAGAAAAGTTTGTTATTACGGGAGATGCTCTTATGAATCTTTTCTACCCGGGATTGTCTATGATTTATTGGGACAGGGAAAAGATGATAGAGAGTGCGCTAAAAATCAGCGCTCTTGGAGCAAGAAAGGTATATTTTGGTCACGGAAATCCAGTAGAGAACCGGGAATGGAGTCGGATCGAAATCTAAAAAGAGGATAAAAGAGGATGATAGAAATCTATCTGTCAAAAATGGAAGTACCAGAAGGAATGAAAAAATATGAGTGGGAGCATGAGCTGGGGAAAAAACTTCTGTTTTTAGGGTTAAAGGAAACGTATGGTTTGAGCGAGATGGAACTAGAAGATCTTTCGTATGCCGCTGGAGTTCACGGAAAGCCATACCTAAAAGATTTCCCCCATATTCATTATAACGTCAGTCACACGGATGGTATGGTAATCTGTGGTTTTTCAGATGGAGAAATTGGGGTGGATGTAGAGCGGATACGTCCTTTTCATGATGGAATTCTTAGAAAGGTGATGTCAGATGCCGAAAGGGATTTTCTTGAGAGTTTAGAAATAAAAGAACGCCCAGAGTACTTTTTTCGTATCTGGACGTTAAAGGAAAGCTATGGGAAAGCGGTTGGATGCGGAATTGCCATGTCGTTATCTGCCGTATCGTTTACTCTAAGGGATAAGGGAAATCCCATCTGCTCCATTCCTAATTTTTCTTTTTTTCAGCAAAGTGTGGATGAAGAATATATCCTATCTGTATGTAGGGCAAGCGATGAGGAAATTAAGGAAATCAAGGTTAAGCAGAAGCTTGTTTTTTAAATTTGTTCTCTGAGATTATGAGTCCAATCAGAGTTAATATAATTCCAAAAAAGGATTGCAGGGTCAGGCTCTCGTTTAAGACCAGCATAGAGGTGATAACTGTGATCACTGGCACTGCATAGATGTAGACACTGGTTTTAACCGTGCCAAGAACTTTTACGGCATAGTTCCAGGTGACAAAGCAAAGAGCGGAAGCACCAAGTCCTAGAAACAGAAAATTCAGCAGGTTTGATGCATTGCTAATTTTCTCAAAATCAAAGCGAATGGGAAGAATCGCCAATACAGGGATCATGAACAATAGGCCGTAGAAAAATATGCGTCTTGTTGCTTCTATGGTTCCGTGGCCATACTCCCCTATTTTTTTTGTGAAAACGGAGTAGGCAGCCCAGGTAATTGCGGCGGAAAGTGCCAAAAAGTCTCCTAAGGGATTAAGTTCTACAACACTGTTTCCCTGGAAGCTGATTAGGCCAATGCCCGCTATGGCGGTAATAAATCCGGCCATAAAACGGATTCCCGGTTTTTGTCCTCTTAGAAATATCCAGTCGAACAAAGCGGTGAAAAAAGGAGCAGCGGCGATTATCGTACTTACATTGGAAGTAAGGGTATAGGTGAGAGCAAAGTTTTCCATTAGAAAATATAAAGTAACTCCGCATAAGCCGGCACATGCGAAGCAGATTTCTTCCTTTATGCTTTTTATTTTTAAAATACGGGGACAAGCGATCCAAAGAGCGGCATAACCGATGATGAAACGAAAGAAAAGAATTTCGAGAGGGGTAAATGACCGTAGCAAAACTTTGGTGGATATAAAGGTGGTTCCCCATACAAAGATAGAGAAGGCGCAGGCGAGATGCCCGTAAAGATGATTTTGTTTGTTCATGATGTGTGTACTCCTGTTAAAACGTTGTTTTTGTTAATGGTTGTACTGATTTTATCACAGAAAGATTGAATTGTCTTATAAAACAATGAATTTGTGGCTAGAATCTTGGTAAGGCTAAAATGAACAGGAGGAAAAGCCATGAAACTTATTACAGACAATTTTTTGATTTCTTTTCTACAAAGATTTGATGAACACCCTTTTGATGTGAAACTCCATGGTAAGACTCATCATATTGGGGAGGGAAATCCTACATTTCTTGTGAATCTAAAAGAAGATATTGGAAACAACGAACTGATTACCAGTACTTCTCTAGCGTTAGGGGAAGCATATATGAAAGGGAATCTGGACATAGAAGGAGATCTGTATCAAGCTCTGGATCACTTCCTTGGTCAGATGGGCAAATTCTCTTCGGATCATTCAAAGCTTAAGAAGCTAATGTTTTCTTCCCAGTCAAAAAAGAATCAGGAGAAAGAGGTCACATCCCACTATGACATCGGCAATGACTTTTATAGTCTTTGGCTGGACGATACTATGAGTTATTCCTGTGGTTATTTTAAAACAGAGGAAGATACGTTATATGAAGCTCAATGCAACAAGGTGGAGCGGATCTTACAAAAGCTTTGCTTGAAAAAGGATATGACACTTCTTGACATTGGCTGCGGTTGGGGATACCTTCTGATACGAGCGGCTAAGGAATATGGGGTAAATGGAGTCGGCATCACTCTAAGCAAGGAGCAAAAAAAGATATTTGATGAACGGATCGAAGCGGAGGGTCTTACCGGAAAGGTTTCTGTTGAATTAATGGATTACAGGGACTTAGAAAAATGCGGAAAGACCTTTGACCGGGTAGTCAGCGTAGGAATGGTAGAGCATGTAGGCAGGGAGCATTACGAATTGTTTGTCAAAAATGCTGAGGCTGTTTTAAAACCAGGCGGCCTATTTTTGCTTCATTATATTAGTGCTTTAAAAGAATACCCAGGTGATCCCTGGATGAAGAAATATATCTTTCCTGGGGGAATGGTACCAAGCCTACGAGAAATGATTCATATTTTAAGTGATCATCAATTTTACACCTTGGATGTAGAGAGTCTGCGCAGACATTATTATAAAACACTGCGCCTCTGGGAACGTAATTTTAATGAAAACAGGCCAGAGATCCAAGAAAAGATGGGAGCTGAGTTTGTACGAATGTGGGACCTTTATCTAAATGCCTGTGCAGCTACCTTTCATAACGGGATCATTGATCTTCACCAGATCCTTGTATCAAAGGGAGTGAATAATCAGATTCCTATGACCCGCTGGTATTAATACTGAGAAAAATGATCGAAAAAAAGCTTGCAGATTTGTCTGCTGTATGATAAATTATTTTAAGTTAGCGTGCGCTAACTTCGTGTGAATATCCGATACATCAGATCAATCCTCTGATAACTACCTTCTTTGGCTTTAAGAAGGATCAAGACTCCTAAAACCATCCCTGTTACCGCATGATAGGGATGGTTTTTTTGTGATTCTATGGTTGCCGTATATTTAAATAAGTGGTATGATTCCTTAGGATATATGGAAAAGAAGAGGATTAATTTAGTCAATTATGAATAAACGAAAGAAAAACACCCTTTTAGTTTTGATTTATTCGGTTATGTTTCTTATATGCCTTGGCATTGTGGCAGTAGTTGACAGACTGAATTTACCCATACACAATGAAAATCAGCCCCCCGGTGATACGATAATGGAACCTTTAAAAGATCCTGTCAAAGAAAGTGAACCAGAACCTTCAGAAGAGATTGTTATGGTTCCAACCACCGGAGTTAAAAAGATAGAAATCAGTCAGGAAACAAAAATACAGGCTCCTGCTGTTATGGCAGAAGAAGTGAAAGAGTACAAGCCGCCTTCCATAGTAATCGCATCGGATGTGCATTACTATTCCCCAGAACTTACGGATTATGGTAAGGCATTTTGGACCATGGCAAAAGGCGATGATGGAAAAGTGGTTCATTACATATCAGAACTCATGGACTCCTTTACCAGAGAGATGGAAGGACTTTCACCATCGGTTGTTATCCTAACCGGAGATCTCACTTTAAATGGGGAAAAGAAAGGCCATGAGGCACTGGCAAAAAAGCTAAATTTGTTGGAAGAAAAAGGAGTCAAGGTATTAGTAATACCAGGAAACCATGACATCAACAATTATAATTCTGCCTCCTATATGGGAAAAGACAGGGAACCGTCAGAAATTGTGACTCCAGATGATTTTTACCGTATTTACAGTCGCTTTGGCTATGACCAGGGAATAAGCCGTGATGAAGCTTCTTTTAGTTATGTATATGAGCTGGACGAATATAACTGGTTGCTTATGCTTGATTCTGCCCAGTATGTGCCAGAGAATAAGGTAGGCGGACGGATTCGAGAAGAGACCCTTATCTGGATGAAGACTCAGTTAGAGGAGGCAAAGAAACGTTCTGTCAATGTAATAACCATTGGGCATCATAATCTTTTAAAGGAAAGCATCCGCTATCCAATGGATTGCACTCTGGAAAACAGTGAAGATGTAATAGAACTTCTGGAGTCTTACCGGGTCCCCCTTTACATAAGCGGTCATCTGCATCTACAAAGGACTAAAACCCATAAGCCAAGACCTGGAGTCATGGAGGAAGGTTATCATATCAATGAGGTGGTGGCAGATTCACTTGCTATTTCGCCGTTTCAGTATGGGCTTTTAACATGGACGAAAAACAATGGCATTTCCTATACCACAAAAGAACTTGATGTAGCCAAGTGGGCAAAAGATTGTTCCATTACCGATGATAATTTGCTAAGGTTTCAGGAATACGGTGCGGATTTTCTAAATGAAGTAGTTAGCGGTCAGGTTTATGATCAACTAAAAAATCTGCCGGAGGAACAGCGCAATAAGATGGCTGGTCTTTATTCCAATATAAACCGCGCCTATTGTGCTGGGATACCTGTAGATGCTGGGTGGGTACGGTCGGAAGAGGCTTACAGACTGTGGGAACGGAATTTACCAGACAGCAAGCTTTTTGCTGAAATAAATGAGATGATAAGAGATACCAAAAGCGACTTTAATACATGGGAGTCGGTTCTGGAATATGGGAGGAGAAATGACGGAATTGGAAATGACATCAGTCCCCAATCTTAAGAGGGGGTGTCTACTCACTTTATTTGGTGGGATTTTGTGGGGGCTTTCAGGAACCTGTGGCCAATATCTAATGCAGAACAAAGGACTTACCTCTGATTGGCTGATTCCCATTCGCCTACTTTTGGCGGGAATCATTCTTCTTACGGTTTGTCTGATCAAGGACGGAAAGAAGATATTTGATATCTTTAAGGTTCCAAAAGACGGTGTTGACGTTATGGTATTTGGCATGCTTGGCATGTCCATGTGCCAGTATACTTATTTTACAGCCATCAGCCAGTCCAATGCTGGAACAGCTACCGTGCTTCAATACATAGGACCTGTTTTAATTGTACTTTACGTTTCCCTGCGAACTGGGAAGATACCAGAAAAAATTGAAGTGTTTGCAGTCTTACTGGCAGTTGTGGGAACTGTTTTGTTAGCGACTCATGGAAACCTAAGAAGTCTTGCGATCTCTCATCAGGCCCTATTTTGGGGACTTTGTTCGGCAGTAGCTCTTGCTGTATATACGGTACATCCTGTACCGTTATTAGCAAAATATGGCTCGATGGTGGTAACTGGATGGGGGATGTTAATAGGAGGAATTCTCCTCTGTCTGTTTTTTAGACCATGGACCATGGAGGTGAAGGTAGACGGGGCAGTCATTGGAGGACTGGGTTTTATTATCCTGTTTGGTACGATTATTGCATTTGTGGCTTACTTAGAAGGAGTAAAATGGGTGGGGCCAAAGCGGGGAAGCTTATTTGCTTCCGTGGAGCCTGTATCTGCCACTGTATTTTCTGCTCTTCTATTAAAGGTGGGATTTGGTCCCATGGATCTTATGGGGTTTGCTTGCATTATTTCCACAATCTTTCTCCTTACTATGGGCAAAAAAAGATAACCCCTTTACATATTATTTCGCGTCATGATATAATCATGAAATAATGTTACATGAGAGGTGGGTTGTATATGCAGGAAAACATCAGTGTGTCAGGAGTGCTCTGTTCGTCTTATGATTCTTTTTTTGAAGCGGAGAAAAAGATTGCAGACTACATACTGGCTCATAAAAGTGAAATGATCGATATGACGGTAGCGGAGCTGGCTTTGGCAAGCGGTACCAGCGATGCCACGGTTTCCAGGTTTTGTAGAAGATGTGGTTTTAACGGATTTCACCATTTGAAAATCAATCTTGCAAAAGAGATTGCAGAGGAAAGGGGAAATTCTGTTGAGGTATCCAATGACATCAGCAGAGAGAACCTATCCCAGTCTCTTCAAAATATATTGGCAAATAAAATTGCAGAACTCACTCAGACCATTACCATGATGGATACAGAAGAGCTTGAACGGATCTTAACTGTAATAGAAAGTGCAAAAACGGTTCAGCTTGTGGCAGTAGGTAACACCATTCCAGTGGCAATGGATGGTTCTTTTAAGTTTAATCAACTTGGGATCGCCGCAGTCTCCGGTACGATCTGGGAGACCCAGATGGCGTTTACCTGTAATTTAAAAGAAGGGGATGCCGTTATTATCATTTCCAATTCCGGTTTTTCCAAGCGTCTAATGACCCTCGCAGCAGTAGCGAAGGAAAATCATACGCCTATTATTGCCATAACAAACAATCCATCCTCTCCTCTTGGTCAAGTATGCGATTATCACATTACGACGGCGACCAGGGAAAAACTTCTTCTTGGAGAATTTTGTTTTTCCAGAGTGTCTGCGACTACGGTGATTGAGATTTTATATTTATTACTATCTGTCAGCAAAAAGGATTCTCATGATCACATCAGACGCCATGAGCTCTCCATCTATGAAGATAAAAAGTAAATTACTACAATTAAATTCGGAAAGAAGGAATGCATTTTATAAGGTGCATTCCTTCTTTTTTTCTTTATTTCAGAAACAGATTTTAAGTTGGATAAAAACCTAGCAATAAGCACAAAATAACCGGGTGTTTGCTTTTGTATGTTGTATAAAATTGTGAAAAACGCTGAAAAGGTTCAAGAAATATTATTTCTCTTGGAATTATATTGACGAAATAAAGCAATCGTATTATATTATAAGAGGGAGATGAAATAAAATTTTACGTATAAAAGGAGAGGTGAAATATGATTTACACGGTAACTTTTAATCCTGCTTTGGATTATGTCGTAAAAGCTGATCACTTCACCCTGGGAGCTGTTAACAGGGCCGACTGGGAAGGCATCTATTGTGGGGGAAAAGGACTGAATGTTTCAACAGTTCTGGCCGCATTAGAGTTGGGTAGCACTGCCCTTGGTTTTGTTGCAGGATTTACCGGACATGAGATTCTAGAACGAGTCAAGAATTTGGGATTTCGATCGGATTTTATCCAGGTGGAAAAAGGCATGTCAAGAATTAATGTTAAAATAAAATCCCAGGAAGAAACAGAGCTAAATGGAATGGGCCCTGAGATTGCCACAGAGGATTTAGAGATTCTTTTTCATAAACTGGATTGTTTGTCAAGCGGAGATGTTCTCATCTTATCTGGAAGCATACCTAAGACCATTGATGATGATATCTATGAACGGATTATGGCCAGATTAAGAGGAAGAGAAATCCGAATTGTTGTAGATGCGACGAAAGATTTGTTAATTAACGTACTTCCTTATGAGCCATTTTTAATAAAGCCCAATAACCATGAATTGGGAGAGATGTTCCATGTGACTCTAACTACCATAGAGGAAATCATCGAATATGCAAAGCGTCTTCAGGAAATGGGAGCACAAAATGTATTGATATCCATGGCTGGAGATGGAGCGGTTTTAATTACGGACAAAAAGGAAGTTTACCGGATGGGAGTTCCAAAAGGAACTGTAAAGAATTCTGTGGGAGCAGGGGATTCCATGGTAGCTGGTTTTCTCGCCGGATATTTAGAAAATGGTAATTATGAACATGCCTTACGGCTTGGCAGTGCCGCAGGAAGCGCTACGGCTTTCACGGAAGGACTTGCCGGCAGGGATGAGATAATGAAACTGTACGAGGAATTGTCAAAGGAGGGGTATCGATGAAGATTACAGAGTTATTAAAAAAAGAAAGTGTTGAGCTTCATGTAAAAGTTTCAGGCAAAGAGTCAGCCATTGATAGGCTGGTAGACTTAATGGGTAAGGGCGGTAGGTTAAATGATAAGGCCGTTTACAAAGAAGAGATACTAAAGCGGGAAGCCCATGGAAGCACTGCAGTTGGAGAGGGAATAGCCATTCCTCATGCAAAGACAGCAGCCGTAAAGGAAGCTGGTCTTGCGGCGATGGTTGTGCCCGAGGGAGTAGATTACGAAGCATTTGACGGCGTGCCTGCCAAATTAATCTTTATGATTGCAGCACCAGAAGGTGGCGCCGATTTACATTTAGAAGCTTTATCTAGATTGTCCACTCTTTTAATGGACACGGATTTTAGAGAAGACTTAATGAATGCTCAATCAAAAGAAGAATTCTTAAAGCTGATTGATGACAAGGAGTCTATGCGCTATCAAAAGAACACGGTAACTAAGAGTGATGGATATCGCGTACTTGCGGTGACAGCATGTCCCACAGGAATTGCTCATACCTTTATGGCGGCTGAGAGCTTAGAGCAGAGCGGTAAGAAGCTTGGAATTCCTTTAAAGGCTGAAACTAATGGAGCTGAAGGAATTGGCAATGCTTTGACGAAAGAAGAAATTGAAGCTGCTGATGGAATTATTATAGCCGCAGATAAAAATGTGGATATGGCCCGTTTTGAGGGAAAACGTGTGGTTATGGCTACCGTTTCAGAAGGCATTCAAAAGGGAGAAGAACTAATTAAACGAGCAGTCAGTGGTGAAGCTGCTGTTTATCATTATACTGGATCATCTTCTTCGGAAAGCAGTGATGGAGAAAGCGTTGGCCGTTCCATTTACAAACATCTGATGAATGGTGTTTCTCATATGCTTCCTTTCGTAATTGGTGGTGGTATCTTAATCGCCCTTGCATTCTTGTTTGATGATTTTTCCATTGATCCTTCAAACTTTGGTAAGAATACACCTCTAGCCGCTTACCTAAAGACCATTGGCGAGCAGGCATTTGGTATGATGCTTCCTGTATTAGCTGGATATATTGCAATGAGTATTGCGGATCGTCCCGGACTGGCGGTAGGTTTTGTAGGTGGATTGATTGCGAAAATGGGATCAACCTTTGCTAACCCAGCAGGCGGCTCAGTAAACTCTGGATTTTTAGGAGCCCTTTTGGCTGGTTTTATTGGTGGTTATATTGTACTGATGCTTAAAAGAGCATTCAAAAAGCTTCCAAAGTCATTAGAGGGAATCAAACCTGTTTTATTATATCCATTAATCGGTATTCTTTTGGTAGCAGTGGCGACAACGTTTATTAATCCTTTTGTAGGTGCGATCAATGACGGAATTACCGGCTTGTTAAACAATATGGGCGGTACCAGTAAAATAGTTTTAGGCGCAGTTGTAGGTGGTATGATGTCTGTGGATATGGGTGGTCCGGTCAATAAGGCTGCTTATGTATTTGGCACGGCTCAGCTTGCAGAAGGAAACTTTGATATTATGGCAGCTGTTATGGCTGGTGGTATGGTTCCTCCAATTGCCATTGCCCTTTGTACTACTTTCTTTAAAAAGAAATTTACAGACAAAGAACGTCAGTCTGGTCTGGTGAATTACATCATGGGACTATCCTTTATTTCTGAGGGTGCGATTCCATTTGCTGCGGCTGATCCTATCCGTGTCATTCCATCTTGTATGATTGGTTCTGCGGTAGCTGGTAGTTTATCTATGGCATTTAACTGTACCTTAAGAGCGCCACACGGTGGCATCTTTGTACTTCCAACCATCGGAAATCCATTTGGTTATCTGGCAGCCGTAGTAATTGGCTCTGTGGTAGGTTGTGCTGTACTTGCAGCATTAAAGAAGAACTTGAAAGCAGAATAAGTCAAAGAAAGCGCCATGGCAGTTTTGCCTTGGCGCTTTCTTTATAAATTTATTATGGCGTAAGTTTTTTCAACTCATCCATATGGGGTTTTCTTTCGTTTATAATTTCCTGAGCCAAGGACATAATATCATTATAATCCGTGTATTCCAGTATGGAGGTGGCCATATCCACTGCCATCTGGTCATAACGAATAAGAGCACCTGCGTAAGCATGCTCTAAGCTGGAGGAGTCTGCTTTTTCTGCTTGTTCTAGTTTACTTACCAATGCGTTAAAATCTGTTAGATAAGCATTCTCCATATCTTCGTTTTTATGTTCTTCTTTGGCGTATTTTTCATTTAGGCCTTTTATTTCCCCTATCTCATCTTGAAGAGTGGTGATGGTTTGCTGGGCAAAGAGCTTAACTGGTTCATTGTTACTGCCGTTTGATAAGTAGGATTCTGATAGGAGCATTGCTGCTT
The DNA here is from genome assembly GCF_003609635.1 of Lacrimispora algidixylanolytica. Classification (GTDB taxonomy): domain Bacteria; phylum Bacillota; class Clostridia; order Lachnospirales; family Lachnospiraceae; genus Lacrimispora; species Lacrimispora algidixylanolytica. The sequence continues at coordinate 309,029 of NZ_MCIA01000034.1, read as the reverse complement.
CGTTTAGTGAGAGCATGCTTTTTAAATAATCCATAGAGCCATTTCCTGAAACTTCAGTGTTTTTTAGTTCTTTTAGTAGATTATTCGTAATTTCACTTTCTCTTAAGAGATAGCGGTTTACCCCATCCTCTGCAGAGACATTATCCAAGTTTTTATTAAAAACGGTTGCTTGCAAGTTACTGATGCTTTCTGAGTTATTAGGATTGGAGGCTTTGCTCCGGTTTTGATACCAGTTGGCTGTGGTAAAGGAAGCAATTAAAAGGAGTGCCACCCCTATAATGGCAGCAATGATCCAGTATCTTCTTTTTTCGTTCATAGGTTTCTCCCGTTTCTATAATATCTGGTCAGATTTATTATGTTCATAATTATCTTCCTTATGCAATAACGGGGAATGCTGGATTTTATAGATGCCATGCTCTATAATAAAGTTATGATTTTACTTAAGGAGGACAAACATGTATAAATGTTGTATTTTTGATATGGACGGAACCATTTTAGACACCATAGAGTCTCTTTCTCATAGTATTAGCCTGGCCATGGCGCATTTTGGCTACGGTCCAGTGGATGAGGCACATACGAAGCAGTTTGTGGGAGATGGATATAAGAAGCTGGTTGAGAGGGCTCTTGTTTATTCTGGAGACGAAACTTTGTCTCACTATGAAGAGGCTCTTTTGGTGTATGAAGAGATTTTTGAAGAAAACTGTATCTATAAAATAAAACCTTACGAAGGAATATTGGAGCTCCTTGGGTTTCTAAAGGAAAAGGGGATTAAAATAGGAATACTGACAAATAAAAATCAGGAAAGAGCTGAGGAGTGTATGGATACCTGTTTTGAATCGGATTATTTTGATCTGATCATAGGAGATGGAATTGGTGTTTTTTTAAAACCAAATCCAGAAGGAGCTTTATTTATGGCGGAAACATTTCATGTATTGCCATCCGAGTGTCTTTACTTTGGGGATACCAATACGGATATGCAGACTGGGATCCATGCAGGGATGGATACGGTGGCTGTAACATGGGGATTTCGGGACCGCAAGGAGCTTGAAACCTTTCAACCCAAATACATCATTGATCACCCGGAAAAGATAAAATATGTTTTTGAATAAATTTTTAAAATAAAGGGAAATTAAGGAGAGATAAGAATGTAAAATTAATCGGAGGAACCATGGCTAATTATTTTAAATGGGGCTTTATTGCAATCGCAGCCGTCTGGGCAGCAATGATAGGTACAATGGTAGGTTTTGCATGGAATATGTCTCAAATGCCGAAGAAGTTGCCGGAAATGGAGCAGCCTCCGGTTCAGAATACGAATATTAGCATAGAGACCCAGGAAAAGATGGAAGGGTACTGGACCGTTGCAGTTTTTGGCGTAGATGCCAGAAATGGAAATCTGGAGAAGGAAACCAGGTCTGATATGCAGATGGTCTTTAATATAAATCTTGGTACCGGGGAGATGCGAGTTGTATCGGTTTACCGTGATACGTACTTAAAGCTGAATAAAAAGGGGCGGTATGGTAAAATTAATGATGCTTATTTCCTTGGAGGTCCGGCACAGGCGGTGGAAGCCTTTTCGGTAAATCTGGATCTGAGTATTGATGACTACGCTGCCTTTAGCTGGAAGGCAGTTGCGGAAGCCATTAATCTTTTAGACGGAATAGACGTTGATATCAGCCATGAGGAATTCCGGTTAATCAATGGATTTATAACCGAAACAGTGGAATCCACGGGTATCGGCTCTCATCATTTGAAAAAAGAAGGAATGAATCACCTAGATGGCGTCCAGGCGGTGGCTTACGCAAGACTTCGAAAAATGGATACCGATTTTAAACGAACGGAAAGACAAAGGAAGGTTGCGGATCTGGTGATACAAAAAGCCAGGGAAGCGGATCTTGGAACCTTAAATAAGGTGGCCTCTGTGGTCCTCCCTCAAATATCTACCAGTATTGGAATGAAGGATATTCTGCCTCTGATTAAGAATGCAAGAAGGTTTCATCTTACTGCATCAGAAGGGTTTCCCTATAAGGTAAAAGACGCCATGATTGGAGAAAAGGATTGTGTCGTTCCCATAGATATGGTAGATAGTGTGAAGCATCTGCATCAATTTTTATTTGATGATGAAGAGTATCAGCCTTCTGAAGCGGTAAAGGAGATTGGCAAAATTATAAAATCCCGTGTAAGTAAGTAGGAAGCGATCAACCTGTACCCGGCTTAGATATTTCAAAAGCCGGGTACAGGTTTTTATCATTTGATTTATTTCTATCAGTTCTTGGCTACAACAAAGGATAGAACGAATACTCTATATAAATAGTATTTGCATCTCTCCTCCCTTCATATGCGCATTGATCTTGCTGTTATGAGGGGAGGAGAGAAGGGAGGAGACATCTTATGATCTTGTGGCTTTCAATGAATGGATCTACCATTATAATTACTCTTATCCTTATGTTTTTGGTTTATCTCGCTGGAAAGAAATTAATTAAGCAAAAAGGAAGGGGCTGTGAAAACTGCGCAGGATGCAGTGGCTGTTGCTTTCATTGTTTTGATGACCAGGAAAGAGAAAAACAAGAGCAATAAAAAATTTCCGGAGCACATAGCTGCTTCGGATATTTTTTATCGCTCTTCTTAGCTTCTTTTGATCTCCAGCTTGTTGCCACTGACTAAGATCGCATCATGATTACTAATTGGTGATAATGGTAAGGTGGCTGAATACGTATCAATGATAGATTGTGCCGCTTTTTTAAAGGGCTGATTGGTATGGTGGGGCACGGTATAAAAATCTACCAGTCCCAAAGCGTCTAGATTGTCTAAGTCTGGTGCCTCTTTTTCGCTATCCATTCCTTTTGCATATTCAATGTTTGGCGAGGTAACAATTGCGCCGGCTGACTCTCCAATGTATAGTTTCCCTGCATTCACTTCCTCAATGATTAAGCGATCTGCACCGGTTCTTTTTAATTCCTGCAACAAGTAAAAAGTGTTGCCACCTGTTACATAGATGAAATCATTTTGTTTTATTTTAGAAGTGATTTCATCTGCTGAGGCTGTTGATACTTCCAGTTCATCAACAATAAGACCCATTTTCTCAAGGGCTTTTTTACCTGAGGTCACATAAAATGTAACCTTTTCGACAATGCTTGCAGTAGGGATAAAGGTGACTGTTTTGCCAATCAGGTCTTTCTCAAATTCTGTGAAGATATTTGTCACATCCTGAAAGGATGACGATAAGAATAGTTTTTTCATAAGCACTTAATTCCTTTCTGTTCTATACTAATTGTAGTGTAACACCAAAAGGTGTCAGAACATGATACCTTTTATAATATATCTGCAATCGTGTATGTTTTTCTGGCGATAATACCATAAGTATTGGATATATTTCGAAAGCTGATAATTTTTGCAGAATATGAAGGTGAAAACCAGAGCCCCTCTGCTTGACTTATGGTAAACTTTGTGACACAATAAGTAGTTGTAGTTTCTTGTTAAACTCTGGAAAGAAAAGAGGTACATTTCGATATGACAAAGATTGATATTATATCCGGCTTCCTTGGAGCTGGTAAGACGACTTTTATTAAGAAGTTACTGCAGGAAGCCATTGCTGGTGAGCAGGTTGTCCTGATTGAAAATGAATTTGGTGAGATAGGAATTGATGGCGGTTTCTTAAAAGATGCAGGAATTGAAATCCGTGAGATGAATTCCGGTTGTATCTGCTGTTCTTTGGTAGGTGATTTTGGAGATTCCTTAAAAGAAGTTCTTACAAAGTACAATCCTGACCGTGTAATCATTGAGCCATCCGGCGTTGGAAAGTTGTCTGACGTTATGAAGGCAGTTGTTGATGTTGCTTCCGAACTTGATGTGGTTTTAAACAGTGCTGTGACCATTGTGGATGCACAGAAATGTAAAATGTACCGGAAGAATTTTGGCGAATTCTTTAACAATCAGATTGAAAATGCTGGAACCGTGGTTTTAAGCCGTACCGACATTGCACCTGGGGATAAAATTGATCAGGCAGTTGAAATTATTAGAGAATTAAATCCAAAGGCTTCTGTTGTAACCACTCCTTTTGATGAATTAAGTGGAAAACAACTGATGGATATTATTGAGAAGCCTGACACCATGGTTGAAGATCTTTTGGCTGAGGTGAAGTCCCATCATCATGATCATGACGGAGAAGGCTGTGGTTGCGGCCATGGACATGGAAAAGGTCATGGACATGGACAGCACAAGCATGAGCATGGAGAAGGCTGTGGTTGCGGCGGACACGGACACGGTCAGCACCAACATGACCATGAGAAGGAAGAATGTGGCTGTGGACATGATCACGAGAATGAGCACCATCATCATGATCATGAGAAGGAAGAATGCGGCTGCGGACATGATCACGAGCATGAGCACCATCATCATGAGCATGGAGAAGGCTGTGGCTGTGGTCACGACCATGATCACCATGATGCAGATGAGGTGTTTAGCAGCTGGGGACTTGAGAATGTTACCGCGATGAGCAAAGAAGAGCTGGATAAAATCCTTGATGAGCTTGCTTATGGGGAAGGGTTTGGAGATGTACTCCGTGCAAAAGGCATGATTCCTGGAGCAGAAAAAGGAGAGTGGCTTTACTTTGATTTAGTGCCTGAGCAGTATGAGATTCGAAAAGGAAATCCGGAATATACTGGAAAGGTATGTGTCATCGGAGCGAATTTAAAAGAAGAAGAGCTGATAAAGGCCTTTAAACGATAATTAGAATGGAGAAAAACATGAGTAATACCGAAACAATGGAAGACGATTTTATGCCGGTATTCCTGATCAATGGATTTTTAGAATCAGGTAAGACCCAGTTTCTTCAGTTTACAATGGAACAGGATTATTTTAAGGCTGACGGAAAGACACTTTTGATTGTCTGCGAAGAAGGTGAGACAGAATACGATTCAGAGCTACTTTCAAAATATAATACAGAAGCAGTTTTCATTGAAAGTTTAGAAGAGATGACACCGGACAGGCTGGTAGAACTAGAGCTTCTTTATAATCCGGAGCGAGTTTTAATCGAATGGAACGGAATGTGGAATTTAGATCAATTAAAGCTTCCAGAGGATTGGAATGTCTTTCAGCAGATTACGCTGATTGATATGTCTACCTTTGATCTTTATTCTGCTAACATGAAACCTCTTCTTTATGCTATGGTGCGGGAATCAGAGTTAGTAATCTGCAACCGCTGCGATGGAATTGAAGATCTTTCTGCATATCGCCGTACGCTTAAGTCCATGTGTCTTAAGGGTGAAATTGTATTTGAAGATTCTGATGGCGAAGTAAATGAGATTGCAGAAGAGGACCTGCCTTATGATATGAGTCAGGACGTGATTGCAATTTCTCCAGAAGCTTACGGGATCTGGTATATTGACTGTATGGAACGAAGGGATCGTTATGAGGGAAAGACGGTTGAATTTACGGCTATGACTCTAAAGACACCGGATTTCCCTAGAAATTACTTTGTGCCAGGACGTATGGCTATGACTTGCTGTGAAGATGATACGACCTTTTTAGGATTTGTTACAAAGTCAAGAGAAGCGAATAACCTTGAGACAAAGCAGTGGGTACGGGTAAAAGCTAAAATTGCTTATGAATACTGGAAAGACTATAACGGGGAAGGCCCAGTTCTGTATGCAGAATCAGTGGTTCCTGATCAGCCAATTAAAGGATTCGTAGAGTTTTAATTTCGCTTCATAATCCAATCAAAGGTTGTTTTATATCGTGTCTCATAAAGGCATACAAAAAAGGTATCTTGAGAGGGTCTAAACCCATTCAAGATACCTTTTAATTTTATTGTTTCGTTTATTCATTGATTGATTAAAAGTCCGATTAGTTCCTCATCATTGTAAACTTACATTGGGGGCACTGGAGTAGGTCTTGCCGGGTCAAAGACATCTGGGACATTAAAAAGGTCTTTTAAACTGTCTGGATAATAAAACATTCGGTATCCGTCAAGATTTCTTCTTGCCTGTCTAAAATAATCCTGTCCAAGCTGCATCCAAGTGGATTTGCTGGCATCTACATTACAGAAATATCGAAAGCCCAGGGACTTCATATAGGTGAAACGTTCGTTGGCATCGGTATAAGGGGTCCAGCTTCCGATGTCGCTTCCAAAAGGAAATAATATGATGTCGGTAGGACCGATTAACGTTCCAACATTATTTGCCCACTTATCGGAATCTGCCTTAAAATGTTCCATAGAGATGGCACCCATATTTCGGTGTCCCCAACTGTGAGAGGCAAGTTCCCAGCCATGCTCTTTTAAATTCTGGGCAACCGCCGCCGCTTGCTTCCGGTCTTCTTCGTAATTTGGATTGGTAGTCTTATAAGCTTCGTCGGTTCGATAACCAAAGATTCCGTTATATCCAGTAAGAGCCAATATCCCTCTTGCGCCTTTATAAGAAAAACTTGGGTGAGTCTGGATAAAACGTTCCAAAATAGGAACTAAATCATAATCGCCCACAGAAACACTGCCGTCATCCATCTTCATCTCGTTGGTAGGATAGCCGTCTTTACCGATAACAAGTCGGGAAGCAAAGCCATCACTGTCCATATATTCGTAGTAGCAGACATCATCTTGAGAGAGAACAAAGGCTTTCTTACCTTCTGGTAACATGATATTGCCGTATGTAAATTTAGGATTGCCGTTTTCGTCTTTTGTTTCATAAGCGAGATCGTGGATTTTGACTAATACATAGCCGCGGTCATACATGGACTGCATCATTTTTAAAAATTCAGACTTTGTAGTCATCATCTGGTTGTAACCAGCCTGCTTTTTGTCTCCATCAAAGGCCTTTGCATTGTCCATGATAAGAGAATGGAAAAAAACATGAGTTACATCCTGTGGATTGACCGGCACCAAGGTGCTTTTGGCAGTCTCATAGCTTGTGATAGCAGATTTCACATCATCTCTGGCAGCCAGATTGGAGTCAGATTGTAACAGGGCAATCGCTCCGTCATAATCGTATTGTACAGTCATTGCTTCAGCTCTGGAAAGAAGAGATACAGCAGGATCTTCTTCTGGTTGACTTGTGGAAGCCGCCTCACTCTCCGTGGAGTTGTTAGCTTGGGAGGTGTGAGAGGATGAAGCATCTTGTTTTAGCTTTTTATTGATGGCAATACCGCAAAGAGCAAGTATCGCAATAATTAACATTACAAAAAATACAATAATAATTGTTTTTAAAATACGGTTTCGACCTCTGCCGAAATTTGGTTCACGGAGATTATTAAAATTCATAGCCTAACCCCTTAATTTTTCCTATATATTAAATTGTAACCCAATGAGTGTAACAATTCCTGTACAAGTATAACATACTTTATGGGAAGATGAAACGATAAGGTTGGAATTTTTTTTGGAAAAATTGGCATATGAATGGGAAATGCTCCCATACAATGGTATAAAGGAATTTTCAGGGGATGGTATCTAGCATGAGGAGAGTTACGGCATTTGTTTTAAGCTGTTTCCTGCTTTGTTACAGTTTATGCATTCCGGCCGCAGGACAGGAGCCTGATATTGCGGTAGCCTCGGATATGATTGTACAGGCAGAGCAGGCGAAAGAAGTAAATGCAGAAGGAGGCCCGGCGATCCAGGCCCCGAGTGCTGTTTTAATGGAGGCCTCTACAGGGCAGGTCATCTATGAGAAAAATGCAGATGAGAAGAGAAGCCCTGCTAGTATTACAAAGATCATGACACTGATTCTTATTTTCGATGCGCTGGATTCTGGTAAAATAAAGCTTACGGATGAGGTCGTAACCAGTGCCCATGCAAAATCAATGGGAGGCTCTCAGGTGTTTTTGGAAGAGGGAGAAGTACAGAACGTAGAGACCATGATTAAGTGCATTGTGGTTGCCTCCGGAAATGACGCCTCTGTGGCCATGGCCGAGTACATAGCAGGAACAGAAGATGAATTTGTTAAAATGATGAATGAGCGGGCGGCAGCTCTAGGAATGACCAATACTCATTTTGAGGACTGTTGCGGTTTGACAGAGTCACCCACTCATGTAACCAGTGCCAGGGATATTGCAACCATGTCACGAGAGCTGATTAACAAATATCCTCAGATTCATAATTACTCCACCATCTGGATGGAGAACATTACCCACGTGACAAAACAGGGGACAAAAGAATTTGGTCTATCCAATACAAATAAGCTTTTAAAAATGGCAACAAATTATAACGTGACCGGATTAAAAACAGGTTCCACCTCAATTGCTAAATACTGCTTATCTGCTACGGCTGAAAAGGAGGGCGTCCGCCTCATTGCCTCCATTATGGCAGCTCCAGACTATAAGGTAAGGTTTGCTGATGCCCAGACCATGTTAAACTATGGATATGCAAACTGCAAGCTGTATGAAGATAAGGAAATGCTGCCTCTCCCTAACATGATCGTAGACAATGGTGTGGATGAAGAGGTTCCCTTAAAATATGTAGGTTCTTTCTCCTATCTAAGCCTAAAAGGTGAGGATTTTACTGCAATTGAGAAGAAGCTGGAATTGGTCCCTTCTCTTCCAGCACCTATTAAAGAAGATCAGCCAGCCGGTAGTCTCATCTATTCATTGGGAGGAAAAAAGATCGGAGAGATTCCTATCTTTACCGCCGGAGCCGTTCGGGAAGCCAACTTTATGGATTATTTCAAACGTCTTTTAAAGTCCTTTAACCTATAATTACAAGAAAAACGCAGCAGTGGAACGCAAGTTCTTTTGCTGCATTTTTTCTGCTTACGATAAATATTGACAAAAAGATTGCATCAAGATAAGATAAAATATGATTATTGCACAAAGCACAAATGATCAGAGTTGGAGGAATTGAAGTGGGGAAACGGCTGCTTGCCTTTTGGTATCAGATGACCTTAAAAAAGAAGCTGTATGTAATCATTGGAAGTGTTGGGATGATTATGGGGGCTTCTATTTTTATCAATTTAAAAGTAGTATATATATTTATTGATGGGGCGAGGGTCATTATGGATGACAATTTAGCCTGCTATAAATTTCAGGAATCCATGGAAAAGGAAAGGGAATCATTTGCCCGCCTTCTTTCCAATGATACGTCAGAAAATCGTCTGGTCTATCAGTTGGCTTGTCAGGAGACGAGGATTCATCTAAATGGCTTACCCTATGATTATAATAAAATCGGAGAGGCACGTTTTGGAGTAACCTGGAATATTATCAACGGATATGAAACTTATGAGAGACAACGGGAAAAAGTAGTATCCATGAATTCGGAGGATGATACCTATATCAAAGAACTGTACAAGGCATATAACATGCAAAAATATCTGGATACCTATGCCACTCGTTTGACAAAGATTGTTTTAATGGTTGGAAATGATTATTATGAAGTTCAGGTCTCTGCTTTGAAACGAATGCCTTATCTTCTGGTTGCTATAAGTCTGATGGCTTTCGTGGTGCTTATTATTCTGCTTCGTTTTATCACAGGCAGTATCGTTAAAACGGTGGTGCAGCTTGCAACTGTTTCTGGTAGGATTGAAAGGAACGACTTCTCTTCCCCGGATGTGCACTGGGACGGCGATGATGAGATCGGTCAGCTTGTAAGTGCCTTTAATAAAATGAAATCCTCTACTGAAAATTATGTGATTGCAACGGAAGAGAAAAGACAAGTGGAAGAAAAGTTGTATCGCCATGAGCTTGAGAGAACGGAGCTTGAAAAGCGTTTTTCCATGGCACAGCTTCAGCTGATCAAGAGTCAGCTAAATCCTCACTTTTTGTTTAATACTCTAAATATGATGACAAGAATGGCCCAGATGGAAGATGCTCCAGTGACGGAAGAGATGTTGGTCGCCGTAGGAAATCTTCTTCGCTACAGCCTTAGAACATCAAACACCTTTGAACCCCTTGAGCAGGAGCTGAAGGTGGTGCGGGATTACATGTACATTCAACAGATGCGTTTTAAAGACCGGTTTCGGTGGGAAATAAACTGTGACAGAGTTTTGTATTCAGAAGAAGTGCCAGTGTTTTTATTGCAGCCCCTGGTGGAAAATGCAGTAATCCATGGTATTTCGGAAAAAGAAAGCGGTGGAGAAATCCATATCAATATTAAAAAATCAGGAGAAAATCTATGGATATCCATTGTGGATACGGGAAAGGGCATGGATCCGGAAAGGCTTCACGCCATACGAAATGCAATGGAAACAAAGGGGACAGGCCTGGGGATTGGGCTTGGAAATATATACAGAAGAATTTCTGCTTATTATGAATATGGGAAGGTAACAATTAACAGTACAGAAAACGTAGGTACCGTAGTAGAAATTGAATTCGGTCAAAAGAAGGGGTAAAACGGGGAATGCATCGGTTAATGATAGTGGAAGATGAAATGATTGAGCGCATCGTGCTTAAGAAGATGATTCAAAAAAAGTTTGGGGAGAAGTGCCTCGTTTTTGAAGCGCAGAATGGGAAAGAAGCAGTGGAACTTTTTCGTCGTGAGAAAATCCAGGTGGCTATTTTAGATATTGGTATGCCTGGCATAAACGGAATTCAGGCAGCAGAAATCATGCGAAAAGAAGATAAGAATTGCTGTCTCATATTTTTAACGGCATATGATCGGTTTGACTATGCAAAGAAAGCTATTTCCATAAGAGCAATGGAATATTTATTAAAGCCATACTCTCAAAAGGAAATCATTAATGTAGTAGAAGAAGCCCTACGAATGAACGGCGAACGGAGTGAGGGTAACAAGGAAAGCTTTCAGACAGAAGCCGAAGAGGGCATGATGCTATTAGAGAAGGAACCAGATTATAGCAGTAGCCGTTTGACTGTAATGACTACCATGGTGGAAGAATATATTCGCTCTAATTTCATGAATGAGATATCAATGAATGAGGTAGCCCGTTCTATCGGGTATTCAGAGCCTTATTTTTGTAAGATGTTTAAGCAGCAGTTTGGTCAGAGTTTTACCTCTTACCTGATGGAATATCGAATCAATGAAGCAAAGAAGTTTCTGGAGCAGCCTAACGTGATTGTGAAGGAGGTTGGTGCCAGGGTTGGGTATATGGATTCCAATTACTTTACAAAAGTTTTTAAGCGTTTGGTAGGAATTAATCCATCTGAATACAGAATGACCAGACTAAATGAACTATAATATGGATGACTTTGTAAAAAGTGCTTGGCTCGAAAGGGTGACAGGCGCTTTTTTGTGCTCATTTACTAAAAAAAGATAAAATTATACTAGGGATGATAAAAAGTTACGATAGTATATGGGAAACCCCGCAGATATAATTAACTCAAGCACAGGAGGTGTGAACAAACAGAGAGGAGGATGAGGGATGGAACAGGAATTGTTTCGAATGGAAGGAATCAGCAAAAGCTTTCCCGGGGTCAAGGCTCTCGATAAAGTAAAGTTGTCAGTATATAAAGGCGAAGTTTTAGGACTTGTAGGAGAAAATGGAGCAGGTAAATCCACTCTTATGAAGATTCTCTCCGGAGTGCACCAGGCAGATGAAGGAGAAATCTTTATTGAGGGGGAAAAAGTAGTCATTGATTCGGTTGCCAAGGCACATGAGTTAGGTGTAGGCATTATTATGCAGGAACTTAACATGTGTGGGCATTTAAGCGTTGCGGATAATATCTTTATTGGCAGGGCGCATACAAAGGGTATTTTTATTGATGACAACAAGATGCATGAAGAAGCAAAAAAGATATTAGATGATTTGGGAATCGATATAAGTACCAACGTGCATGTAGGAAGTTTAAGCATTGCCCAGCAGCAGATGGTAGAGATTGCAAAAGCGATTAGTTTTAATTCCAAGATACTAGTTCTTGATGAACCGACTGCTACGCTGACAGAGAAAGAAATTGAACAGCTTTTTGGAATCATCAGACGCTTAAAGGAAAAGGGCGTTGGAATGGTTTATATCTCCCATCGAATGGCAGAACTGAACAAAATTTGTGAACGGGTAACCATTATTAGAGATGGACAGTATATAGGAACCAGGAATTTAAACGAAATCACAATGGATGAGTTAGTAAACATGATTGTTGGACGTTCCCTTGCGGACAAGTATCCGAAACACAAACGGACGATTGGTGATATTGTACTGGAAGCCAGAAATATACGCCGTGGTACCAAGGTAAACGCGGACTATCTGTATGTAAGAAAAGGAGAAATCCTTGGTGTGTCAGGCCTTGTTGGGGCTGGTAGAACAGAGCTGATGCGGTGTATCTTTGGTGCGGATCAGCCAGATTCCATGGAGTTGTGGCTGGATGGAAAGCCGATTAAGATTAATTCCGTCATACAGGCCATCAAACATGGAATTGGATATGCCACGGAGGATCGAAAGCGTGATGGTCTAGCTCTTGGACTAGATATTAAATACAACACCAATATGGCCCATCTTCCAAACATCACGCGTTATGGCTTTATCGATGATAAGGCAGGACTTGCTAATGCGGAAAAATATGTAAAACGTATGCGAACAAAAACACCCAGTGTTCATCAGCTTTGTGGAAATCTTTCAGGAGGTAACCAACAGAAGGTGGTCCTTGCAAAGTGGCTGTGCAATGATGTTAAAGTTCTGATTGTAGATGAGCCTACCAGGGGAATCGATGTCGGCGCAAAGTATGAAGTATACGAGCTTTTTAACCAACTCAGTGATCAAGGAGTATCAATTATCATGATTTCTTCGGAATTACCAGAGATTCTTGGTATGAGTGACCGGATTATAGTCATACATCAGGGTGAAATCAACGGAGAGCTGGATGCGAAGACTTCCACCCAGGAAGAGATTCTTTATCTGGCAGCAGGCTATAACAAACTGGAAGGAAAAAAGGCGCCTGTTTTATCAGGTGGAGGAGATAGAAAAGGAGAATAAAAATGGCAATATTAAAAGCAAAGGGGCAGGAAAAGAAAAGCGCTTCGTTTGGCAAGTTGGATGCGGCCTCAAGGCGTGCAATCTATTCCTTTGGAATTTTGATCGGATTGTTTATACTGTTTTCCGTTCTTCAGCCGGCGAAATTTTTGGCTCCTGCCAATTTACAGAATCTTTTGCAGCAAATTGTAACGTATACAATTATTGGCTGTGGTCTGACATTTTGTCTTGTGTGCGGTGGAAATGATTTATCTGCTGGTGCTTCCATGGCGCTTTCTGGAATCATTATGGTAGCGCTTCTTATGCAGGGCCTGCCACTTTATGTTTGTATTATATTATGTTTAACAATGGGACTTCTTACCGGTGTTATGAATGGATTTTTTATTGAAATCCTTGGAGTGGTACCATTTGTTGCTACCTTGGCAACTCAATGGGTATATCGAGGCATGGCCAATGTTTTAGTAAATGGCGCTCCTCTTTACACCACTAATATTCCTTCCGCAGAAGTTCAGAAGCAGTTTTACGTACTTGGCGGTGGCCGTATTGGAGGAACTGGGCTTCCATACAGCGTTATCATTACTCTGGTATATGCGCTGATTCTTGGAGTCGTGCTTTCAAAAATGCGTATTGGTCGTCAGATCTATGCTTGTGGCTCCAACCTTGAAGCAGCTAAGCTTTCTGGAATCAATGCGGTAAAAACCCGTATGTTTGCTTACTGCATCTCTGGTTTATCCGCAGCAATTTGTGGAATTTTGGTTGCTTCAAGATTATCCAGTGCCCAGCCAACCGCTGGTAATGGATATGAAATGGAAGCGATTGCAGCTTCTGTATTAGGTGGAATCTCCATCATGGGTGGAGAAGGTAAGATTTTAAATACCGTAATCGGTGCACTGATGATGGGTGTTATTCGAAACGGATTGAATTTAAACGGAGTGAATTCCTTCTGGCAGCAGGTAATTGTAGGGGTAATCTTGCTTATCGCAGTTGCATCACAGACAGCGAAAAAGAGTGGTGATTTAGGGGCAATCAAGCGATTCTTTGGCTTGGTAAAATAAAACTATATAATATCAGGAGGAAAAAATGAGAAAAGTGACGGCAGTTTTTTTAGCGGCAGCCATGGCAGTAACCGGTTTGGTTGGCTGTTCAAGCAAAACCACAGGCGGCGCAGCAGCAACAACTGTAGCTGAGACCACCAGTGCGGCAGCACCAGAGAAGTCAGAGGGTGCTAAAACAGAAGCAAAGACAGATAAAAAGGCAGATGGCAAAACCATCTACGTAATCGTAAAGGTATTGGGAAATCAGTACTGGAGCGTTCTTCAGGCAGGTGCAGAACAGGCTGGAAGAGAACTGGGCTGTAATGTAGTAGTCGTAGGAACTGCTCTGGAATCCGATATTGAAGGACAGCTTACTCTTTTACAGAATGCAGTATCCGCTCAGGCAGATGGTATCGTAATTGCTCCACTGGACAGTGTATCTCTTGATGCACCAATCACAGAAGCAAATAATTCTGGTATTCCTGTAGTTCTTGTAGATACTGTGATTAAGAGTGATAATTATAGTGCTGCTCTTCTTACAAACAATGTTGAGGCAGGAAAGACTGCTGCAGAAGAATTGATCCGCAGATTAAAGACAAGAGGAATTAAGGATACAGAAGAGGCTCAAATTGCGATTCAGGTTGGTTCTACCGGATCTCAGACCATCAATGACCGTGTAAAAGGCTTTAACGATTACTGGGATGCCAATGCTCCAAAAAGCTGGATGGTATTAAAGAATGACATTAAGGTAAATGATGGTGATATCAGCAGAGCAGTAGGATTCTGTCAGGATTTCATTACAACATATCCAAACTTAAAAGCAGTATTTGGACCAAATAACGGTTCTACTGTAGGATTTGTAACTGGTATTACCGAATCTGGAAGAGATGATATTTCCATGGTTGGTTTTGATTTCTCTGCTGAGATTGAAACCATGATCCGCAGCGAAAAGTACGATGTTGCTTCTGTTGTACAGCGTCAGTTCTATATGGGATATGATGGTGTAAAGACAGCAATCGAACTGGCAGCAGGAGATGGCGTTAAAGACAAAAAAATTGATACCGGTGTAATCTTGGTTGACAAAAACAACGTTGATGACCCTAAGGTACAGAGTGTTATTAATCCATAATTAAATAATAATAGTAAGGTCAAATCGCTTCCTCTGTGCCCAGAGGAGGCGTTTTGGGGGTGAAGGAAATGGATAAAAGGATAGCAAAAACTGCAATATGTGCCCTGCTTCTTATGGCGTTAGTCTTGGGAATGTTTGGTTTGTGGAATGCCAGACAGAGAGGAGAACTCTCAATTTTCACGGGTATGTTAACAACCCCGGAATATGTATTTACCTATGCGGATAATCAACCGGATGATTATCCAACCACTCAGGGAGCCAGAAAATTTGCTGAGCTGGTTTATGATAAAACGAATGGAAGAATTAAAATTAACGTTTTTTCAGGTGGGGATATGGGGGATGAGAATCAAATCACGGAGCAGCTTCAATATGGGGGTATTGATTTTGCCAGAGTATCCGTTATGATGCTAACCGATATAAATCCTAAGTTTAACGTGCTTCAATTGCCTTATGTGTATCGAGATGAAAGTCATATGTGGAAGGTTTTGGATGGTGAAATCGGAGAAGAATTTAAAGCTGATTTAAACGGCAGCGGTATGGTGGCTCTTTCCTGGTTTGACGCAGGGGCCAGAAATTTTTATAATTCTTCCCATTCAATAGAACGGATAGAGGATTTAAAAAAAATGCGGATTCGAGTGGCAAAATCCGGTATGATGGCAGATATGGTGGAGGCAATGGGAGCGAAGGCAGTGCCAATGGCTTATTCTGATGTCTATGCGGCTTTGGAAACCAGTTATATTGACGGAGCGGAGAATAACTGGCCATCATATGAGACCATGGACCACTATGAAGTTGCTAAGTACATCACTCTGGATGCACATAGTAGAATTCCAGAGATTCAACTGGCTTCTCAGTCAACCTGGGATCGGTTAAACGAGGAAGATAGGGAGATTATCAGAGTTTGTGGAGAAGAATCGGCACTTTATGAAAGAGAGCTGTGGAAAATCAGGGAGGAAAATGTCAGAGAGCGATTGACAAAGGCTGGATGTGTGGTAACAGAATTAAGTTCTAGTGAACAGGTCCGTTTCCGAGCGGCAGCCATGAGCGTATATCAGACCTATTGCAGTGATTATATAGACGTTGTAAATCGGATTGCTCAGCAGCGATAAGTCCTGTAAAACCAATTCAAGAATTATGAATGATCGATTCAGTTAGATTTCTGAATATAGTGATTAAAAATAAAACGCCAGATGCGAATTCGTAATCTGGCGTTTTATTATTTTATAATTAGGTAAATTCTCCAATTAGGATTGTTTTAGTTTATTGATTAATATATAGGTATAATCGAGATAATCATTATGCTTGTAAACATATAGATCGTAAATCCACGGAAATAAAGATTGAAAATTGTTGACAAACAATATTATAGCTCATATAATATATACTATACAGCATATAATATAAAGATTAAAACAATATTATAATTGCTCAGACAAAGAAAAGAGAAAGGAAGGTGACAATCGTGGAACCAAAACGTTTGTACCGTTCTGTGAAGAATAAAGTATTATGTGGAGTTTGTGGTGGAATTGGAGAGTATTTTCAAGTAGATCCGGTAATGATAAGGCTGATTTGGGTATTACTTATGATGCTTCAGACATGGCGTAACATATTTCATTCCTATATGGGATTTTCTCTGGTTGGTGGTAGTTTAATTCTTTATATCATTGCAGCGGCCATCATACCAAAGGCACCGGAACAATAAGACAACACAATTTTGTTGGCATAGATAGGAGTGGGCATATGGTTTTTAACACAGGAGCAGCATTATTAGACGCCATTGTCCTGGCGGTAGTATCAAGGGACCAAGAAGGTACTTATGGATATAAGATTACACAGGATGTGAGAAATGCAATCGATATATCGGAATCGACGTTATACCCCGTATTGAGGAGATTGCAAAAGGAAGAATGCCTTGAAGTGTATGATCTGGCTTTTGATGGCAGAAACCGGAGATACTATAACATCACGGAAAAGGGACGGATTCAGCTAAATCTCTATAAAGGTGAGTGGCTTGGCTATTCCAGGAAGATATCCCAAATATTTGAGGAGGCACATATATGAGTAAGGAAGATTTTATGAGAAATCTGGAATATCTTCTATCGGATATACCAGAGGAAGATAAGGCAGATGCCATCGAGTATTACAGGGATTATCTGGAGGAGGCCGGGACAGAGAATGAAGAACAGGTCATTCGTGACTTTGGCAGCCCGGAACGTATCGCATCGATCATTCGCTCCGAGATATCTGGTAGCTTAGGCGAAGGAGGGGGATTTACCGATAAGGGTTATGAGGATGAACGGTTTAAGGATCCAAATTACCAGATGGCAAAACGGTATGATCTTCCAGAGATTCAAGAACAACAGGACGATGATAAAGGAAGTACACAGGATAGGCATTACAGCGAAGGTAAGTCGGGATCTTCTAATCGAATTGCAAAAATGATTCTTTGGGGAATTCTTATTATAGCAGCTTCACCTTTGATATTGGGAATCGGAGGCGGTTTTATGGGGTTGCTAGGAGGACTCTTTGGTATTCTAGTTGCAATAATCGTTGGCATTGGCGCATTGACTCTTGCTTTTTTGGTAAGTGGTTTTGCTGTTTTATTGGCGGGATTTATTTCTATAGCAGTTCACCCCTTGGCTGGATTACTAGTTATGGGAATTGGAGTGGTTGTACTGGGATTTGGACTCCTTGGATTGGCAGTTTGCGTATCATTTTATGGAAGATTTCTTCCCTTCTTGCTTCGGGGAACAGTTAATTTTATTCAGAGCATACTTAATAGAAGGAGGAGCCGTCTATGAAGAAATTTATAAAGGGATGTATCATAGCCGGACTTGTTTGCGTACTGGCAGGCGGGGGAATGATGACAGCGGCTGTTGCAATGGGAGCAAATTTAACCGATGCAATCCCTCAGCAACTGAAGCAGTGGTGGAATGAAGTGGGAAATTTAGCTGAAGACGAATTCTGGGCTGATAGTGATTTTCCTTTTGACAGTGAAGATCAGGAGCAATTTAAAATCAATGAGTTTCCTACTGATAAAAATGATATTGATATAAGTGAGCAGGGAGATCAGATTTATTCAGGCATTGGTATAGTGGATCTGGATGCAGATCTAATGGTGGGGAAGGTTCGGATCATAGATGATTCTGTGGGAGATGAGATCACCATCTATTGCAACAAGGATAGTTCCTTTTATAAGATAGAGGATAAAGGGGGTAAATTAAATCTTAAAACCTATCCGGGTAATGGTTATAGACAGGATTCAAGCATACTGTTTACCATCCATGTACCAGAGAATCACCAGTTCACCAAGGTTAAGATTAATATTGCCCCCACTAATAATAAGCCTGGCAAAGGCAGTTTCAAAAGCGTTGGAGTTGTAGCAAAAGCCATTTCGGCGGATGAATTAAGTCTTAACGTAACAGCAGGAGTCGCTAATATCAGCAAGGGGAATGTGGGTAAATTATCCATAGATTCTGAAGCTGGTGCTGTAAATTATTCAGGAGATGTATTAGATCGTGTTTTGGTAGATTGTGAAGCCAGTGCCATTAATCTGAAGCTGGTAGGGGAAAAAGAGGATTTTAGCTACAAAGTCGATTCTGAACTAGGAGCCGTAAAACTTGGGGATGAAAGTATATCTGTCTTAGGAAAAACGGGGCTAGAAAATGCAAATGCACCGAAATCCATGGATTTAAAATGTGAGGTAAGTGCAGTAAAAATAACGTTTATGAATCAAGTTTAACTTGTACTAGAACAAAACTTAAATGACAAAAAGGAGAAAAACAAATGGGAGACAATCAAAAAAAGTTATATCGGTCAGATACAGACAAAATGCTTTGCGGAGTATGCGGTGGAATTGGAGAATACTTTGACGTAGATGCAACAATCGTTCGTCTTTTGTGGGTACTGTTAACTTGCTCAGGTCCTGGAATCATTGCCTATATCATTGCGGCACTTATCATTCCAAGACACTAAAAATTAAATGTTTTCATCTGGAACGGGGGCCATTTCTTTATTGATGGCTCTTGTTTTTTTATAGAAATCTATAGAAAATTTACGTTTAAACCTTTCTATCCCGGGTATACTCTCACTAGATTTAGGAAAGGAGATGGAAAAAAGTGTCCAAAGTAAAAAAGAGTGAGCCATTTGATCCTCACAACTTGAAACCGGAAGAAATACTTAAATTTGAAATAGCCACCGAACTTGGGCTTGGCGATAAAGTGGTAATAGGCGGCTGGCGGAGTTTGACTGCGAAAGAAAGTGGTCGAATCGGCGGATTAATTACGAAAAGGAAAAGAGAATTAAAGAAAGAAGCCTTGGAGAAAAACGAGGAATCATAGGGAAAAGCTAGGAATATCCTTGCGCCGTGAGCAAAAATCTTTTATAATGTACATCGAAGAGGATAAAATATGGAAAAACAAGAATTACGAAGCGGATTTACCACTGGGACATGTGCTGCTGCTGCAGCTAAGGCAGCAGCGGCCATGTTGCTTACGGGTAATCCTTTACTACATATGAAGCTTGTGACACCAAAGGGGACGGAAGCCGATCTGCCCCTTTTTCATGTTGTCCTGGAGAAAGATCAGGCAACGTGTGCGGTTCAAAAAGATGCTGGAGATGATCCAGATGTGACGGATAAGGCTATGATTTTTGCAAGAGTCCAATATTTTGATGGGGACGAAGCGGAGGCCAAAAAGACCTGTTACTGCAATTGTGGGGAGCAAGAAGAAAGCAGTTTCTTGTTTTTGACAGCAGGAGAAGGGATTGGCTGGGTGACGAAACCAGGGCTTTCCTGTCCCATTGGATTACCAGCTATTAATCCCGTTCCAAGGACTATGATCTTTCAAGGAGTGGAGGAAGCTAGGAGAGAGGCTGGGTTTGAAGGCCCTCTCATGATAACCGTGTCTATGCCAGAAGGAAAAAAATTGGCAGAGAAGACCTTTAATTCCAAGCTTGGAATCGTAGGAGGTCTGTCTATCCTTGGGACTACGGGGATTGTTAATCCCATGAGTGAAGAAGCACTTACTGCCACCATTCGCTTAGAATTACATATGAAGGCAGTCGCAGGTGAAAGAAAAGTCATTCTAACTCCAGGAAATTACGGAGAGGCATTTATTAAGGAAACCCTTTCCCTTTCTATGTCAGAAGGAGTCACCTGTAGTAATTTTATCGGAGAGTCCTTTTTAATGGCAAGTGAGGATAGGTTTAAAGATATTTTATTTGTAGGTCACATCGGGAAGCTTATAAAGGTTGCGGGAGGTGTATACAATACTCACTCCAAACATGGGGACCGCAGGATGGAAATCCTATGGGGCTGTGCAAGTGATGTCATTCAAACATCAGAAGATTTGAAACAACAGATATTAAGCGCTAATACCACAGAGGAGGCCGCTAAAATTCTAGAGGATCACAACATTCTTGAACCAGTGATGACGGAAGTAGTACATAGAATTAAAAAGCAGGTGACGGAGTGGAGTGGCGGAATTCATGTAGAAGTGGTAACTTTTTCTACCACATATGGAATCCTTGGCATGAGCGAAGGCGCGAAAGATTTGATAGAAACCTTTACGAAAAGAAACGATGACAGGGAATAACAGGAGGATAAAGCATGGCTGGGATCATGTATGGAATTGGAGTTGGTCCGGGAGATCCTGAACTGATGACAATTAAAGCAGTAAAAAGAATCAGGGATTTAAAGGTGATTGCCATCCCTCATAAAGATAAGGAAATTTGTACTTCATATCAGATTGCCAGGCAGGCAGTTCCGGAAATAGAAGAGAAGGAATGTCTCTGTCTTCATATGCCAATGACAAAAGATCAGGAAGCATTGAGGAAAAGCCATGAGGAAGCAGCAGATGCCGTGATCGCGCGGTTGCAGCTAGGAGAAGATGTAGGTTTTCTGACTCTGGGAGATGTGAGTATTTACTCTACCTTTGCTTATTTAGCGGAGCGGGTTGTAAAAGAAGGGTACGAAATTCGCTTAGTAAGCGGGATTCCTTCCTTTTGCGCAGCTGCGGCAAGGCTAGATCTTTCCTTGGTGACAGGATCAGAGGAGCTTCATATCATACCGGCTTCTTATCAGATTTCAGATGCCTTAAAGCTACCAGGTGTCAAGGTATTGATGAAAGCAGGAAGACAGATCGAAGCAGTAAAAGAAGAGATTAAGAAAAACGGTTTGAGTGCGGTCATGGTAGAAAATTGTGGTATGGAAGAGGAACGGATTTATAAAAGTCTGGATGAAATACCGGAAACTGCTGGCTATTATTCATTGCTGATTGTGAGGTAAATATGGTACATATTGTTGGAGCAGGTCCGGGTGCGCCGGATCTTATAACAGTTAGAGGAAAAGATCTTCTTTCAAAGGCTGATTTGATTATTTATGCAGGTTCCTTAGTGAACCCTCTTTTACTTGATTATAGGAAAGAAACGTGTCAGGTTTATGACAGCGCTAAAATGACTCTGGAAGAAGTGATTTCCACAATCGAACAAGGGGAAGCCGAAGGGAAAATGACGGTAAGGCTCCATACAGGAGATCCAAGTCTTTACGGCGCCATAAGAGAGCAGATGGATGAACTTGATGCTAGAGGTATCTCTTATGAAGTTTGTCCTGGAGTTAGTTCTTTTTGCGGAGCGGCTTCTGCTCTTAAGATAGAATACACTCTTCCTCAGATAAGCCAAAGCGTAGTCATTACCCGTATGGCGGGCAGAACACCAGTGCCGGAGAGAGAATCCATCGCCTCCTTTGCTTCTCATGGTGCCACCATGGTGATATTTTTAAGCACTGGTATGCTTTCGGCACTGTCTGATGAATTGATTAAGGGCGGGTATCTTCCCGAAACTCCGGCAGCAATCGTATACAAAGCCACCTGGGAAGAAGAGAAAACCGTGGTCTGCACCGTTGCCACTCTTGATGAGAATGCCAAAAAGTGGGGCATCAAAAAGACAGCTCTCATTGTGGTAGGAAATGCAGTGGCTCAGACCAATTACGAGCGGTCTAAGCTTTATGATTCCGAATTTACCACAGAGTACCGAAAAGGAACCGGTGAGAAATTATGAATATTTCCCTGATTTGCTTTACTAAGGCTGGAGCCGCAATGTGTGTAAGGCTTATGGAGGGACTGTCAAAGTCTGGAGATGTATGCGAAGGATTTGGATCAGAGGAAAGCGGCCTTTTGCCAATGAACGCTTCTTTAAAGGAGTGGACCAGGGAGCAGTTTGACAAAAAAGAAGGAATAGTCTTTATCGGGGCAACAGGGATAGCCGTCCGTGCCATTGCCCCCTACTTAAAAGGCAAGGATAAAGATCCTGCTATTGTGGTATTGGATGATTTGGGACGCTTCTCCATCTCCTTATTATCTGGTCACTTAGGAGGTGCCAATGAACTGGCAACACGGGCAGCCGCTCTCTCCGGAGGACAAGCTGTTATAACTACGGCAACGGACAATCATGGAAAATTTGCAGTGGATCTTTTTGCAAAGGAGCAGGGACTTTTTATTACCCGTTTGGAAAAAATTAAGGAGATATCTGCCTCCTTATTAAAGGGGGAAGAGGTAGGACTTTTTAGTGATTTTCCGGTAGAAGGAAATCTTCCGGAAGGCTTATTAAAAGATGTATCTACAACTCCTTCTATTTATATAAGTGTTAAAAAACACCCTGGGGAAGAACGAGTTGACTCCCTGTTGCTGGTACCTAAAATAGTTGTTCTAGGAATCGGATGCAGAAAAGGGGTTCCTTTTGAAACCATAAAATCTGCCGTAGAGCAGGTGCTTATGGATTGGAATATTAACAAAGAAAGTATTGCTGCATGTGCCAGCATTGATATAAAGAAAGAGGAACCGGGAATCTGCGAATTTGCATCCCATTATGGGATTTCGTTTGTTACGTATCCGGCGGAGGTTCTTTCAAAGGCAAAAGGAGAATTTACTTCTTCATCTTTTGTAAAGCAAGTTACTGGTGTTGATAATGTGTGTGAGCGGGCAGCTATTGTCTGCGCTGAGGAAATGGGTGGTGGTAAGCTTTTTATCAAGAAGCAACCCTGCCAGGGAGTAACAGTAGCAGCGGCGATCCGGGATTGGAAGGTAAAAATATGACAAAAACAGGTAAGCTTTATGTAGTCGGAATCGGCCCAGGTTCTTATGAGGATATGACAGTCAGGGCAATCAATGTATTAAAGGAATGTGAACTTATTGTAGGGTATACTGTATACATAGATCTGATTCGGGATCATTTTCCGGACAAGGAAACGCTTACGACGCCCATGCGTCAGGAAAAGCAGCGGTGTCAGATGGCACTTGATGAAGCCAAAAAAGGAAAGACAGTAGCCATGGTATGCAGCGGAGATTCTGGAGTATATGGAATGAGTGGACTGATTTTGGAACTTTCAGATGACGAGGTAGAAATCGAGATGGTCCCCGGTGTGACCGCAGCTTTAAGTGGCGGAGCTCTTTTAGGTGCCCCTCTTGGCCATGATTTTGCTATCATCAGTTTAAGCGATCTTCTGACTCCAATGGAGCTTATTGAAGATCGGTTAAGGATGTCAGCTAAGGCGGATATGGTAATTTGTCTCTATAATCCTTCCAGTAAAAAAAGGTCAGATTATTTAAAGAAAGCCTGTGAGATTGTGCTGGAGTATAGAGACCCTGAGACCGTTTGTGGAATCGCAAGAAATGTTGGAAGAAGCGAGGAAGAAATGTCAGTCTTAAGCTTAGAAACCTTAAAGGATACCTCTGTAGACATGTTTACCACCGTATACATGGGTAATTCCATGACAAAAGAAATCCACGGAAACATGGTAACTCCAAGAGGATACCGCAATGAGTAGAATTCTGATTTTTGGCGGAACCACAGAAGGTCGTCTTCTAGCAGAATACTGTCATGAACAAAAGAAGAGTGCCTGGGTCAGTGTTGCAACTGGTTATGGTAAAACGGTGCTCCCAGAGAGCCCTTATCTTTTGATCCAGGAAACTCCTATGAATGAGGAAGAGATGGAACGGTTTATCAATCACAATGGGATCACTCTTGTTTTTGATGCTACTCACCCTTATGCAGCCGTGGTAAGTAAAAACATTGCCTCCTCCTGTGAGAAAACAGGAACGAAACGAATCCGGGTGGTTCGGGAATCCTTGACTAATAAAGAAGATGGCGGAGCTGGTGAACATGTGATCTGGGTAGATTCTGTGGAAGAAGCCGTTTTATATTTGAAGGAAAAAGAGGGTAATATTCTTGTCACCACTGGAAGCAAGGAATTAGCCCGTTTTACTCTTTTGGATTCCTTTGAAGAACGTGTTTATGCCAGAATCCTGCCCACTGTGTCAGTGATTTCTTCCTGTGAGGAAATCGGAATAAAAGGTAAGCGACTAATCGGAATGCAAGGACCGTTTTCCCAGGAATTAAATGAGGCTATGATTAGGCAGTATGATATCCGTTACCTGGTGACCAAAGAGGCTGGGAATGCCGGAGGATTTCAGGAGAAAATAAAAGCGGCGGAAGCTTGTCAGATAAAATCTTTGGTCGTAGGTAGGCCCATGGCAGAAACCGGAATGACCTTAAAGGAAGCCAAAGAGATTCTGTTTGATTATGATGCAGGAGATGGTGTCCAGGTAGATGGAGGATCACAAGAGGATCCTTCTACCATAAGAAACGTCTGCCTCATTGGGATCGGTATGGGCGGACCAGAGCAGATGACGGTACAGGCAGTGAAAGCATTAAAGGATAGTCAGGTGGTTTTTGGAGCAGACCGGATGTTAAAGAGTATTGAGGATATGATTCCAGGCGTGAAACAAATTCCTTGGTATGTAAGCCGCGATATCCTGCCTTGGCTGGAAGAACATAAGGAGTATAAGAAGATTGTCATTCTTTATTCCGGGGATACCGGATTTTACAGTGGTGCAAAAAAGATGATGGAAGCCTTTTTGGCTGAATCCAATCAAAGTACATATGAAACAGAAATTCTCCCTGGAATCTCTTCCGTATCCTATTTGTGTTCCAAGTTAAAAACTGGCTGGGAGGATGCCAAACTCATGAGCCTTCACGGCAGACAAGGGGATGTGGCAGAGGAACTTAAGAAATTCCATCAGGTGTTCGCCCTTTTGGATGGAACGAATACTGTGAATCAGGTATGCCTTCGTCTCATCGAAGAGGGATTTGGCGAAGTGAAACTTTCTGTAGGAGAACGGCTTTCTTATTCTGACGAACGTATTATCACAGGTACGCCGGTATCCTTAAAAGACGGTGAGTTTGATGTGCTATCGGCTGTATGGATTGAGAGGTAAAATATGAGAGATGAAGTCTTTATCAGGGGAGCAGTGCCCATGACAAAAAGTGAGGTCAGAGCAGTTTCTCTTTCAAAACTGGAACTGGGACAGGATTCCATTCTTTACGATGTGGGAGCGGGCACAGGTTCTGTTTCTGTGGAAGCCGCCAGGCTGATTCCCACATGTCGGGTTTATGCCATAGAAAAAAAACCTGAAGCAATCGAGTTAATAAAGTTAAATAAAGAAAAGTTCTCGGCAGATAACATTACTGTAATAGAAGGCAGCGCACCAAGTGCACTTTTAGATCTTGAGGCGCCTACCCATGCGTTCATAGGCGGTACGTCAGGCACTATGGGAGATGTGTTACAAACAATTTTTGATAAAAATCCAGAGGTCAGAATTGTTATAAATGTACTTGCCTTAGAATCCGTCTCTGAAGTACTAAGCTGGCTAAAGGAACATTCCATAGAAGCGGAATTTGTTCAGGTACAAGTTTCAAAGGGAAAGACTGCCGGACCTTATCATATGATGATGGGACAAAACCCTGTGTATGTCATTTCTTTTGGAGGAGAAGGAGGTGCGGCTGTTGAGTAATTCTTATCCCAGACTTCTGCTTGGAGCACCAAAAAGCGGGAGTGGGAAGACAATGATCACCTGTGGACTGCTGACTGCATTTCAATTACGCGGCGTGTCCTGCCGTTCCTTTAAATGTGGACCTGATTTTATTGATCCCATGTTTCATAAGCAGGTTCAGGGAATTGAAGGCGGGAACCTGGATACTTATTTTTTAGAGAAAGAACAAGTTAAAAACCAGTTTATATCACTGTCTGAGGGGGCAGAATTGTCTGTCATTGAAGGCGTTATGGGTTATTACGATGGGGTAGGTGGCAACACCACCCAGGCAAGCACCTATGATGTGGCTTGTGCCATAGATGCTCCTGCAATCCTGATTTTGGATTGCAAGGGGGCAAGCCTTTCCCTGGCAGCCATTGTAAAGGGATTTCTGGAGTATAAGAATGATAGCCACATTGCAGGTATCATCTTAAATCGGACCTCTGAGATGATGGCAAAACGTCTGGTGCCAGAGTTTGAAGCTCTTGGAGTGAAGGTTTACGGTTATCTTCCCCAGTGTGACGAGGCTTGTCTTGACAGTCGACATCTTGGGCTGGTGCTTCCAGCCGAGATAGGCGGCCTAAAAGAAAAACTGAAACGTCTAGCTGAAATCATGGAAACTACCTTAGACATAGACGGGCTATTAAAACTGGCAGGTCAGGCAAATCCACTATTTGTTTCTAATTCTAATCTTGGTGAAGATATTGATCCAGAATCCCAGAAAGAAGCAGATCAGGTTTCCATTGGAGTGGCGATGGATGAAGCTTTCTGCTTTTATTATCAGGAGAATTTGGAACTTTTAAAACGCATGGGAGCAAAGCTCGTTCCATTTAGCCCATGCAAAGATAGTAAACTGCCAGAAGGAATTTCCGGTCTGCTGCTTGGTGGTGGTTATCCAGAGCTTCACGCAAATGAATTGTCAGAGAATGAGTCTATGCGAGCTGAAATAAAACAAGCCTATGAACGTTCTCTTCCAATACTGGCGGAATGTGGTGGTTTTATGTATCTTCATGAAGAGCTTAGCACTGACGACGGTACCTATAAAATGGCTGGAATCATTGGTGGGAAAGTATTTCCCACCAAACGGCTTGGAAGGTTTGGTTATATTGAGGTCTATCCCAAAGAAGATCTCGCCTTTTTGAAAAAGGGAGAATCCATACGGGGACACGAGTTCCACTATTGGGATAGTGAAAACAATGGAGATCATATGACAGCGGTAAAACCTGGTCAAAGTAGAAGCTGGGACTGTGTCCATGGAACCAATCACTTAATGGCAGGATTTCCTCATTTTTACTACCCTTCCAATCCGTCCTTACCTAGGCAATTTATGAATGCCTGTAAAAACTATAAGTCGCAAGAGCTTTGTGAAAAGCCCATAACAGGAAAGGTCTGATGATATGGTTGAGGAATTAAAACAATACTTATCAGGAATCACTCCACTAGATCAAGAAGCCATGGAAATGACCCGTATCAGATGGAGTCGCGTAGCAAAACCTCTCTATAGCCTTGGTGTGCTGGAAGAGGACCTGATTAAAATAGCCGGGATTAGCCAGACATCAAGGGTGGATATAGAAAAACGGGCACTTGTCATCATGTGTGGTGATAATGGAATCGTAGAAGAAGGGGTTACGCAAACAGGCGTGGAAGTAACAGCTGTTGTAACCGAAAACATGACCAATGGAAACAGCAGTGTATGTATTATGTCGGAGAGGGCCGGCGTAGATGTATTTCCTGTGGATATAGGTGTTGCTAGAGAACTTGTATCAGGGGAACGTTATCCCTTAATTCGAAAAAAACTGGCTTATAGCACCAAAAACTTTGCAAAAGAACCAGCTATGACCAGACAGGAGACCATAAAGGCAATTGAGACTGGAATCTCTCTTGTTAAAACTTTGGTGGATGCCGGATATCGGCTCATAGCCACAGGAGAAATGGGAATCGGCAATACAACTACAAGCAGCGCTGTCACGTCTATGTTATTAGGTATGGATCCCAGGCTTTTGACGGGAAGAGGCGCAGGGTTAAGTGACGAGGGTCTGCTCCGAAAGATGAAAGTCATTTCAGAAGCGATAAACCTCTATAAACCTTCTTGTAAGGACGGAGTGGATGTCCTTTCTAAAGTAGGAGGGTTTGATCTAGCCGGACTCACCGGAGTCTTTTTAGGAGGCGCGATCTACCGGGTTCCAATTCTATTGGATGGATTTATCTCTGGAGCGGCTGCACTGGCAGCAGAAAAGATCCATCCTGGCTGCTGTGATTTTATGCTTGCTTCCCATGTGTCTGCTGAGCCGGCAGGCAAGCTGGTTCTTGATGAGCTGAAACTGTCCCCACTCATTCAGGCTGGTCTTTGCCTTGGAGAGGGAAGTGGTGCAGTTGCGGCGATTCCTCTTCTTACCATGGCATCAGACATCTATCAGAGAATGAGCTCTTTTGAAGATATCAAGATTGAAGAGTATAAGCCCTTGGGAGGTGCATAATGCTAACCTTGGTTATAGGTGGGAGTGGAAGCGGAAAATCAGAATATGCAGAAAATGTAATCACCAGCAGATCAGAAGGAACACGGATTTATATTGCTACTATGAAGCCCTGGGATGAAGAATGTGAAAAACGGATTCTCAGGCACAGGCAGATGAGAGCAAAAAAAGGGTTTGAAACGGTGGAGTGCTATCGAAATCTAAAAGACCTCCATGTTTCAGAAGGGAACCGTAACTCCGTAGTCCTTTTGGAGTGCATGTCAAACCTTGTATCCAACGAGCTTTTCGGCCTTGGAGAAAAAGAAGAAATCTTATTAACTCCCGATGAAACCGTGGAGGAAATCCTGAAAGGAATCCATCAGATAAAAAACCAGACTGTAAATGTCACTATTGTAACCAATGAAGTTTTTTCTGATGGAGACAGCTACAGCAGCCAGACCAATGAATACCGGAGAACCCTGGCCAGGATCAATGAAAAGCTTGCCCAGATAGCAGATTGTGTCATTGAAGTTGTTGCTGGAATTCCGATAAATATCAAAGGAAATTAATTGAAAAAAATCCTCAACTATGTTATTATCTTAACATAGTAGCATCCTGACACCGAAAACATTGTTTGAGGTGGAAGGTTCGGCATTTGGGGACTGTTTTGTTTGCCGCACCTTAATTTGGTGCGGTTTTTCTTATTCTGTAAAAGCCCCTGGGAAGTGTTAAAAACGGAGGAACAGACATGGAAACTAGAATTGCTGTGATCGGGATTGTAGTGGAGGAGGAAGAATCCATAGAGCTTTTAAATGATATCCTTCATGATTACCGGCAAATTATCATTGGGCGTATGGGAATTCCATATCCTCAAAAAGGTGTGAGTATCATCAGCATTGCGGTGGATGGGGCACAGACCGCCATTTCTGCATTGACTGGTAAGATTGGTAAGCTAAAAGGGATCAGTTCAAAGACAGCCTACCAAGGAGTAAGTGGCTCATAAAAAAGCACAATAAAAAGTATTTCAAAGGGCTCACGTCCTATGAAGTAATATACCACTGAGGGAGAAGCAAAACGCTGACCCTAAAGAAAGGAAGTCACATATGTATGATCCAAAATCGCTGAAGGCGGAAGAATTCATTTCACACGAAGAAATTCTAGAAACACTTGATTATGCGGAAAAAAACAAAAACAATGTGGAACTGATCGACGAGATCATTAAGAAAGCAGAAAGTTTAAAGGGGCTGACACATCGGGAGGCTTCAGTGCTCTTAGCCTGTGACATCCCTGAAAAGATTCAGGAGCTCTACTCTTTGGCAGAGAAGATCAAGAAAGGCTTTTACGGAAACCGCATTGTTATGTTTGCCCCCTTGTATCTCTCGAACTATTGTGTTAACGGCTGTACTTATTGCCCTTACCACCTAAAGAACAAGCATATTGCAAGAAAGAAACTGACTCAGGAAGAGGTAAGAAAAGAAGTCGTTGCCCTTCAAGATATGGGACATAAGCGTATTGTCATTGAAGCAGGAGAGGACCCTGTGAATAACCCAATAGAGTATATTTTGGAATGCATTGAGACCATTTACTCCATCAAACATAAGAACGGTGACATTCGAAGAGTGAATGTTAACATTGCTGCAACTTCAGTAGACAATTATCGTAAGTTGAAAGAAGCAGGAATCGGAACCTATATTCTTTTTCAGGAAACATATCATAAGGAAAGCTATGAAATGCTTCACCCAACAGGACCTAAGCATGATTATGCTTACCATACAGAGGCAATGGACAGGGCCATGGATGGCGGTGTCGATGATGTGGGATTAGGCGTACTTTTTGGTCTGGAACGTTATAAGTATGAGTTTGCAGGACTTTTGATGCATGCGGAACATCTGGAAGCGGCAAAAGGGGTAGGACCTCATACCATTAGTGTTCCCCGGATCAAAGCAGCGGATGATATTGACCCATCTACATTTGCTAACGGGATTGATGATGAGATCTTTGCCAAATTATGTGCCCTGATTCGCGTTTCCGTTCCTTATACGGGAATGATTATTTCCACTCGTGAGAGTCAGGCAGTTAGGGAAAACGTCCTCCGTCTTGGAGTATCCCAAATAAGTGGTGCTTCCAGAACAAGCGTAGGTGGATATCAGGACGAAGAGCGTCCAACGGATACAGAGCAATTTGATGTTTCGGATCAGCGTTCTTTAGACGAAGTCGTGCGCTGGCTCATGGATATGGGATACATCCCGTCGTTTTGTACGGCATGCTACAGAGAGGGAAGAACCGGAGATCGTTTTATGAAACTTTTAAAGAGCGGTCAGATTCATAACTGCTGTCAGCCAAATGCCCTTATGACATTAAAGGAATATTTAATGGATTATGCCTCAGAAGAAACTAAAAAAGTGGGAGAGACACTGATTGAAGCGGAACTTGATCGTATTCCAAAGGAAAAAGTAAGACTGATTTGCGAAGATCATTTAAATAAAATCGAAGAAGGCATCAGGGATTTCCGTTTCTAACACATACACTTACGAATAATGAGGTGAAAGCATGGGACTTAACGAGACACCGTCATCGGAACGGGTACACATCGGCTTTTTTGGTCGGCGCAATGCAGGTAAATCCAGTGTAGTTAATGCAGTGACTGGACAGGAACTATCCGTCGTATCTGATATAAAAGGTACCACCACAGACCCGGTTTATAAATCCATGGAGCTTCTTCCCATGGGACCGGTAGTAATCATTGACACCCCTGGCTTTGATGACGAGGGAGCCTTGGGGGAAATGAGAGTTAGAAAAACAAAACAGATCCTAAACCGGTCAGACTGTGCTGTATTAGTTGTTGATGCAACTCTAGGAAAAACCGAAATTGATGAAGAACTGATCCGTCTTTTTGTAGAAAAGAAAATACCTTACGTGGTAGCGTATAATAAGTGTGATGAAAGCGGCAATCAGGAATACTCAGATGGTTTAGCTGTCAGTGCAACCGAAGGTCTATTTATCCATGAATTGAAGGAACGCATTGGAGCGCTTGTTCACACGGGAGATGCCAAGATGAAGATTGTGGGTGATTTATTAAAGCCCCTTGATTTGGTGGTTCTTGTAATTCCCATTGATACGGCAGCTCCCAAAGGACGGCTTATATTGCCTCAACAACAGACGATTCGTGATATCTTAGAAGCGGGAGCAGTAGCCATTTCCGTACGCGATACGGAGCTAAAGGAGACTCTTCGTAAACTTGGAACGAAGCCAGCTCTTGTTATCACAGACAGCCAGGCCTTTGAGCAGGTGAATAAAGATACTCCAGACGACATCCTCCTCACTTCTTTTTCCATTTTAATGGCAAGGTATAAGGGCTTTTTGGAGGATTCAGTCAAAGGCGTTTCTGTTCTTTCCGACTTAAAGGACGGGGATAAAGTACTTATTTCCGAGGGTTGTACCCACCACCGGCAGTGCGATGATATTGGGACTGTAAAGCTGCCTCGGTGGCTTAAGGAATTCACCGGAAAGAAACTAATCATCGAAACTACTTCCGGCAGAGAGTTTCCAGAGGATATTTCTTCCTATGACCTGATTATCCACTGTGGAGGTTGTATGCTCAATGAAAGAGAGATGGAATATCGCAGGAAATGTGCAGACGATGCTGGTGTACCATTTACCAACTACGGAATCACCATCGCTTATATGAATGGTATATTAAAGAGAAGTCTTATGGTACTTCCTGATTTGGGGAACATGATACCATAACTAAGTTAAGGGTAAGAAAAGGCAAGACCAAGATCCAAAGTAACAGTTTATCTATATAGACACTGTTTACTTTAGGGATATATATTGGTCTTGTCTTTTTTGTCTCCTGCGTCTAAAGGTAAAGTCACTTCACGTCTTTGGAATAGAAATGACATTTTCTGCATTGTGTGGTATTATATTTTTATGTTTAAAATTGAAGGACAATCAAATGTTCGAATGTAGGAACAGGTTATGAAAGAGGCAGGTAGTTAAGATGATAACGAATTTATTGGGGAGTTTTGTGATTGCATTTTCTATGTATTCCCGAATTCCTATGCCACAGGTAGAATGGACCAAAGAGCGGATGAAGTATGCCATGTGCTTTTTTCCTCTGATTGGAGTAGTCATTGGGATTTTACAACTAGCAGTTTGTAGAATCAGCAATTCATTTGATACTCCTTATTTTGGCTGGTTGTTTCCGGTGGTACTCCCTATTTTAGTGACCGGAGGAATCCATATGGATGGTCTTCTCGATGTCATAGATGCGAGATCCTCTCATATGGAAAGGGAGAAGAAACTGGAGATCTTACAAGATCCTCATACAGGTGCATTTGCCATTATTGGTTGCTGTGTGTATCTACTTCTTTATGTCACAGCGTTTGGAGAGTTAAAGTCTGAGATGATTGCGGCTTTTGGTATGATATTTATTTTGACCCGGGCATTAAGTGGTCTGGCAGTGGTTACATTTCCTCTTGCAAAAAAGAGTGGACTAGCCGCTTCTTTTTCCGGTGCGGCTCATAAAAGAACGGTAGGAATTGTTATGGTTCTTTATATAATTGTGGCAGTGGTTGGCATCTGGTACTTTGGTGGTTTTTATGCCGT
This sequence comes from Lacrimispora algidixylanolytica, assembly GCF_003609635.1. Lineage (GTDB taxonomy): Bacteria > Bacillota > Clostridia > Lachnospirales > Lachnospiraceae > Lacrimispora > Lacrimispora algidixylanolytica. Next base: position 276,107 of record NZ_MCIA01000034.1, on the reverse strand, counting down.
CGCCGCTACTATTATAATTGCTTCTTTGGTGTACTGGTATTACTACACCATGGCAAAGAGAGAATTTGGGGGACTGACAGGAGATTTGGCTGGGTATTTTCTTCAGATCTGTGAGCTGGCCTTGTTAGCTGGACTTGCATTGGTGTCCCATCTCATTTAAGGTGCAAACATAAGAAAGGGCAGGATATGATACTGATCATAGGAGGCGCGTGGCAAGGGAAATTAGATTTTGCCATGGAACTAGCGGGAGAAAAGGGTATGAAAAAGCTGGTGGCAGAAGGAAAGACAGATTCCTTCGATGCGGCTTCGAATCATTCTATCATACACGATTTTCATGAATACATAAAACGTATATTAAAAGATGGAACCAGTGTGGAAGACTTTATTACTACATTGGAAAGGGATAATCCTGAGGTTATCATAATTACCAATGAACTGGGGTGTGGCATAGTCCCCATGGATTTTGAAGATCGGCTGTGGAGAGAAGAAGCAGGAAGAGCTTCTGTGCGTATAGCAAAGATGTCAAAAGAAGTATACCGTCTGGTGTGCGGCATTGCCACACGGATTAAATAGAGAATATAAGGGATGAGACTATGATTCAACTACATTTATTGGCAGTGCTTATGGGCTGTTTGTTGGACTTTTGTTTTGGAGATCCAAGATGGCTATGGCATCCGGTTTGTGGAATCGGTAACTTAATAGGCAAGCTGGAGAAAACTTTCAGAGGACGGTTTTCTAAAGGGGAAAAAGGAGAGCGATTAGCCGGACGCTGGTTGGTATTTTTCGTGCTATTGATAACAGGCGCAATCGCAGCACTTTTACTTACCGGTGCTTATTTAATATCTCCTTATCTTTGGTTTGCATTGGAAAGCCTGATATGTTATCAGATGATGGCGTGGCGCTCTCTTCGCTCTGAAAGTATGAAGGTTTTAACGGCCTTTAAAAATGGGGATGTGGAGGAAGCGAGAACAGCCGTTTCCATGATTGTAGGAAGAGATACGAAATCCCTTTCTGAGGAAGGGATTGCGAAAGCAACCATTGAAACTGTGGCAGAAAATACCTCGGATGGTGTAATTGCTCCCCTACTTTCCATGATTTTTTTTGGAGGAATTGGAATTTGTCTTTATAAAGCGGTCAATACCATGGATTCCATGATTGGATATAAAAATGATCGTTACTTGTGGTTTGGCAGAACAGCCGCCAGGCTTGATGATGTTTGCAATTATATCCCCTCAAGAATTTCAGCAGGTCTTATGATGGCTGCCGGATATTTGTGTCAGCTTTTTTCCAGACAAACCATAAACGGTACAAAACCTTACAACGGGAATATGGGAGTTAAGATATTTAAACGGGACCGATTCCATCACAAAAGCCCCAATTCAGCTCAGACAGAATCCGTCTGTGCAGGAGTATTGCAAATTGAGCTGGCAGGAAATGCTTACTATTTTGGAAAATTGTATGAAAAGCCAACCATTGGAGATCCCATAAGGCCCGTAGAATATATAGATATCCGCAGGGCCAATGACCTTATGACGGTAACTTATATTCTTGCTCTGGCTCCAGTTGTCATACTACTTTTCCTTACCGCTTAATATTGTTTATTGAATACAGGAGAGAAACATGGAATACCAACACGGTGGAGATATTTATACCAATAGCGTCAATCTAGATTATTCTGCAAATATTAATCCTTATGGACTTCCAAAGAGGGTGGGAGAGGCCATCTGCCATGCAGTGGAGGATTCCTCTCGTTATCCAGACAGCCAGTCATCAGCCCTTAGAAAAAAGCTTTCTGGATTTCATGGTGTTTCCGAAGAAGCAATTGTATGCGGGAATGGGGCAGCGGACCTAATTTTTCAGGTAGTATCCGCGGTTCGACCTGAGGAGGCGCTTTTAATTACCCCTTCTTTTTTGGAATATGAACAGGCTCTTCATACCGTTTCTTGTAATATCACTTATTATGAGTTGAAAAAAGAAACTGGTTTTTTGCTAAACGTGCAGGAGTTGATTTCCTGGATGGAAGAAAGCAGGATCCAGTTTGGTATGATCTTTTTATGCAATCCTAATAATCCGACTGGCTTTGCTGTTTTAAAGGAAGACATGGAAGTTCTTCTTGACTACTGCAAAAGCAAACAGATTTTTTGCGTGATGGATGAATGTTTCAACGAATTTCTTGACGAACCTCAACGTTACTCGGTCCTTGAATCTATGAATCAACGGGAGTTTCACTCTGTTTTTTTGCTTAAGGCATTTACGAAGATTTATGCAATGGCAGGAATTCGATTGGGGTATGGCATTTGTTATGACCGGAATCTACTGGACCGAATACACAGTCTGCGCCAGCCATGGAGTGTGTCATCTCTTGCTCAGGCAGCGGGAGAAGCGGCATTATCAGAAACAGAGTATGTAAAGAATACAAGGAAACTTATTTCCAGTGAGAGAGAATTTTTAAAAAGTCAGTTGTCCTCTCTGGGATTTTACGTCTATAATTCCATGGCAAATTATATTTTCTTTCAAGATACCAGAGAAGAAGCCATCGGAGAAGATAAACTTTTATATCATCAGATGCTTTCAAATAAGGTTCTCATACGTTCCTGTGGCAATTACAGAGGGCTTGATGGAACTTATTATCGAATCTGCGTAAAACAAAGGAAAGAGAATGAAGAATTTCTTTCCATATTAAAAACCATACTGGAAAAAGGGGAATAAGAGGATGGCAAAAACGATTATGATACAAGGAACCATGTCTAATGCGGGGAAAAGCCTCATCGTAGCAGGCTTATGCCGTATCTTCAAACAAGATGGTTTTCGAGTGGCCCCCTTTAAATCTCAGAACATGGCTTTAAATTCTTTTATTACAGAGGAAGGTCTGGAAATGGGACGTGCCCAGGTCGTACAGGCAGAAGCGGCAGGAGTTAAGCCAGAAGTAGCTATGAATCCGATCCTCTTAAAGCCTACGAATGATGTTGGCTCCCAGGTAATCGTAAACGGTATCTCCATAGGGAACATGCCGGCAAGAGAGTATTTTGCTTACAAGAAAGAACTGGTTCCAGAGATTCAAAAAGCCTTTGACAAGCTTTCTAATGAGTATGATATCATTGTAATAGAAGGAGCAGGGAGTCCTGCTGAGATTAATCTTAAGAAAGATGATATTGTAAATATGGGAATGGCAAAGATGGCTAACGCCCCAGTTCTTTTGGTGGGGGATATTGACCGGGGAGGGGTATTTGCCCAACTTTACGGAACGGTTATGCTTCTGGAACAAGAAGAGCGGGACCGGATCGTTGGCCTGATAGTGAACAAGTTCCGGGGGGATAAAACCATACTAGACCCTGGCCTTGCCATGATAGAAGAAAAACTAAAGATCCCCGTAGCAGGTGTAGTGCCTTACATGAATGTGGATATAGAGGATGAAGACAGCCTTGGATCTCATCTAGAAGGTACAGAACGAACGGAGCATACAAAGGCAGAGATTGCGGTAATACGGTTTCCCAGAATATCGAATTTTACAGATTTTCAGGTGTTTTCTATTATGCCTGAAATACAGCTTCGATATGTGGACAAAGCACAAGATCTTGGTAGGCCGGACCTGGTGATCCTGCCAGGTAGTAAAAATACCATTGAAGATCTTCTGTGGATGCGACAAAACGGTCTTGAGGCTGCTATATTAAAGCTAGAAGCGGAAGGTGTGCCCATATTTGGTATCTGTGGTGGTTTTCAGATGCTTGGGGAAACTCTGTCAGATCCTCATGGAATGGAAACGGATTTGGCGCCTTTAAAGGTGCGAGGAATGGGGCTTTTGCCAGTTAGAACCGTATTCGGAAAAGAAAAGACAAGAACAAGAGTGGCTGGAGCGTTTGCCAGTGTAGATGGAGTGTTAGCAGGACTTTCCGGCAGAGACGTCGAGGGGTATGAAATCCATATGGGAGAGACAGTCCGTGCAGTGCCTCCTCTTTCCTTTGTACTGGAAAGCCAGTCTGGCTCTCATCTGGCAAAGATGGATGGCTGTCAGAAAAGGAATACGTACGGAACCTATATTCACGGTATCTTTGATAAAGAAGGAATTGCGGAAGCTGTGGCGGAAGGCTTGATGAAAAAGAAGGGTATTTCAGGGGGCGTTGAAGCAATATCTTATCAGGAATATAAGGAAGAACAATACGAACGTCTGGCAGGCATTCTGCGAGAGAGCCTTGACATGGAAGAAATATACCGTATCATGGGGATAACACAACACAAATGACAACAATGGAGGAACAAATGAAACAGTATGAATTAGAACGGGTTCTGCCCGAGGAGATAGAAAAAAGAAGCTTTGAAATCATTACCCAGGAACTTGGTGAGAAAAAGCTGGAACCTGAAAATGAACTGGTGATTAAAAGAGTCATCCACACCTCAGCAGATTTTGAGTATGCGGATAATCTGATTTTTTCTCCACATGCTGTCGAGATAGCCCTGAAGGCAATAAAAGAAGGTGTCCAGATTATCACGGACACGAACATGGGAAAAGCGGGCATCAACAAGGCTGCTCTAAAGAGGCTTAATTGTGCCGTTGACTGTTATATGGCAGACGAGGATGTGGCGGAATATGCCAAGAAAAATGAAACCACTCGCGCTTGTGCAAGCATGGACAAGGCATCTAATTTGCCTAAAGATTGTATTTTTGCCATTGGGAATGCACCTACCGCTTTGGTACGCCTTTATGAATTAATCAAGGAAGGGAAAATCCGTCCACGACTCATCATTGGTGTTCCAGTAGGGTTTGTCAATGTGGTGCAGTCAAAAGAGATGATTCTATCTCTTGAGGGAATCCCATATATCGTGGCTCGTGGAAGAAAGGGCGGAAGTAATGTGGCGGCCGCCATTGTAAACGCTCTGCTTTATCAGGTATAAATTTTAGTGTTTCTTATGAGGGGTAAAACGGTATGGACTTATACAGCATAATTTTAGTGGATGATGAAGAGGAAGTTCGTAAAAGTATTATAAAGAAAATCGAATGGCAATCTGCAGGTTTTCATGTGGTGGGAGATGCAGAGAACGGGGAAGATGCTCTAGAAAAAATAGAGATATTAGAACCAGATGTGGTGCTAACGGACATCCGAATGCCTTATATGGATGGTCTTTTATTGGCTGAGAAAATAAGGCAGCGTTATCCTTCCATGAAGGTGGTTATATTTTCTGGCTATGATGATTTTGAATACGCCCAAAGGGCGATTAAACTAAATGTCACAGAATACATCCTAAAGCCTGTTAACGTTGAGGAACTGACTTCCATTTTAAAACGGATTAAGAGTAATCTGGATTTAGAGATCGAAGAAAAAAGAAATTTAAGCCGTCTAAGGGAGAAATACCGAAAAAGTCTTCCTCTTATTCGGGAACAGTTTTTTAACGAACTTGTCCATAAAAATATAAAAAGAGAATTAATCGAGCAAAAATTAAAAGAATACGATGTCCCCATCCTTGGGGCAACCAGATGGGTACTGGTAGCCATTGATGTGGAAGAAGGCGATGTAGTTGAACCCATTTCCCTTCATAGCGAAGAAGAACTCATTCCCATTTCTGTTATGCAGGTCGTGAGGGAAAAGCTAGAGGGGTACTGTCGCTTCGCCCTTTTTCAATCTGCTTCGGAAGCAGATATGGTAGTGATTGCGGCCCTTGATGAAGATAATTCCATTACAGGGCTGACAGACGTCCTTGGGGATATCTGCAAAGAGACGAAGCGTATCTTAAAAGTCCCTGTAACCATAGGCATTGGGCATAGCTGTGAAGAAATAACAGAGATATTAAAGGCCTATCAATCTGCTGTGGATGCTCTGGGTTACAAGGCCATAGCTGGAACCGGAAGTACCATATACATCAATGATATGGAGCCTGTGGGATCTGGAAAATTGGAATTTGACAGTGTGACAGAAGGAGAACTGATCTCAGCCATTAAATTTGGACCAGAAGAAAAGATTGAATCCTCAGTAAAGAAGATTATGGAAAAGATGAAAACGGCCAAGGTCCATTACCGTCAGCAGCAGGTCTATATGATTGGTGTCTTAAACAGCATCATCCAGATGATACAGCAATACGATCTGGCTCTTGAAGATATTATGGGTGGAGAGCTTGAATCCATAGCCTTATTTGATAAACTAAAAAAGATAGAAGAGTTTAGTTCGTGGTTATTTAAAATTGCAGGTAAGCTAAACCGCCTGATCAATCAAGAACGGGATATGACTACAAGGCAGGTGATCCAGGATGCTAAGCAGTTCATTATGGATCATTACCAGAATCCAGATTTGTCAGTAGAAATGATATGCCGCCATCTTCACATGAGCCCAGCCTATTTTTCTACGGTGTTCAAAAAAGAAACAGGGCAGGCTTATATCGCCTATCTAACCGATGTAAGGCTGAATAAGGCAGTGGAACTGCTCAATAAGACCGATGACAAAACTTACATCATAGCATCAAAAGTCGGATACCAGGAACAGAATTATTTCAGTTATGTGTTTAAGAAAAAATTCGGTGTATCACCCACCAGATATCGTGGAGCCAGGTAATGGGAAAAAAGAATAACAGCATCCGTTATACGATTTTTAAATATTTTACCGTGACCGCTTTGGCAGCCAGTTTATTAATTACCTTTTCCTTATATCAGCGATTATCCAGTCAGGTTACGGAAAAGGTAATTGCAGAGAACCAGAGCTTGATCAATCAAGTGGCAAGATCTGTGGAATCCTATCTCCGTACCGTAATGAAGCTGTCGGATTCCCTCTATTATGGTGCCGTTAAAAATGCAGATATTTCTTCGGAATCCATTAAAAATGAAATCACCCTTTTGTACGACAATAATAAGGATAACGTAGATAATATTGCTCTTTTCACTCAGTCAGGTTCCATGGTGGAGGCGGTACCTGCCGCCAGACTGAAAAATGGAATCAAGGTAACCCAGGAAGATTGGTTTGAGAACGCGCTGGAAAAGACAGAAAATCAGCACTTTTCCTATCCGCATGTTCAATATATCTTTGATATCAATGAGAACCAGTATCGGTGGGTGATTTCCCTATCAAGAGCCGTTGAGCTAACGGAGGGAACCTCTACCACTCAGGGCGTTTTGCTTGTGGATTTGGGTTATTCCGGTCTGGAGCATCTTTTTGATGGAGTGACCACTGGAAAAGACGGTTACGTTTATCTCATAAGTAGTGATGGAGAGATTTTATATCACCCAAAGATGCAGTTGATTGATTCCGGTAGATTAAAGGAAAGCAATCTCGCGGCTGCTACTTATAAGGATGGTAACCACCGAGAGGAATTTGAAGGAGAACAAAGGATCATAACCGTCAAATCCATCGGCTACACTGGTTGGAAAGTAGTTGGTGTGACCCCCAAAAATGTGGTGTCCCTCAATTCCATTAAAACTAGACTGTTTATTGTATTTTTAATTACCTTAATTTTATCGGTTCTTGCCGTTATAAACTCTTACATCTCATCGCGCATAACAAATCCAATCAAAGAGCTTGAGAAATCCGTGGGTATGCTAGAGGAAGGAAATCTAGATACTCCTGTATTAATCGGCGGTTCCTATGAAATTCAACATTTGGGTAATTCCATTAAAAATATGGCAAAACAAATTCGCGTTCTTATGGATGACATCGTTTCAGAACACGAAGCCAAACGAAAACAGGAATTTGACGCGCTCCAATCTCAGATCAATCCACATTTCTTATACAATACCCTTGACATCATAGTATGGATGATCGAAAATGAACAAAAAAATGAGGCCGTAAAAGCGGTTACAGCCTTGGCCCGTTTCTTCCGAATCAGTTTAAGCAAAGGAAAGAGTATTATACTCGTTCAAGATGAGCTTGAGCATGTGAGGAATTATTTAATGATCCAGCATATGCGATTTAAAAATAAATTCTCCTACGAAATCCACGTGGAAGAGAAATGTATGGAGCTCACCAGCTTAAAGTTAATCCTTCAACCCTTAGTAGAGAATGCCATCTACCATGGGATGGAGTTCATGGATGGAGAGGGAGAGATTATTATAAATGTATATCGCCTTGAAGATGACCTTTATTTTACTGTAAGTGACAATGGACTTGGTATGACAAAAGAACAGGTAGAAAGTTTGTTCACCGGTCAGGCTGGCAGCACCTCGAAAAAAGGATCTGGCATTGGTGTTAAGAATGTCAATGAACGAATCAAGCTTTATTTTGGAGAAGCATATGGGCTTACCATAAGCTCAGAACCAGATGAAGGAACGACGATTACCATACATCTTCCTGCAACGGAATATGGCTCTGTTTCGGAAAAGGAAAAAAGAATATGATAAAACAGGAAAAATTATTATGGAGCCTGGTGGCGGCAATTTTGGTAATCCTGTTTCTTTTATCCTCAACAGATTTAATCATTAAGGAAAAGAAAACAGACATCTATCCAGTCTCCATTATCATCAGTGATACCAGTGATGAGTATTATACTAATTTTAGGAAAGGGGTGGACAAGGCGTCTGAAGAATACAACGTAGATGTCAATTTGATCACACTTTTTGAAAAGGGAGACGCCGTTCAGCAGATGGAATTATTAAAAAGAGAAATTGACGACGGAGCATCCGCTGTGATACTTGCACCTGCAAAGCCAGAGGAGTGCGCCAGACTGCTTGATGGTATGGTGCTAGGCAGCCCGGTTATTGTATTGGGTGATGTATTTGCCAATGATTACGTTCGCGGTAGTATTTCTCAAAATTATGAAGAGGAAGGGGAAAAGCTTGGTAAAGCGATTGCGTCGGAACATACAACGTCTCTGCCTGTATGGATTTTCACGGAAGGCCTGGACTATGGGTATAATAGACAAATATATGACGGGCTCTCTGCAGTCTTAAAAGAATCCGGATTTTCCATAGGCATCTATGAGAAGAAGGAAAAAGAAACCTTTCGTAATACGATTGAAGGAACTGTATATCCATACAGCAATGAGGCGATAATTGCAGCGATTGATGTGGAAAGTCTTGATGAGGTGGCAGGTATTATAGCAGGAAGTCCGGTTTATAAAAACTATATTGCCGGCCTTTATGGAATCGGTAGCACCACCAAGATCTTAACTGCGCTGGACAACGGAATTATTAAGGGAGTGGTAGCCATCGATCAGTTTGATGCAGGTTATACCAGCATTCAGAAGGCGGTAGAGGTTATACACAAGAAACAGGAAAAAGAGCAGATTATGTTGGAATCTTATTATGTTAATAAATCCAATCTACGGGAGAGTAGATTGGAGAAACTCTTATATCCGATTGATTAAGTGGGGGGTAGGTATATGAGAAAAATTCATGGGGTAATTGCGGCGGCATTTGTTTTATTACTCATATTTGCAGGGGTGACTTATAAGAATTTTAGGGCCCAAGAAGCGGAAAATAAAAAATCCATCCGGATTGGGGTTTCGCTTTACCGGGGAGATGATTCCTTTATTAATACACTGCGTACTTATTTAGAGGAGCAGGCAAAGGAATATGAAAAGACAAACGGAGTAAAGGTGGTCATGGAGATTGTTGATGCAAAGGGAGACCAAAATGCTCAAAACAGTCAGGTAGATCGCTTTATCTCCTTGGGGTATAATGCCATCTGCGTAAATGCGGTGGATCGTTCCATGACCTCCAATATTATAAGTAGAGCAATGGACGCCAAGCTCCCGGTCGTATTTTTTAACAGGGAACCAGTAGAAGAAGATATGAGGCGGTGGGAAAAGCTTTATTATGTGGGCATCAATGCAAAAGAGACCGCTATCTTGCAGGGCAATATATTAGTGGAGGCTTACAAAAAAGATCCAGCTTCCCTTGATTTAAATGGAGATGGAAAAGTCAGCTACGTCCTTTTAGAGGGAGAGAACAGCCACCAGGATTCTTTAATCCGTACAGAGTGGTCCATACAGACCTTAAAAGATGGGGGAGTTCCCCTGGAAAAGATTACGGGAGGCATTGCCAACTGGGACAGAAGCCAGGCTTCTGCTTGGATGGAACAATGGTTATCCGAATATCCCGACCAGATCGAAGTGGTAATCTGTAATAATGATGATATGGCCCTTGGTGCATCGGATGCTCTGGAACGAAACAACATAAAAAGACCAATTAAAATTGTAGGGATTGACGGCACCCCTCAGGGCATAGAGGGACTGCAATTAGGAAAGATTTTTGGAACCGTCCAATGTGACAGCAAGGAATATGCTCATATTATATTTGAAATTGCAGCCGCTGAATCCTTAGGTGAAAATGTTCAAGAGAAGGTGACTCTTAAGGACGGCAAGTATTACGAATGTGGACAAAAAGCAGTATACCAGCAATAAAATACAATGTTTTTAGAAGCTAATCACAAAAATATAAAAAAATCCAATGAAAATATGGATAATCTAAAAAAATCGATATATGACCCAATAATATCTTATGGAAAAGTGCACAAAAAAAATATATAATGAGCGTGTTGATGAAGCAAAGTGCTTATAATCAACGCGCTCATTTTATAATGAAAAGGGAGGATTTTTTAATGAGATTACTCAAAAAAGTTTTAGCAGTTGGCCTTGCATCAGCAATGGTATTTTCTATGGCAGGATGTGGTGGCTCAGGCACCAAAGGAACTACTGCAGCATCAGAGGCTACTACGGCAGCTGATACAAAGAAAGATGAAAGCACAGCTGAAACAACAGCAAAGGCAGTAAAGGATGCAGTAGGCGGAGATCTTGCAGGTAAAAAAGTTGGTATTTCTATCTACAAATTCGACGATAACTTTATGACCCTTTACAGAACAGAACTTCAGCGTTATCTGACAGAGGATCTTGGCTTTAAAAAGGAGAATGTAGTAATTCAGGATGGTAAGGGTGATCAGGCAGAGCAGACAAATCAGATTCAGAACTTCATTACTCAGAAGTATGATGTACTAATTTTAAATCTTGTTCAGGCATCTTCCGCTCCAGAAATTACAGATATGTGTAAAGCAGCAGGAATCCCAGTTGTTTACATTAACCGTGAGCCAGATACAGAAGAAGAGCAGAGATGGAAAGATGAGAAAATCAATGCTACCTATGTAGGTTGTGACGCAAGACAGTCTGGTACCTATCAGGGAGAAGAGATTTTAGAAACTTCTAACAAAGGTGATATTAACGGCGATGGCGTTATTAACTATATCATGATCCAGGGCGATCCAGAGAACGTTGATGCTCAGTACAGAACAGAATTTTCTGTAAAAGCTCTTACAGAATCCGGAGCAAAAGTGAAAGAACTCTTAAAGCAGCGTGGTGACTGGGATCAGGCAAAAGCTCAGCAGATTGCACAGGATGCTTTAACACAGTACGGCGACCAGATCGAAGTTATTTTCTGTAACAACGATGCTATGGCACTTGGTGCATTACAGGCAATCGAGGCTGCAGGCCGCACAGTAAATAAAGATATCTATTTAGTTGGTGTAGATGCGTTAACCGAAGCGGTTCAAAACGTAATCGATGGCAAGCAGACTGGTACCGTATTCAACGATCATTTTTCACAGGCTAAAACAGCAAGTGATATGGCTGCTAAACTCTTACAGGGAGAAACAGTTGAGAACGTAAACATGGTAGATTATATTAAGATTACCAAAGAGAATGCTCAGGATACCTTAAATAAATTGAAAAAATAAAAACAACCAAATAACGGGTGTGTCGGTAAGGCACACCCGATTTTTAAAGCAAAAAACACCCTGCGGGTATACCTAGATGTCCGGAAAACATGGACAATAATAATGAAACACCCTACGGGCATACCTAGATGTCCGGAAAACATGGACAATAATAATGAAACACCCTACGGGCATACCTAGATGTCCGGAAAACATGGACAATAATAATGAAACACCCTACGGGCATACCTAGATGTCCGGAAAACATGGACAATAATAATGAAANTGTCCGGAAAACATGGACAATAATAATGAAACACCCTACGGGCATACCTAGATGTCCGGAAAACATGGACAATAATAATGAAACACCCTACGGGCATACCTAGATGTCCGGAAAACATGGACAATAATAATGAAACACCCTACGGGTATACCTAGATGTCCGGAAAACATGGACAATAATAATGAAAGGAGAAACGGGATGGCAGAGCAATATAGACTGGAAATGGTTGGGGTCAGTAAATCCTTTCCCGGTGTCAAAGCACTTGATAAGATTAACTTAAAAGTACGTCCCGGTACCGTTCACGCTTTGATGGGAGAGAACGGTGCAGGCAAATCAACCTTAATGAAATGCCTTTTTGGAATCTATAATATGGATGAAGGTGATGTCTTCATCGATGGAAACAAAGTGGATATCGCAAACCCCGATGATGCTTTAAACAAAGGGCTTGCTATGGTTCATCAGGAACTTCAGCCGGTACCGGCGCGTTCCATTGCTGAGAATATGTATTTGGGTAGATATCCTCTCATAAAATTCGGTCCATTAAAGATTGTGGATCACAAGGTCATGAATGCGGAAGCAGAAAAATGGCTTAAGGATGTCAAAATGGAGTTTAATCCCAAAGCAAAGCTGGGAACTCTTTCAATCGGACAAATGCAGTCAGTTGAGATTGCAAAAGCGGTAAGCCAGAATGCAAAGATTGTAATTTTGGATGAGCCGACTTCCTCTCTGACTGATAATGAAGTAGAAGCACTCTTTCGTATTATCCGTGATTTGAAATCCAGAGGAGTTTCTATGATATATATCAGCCATAAGATGGCAGAAATCAGACAGATTGCTGATGATATCACAATTATGCGAGATGGTACTTATGTAGGATCCTGGCAGGTAAAGGATATCACAGACGAAAATATAGTAAAACAGATGGTAGGCCGTGAACTTGGTAACGTTTACCCTCCAAAGGATGATTATAGAACCGATGAGGTTTTATTAAAGGTCAACCAATTGTGTAGCATTCACGAGCGGTCCTTTCAAGATTGTTCCTTTGAACTGAGACGTGGTGAGATATTAGGATTCGGGGGTCTGGTTGGTGCTCAGAGAACTGAACTTATGGAAGCAATCTTTGGGATGCGTAACATAGTCTCTGGAGAAATTGAAATCCTTGGAAAAAGAGTAAACATTAAACACCCTCAGGATGCTATTTATAATTCCGTGGGAATGATCACCGAAGACCGAAGAGGCAATGGAATTTTCGGCTGCCTGAGCATTGCAGACAATACTGCAATTTCCTCTTACCGGAATTATACGAAAACAATGGTTATCAACAGCAAAAAGGTGGATGAGGTTGTTAAAGACAGTATCTCCAGACTGAGCATAAAAACACCAAGTGACAAAACTCAGATTCAGTCGCTGTCAGGAGGAAACCAACAGAAGGTGATCATAGCCAGATGGCTGGCTAATAACCCAGACGTTTTAATTATGGATGAGCCAACTAGAGGTATTGACGTAGGCGCTAAATTTGAGATTTATCAGATCATGGTGGATCTTGTAAAACAGGGAAAATCCATTATTATGATATCCTCCGAGATGCCGGAGTTGATTGGCATGTCAAACCGTATCATAGTTATGTGCAGTGGTCGTATAACAGGAGAAGTAGAGAATGAGGAAGCAACTCAGGAAAAAATTATGGAGTTCGCTACGAAATTCGATATAAACGATAAAATAGGAGAAAGTTCCAAACAGGAGGTTAAGTCATGACAGCTAAGAAGATTAATATGAAGGATTTCCTTATCAATAATGGAATCATCGTTGTCCTCATCCTGCTAGCCATTTTTACGGCAATTAAGCAGCCATCTTTCGGATCATTTGATAACTTGAAAAATATAGCGCTAAATGTTGCGCCCCGTTTTATTATAGCATGTGGCATCTCAGGATGTCTGATTACGAGAGGTACGGACTTGTCCGCCGGACGTATCGTTGGACTTTCCGCCTGTCTTGCAGGAACTCTGCTTCAAAAGCCAGGTTATAGTGGAAAGTTTTTCCCTAATCTTCCTGATTTTGGAATTTGGTGGGTATTTGTAGTTCTTTTGATTTGTATCGGTGTCTGTGCCATCTTTGGTCTAATTAATGGTCTGGTCATTTCATACCTTAAGGTACCAGCCTTTATCGGAACCCTGGGTATGCAGCTTATTGTATACGGTGCATGTCTGGTATACACCAATGCAACTCCAATTGGAGGCTATCGCCCAGCTTATACCGTTGTGGCAAAAGGCAGACTGTTTGGTGTGATTCCTTACTTGTTTTTAATCGCACTTGCAATTGGACTAATCATATGGTTTGTTTATAATAAGACTCCTCACGGAAAATATATGTATGCCATTGGTGGCAACGAGCAGGCAGCTGAAGTTTCCGGTGTCAATACGAATAAAACTAAGATCATTATTTATGTAACAGCAGCCGTTCTTTATGCACTTGGTGGATTCCTAGTAGGTGCTAAATCTGGCGGGTCCTCTGTTAACATGGGAATGGGTTGGGAACTAGAGGCAATTGCTGCTTGTACCATCGGTGGTGTATCTGTTAACGGTGGTATTGGTAAAGTGTCCGGTGTTTTAATTGGTGTATTGGTGTTTGAGATTTTAAAGACCTGTCTACAGTACCTTGGTGTGGATACCAACTATCAGTACATTGCTCAGGGTATTGTAATCGTAGTAGCGATTGCCCTTGATATCAGAAAATATATTGCTAAGAAGTAAAAAACGTGTATGACTGGAAGACTTTCGTCTGTACCGTCTCATAAAAATGAAGCGAAGGTGTGGAATAACTATGTTATTCCGCCTTCGCTTCATTTTATTTATGGCAGCCTGCTAAGCCGGCTGTTTTGATATTCTCCGGTAAAGGTAACATCTTCTCCAAACCACTCTGGAGCAGTAAATGCTTCCGCGTCCTCTCTGGTATCAAATTCAACCTCCGCAAGCATCAGTCCTTCAAAACGTGCTTCAAATATGTCAAGCTCGATAGTGAGGGAGTCCGAATTTTCCACTGGAATTAAATATCTTCTTTTCGTAAGAATGTGCCCGTCCGCTTTCTGGATTAAATGGTCGTAGGAATCCATGGTCAGAGGAAGGTTGTATTCTTCCCGCTCCAAAAGTCCTTTTGATTTATAAGTGAGATAATAGTTGTCATCCTCTCTTCTGACGCGAACAACTGGTTCTGTAGAGAGGTATCCCTGCTCGATAAGATGATAAGGATGGTCGGTGGCTCCCTCTGGGAGCCTTGTAATTAAATACTTGCGTTCTATTTCCATGAAAGATCCTCCTGATATCGTATAGATGTCGAATGGTGTTAGTATAACACAATTGGATAAAAAATAGAAGAATGTGGCAAAATCAAGAAAAACATGGTAATATGAGAAATACAGTAAAATTCAGGAGAAAAATAGAGATGAAATGGTCAAAAAAAAGGATTCTTTTAGCCTTTTTCATTATGGGAACTACTTTCCTACTTTGTGGGTGCAACTTCTTTGGTGGTCACAAAGAAGGGAAAGAGACACAAGCCTCGGAAACAGAGAGCGGCGAGGTTTTAGAGGAAAAAGGACCTAAGATTGGCGTAAGCATATATCGTTATGACGATACCTTTATGAAGCTGTATCGTTCAGAACTAAAGCAATATCTGGAAGAGACCTACCATGCAGAGGTAGTGATGCGAAATGCTGGTGGTAATCAGGAAGTTCAAAACCAGCAGGTGAGTCAGTTTATTGCTGACGGCTGCAAAGGGATCATTGTAAATCCCGTAAATACAAGCGTAGCAGGAAAATTGGCAGATGCCTCAAACCAGGCAAAGATTCCTTTGATATTTATAAACCGGATTCCAAAAGAGGCGGAGCAGCTTCGGTGGAAGGAAAACCAGATGGCAGTTTCCAGCGTGGGAACCGATTCCAGACAGGCGGGAACGTATCAAGGTGAGATTATATTAGAATCCCCTAATAAAGGGGATTTAAACGGAGATGGTATCATTTCCTATGTTATGCTCAAAGGAGAACCTGGTAATGAAGACAGCGAATTTCGTTCTGAATATGCAATTAAGGCTCTGTTTGAAGGCGGCATGAAAGCAGAAATGCTCTATGAGGCAAATGGAGATTGGGGCAGAGAGAACGGAAAGAAGCAGGCTCAGGAAGCATTTGCCCAATATGGAAAGCAGATTGAAGTCATATTTTGTGGAAACGATGCCATTGCAATGGGTGCCAAGGAAGCCGCTAAGGAAGCAGGTTTTGTCCCAGGTAAGGATCTTTATCTAGTAGGTGTAGATGCGCTTCAAGAAACTGTACAGGCCATTAAATCCGGAGACATAGAGGGAACGGTATTAAATGATCACGATGGCCAGGCCAGACTGGCAGCAGATACTTTAATTAAGATGATCAATGGGGAAGACGCGGATACAAAGTATCTTGTGGATTATATTAAAATCACCACGGTGGATGAATTTAAAGAATTGAAAGGAGAGGAATAGTATGGGAAAGGTGTATGCATTTATAGCGGAGGGATCAGAAGAAGTAGAATTACTAGCAGTTACCGATGTATTAATAAGAGGTGGCCAGGATGTAACGCTTGTATCTGTAACCGGGAAAAAGGATGTCGTGACGGCTCATAAAGTAAAGATTCAGGCGGATCTGGATTTTTCAGAGGCCGATTTTTCGGATGCTGATTTGTTATTTCTTCCGGGAGGAATGCCTGGTACAAAGAATTTAGAAGCTCATGAAGGGCTTGGAGCTGTGTTGAAAATGGCTTATGAAAAAAACACTAGAATTGCAGCTATCTGCGCGGCTCCCAGTGTTCTAGGGAAATTAGGGCTTTTGGAAGGAAAGAGAGCAACTTGTTTTCCGGGCTTTGAAGGGGAACTTAAGGGTGCAGAATATGTAAGTCAGGGCGTGGTTACGGACGGAACTATTACCACAGCCAAGGGATTAGGGTATGCACTTGACCTGGGGATTGAGCTCTTAAAGTACTTAGCCAGTGAAGAAGAGGCAAGAAAAATCAAGGGGGCAATTCAGTACGATCAGATTCCTATGTGATAAGGTGGGTGAAGCTATGAAAAGAATATGGATGCTGCCATTGATTGCGGCTGTCTGCCTAAGCCTTTTGGCCGGCTGCCAAAAGAATGACCCATATGGGCTATCAGAGGAAAACCCCATAAGTGTTACCGTATGGCATTACTATAATGGGGTGCAAAAAGAAGAGTTTGATAATTTGATACGATCCTTTAACGAGAATGAAGGAAGAAAACAAGGAATCATTGTCAAAGCGTACAATAAAGGTAGTATTGATGAGTTAAGCAATCTAATCAATGAAAGTATAAATAAGAAAATTGGTTCTGAGCCATTGCCCGATGTATTTTCTGCTTACGCGGATAAAGTGTATGAGATTGACAAGATGGGGCTTGCAGCAGATATCAGTTCTTACCTGACACCAGAAGAGATTTCGGAATACGTAGATGCCTATATGGAAGAAGGAAAGTTTGATAAAGTCGGCAGCATCAAAGTGTTTCCTATCGCAAAATCCACAGAGATACTAGCAGTGAATCAAACCGATTTTAATAAATTTGCACAGGCAACAGGTATGACGGATGAGGCGTTTTCTACTTGGGAGGGCATTGCACGCGTGTCGGAAGCTTATTATAAGTGGACAGACAGCTTAACAGAAACTCCAGATGATGGAAAAGCCTTTTTTGGACGAGATGCATTTGCCAATTATTTGATCGTGGGGAGCATGCAGCTTGGTCATGAAATCTTTCGTACACAAGATGGAAAGACGGTTCTGGATTTTGATAAAGAAACCATGAGAAAACTTTGGGATAATTATTACGTACCTTATGTGAATGGGTATTTTGGTACATATGGCAAATTTAGAAGTGATGATGTAAAGACTGGTAAGCTGGCAGCGTATGTGGGAGCTACCAGTGGAATTTCTTATTTTCCGACTTCTGTAACACTGGAAGACGGAACCAGCTATTCCATTGAAAGCAAATTGTATTCTCTCCCTAATTTTGAGGGAACCATTCCCCATGCAGTTCAGCAGGGAGCCGGAATGATGGTATTTCGTTCGGATGAGAGAAGGGAATATGCGGCGACCACATTCTTAAAATGGTTTACTAGCGTGGAGAACAATGTGAAATTTTCCATAGGCTCTGGTTATCTGCCTGTGAAAAAGGTGTCAGGAACCCAGGAGACCTTAAAGCCATTTCTGGAAAAAGCGGGTGACAAGAGTCCTGCATCTGAGAATCTTATGATTGGTCTGTATACAGCCAATAGATACCGTCTCTATACCACAAAGCCCTTCCAAGGAGGGGACAAGGCCAGGGAGGTACTGCAAAATTCTATGAGCGTGAAAGCCAAAGAAGATTATGAGAAGGTGAAAATTCTTATGGATCAGGGAATCTCCAGAGAAAATGCAGTTTCTGATTACTTATCAGATGAAAATTTCGATCTATGGTACCAGGATACAAGGAAGCAGCTGGAGACAATCATCGGAGAATAGGCCATGAAAAAAAAGAGAAGTGAATCCATTCGAACCCAACTGCTTGGACCGCTGCTTATTCTTTTGGTATTACAGGCGGCGATTATTGCCGGAACAGTTTTATTCGGCGGAGTTTCCACGAAATTAAAAAAGAATGAGATTAACATACTGACTGAAAATACAAATAATACAAAGCAGGGATTTGAGAAAGAAACCATACATCACTGGGTCATGATGCTCAATAATTCTGGTTTCATGTCAGATGAGATTAACGAAATTCTAAAGAAAGAAAAACAAGAGCCAGAAGCGATATCTGCAGATTACGACTTGAATCGTCTAATTGTTGACAAGATAATGGAAAAGTCCATAGAGATGCTCCATTTAAGCAATGCCACCGGAGTATTCCTTGTTTTAAATGGGCCCGCCGCTGTTAAAAGTCCAGCTGAAATGAGGGCGGGATTTTATATCCGCAATTCCAATCCAGGAGGATATATAAATGATAATTCTTCTCTGTTAATGGAGCGGGGACTGCCCTCACTGGCTGAAAAATATAACATTCCTCTGGATTCCTTCTGGGAACTTGGTTTTCTTGATGCCGGAGCAAAAGGGACTGCTGATTTTTATCAGAAGCCTTTAGCAGCAGCATTTAAGAATCGTGGGGAGAAAAAGGATACCATGAGGTATGCATATTTAAGTTCGCCATTTCGCTTAAGTCCTAAGGATATGCAAATTATTACTTACTCGGTCCCTATTATCTTGGAGGATGGAACCGTAGTAGGGGTTTACGGTCTTGAGATGACAGTAAATCAACTGGAGCAGATTCTTGGCCAAGAACAGGTGAGTGGAAGCTTTAATGAATGCTGGTTTCTTGGAATACGAGAAAAGGGAACGAATACCATTGTTCCAGTTGCACAATCAGGGTATCTTTACAACCAGTATTTTAATGAAAGCGCCAGAATTGATTATAAAGACAATTTGAAAGAGAATATTAGTTCCTTAAAATCACTAGAGGGTACCAAGTGGTACGCAAGCGTAAGTAAACTTGAAACTCCTGGAACGGAAGGACTTTATGGAGAGCATGAATGGGTGATTGCAGGTATGGCAAGACAGAAAGACCTTCTGTCCTTTTATAATGCCTTAAGGCGCATGCTGTTAAGCTCTATGCTTGTGCCACTTATATTTAGCCTTCTAGGTGCTTATATAATAGGAAAAATCGTAACAGAGCCAATCCGCAGGCTGGTGGAGGAATTGAGAAACAAGTCTGGAAGCAAAAGTTTGTCGCTGGAACGGGTACATGTTAAGGAAATAGATGAATTGACAGAAACCATCGAGATGCTCAACCGGGATGTAGACAGAGCGTCTTTTAAGATGTCAGGGATTTTAGAACATGCCAACGTTCTTGTAGGAGTATTTGAATACGAAGAGGAGAAAAATCGAGTATTTTGTAGCAGATCTCTGTATGAGATGCTTGGTTGGGAGAAAATAAAAGAACCCTATTGTTATATCAAGATAGAACAGTTTTTACCTCTTCTCAATCAGGCCTTTGGAGAAATAGAATTAAAAGGTGACCGAATACTCAAGCGTCTGGAGGGACCGGAAGGCATTAAGTGGATTGAAATTATCCTTGATGAATCGAAAAAAGGAACCGTGCTAGGAATCTGTACCGATGTGACCATTAATGTGGAAGAGAAAGAAAAGTTGGAGCGAGAACGCAATTTAGATCTTTTGACCGAAATTTATAACCGCAGGGCTTTCCGGGAAAAGGCAGAGGCAGCAATCGAAGGTATAGGGGATGAAGTTGCTGCCGTAATCATGTGGGATCTGGATAACTTAAAATACATCAATGATACATACGGACATGACGAAGGAGACCGGTATATTGTACTGTTTGCAAACTGCTTAAAGAAATTTTTGGAAAAAGGAGGTATTATTTCCAGATATTCCGGAGATGAATTTGTAGTGCTTATAAAAGGCTCGGAAAAAGAGGAGATCCGAAGGACGGTCCGGGATTTTATGAAGCATTTAAGGGTATTCACCTTGAAAATGGAAAGTGGATATCAATTCCCAATCCGCGTATCCGGAGGACTTTCCTGGTATCCAGATGATGCTAGAGATTTTGATGCCTTGTTTAACTATGCAGATTTTGCAATGTACATGGTGAAGCACAGTGTGAAAGGGGTAGTAAAGGAATTTGATATATCCGAGTTCAAACACAATTCCTATATGCTCACAGGCAGCGAAGAGCTCAACCGGATGTTGGATAAAAAGGAGGTGCGTTTTGCCTTTCAGCCCATAGCCACAAGAGAAGGAATCATCTATGGATATGAGCTGTTAATGAGGCCTGAATTTTCTAACATCAAAGGGATTAGTGAAGTGCTCAATCTTACAAGAGCCCAGGCTAAGCTTCCCCAGATGGAGATCCTTACCTGGATTGCCGGATTGAGGGCGGCGAAGGCAGAGGTTGAAGCCGGCCAGCTGGGAAAAGATGAAAAGCTATTTATTAATTCCATTGCAAGTGTCTGCTTGACAAAAGAAGGGATTAAGGAGCTTGAAGAACATTATGGAGAGCTACTCTCTAGAGTGGTCATTGAATTGACGGAAGGAGAGCCGGCCAGCCAGACCTTCATGCAATGCAAAAAAGATATGGCAAGGCAATGGGGAGGTCTTACCGCTATCGATGATTTTGGAACTGGATATAACAGTGAAGCCATCCTCCTTCATATGAGACCAGATATCGTAAAGATGGATATGAGTTTGATACGGCGTATTCATGAAGATCCCAATCGCCAGATTATCTTGAAAAACCTTATGGGTTTTGCAGAAAAAAACAGTATCCGTGTGCTGGCAGAAGGTGTGGAAACGGCAGAAGAGCTGGAATTTCTCATGAGTTTTGGTGTTGATTTCTTCCAAGGATATTATATTGCCAGACCACAAATGGAGATTCGTCCCCTGGATCCATACATTGTGAAGAAAATGCAAGAGTTTTCAGGAAAAGCCTAAGGAATTCGTAAAAAACGCTGGAATTTACAGGACGAGTATGGTATAATGCTAAATTGAAGTGTAACGCCCTGTCGGTATGGCGGTTCACATATATTTCAAGGAGGAACCCATTGATGAGTTTACAAGTAGAAAAATTAGAGAAGAACATGGCTAAGTTAACGGTAGAGGTATCAGCAGAAGAGTTTGATAAGGCTCTTACCGCAGCTTACAATAAGAATAGGGGCAGATTTAATATCCCAGGTTTCAGAAAAGGGAAAGCACCTCAGGCCATGATTGAGAAAATGTATGGAGCAGGCGTTTTATACGAAGATGCAGTAAACGAGGCTCTTGATGCAACATATGCTGGTGCAGCAGAAGAAAGCGGATTGGATATCGTATCCAGACCAGAAATCAGCGTTGTACAGGTAGAAAAAGGACAGAACTTAATCTATACCGCTACCGTTGCAGTTAAGCCAGAAGTTACATTAGGCGATTATAAAGGTATTGAAGTGACCAAAGCTTCTGCAGAAGTGACTGATGAAGACATCGATGCAGAGTTAAAGAGAGTTCAGGAGCAGAATTCCAGACTTGTAACTGTGGAAGACAGAGCAGTTCAAGATGGTGACCAGACTGTTGTTGATTTTGAAGGTTTTGTAGATGGAAAGACTTTTGAAGGTGGAAAAGGAGAGGATTACGCTCTTACCATCGGATCTCATTCTTTCATTGATACATTTGAAGAGCAGCTAATTGGCAAGTCAATTGGCGAAGCTTGTGAAGTAAATGTAACCTTCCCTAATGAATACCATGCAACTGACTTAGCTGGAAAGCCAGCTATGTTTAAGGTAACTGTTAAGGAAATCAAGAGCAAAGAACTTCCAGAGTTAAACGATGAGTTTGCTAGCGAAGTTTCTGAATTTGAGAATCTTGAAGAGTACAAAAATGACATCAAAGCTAAGCTTGCAGAGAAAAAAGAAAAAGATGCAGCAACAGAGAACGAAGACAATGTAGTCCAGAAGGTTGTTGAAAATTCTACCATGGAGATTCCTGAGCCGATGATCGAAAGCCAGGTAAATACTATGGTGAATGATTACGCTAGAAGAATGCAGAGCCAGGGATTATCTCTTGACCAGTATATGAAGTTTACAGGTATGACAATCGAGTCCTTAAAGGATCAGATGAAACCTCAGGCTCTTAAGAGAATCCAGACTAGACTTGTTTTAGAAGCAGTAGCTAAAGTAGAGAATATCACAGTAGCTGATGAAGCTGTTGAAAAAGAGATCTCTGGTATGGCAGAAGCTTACAACATGGAAGTTGACCAGGTTAAGGAATATCTTGGAGAAAGCGGTATCGTTCAGATGAAGGAAGATCTTGCAGTTCAGGAAGCAGTAGATTTTCTTGTTGCAGAAGCTAAATTAGTATAAAAGTTCTATCCGATAGATTCCTGGCAATTTTGTCCGGAGTCTATTCGGCTTTGAAAGAAGAGAGACAGGAGGAAGACAGATGAGTTTAGTACCTTATGTCATTGAATCAACCAGTAAGGGTGAACGTTCTTACGATATTTATTCCAGACTTCTTAAGGAAAGAATTATTTTCCTGGGAGAAGAGGTTTCCGATGTATCAGCTAGTGTTATTGTAGCCCAGCTGTTATTTTTGGAAGCAGAAGATCCAAATAAGGATATCAATTTATATATTAACAGCCCAGGCGGTTCTGTTACCGCAGGTATGGCAATTTATGATACCATGAATTATATTAAATGTGATGTTTCAACTGTTTGTATGGGAATGGCAGCTAGTATGGGTGCATTTCTATTGTCTGGCGGAGCAAAAGGAAAGAGATTTGCACTTCCTAACGCAGAAGTCATGATTCATCAGCCTTCCGGCGGAGCAAAAGGACAGGCGACGGACATTCGAATCGTAGCAGATAACATTTTGAAGATAAAGAAACGCTTGAATGATATACTGGCCGCTAACACAGGCCAACCGTTTGAAGTAATTGAACGCGATACCGAGCGCGACAATTATATGACTGCGGATGAGGCTAAGGCATACGGCCTGATTGATGATATACTTTACAGCCACAATCGCTAATCCCTTGGGGCGGACCTTTATGCTGATTAAGTATAAGTAACTAATAGGAAAGAATGAGGTGTATGTATGCCGGTCAGAACTGACGAAAAGATCCGATGCTCTTTTTGCGGTAAAACCCAGGATCAGGTAAAGAAATTGATTGCCGGTTCCAATAACGTTTATATCTGCGATGAGTGCATTGATTTATGCGCAGAGATATTGGAAGAAGAATTTGACAGTCATGAAGAAGAAGGACCTGATTTTGCTGATATCAATTTGATGAAGCCTAAGGAAATCAAAGAATTTCTGGATAGTTACGTCATTGGTCAGGACAACGCAAAAAAAGTATTGTCTGTAGCAGTCTATAACCACTATAAGAGAATCACATCCAGAAAGAAATTAGATGTGGAAGTGCAAAAGAGCAATATTCTTATGTTAGGACCTACCGGCTCCGGTAAAACTTACCTTGCCCAGACCCTTGCAAAGGTGTTAAATGTTCCTTTTGCCATTGCTGATGCGACCGCTCTGACAGAAGCAGGCTATGTGGGAGAAGATGTAGAAAACATTCTTTTGAAATTAATCCAATCAGCGGATTATGATATAAGCAAAGCAGAATACGGAATTATCTATATCGATGAGATTGATAAGATAACGAAGAAATCGGAGAACGTATCCATTACGAGAGATGTTTCCGGTGAAGGTGTTCAGCAAGCGCTGTTAAAGATCTTGGAAGGCACGGTTGCTAGTGTTCCTCCTCAAGGGGGAAGAAAGCATCCTCACCAGGAACTTTTACAGATTAATACCACTAACATTCTGTTCATCTGCGGCGGTGCCTTTGATGGACTGGAAAAAATCATTGAAAGCCGTTTAAGCGCCGGTTCCATCGGCTTTAATGCGGAAATTGTAGATAAGAACAATACAGATATTGACGATTTGCTGAAAAAGACACTTCCTCAAGATCTGGTTAAGTTCGGCCTGATACCAGAATTCATTGGTCGTGTGCCAATTACTGTATCCTTGGAGCTTTTGGACAGGGAAGCATTGGTGCGGATATTAACTGAGCCAAAGAATGCTTTGGTAAAACAGTATCAGAAGCTGTTTGAGCTTGACGATGTAAAACTTGAACTGAACAAAGAAGCGGTAGAGAGAATTGCAGAGCTGGCCGTGGAGAGGAAAACTGGCGCCAGAGGTCTTCGCTCCATTATGGAAAGTGTTATGACTGATCTGATGTATGAAATCCCTTCCGATAGCAACATTGGTATCTGCAAAATCACCAAAGAGGTTGTAGATAAGACAGGCGAGCCAGAAATCGTCTTCCGGGATACTGCAGTTCCCAGAAAATCGTTGGCCCAAAAGCTTAGAAAAGATAAAACAGGCGAGATCGCATAGATCCCTGCATGAGTCGGGAAGGTGTTACAGCGAGGAAACTGCTGCAACACCTTTTTGAATGCAAAGGAGAGAACATAATGGTGCAAAAGACAATCACAATGCCAGTTATTGCCCTTAGAGGCATGACTGTTCTACCCAAAATGATGTTACATTTTGATATCAGCCGGCCAAAGTCTGCTGCAGCTGTAGAAAAAGCTATGGTTGGAGACCAGAAGGTGTGTCTCTTAACCCAGCGGGATTCAGAGGAAGATGATCCCGATATTGAGGGATTGCATTCCATCGGTACAGTTGCTGTTATTAAGCAGTTGGTAAAGATGCCTGGCAATGTAATTCGTGTTATGGTAGAAGGTCTGGAACGGGCAGAACTTTTAACTCTTGAAAATGAAGATCCTATGCTTGTTGGAGAGATAGAGACAGTGCTGGGATTTGACGAAATGATAGATGATGTTACAAGACAGGCAATGATGGAAATTGTTAGAGATAAACTTTCCGCATACGGAAAGGAAAATCAAAGAATTGCCAAAGAAGTGATTCCTGGTCTTTTGATGTTGATTGACCTTGGAGAATTGCTGGATCAGATAGCAGTACAGCTATCCTGGGATTACCAGGTGCGCCAGCATGTGCTTGAAAGTGTAATGATCGAGGAAAGATATGCTCTTGTCATGAAACACCTTTTAACTGACATTGAGGTCACAAAGGTCAAAAAGGAATTACAGTCCCATGTAAAAGAAAGAATTGATAAGAATCAGAAAGATTATATTCTGAGAGAACAATTAAAAGTAATACGGGAAGAACTAGGAGAGGATAACCCTCTTACGGATGCAGATGAATACAGCAAACGTTTAAAAGCATTAAAGGCTGACAAAGATATTAAAGATAAGATCCAAAAAGAGATTGAACGCTTTAAGGCTATGCCAGGGGGCAGCCAGGAAGCCAATGTGGTTCGTATGTATTTGGAAACCGTATTAGAGCTTCCTTGGAAGAAAATTTCTAAGGATAACAACAGTATATCTCATGCCGAAGATATCTTGAATGAGGATCATTATGGACTCCATAAGGTAAAGGAGCGTATCATTGAGTATCTTGCAGTACGTACACTGACAAAAAAAGGATCAAGCCCTATCATTTGTCTTGTGGGACCTCCTGGAACAGGAAAAACCTCCATCGCCCGTTCCGTAGCAAAAGCCCTGAATAAAGAATATGTCAGAATCAGCTTGGGCGGAGTCCGGGATGAAGCAGAGATCCGTGGACATCGTAAAACCTATGTAGGAGCTATGCCTGGTAGAATTGCAGAAGCTTTGAGACAGGCTGGAGTAAGCAATCCACTCATGCTTTTAGATGAGATAGATAAAGTAAGCAGGGATTATAAGGGTGATACCTCTTCTGCGCTTTTAGAGGTGCTTGATGGCGAGCAGAATGTTAAATTTAGGGATCATTACGTGGAGGTTCCTATTGATTTATCTAGTGTGTTGTTTATTGCGACAGCAAATACAACAACTACGATACCTGGCCCACTTCTTGATCGTATGGAAGTAATTGAAGTAACCAGCTATACAGAGAATGAAAAATTCCATATTGCTAAGAATTACTTAGTAAGAAAGCAAAGAGAAAAGAATGGTCTGACAGAAAGCCAAGTCGATATCTCTGATAAAGCCCTTGAAAAAATCATTCACAACTATACAAGGGAAGCAGGAGTCAGAAACCTGGAGAGAAGGATTGGGTCTGTTTACCGAAAGGCAGCCAGACAATTCCTAGAAAACAAAAAGCAGATCATTAAGGTCACCGAATCAAGTCTTGAAACATATCTAGGCAAGGAAAAGGTAACGTTTGAAGATGTCAATGAGGAAGATGAAGTAGGCATCGTAAGAGGCTTAGCCTGGACCAGTGTGGGAGGAAGTACCCTGCAGATCGAAGTGAATGTTATGCCTGGAAAAGGCAACCTCTCTCTTACTGGACAGATGGGAGATGTTATGAAAGAATCTGCCAGAACAGCACTTAGTTATGTTCGCTCCGTATGCCCGGAATATAAGGTAGCGGATAATTATTTTGAAAAACACGACATTCATCTTCATATCCCAGAAGGAGCAGTTCCTAAGGATGGTCCATCGGCAGGCATCACTATGGCAACGGCTATGCTTTCCGTGGTCATTAATCGTAAAGTAAAAGCCAAAGTGGCTATGACTGGAGAGGTGACTTTAAGAGGCCGTGTTCTCCCTATCGGTGGACTAAAAGAGAAAATACTGGCGGCACGTATGGCGCATGTGGAAACAGTCTTGGTTCCTTTTAAAAACAAGCCTGATATTTTAGAACTGTCAGAGGAAATTACCGGGAATCTTACCATCATTTACGTGAAGCATATGCCAGAGGTCTTAGCAGAGGCTTTTGTCCAGGAATAGAAAGGAAACAATATGATTATTAAAACAGTAGATCTGGAAACGGTATGTGGTATTACAAGTACGATTCCAGAAAATACGAAACCAGAATTTGCCTTTACAGGTAAATCCAATGTAGGAAAGTCTTCCTTGATTAATGCTTTGATGAACCGCAAATCATATGCCAGGATTTCATCTCAGCCAGGTAAGACCCAGACCATAAATTTTTATAACATTAACGATGCATTATATTATGTGGATCTTCCAGGTTACGGTTACGCAAAGGTTGCTCTAGAAGTGAAAGCCAAATGGGGGAAGATGATAGAAAATTATCTGCATAATTCTCCTATGTTAAAGTGCGTGTTTTTATTAATTGATATCCGTCATGAACCATCAGTAAATGATAAGACTATGTATGACTGGATTGTATTTCAGGGATATCAGCCTGTTATCGTTGCAACGAAACTGGACAAAATAAAGAGAAGTCAGATACAGAAGCATATCAAGATAGTACGTACTGGTCTTGGAATCGGAAGCGATGTGACTGTCATACCTTTTTCTGCAGAAACAAAACAGGGAAGAGATGAAATCTGGGAGCTGATATCAGATTCTGCAAATAGTCTTGACAAGGAATAAAAATCTTTTTATAATGAATCTATTTATTACATAGAGTTCATTATGGCAAGAAGAGGAGAAAACAGTTATGAAAAAGACATTAAAAAAGATAGCATTATCTCTTTTAGCAGTTTCTCTTACAGCGGCAGCTCTCACTGCCTGCGGTAGTGGTGGCGCTGATAAAGGAACAACTGCGGCTGGTAAGGAAGCAGATGGTAAAAAGGTATTAAAGGTTGCAATGGAGTGTAGCTATGCACCATATAACTGGACACAGCCAAACGATGCAAACGGAGCGGTTCCTATTTCCGGTGGTTCTGATTTTGCTTACGGCTATGACGTTATGATGGCTAAGAAAATTGCAGATGAACTTGGATACGGTCTAGAGATTGTTAAATTGGATTGGGATTCTTTGGTTCCTGCTGTACAGTCTGGAAAGGTTGATTGTGTCATTGCAGGACAGTCTATCACTTCAGCACGTTTGCAGTCCGTAGACTTTACAGATCCTTATTACTTTGCAACCATAGTTTCTCTTGTAAAAAGTGGCAGCAAATATGAGAATGCGAAAAGCGTATCAGATTTAGACGGTGCAACTGGTACATCCCAGTTAAACACCATCTGGTATGACAGTTGCCTTCCTCAGGTCCCTAACGCTAACATTCAGCCAGCGATGGAATCTGCACCAGCGATGCTCGTAGCTTTAAGCTCTGGAAGATGTGATTTGGTAGTTACAGACAAACCAACTGGACAAGCTGCTTTGATTGCATATCCTGATTTCAAACTTCTTGACTTTGCTGGAACAGACGGTGACTATAAAGTTTCTGATGAGGATACTAACATCGGAATTTCCTTGAAAAAGGGCAATACAGAATTAAAGGATGCTATTAATGGAGTCCTTTCTAAGATGACAAAGGCTGACTTTGACAAGACAATGGAAGAAGCCATTTCTGTTCAACCTCTTTCAAAGTAGTACCAAATAAAAGAAAATCAGAATTTGCAGGCACGGGACAAGAACGTTCTTATCTCCGTGCCGCTTGTTCTGTCTGAATGAAAGTAAGAAAAGGAGAAGGTAATATGTCTTTGCCATCAGATTTTTTAGGCAGAATGTTATTTATTTTGCATGAATACGGTCCCTCCTTCCTGAGAGGCGCCGGTAAGACAATGGCCATTGCCATTGTAGGAACACTGGTCGGATGCATCATAGGTTTTGCGGTTGGAATCGTTCAGACCATTCCGGTATCGAAAAATGATAGCTTTGCAAAACGTTTTTTGCTGAAAACAGTTAAGATTATATCTAATATTTATGTGGAAATTTTTAGAGGAACTCCTATGATGGTACAGGCCATGTTTATTTTTTATGGTTCCTCGGCACTCTTTAATTTCAATATGTCCATCGTGTTTGCTTCCTATTTCATCGTATCCATAAATACGGGTGCGTATATGGCAGAGACAGTAAGAGGCGGAATTCTCTCCATTGATCCAGGACAGACAGAAGGTGCTAAAGCCATTGGAATGACCCATTTCCAGACCATGATAAATGTAATTATGCCTCAGGCAATCCGTAACATCATGCCACAAATTGGCAATAACTTAATCATCAATATTAAGGACACTTGCGTTCTTTCCGTAATTGGCGTGGTAGAATTGTTCTATGCGACAAAGGGCGTGGCAGGTGCATACTATACTTATTTTGAAGCATTTACCATCACCATGATTATTTACTTCATTCTTACCTTTACCTGTTCTAGAATTCTGCGTCATTGGGAAAAGAAGATGGATGGTCCTGACAGCTACGATCTGGCTACTACCGATACTCTTGCATATACCAGCGGTATGGTAAGATTTCCAGATCCGAAAGAGAAGGAGGATAGATAAATGGCAGACGAGAAAGTATTAGAGATTCATCACTTAAGTAAGACCTTTGGAACGAATGTTGTTTTGAGAGATATTGATTTTTCTGTTCGAGCTGGGGATGTAACTTGCATCATTGGAGCCTCTGGTTCTGGTAAGTCAACTCTTCTTCGATGCATCAATCTTTTAGAGACTCCAACCACTGGAGAGATCTTGTATCATGATGTGGACATAACGGATAGGAAAGTGAGTGTGCCGTCATACCGAACAAAGGTAGGCATGGTATTTCAGAATTTCAACCTGTTCAACAACATGACCGTTTTGGAGAATTGCATGGTGGGACAGATTAAAGTTCTGAAAAAAGACAAAGAAGAAGCAAAGAAAAAAGCAATGATGTTTCTAGAAAAGGTAGGAATGGCGCCCTATATCAATGCAAAACCCAGACAGCTTTCTGGAGGGCAGAAGCAGAGAGTGGCGATTGCCAGAGCTTTGGCAATGGAGCCGGAAATCCTTTTATTTGATGAACCCACCTCTGCTCTTGATCCTCAGATGGTAGGAGAGGTATTGGCGGTCATGAGAACTCTTGCGAGTGAAGGTCTTACTATGATCATCGTAACCCATGAGATGGCTTTTGCCAGAGATGTATCAAATCGTGTGGTTTATATGGCAGGCGGTGTCATAGAGGAAGAAGGAAACCCAGCAGATATATTTGGAAATCCTCAGAAGAGTTCCACGAAAGAATTTTTAAACCGATTCATGCAGGGGTAACACCATAAGGAGCTAAAGCAAAATAACTGAACAAACAGTTGTGGAGCAGGCTCCTTTTTGGTATGCTAAAAAAGAAAGCAGAAAACAACGAGAAAAGGAACGGAGGTTATTTATGAAAATAGTCTTTATGGAAACGGATTCATTAGGAGATGATGTAGATTACACGCCATTTTATAACATTGGTGAAGTAATAAAGTATAACAATTCTGATCCAGTTGAAAATTCCCTGCGTGTAAGGGAAGCTGATATTATAGTAGCCAATAAGATACCAATGAATGAAGAACTCCTGGAACATGCAGAGAATGTTAAACTGATCTGTCTTACCGCCACCGGAACCAATAACGTTGATTTTAGTTATACAAATAAAAGAAAGATAGCAGTGGCCAATGTAAAAAGCTATTCTACTAAGTCTGTCGTGCAGCATACCTTCGCCCTTTTATTTTATGTCTTTGAAAAGCTTTCTTACTATGACAATTTTGTAAAGTCCGGTGAATATACAACCAGTGATGTGTTCAGCCGGTTCGACAAAAAGTTCAATGAACTTCACGGAAAAACATGTGGAATCATTGGTCTTGGAGAAATTGGAAGCGAGGTTGCCAGAGTTGCGGAAGCGTTTGGCTGCCAGATTATTTATTATTCTACCTCCGGAAAAAACAATCACTCTTCGTATGAACGTGTAGAGTTTGGAGCTTTACTGCAAAACTCGGATATCATTTCCATACATGCTCCTTTGAACGTAGAGACAGAAAATCTTATGGATAAAAAAGCATTGAAAGCCATGAAGAAAACAGGAGTATTACTTAATCTGGGAAGAGGAAAGATCATTGATGAGGAAGCACTTGCCTGGGCATTGGAAGAAGGGGAGATCGCTGCAGCTGGTCTAGATGTCCTAAGTGCAGAACCCATGCGGGAAGATAATCCTCTTTTAAGGATCAAGGATAGCATCCGATTGATTATTACGCCTCATATTGGCTGGGCTACAGTAGAATCCAGAAGAAGGTGCCTGTCGGAAGTTTATGAGAACATCGCTGCTTATTTGCGGGGGGAAGAAAGAAACCTAGTTAGTGGTGATTAAAACATTTGATACTAGGGTGAAATTTGATTATTTATGCAATGAACGAAACAGGAGATGTTTTTTCGTCGTGAAAAGTCTGGGATAAGATTCATACGAATCTCACCCCAACTATTGACAAAAAGCCAAATTTTAAAAGGATATAAAAATTAAGGGACGGTCTAAGTAATGTACTCAGACCGTCCCTTTTCATGTTTCAAGAGCTTAAACTTATCAAGACCCAATGCTATTTGGGCAAGTGTTCATCTTTGGAAGGATTCGTAGTTTTTGTGAAAACATCTCGCACCTTGATTTGTATAAAGGTGCGAACCACCTGAACCGTAAGTGCTAGAATAAAGATTGGCAGTAAAACGGTTAAAAACAGCTTTATCTTAATTCGGAGTAGCTTTTTATTTTGCTGCTTTCGTACAGACGCATAATGTTTCTGAATGGTCTGAAACCACGTTTGTTTCACCTGAACCTTTTTCAAAAAAATTCCTCCTTAACTTTCACAGACCTCCAGATTATCAGGAACCGCTCATTAGCGATTTCATAGCAAAAGCATAGATTTCCTGGCTTTTTGATTTCCAGTGGTCACACATAATCTCTGCCTGGTCCTTATCAGGAACCGATAGTTCTAAGTTAATTAAACAGTTTTTTCCTTCCCGTACTTCGCAGTGGACGATATATTCCTGGCTAGTGGATTTATAATAATCCGCTGTAACGCCGACTTCATTGCGGAGACGGAATTTGTTGTCCTTTAAATACTCATCCATATCATTGATGATGGCAGGTGATATTTTGTTACCAAAGAAAGAAAGAGTTTCTTCTCCTTCTCTGGTGATTTCATAGCGACTGCTGTTGTGATTGGTCTGCACGTAAAGCAATTTGGCCTCCAGTAGTTCATTCAATGCTTGGTTTAATGTAAAATAAGTCGTATATTCATGCTCTAGAAAAAAGTTAGACAATTGTGCGCTAGTCAGGGGAAAATTAACCTGTTTAAGCATATATAAAATCATTAGTTTGTACAGGGTCATAGGTTCTGACAGCATAGTTACCTCCAATGACGCATTTTTTGCGCCTTAATAGAAAGGGTTGATGAAAGAATCCTTCAACCAATCCTCCAGTTTTACGCCTGACGAATATGAGACTTTACCGCCAGACTTACAGCATCAGCCACCCGGGGGTCAAAAGCCTCAGGAAGGATGTTGTTATCACTTAACTCTGAAGGTGCTACAAGGTCAGCAATTGCAGTGGCCGCCGCTAGTTTCATCTCTTCTGTAATGGAAGTAGCTCGTCCCTCCATTGCCCCTTTAAAGATACCAGGGAATACAACTACGTTATTGACCTGATTTGGAAAATCAGATCTTCCGGTTCCTACAACTCTGGCACCAGCCGCCTTAGCCAGATCTGGCATAATTTCAGGAACAGGGTTTGCCATGGCAAAGAGAATGGAATCAGAATTCATAGAAGCAACCATCTCTTGCGTTACGATACCAGGTGCGGAAACACCAACAAAAATATCAGCTCCCTTTAAGGCTTCTGCCAAAGATCCCTTCATTCCGGTAAGATTCGTCACCTCTGTCATCTTTTCCTGCATCCAGTTTAAACCATCCATGCCCTTTGCCAAGATGCCAATGCGGTCGCACATGGTGATATTAGAAAATCCGTAGGTTAAAAGAAGTTTCGTGATGGCAACGCCTGCAGAACCTGCTCCGTTTACAACAACACGGCATTCCTCTTTCTTCTTTCCAGTGACCTTTAAAGCGTTGATGATTCCAGCTAAAACAACAATTGCAGTTCCGTGTTGGTCATCATGGAAAACTGGGATATTAAGAAGCTCCTTTAGCCGTTCTTCAATTTCAAAGCAGCGAGGGGCAGATATATCTTCTAAGTTGATTCCTCCAAATGCTGGAGCAATGTGAACAACAGTTTTAATGATTTCTTCTGTATCTTGAGTATCCAGACAGATTGGAATTGCATTAATTCCTCCAAATTCCTTGAAAAGTACGGCTTTGCCTTCCATAACTGGCAAAGCAGCCAGTGGACCGATGTTTCCAAGACCAAGAACAGCGCTTCCGTCAGAAACCACAGCAACTGTATTGGATTTTATGGTGTAGCGATAAGCAGCTTCCGGGTCCTCGGCTATGACCTTGCATGGTTCTGCCACTCCAGGAGTATAAGCAAGGGCAAGATCCTCTCTGGTTTTAACCTTAACTTTGGAATTTATTTCCAGCTTTCCGTTCCATTCTTCATGCAGTAATAACGCTTTCTCGTTGGTTGTCATAATCAGTTTGTCCTTTTTCCCACAGTTTTTATTATATCATACCAATTTTAGGGTTTTAAATCAATAGAAAATGTGTTAGAATATAGAGTAATTAATTTTTAGTAAGCGAATAATATAAGGAAATTACATATATAGGTGGCACTATGAGAGAACGAATCAACAGGCTGGCAAAAGGCATCATTGATTCTGAGATTCCAAAGATAAAGGTTACCCCATCGGAAATTGATGATGTGGTGCGCTCAGGAGGGGCTACAAGGCGGGAACTTGTTGTTACCAGTGAGAATAATTTGCACATAAAAGGTCTTGCATATTCCTCTAATTTTCGCGTCAGGCTCTTAAGCGGAGCATTTGGCGGTACATACAACCATCTGGTCTATGAGATAAACGGAAGTTACTTGGAAGATGGAGATGTGATTAAGGGATCTTTTTACCTGGTTACCAATGGCGGAGAGAGAGAAGTCCCTTATTCTTTTCGTGTGGAACTAGGGACGTCAGGGAAAGCATTAAGTGATCTTAAGACAGTAGAGGATTTTGCGGAGGCTGCAAAAAAAGATATGGACACGGCACTTCGTTTATTTGAGTACCGTGATTTTGTAACTGCTCCCTTTATGAATGAACTCCACATAAGGGCAATATATGATGGATTAAAGGGAAGGCCGGACAGGCGAAAAGAACTGGAAGAATTTTTAACTGCACTTAAAGTGAAGAAATCGGTGGAATTATCGGTGGATCAAAAGGTGTGGAGATTTGGAGAGCTGGAAGACGTTTTAAGTGACCAGGTTTTAATTACCCGAAGCGGTTGGGGTTATGTGAACCTGGAAGTGACAACGGACTGTGATTTTATAGAGTTACCCCAAAAATCGGTTGGAGAACTTGATTTTGAAGACGACCGGTGCAGTGTGCCGTTTCTGATTCATCCGGAACGAATGCATCAGGGAGAGAATTCTGGAAGAATTATCATAACCGGAATGGAAGATCGATTTATAATACCGATTACGGCGGTGATAAACCCCGGAGGAGGGATATCGGCGGAGGATGCCTTTGCAAAAGAGGCTTTCGGCCGATTTTTGCGACTACGTCTTTTGGAGGAAAGTGGTCAAAAGAGTGGAGAAGATCTTTGGGACGACATGGATAATGCCCTTGATGAGCTGGAATTGATGAAGGGCGAGAAAGGCCTTTATAAGCTATTTCGCGGGGATGTCTGTCTGTTGCAGGGAAAGCCCTCAAAGGCAGCGCTACTTCTTGATGAATGCCGGGATGAAATTTTAAATGAGCGCCAGGAAAAACGAGAGATATATTGTTATTATCAGTATCTGCGCTTGAAGGTGCAGCCAGATGAATATCAAAAAGAATCCCTGATCCGCCTCATGAAGAAATATCTAGAGGAAGACAGAATGCTTTTTTGGTTGTTTTTGTTACTAATTAAACTAGATAGTAGGTTGTTTGATAATATGCCTGCTCTTTTTTCCATCTTAAAGAGACAATTTGATGCAGGTGTGAGAAGTCCGTTTTTCTATGTATCTAGTTGCAAAGTGTTAAATGATGCCCCAGATTTGATTCGGATGGTGGGACCGATGGAGCTCCAGATTCTTTACCACGGTGCAAGCAGAGGCCTGATTGAGAAAAAGCTGGCATTGGCAGTTTCAAAACTCACTTTAACAACGAAGTATTTTAATCGTCTCCATTACCGGATGTTAGTAAAGCTTTATGAAGAATATCAGGAAAAAGAGATTCTAGAAGCGATATGTGCTCTCCTGATTAAGGGAGAATGCCGTATGGCAGAGGCTTTTGCCTGGTATGAAAAAGGGATTAGAGCGGGAATTAGCCTAACAAGGCTTTATGAATATTATATCTATGCTCTTCCGAGGAATTACTGCTATCTACTGCCAAAGGAGGTACTATTGTATTTTTCTTATGGTGGGAATGAACTGGATCTTTACAGCAGAACCGTTCTTTATAAAAATGTCTTGGTATATCTGGAACCAACAGATCCATTATATCAGGCCTATGAACGTACCATAGAAAAGTTTGCTACGGAGCAGTTGTTTG
Organism: Lacrimispora algidixylanolytica; assembly: GCF_003609635.1. GTDB lineage: Bacteria > Bacillota > Clostridia > Lachnospirales > Lachnospiraceae > Lacrimispora > Lacrimispora algidixylanolytica. The sequence goes on along the minus strand of NZ_MCIA01000034.1, from coordinate 240,272 downwards.
ATTCAAGAATTGATAATCGTCTGGCCTCCATCTATGAGAAGATGATTTTTAAGGATGTGATTGATCTTCCTATGGCTATGGTGTTGCCTTCTATTCTTCGGTCTTACCGGGTAGAATGTAGCAATAAGAAGATGAAATACGTCATTATCTGTTATGAAGAGTTAACGGAAGAGGATGCCTTTCTCCTTCAAGATGGGGTTGCTTATGTACCCCTGTTTTCTGAGCACAGTATTCTTTTATTCCAGGATGCGTATGGTAATCGGTATGCTAATGTTCCCTATAAAAAAGATCCGGTTATGGATCGGCCTGAGCTTGAAGAACGTTGCTTTGAATTGTATCCAGAGCATTCCATGCTTCGGTTGAGGGCTTGCGAAAAGGCGATTTTAAACGGAGTCACTGATAGAAAAGAAGTGGAAATATTAGAGGCAACCTTAGAAGATCCTAAGTTGCGCCCCTACTATCAGAGGCTTTTATTATCTAAGGTGATTGAGTTTTATCAAAAGCAGACCGATGAACCGGAAGAAGACGGCAAGGGTGCCAAATATCTTCTGACTTTGGATAAGAAGGTTCTTACCAAAGTGGAGCGAATTGGTGTGTGCAATACCTTAATCCACAACGGGCACATGGAAGAGGCTTTCCGCATGATCCGAGAATTTGGTTGTGAAGGAATCGGTACAGAACGGCTCTACCGCCTCTGCACAAAGATGATCCTACAAAAACTGTTTGATGAAGATCCGCTTCTTTTATCCATGGCCTATGAAGTATTTAAAGATGGAAAGAATGACAGTGTTATTTTGGACTATTTGTGCGAACATTATAATGGTCTATCAGAACAGATGTATAACATTTTGATGTTGTCGGTTTCCGGACACGTGGAAACCAATGATTTAGAAGAAAGACTGACTGCTCAGATGATGTTCTCCGGATCGTTATCAAAGCTTGATAAGGTGTTCCATTTATATAAAGGCCGTAAGGAAACCAATGACAATATCGTAAAGGCCTACTTAACCATAAAGTGTACGGAATATTTTATGGAGGAGAAAGAGCCGGAAGAAAAGGTATTGGCTTATCTGGAAGCAGTGGTAAAGAGCTTTTCCATAAAAGGGCGTTTGCCAACGATTTATCTATTGTCTGTTTCTAAGTATTATGCAAAACTCTCTGAACTCACAAAAGAGCAGGAGGAGCTTTGCAGAGATACTGTGGCATTTTTACTAGATGAGGGATATGTATTTCCTCATTTTAAAGATTTGGCAAAGTACGCTTCCTTGCCTGAGGATATTCTTGATAAAGCTATGATCCAATACTCTGCAGATCGTGATTCCAAGATTGATTTGCAGGTGAGAATTCTGCCGGATGAGGAAGAGTTCCACAGTGAGGATATTGCCCGGATGTATCAGGGTGTATTCGTAAAACAAAAGATTTTGTTTGAAGGCGAGATTATGGAATACCGGATCAGCCAGCTAATTGATGAAGAATGGATTATCAAGAAAGAAGGCAGTATCAGTTGTGATACAGGGGAATCCCCCAAAGATTTGGACAGCAGATTCGCCTGTTTAAATGAGATGAGCTTATCTTTGAGCTTAAAAGACGAAGTAGGGTTAAAAAAACGGATGCAGGAGTATCTAAAAAAGAATGCTGCTGCAGAAGAATTATTTCCACTGATGTAAGATAAAGGGGGCTGTCGATGGACGGACTGATAATAGGGCTTGACCTTTGTGATTCCTATACCCGCATATGCTGCCATGACAGAGAAAAATCATGGTGCATTCCTACGGTAATCTGCCGAAAAAAGGATGAAGATGCCTGGTATGTGGGAGAGGAAGCCTACGCCTGCACGCTTGTAGGTGAAGGCATTATTGTTGACAAGCTGATAAAGATGGTTAGAAAAGAAGGGACTGCAACTCTGTGCGGCACCAAATATGAAGGCCTTAGCCTTCTGACAACATTTTTGAAAAAGATATTAAAGCTTCCCATGGAGGAATTTTTCTGCGATGAAGTAAAGCAATTGGTTGTTACGTTGCAAAAGGCAGATGCAAGAATCATGGATGCCCTTATGCACTGCGCGGATGCCCTTGGAATTCCCAGGGACCGGGTTCACATCATAAGCCATACAGAAGCATTCGTATATTATGTTCTTAACCAAAAGAAAGAAGTTTGGAGCAATCAGGTGGGTGTGTTTGACCTGTCTGAGGATTCCTTTCATTATTATGAATTAAAGGTGCAAAGAGGACTTCGTAAATTAATGGTGATCGCGGAGGACGAAGCGTTAGAGGAGAGTTTTAACCTGGATATTCTGGATACACCATCCGGTGGGAAATTGGCCGATAAGATCTTAAGTTCCTGTGCAGACAGACTGCTTCAAAAAAAACTGTTTTCATCCTTATTCCTTACGGGGAAAGGTTTTGAGCGGCATGATTGGGCAACGGATTCTATGAAGTTCCTCTGCCATCGCAGAAAGGTATTTATGGAACCTGAGCTTTTTGCTAGGGGAGCGGCTTTCCGTGGGATGGATTATATCCAGGAAAAATCACCTTATCCATTTACCTGTATTTGTGAGGGACGCCTTCATTCTACCATTTCCTTACGGGTGCTTCATAAAGAGCGGGAAAGTCAGCTAGTCGTTGCAGCGGCTGGAGATAACTGGTATGAATCAAAGAGCAGCGTGGATTTGATTGTGGATGACCAGGATTACGTAGAATTCATGGTAACACCTATGGATCCCAAACAGAGACGTCTTATAAAGATTGATCTGGAGGGCTTTCCAAAACGTCCCAGCAGAACCACTAGATTGGGGATAAGCTTTGGGTTTTTAGATGAAAAAACCATGGCAGTTGTATTAAAAGATAAAGGCTTTGGAGAACTGTTTCCAGCCACAGATACTGTAATAAGACAAGAGGTCATGCTATGAGTTTATTGCTTTGCCGTCAAGAGCCGGTCAAACATCCGTATTATTTTGAAGGCCTGGGAGTCCGATTGTATTCTTCTCAGGAACTTTGTTATGCCATTTATAACAATCCTCTCCTTGTTATGGAGGGATTTGTAGATAACGTTTTGATTGAATTTATCAGAGACGATCTTGATATGGGATTTCTTGCGCTCAAACTGATCAAGTGTCAACAGAGTGGGGAAGACAGTGATGAACTGTTGGCTTTAATTCTCCATGAATGTGATTATTACAACGCAGGAGAGGTGAGCCGTTTTCGTCAGAAGCTTTCTACGTACCGTAAGATGCCAGAGGCGGAATTCTTAAAAGAGAGGGCTGATTATTTATTTTACAGAAAACAATATGGAAAAGCAGCAACTGAATTTATGAAGATCTTGGAGCTATCTAAGACGAGCCGTGGATCTGATGTGTTCCGTGCAAAAGTTTATAACAATCTAGGCGCTTCCTATGCAAGACTGTTTATGACAGATAAAGCGTATCAAGCGTATCTAAAATCCTTTGATTTAGTAAAGAGTAGTGAGGTGCTAAAGAGAATTTGCCATCTTTCTCAGTGGAATCCCGGTCTTGTAATCAGTGAACGGTTATCGGTGCTCATTACAGAGGAGTTAAAGCAAGAATCCGAGCAGAAACGAATGGAAGCAGGCGAACAGGCCGGGAAAGCAGAGAGCTTACTTGAGCTTGAAAAGCTGTTTCAGAAAGATCCCATCAAACGTCTTCAAGGTGCTGGAGAACTTGTACAGAAATGGAAGCAGGAATACCGTAACATTATGTCTTGACAAATCAGAGAAAAGACACTATCATTACAAAGTATAAGGAAACACCTTGTGGACTTACGTATATACCTAAGTGCATGGGTAGAAATATAGAAAAGGTTGAGAAGAAGAGGAGTACGTTCATAACCCTGAAAGAGAATACCGTCCATCGGCTGAAAGACGGTTAAGGAAGTATGTGCGGAAGGTAGCTTTGGAACCGGAAGGCTGAAACTAGAAAGTAAGCCTTCACGCATGGCAGCGTTAAAAGCCTTAAGAGATATGGCCTTTTGTGCCATGGAATAAAGGTGGTACCGCGACGATTCGCCCTTTGCATCCTAGGATGCAAGGGGCTTTTCTTATTGATTAAAAACTGTATGAACTATGAAGGAGAAGAAGATGAAAGAGTTGGAAAAGACTTATGATCCAGTAGGGATTGAAGAAAAGCTTTATCAGAAATGGCTTGATAAAAAATATTTCCACGCAGAACCAAACAAGGATAAAAAGCCGTTCACAATAGTAATGCCGCCTCCAAACATTACAGGACAGCTTCATATGGGGCATGCACTTGATAATACAATGCAAGACATCCTAATCCGTTATAAAAGAATGCAAGGGTTTGAGGCCCTATGGCAGCCAGGTACAGACCATGCAGCAATTGCGACGGAAGTAAAGGTCATTGAAAGTTTGAAAAAGCAAGGCATTGATAAAGCTGATCTTGGAAGAGATGGATTTTTGGAGAAATGCTGGGATTGGAAAGAAGAATACGGCAGCAAAATCATCAATCAGCTTCATAAGATGGGATCCTCCGCAGATTGGGATAGGGAGCGTTTCACCATGGATGAGGGTTGTTCCGAAGCCGTGCAGGAAGTCTTTATTCGTCTTCATAAGAAAGGATATATTTATAAGGGGTCCAGAATTATAAACTGGTGTCCAGTTTGTAAGACCTCCATTTCAGACGCAGAAGTAGAGCATGAAGATCAGAATGGATTTTTCTGGCATATTAAATATCCCATTGCAGGAGAAGAGGGAAAATTTGTGGAGATTGCGACCACAAGACCTGAGACACTGCTTGGAGATACTGCAGTGGCTGTAAATCCTGAAGATGAGCGTTATCAGGGATTGATCGGAAAGATGCTTAAGCTTCCATTGACAGATCGAGAGATTCCTGTGGTTGCAGATTCTTACGTAGATAAGGACTTTGGAACTGGCTGTGTAAAGATTACTCCAGCTCACGACCCCAATGATTTTGAGGTGGGCAAAAGACATAATCTTAAAGAACTTACCATTATGAATGATGATGCAACCATTGATTTACCAGGCAGCAAGTACCATGGTATGGACCGTTATGAGGCCAGAAAAACCATGGTAAAGGATTTAGATGCACTTGGTCTTTTGGTAAAGGTTGAGCCTCATACCCATGCGGTAGGAACCCATGACCGTTGTGGAACCACAGTAGAGCCTCTAGTGAAACAGCAGTGGTTCGTAAAGATGGAAGAAATGGCAAAACCTGCAATTGAGGCATTAAAAAACGGTAGCTTAAACTTTGTTCCTGAGCGTTTTGATAAGACTTATCTTCGTTGGCTTGAGAATATCCGTGACTGGTGTATTTCCAGACAGCTTTGGTGGGGACACCGGATTCCGGCATATTATTGCAATGAATGTAAGGAAATCATTGTAGATAAGGAAATGCCTGATGTTTGTCCGAAATGTGGAAGCACTCATTTTACTCAAGATGAAGATACCTTGGATACTTGGTTTTCTTCCGCCTTATGGCCATTTTCCACTCTGGGCTGGCCAAATGAGACTGAGGACTTGAAGTATTTCTACCCAACAGATGTGCTCGTAACCGGCTACGATATTATTTTCTTCTGGGTAATCCGTATGGTATTCTCAGGAATCGAGCAAACAGGAAAGCTTCCATTCCATACGGTACTGATGCACGGTCTGGTTAGAGACTCTGAAGGACGTAAGATGAGCAAATCCTTAGGAAATGGCATTGATCCTTTGGAAGTCATTGAAAAATACGGTGCCGATGCTCTTCGTATGACCTTGATTACAGGAAATGCTCCCGGCAATGATATGCGTTTTTATTGGGAGAGAGTAGAAGCTAGCCGAAATTTTGCCAATAAAGTATGGAATGCGTCTCGTTTCATTATGATGAACATTGAGAAGGCACCAAAAGCCGATGCTAGCATGGATGAACTCACCATGGCTGACAAATGGATTTTATCAAAGGCGAATACCCTAGCAAAAGATGTAACGGAAAATCTTGATAAATATGAGCTAGGAATCGCCCTGCAAAAGGTTTATGATTTTGTCTGGGAAGAATTCTGTGACTGGTATATTGAGATGGTAAAACCAAGATTATGGAATGATGAAGATACTACGAAAGCGGCAGCCATCTGGACGCTAAAGACAGTACTCATCCAGTCATTAAAGCTTCTTCATCCATATATGCCGTTTCTGACAGAAGAGATCTTTTGTAATCTTCAGGATGAAGAGGAGTCTATCATGATTTCTCAGTGGCCTGTTTACGAAGAATCTTGGAACTTTGCGAATGAGGAGCATGCGGTAGAGACCATGAAGGAAGCCGTTAGAGGAATCCGTAATGTGCGAACTTCCATGAATGTTCCACCTAGCAAAAAGGCAAAAGTTTACGTTGTATCTGAGAATCAGGAAATTCTTACTATCTTTGAACGAAGCAAAGTGTTTTTCGCTACTCTTGGATATGCAAGTGAAGTCTGCTTGCAAAAAGATAAGAACGGAATATCAGAAGATGCAGTATCAGCAGTGATCCATCAGGCCGTGATTTATATGCCATTTGCAGAGCTGGTAGACATTGAGAAAGAAATAGAGCGTTTAAAGAAAGAAGAAGAACGCTTAAGCAAGGAACTTGCCCGTGTGAATGGAATGTTGAATAACGAGAAGTTCGTAAGCAAGGCTCCAGAAGAAAAGATTGAAGAAGAAAAGGGTAAGCTTCAAAAGTATACCCAGATGTTGGAGCAGGTGAAAGAAAGACTAACTCAGCTTTCTTAAACCTGTGATAAACAATCGACAATATAAATTGGTTTGGTGAAAACAGTCGGACGTGGCATAATGCCGTGTCTGGCTGTTTTTTATGTAATAGGAAATCACGTCCTATTACATAAAAAGCCCTACCGGGCGGGATGCACATGACACGCATAAGGAAAATTTCCACTATCGTAGTAGCGTGTCAGCGCTAGAGTCTGGCAAGCCAGACTCTTTATTTTTGCACTTAAGGGGGATTCTTATAGGGGGTGAGGTGCAGGGTTAGCCTAGGAGACAAGTTTTTGATGTAATAATATGTCAGCATATGACGTAGTGGGATGGAAAAAGACGATGAAAAAGAGGAATTATCTTCATGGTTTTGACAAATTCTGAAAGATATACTGGCTATAATGTTCGTACAGGGCAGGAGGTGAATGCAGCAACGGAAATAAACCTGTACATAGACGTGTTGTTCTTTATTAATTTCACCATGGATTTGCTGGTATTATCCATAGTTAGACGAGGACTGAAATATCGTCTTATCTGGTGGAGAATGATTCTTGGGGCAGTTCTAGGAGCTGCATGGGCTGTTCTTGTCGCCGCGTTTTCTTTGTTGCCCCTTTGGCTTGAAATGGTGATTACCTATCTTGTGGTCAGCACTTTGATGGTAATGATAGCCTTTTGTATAAAAAAACCAAAGGAAATAGCAAAGGCAGTGATATCTGAGATTATGGAAATGAACATAAGTACGGTAAAGAGCAGGCTTTATCGGGCGCTAAAGAAGCTTAAGGTAATACTGGAACCAGAATTGGTTTAGGAGAGGAGCCGTTATAATGGAATATAGAGAGAAAGATACACTATCTAATCTGAAAAAAAGTTACGAAGAGATTCCAGTACCAAGTTCCGCCCATAATGCTGTATTGGAAGGTATTCAAAAAGGAAAAAAAGAAAAGAGGATTACAACTATGATAAAAATAACAAAGAGATCCGTTCTCACAACCGCAGCAGCAGTTTCAATAATCGCAACAATGGCAAATGCAAGCCCTGTTACAGCCAATGCAATGGAAGATATCCCCGTTATTTCTGCAATCGCCAAAGTTGTGACGTTCCGTACATTTGAAGACAGCAGCGATCGTTATGATGCCAAGATAGAAATTCCTAAAGTTTCAATGGATCAAAAAGATAATACCAGCGTTAACCGCTCCATTGAAGATTATGCAAATCAATTCATTGGGGAATATGAAAAGCAGATAACAGATGATCTTACAGATGGTGGGCATTATTCCGTTACTTCTGGATATGAGGTGGTGACGGATAATACCAAATATCTTAGCCTGAGAATTAATACCACAGTTATTATGGCAAGCGGGGCAGAATACGTAAAAATCTTTACCATTGATAAAACTTCTGGTGAGGTAATTTCCTTAGCCGATTTACTCCAAAAAGATAATGTGATCTTAAGTAATATTAGCGATAATATTAAAATGCAGATGGAAAAACAAATGGCAGAAGATGATTCTAAAATCTATTTTAGCAAATCGGATGGAGATGTAGCGGGCTTTAAGGGAATAATAGGAGATGAAAGTTATTATTTCAATGAGAAAGGCGAGATTGTCATCGTTTTTGATGAATATGAAGTTGCACCAGGTTATATGGGCGTTGTAGAATTTACCATACCCAAGTCAGTGACCGGATATTAAATATGTAGGATAAGCCTGCCTTCGTTTCAAAGGTGGGCTTATGTTTTTATGAAATTATGAGAGGTAATTTTTCATGGTTTTTAATGCGTTTTTTTCCAGGCGGCTGACCTGGGCCTGGCTAATATGGATTTCCTCTGCCACTTCAGTTTGAGTTTTTCCTTCGAAAAATCTCATGTCGATAATGTGGCGTTCTCTTTCTGGAAGGCGTCGCATTGCCTCGTTTAAGGAAATATCCTCTACCCAGTTTTCCTCTAAGTTTTTCTTGTCGCTGATCTGATCCATAACAAAGAGAGGGTCCCCACCGTCGGAATAAACGGGTTCATAAAGGCTTACAGGGCTTTGTATGGCATCAAGTGCATAGGTAATGTCTTCTTTACTAACCCCAATTTCCTCTGCAATTTCCATGAGGGTGGGTTCCTTTGCGTTTCTTCTTATTAAATTTTCTTTTGCATAAATAGCTTTATAAGCGGTGTCTCGCAGAGAACGGCTGACACGGATCGAGTTGTTATCCCGAAGATAGCGCCGAACTTCTCCAAGAATCATTGGAACGGCATAGGTGGAAAAGCGGACGTTCTGCGTAATATCAAAATTGTCGATTGCCTTAATCAGGCCAATGCAGCCAATTTGAAATAAATCGTCCACGTTTTCGCTACTGCCGGAAAAACGTTGTATGACACTGAGAACCAATCTTAAGTTTCCCTTAATGTAATCTTCCCGAGCCTTTTGATCCCCTTCAAGTATACGCTTGAACAGGATTTCCTTCTCCTCGTTGTTGAGAAGAGGCAGTTTGGAAGTATTGACGCCGCAAATTTCAACTTTATATCCAGCCATATCTTTCCCTCCGCATCATCTTTATTCTCTAAAGAAATGATGTACTCAAATGAGGGCTTTTATACGACTGAAAGATGAATTTTTATTTCCAGTTTTTGGTCATGACGATTCCTGAGTATTTTTCTCATAAAGGATCAATAATCCTTTTAATAAAAGTGCATCATCGTAAGGAATGTCATGACGGCACAAAGGTACCACAACAGACGCTAGTCCGCCGGTAGCGACAATGCTGACGGGTGCTTTTAATTCCGACTCCATGCGATCGATGATTCCATCGATCATGGCGGCATTGCCGTAAAGAATACCGTTTTTCATGCAATCGATGGTGTTTTTTCCGATGATTTTCGTTGGATGATTCAAACCGATATAGGGAAGTTGGGCTGCCCTATTACTTAAGGAATCAAGAGATACCTGGAGTCCTGGAAAAATAATACCTCCAGTGTAATTTCCTGCCTGGTCAATCACAGATATGGTAGTGGCAGTGCCCATGTCAATGATGATAATAGGGGAGGGATAATCCTTTAAAGCGGCAACGGCATCAACGATTAAGTCGCTGCCGACAGTCTTTGGATTGTCCATTTTAATATTAAGTCCAGTTTTCATTCCTGGACCAACTAACAAAGGGGTCTTTCCTGTTATTTTTTTAACAGCTAACATTACCACATCAGTAAGAGGCGGGACCACGGATGAGACAATGGCCCCTTCTATTTCAGATACGGAATAGTTATGAATCTCCATAATATCTTTTATATTAACTGCATACTCCAATTCGGTTTTTCCATGATTGGTAGTGACACGTTCTACGAAGTAAGTTCTGGTATTGTCGATACCTCCTATGACGATGTTGCTGTTTCCTAAATCAATGGCTAAAATCATAGAGGGAACTCCTTTCCAACTTTTTTTTCTTATGCTATACTGTAGAATATCATAATTTAAGTCGAAACACAACGGGAGGCGCTTATGCTAAAAGGAAAAAATATCATTCTGGGTGTCACAGGAAGTATTGCAGCCTATAAAATTGCATCATTAGCTAGTATGCTGATGAAACAAGGCTGTAACGTACATGTTATGATGTCACAGAATGCGACGAATTTTATAAACCCCATTACATTTGAAACTTTAACAGGAAATAAGTGTCTGGTGGATACCTTTGACCGGAATTTTCAATATAGTGTGGAACACGTATCCTTGGCAAAATTAGCAGATGTGGTCATGGTGGCACCTGCAAGTGCCAATGTAATTGCAAAGCTGGCACATGGGATGGCAGATGATATGTTGACCACCACAATACTAGCTTGTAAATGTAAAAAAATCATTTCACCTGCCATGAATACGAATATGTTTGAAAACCCAATCGTTCAAGATAACTTAAGAATCTGCGCTTCCTATGGCATGGAAATCATTGATCCGGCCGTGGGTTACTTAGCATGTGGAGATACAGGAGCCGGTAAGATGCCAGACCCTGAAGTGTTGTATGATTATATTGAAAGAGAAGTGGCTTGTCAAAAAGACTTAAGTGGGAAGAAGATTTTAATAACCGCAGGTCCAACCATAGAAGCCATTGATCCGGTGCGCTTTATCTCCAATCACTCCACAGGGAAGATGGGATATGCCATTGCAAAAGCAGCCTATCTAAGAGGAGCTGAGGTAACCATAGTAACTGGAAAGACAGATACGAAAAACCCGCCTTTTGCCAAAGTAATTGAGATAAAGAGTGCTAAGGAAATGTTTGAAGCAGTAAAAGACTGCTATGGGGATCAGGATGCCATCATAAAGGCAGCCGCAGTGGCAGACTATCGGCCAAAGACTGCCGGCACGGAAAAGACAAAAAAGACAGACGGAGATATGTCTATTGAGTTGGAACGTACAGATGATATCTTATTATGGCTTGGTAAGCATCGAAAGGACGGGCAGTTCCTTTGCGGATTTTCCATGGAAACTCAAAATATGTTGGAGAATTCAAGGAAAAAGCTTGATAAGAAAAACATAGATATGATCGTCGCTAATAATTTAAAAATGGCAGGAGCTGGATTTGGTACAGATACCAACATTGTAACCATCATAACTAGAGAGAAGGAACAAGAGCTTGAGATGATGACAAAGGATGAGGTAGCACATCGTCTTTTGGATGAGATATTCATTCGTTAAAATAAGGTTTCTTCTATAAGAGTGAATCTTGACTTATGACTGGAATCATACTACAATAGACAAGACTTAAACGTGAAATTGGAGGAATTATTTTTGTGAATATATCGGAAGAAATAAAAAAGAGAAGAACATTTGCCATTATTTCCCACCCGGATGCCGGAAAGACCACACTGACAGAGAAGTTTTTATTATATGGAGGTGCGATTAATCTTGCTGGTACTGTAAAAGGAAGAAAAGGCGCAAAACATGCAGTCTCTGACTGGATGGAGATCGAAAAAGAGAGAGGTATTTCCGTCACCTCTTCCGTGATGCAGTTCAATTACGACGGGTTCTGTATTAATATTTTGGACACTCCTGGTCACCAGGATTTCTCTGAGGATACCTATCGTACTCTTATGGCGGCGGACTCTGCAGTCATGGTTATTGATGGATCTAAGGGTGTAGAGGCTCAGACCATTAAGCTGTTTAAAGTATGCGTGATGCGTCATATCCCTATTTTTACCTTTGTAAATAAGATGGACCGAGAAGCCAGAGATCCATTTGAACTCATGGATGAAATTGAAGACGTTCTTGGAATCCGTACCTGTCCAGTCAACTGGCCTATCGGTTGCGGCAGAGAGTTTAAAGGCGTCTATGACCGTTTTAAAGAGACCATTACAACCTACCGGGCATCCATGAACGGACAAAAGGAAGTGGAATCGACTGAAGTCACCTTAGGAGACGAGCGGGTGGATGATTTAATTGGTGATGCCTTCCATCGTCAGCTTATAGATGATATAGAACTCTTAGATGGAGCTAGTGATGAGCTTGATATGGACCGGGTAAGCAGAGGTGATCTATCTCCTGTATTCTTTGGTTCTGCGCTGACTAACTTTGGTGTTGAGACATTTTTGCAGCACTTTCTTCAGATGACAACTTCTCCTTTGCCAAGGCTTACTACCACAGGGTATGTAGATCCTTTTGAAGAGGATTTTTCTGCTTTTGTATTTAAGATTCAGGCAAATATGAATAAAGCCCATCGGGATCGAATTGCATTTATGAGAATTGTTTCTGGTAAATTTGATGCTGGTATGGAAGTAAATCACGTTCAGGGCAGCAAAAAGCTTCGTTTATCCCAGCCTCAGCAGATGATGGCTCAGGACAGAAAGATAGTGGAAGAGGCTTATGCAGGTGATATCATAGGTGTGTTTGATCCAGGTATTTTCTCCATAGGAGACACGCTGTGTAAAACCAATCAAAAGTTTGAATACGAAGGAATTCCTACCTTTGCCCCAGAGCATTTTGCCAGAGTTCGCCAGATAGATACCATGAAAAGAAAGCAGTTTATCAAGGGTGTAAATCAGATTGCTCAGGAAGGTGCCATTCAGATCTTCCAGGAGTTTAATACTGGTATGGAAGAAATTATTGTGGGCGTAGTAGGAGAACTCCAGTTTGAAGTTCTCACGTATCGTCTGGAAAATGAATACAACGTGGAAGTAAGACTAGAAAAGCTTCCATATGAATATATCCGCTGGATTGAAAACAAAGAAGAAGTCGATGTTGCTAAGATTCAGGGTACATCCGATATGAAACGGATTAAAGATTTAAAGGATAATCCACTGCTATTATTTGTTAACAGTTGGAGTATTGGAATGGTATTGGATCGCAATCCGGAACTTAAGCTTTCTGAGTTTGGCCATAACTAGGTCCTGAAAGTGAATGACCCGTGAAATAAAATTTTTAAGGAGGAAGAACGATGAGTAAGATTGATGAAGTAAGAGCAGCTATGGTTGAGGCTATGAAGGCAAAAGATAAGCCGAGAAAAGATGGTTTGTCTATGCTCCTTGCAGCACTGAAGAACTTTGAGATTGACAAAAAGGACCATACCCCTATCACAGAAGAAGAGGCTAATGCAGTTGTGAAAAAGGAAATCAGACAGACTCAGGAGACGTATGAGCTGGCACCTGCTGATAGAGATGACATCCGAGAAGAAGCGACGATTCGTATTTCTGTATTTAAAGAATTTGCTCCTGAGGATATGGGAGAGGATCAGATTAGAGAAATCGTTATCTCTGTACTTGCAGAATTAAGTATTGAGACACCAACTCCTGCTGATAAAGGCAAAATTATGAAGGTCCTGATGCCAAAGGTAAAAGGAAAGGCTGACGGCAAGGTAGTGAATGAAGTTCTTGCGTCAATGATGAAATAAAGAAAAGGGGTGTTTTTATGTATAGAAAAGAAATTGAAGAATATATAGAGGCACATAAGCAGGAAATGCTTGATGATATCTGTACTCTGTGCCGCATTAACAGTGAAAAGATGTCCTATAAAGAAGGAATGCCATTTGGACCGGGAGCATTTGAAGCGTTAACGGAAGCTCTAACCATGGCAGAATCTTATGGCTTTTCGATTAATAACTACGATAATTATGTTGGGACAATGGATTTAAATGATAAGGAAACCCAACTTGATATTTTGGCTCATCTTGATGTGGTTCCGGCTGGAGAAGGCTGGAAAGAGACAGAACCATTTAACCCTGTAGTAAAAAACGGAAAGATTTTTGGACGTGGAACTTCTGATGACAAAGGGCCTGCAGTTGCTGCTCTTTATGCTCTTAGGGCTGTAAAAGAATTAAATATTCCTTTGAGTAAAAATGTTCGCCTGATCCTGGGTACTGACGAAGAATGCGGTAGTTCTGATATTGCTCACTATTATTCCGTAGAAAAGGAAGCCCCTATGACGTTTTCTCCAGATGGAGCCTTCCCTGTTGTGAATACAGAAAAAGGCAGTCTTGCCGGACATTTTACCACAGAATTTGAATTATCAGACAAACTTCCTAAGATCGTAACACTGGAGGCCGGGCTGAAAGTTAATGTGGTTCCAGGAAAAGTGAGTGCTGTAGTTGCTGGATTGGAAGAAGCTGTTTTGACGAAGGTTGCAGCAGAAGTTAGTGTTTCAACAGGAATCCGTTATGAGATTCAGATGGAAGGCAATCATGCGAAGATCACTGCCATTGGCGAGGGCGCTCATGCCTCCACACCTGATGAAGGAAACAATGCATTAACAGGACTTCTCTTTTATTTACTAAAGCTGCCATTGGCAGATTGTCCTCAGGTAACCATGCTTCGAAGACTCCAGGATCTGATTCCCCACGGTGATACCAAAGGAAAAGCACTTGGAATTGCAATGGGAGATGAAATTTCAGGTAACTTAACCCTGGCATTTAGTTTACTTAAGGTAACAGATACTGACCTCGTAGGTACATTTGACAGCCGTTGTCCGATTTGTTCAAACGAAGAAAATGTCCTTATGGTAGTGAAAAAGAATATGGAAGACAAAGGTTTCACTCTTCATAATGATTCCATGAGACCTCCTCATCATGTAGATGGAGACTCCGAATTTGTAAAAACCCTGTTAAACGCTTACGAAAGCTATACTGGAAGAAAAGGCGAATGTATCTCCATGGGTGGTGGTACCTATGTCCATGATCTGAAAAATGGTGTGGCGTTTGGAGCTTCTATGCCAGAGACTGATAACCGTATGCACGGAGCGGATGAGTTTGCCGTAGTAGAAGAGCTTGTAGTAAGTGCAAAAATATTCGCACAGGTAATTGTAGATCTTTGCTCCTAATTTAAAGTTGTTTTGCCAATATTTCTAAAATAGTATTGACAAAAACAAAAAGAAAGCGTAAAATACGCCTCAGAAGTAATTCCTACTTTTACTATAGGAATCAGGGAAGGAGTAGCTGCCATGAATCTTTCAAACGCTATGCAGATGAATATGGATCGGATGAACGGCATGTGTATGATGATGTGTTGTATGTCAGAGTGCGCAAAAAACCGGTGATATTTTTCATTTGTATAGATTGTGATTGAATTCGCAAAGTAGCTAACGCGGAGATTATAAGGTCGCAAGTCTGTGCAGGACTTGCGACCTTTTTGTACCTAAAAGAAAGGAAACTAACACATGCATTCAGCAGAACCAATTATTGAGCTGGTAGGGCTTGGGAAAGAATTTTATACTGCCAGCGGCCCTATCAAGGCTTTGGATGATATTAATCTGTCCATTGGACGGGGAGAGATTTTTGGCATTATCGGCTTGAGCGGAGCCGGAAAAAGTACGTTAGTCCGCTGTATTAATTATCTGGAGATACCTACTTCAGGAACTGTACTTTTTGAAAATAAAAGTCTTACAGCCATGAGACCAAGAGAACAGAGACTGGCAAGACAGTCTATGGGTATGATTTTTCAGCAGTTTAATTTGCTGGCCCAGAGAAATGTTCTTCAAAATGTTTGCTTTCCACTGGAAATTGCAGGAGTTTCAAAGAAAGATGCAGTAGACAGGGCTATGGAGCTTCTTGAGATGGTAGGATTAAGCGATCGGTCAAAAGCTTATCCATCCCAGCTTTCTGGTGGTCAAAAGCAGAGAGTTGCCATAGCAAGAGCATTAGCGACGAAGCCAAAGATTCTTCTTTGCGATGAAGCTACCAGTGCTCTTGATCCAAACACAACGAAATCTATTCTTAGCTTATTGAAGGAGATTAATAAAACTCTTGAAGTTACTGTAATCGTGATCACCCACGAGATGGCAGTCATTGAAGCTGTTTGTGATCGTGTAGCAATTATCGACCAGAGCCACATTGCAGAGGTTGGAAGCGTAGCGGATTTATTCTCTGAGCCGAAGTCAAAGATTGGTCGACAGCTGATCTTAGGAGAAGCGGCAGAAAGAGTGATTCAATTTGGAGACTCTAAGAACGTAAGAATAACTTTTGATGGTCGTTCTTCTTTTGAGCCGGTATTATCAAATATGATCCTTGCCTGCAAGGTTCCTATAAACATTATACATGCTGAGACAAAGGATATAAACGGAACTGCCATGGGTCAAATGGTAATTCAACTTCCGGAAGATGAATTGGATCAGAAACGCATTATAAATTACTTAAAAACAGCCAAGATAACTCATGAGGAGGTGAAGAGTCTATGATATTAGATGCGACTACATTAAACATGCTTAAATTAGGAGTATGGGAGACTCTTTACATGACATTTACGTCCTCCTTTTTTGCATACTTATTCGGGATTCCATTGGGGATCATACTGATTGCAACAGATAAAGATGGAATTTATCCGATTCCTTGGTTTCAGAGAACTCTGGGTATTATCATAAACCTTCTTCGTTCTGTACCATTTATTATTTTATTAATCATGGTCATTCCTATTACAAAGTTGGTAGTAGGAACCACCCTGGGTGCAAGCGCAGTTATCCCGCCCCTTGTTATCGCTTCGGCTCCATATGTTGCCAGAGTCGTGGAATCATCCTTTAAAGAAGTGGATGCGGGCGTAATTGAGGCTGCGAAATCCATGGGTGCATCTCCCTTACAGATTATATGGAAGGTTCTTTTGCCAGAAGCAAAGCCCTCTCTTTTGGTGGGAGCGGCCCTCTCTGTAACTACCATACTTGGTTATTCTGCTATGTCAGGTTTCGTTGGTGGTGGTGGATTAGGTGATATCGCTATTAAATACGGCTATTACCGTTATCAAACAGGAATGATGTTTATAACCGTTGCAATCCTTGTAATTATCGTACAGATTATTCAGGAGGCTGGTATGAAGCTTTCTAGAGTCAGTGATAAACGAATTAAGTAGTAATCGCCAAAGGCGTTACCATATAAAGTTTAAGGAGGAAGAAATTATGAAAAAATCATTTTACGTTCTTACCGCAGCACTTCTTGCAGTTGGTGCATTAACAGCATGTTCTTCAGGTAAGGGATCTACTGCTGCAACAACAGCAGGATCAAAGACAGAGGCAGTTTCCGCTGAAACAACAAAAGCAACAGGCGAAACCAAAGCATCTGGTGAATTAACGAAGATTGTTGTTGGTGCGACTCCCTCTCCTCATGCAGAGATCTTAAATGCAGCGAAGGATGCTTTAAAAGAAAAAGGATATGAGTTAGTAGTAAAGGAATACACAGATTATGTGCAGCCAAACCTGGCTCTTGATTCCAAAGATTTAGATGCTAACTTTTTTCAGCACAAGCCATATTTAGATCAGTTTAATGAAGAAAAGAAAACAAACCTTGTAAGTGCAGCTCCAATTCACTATGAGCCTTTCGGAATTTATGCTGGAAAGACAAAAACTCTGGAAGAACTTAAAGATGGAGCGCAGATTGCAGTTCCTAACGACGTTTCCAATGAAGCAAGAGCACTTCTTTTACTGGCAGACAATGGTCTGATCGAACTGAAAGAAGGCGTTGAGCTGGAAGCAACTAAGAATGATATTGTTAAAAATGATAAGAACTTTAAGATTATTGAAGTTGAAGCAGCTCAGATTCCACGTTCTCTTGGAGATGTAGACATTGCGGTTATCAATGGTAACTATGCCATCGAAGCTGGTTTAAAAGTTTCTCAGGCATTGGCTATTGAAGATGCTGGTTCTGTTGCCGCAACTCTTTACAGCAATATTATTGCTGTTCGTTCCGGTGATGAGACCAATGAAAAAACAAAAGCACTTGTAGAAGTGCTGACAAGTGATGAAATAAAGAAATTCATCAATGATAAATATGATGGAGCTGTGGTTCCTTCTTTCTAAAAAAGTCATGAGAAACGCCATTGATCCGGTAATAACTGGCTCGTGGCGTTTTTTTAATATCATGAATGAATTTACAGATACCTTAATCTATTGTATAATCTATATATTATTACAAAAGGGAGTTGAAACTTTATGGATCAAGAAAATCAAATGAATTATAACAATGAACCCATTGCAGACCAAAAAGAAACTACATATCCCGATACCTTAAAGACAGAAGAAACAAACTGGAATCAACATAATGGTGCCGGTCAGCCAGTGAAAGCCCCACAAAGTACGTTGGCTCTTGTCTCTTTGGTTATGGGTATCTTAGGTATCGTTACATCTTGCTGTATTTATGGAGGTTTGATATTTGGCAGCCTGGGTATTATGTTTGCATTGCTTTCAAAGACAGAAGAACGGTTAGAAGGATATGCGAAGGGTGGACTTATTACCTCAATCATATCTCTGGTGCTGGTGTCAGTCATATTTTTTGTTCTTATCATTATGGCTGTTGCTGGATTAATTGACAGAGGAGGTATGTTTTGATGAAGACTACATCTAAGGAACTTAAATTACGAGCCAGAAAAAGGTTGAAAGGCAAATACGGTATATGTGTGGGTGCTGGGCTTATTGCTGGTGCTCTCATGAGTGTAGTCTTTATGATCTTTCTCATGGTCTCAGTTGTTTTGGGCGTTGCGAATGAAACATTATTTTATGGTGGAAGTGAATTTGGAGTAGGGTTTGTACTAATGCAGGCGGCTATTATAATTTTCACTGTAGTAATTTCAGCGGTTATGGCACTTTTCTTACCGGGAATGATGAAGATGTACTATAATATAAGCACGGATCAAAAGTATGGATTATATGATTTGTTATTTGCCTTGAAAAATAAGCCCTTGAAGTTTTTAGGTCTTTATTTTATGATTGTGCTCATCAGTATTGTACTTAGTATCCCTTACTTTATTGTACTCATAGTTTCAATTATCACAGATTTCATTCCTATCATGATTGTGCTTTTAGTACTTATGTATCTTCTCCTCTTGGTAGGAAGCTTAATGTGCTCTATTTATTTTTCTCAATCCTTCTTTATCCTCATGGAGTCTACAGATAAAGGCGTACTGCAAAGCATGAGGGAAAGTGTAGAATTAATGAAGGGGAACAAAGGCCGATTTTTTTACATAACATTAAGTTTTACAGGAATGATACTTCTTGGATATGGTTCCTTTGGTATCGGATTTTTATGGATCTTTCCTTATATCCATTGTACCTTTACGGAATTCTACCTGGATATTAAGGCAGAAAATACGAATATAATACTTGCAAGCCCTATGGATTCTTCTTATGAATCCATGCAGATTTAAGAAAATCATTGATAAAACCGTGTCATCATGTTTTTGTGCGCATAGAATACACTAAGCAGTGTGGGAGGTGTTTCTATGCGCATTTCCGATCTCAAGACAAAAGAAGTAATTAATATTTGTGACTGCAGGCGACTTGGATATGTGGGCGATGTAGATTTTGATATGGATACGGGGTGTCTGTTGGCAATTATCGTCCCGGGTCCTGGATGCTTTTGCGGTTTTTTAGTCAGAGAAAAAGAATATGTGATTCCCTTCTGTGACATCAGACAGGTAGGGCCGGATATTATCCTTGTAAATGTTGACCTGGATAAAGCGACGGAAAAATGCGGGATATAGTGGAAGATGGGCTTGCGAATCTGCGGAATGTAAGTTATGATATACATAATAAAATACAGACCGTAAGACAGGAGGATAGAGGCGTGAAATGTCCATTTTGCAACGAGGCAGATACTAAGGTCATTGATTCAAGACCGGCGGATGACAATAGTTCCATAAGACGGCGCAGACAGTGCGAACAATGCGGCAAACGCTTTACTACTTATGAGAAGCTTGAAACCATGCCTCTCATGGTAATTAAAAAAGACCGTTCCAGAGAGGTCTATGACCGATCTAAAATAGAATCAGGAATTTTGCATTCTTGCCATAAGAGGCCGGTGTCATCCGGACAGATTGATTCCATGGTTGATGAAGTAGAGCTTCAAGTTTTTAACCGTGAAGAAAAAGAAGTGGAAAGCACCGTCATCGGAGAGCTTGTTATGAAAAAACTTCAAGAAGTGGATGAGGTGGCTTACGTGCGCTTTGCTTCTGTATACAGGGAATTTAAAGATGTCAATACGTTTATAGAAGAGATAGGAAAACTGTTAAAGAAGTAGGAGAATTATGTTTAAGACATTTTATCCAGATGAAGATGTGGTATCCGCATATGACATTCCTTATGAACGCTTATATAAAAGTGGAATCAAAGGTGTGATTTTTGATATTGACAACACTCTGGTTCCTCATGGAGCACCAGCGGATGATAGGGCAAAAGAGCTGTTCATTCGTTTGAATGAGATTGGTCTTAAAACCTGCCTCCTATCCAATAACAAAGAACCAAGAGTGGCTTCCTTTGCGAAATCTGCAGGAAGCTCCTGCTATATCTTTCGGGGAAACAAGCCTGGCATTGGCGGCTATAAAAAGGCAATGGAACGAATGGGAACAACAACAAAGGATACGATTTTTGTAGGGGATCAGCTCTTTACAGATGTTTACGGTGCAAAAAGAGCTGGAATCTATAACATATTGGTAAAGCCTATTAATCCAAAGGAAGAGATTCAGATTGTGTTAAAGAGGGCTTTGGAGGCTATTGTATTATACTTCTATCATAGAGATAAGAAGAAAGCCAAATAACAATTGAGAAAAGTCTTCTGCCGGGCTAAAGTACAGCATTTTCGGTTATAATAGGAATTGAGTGAAACGTAAAAGTCTGCCAGAAAACTGACCGGAAAAAGGAAAGGCATAAGAAAACCTATGAAAATTCTTGTTTTAAACGGTCCTAACATTAACTTTTTAGGAATTCGTGAAAAAGGCATTTACGGAATTGAAGATTACAATTTCTTGGTTACCACTTTGGCTGAAAAAGCAAAGAACGAGGATCATGAGTTAGAGGTATATCAGAGTAATTATGAAGGTGGCCTGATTGATAAGATTCAAGAAGCCTATCATAATGGTACGGAAGGAATTATTATTAATCCAGGTGCATTTACACACTATAGCTATGCATTAAGAGATGCTTTAGGATCTGTGGAGATTCCAAAGATTGAGGTGCATATATCCAATGTTCATAAGAGAGAAGAATTTCGTCATCTGTCTGTAACAGCGCCCGTATGCACGGGACAAGTAGTCGGTCTTGGGCTGAAAGGATATGCGTTAGCTATGGACTTTTTGACAGGAAGATGACTTCCTTTCAAGTGAAATTGGAGATATTTGCAAAAAACGGTTGAAAATGCGTTTGTTATAGTATAAAATATAAAAGTTAATAAGTGAAACGCAAGGAGGAATATCATTTATGATATCAGCGGGTGATTTTAAAAACGGTGTCACATTGGATATCGATGGAAATGTATATCAGATCATGGAGTTTCAGCACGTAAAACCTGGAAAGGGTGCTGCATTCGTAAGAACAAAGATTAAAGATGTGGTAAACGGCGGCGTTTTAGAGCGCACATTCCGCCCAACAGAAAAGTTCCCACAGGCAAGAATCGACAGAGTAGACATGCAGTATCTGTATGCGGATGGAGATCTTCATAACTTTATGGATACCAGTAACTTTGAGCAGGTTGCATTAAGCGTTGAAGTAATTGGAGATTCATTAAAGTTTGTGAAAGAGAATGAGACTGTTAAGATATGTTCCTATAATGGTAAGGTGTATTCTATAGAGCCTCCGTTGTTTGTTGAGTTAGTGATCACAGATACAGAGCCAGGCTTTAAAGGAGATACTTCACAGGGAGCTACGAAACCAGCTACTGTTGAGACCGGAGCAGTTGTGTACGTTCCTTTGTTTGTTAATCAAGATGACAAGATTAAGATTGATACACGTACAGGTGAATATCTGTCCAGAGTTTAATCCGTATGAAAAAGGACCGGGCTGCCCGGTCTTTTTTGCTATTATAACGTTTGAACATAGAAAAGAATTTGATTTTTAAGACTGTTTGTAATATAATTAATATTTAGCTTAGAAATTTCTGGATATAAAGGAGACTTGCAACGAATGAATAAAATTCTTGATTTGATTACAGCACAGATGAAGGCTGCATTTGCAGAATGTGGATATGAGGAAACCTATGCAAAGGTTACTCTCTCTAACCGCCCTGATCTTTGCGAGTACCAGTGTAATGGAGCTATGGCAGCAGCCAAGGCATTTAAAAAGAAACCTTTTGATATTGCGTCAGAAGTAGTGGCAAAGCTTGCCGGTAACAAAGTATTTGCTGCTGCAGAAGTAGTTATGCCGGGATTTATTAATTTAAAGCTTGACTCCAGCTATCTGGCAGAATATATGAATGCTATGGTAAACGCAGAACAGTCCGGCTGCGAAAGGGCAGAAAATCCTATGACCATAGTTGTAGATTACGGCGGTGCCAACGTGGCGAAACCTCTCCATGTAGGCCATCTTCGCTCTGCTATTATCGGTGAAACGATAAAAAGAAACGGACGTTTATTAGGCCATAAAGTAATTGGTGATGTTCATCTTGGTGACTGGGGTCTTCAGATGGGACTGATTATTGAAGAGTTAAGGGACAGAAAACCGGACCTTTCTTACTTTGATGAATCGTTTGAGGGTGAATATCCCAAAGAACCAGTGTTTACCATAAGTGAACTGGAGGAAATGTATCCAGCAGCAAGTGCAAAAGCAAAGGAAGACGAAGCATTTAGTAAAAGAGCTCATGAAGCTACACTAAAGCTTCAGAACGGCTATCGTCCTTACCGCGCCATATGGCAGCATATTATTGCTGTATCCGTAGTTGATTTAAAGAAGAATTACGGCAACCTCAAAGTCTCCTTCGATTTATGGAAAGGAGAGAGTCACGCTGAGCCTTACATTTCAGGATTAATTAAGGAACTAGAAGATAAAGGGCTTGCATACGAGAGCCAAGGTGCGCTTGTTGTAGATATTGCACAGGAAGGCGACTCCAAGGAGCTGCCACCTTGTATTGTAAGAAAATCTGACGGTGCCGCACTTTACTCTACATCAGATCTTGGAACAATTATTGAAAGAGAAAAAGATATAAAACCTGATTGGTATATTTATATCACGGATAAACGTCAGGAACTTCATTTTGTTCAGGTCTTCCGTGTCGCGAAAAAAGCAGGTTTCGTTTCAGAAGATAAAAAGATGTCTCACCTTACCTTTGGTACCATGAATGGTAAAGATGGAAAGCCTTTCAAAACAAGAGATGGCGGAGTTATGCGCCTTGAGACTTTGATTACAGATATTTGCCAGGCTGCCTATGAAAAAATCATGGAAAGCCGTAATGTTTCCGAAGAAGAAGCAAGAAAGACATCAGAGATCGTAGGACTCGCTGCATTAAAGTACGGGGATCTTTCCAATCAGGCTTCCAAGGATTATATATTTGATATGGATCGTTTTGTTTCGTTTGAAGGAAATACTGGTCCATACATTCTTTATACCATTGTTCGTATTAAATCCATTTTAGGAAAATACCAGAGCTTGGAGAACAAGTTTGAGGGAGAAGCAAGAATTCTTCCGGCTATTTCTGGATCAGAGAAGGATTTAATGCTTCAACTTTCTAGGTTTAACGAAATTATGGAAACAAGTTTTACAGAGCTTGCTCCCCACAAGATATGCCAGTATGTCTATGAGCTTGCCAATGTATTCAACCGGTTCTATCATGAGACAAAGATTATTTCAGAAGAAAACAAAGAGCGCCAGGCTTCATGGATATGCTTAATTAGTTTAACCAAGAATGTATTAAATGAATGCATCAATGTTCTGGGCATTGAAGCACCGGAGCGTATGTAAACAGTGAACGGATGTGAGGAGCTATGAAAGTATCACACATGACGACAAGCGCTTTCTGGAAGGGTGAATCAGGAGTCAGAGCAGTCGTAGAAGATCAAGGAATTGAATATAAGGCGAGTCTTCATATCAAGGGTAGTCAGGCAATTGACTACTCTTGTTCCTGCGCACAGGGGAATTCCTACCGTGGCATGTGTTCCCACTGCCAGGCTCTTCTCCAAGCATATAAAGAGCAAGAGACAGAGAATCAGGGCAGGATTGTGACTACCTCCCAACAAGCTAGGGCAATGATAAGAGAATACACCAATCGTGAGGTTTCCCGCATTATGAGCGAGGGAGAAGGCGATCAGGTCAAGCTTTTTGTTGCAATGAGAGCAAACCGCAGAGAGATAAAGCTTGAGTTTAAGCTGGGTAAGGACCGTCTTTACGTGTTAAAGGATCTTTCTGCCTTTGTAAGGGCAGTGGCAAGCGGCACATATGTAGAATACGGAAAGAATTTGGCTTTTCATCACAGCATCCAGGCATTTCAAAAGGATAGCCAGCCACTGCTTGAATTTGTTATGGAGGTAATATATACCTACTTAGAACATTACGAGCAGTTTCAGAAAACTTCTTTTTCGGCGAGTCCCGTTATGCGCTTTTTGACCTTGAGTCGCACGAGTATGGACCGCTTCTTTGAACTTATGAAAGGAAGCTTTTTGGAAATAGAGGATCACAAAGGTCTAAGCCGTCAGGTTGCGGTTACGGACCGGTCTCCCGAATTAACGGTAACCGTCAGACGTAGAGGTAGAGAAGGGGTATTGGTATCAATCTCCAAAGATTTAATGGTACTGGAAGGGGAACGGTATTTGTATTTTGCAGATTCCCAGTATTTATATTGCTGCGACCCAAAATGTAGTGAGGCACTTTTGATATTCTTTAAGCAGATGACGGAGGGGTTCGGCGCCACCTATGAGATCGAGGTGAACAATAAGGATATGCCTCTGTTTTATGAACGAGTACTTAAAAGAATTGCTGCATATTGCACCATTGATTCCGGTAATCTGGATTTAGAAGCATTTAAGCCAGAAGAGCTTAAGGCTCGTTTTGAATTTGATTCCGAGGGTCCAAACAGCTTGGTATTAAAGCCAACTCTTTCCTATGGAGATTACTCGTTTCAGCCGGTAGAGGATGAACGACTTCCCCGAACGGTCTGCAGGGATGTACCTGGAGAATTTAGGATTAGCCAACTTATAACCAAATATTTTAAATATAAGGAGCATGAATCCTCTCTTCCTGCAATACGAGGGGATGAGGAGTCTGTTTACAACCTGCTGACAGAGGGAATCTCGGAATTCATGGCCTATGGAGAGGTCTTTTTTTCAGAATCCTTCAAAAAGTTAAAGATACTTCCTCCTCCCAAAATATCGGTAGGCATCCGAAGTGTTGGCAACTGGCTGGAGCTAAATGTTGATACAGAAGGATTATCAGGATCTGAGCTAAACAAGCTACTGGCTGAATATAGTAGAAAAAAGAAGTATTATCGTCTTAAGAATGGAGAGTTTATCAATCTTGATGACAATGGACTTCTTTCTGTTGCAAGACTGGTCCAGGATCTGGCTGTATCCGTTTCGGATTTAGAAAACAAGACATTTCGCTTGCCAGCCTATAGAGCCCTCTATTTAGATGGTATTTTAAAAGAGGGTAGCAGCATAACTCTTTACCGGGATCAGCTTTACAAAGCAGTGGTTCGCGGGATGAAATCGGTGGAGGACAGCGATTTTGAGATTCCAGCAAAACTTAATCCTATTTTGCGGGGATATCAAAAGACTGGCTACCGGTGGCTTCGTACCTTAGATCATTATGGCTTTGGAGGCATACTTGCTGATGATATGGGTCTTGGTAAGACCATCCAGGTCATAACTCTGCTTTTGGATGAGAAAGAAAAGGAAGAGCCCGCTGTTTCTTTGATTGTTTGTCCGGCCTCTCTCGTGTATAACTGGGAAAATGAGATTCACACGTTTGCACCTGATCTTAAAGTTCTGACAGTAGCAGGAATGGCGGCTGAGAGAGAAGAACTTCTTGCAACATCAGAAGGATATGATGTGTTGGTTACTTCTTATGATCTTTTAAAAAGGGATTCGGAACTTTATGAAGGCAAATCCTTCCGTTTTCAGATCATTGATGAGGCACAGTATATTAAAAATGCCTCAACGCAGAGTGCCAAGGCGGTAAAAGGTATTGATGCCCGCCGCAAGTTTGCGCTTACTGGAACTCCGATTGAGAACCGTTTGTCTGAACTCTGGAGTATGTTCGATTATCTTATGCCTGGCTTCTTATTCAGTTATCAGAGATTTAAAAAAGAGTATGAACTTCCTATTGTCAAGGACCAGGAGAGGCAGGCACTGGAAAAACTACACCGTCTGATCGGGCCATTTATACTTCGCAGATTAAAAAAAGACGTACTAAAGGAATTGCCGGATAAACTGGAAACTGTGGTTTATTCTGCTTTTGATAAAAAACAAAAGGAAATCTACACGGCCAATGCTTACCAACTGAAAAAGGAACTGGAGAATTCGGAGGGAAGGCAGGGAAGAGACAACATCCAGATTCTCGCTCAGCTTACAAGGCTCAGGCAGATCTGCTGTGATCCACATCTTTGTTATCACGATTACAGCGGAGAGTCGGCAAAGCTTGAAACCTGTATTGATCTTGTGAAAAATGGAGTAGAAGGGGGACACAAGATTCTCCTCTTCTCTCAGTTTACATCCATGCTTGAAATCATTAGCCAAAGGCTTAAAAAAGAGGGACTGATCTATTATATACTCACAGGCTCAACGTCCAAAGAGGAACGCATTCGCATGGTTAACTCTTTTAAGGAAGATGAGATCCCTCTGTTTTTGATTTCTTTAAAAGCAGGAGGAACAGGTCTTAATCTAACTGCGGCAGACATGGTAATACACTTTGATCCATGGTGGAATGTGGCTGCTCAAAATCAGGCGACAGACCGGGCTCACAGAATCGGTCAGGAAAAACAAGTGTCTGTGTTTAAGCTCATTACCAAAGGTACCATTGAAGAGAATATCTTAAAACTACAAGATTCCAAAAAGGATCTTGCAGAGCAGATCATCACAGAGGGAACCGTATCCCTGAGCAATCTAAGCAGGGAAGACTTATTGGGTTTATTAAATGAATGAAAGGATGGAGTGGTTATGAATGTATTGCTGATCAATGGAAGTCCACACAAAGAAGGTTGTACCAACCGGGCACTGAGGGAAGTGTCTGAATCTCTAAACAAAGAAGGCATAAAGACTGAAATCCTCCATATAGGAAATAAGGCGATTCATGGCTGTATTGCATGCGGAAAATGCGCGACCACTGGCAGATGTATATTTGGGGATGATCTGGTCAACGAAATTTTAGAAAAGGTGGATCAGATAGATGGGCTGGTGGTAGGTTCACCGGTTTATTATGCTTCTGCAAATGGTTCTCTGTTTTCTTTGCTGGACCGTTTGTTTTTTGCGGGAAGAGATTTTGCATTTAAGCCGGCTGCAGCAGTTGTATCTGCGCGCCGGGCTGGAACTACATCTACCTTCGATGCGCTTAATAAATATTTCACCATATCCCAGATGCCTGTAGTTTCGTCCCGTTATTGGAACATGGTACACGGAAAAACCCCTCAGGATGTAGAGCAGGATTTGGAAGGACTTCAGGTCATGAGAATCCTTGGGAGAAATATGGCATGGATGCTAAAATGTATGGAAGCCGGAAAAGCCGCAGGAATCAGTCTTCCCGAACAAGAAGAAAAGATGTGGACTAATTTTATTGACTAAAAGAATAAAATCCTCTTTACTTTTTCCTCTTGTGGTGTATAATTAAAAAGCACTAGATGTTGTGTTTGTAAAATTGTGTATACAAAATATAGAAGAGGTTAAGGTGACAGGAATGATTAAGGTTCAAAAGCGTGATGGCAGAATGGCGGACTATGATAGGGCAAAGATCATTAAAGCGATACGAAAGGCAAATGCGGAAGTAGAGCCTTCTGAGCGAGCTGAAGATGACATGATTAACGCGATTCTGGACTATGTGGAAGACCATTCAGATGATGTGATCAGTGTTGAGACCATACAAGATATGATCGAAAGCAGCCTTGTTGAAAGGAATAAATACACCCTTTCGAAGAAGTATATCATATACCGTTACCAAAGAGCGCTCCTTAGAAAAGCGAATACTACCGATGAGTCTATTTTAAAACTGATCAAGAATGAGAACAAAGAACTTGCAGAAGAAAATTCCAATAAAAATACAATTTTGGCATCGACTCAGAGAGATTATATCGCAGGAGAAGTTTCTAGAGATTTAACAAAAAGAATGCTTCTTCCCGAGAGAATATCACTTGCTCATGAACAGGGATCCATTCATTTTCATGATGCAGATTATTTCGTGCAGCCGATTTTTAACTGCTGTCTGATTAATATAGGAGACATGCTAGATAACGGAACTGTGATGAATGAAAAGATGATTGAAAGCCCTAAGAGTTTTCAGGTCGCATGTACTGTAATGACTCAGATTATTGCTGCTGTTGCTAGCAATCAATACGGTGGTCAGTCAGTAGACATCCGTCATCTTGGTAAATATTTAAGAAAGAGCAATAATAAATTCCGTAAGCAGATCAAAGAAGAGTTTGGCGATATGGTTTCAAAAGAGGTCGTAGAGAAGATGGCTGCTATCCGCCTTCGAGATGAATTAAGATCTGGCGTGCAGACCATACAGTATCAGATTAACACCTTAATGACAACCAATGGTCAGGCACCATTTGTTACTCTGTTTTTATGTCTGGATGACCAGGATGAGTACATAGAAGAAAATGCATTGATTGTGGAAGAAGTTCTTCGTCAAAGGCTGGAAGGGATTAAGAATGAGGCAGGGGTATATGTAACTCCAGCTTTTCCGAAACTTATATATGTACTGGATGAAAGCAACTGCTTAAAAGGTGGCAGATACGATCATATAACAAAGCTTGCGGTAAAGTGTTCCTCCAAGCGCATGTACCCAGATTATATCTCTGCTAAGAAAATGAGAGAATATTACGAAGGAAATGTATTTAGCTGTATGGGATGCCGAAGCTTTTTATCTCCATGGAAAGATGAAAACGGCGATTATAAGTTTGAAGGACGATTCAACCAGGGCGTGGTGAGCTTAAATCTGCCACAGCTTGGAATTCTTTCAAATGGGGAAGAAGAGACATTCTGGAATCTACTGGAGGACCGTCTGGCCCTGGCTTATGAAGCTCTTATGTGCAGACACAAATCCTTAGAAGGGACTCTTTCCGATGTTAGCCCGATTCATTGGCAATATGGTGCGATCGCAAGGCTTAAAAAAGGTGAGACCATAGATAAGCTGTTACTTGATGGGTATTCTACCATTTCACTTGGATATATCGGACTTTACGAGACAACCAAGCTTATGAAAGGAAAGAGTCATACGACGAAAGAGGGAGAAGACTTTGCCCTTCGTATTATGAATCATCTGCGTGAAACCGTGGATCGTTGGAAAGATGAGTCCGGACTTGGTTTTGGTCTTTATGGTACCCCTGCGGAATCTCTTTGCTACCGGTTTGCTAAAATTGACCGGGAACGTTTTGGAATTATTCCGGATGTAACGGACAAGGGATACTATACCAACTCATATCATGTGGATGTGAGAGAGAATATTGATGCCTTTACTAAATTCACCTTTGAAAGTCAGTTCCAGAAGATCTCCTCTGGTGGCTCTATCTCTTACGTAGAAGTGCCCAATATGGCTCATAACCTGGAAGCCATGGAAGACGTGGTTAAGTTTATCTATGACAACATTCAGTATGCGGAATTTAATACAAAATCCGATTATTGTCAGGCGTGCGGATTCGATGGAGAAATCATCATTAACGAAGATATGGAATGGGAATGTCCTCAGTGCCATAATAAGGATAAAAATCGCATGAATGTAACCAGAAGAACTTGTGGTTATCTAGGAGAAAATTTCTGGAATACCGGTAAGACAAAAGAAATAAAATCAAGAGTTCTTCATCTGTAGGAGGTAGGTTATGAAATACGCCACCATAAAACCTACGGATGTGGCTAACGGACCGGGAATAAGAGTTTCTTTGTTCGTAAGCGGCTGTACCCACTACTGTGAGGGCTGCTTTAATGCAGAGGCATGGGACTTTCAATATGGTCAGGAATTTACAGACGAGACCATAGAAACCATACTTGGATATCTGGATCACACCTATATTACAGGTTTCACTCTTTTGGGAGGAGAGCCTATGCATCCAGAAAACCAAAAGGCCCTTGTACCCCTTGTGGAAAAGATAAAAAAACGTTTTCCGGAAAAGACCATCTGGTGTTATACTGGGTATGATTTTGATAGGGATATCACAGGGGATATGAATTTACGTCTGCCAGAGACAAATAGACTGCTTTCTTGTTTTGATGTCATGGTAGACGGGAAATTCCAACTGGAGAATAAAGATTTAAAGCTACGCTTTAAAGGATCATCCAATCAAAGAATAATCAAAGTTTCAGAATCCCTTTCATTGGGGGAAATAGTGTTGTGGGAATAAAAGCAGGACGTGCTACCGAGGGCCAGAAGGCCAGGAAGTACGTCCTGCTTTTTATAAGTTATAAAGTCATTTATTTTGAAATATTGTTTCTCTATTTAAAGGAAATCGAGAAAAGGATATTTGATATTGCCGACAGATCCTGCGTATCTCTATAATACCGATGATAAGAGCCATTAAACCGGTAGCGGTATTGCTGATTGCCATAACAATTCCTAAGCTAACGCTTCCAAGGTTCGTAAAATTTTGTAAAAGCCAGAGAATGGGGACTCGGAATATAAATACTCGGCAGAAGTTGATAGTAAGAGTGATTTTAGTTTTTCCAAATCCATACAAAAGGGCGAGTACGGAAGAGTTAATCCCAAGAGGAATGGCACCGTATGCTTCATAGCGGTAGATGGAAGCTATCATGTTACCAAATTCCACGTCATCTCCTGCAAACAATCCGCTGATCTGCTTTAGAAACAATAAAGATAAGGACATGAGTACAGCGCCAAGCATAATATTAATGAGCAAGATACAGCCAAAGGCCTTAATTGCACGTTTTGGTTTTCCTGCGCCCATGCTCTGGCTGATGATGGCAGAACCTCCTTCCTGAAATCCCATCTGAGGCATAGTGGTAATGCCGCCGATGTTGTTGGATATCCCCAGGGCACCTACTGTTAAGGCATTATATATCGTGCTCATAGAATTTATGATAACCTTTCCAAAAGAGAAAGCCACTTTTTCTATCATAACCGGAATGGAAAGGACAATCATGGGCTTTGTAACGACAGCTTTTAAACTGATGCTGCGAATAGAAAATCCAAAGGCATTATCCTTCTGATTCAGATTCACGATGGCTGCTGCCAGAAGAAGGCATTGGGATATAATAGTTGCGATAGAAATCATATTAATTCCCCCATGCAATACGTATACAAACAATGCGGTCAAGGACAGCTTAACGGCAATAACGCCCATGTTAAGTTGCAAGATTCTTTTGGAATTTCCTCTGGCCCGTTCAATCGACATGTAGACATTGTTAAAAAAACTGATTACCATGCCAACCAGTTCCAAGCGAAAATACTGAGTTCCTTCTGAAATAAAACTCTCAGGGGTGCGAGCAAGCTTAAGAAACTGAGGGGCGGCAGGAATAAGGATCAGCAAGATGACTGCGCCTAGTATGCCGCACATGGCAAACAGACTACTAACCCGTTTTTTCACTAGTTCAAAATCTCCGGCTCCATATGCCTCGCTGATCTTTAGACTGGAACCAATGGCTAGGCCGCCTCCTAAAGCAGATAAGGTCATGTTAATTTGGGATAAGTAGGCAACCGCTGAAACAGAAGTTGCACTGATATGAGCTGCCATCATAGCGTCAAATATTTTAAAAAGCTGGTTTAGGCTCTGATATAAGGCCAGAGGGGCACCCACGTAAAGGACGACTTTCCATATGTTATCGTTTAATGCAAAATGACGGAATTTTTCATCCTTGGCGGATAAAGTTGCTTTGGGTGACATGTTTTTTCTCCTTTTGTACAATCTAATCTTATGTGTAAATAAGCATAAATCATATAAGTAGTAAAAGATACGAATAAAATGCCATATTTGATCAGAACTACAGGAAATTTGTCATTTTGGAATTCCAAGTTCCCATTAAATAAGAAGTGTGGTATAT
The DNA here is from genome assembly GCF_003609635.1 of Lacrimispora algidixylanolytica. Taxonomy (GTDB): domain Bacteria; phylum Bacillota; class Clostridia; order Lachnospirales; family Lachnospiraceae; genus Lacrimispora; species Lacrimispora algidixylanolytica. The sequence continues at coordinate 208,225 of NZ_MCIA01000034.1, read as the reverse complement.
TAAACTACTGAAAGGCTGGTGATACAAATGATAAAAGAATGGGTTAGGGGACAAGTGTCAGAGTCGGTGCCTACCGCATTACTTCTTACGCTTTCCGGTGGCTTTCAGGATGCCTACACATATTATTTCCGAGATAAGGTCTTTGCCAATGCACAAACTGGAAATATTGTGATCATGGGATATCATATCATGGATGGGGACTGGAACACGGCCTTTCGGTATCTGTTACCAGTTCTGGCCTTTGTGACCGGAATCTATGTTTCAGAAACAATACGCGGGCTTTTTAAAGAATATAAACACATTCACTGGAGGCAGGTGGTTATATTAATCGAGATACTGATGCTGTTTTCTGTAGGTTTTTTTCCTCATTCTATGGATACAGTCGCCAATATTACCATTTCCTTTGTCTGCGCCATGCAGGTACAGACCTTTCGAAAGATCAAAGGAAATGCTTATGCAAGCACCATGTGCATCGGAAATTTAAGAAGTGCTACGGAGATGCTTTACCATTACCGCCAAACAAAGGACAAAGAAAGTCTGGAAAAAAGTATCCATTATTATGGAATTATTTTATTCTTTGCCATAGGAGCGGCGGCTGGTTGTTATTTGACTCCGTTTTTTGCTGAAAAAACCATCTGGTTTTCTAGTGGCTTGTTGATTGTCGCGTTTCTGCTCATGTTTGTAGAAGGAAAAGAAAATGTAGGTTAACTGGATTTTATCCGGCATTGTATCTAGGTTTGTATTTCCATACTGCCAAATTTATGGTAAAATAAACCATAATAGTGAGAGGGCTGGGTCGAAGTATGGCAGAGAATCATAATAAAACAGAGAAAACCAAATATCGTCTGGCAGATTCTGTAAAGGAGTGCATGAAAACAAGACATGTGGATAAAATCACGGTCCAAAACATTGTTGACGGATGTGGGATGACTAGGCAAACATTTTATCGGAATTTTAAGGACAAGTATGATCTGATAAACTGGTATTTTGATAAGCTAGTTTTAGAATCCTTTGCCCAAATCGGGGTAGATAAGACGGTGTGTCAAAGTCTATGTGAGAAATTTGAGTTCATCAAAAAAGAACAAATTTTCTTTACAGAGGCATTTCGTTCTGATGATTATAATTCTTTAAAGGAACATGATTTTGAGCTGATTATGAGCTTTTATACAGAGCTTGTGACTCGAAAAAGGAAGGAACCCCTTTCCAAAGACATACAATTTCTTTTAGAGATGTACTGCCAGGGATCCGTTTATATGACGGTTAAATGGGTTTTATCTGGCATGAAGCAAACTCCAAGAGAGATGGCACAGAGCTTAACTGAGGCTATGCCTCCCGGACTAAAAACTGTATTTGCCGAAGCGGGGCTAGTATAATTATTGGAATAATAGACAGAAGAAAAGTTACAATCCTGATATAATGTAACATATGTTACATTATATCAGGATTGTAACTTTATTTTTTTGCCATATTTTGTTAAAATAATAACAGAAATACTAGACGTTTGTAAAGGGAAAACAGTAAAAAGGAGAGATAATCATGGTAAGCAGAATTGTATTAAATGAGACATCCTATCACGGTGCCGGGGCTATTTTGGAGATCCCAGGAGAGGTGAAAAAAAGAGGTTTTAAAAAAGCATTTGTTTCTTCTGATCCAGATTTAATTAAATTCCATGTTACTTCTAAGGTTACTAAAATTCTGGAAGACAACGGAATGGATTATGAAATTTTTTCTGATATCAAGCCAAATCCCACCATTGAGAATGTGATAAGTGGAGTGGAAGCATATAAAAAGTCAGGAGCCGATTATATTATTGCCATTGGCGGAGGTTCCTCTATAGATACTTCAAAAGCAATTGGCATTATCGTCGCAAATCCAGAGTTTTCCGATGTAAGAAGTCTGGAGGGAGTGGCCCCTACCAAAAACCCAAGTGTACCAATGATTGCTGTGCCAACCACCGCAGGTACTGCAGCGGAAGTTACCATCAACTACGTTATTACGGATGTAGAGAAAAAACGTAAATTTGTATGTGTGGATCCTCATGATATTCCTGTAGTTGCCGTTGTAGATCCAGATATGATGGCCACTATGCCAAAGGGGTTAACTGCAGCGACTGGTATGGATGCTTTGACTCATGCGATTGAAGGTTATCTTACAAAGGGTGCCAATCCTATTACAGATATGTTTAATTTAAAAGCCGTAGAGTTGATTGCAAACAGCTTAAGAGGTGCCGTGGAAAATTCATCTGAGGGCAGAGAAGGAATGGCATTGGGCCAGTACATCACAGGCATGGGATTTTCCAATTGCGGCCTTGGTATTGTGCATTCCATGGCCCACGCACTGGGAGCGGTATATGATACTCCCCACGGTGTTGGAAATGCCATTTTGCTGCCAACGGTTATGGCATTTAATGCCAGTGAAACAGGTGAGAAATACCGGGATATCGCAAAGGCGATGGGAGTGAAACATACGAAAAGCATGACCAGCGAGGAGTATCGAGATGCAGCAGTTGAGGCCGTGAGACAGCTCTCCTCTGACGTGGGAATTCCTGCTGATCTAAAGGATATCGTGAAAGAGGAAGATGTTAAATTCCTTGCAGAATCAGCAGTGGCAGATGCCTGTGCTCCCGGAAACCCAAGGGAAGCCAGCCTAGAAGATATCATTAGCCTCTATCAATCACTCATGTAAAGAAGTGTTTGTTCTTAGCCTTTCCTGGACCAAAGGAACTACTTATTCACAGGCTTTTATAGGAATATAAATAGGAGTCCAATCATGGCGTTTCAGCCAATGAATTGGGCTCTTTTTTCTTCTAGATATAAACAAATATTAAGGAAAAATTGGATGCAAAAATGAAGTTCAAATGATATGATTGAGGGAAAATAAAAGCTGTATGTAGAGTAACCCGAAAGGCGATCGACAAATGAGCAATTCAAAGAATGATTTTACACAAGGAAATATAGTTGGTAACATATTGAAATTGGCAATTCCTATGACATTGGCTCAGCTTATTAACGTTCTTTACAGCATCATAGACAGAATATTTATAGGGAGAATCCCTGATAATGCAACACTGGCACTGACTGGCCTGGGACTTTGCCTTCCTATTACGTCAATTGTAATGGCGTTTGCAAATTTGTTTGGCATGGGTGGTGCACCTCTATGCTCCATTGAACGGGGAAGAGGAAATGAAGAGGAAGCAGAGAAAATCATGGGAAATTCCTTTGTTCTTATGCTTGCTTTTGGTGTCATACTCACCGTACTTGGCCTGATCTTTAAAAAACCACTTCTTTATATGTTTGGGGCTAGCGATGTTACTTATCCATATGCGGCTCAATATGCAGAAATTTATCTTCTGGGAACTATATTTGTTATGGTAGGTCTTGGTATGAACAGCTTTATTAATTCCCAGGGATTTGGAACTGTCGGAATGATGACAGTGCTTATGGGAGCGGTTGTCAATATCATTTTAGATCCTATCTTTATTTTTACCCTTGATATGGGGGTTAGAGGTGCTGCCCTTGCTACTGTAATCGCCCAATTTCTTTCTGCTGTTTGGACGGTTAGATTTCTAACAGGGAAGAAAGCAATATTAAAGCTAAAGTATTCCTGCTTCCGGTTGGATAAGTACCGGGTCAGGAGTATAATGAGTCTTGGTATGTCTGGATTTACAATGGCAGTCACCAATAGCGTAGTACAAGTCATGTACAACGTATCTCTTCAGCAGTATGGAGGAGATCTATATGTAGGTGTCATGACCATCATCAATTCCATACGTGAAGTTATTTCTATGCCAGTCAGGGGAATAACCAACAGTGCCCAACCAGTGATGGGGTATAACTATGGAGCATCGGAATATGGAAGAGTCAAACGGGCCATTGTATTTACTTCGGTAATCCCTATTATCTATACGACGGCAGTCTGGGGGCTGATTCATGGCTATCCAGAATTTTTTATCCGTATTTTCAATCATGATCCTGAAGTGATTCAGGCAGGAGTCCCTGCCATGCGTATTTATTACTTTGGTTTCTTTTTTATGTCTCTGCAGTTTGCTGGTCAATCCATATTTGTAGCGTTAGGCAAAGCCAAGCAAGCGGTGTTCTTTTCGATTTTTAGAAAAGTCATTATTGTGGCTCCGTTAATTATACTACTCCCCATACTTCTTTCCAATGGAACTTCAGGAGTCTTTATGGCCGAGCCAATATCCAATGTTATCGGAGGCGGAGCTTGCTTTTTAACCATGTTTTTTACTGTTTGGAGAGAGCTTGACAGAAAAATGAAACAGAAACAAACGGTAACTGGATCATTGTAGGGGCTGGATTGACTTATATAACTTAGGGTTATACTTTTGATTCCATTTCGATAGAGCATATGCCCTGAAATTCCTTGACAGTCTGCGCTTTTTGGAACATAATGATAAACAATTATAAAACTGACAGATATGCCGGTAAGGGAGAGGAAGAGAGTAACATGCAGAATATCAGAATCGAGAAAACAACTTGCCCCAAGGAAAAACCAGGCAATGACAATCCTTTAACATTTGGCACTATTTTTACGGATCACATGTTTGAAATGGATTACGAAGTAGGAAAAGGCTGGTATGATCCAAGAGTTGTACCATACCATAAGCTTGAGATGGAGCCGTCCTGTATGGTCTTTCATTACGGGCAAGAGATGTTTGAGGGATTAAAAGCTTATAAGACAGAAGATGAAAGAGTACTGCTGTTTCGCCCGGATAAAAATATTGAGCGTGCCAACCGAAGCAACAGTCGTCTTTGCATTCCAGAAATTCCGGAAGATGTATTTCTAGATGCTTTAAAGGCAGTGGTAAATGTTGATCAGGATTGGATTCCGACAAAACCAGGAACCTCTCTTTATATCAGACCATTCGTGATCGCTACCGATCCATTTTTGGGCGTTAGACCTTCCTATACCTATAAGTTCATGATCATATTATCTCCCGTAGGTGCTTATTACGCAAGTGGCCTCAATCCTGTTAAAATATGGATTGAAGATGAATATGTAAGAGCAGTAAAGGGCGGAATTGGTGAGGCAAAGACAGGTGGAAACTATGTAGCCTCCCTTGCTTCCCAGGTAAAAGCTCATGACGAAGGTTATTCTCAGGTTCTTTGGCTAGATGGTGTTCACCGCAAATACATTGAAGAAGTTGGAGCCATGAACATATTTTTTAAGATTAATGGAGTGGTAGTAACCCCTGATTTAAATGGCAGCATCCTTCCAGGTGTAACTAGAAATTCCGTAATTTCTCTCTGCAAAGAGTGGGGCATTCCGGTTGAGGAAAGACAAATTTCAGTTGATGAAATAGTAAAAGCTGGGAAGAATGGTACCATGGAGGAATGTTTTGGAACGGGTACGGCAGCCGTTATTTCACCAGTTGGAGAACTTCGTTTTGGAGACGACAGAATGCCAATTGGCGGAGGTAAAATCGGAGAGCTGACACAGAAATTCTACGATACCATTACCGGAATTCAGCTGGGAGAGATAAGCGGACCAGAAGGCTGGATCGTTGAAGTAAAATAAATCCATAAAAACTTATCCGGTGGGGCATTTTGCACCACCGGAATCTTTTGGGGAAATACTTGCAAAAAGGATGTTACGTATGGCAGCAGTGATTACAAAAGCGGTTGCGTTTGTTGCAATTATTATAATTGGCTATCTGCTTAAAAGAGCAGGTTTTTTTGAAGCCAAAGACTTTTATTTAATTTCCAGAATCGTCATTAAAATTACCCTTCCGGCAGCCATTATTTCTAATTTTAGCAAGATAACGATGGAAACATCTTTGTTATTTATCTGTATAATCGGAATTTTGTGTAATATAATGACCATAGTAGCAGGTTATGTCATGAACTTAAAACGGGGAAAAGAAGACAAAGCCTTTGCAATGCTCAATATGTCAGGATACAATGTGGGTAATTTTACTATGCCTTTCGTCCAAAGCTTCTTAAGTCCGGTGGGGTTTGCAGTCACGAGTCTTTTCGATGCAGGCAATTCTGTTATGTGCACAGGTCTTACCTATTCTTTAGCGGGAATGGTAATCGGTGAAGATGGAAAACCTTCACTACTTAAGATGATAAAAAAACTTTTTTCCTCTGTACCTTTTGATACTTATGTCATTATGACGATTTTGAGCATATTAAATATTAAGCTGCCTGCTATCATTATCAGCCTTTCTGATACAGCGGGAGGAGCCAATGCTTTTCTGGCGTTATTGATGCTTGGTATTGGATTTGAAATACGTATGGAAAAAGAAAAATTAGCTAAAATTATTCAGATTCTTAGTGGCCGGTATTTGATAGCAATTCTCGTATCCGTGGCATTTTATTTCTTGGCTCCCTTCGACATCGAGATACGCCGGGCTCTTGCTATTGTAAGCCTTGGTCCTGTATCGTCTGTGGCACCTGCTTTTACGGGAGCATTAAAGGGTGATGTGGGAACTGCGAGTGCGATTAACTCTCTGTCTATCGTCATCAGTATCGTTGCAATTACAATTGCTCTGATTGTACTGTTATAAGAAATTTTATCATGTATCTTGACAAAATGCTTAACCATGCTATAATCAAAACATAGAAAACAATATTGGAAACGCGTTGAAAAGAACAGTATCATTGCAGGAAAGTCCAGAGAGAAGCATATTTGGTGAAAGTGCTTTACAGGAATGTAATGAGAAAACCATCTTGGAGCGTCCCTTAATCGGGAACGGTGATTCCGTTATCATCAAATGAAGTGGTTTGGACATTATTGTCCCCTCAATCTAGGGTGGAACCGCGATTTATTATGATTAAATCGTCCCTTTCTGTATGGAAACATATGGGAAGGGACTTTTTTTATTTATTAGATTATGAACAAAGCAAAGGAGAGTAGGGCAAATGAAGATTACATTAAAAGATGGTTCAATCAAAGAATACGCAAATGAAATGTCAGTGATCGAGATCGCATCTGATATCAGCGAAGGCCTGGCTAGAAATGCCTGTGCAGGCGAAATAGATGGAAAGGTTGTAGATTTAAGGACAGTTATAACAACCGACTGCAATTTAAGTATTTTAACTGTAAATGATCCGGCAGGACTTTCTGCATACCGTCATACAGCAAGTCACATTTTAGCTCAGGCAGTTAAGAGACTTTACCCTGAAGCAAAACTTGCCATTGGGCCAGCAATTGAAAATGGTTATTACTATGATTTTGACATTCCTTCTTTTTCAAGAGAAGATCTTGATAAAATAGAAGCAGAGATGAAGAAGATTATTAAAGAAGGGGAAAAGATTGAACGCTATACCCTTAAAAGAGAAGACGCTATCAAATTCATGGAAGAAAAAGGTGAGCCTTATAAGGTGGAACTGATTCAGGATCTTCCAGAAGGCGAGGAGATTTCCTTCTACCGCCAAGGCGATTTTACTGATCTGTGCGCAGGTCCTCACCTGATGAGTACAAAGTCAATTAAAGCCTTTAAGTTGACTTCCTCCTCTGGCGCTTACTGGAGAGGCAGTGAAAAAAATGCCATGCTCACACGTATCTACGGAACTGCTTTTTCAAAGAAGGAAGAGTTAAACGAGTACCTGGAGTATTTAGCTAACATTAAGAACCGTGACCACAATAAGCTGGGAAGGGATCTTGAGCTTTTCGCTACCGTTGATGTTATTGGCCAGGGTCTACCTCTTATGATGCCAAAGGGCGCAAAGATCATTCAGACACTACAAAGATGGATTGAAGATGAAGAAGAGAAGCGTGGCTATATGAGAACAAAGACTCCTCTTATGGCTAAGAAAGATTTATATGTTATTTCTGATCACTGGGATCACTATAAAGAAGGCATGTTTGTTTTAGGTGATGAGGAAAAGGATGATGAAGTATTTGCTCTTCGTCCTATGACATGTCCATTCCAGTATTATGTATACAAACAAAGTCAAAAATCCTATCGTGACCTTCCTTGTAGATACGGTGAAACTTCAACGTTGTTCCGTAACGAAGATTCTGGAGAGATGCATGGACTAACACGTGTCCGCCAGTTTACGATTTCAGAAGGTCATCTGATCGTTCGTCCGGATCAGATTGAAGAAGAGTTCAAAGGTTGTGTGGATTTAGCAAAATACTGTCTTTCAACTCTTGGTCTTGAAGGAGATGTAACATATCAGATGTCCAAGTGGGATCCAGATAAAGCGGATCACTATATGGGAAATGCAGAGATGTGGGATGAAGTTCAGGATATGATGCGTAAGATTTTAGATCATATCGGAATTGAATACACAGAAGCAGTAGGAGAAGCTGCATTCTACGGCCCTAAGCTTGATATCCAGGCGAAGAATGTGTACGGTAAGGAAGATACAATGATTACCATCCAGCTTGATATGTTCCTTGCAGAGCGGTTCGATATGAGCTACGTTGATAAGGATGGAACAAAGAAACGTCCATTTATCATTCATAGAACATCAATTGGATGTTATGAAAGAACTCTTGCTTGGCTAATTGAAAAATATGAGGCCGCATTCCCTACTTGGTTATGTCCAGAGCAGGTACGTGTACTTCCTATTTCTGAGAAATATCAAGATTACGCAAAGAAGGTTGTTTCTCAATTGAAAGACAATGGAATTTTGGCAACGATTGATGAGCGTGCTGAAAAAATTGGTTATAAGATTCGTGAGGCCCGTTTATCAAAGATTCCTTATATGCTGGTTGTAGGCCAGAAGGAAGAAGAGGAAGGCGTAGTATCCGTCCGCAGTCGCTTTAACGGAGACGAGGGACAGCGTCCATTGGCAGATTTTATGGATGATATCAGCCGTGAAATTCGTACAAAAGAAATTAAAAAAGTAAATGTGGTTGAAGAAGCAAAATAAACAATTTGTTATAAAAGGGAATGGGAAAGGAGATTATTCGTGAGAATAGTTTCCTTCCCCATTGCACATACTACTTCCTGAAAGAAAATCTCAATAAGAATGCCAGGAGGAAATATGCTATGACAAAACTAGATTGTAATGTGACGAATTGTCTCCACAACTCTGACAATTTCTGTTGTAAATCTGCTATTATTGTAGAAGGGTCTCAGGCAAAAGATACCTACGATACCTGCTGTGGCAGCTTTGATGAAAACAAGGATGGTTCCTTCCGCAACCTGTTCAAAACCCCAGAAAGCCGTCTAGAGGTAGATTGTGAAGCTGTAAATTGTACCTATAATGAAGGACGCCATTGTTCAGCAGAACATATTGGCATAGCAGGAGATGGAGCAAGTCAGTCGGAGCATACTGAGTGTGCCACATTTAAAACTCGATAAAAAAGAAAAAAAGATGCGATAGGAATAGCTGCCGGCGCATCTTTTTTTGATTAATTAAAAGCATTATACTAGATTATATGTATTGCATTAGTTGTAGAAGCGTTGCATTAGTTATAGAAGCGTTGCATTAGTTATAGAAGCATTACAAAGGTTCCTGCCGTGATAAGCAATATTCCTATTAGTTTATGTAAGGTTATTTGTTCGTGAAGAATTAAAAATGCCAAAAGAATGGTGAGAACAAGGCTGAATTTGTCAACCGGAACCACCTTAGAAGCCTCGCCGATTTGGAGTGCTTTATAATAGCAGAGCCAGGAAGCTCCCGTAGCAAGTCCGGACAAGATTAAGAAAATCCAACTTTTCCTACTGATCGCTGAAATTCCACTTGTACCGCCAGTAAGAAATACGATTCCCCATGCCATGACTACGACCACTAAAGTTCTGATCGCAGTAGCTAGATTTGAGTTAACTTGCTGGATCCCTAGTTTTGCCAGAATAGAAGTAAGAGCGGCAAAGATAGAAGAGAGGATTGCGAAAATAAACCACATAGTAGTATCTCCTTTTCATTATTTACACATACTAGATGGTAGCTTTTTGTGAGACGTATTTCAAGCATATTTTCTTTCACACAAAGCAAATGAAAAAAACATTGACAAAAGGTCGGTTTTATTGTATTATGATATAAGTTGTGGAAACAACAGACAGGAAAGTAGGTATCCGCCTCACCACGGCACGAGTAAGTGTCCCTGGTTCATAGCCTTTGATACATAGGTGTACTGTGTAGAGACTTTGGTGGTGGATAGCGTTGTCTATCTACTTTTTTTTATGCCTATTGGCAAGCAATGTGAATCCGACCAACACACACTATATTATGGAGGTGCACGACTATTAGCGATTTAATGATTAATGAACAGATCAGAGATAAAGAGATTCTGTTGATTGGTGAAAACGGAGAAAAATTGGGAATTATGGCAACCATAGATGCGATGCAACTTGCAAAAGAAGCAGAGCTTGACTTGGTTAAGATTGCTCCGACCGCGAAACCACCTGTTTGTAAGATAATTGACTATGGAAAATATCGTTACGAGCTGGCAAGAAAAGACAAAGAAGCTAAAAAGAAACAGAAGGTAATCGAAATGAAAGAAGTTCGTTTATCTCCTAATATTGATACAAACGATTTGAACACAAAGATGGGCGCCGCAAGGAAGTTCCTCGAAAAGGGAGATAAAGTTAAGGTAACCTTACGTTTCAGAGGTCGTGAGATGGCACACATGTCAAAATCTAGATATATTTTAGAGGATTTCGCTGAGAAGTTGTCTGATATCGCTACAATTGACAAACCGTCTAAAGTGGAAGGAAGAAGCATGGTTATGTTTTTATCCGCAAAACGCTAATAAAACATTATCAAGGAGGAAAATACAATGCCTAAATTAAAAACAAGCAAATCAGCTGCAAAGCGCTTTAAAGTTACAGGAACAGGAAAGCTTGTAAGAAACAAAGCTTACAAATCTCACATCTTAACTAAGAAATCAACTAAGAGAAAAAGAAACCTTAGAAAAGATATTGTTACAGACGCAACTAACGCAAAAGTAATGAAAAAAATCTTACCATATCTATAAGATTTTAAGTTAAGAAGGAGGAAAAACCGATGGCAAGAATTAAAGGCGGTATGAACGCTAAGAAAAAACATAATAGAGTGTTAAAAATGGCTAAAGGCTACAGAGGCGCTCGTTCCAAACAGTATAGAGTAGCAAAACAGTCCGTAATGAGAGCATTAACTAGCTCCTATGCAGGCAGAAAAGAAAGAAAGAGACAGTTCAGACAGTTATGGATTGCTCGTATTAATGCAGCAGCTCGTATCAATGGCGTATCCTATAGTGTATTTATGCACGGATTAAAGATCGCTGGCGTAGATTTGAATAGAAAATTATTAGCTGACATGGCTGTTAATGACGCAGCAGGCTTTGCAAAGTTAGCAGAACTTGCAAAATCTAAAGTGGCTTAATCTTATATATTGACCTCGGAAACCTCGTGTTTACGAGGTTTTTTTGTCGTCTTAAAATGGGTAGAAATGAGTGAAGTTTGATTTGCAATATAGGGGCAATTCACATATGTTATAAACGCCGTTAAATTACACCAAGGACTTAGATGCTTTGGTTGGCTTTAACTGATTGAGTAGCTGAAGTAGGGTAAATGGATATCCCTCAATAATTAATATCTCTATTACCGAAATACACGCCTTTCTTAATCGGAGATATGATAAAACCAATAATTATACCCAGTAAAAAAACCGTAAACATACTTAGAGGGCAACATTCGAATTTAAGGAAATTTTTCATGGAAACCTACTTTCTTTAAGTGATAGTAATAATCAAACTTTTTCCGATGGGTGACAATACAATTATAAGCTTTGATATGATTCTCCTGTGGTGTTGCGAAAACAAGAAAATGAACTCTCGATTAAGGGGTCTATTGGGTTTGTTGACAAAATCATTTTTAATAGATATAATGTGTGTCACAGGAGGTGCCGGAATGAAAAAGTACTTATATAATAAAAATATTGAAAATAATAAACATTCCATTTCTGTTTTCGATAAATAAATTTCTATCAAAGGATAACTATATAATATAACAATATATAGGGGTAGAAATTATTTTATCTCAATACAGAAAGGATTTTTTAAAATGAATAATAATGTTGTTAGTCGATTAGATTCTTCAGGAGTAAGCAGGGCAGTGGGGAAATATACTCACATAACAAAAATAGAGCCTCATGCAGCATTTTACACTTTTTCTGGACAAGTTGGAGCAGATATAGATGGTAACTTCCCGGATGAATTCAATCAACAGGTAAACAATACATTTTTAAATATATCTAATCTATTAAAGAGCATAGATTTAACACCAGATCATGTCGTTAAGGTTAATATATGGTCAACAGAAACGATTGACTGGGATTACTTTTATAACGTATATGATGACTTCTTTGGTGATCCCTCCCCTTCAATGACTATTGCATATGTAAATGCATTAGGATTAGAAGAGATAAAGTTAGAAATTGAAATATGGGCGGCAAAATAATTTGATTCCTTATATATAGATAAAAATATTCTATTATAATAAGATGTAGTCGCTGTTTTAAAAAGTATTTAGTAGATCTCAAACTGTGACGCCAACCTGTTTGTTTTTCTCCTTTTAGGGAACGCCTATCGACTAAGGTTCGATAGGTGTTTTTCTTACTTAAATCGTGTAAGTGTAAAGAAATAAGGAGGGGTGCAATGTTTGGATTTTCAAGTATTATTTTACTAATTATAGCAATCGTAGTAGTGGCAGTTATTGTAATAACGATTCATAATAAGAACAATTGAGAGGTCATTAACGGCGTCTCTTTCTTATTCGGACAAATCCGATTGAGTTCCGATGCGCTTGACATGATAAGAAGCTCAAGCAGAGATAAGGTTATGAAATATATTTAAAGTATCTTGGAAACATAAAAAACGTGATACTTATGCCAATTCATAACTGACTTCATTTATGGCGCCCTTCATAGTAGTTATGGGATCGTGTCCGAAAAGCCAATCTTTATGAATTTCTTTTGGTAAGATTACTGGCATCCGGTCGTGGATAAATGAGATTCCTGACCAGGCTGGACGCGTCAGAACAACATAATAGGAAATCCCTGTATTTAAGTCTGTCTTAGACAGCCCTGCCATCCATACGGGGTCTTTATTTGAATTCATAAAAGCATATTTTACTTTCTTATCTCCACGTTTCTCCCATTCATAATACCAGCTAGCTGGTATCAGACAACGCCCCTCAATAAATGGACGCCGGAACATATTTTTGTCTGCGGCCGTTTCGCTTCGGGCATTAATTATTTCACCTTTCCCATCAAACTTTGGAAAGCCCCAGCGCATTGTCGTTATGGTTCCTGCCGGAGATAATACCGGGGCAATATTGGTTGGATATATTTCGCCGCCCTTGATAGCTGTATTTCTCTCAACTTCAGCTAAAATAGAACGTAATTCTGCATTATCAATCTCTATATAGTATCTACCACACATGATATCTGATTGCCTTTCTCTACATATTATAATTCCCCAATCCAAGATATGAATTGGCTTATTTTTGTTGTTTGATTCATGTTACATGATCATAGTACCATAATCAAATTACATTTAACAACATAAAAGTTTGATTTCGTGTAAATCGTGCTCATGACTCTCTCATATATATTTTTGTGTTGAATGAAAATATAGTAAAATGTTTTATATATGCCAGTTATTGCAGGTTTAGTAAGAAATGGCAGAGATGATTTTGTTGCATTTGCAATAATAATAATATATAATAAAAAATATAGAATTGCACTAGGATCAGGAGATTAAATAATGGCAGAAATTTTAAGAGAAATCGGGATGATATCCAGAGCTCTGGATTCTATAAGCAATATAGAATTTAAGGAACTTGATTTAACCAAGGGTCAATATTTATATCTTGTCCGAATTTGTGAAAACCCAAGCATAATTCAGGAAAAATTAGCTGATTTAATAAAAGTTGACCGGGCCACCGCAGCACGTGCAATCAGAAAGCTTGAGATCAATGGATTCATTGTAAGAAAGAATGATGAAGAGAATAAAAAAATCAAGAAACTTTATCCAACGAATAAAGGTTTAAATGCCTTTCCTTTTATTATCCGGGAGAATACACATTCTAACCAGGTTGCATTAGGTGGATTTACACAAGAAGAAACAGAAATGTTCTATCAGCTATTGTGCAGAGCCAGAAGGAATATTGAAGTAGACTGGAAAAATGTGAAAAAAGGAAAAAAGAGAGTATATTAATATTTTAATCAAGGAGCAGCAAATTACTATGGCGATAAGTATAAAAAAGATCAACCATGAAAATTTAGATGAACTTAAAGAAATAGGCATAGAAACATTCGTAGATACATTTAAATCTCAGAATTCACCTGAAAACATAAAAAACTATATTGATAAAGCGTTTCGTACAGAGAAGCTTAAAGAAGAATTAGCTAATGAATTTTCGGATTTTTATTTTATCTGTTACAATAACGAAACTGCAGGATATTTGAAGATTAATACAGATGATTCCCAAACTGAAAGAATGGGTGACGAGGCATTTGAAATTGAACGGATTTATATAAGGACTAAATATCAAAGAAAAAAGCTTGGAGAACATTTGATTCATAAAGCTTTCGAGGTAGCCAAGAGTCTTAATAAGAGATGTATATGGCTTGGAGTGTGGGAGGAGAATCACAATGCACTAGCATTTTATAAAAGAATGGGATTTATCCCAAGTGGTGCCCATTCTTTTAGCATGGGAGAGGAGAAGCAGACGGATATAATTATGATTAAAACATTAGTATAATTAACATGAGGATATATGGTCATGGAATTATAAAAATAGAAGATAAGTGTGCGAGAACTATGTTGCATATGTTACATAGAAATATCGTTCTGCGTAGGAAGACAAAGTTAATTATGAATCCTAAATGCTATAATATCAGAAGATGGCAACATAAAAAGACGGCATTAAAGATTTGATGACCGTCTTTTTTTGAATTCATGATATTCTTTTTACTCTCAGCATAAAAATGTAAATTGGCTAAATTCTGATCATCGGCATATAATTAAACGGATTTTTCTGTAAATTAATGTGCTGATGTAAATTTTAGACCTATAATACCCACTAATAGCATGATGACAAAACAACCTCTTGCCAGAGTCATTGACTCGTTGAAAATAAGTACTCCAACAATGGTGGCTCCGATTGCTCCAATTCCGGTCCATATTGCATAGGCAGTACCTAAAGGCAATACTTTAGTTGCCTGCGATAAAAAGAAGAAACTAATTATCATTCCCACAATAGTACCAACGGTAAATCCTACTTTACTGAAGCCATCGGATAGCTTTAGTAAAGTAGCCCATAATACTTCAAAAATACCTGCAATAAACAAAAATACCCAAGCCATTTTTATATCCTCCTATAAATGAAAAAACACTCAAATATCATGTCTTCAATGGCCTAACGACATGATATCTGAATGCTTACTTTATTGCCCGGCGGCAATATATTATTATTTATTTGCTTCATTATAATTTATCTAATACAGTTTGTCAATCGGTTTTTATTATGAATTTGAATAAAGAAAATATAGTACTCTGGTATCAAAAGGAATCAGAGTAAATACAGTTGGGCTTGCCACCACGTATGTTTATTTGGCAAGCAATGACTCTTCCTATGTGACGGGTCAGGCACTTCGTGTAGATAGCGGTTCGACCATGCAATCTTCTATTAAAAAAACTATGCTCCTCTCTGAATAAACAGTTTTCTAGCGTGACTGTTAGCTGCAGGGAAGAGCATGATTAAACGAAAGATAACATTTTTTTCTGCCAAAATAGATCGGAATATATTGTATAAATAAAACAGGCATTTCTATGGGTTGGCTTTTCTGATTTAGCGGGAGCAGGTAAACATATCAATTCGGTTTAAAGAAATTCCTGTATAAGACCAGCCAAATCTTCTGTCCCAACGAAAGCCTGACACACTGTTTCTCCAAATTTGGATGGGGAAAAACCAGAATTCTTGGCCGTTACGCATCCAAACATAAGTGAATCTACCAATACAATATCTGATAGAGCCGGCGTCCACCATTTTGGTTCCTGAACGCATCTGAGCCGGTCTCTGAGGTGGCGTAGAAGGAGGTGGACCCATTGGCATTGGGCCTCCTGTTGAATTATTATTAGGGGAGAATGGGGGCATATTATTACATCCTTTTTTTATTATTCATACTTATAATATATGAAGTGGAGCCAAAGCAGTTAATGAAAAATTAAATTCATTTTATTGTCATACTTCACGCAACATGACATGGAATCACATCTTGTCTGCCGATTTCATACAATAAGGTATAATTAAAAAGAAAAGAGGTGTAATGTATGGGCTGTTTTTGGGGTTCTTGTAACAATAGATGTAATTGGAATCACAATGGTTGTGGCAACTGGAATCATGACGGTTGCAATGATAACGATCATGATTGTGAAGAGGAAAGAAAAAGAGCTTACTGGAAAGGCTTTTGGGATGGCTGTCGCAGGTGTGGAGGCAATAGGGATAACAATTGGGATAATAATTGGGATAACAATAGGGATAACAATTGGAATAACAATAATGATGATTGTGACTGCTGATTTTAAAAGAAGCGGAAGATCTACAGGAGATAGAGACCTTCCGCCCGATAATATGGGTGCCCGTAAACACCTAAGTACTACCTTGACAGGTATGTACGTTTAATATTATTCAGTGTCTGAAAAAAATATACCAATTGCCATAAATATAAAGAGCTGCTGTATAAAGAAGTGATAGCGTCAATTACATTGACCTTTTCTTTTACAGCAGCTTTTATAATAAAGAAATCACACCTTAAGTGTGATTAAAACTCCCCGAGTAGGACTCGAACCTACGACCTAACGGTTAACAGCCGTTTGCTCTACCAACTGAGCTATCGAGGAATACATCATCTATTATACCCCAATTAAGAGGTTTGTCAATAGAAAACTAAAAATGCGGGAGATGGGACTTGAACCCACACGATCATACAACCACAAGATCCTTAGTCTTGCCTGTCTGCCAATTCCAGCACTCCCGCGCAACGAAGGTAATCTTATCATCCTTTGGCATAATTGTCAATATTTTTTGAAAAATTCATACAAAAAACTATTTGAAAAAAAATGGAAAAAAACATATTGACATAACAGGGCTTGTATACTATAATAGCTATTGTTGTCGCGAAAGATAACAACGAAACGCAGAAGTGGCGGAATTGGCAGACGCGCACGGTTCAGGTCCGTGTGGTAGCAATACCCTGAGGGTTCAAGTCCCTTCTTCTGCATGAAACCTTACAGAGTGTCATGGCTGTCTGGTTTTGTAAAATGACGTGCGGGAGTGCTGGAATTGGCAGACAGGCAAGACTAAGGATCTTGTGGTTGTATGATCGTGTGGGTTCAAGTCCCATCTCCCGCATTAAAAGTTGGAATCCTTATTAAGGGTTCTTTTTTTTATCCAGATAAGATAGTTTTAATACAAAAAGCACATGGTTATTTACTGGGTGTGTAGCACTATAATTGTAGGAATTAGTTATTAAATTCATACAACTAAGACGCAGAAGTGGCGGAATTGGCAGACGCGCACGGTTCAGGTCCGTGTGGTAGTAATACCCTGAGGGTTCAAGTCCCTTCTTCTGCATATACGAAAAAGTCCTTTGGTTAGACCAAAGGACTTTTTTGTATTCAACATTCCTTCATACTCATTCCAGGCTCAAAAACAGCGTATTGATTTCGTCCATGCTTTTTCGCATGATAGAGAGCAATATCTGCTTTTTCATATAATTCTTCAAAGCTGGTTCCATCCTCTGGGTACGCAGCGGTTCCCAAACTCCCGGAGATGTGTACTTCTGGTTCCAGGGCACTTGTAATAAGATTGCATAAATCCTCCAGCTTGGTATATAAGTCTATGCTGTAAGATACATCCTTTAAGAGGATAATAAATTCATCTCCTCCCAGACGCCCAAATATGTCTTCTCGCCTTAATGCAGACTTTAATCTGGAAGCAGCCCTGTGCAATGCCTTGTCACCAAACTGATGTCCGTAGCTGTCATTTAATTGCTTGAAACGGTCGATATCAAGCATTATGAGGATATGATGGGTAGGGCAGTTTTTAAAAGTATGATAAATGGATCTTATGGCGGTTGCCCGGTTTAGGAGTCCTGTAAGGGAATCCAGTTCTGATAGCTCCTGCAAAGAGATTGCTTCCCGTTTGGTATCATCAATATCCTTGATTAGAATAAAGGCCTTGATCGAGTCCGTATAAGGGTCACAAACAATCTGAACGGTTCCAAGTGCCCAGAAGATGCTGCCATTTGACCGAATACGTCGGTGTTCTATATGTAGAGAACGATTCCCTTTATAATAATGATGGAGAAGTTGGTCTTTATTAAAAAACTTCAGATACATTTCCTTATCTTCCTCATAGATAAACTGTTCAGCGACAAAACCCATGATTTCAGAAAAGGTATTGGATGCGTAATCTGGCAGTTTGGTTTGTAATTCACCAATGATTTCTTCAAACAAATCAAACTTAATGTTGTACTCATAGTAACCAATGCAATTTCGTTTCTGTTCATTCATGTACTCCATCCACCTTTGGTAGGCCAGCTCTTTTTCGTACTCATCGGTGATATCCTGATAAGAGATGATGCTGCGGATAGGAGCTTTTTTATCAGTGAATACAAGAGAATAACGGGTGGAGAACCAACAGAATTTGCCACCGGTTTTTAGACGAACAATGCACTTTCCTTCCGGTTTTTCAGCCTCCATTGATCGAAAAAACTCAAGAAAATCATCCACACTTTCCTTATGCACAATATCATTTTCAATAAGGAATTCAGGAGATAGAGATTGAGCGTAGGGGAATGGAAAATTTCTAGAAAATTCCGGGGTAGGAGAGATGGTTCTAGAAGTAATATCGTAAATGCTGACGAGACAACTGGAATGTTGAGTTGCAAGGCGATATTGTTCTTCTCTGAGCCGTAAGCGCTCCTGGGACTTCTTTAAATCCGTAATATCTGTAACAGCACAGTATAAAAAGTCCTCCTCCAAAACATAATTGGCATCAATGGATAGCCAGATACTAGATTCTTCATTTCTTGCCTTAAATTCTAAAGCAAACCGATTTATCTTACTTTTAAGTCGGTCTTTGACTTCATAAACGATTGCCTCATAATCCGCTTCGCAGACAAGATCTTCTAAAAAGGCGTGCGGACAGAACCAGGTCTTGATGGTCTGGTTACAATAGAGGATTGAAAAAGGCTCCTGGGCTTTTAGCTTCAGTAAGCCGCAGGGAATGCGGTCTAAAAACATTTCTTCATTCATTTTCACTTGCTCCCATAGGTGCTTTTTAAAATAAAATAGGCTTTATTTAAAATATATGAGACATGCAGTAAAAAAATGCAGAATATTATTACAAAAATATAAATAATGTTTTATTTTTCATTTGTATTGAAACCCAAAAGGATTGCAACCCTAGCCCATATAATTATGGACAAGAAATGCAATCCTTTTTTGTTGCTTAATTATGTCTGTAAAGGTAAACTGGAAGGCCACTCTCCATGGCTCTTTCTGGCTCGCCCTGAATAAGGGGGAGTGCGTAATGGAAAAATTCTTCTGTAACATCAGATCCGTTGTTACAGATCCATTCATCAGGGAATAATTTTTCCTTATTACATACTTCATTTACGTCTACAGTAACGCATTCCATGGTATAAGGTGAATCAGCAGTGCGATTGAAAGCAATCATCATTCCTGTGATGCCTTTTAAGGCGGCTTTTATTCCTTCGGTACCTGCTTGTACGGATTCTTCAATGTCGATTGCAGATGCCAACATGCCGCTGCACCTCTGATTGACATTTAGCTCTATAGAACGTACCTTTACGCCGAAACGATCTCTTACAAAGTTTTCCAACATCTTTCCGCTTCCTGTCAGCATCTTGTGACCGAACGTATCTAAGCGGGCTTCATCCGCATACTCACAAATAAATTTACCATGGGAATCTGAGAGACCTTCGGATACACAGATAATGATAGAATTTCTTTTTGCTAAAGCGGATTCTACATCGGAAGCAAATTGTTCAAAATCAAAATCTGATTCAGGAAGGTAGATAAGTACAGGGTTATCACCTACAAATTTTCTTGCCAAGGCACTGGCTGCAGTAAGCCAACCTGCATGGCGACCCATTAATTCTATGATAGTGATTGATTTCTGCTGGTAAACAGAAGCGTCCAGTACGATTTCTCGGACCGTATTTGCTACATATTTAGCAGCGCTGCCATATCCTGGGGTATGGTTGGTAAGTACTAAATCATTATCAATTGTTTTAGGGATTCCAATGAAACGGATATCACTCTGATGATGGGCAGCATAACGAGAAAGTTTACTTACGGTATCCATGGAATCATTTCCGCCAATGTAAAAGAAGTATCCAATCTCCATGGTGCGAAACTTTTCAAACAAAGCAGGGTAAAATGGGGAAGAGAGATCATCCGGAAGCTTATAGCGGCAAGAACCCAAATAAGCAGCAGGAGTTAATTTAAGCAGCTCCAGTTCTTCTGCGGTTAAGTCATTTGATAAATCCATATAATTACCGGACATGAAGCCTTCGATGCCATTAATCATGCCATAAACCCGGCCAATTTCTTCGTGAGCCATTCCTTCTTTAATTATGCCGTAAAGGCTTGCGTTGATTACAGCGGTGGGACCACCGGATTGTCCTACGATTGCATTTTTCTTCATGTAATATATCCTCCAGATTTGCGTATGCTTTGGGCACGTCTCCTATTCTATAATAGAACGTGTATCTTTGCAACGGTCATTTCCTTATAATTACTACCTTTAATGGCAAAGTAGCGAAAAAACCTACAAGGACTATTGATTTAGGAGAGGATGGGAAATGGAGGAAGATAAACAGAAAAACCCTTTAAAAAGGGAGGAGCCGGTGAAATGTGGGTTTCACCGGCGAGTTATGAAAAAAAGTTTTTCATTAAAACAAGTTTTGGGGTTGCTCTTGTTTATGATTTAAGTATATAGGAAAGATATGAAAAAAGTTTGTAGAACTTGTAAATAAAGTTTGTACGGCATGTGAAAAAACTGTGAAGTATAAATGATAGGGATTTATAAATGATTATAGTATATGTTCTAAAGAGTTGAAGCAATACCTACCTATTATATGTAAGCACCGTTGTAATTGATATATTGTTGATAAGAACAGGAAGGAATTTATATATCGAGAATTATTAAATATATAGGTTCAATCTGTCTAATCAGATTCTTGTTATGGGTATAATGTAAAGCTGATAAATAAAAATGTAAAGAAAACTAATAACGATCAGTATTGAGTTGGAGGTTTTTATTGTCATAAATCAAATAAACAGAGAGTTATTTTTTTGATAATGTACACACTGGAAAAAGAATATTGATATTTGGTATCATAAGGAGTAATATGGCATTAAGGATATAGAAAAAATTGACGTATCCCATTACAATGGTTATAGCTTTATTTAAAGCTATTTAATTCGGCGTGCATGCTTATAGACAAACTTTATTCTGTACTAACATCCATAATAATAAGAATAATGTAACTTGTCGGAGTGTAAAAATATCGCCACACTGTTGTGATATTTTATTCTTATATGCCATTTATTAGTACGGCCGTATATTAGGTAGGCGAAGGGGTGAAGGTGTAGAAATGATATTTAGAGAGTTTGGTGATAAAGCGCTACCTACAATTATTTTGTTACATGGCGGAGGGCTTTCCTGGTGGGCTTTTACAGATATAATTCCTCTACTGAAAGAGAAATACCATGTTGTGACTCCAATTATAGACGGACATGGTGATGATGGAAAAACAACTTTTATAAGTATAGAAGAATCTGCTCAAAAGCTCTTACAGTACATTGACACAAATATCAATGGAAATGTGCATGCCCTATGCGGTTTGTCTTTAGGAGGTCAAATCATCATTGCTGTTCTTTCACGGAGAATGGATATTGCAAAATACGCCGTTATTGAAAGCGCGATGGTGATTCCTCCTGGCAGTTTGACACGTCTTCTAGCTAAGAGCAGTGGAATGTTTTATGGACTTATACGATATAAATGGTTTGCAAAATTGCAGGCAAAGGCTCTTTACATCAATAAAAATTTATTTAATCAATACTTTAACGACAGTAAAAACATGTCAAAAGAATCTTTGGTGAATATTAGTATAAGTAATGTTGGCTACAAGGTACCGGTTGGACTTAAGTACTCAAAAGCAAAGGTAATGATTATTATTGGTGGAAAAGAGATGAGAATTATGGATAAGTCGGCTAGAAAGCTGATAAGTATTCTTCCTCATGCTCGGTTGTGTAAATACCCTGGTATGAAGCATGGCGAGTTGAGTCTAGCTAGGAGCAAAGAATATATAGCGCTGATTAATCGTCTTATAGAATAAAGGAGAGATTTTGTGTTAAAAGCAGAGATCCCTTATGTTTTTTCTCCTGATTGTTAAGATTTACGGAGCAAAACCACGATTCAACTGGCTCATACCAGACAAAGTGGCTACTGCTTTTTGTTCTTTTATTTTTATCGGTATTTTATATCTGAGAGTATTCTAAGGCCTGGTAACATAGCTTCTATCATAATATATTTTACCACAAGCCATTATTAATGTATCAACAAAATTAGATTAGGAGGAATTATTTATGGAACAATGGCTAACGATAGCGGGTATTTCAGTGGGAATAGTTGTACTGTTTTACCTGCTTATTTTCAAAATTTTGGGGTTAAGAGTGATCAGTTCTAATGAGGTAGCTGTAGTAGAAAAATGGTGGAGTCCAAAGGGTTCTCTTAAGGATTCTATTATAGCTCTAAATGGTGAAGCAGGGTATGCGCCTGGACTGCTGCGTGGTGGCATCCATTTTAAGTCGGTTCTGATGTACAAAATACATAAATACCCCCTTATTACAATTCCGCAGGGACAGATTGCCTATTTATTCGCCCGTGATGGTTCTCCACTCGCCCCGGTGCAAACTCTGGGTCGTATTGTGGAGGAAGCAAATAATTTTCAGGATGTTTCAGGATTCCTTAAAAACGGCGGACAGCGTGGTCCACAGAGGGGCATTTTGAGGGAAGGGACGTATGCAATTAATTTGGCTCAGTTTATTGTAATTACCCCCAATTACATCAAATCTATCTCCAGCAACTTCAAGCAGGATCAGAACGAATTGGTCAGTATGCAGAAAACACTGGCTGACAGGAACGGGTTTACACCTGTGATAATCATGGGCAGAAGTAATGAGTCCAGTGACATGATGGGCATAGTCACAGTGCATGATGGAACGTCTATTCAGCAAGGGGAGATTATCGCTCCAGATATGGGCGAACAGCATGCGAGCTTTCAGGACCCAGAGAAATTTCTGGAGCTTGGTGGAAGGCGAGGGAAACAGATTCAGGTCTTAACGGATGGTACCTATTACATTAATCGCCTATTCGCTACTGTTGAATTCCGGACTAAAACAGTCGTTCCCATTGGATTTGTGGGCGTTGTGGTCTCTTTCTTTGGCCGTGAGGGAGTGGATACCTCGGGAGAGAACTATAAGCATGGAGAACTTGTCAGCGTTGGCTCTAAAGGTGTACTTGAAAAGCCTCTGATGCCCGGAAAATATGCTTTTAATACTGATGCTGGTAAAGTTGTACTTGTTCCAACAACCAATATCATCTTAAAATGGAACAAAACTGAAACTGGCGATCATAAGTATGATGAAAACCTTACGGAAGTGGATATTATCACCAAGGATGCATTTGAGCCCTCACTGCCACTCTCAGTTGTAATGCATATTGACTATAAGCAAGCACCATGGGTCATTCAGCGTTTTGGCGATATCGGAATGTTGGTAAACCAGTCTCTTGATCCGTTGGTCAGCGCATATTTTAAAGATGTTGCACAGACAAAAACTCTTATCGAACTGATACAGGAACGTAGTGCCATTCGTGAGCGTGCAGTCTTAGAAATGAGGGAGAAATTTGATAAATATAATCTTCAACTGGAGGAAGTTTTAATTGGCACGCCTAAAACCACAGTAGCCGATACCCAAATTGAAAACATTTTAATGCAGCTTAGGGAACGACAGATCGCCGAAGAAAAAAGGGTCACCTACCAAAAACAGCAATCCGCAGCGGAAAGCGAAAAATCTCTGCGTGAAGCGCAGGCAATTGCAGAACAGCAGAGTTTCCTCACCAAATCCAAAATTCAGATTGAAATTGAAGGTAACAATGGTGCAGCTCTTGCAAGTCGAGCCGAGGAGGAATCCAACCAGATCATTGCGCTAGCAAGAGCCAATGCATCCAAAATCAAGCTGGAAGGCGAGGCGGAAGCGTTCAAGGAATCAAACGTAGGTTTAGCAAAGGCGCAGGCCATAGAGGCACAGGTCAAAGCTTATGGCGGCGCTGAATTCCGCGTCATTCAGGAGGTTACGGATAAGTTGGCTGATGCCATTAAAAATACTACGGTCGATATTGTTCCTAAAACAGTTGTTCAGATGGGGAATAGCGAAAACGGCTCCGGCGGCAATAGTACTGTCATGGATACCCTGCTCAAATTCATTACATTGGATAAACTTGGAGTATCCTTACAGCATATTTCTGAGCCTTCTACTACCGCACAGGCAATTGAGTCCATAACGCAGCCAAATCAAGGTGAAGATGTACAACGAAAGGAGACAGAAGCTACGAAAGGGGCGGATGTCAATACAGAAACAGTTACCAAATAAAAAACGGGATTTTTTAGTGAAGTTTTCTGTGCTTTTATAATTCGGTTATCCCTCCAGACTTACTAGTTTGGAGGGATTTTGCACTAATGGGTGTAAAAATAATTGATTCATTATTATTAGATACAGCTAATCAAAGCGTTTATACAGAATATAAAGAAAACTTGCTCTTTTATGACTTGCTTTTCTTAAACAAATGAGAGAGAAAGCAATTAAAGAAAAACATCTTGACGAAATATTGGTTATTGGTTTTTTGCAGCTTACTAATATAGTGGTCAATTATGTTACTAAAATTAATTCTGTGGCATACAAAAAACCACGAAACCTATAGCAATGGAGGAAGGATTTGAGGTAAGAGCAAATTAGATGATTGTGTTAATTGGTTAAATAGCAATTTTCTTGACTAAAATACTGCATAAAAAAACTACTAACTTAATTACTGATAGCTAGTAGTTTTCTTCCGTTTTCATTAGTGGCCTCACATTATGCTCATAATATGTCATTTAAGCTTACTGTGAAGTTTATGTCCAATAGCTTGCAAAACGGAGTATCCATCTCCTTTTTAGCTTAGAAATGCTTTTAATTAATTTCCTTTTTAAATGAGCGATAAAACACCGTATGTGTAAGATCAAATTTTTGGTTGTGCATGCTACTGGGTTCAGCCTCCGGAGCCGGGTAGCCAATCGGCATCAAACTCAGTATTTCATAATGAGCTGGAATATTGAAATTCTCCCGCAACAGATCAGGATTGAAAAGGCCCACCCAAACGGTACCAAGACCTAAATTATGAGCCTCTAGCATCATGTGTGTTAGCACAATGCTTGCGTCAACCTGTCCGTAGGGCCGTTTATCTCCGTAATGATTGTTATTCTCCACGGATTGATCATAACAAACCAGAAGCAGCAATGGGGCGTTGAAATGACATGGTGTGCACAGCTTCATTTTTTCAAATGCATCTCCACCTTGAATAACCACAATCCGCTGTGGCTGTCGGTTTCCAGCAGTGGGAGCAATCCTGCCTGCTTCCAATATTTTGTTTAGTTTGTTCTTCTCCACTGGTCTATCACTGAATTTTCGAACAGAATACCTTGTGTAAATGATATCGTTATAGTCCATCTTTTTTCCTCCTATTCAGGGTTGACTTATTTGTTTCCATTTACAATAATGATTATAAACGGCAAGGAAGTAAAAAAGAAGTACGCACATTTTTGTTTCTTAAATGAAAGGATTCGATATAACATGAAAAAACAGTCTGATAAAATAGAACCATATTACCCAGAAAAATGTCCAGTCATACGCGCGCTTGATATCTTAGGGGGAAAATGGCGGTTGGCAATTATATGGGAACTTTCTCGCTTTGAAAGCATGCGTTATAATGAACTCAAGCGTCATCTTGTTGGAATTACAAATATTATGCTAACCCGATCACTGAAAGCTTTAGAGCAGCATCGACTGGTGACCAGAAAAAAGTATTGCGGAACATCTCCGCATGTAGAATATTCTATTACGGAAAGCTGCAAATACATTCTTCCTGCCCTTGAAATCATTAATGAATGGGGGAAAGCAAGGGTTAAGGAAAATAGTATTGATTAAAAATATCACAAATCCGAACCTAAACATGAGCTTTCCATTGGCATTCCGTGAGACTCAAATTGGTAAAACACGCCTTAAATGATCATCTACTCCGATAACTACAACCTGCATACATATGACCTGCACCTGGATTTGTTCCATTGTACCTAGTACTAATACCAATAATTCCATCTTCCCTTACATAAAAAAAGTGCCCTCCAGTTGTGCGACAACCACAACAAATCTAATATTTCCCTGTTCTATTACAGGTTTAAAGGGAGACGGCACTGTGACTGGCAAGTCGGCACTGCTATATGCTGTTATGGTAGGGTATGTCAGCCGCAGCGATCGCAATCCGGAGTGAAACGATACCAAGTGATTCCGAAACATATAAATTTGATGAGCATAAAAAACTAATTCCAACAGATGGTTCGTTGCTTAAATTGCTATTTGACGGATTACTGTACTTTGAAAACTTAATATTGATAGTTGGTAGAATTTGAGTTAAAATTATAATTATATAAAAATTACTAAGGTGGAGTCATTATGATTATAGATGGAAATGAAAAAGAGAAAGAGGCTATGATTGCTTTTCATCGAGGAAACAGAGCAGAGGGATTGAAGCTTCAGGAAGAATTTGCAGCACAATTCCGAGAAGAATATAGAGAAAGTGATCATTGCTCATGCAAAAAGGCTTGCAGATATCATGGGAATTGTAAAGAATGTGTAGCAATTCACAGAGCACATCAAGAGCACTTGCCAAATTGTATGCGGCCGATTGTGAACCAAAAGCTTAAACTTCTTTCGGAACTTACCGAACATACACTTGCATATGAAATAGAGCCGCCAAAGGAAATTTTAAGACGAGAAAAATAATTGAAAAATCATAAAACTACTAACTATCAGTATTAAGCTGGTAGTTTTTGTTGTAGTAAATCTAGAAAACTGAGATTTTAATAAGTAATCTGCAAGAGCTTGAGAGTAAAGAACAATAAATATTCCAATTATCTGTACAATTAATAGAAAATAAGCGGCCATAGATAGAAACCTCTTGATTTTTAATTTAAGTATATAACGACGATTATAAATGGTAGTAAATTATTCATTGCGTTTGTGTTGCTATTGAAATTGTTATCGAAGAATATGGTGATTTCGTCTATAATTTCCATTGTAATAATTGTCGCCGCTTGAATTCGGAGCCAGTGCTTTTTGTTCACCTTGGACCGAGAGAGTATGTGATATTATTGATAGGGAAGAAAAAATCTTCATATATCAAAAAGAGGAAGTTCAAAATGGTTAATATGATGGTTGGTTGAAAAAGTGAAATTCAATGCATTTATGTAGGTCGGACATTATATATTGACAGCTAGTAGAAATATCTATATTCTATCTATATAGATATTTGCTGAGGCAATGGAGGTTTAGGAAATGGTTTTATTAGTCGTGGATACACAAAAGTTGCTTGTTAATAATCAACTATACAACCTTGGAAATTTCATTAAGAATATAAAGGATATAATCAGTACAGCAAGAGAAAGCAAAATCGAGGTTATTTACGTTGTCCATGATAATGGAAGTGGAACTGATCTCACTCAGGGCAAAGAAGGTTTTGAAATTTATGATGACTTTAAGCCTCTAGGTAATGATAAAGTATTTATTAAGAATGTAAACAGTTCATTTAAAGGAACAGGTCTATTGGAATATTTGAAAAATAAAAATCAGAAAGAAATCATAGTTGTAGGTTTACAGACAGACAAATGTATTGATGCTACGATAAAGTGTGGCTTTGAGCATGGATTTCATATGATAGTTCCAGCTAATGCTAACTCAACAATTGACAATGAGTATTTAAGTGGGAAAGATAGTTACAAGTATTATAATGAATTTATGTGGAATGAAAGGTATGCAGACTGCATTTCTCTAGATGAAACCATAGAAAACATGAATAAGTATATGGCTATTTAATAGAAGTTAACATAGACTACTAGCTGATAATATTAGTTAGTAGTTTTTTATAATAGAATTTCTTACTAATATAAGTAAAAATATGGAATTCAAGGGGGTGTTAATAGATGACAAAAGCAATCTTTTTTGATTTGTTTTTTACTTTAGTTTATCCTGGATATTTAAACGAAAATGAAAATGATGTCATTGGTATATCGTTATCTGAATGGGAAGGGTATGCCGAAAACAATGTATTATATGATGAAAGAGCGAAAGGCAAGATAAAAAATGATAGAGAGATCATTGATAAAATAGTTAATAGGATGCCATATAAATTGACGGAGTTGCAAAAACAGGTCATTTTAGAGAAACGGGAAGAACGTATGAAGAAGGCATTATTAATAGTGGACAATATGATTCTGGAGATTCTCCAGAAAATTCGCGCAAGTGGCATCAAGTTAGGCATTATAAGCAATGCTGATGTAATTGATATAAAATATTGGAATGATTCTCCGCTGTCTGAACTTTTTGATCTGGCATTATTCTCGTGTGATGTAGGAATGGTAAAGCCTGAAGCGGAAATTTATCAATTTGCTATGAAGAAGTTGAACGTAAAGCCTGAAGAAAGTATTTTTATAGGGGATGGTGGATCAAATGAATTATATGGTGCTCGAAGTGTAGGGATGAAAACTATTTTTACTGAGTATTTAGATTGTAAATCAAAAGATCAAAAAGAATTAATTGAAAAATATGCAGATTACCATATTAATAGCTTTGATGAAATCTTAAGATATATGGATTGACAATATTTAGTTTTATATTTGGGATAAAAATACTAAATATCATCTTATTGTTAATAAAGATCAAGTGAGTTAAGAGCTGATGAATTACCGTATACTATATAAACAATATTGTTAGTTGGTAGATATTTTGTTCTACATATAAGTATATCGTAATTTGTATATGAAAGGAAAGTTATGAGATTGAGGTTTGTAAAGGCTAGTAAGAAAGATGCAGATTTAATAGTAGAAATTTATAATGCAGCATTCTATGATGATTTAATAAAATACGGAGAATGTCCTGCTTATGGGAAAACCAAAGAACAAATGGAAGCATCGATTGAAAAGTTCCCCAAATTAATTGCTTTTTATGAAGATAATCCTGTTGGGGTCATTTCCGTTGATATCAAAGAAAAGGGAGTTTATTATTTGAGCTGTCTTTGCGTTATCCCTACATATCAAGGTAGAGGAATTGGAAAACAGGCATTTCATTATTTGTTAGACTTATATAAAGATTGGAAGAAGATAACTTTGATAACCCCTGCGGACAAAGAGGAGAACATAAAGTTTTATACAGAAAAATGTGGTTTTATAGTGGATGGTACAGAAATGGATGGAAATATTAAAATGGTACATTTTTCATTAGAGCGATAGAACTAGGAGAGGTCATTATGCGAGATGATATTATAAAATATTTATGCGAGGAAGTCGAGGTAGGTGCCAATTGCCATCAAACCACTTTGGCATAGGGTGCTTTTATCATATACAGAAATTTAATTATGATATAGATAGAATCAAACTTATCCAGCAATGTATTAGGAATCACAGAGGGAGTGTATTAAACTCAAAAATAACAATAGAAGAATTGTGTGTTGCCGATGCCGATGCTATTTCTCACTTTGATAATGTCCCAAGTTTGTTGTATTTAGCCTATGTAAATAAAAAACTAGGAATTGATGAAGGAAGAAAATTTGTTCCGCTGAAATGGATCCGGTTTCACTGATTATTAGAGTCATAGGAATTGTTTTCGCTAGTATTAGCTATATATCACATTGACGTGATGAAGGAGTAAGCCTATAATAATAGGGTAACAATAACAAAAAGAATAGCATTTACTACTGATGCAGAATGTGAGGCAAATATGAAGATAACTATGTACGGGGCAGAAATTTGTCCTGATTGTGTAAAATCCAAGAAAAGCTTATTAGCACTTAAACATATTGAACTTGAATATAAAAATATCATAGGCGACACGGCTACATTAAAGGAGTTTTTAGCTTACCGTGATAATGATACTATTTTTCAGGAAATTAAGGATTCTGGCAGGATTGGAATCCCATTCTTTATACTGGAAAATGGTGAAAAAACCTTTGATATAGGAGAGTTTGTTGATCTGCCTACGGAGAATGAGGATTTAGAAAGTTATGCGTCTTCTTGTTCTATCGATAATAAGGGTCAGTGTTAATTAAATCAGTATGTATTTAATTATTCATATATCACTGCTTTAAAATTGATGTTTTTCCATAAGCGATTTATTATAATTGATAATTATCTAGATATGCGCTCGGCTCCGGCTGGGCGCATTTTATATGTATGAAAGTATTACATATACGAATCCTATAGAGTGGTTTTTATGAGCCGAGTAACTTTAGTGGAGAACAAGCGAAGTCGGGCATGATATGTTGGACAAAAAGTTGGTGTCAAATGTATCATAGTATCATATATTTAAAATATAATATTGATAGTTGATTTATTTGCTGATAAAATGAAATGATACCAATAATTTACATTTATCTTTTTTAATAACCAATGTACTACCGTTGATCTATGAAATAACATTTTCGTATATGCTTTAAAAATCCAAAATCTTCTTTCATAATCCAAATTGGGGCCTCTAAATTTCGATCAAATAAAACTATAAATAATAATTTAATATAGAAAAGGAGAAAAATATGTTAGATTGGATTGAAACTCGACCAATTGTAAAGGCGTTACTAGAAAACGAGAGGAATTCTAACAGTGGGAAATATAATGGAGAACGATGTTTTCTAACTGCTTATCAGATTGCCATATTAGTGGATAAAGAGAATCCTGAAGTCAGAGGTAAATTACCAATTGGAGGCAAAGGTGTTGGGCCAGATAGTTTTTCCCGTCAGATCGCGTGGCATTTGTCCCAGGAAATTGATGGTGAGTACTTTGAGGGAAAGCTTGAGATTGGTTTCTTTAGCCAAAGTGGGCTTGAAGATTTTACTTTTGATGGTGGTCATCAACCATCATTAAATGAGTTCTCAATGTTTCGATTACGAGAAATCTAATAACTTATGGATGAAAGGAAAAATATGTTTCGATATGTACATACCAATATAATTGCGAAAGATCCAAATAAGCTAATTGCATTTTATAAGAAAGTCCTCCATTGTCAGAGCATCGACGAAAAAAGGGACTTAAAAGGAGAGTGGCTAGATAAGCTTACGAATCTAAAGGATGCTCATATTGTTGGAGAGCATCTACTGTTGCCTGGTTATGGAAGCGACCATCCGACACTGGAGATCTTTTCTTATGATACAATTAAAGATACTGTAATTGCAGAAATCAACCGGCCTGGTATAGCTCACCTTGCGTTTGAAGTAGATGATGTGGAAATGGTTTTAGAAGAAATCATACGCGCAGGAGGAGGAAAAGTCGGTGAGGTTGTTACAGCAGAATAT
Source organism: Lacrimispora algidixylanolytica (assembly GCF_003609635.1). GTDB lineage: Bacteria > Bacillota > Clostridia > Lachnospirales > Lachnospiraceae > Lacrimispora > Lacrimispora algidixylanolytica. Next base: position 176,574 of record NZ_MCIA01000034.1, on the reverse strand, counting down.
CCGGATGACATAGAAGCGGTATTTGTTTATGCAAAAGATCCGGAAGGAAATATCATTGAACTGCAGAGCTGGAGGAATAAAAGATAGAACAGGAGAAAATGAATGGAAAGATATGAAGTTGGTTTAAAGAAAAAGTCGTTTTCCTTATCTTATAATGGAGGAGAGATCTGGTGTGAACACTTGGATTCTCTCTATGATAAAAAAGAACTGCTAAAAGAAAAGTTTCATCAGGATTTATTAAATATTGGCAGACCATCCACCAGCTCTTTTCTTGCGGTTGTACTAGATGAGTCAGATGTTGACCTTGAAATATTAGAACTGATCGTGGAAGGGTTTGTGGGCTTAAAGAAGCAAATCAGAAAAGTGGTTTTTGTGGGATTAACAGCAAAAATGAAAAACTATATTAAGAAAAGAAAGACAAGCACTCTATTTGCCATGACATGTATTGATGATCTTGAGAAGGCGAAAGAGTGGCTTATTACGAAGTAGATGATACAAAAGAGTTTCTTGTATCACTTATGGAAGGGGTACTATGAGAAATAAAGATATTATTGAAATTGCGATGCAACAGTCTGCAATTGACAGCAATTGTTCTATGGATGATTTTATGAGGGCAGATAATAAAATTGTGCTCTCTGGAAAAAATCCGGATGCCAGAAGATATTTGAAATTACCATTTCACTGTGATTTGACTTCCTATGGCAATAACATTGTGGCTTCTGTTTCTGAAGAACTAAAAGAAATTGTGGAAAAGTACATAGAAAAGTATCCTGTTGAACATTGCTTTGAGACGCCTAACCTGCTTGTTCTCATTGAAAAGCTAAAACCTTTTGACTTAAATGTTTGTTTTATGGCAGAATATTTTTTACCAGACATGAACTCCTTAAAACGTCTTTCCTGTGGGTATGAAACGAAGCTTATGCATCCGGAGGAATTGACTGAGTATTATCTTCCTCAATGGAATAACGCGTTGACTCAAAGTGATCCACAACGGGACAAGTTGGCAGTTGGTGCGTTTGATCATGGGAAACTTATTGGACTTGCAGCGTGTTCGGCTGATTGCGATACCTTATGGCAAATAGGGATTGATGTTCTGCCGGAGTATAGAAAACAGGGGATCGCCTCTAGCCTTACCAGTAACTTAGCCACTCAGTTATTAGAAATGGAAATAGTACCTTTTTATTGCTGTGCATGGTCAAATTTGAAATCTACGAGGAATGCAATAAAAAGTGGTTTTCGGCCTGCTTGGGTACAAGCCACAGTGAAAGAAAATCAATTTATTGCAGGAATGAATAAATAATAGCTAAAATTCTCTCCACCATAGAATGCTGACTTTTCATGAGAGTCACATCTTTTCCTGTTTGAAAAATGAAAATCCTCAAATGGATTTTTACCTGTGTGTCTGCCATTAATATAACAGTTTTTTCGGAGGAGTAAATGGACATAAAATACCGTGTACCTGCCCTAGATGAAATTGAAATGCTTAGCGAACAAATCAGGGTCAGCTATGTATCTGCTTACAAAGGGCTTATGGAGGATGAATATCTGTCCTCACTAAAATCGGACCACTGGGCGCCAATCTTACAAGAGAGCGTGCAGAGCGGTGACACCTGCCTTGTTGCAGAACTTGATGGGGTAATGATTGGAAGTACTGTGTTTGGAACTGCCGATGATGGAAATGAGCGATTTGCACAATGGCATGCATTTTATTTGCTGCCTCAATACATTGGCATTGGCATCGGGCACTTGTTTTATCAGAAAATCGAAGCCGAAATGGTGATGCAAGGGTGTAAGTATTGTGTTTTAGAAGTTTTATCAGCCAACAACCGGGCAATACAATTCTATCTTTCTCATGGATATCATAAAGCAGAAGTGTATGAAATACAAGAAAATGAAATGACATTATCATGCGATAAAATGACAAAAATTTTAAGGGGCTGACCTATGGAGTATGAGATAAAAGAGAATATTCTGACTGCAAAGGATTTTGTTCGATTGAGAGTATCTGCAGGTTGGGGAGAACTATTGGAACAACAAGCACAAGATGCCTTAAAAAACTCATTGTGTACAATTGCGGTAATGGATCAGGGTCAGGTGATTGGAATGGGAAGGCTAGTTGGTGATGGAGTTTTAATATGTTATGTTCAGGACCTTGTTATTCTTCCTAAATATCAGGGAAAGGGCATCGGAAAATCCATAATGGAACGATTGATTGCCTATACAAAGGAGCACGGGATTCCAGAGACAAATTTGACCATGGGACTTTTTGCTGCCAAAGGGAAAGAAGAATTTTACCAAAAGTTTGGATTTTCCATTCGACCAAATGAGAACCGGGGAGCTGGAATGGAACTATCTATAAGGATCTAGAAGCAATTATACAGACCAGGGACATGTTTCCCCATTAAATGGTGCTAGTCCCCTGATCAAGCGCATATTTTATATTAGAGCATAAAATATCAGTAGAGAAGGAGGACAAGTAAATGGATAAGGAATATTGGAAGAGATGGATCCGGGCCGCAGGAATCCGGGCGATTAAAACCATGGCCCAGACAGCCGTAGCTGCCATTGGAACAACTGCAGTGATTTCAGGCGTTGACTGGGCACTGGTGGGCTCCACGGCCGCCCTTGCCGGCATCATGTCCCTGCTTACGTCTATTGCAGGGCTCCCAGAATTAAAAGTATAGTGTTTAAAGTAAAATGGCCCTTTGGGACTGGAATAATTCCAGATTCAAAGGGCCTGTTTCTTACCCAATTAAATCACCATGATCCATTTACAAGCTTCCATATAAAAAACCAGTTTAAATCTACATAGAATGCCGCCTATTATAGCTTCACATTCATATTCCTTTGACGGGATGCCAGAATAATTTTTATCTTCTGTATATTTGATATTTAAAGAGGAGACGGTCTGTATGATTCCATCTTCGCCTTCAAACTTAAAACTTAAAGGGATGGGGGTGCAAGTGGAAGTAAACCACGCTTTGCAGGCAATGTGATACAGCTTTCCCCTAATTGCACCGCTGTCAATATCTTTTACATTGGTTCCGATCCCGAATTTACCCATATATCCAACCTCTTATATAATTATTTCATTGCTATAATTCACCGTTCTTTTTTCTCTGCTGACACCCCCGCTCATATGATCAACGGCCTTGGTCTGTACAAAGCTGGCTCTTTTAATACTGTCTGTACCAAAACGTTTTCTGATTTCATCGATAGCTTTGTCAAGCCGTTCTAGCTTCTCATAATCTGTTTTATCAAATAGGTTCAACTGGCGGTTGGTCTCGCTGGTTACTCGACTTGTGTGAATGCCCAAATGGCGTATTGGCACATTATCCCACATTTCATCAAAGATCTGGCAGGAGGTCTCAAAGATCTCTTTTGTTATATCGGTGGGCGCGCCAAGGGTTTTCTGGTGTCCGCAGTATTCAAAGTTGTAATTTTTAATGCCCACAGATACAACACCGATTTTTACGCCATCCTCTCTCAGTCTTGCGGACACGGTTTCCGCCAGAGATAAAAGGACCAATTTGGCTGTGTTGGAATCGGTGACATCAAAGGAAATAGTAGTGCTGTTTCCGTATCCCTTGTTAGGAGGAGGGTCTGGCTCTACGGCGGAAAAATCAATTCCGTTTGCAAAGGACCAGATAACTTCTCCATGCTTGCCAAAATGATTTTTAAGGATAGAAGGATCTGTTTGAGCCAGTTCTCCAATGGTCTTAATTCCTAGGTTGTGGAGTTTTGCAAAGGTAGCACGACCTACGAAAAACAGTTCCGATACCGGTAAGGGCCACATCTTTGTTTGGATTTCACTTTTCCATAACGTATGAACTCGATGGGGCTTTTTAAAATCTGATGCCATCTTAGCCAAAATTTTGTTGTTGGAAACACCGATGTTTACAGTGAAGCCTAATTCTTTATAAATTCGTTCTTTCATATCCTCAGCTGCTTCTGTGGGTGTTCCAAATAAGGAATTTGTCCCGGTCATATCTACAAAGGCTTCGTCAATGGAGTATTGTTCCACGGAAGGGGAATATTGTTTTAAAAGATGAAGAAAGGCTTCCGAGGATTTCTGATATAGATTGTAGTTTGGAGGAACCATAGTCAGGTCAGGGCATTTTCTCACGGCCTCCCACACAGCCTCCCCCGTTTTAATATTGTATTTTTTTGCGGGTATGCTCTTTGCCAGAATGATACCGTGCCTCTTTTCCGTATCTCCGCAGACCGCAGACGGTATTTCCCGCAGATCTAGCTTACCACCAAGATGATGCAGTCGGTATACGGCTTCCCAGCTTAAAAATGCTGAATTTACATCAATGTGAAAAATTACTTTGTCCATATGACCACCTCTGTTTTTATTATATTCGAATATATGTTCGAATAATAGAGGAAAATTCTAGAAAAAACTAAAATAAAGAAGTGGATCTCTACAGTCAAAATGTGGAGTTGCTTGTAGTGCTTAAGAATGGAAGAATCTAAAATGTTATATATTGTTACAAAAAAATACAATATAGGACGATATGATTATGAAAAATATGAAAAATGCATTGACAAAAAGGATAAAGAATTGTATATTAAGAAATAGGAAACCGTTTTCCGCAGGAGGCAATTTGATGGTATCTATAAACGATGTAGCGAAAAAGGCAGGAGTAGCAAAATCTACAGTATCTAAGGTTTTGAACAATTATTCTCTGGTGAGTGAAGAGACTAGATTAAAGGTGGAGAAAGTTGTTGAAGAGTTAGGATATGTGCCGAACTCAGTTGCAGTATCCCTTTCTAAAAAGGAATTTAACCGGGTAGGACTGATTGTTGATATCCGACATAATAGCGAGTTTGTCGAAGAAATCAATATGCAGCACTTGACAGGCGCTTTTGAAAAAGCAAAAGAATATCGCATAGAAGTGGTGACATTTTTTAGTTCTCAGTTTGAGGAGATGAGTTACCAAGAGGTTACTAATTTTTTGAAATCCCAAAGGATTAATTGTTTGATTATATATAATTTATCCATAGAGAATAAGAACATATATAAAATTATTGAGAAGCAAGAGTTTTTTTGCGTTTTAGTTGATTCTCCGATCACTAATGCAAGAACTTCATCTGTATCCATTGACCACTTTCAGGCACAGTATGATGTAGCAAAGAAGACTTTTGATGAAAATGATTACATTAATAACGTACTTTATATTGCGGGTGGTGCAGGCGGATATATAACGGACCGAAGGTTAGAAGCCATGAAGAAGCTGCAGGGAGAGTACCATTTTGAACTTATTATAAAGTATGGTGATTTTAATGAATATAAAGCAAGAGAGATCACACAAAAGTATGCTTCCAAGATCAATGTGGTTGTATGTGCATCAGACTTAATGGCTATCGGTGCGGTGTTTGCATTGACGGAGATGGATTTATTCCGTCCTGTATGCGGTTTTGATGGCATTCGATTAATGGGATATACACAGATTGAGATGAATACGGTGAAACAGGATTTTAGCAGAAAGTCCAAGCAGGCTTTTGATGAACTCAAGAAATTGCTTAATGGAGAAACTGGCAGACATGTTCTGATACCTTATGAGATATGTAAAATTAATTATATGGATGTTATTCAGAAATAGGAATAACATTAATATAATTTTTTTTCAAAGCTCGGAAACCGTTTTCCGAGCGTATTGCAGCAAATTAACTAGGAAAAGGAGAAGCTGTTATATGAGAGAAGCGGGAATGCTTTTGCCCTTATCGTCATTGCCATCCGATCATGGAATTGGAGATATGGGAAAGTATAGTTATGAATTAATAGATTTATTGGAAAAAGGTGGATTTCATATATGGCAGGTACTGCCGTTAAATCCCTTGGGGTATGGTAATTCGCCCTATCAGCCCTACTCTTCCTTTGCGGGGGATGAGATTTATATCAGCTTGGAAGAGTTGTTTTTAGAAGGCTTATTAAGGAAAGAACCGCCCAAGTTTATGGAGCACAGCTCTTGTGTGGATTATGAAAAAGTAAGGGCATTCAAAGGCATTTATTTAAAGGAAGCATTTGATCGCTTCTTACCGACGAAAGAATATAAAGATTTCGCCGCTCAGGAATGGGTGTACTTATATGCAGTATTTATTACCTTAAAGAAGCAGAATCACCTAAGATGTTGGAATGAATGGAGCTTGGAACAAAAAGAATGGATCAAAGATAAAAAGTATGACATTTCTGCTTACAGCAATGAAATTAATTATGAGATGTTTGTACAATACCAATACTACAAACAATGGATGAAATTAAAGAGTTATGCCAACAATCATGGTATCAAGATTATGGGAGATATTCCGTTCTATGTAGGAATCGATTCTTTGGATGTATGGATAAATCAAAAATGCTTCTTACTGGATTCAGACGGAAAGCCTGTATTTATCGCAGGAGTACCGCCGGATTACTTTAGTGAAACAGGGCAAAGATGGGGGAATCCGATTTATGATTGGGAGTACTTAAAGGAAACCAACTACAGCTTTTGGATTGATCGTATTGCATATAACAGTAAACTTTTTAATTACATTCGAATTGATCATTTCAGGGCATTTGATACCTATTGGATGATTCCTGCTACCTGTGATACTGCAGTTGAAGGAAATTGGATTGAGGCACCTGGTTATGAAGTGTTTGATTTAATCAAAGAAAAATTCCCCCGGCTTGAAATCATTGCAGAGGATTTGGGGAATTTAAGGAAAGAAGCTCATGCATTAAAGAATCATTATCGATTAAAGGGAATGAAGATTGTACAGTTTACTTTTGATCCCGAGGAAAATAACAATGACTTTGAAGATGTACGTAATATGGTGATTTATACAGGAAGCCACGATAATCAAACAATTCGCGGCTGGTATGATTCACAGGTGAAAGAAACACAGGCTGTAATCAGAAACGCATTAGAAAAGCTTGGTTATAAGGATAATGCCATTTCAAAGCGCTTTCTTAAATTGACATTTGACAGCATTGCAGACATTGCCATTGTTCCCATGCAGGATGTGATTGACATAGGAAACAAAGGAAGAATCAATACGCCGGGTACACTGGGGTCCCCTAACTGGGAATGGAAGTTAAAAAGCTTTGACGAGTTCAAACAGGAAATTAGTGGCATCAAAGAGCTGATACAAAATAGTAATCGGTAAGCGTGATTGCTGCTTAGGAAGTAAGGAACGGTGTGAAGTAAGAAATAGAACACCCAATTTTGTACTTGCAGCTGGAGGCTGGCAGGTATTAGTGAAAGGTATGGTAGTTAGAATGTTAGGAAAATCAGTACAAGATCGATACGGGAAAAAACTTCAAGAATGCAGCAATGAAGAAATCTACTTGGCACTTTTGGAAATGACAAAAAGCATGGCAGATGAAAAGAAAGGGGAAGAGAGTAAGAAGAAGGTTTACTACATATCCGCTGAATTTTTGATTGGTAAGTTATTATCCAATAACTTAATCAACTTGGGGATTTACGATGAAGTGAGAGAGGAATTGGCTCAAAATGGTAAATCAATTACAGAAATCGAAAATGTAGAGCTAGAACCGTCTTTGGGAAACGGAGGTCTGGGAAGATTAGCAGCTTGTTTTCTGGATTCCATTGCCAGCCTGGGATTAAACGGTGACGGTATCGGTTTGAATTACCACTTAGGGTTATTCCGTCAGTTATTTAAAGAGAATCTGCAAAAAGAAACCACCAATCCATGGATTACCAAACATAGCTGGTTAACGAAGAGAGACACTTCTTATACGGTTCTCTTCAAAGATTTTTCAGTCACTTCAACGTTATATGATATTGCAGTAACTGGTTACGAGAATCGTACCAACCACCTTCATCTGTTTGACCTTGATACCGTGGATGAATCCATAGTAGGGGATGGGATTTTCTTTGATAAAGAGGATATCAGGCGAAATCTCACTCTGTTCTTATACCCAGATGACAGTGATGAGAAAGGGGAATTGCTCAGAATCTACCAAGAATACTTTATGGTAAGCAATGGAGCACAGATGATTATTGAAGAATGTGAAAAGAAAGGAAGTTCATTAAAGGATTTAAATGAATATGCGGTAATTCAAATCAATGATACCCATCCTACCATGATTATTCCTGAACTAATTCGTTTACTGATACAAAAGGGAATTGACATGGAGGAAGCAATTGAGATTGTTTCAAAGACCTGTGCCTACACCAATCATACAATCTTAGCGGAGGCTTTGGAAAAATGGCCAATTAGGTATTTAGAGAAAGTAGTGCCTCATCTGCTTCCAATTATTAAAGTACTGGATCAAAGAGTCAGAAGTAAATTTGATGATCCGTCCGTATATATCATCGACAAAGAGGACTGTGTGCACATGGCTCACATCGATATCCATTACGGTTTTAGTGTAAACGGTGTTGCAGCCCTGCACACGGAAATCTTAAAAGAAAATGAACTCAATCATTTTTATAAAATATATCCACAGAAATTCAATAACAAAACCAATGGTATTACGTTCAGGCGCTGGCTTATGCATTGCAATTATCCATTGACCTCTTATATCAGCGAATTGATTGGTGACGGATTTAAAAAGGATGCAGGACAATTGGAGAAGCTGTTGGCGTTTAAAGAAGACAGCAAAGTATTAAATACATTGCTTCAGATAAAAAACGAGAACAAGAAAGTACTAAAAGAATACTTAATGCAGACAGAGGGAATTCAGATTAATGAAAACTCCATTTTTGATATTCAAATCAAGCGTTTACATGAATATAAAAGACAGCAAATGAATGCACTGTATATTATTTATAAATATTTGGAGATCAAAAAAGGCAATAAGCCCAAAACACCGATTACAATCATATTTGGTGCAAAAGCAGCTCCTGCTTATATTATAGCCAAAGATATTATTCATCTGATTTTATGTTTGCAGGATGTGATTTCTAAGGATCCGGAAGTAAATCCTTATCTAAACGTAGTCATGGTTGAGAACTACAATGTTACGTTAGCAGAAAAGCTGATTCCTGCCTGTGAGATATCTGAACAGATATCTTTGGCCTCCAAGGAAGCCAGTGGTACAGGGAATATGAAGTTCATGTTAAACGGAGCAATTACCTTAGGAACAATGGATGGTGCCAATGTGGAAATTGCAGAGTTGGTTGGGGAAGATAATATTTATATCTTTGGAAAATCCAGTGAAGAAGTCATTGCTCATTACGATAATCGAGATTATGTATCAAAAGATTTTTATAAAAAAGATGCATTGATCCATAATTTGGTTGACTTTATTGTAAGCGATACCCTGATGAAAGTTGGTAAAAAAGAGAATCTGGAACGCTTACATCAGGAGTTTATTTCAAAGGATTGGTTCATGTCCTTACTGGATTTGAGAGAATACATCTCGAAAAAGGAAGAAATCGTTGAAGATTATGAAGACCGTGTCAAATGGTCAAAGCTGATGTTGGAGAACATCAGCCGTGCTGGGTATTTCTCCTCCGACAGAACAATCAAGGGCTATAATCAGGACATTTGGAAGTTATAAGTTTTATAATTTAATAATATTGGTTGTGAATCAATGAAGAAAACTGTTGATTTATGATAGAAACTATGAATGATGAAAATCAAAACTATTTATTAAGGGGAGGTATTTTATGAAGAGAAATTTGTTAGTCTTACTTATGGTCGCTGCAATGGTAGTATCTTCTTCTGCATGCAGTAAGAATGTCACAAGCAATGGTACAACTCCGGGACCTATGAAATCAGCCACAACCAAAACGGGAGAAGCAGAGCCTGTAACATTAAAAATTTGGGCCCCCGAAAATCAAATTCAAACAGGAACCTTGGATTCTATGACAAAATCTTTTCAGGCACTACATCCTGAATGGAATATTAGATTTAATGTTGAAACACAAGGGGAAGATACTTTAAAAGATGAGATATTAAAAGATGTATCAACCGCCGGTGATGTCTTCTTCTTTGCAAGTGACCAGTTAAATGAGTTAATCAATGCTGGAGCTATTGCAAGACTTGGCGGAAGCACAGAAGAAATGGTTAAATCCACCATGGGGGAATCTGTTGTAAAAACAGTGACAAAAGACGATGCAATCTATGGGATTCCTTTTACTCATAACACCTTCATTATGTATTATGATAAATCATTGTTAAGCGCAGAAGACATAAAATCCGTTGAAGGCATTATGACGAAAGATACAGGTGATAAAGTCTACAATTTCTGCTTTGACCCCGCTGGCGGCTGGAAATTAGGCGCCTGGTACTACGGAGCAGACTTAACAATCTATGGTGAAAGCCAGACAGATTTTGCAGCTGGCGCTAACTGGAATAATCCGACCGGTGTCGCTGTAACAAATTACTTGATCGACTTAATAAATAACCCTAAAACAGCATTTGCAGATGATGTTTCTCTATCCGAATTAACAGCAGATCACAGAATAGGTGCTTGGTTTGATGGTTCCTGGAACTATAATCTTTATAAGGAGGCTTTAGGCGATGATTTAGGTTTGGCAGTAATCCCAACTTTTAATCCAGACGGAACGGACTATCAGTTAAAAGGCTTCTATGGTTCCAAAGCAATTGGTGTTAACTCTCAGTCAAAAAATCCTGCTGTAGCAGTAGCATTCGCAGCTTATCTCGGGAGCGAAGAGATGCAGTTAGAACGATTTGAAAAGAATGGTCAGGTACCTACCAATCTTAAGGCAGGACAATCCGAAGAATTACAGGCGGATGAAGTGGCAAAGGTTATCGTAGACGAAGTAAATACGGCATCTGTTATGCAGCCTACATCCGTAGAATTCACCTCAAAATACTGGTCTAATGCTGTTGGCATTGCAACTGAAATCAAAACTGGTGAGCTAAACAAAGAGAATGTACAGAAAAAGTTAGATACGTTTGTAGCTACATTAAAGGTAGAATAAAAAAACTATTGACAGAAATTCACAGATAGTTTAGAGAGGATTGGATCATGGCTCGCAGGAAGGGAAAAAAGTCAAATATTAATACATCGCTTCGTGATATAGGGGGAATTGCTTCTTTTATTCAAGGAAATGGGATAACAAAATTATCCGCCCTAGTATTTGGGTTAGGTAATTTAGTGCATAAACAAATTATCCGTGGCTTGCTTATGTTATTTGTAGAAATTGTTTATATTTATTATATGATCACAGTTGGTTTCAATTCCATTGCAGACTTTATAACATTAGGAACCGGTGTTCAGGCAGAGGCTTTTAATGAAGCAAAGCAGATTTATGAATATGTACCAGGGGATAATTCCATGTTATGTTTGCTCTATGGTGTTGTAACAATATTTCTGACTCTTGGTTTTGCGCTTTTTGCAATGACATCTGTAAGAAGTGCTTATGTAACACAGAAAAAAATAGAATACGGCGAAGCAATTCCCTCCTTCAAAGATGATTTGGCATCTTTGAAGGAGCAAAACTTACATAAATCCCTTTTGTTTTTACCGGTATCAGGTGTCTTATGTTTCACGATTGTTCCCCTTGTTTTTATGATATTAATTGCATTTACGAACTACGATAAAAACCATCAAACACCGGGAAATCTCTTTGACTGGGTTGGATTTAAAAACTTTTCGGCAATGTTTGCCCAAAACGGCTCATTATCTAACACATTCTGGCCGGTACTTAACTGGACTATCATATGGGCAGTATTTGCTACATTTTCCTGTTACATTTTCGGAATGTTGTTAGCGATTGTAATCAATCGCGAAGGTACTAGATATAAAAAGTTTTGGAGATTTATCTTTATCATGTCCATCGCAGTACCTCAGTTTGTATCGTTACTTACCATGAGAACGATCTTCAACACTAACGGTCCAGTGAATGCAATGCTGCGTAATATCGGTATTATTGGACCGACTGAGGCGATTCCGTTTTTTACTGATTCGACACTGGCTAAGATTACAATTATTTGTATTAATGTCTGGATCGGTGTTCCGTTTTCCATGTTAACGACAACAGGTATTTTGCAAAATATACCCAAAGATTTATATGAGGCTGCAAAGGTGGATGGCGCCAATGCAATTGTCATATTTTTTAAAATAACATTACCTTATATGCTGTTTATCACAACACCATATTTAATTACCTCCTTTGTCGGAAATATCAATAATTTTAACGTAATCTTTTTATTATCAGGCGGCGGACCGGAATCGCTGGAATACTATTATGCTGGTAAAACAGATCTGTTAGTAACCTGGTTGTATAAATTGACCATTACGAATAAGGATTACAATTTAGGTGCCGTTATCGGGATTGTAGTCTTTATAATACTGGCAATATTATCTTTATTAACTTATCGCCACACAGGTTCCTATAAAGATGAGGAGGCGTTCCAATAATGAAGAGAAAAACAAAATCTTTAAAAAGAAGGCGATTCATTCATAATACCATTGTTCATATATTTTTGGGAATTCTGGGATTCATATGGGTACTGCCGATTTTCTTTGTTATACTGACCTCTTTTCGTGCAGAAGGCGGCACCTATAAGAGCTATATATTGCCAAGAGGATATACATTGAACAATTATAAGAAATTATTTGATTCGGCAAGCAATTTAAACTATGAAAGATGGTTTTTTAACACATTAATCGTAGCAATATGTTCTTGCTTATTATCCGCATTTTTTGTTTTATGTGTTGCTTATGTAACATCCAGGCTAAGATTCAGAATGCGTAAAAAGATGATGAATATTGCATTGATACTTGGTATGTTTCCGGGTTTCATGTCAATGTATGCAGTTTACTATATATTAAAGGGATTTGGATTTTTAGAGGCAGGTCCTCTAAAATTAGTCGCTTTGGTTATGGTATATTCAGGCAGTTCGGGACTGGGATATCTGGTCGTTAAGGGATTTTTTGATACCATTCCGAAGACAATTGATGAAGCTGCTTTTATCGATGGTGCAACTAAGTGGGAGGTATTTCGTAAAATTACAATTCCTCTTTCCAGACCGGTTATTGTTACTACACTTTTAACTTCTTTTATGGGACCTTGGGTGGACTATATTTTTGCCAAGGTAATATTGGGACAGGACAGACAGTATTATACTATTGCGATCGGCTTATGGACCATGCTGGAGAAAGAATTTGTGGAATATTATTATACACAGTTCTTTGCAGGCTGTGTATTAATCTCAATTCCAATTGCACTTATCTTTTTGTTTTCACAAAAATTCTATGTGGAGGGAGTATCAGGTGCTGTCAAAGGGTAATTCTGAACGGCAAGAACATTAAAATAGACCGGAGGACAAAATGAAATTTATTTACGGAAAGCATGACTGGAAGACCATGGACAAAGGACAGGAGAATTCTTATTTACTCACCAATGGTCTGGGTGGTTATTCCTCGCTAACTGAAATTGGTTCTAACACCAGAAATGATCATGCTTTACTAATGGCTTGTATGGTAGCTCCGAATCAAAGATATCACATGATAACGCGAATGGAAGAGCAACTTTCGGTATGCAATAAAAAGTATAATTTATCCAGCCAGGAATTTGTTAACCATACAAAAAATCAAACAGGTTATCGCTATTTAAATCAATTCAGCTTTGAAGATTATCCCATCTGGATTTATCAAGTAAAAGGTGTGGAGATTAAAAAGCAATTGGTTTTGGTACAGGGAGAAAATTCTGTAGTGCTGAAATACGAGATGACAAATTACATGGACACTGAGGTGATTTTAACAGTTACACCCCATATGCAATTCGTATCCAAAGGAGAAACCTTAAATCGTAATCAGGAATTCAGGATCAAGGATAATGTGATTAAAAGTAATGGGCTGATGCTATATTGTAAAACCAATGGCAGTTTGAGAGAACATGAGACAGAATATGAAAAAGATCTATACTATGGTTATGATGCACGAGACGGGAGGGAGGCAATCGGTGTCTCAGCGCATAATCACAGTATCACAATTTCCGTCCACCCTGGTTCTAACGGAACCTTAAATCTTATTTATAGTACAGAGCCGATCAATGAGAAGATAGAAATATTAAATTATTTCAGTCAGGAAGAAGAGCGGCAGAAGCTTTTAATCACACAATCCGGCGTGAAAGACGAGTTGGCAAAGCAGCTGGTAAAAAGTGCGGATCAATTTCTGGTGGAACGTGATTCCACAAGAGGGAAAACGTTAATGGCAGGATATCCGTTCTTTGCAGATTGGGGCAGGGATACAATGATTGCTATGATCGGCTGCTGTATCGCTACTAGGCGTTTTGAGGAAGCTAAAAGTATTTTTTATACCTTTATGAAATATGAGGATAAAGGACTGATGCCGAATATGTTTCCGGAAGGAGGACATGACCCCTTATATAATACGGTGGATGCATCTCTTCTGTTTATCGGCGCAGTGTACGAATATTATCTGGTAAGTAATGATTTGGACTTCGTAAAAGAAGCATATCCCACGATGGAAGATATCATTGAATGGTATCAGAGGGGAACCAGTTACCATATCAAGATGGATCATGACGGCTTAATCACGGCAGGTAGCGGATTAGAGCAAGTAACCTGGATGGATGTTCGCTTTGGTGATATCCTTCCTACACCAAGACATGGGAAACCGGTGGAAATCAATGCGTATTGGTTTAATGATTTAAAGATCATGGGTTATTTTGCAAGGCTTTTAAAAATGCCAGAGAAATCCTATGAAGAACTTTCTGATCTGGTGCGAAAGAGCTTTCTGGAAAAGTTTTGGAATAAGAAGGAGAATTGCCTAAAGGATCTGGTGTCAGGCGAAGCAGCGGATAATCAGGTTCGCTGTAACCAGATCTGGGCGGTGTCACAGCCTTTTTCTATCATGGATCGTGATGCGGAAATTAAAGTGGTCAATAAAGTGTATGAAACACTCTATACTCCTTACGGATTAAGAAGTTTAAGCAAGTTTGATAAGGACTTTAAGTCCCATTACTCAGGCTCTCTTTTTAACCGGGATATGGCATATCATCAGGGAACGGTTTGGGCGTTCCCTCTGGGTGCATATTATCTTGCCTACTTAAAGGTTCACGATTACGACTTGAGGGCACGTATCAAAATAAAGGAACAGTTATCCGTCTTGGAGGCTTGTATGAGAGAAGGGTGTATTGGACAGATTGCGGAAATCTATGATGGCGATAATCCTACGATTTCACAGGGATGTTTTGCACAGGCATGGAGCGTAAGCGAACTGCTTCGTGTATTTGTTAAACTGGAACAGAAAGAAAACGAGGAGCAGCCATTGTTACAAAGTCTTGGTACATAATGAAAGGTTTGGTGATTGACATGAATAGAAAATGGTGGCATCGTTCGGTCGTATATCAAATATACCCCAGAAGCTTTTATGATTCCAATGGGGATGGAATTGGCGACTTAAGAGGGATTATTGAAAAGTTGGATTATCTCTCCGACCTGGGAATAGATGTTGTCTGGCTTAGCCCAGTTTTTCCTTCTCCCAATGATGATAATGGTTATGATATCAGTGACTATAAAAATATTATGGAGGAATTCGGTACACTTAAGGATATGGAGGAGCTTTTGGTTAAGGCAAATCATAAAAATATAAAGATTCTCATGGATTTAGTGGCAAACCATACCTCCGATGAGCATCAATGGTTTATCGAATCTAGAAAGTCCAAGGACAATCCTTACAGAGATTATTATATCTGGAGAGATGCGGTTGATGGTAAAGAGCCCAATGATTTAGGTTCAGTGTTCTCTGGCAGTGCATGGGAATGGGATGAAATTACCGGTCAATATTACTTGCATCTGTTCAGTAAGAAACAGCCTGACTTAAACTGGGAGAATCCAAAGGTCAGACAAGAAGTATATGATTTTATGAATTTTTGGATTGAGAAAGGCATTGGCGGCTTTCGAATGGATGTGATTGAGCTGATCGGAAAAGAGATAAACAAAAAAATCACAAGCAACGGTCCAATGCTTCATCCTTATATTAAAGAAATGAATCAGAACACTTTTGGTGATAAAGATTTATTAACTGTTGGTGAGTGCTGGGGCGCAACGCCAGAAACAGCTAAGCTGTATTCCAATTCTGACGGCAGTGAGCTCAGTATGGTATTTCAGTTTGAGCATATATCGCTGGATCAGATTCCGGGCAAGGATAAATGGGACTTGAAGGTGCTTGATTTAGTGGATCTAAAACGGGTATTAAGTAAGTGGCAGACCTGCTTTGACAACAATGGCTGGAACAGCTTATTCTGGAATAATCATGACCTTCCAAGAATTGTATCCAGATGGGGGAATGATCAAGAATACAGAGTAGAAAGTGCCAAGATGCTGGCAACGCTCTTACATGGCATGAAAGGGACACCTTATATCTATCAGGGAGAAGAATTGGGTATGACCAATGTGAGATTTTCTGATCTCTCTGATTATATGGATATTGAGACACTCAATATGTACCGGGAACGTTTCAATCAGGGATATTCTCATGAAGAGATCATGGAATCCATCTATGCGAAAGGCAGAGACAATGCAAGAACGCCCATGCAGTGGACGGCTGAATTAAACGGAGGTTTTAGTGCAGGAACACCGTGGATTGGGGTAAATCCAAATTATAAAATGATTAACGCAAAAAATCAGGTCAATAACGAAAATTCTATTTTTTCCCACTATAAGAAATTGATTTGTTTGAGAAGAGAAAACGACGTAATTGTTTATGGTGATTTTGAGCTACTCTTTCCGAACGATGAAAATATTTTTGCATATACCAGGACACTGGGGCAGCATAAACTTGTGGTGATATGTAATTTCTATGGTAAAAATACTCCTTATAAGCTGCCTTATGAACTAAATGGTAAAAAGGCGTGGGAATTGTCTAACTATGATGATTGCCGGGAGAATTTACTGAGGCCATATGAGGGAATTATGTATCTTTTGGCATAAGAAGAACAGGCCATAAAGTTATTGATACTTTGGTGAATGGAGGTTATTATGAAAGACATGACACAAACGCATGCCTGGTGGGAGAGTGTAGTCGCTTATCAGATTTATCCAAGAAGCTTTCAGGATAGCAATGGAGATGGGGTGGGAGATTTACAGGGGATTATAAGAAGATTATCCTATCTTGCTGAGCTAGGAATCGATTTAATCTGGATCTGCCCGTTTTATCTCTCACCTAACGATGACAATGGCTATGATATCAGTGATTATCAGGATATTCAAAAAGAATACGGAACAATGAAGGATTTTAATGAGCTTTTGGAGAAAGCCCACGCCCTCGGAATACGGGTAATTATTGATTTGGTGGTAAATCATACATCCTCAGCGCATTCGTGGTTCGCTGAGTCTAGAAGCTCAAAAGATAGCCCTAAAAGGGATTGGTATATATGGCGCGACTCAAGGAACGGGGAAGAACCAAGTAACTGGGAGAGTATCTTTGGGGGTTCTGCCTGGGAATATGACGAAAACACAAAACAGTATTTCTTACATACGTTTGGCAGAACCATGCCGGATATCAACTGGAAGAACAGCGGAGTTAAAAAAGCTGTATATGATATGATCTGTTGGTGGCTGGATAAGGGGATTGATGGCTTTCGGGTGGACGCCATTACCCACATCCATAAGCCAGATTTAACAGATATGCCTAACCTCAATGGGGAAAAGTATGTTTCTTCTTTTGACAAGCATATGAACCAGCCGGGAATCTTAGATTTACTGAGAGAATTGAAAGAAAATACCTTTGCAAAATATGATATTTTCACCGTAGCAGAAGCCAATGGGGTTCGCATAGAAGAGGTCAAGGAATGGATCTCCCAAGGGAAGGGAGTCTTTGACTCACTGTTCCAATTCGATCATTTGAACCTATGGAATTTAGAGACGGAATCTGGAAAAATTTCGTTAATCAAGCTAAAGAAAGCGTTGACCAGATGGCAGCAAGCAACCAAGGACGTGGGAAATGTTGGGCTTGTCATGGAAAATCATGATTTGGTCAGAAGTATCAGCAGGTTTGGCTCTCCTGACCGTTATTTTATAGAAAGTGGTAAGTGCCTGGCATTAATGTACTTTATGCAAAAAGGAATAGCCTTTATCTATCAGGGACAAGAAATAGGCATGGTAAATGCGGATTATGAGTCTCCATCAGATTTTCGGGATGAACCCTCATTAGCCCGTTATCAGGCAAGAATAAAAAAAGAAATGAGCCCAGAGGAATCCTTTGAGTTTCTTAAGAATACAACTAGGGATAATTCCAGAACACCGATGCAGTGGGATGATACGTTAAATGGCGGATTCAGTGAAGGTACGCCATGGCTGAAAGTAAATCAAAATTACACATGGTTAAATGTACAAGTTCAGTTACAAGATGAGGATTCCATATTAAACTTCTACAAGAAAATAATTTGTATCAGAAAAGAAATTCCTGCCTTACTCTTCGGGACCTATACTTTACTCATGGAAGAAAGTGAAAGTATTTATGCATACACTAGAGAATATGAAGGAGAAGGGTACTTGATTGTCTGCAATCTATCGGAAGAAAAGAGTGATTTGGAGGTTCCTTATACATTGACCGGCAGTCAAATAATAATCGACAACTACAAGGAAGCGGAAAGGGACTCAATTACCCTGCAGCCTTATGAATGTAGACTCTATGGACTAGGAGTTATATGACAGTAATACCCGGCAGGAATCCTAAGACTTCAAATTGAAGTAAATTAAAAATTACTCAGTTTGGCGGTTTGTCATATGCAAAAAGAAGAAGGGATAGAATCCCCGAAATACAGGCCCTGAGAGATACAGCCATTGGACAAAATCTTGTAAAGAGGTAAGAATACTTTCACCTATATCGAAGTTACTACTTTGTTGAACTAAAATTCTAGAAAATAATCTCTTCCAGAGATTGACAAAAGCCTCATTGTAAGTAATACTAGTATTGATCGGAAGATGATCAATATTTTTCAATTAAGGAGGCATGTTTTTATGAAATTATTCAGATGTACAGTATGCGGCTATGTTTATGAAGGGGAAACTGCTCCAGAAAAATGTCCTAAGTGTATGGTAGGTGCAGACAAGTTTGAGCCAATCAGCGAGGAAGATTCAGAAAAAATTTACCGCTCTGATCGTACCAATGCCATTCATATGGAAGTCATTACATTGGCAGAAAAGATCATTGCATTGAGTAAAGAAGGCATTGAGGATAATTTAGATCCGAAATGTGTATCTGCTTTTACTCAGGCAAAGGATGAAGCATGGGTTATTAAACAGAGATGCAAAACAGAGCTTGCAGGACATATGAAGTTAGGAAAGTATTAATTTCTATGAGAGACGTCTTAGGACGTCTCTTTTTTTGACCTTGTGGCAATGAATGGACACTAGCGGATGAAATCCCATAAGGAAATAAGCCAAAGAAGACTTGACATTGTTTCTCAAGTTTTATATAATACAATTCAGTTGACTGACAAGACAGTTGACGTTACACGTGAGAAGTTAATGCGTCTTACCAAGAGAATGAATGGAGAGAGAATCCTATGAACAGTAAGAATTCAATTCAAAAAATGACAATTGCAGCAGCACTGTCAGCAATTGGAATTGTGATACCAATGTTTGCTCCCAAATTAATACTGGAACCTGCTTCCTATACCTTGGCAAGCCATGTTCCAATATTTATAGCAATGTTTATATCTCCTTATGTTGCGATTTCCGTTGCGCTTATATCTGCTTTGGGGTTTTTGTTGGCGGGTATCTATCCAATTGCTGTTGTATTAAGAGCACTGTCTCACATTGTCTTTGTTGTTATTGGCTCCTTTATGCTTAAGAAAAATCCTAGGCTTCTAAGTAGTGTAAAAGGTTCTGTGTTATTTGGCCTTTTAATGGCTGTTATTCATTCGGTCAGTGAAGTAACTGTAGTTACCCTGTTTTACTGGGGAAATCATATGTCCAATGCATATTATGATAAGGGGTATCTGACTTCGGTTATTTTGTTGGTAGGGGTAGGAACTATCATTCACAGCATGATTGATTTTACAATTGCCGGTATGGTATGGAAACCCCTTCAGAGGATCATAAATATCCCAGTCAGTGTCAGTAGGAGAAGAGCAGGTATAACGAAATAAATGAAATATATAGTAAAAGAAAAGGCATCTTTAAACAGATAGAATTGTTTAAAGATGCCTTCTTTATAGTGGTTGTGAGCAACGCTTTTCAGTTCGCCCATTTTATATATTACTCTAAATTAAGGTATTTGGAAAGAATCCGCTCTGAGCCAAAGAAGAATATCGCACTTTGTATCACACATGCTACAATAGAAGCAATAAGAACTAGGTGCATGGCTGCGGTAAATCCACTTATTCCAGAATCAAAATTAATTGAATTAAAAAATGTTTGGAAGAAAGGAATACTATTTGCCATAATCATGAAAAAGCCACTGATAAAGCTAAGAACCATAGAGATTCCTATATATGCCACTACAGACATTAAAATGCGGTGCCTGTTTGCTAAATGACCTAGTGACATAGAAAAGTATAAGTGAAAAAGTTTTGAAAAGCCACTGAATATGATTAAAACAAGTACCTCTAACATAAGGAGAGGCCAGGATGGGACGGCCTGAAACAACTGACCAATTTTCAGCCATAGTTCCGGGGAGGCCACTGCAGCGAAAAAGTCAACAGGGCCTAATGCACCGATCAAAAGCATTAAAATGGATATTCCTGCGGTGATGCCGCTGGCAACAGTCATTACAAGGGCTGTGGTACCTTTTGCTGCAATGAGTAGCCAAGGCTTAACTGGGAGAGTGAACATAAGATAACCTTCGTCGCAAAGCAATCCCTTATAAAATCTTTGAATAATTACGATAAGAGTCAGTACACTCAAAGCAACCATTACCCCAAAGTAAGCAAACATAGAGACTGTTTGAAACAGACCCAAAATGTCTTTTCCAAAACTAATATTTTGTATTAAATTATTATAATATCCGTTTGATAACGAGCCCACACCCATAAACATGTTAATAAAAGATACGGCTATAACAGCCAAATAGATGGGTACCAGTGTCCGCAAAATGGATTTGAATTCGTATTTACATAGTTTAAAAAACATTCTTATTCCCCCTTTCCTTAGTGGCCATACGTGAAAATCTCACGGAAGAGCTGATCAACGGATTTGCCTTCCTGCTCACGTATGTTGTCTACGGTGTCATGTCGTACGACTTTTCCGTTCTGCAGGAAAATAACTTCATCCAGCACCCGTTCAATATCGGAAATTAAATGGGTAGAAAGCAAGACGGTACCATTTTCATTATAATTGGTCAAAATGGTATTGAGTATAAAATCCCGTGCTGCGGGGTCTACTCCACCAATTGGTTCGTCAAGAAGATAAAGCTGTGCTTTGCGGCTCATAATCAGTGCAAGCTGTGCCTTTTCTTTGGTTCCCTTTGACATGGTCTTAATCCGGTCGTTTTGCCCAATTCCAAGAGATTTAAACATCTCAAGTGCTTTTGTGCGGTCAAAATCAGCATAGAAGTCAGCAAAGAAAGCTGCCAGGTCCGAGGTTCTCATCCAATCAGCAAAATACATACGGTCAGGCAGGTATGAAATGATTGCCTTTGATTCAACGCCAGGAGAGTGACCATCTATCTTTAATTCTCCAGATGTGGGGTGTAAAAGTCCGCAAAGGAGTTTAATAAAAGTGGTTTTACCAGAACCATTAGGTCCCAAAAGTCCGATAATACGACCATGCCCAACGGATAAGTCAATGTGATCAATTGCAGTTTTTGTGCCGTAGCTCTTGGTCAAGCCACGTGCGGTAATGAGTTCCTGATTCATACTGATTCCTCCTTTTTATTCCAAGCTGCAAGCAGCTCCCGTGTCTGTTCCTCTGTATAGCCCAGTGCATGCATGGATGTAAAAAATTCAGCCGTGCGCTGATACGCTAACTCCTTGCGAATACTTAGTATGAGCGATAAATCTTCGGTAACAATTCGACCTGCGGTACGGCGTGTTTCAACAAGCTTGCGGTTTTCTAGTTCCGCTAATGCGCGCTGCATCGTATTGGGATTTACTCCTGCTTCGGTAGCAAGCGTGCGCACCGCTGGCACCGCCGAACCGGATTCGTATATGCCAGATACGATGAGCATGGTGAGTTGTTCCACAAGCTGTATCCAGATTGGTCGGTCTTCAGTCAGTTTCCAGTTCATAATGCGACCTCCTTTTGTTCTGTTGTATTAGTGATTTAATACAATGATACAGCCATTTGATTAGAATGTCAATACTATATTTTGCAGATGTATTCAGAGGTATGCTTTATGATGCTAAAATGGGGGATCTGCAGAGTGTTACATTGTTTGGATTTTTAGAATCGGGAAAAGAGATGGATGAGTTTAGAGAAGGTGATGGCTTTTTATGAGGTAAATAGAAGGTTAGCCTTTCAGTATGATTAAATAAAAAAAGAATTATCAACTTAATATGGTAGTTAATAATTCCACTTTACTTATTCTGTTTTTACTATTATCAAACATTAGATTTTTCTTTAGTCTATAACTTTTTCAAAAAGTATACTATCAGTCCAGTCATCACCATTGGAAATATGCTGGGTATACGTTCCGACAAAGTGAAAGCCGTTTTTAGTTAGAACAATTTGAGAACCAATATTATGAGGAGAGGTTCCAGCTTCAATTCTATGCAATTTATGTACTAAGTTAGCTTGTCTAAGAACTTGTTCTACAGCTGCAGTTGCAACTCCTTTTTCTTGTTCCTCCACTAAGCTTTTTAGAATTTCTTGAAACGAGTTAGGATCATAATAGACGTCGCTACGAGACAATCCAATCGTTTTAAAATAAGAACGGTTTTCTACCTCAAAATCAAAAAGTTTGTTTGTATCATCCAAAGACAATTGCTTAATTGAAATCTTATTCACGGGGTATCCCTCCAATTAGGTAAATATTTTTCGAATATACTATTGTATCATTTTTTGTTATCAATTATTGTAACACTGATTGTAAATTATTAATAGTCATATGTAACTTTTTGAAAAACAAAAAGTTACGGAGAAATACAATAGTTTTTCTAAATGCAGTAATAGTAAAGAAGTTGCAATAATGGATAGTATGATTTTTGCTATTACATAGCAGGAAAAAGTAAAACCGTCTATATGATTTGAGAAACTAGGATTTAATCAGTTACTGTACATTGAAAACTTAATATTGATAGTTAGTAGTTTTTGAGATAAGATTATACTGAAACAAGATTGAATTACTTATATTTACATTTTACGAGGTGAAGAAATGATTTATTTAGCAGATTCGACTTGGTATCCTACGGATATAAATCCTTTCACAATAAATGGTACATATGACGATAAATGGTCAGCGTTTATTTATGATTTAGATATAACGTTTTTTACCAATGTCTACCCTAATGCAAAACTACATGTACTAAGAGTTTGTCCTAATGCTGATAAAGAATTTTTGCGCTTCTTTGATTTTCTTAATTACGAATTATTTTATCAGCGAAATGTTATATTAAAAGTATGCAAAGGAATGGATTCAGAAAGTTTAATTGAACAATATAGTAAAACATCTCATGAGATTGGGTATCGTGAAACAGATGAAAAATATATGGTACATAGTACGACATTATCTGCGTGGAAGTTGATACAAGAAGAAAAAGCATTACTCTCCCCAAATATGCTGGGCAAAAAGAATAAATTAGTAACTGAAATAGGATTGAAAACAATGATGGAACCGGCAGATTATTCCGACTATATTATGTTAGATATTCCTAATGGTTGCGGGGAGCTTGTTGTAAATTCACGTAATCTTGGATACGTTTGTATCGATCCCCATATAATTTATACTCCTGGTGTAAGACTGTATTTTGATGTAAGGAAAATGTTTACAGATAGAATAATAATTCGAGATGGTTTACATATTGCTAAAGTAAAGGATAGGCTACCATTAAAAGACTATTTACTTGCAGCAATTACCTTAAATGATTTCGATGCTAATATACAATGGAATCCAACATTATTTACCGAAAAGGCAAATGAATTATTTTATACAAAATACTCAAAATGATTAGAGCATAATTAGATTTAATAATTTATTAACTACTAACTTTGATATCACGTTAGTAGTTTTTTTATGCAATAATTTAATCAAGCAAACTGAGATTCAATTAATATATACCTGGTATCAGGCGGTATTTTGTATGATTGCAATATTCTTCAAACTCTTGTTGGAATTGATTAAGCATTGCTTTCTCTTCTATATGAATTCGAATTCCGTAGCAAATGAAGCAAATCACGAAAACACTAATAATTCCTAAAACATGGAGATATGCGAGAGACACCCCTAATAAGCTAATAATACTCCCTGTGTAGGCCGGATTTCTAACAATGCGATATAGTCCTGTTTGAATGAGGTGTTGATCAGCAGTTGTCTGAACTGACAGCGTGAATGCACGTTTCAAAGTCAACACCGCTGTACAACGTATTACGACACCTACAACAATACAGAATATTCCAATGTAAAAAGTAACGTGTGGAAGCAGCCAATTTCTCATAAACTGTGGCACTCCTTGACTTCTAAAAAAGACACCTGCCGTCATACTGCTAACCCACCCCAAAATAAGTAGCCAGAAAGTTCCATTATCAGAGCGTTTTTTGGAATGGTCCCGGCTCCCTCTTGATGCTAAAAACCATATCACAAATTCAGAAACGAATAATAGACCTAAAGCAGACATAAAAACATTATATTCTGTTATACTTGCAAATTTACTTGAATCTCCCATTATATTTGCTTCCTCCCATGGATTCCTTATATTTATTTTTATATTAGCACTTTTCATAGTCAATGAAAAGAATATTTAATTTAACAAAAAAATTCTGACCAGTAAAAAGTACTTTCTAAATTAACTTCCATCAAAATATTGATAGTTAGTAGTTATTGGTGTATCATTAATTTTAAAAATCGGTATTTATAGAGGATAAAAGTATGGATGAAAAATGGGAAATGTTATATGAAGAAGCAATGAATGTGATTAATCCATATGGTGTTTCAAGTAAAATGTGGGTGGGAAGCGTTGCTTCAGCATTATTGACAAAGAAGGGTAATATATATAAAGGAATATGCATAGATACAGATGGGTCGCTTGGTATGTGTGCAGAAAGAAATGCAATAGGTACAATGCTCACAAACGGGGAAAGTGAAATTGCTAGAATCGTGTCTGTTTATAAAGATGGGAAAGTAATTCCATCTTGTGGAGCATGCCGTGAGTTTATGATGCATTTGGGGGGAGACGTAGAGAATATTCTAGTTTTGCTTGACGAAGAAGGAAGAACAAGCAGATTAATAGACCTACTTCCTGAATATCCGAAATATAAATAAATTCCAATTAATTAAGTAAATCTAACTGCATATAAATTAGTGTATCCATTGGATTATTATTGTAGGATTCGATTTGGTAATCTGTACTTAACCGTTAAGTGCTCAAGTTCAGATTCATAATTTTGTAATTCTAATTATTTTTCAAAATTAGGAAGGGTCACTATGCTTGATCCTGCTGGGCACCCATTTTGTTTTGTTATATGGGGTAATTAATAATAAATAATGCATTTAAGCATGAAAGCAGTATTCTAAATTAGGGTGCTTCTTTCCTACTATGTTTCGCTAACTAATTAAAATTGTAGACTAGTCCTTTAATGGGGCTTATTTTATTGCTCATATAACGGAAAAAAGGATAAATTCGAGAAATATTGAAAACTCAAATTTGGTGATATGGTATTTTATGTGGTTGCAGCAGGCGTAGACCTCGCAGAATTCGGAGACAACATTGTGTTTAAAATGGGATTGTCAGTTTACAAGCAGAACATTTGCCACCATGATGTTTATAGGAGATGATTGTGTGCTTGATAAGCGCAACTTAACATCAGACATTAATAAACGTCCATACTTTATAGTAAATAAAGAGGGAGGCAGAAGTGCTGATAAAAAATACAGCTTTTACAGGTACATAAAACATGAAAAAGAAACGCCTTACATTAGGGAATCTAGTGGGATATCAGCCGGAATAAATGGAAAACAAAGAGAGTAAGAAAGAAAAAAGTGTGTATAAAATAGAAAAAACCTTGAATAATCAAGGTTTCCTGTGAAAGCTTTCGGGGGGACTCGAACCCCCGACCTACGCATTACGAATGCGTTGCGCTACCAACTGCGCTACGGAAGCAATCCGGTTAATGATATAGCATCAAAACCTTTGATATTATAACATCTAATCTTCGGAAAATCAATGCTTTTTCCTGAAATAAGTAAGATTACATAAAGATTGCTAAAACTTCCATAAAAAGCTATAATGAAACTAGTAGTTATTGGGTCAGATGCTTAAAATTGAGGAGTCAGCATATATGCAAAAGATGGAAAATTGGAATATGAAACAGAAAAATATGCTTATTCCGGTACTTCTCTGCCTGGCATTCACCATAAGTTGTTTTTCATTTTTAATTTATATGATGGAGAAGAATGAACAGGAGAAAATTACCTATTTTTATAATGCAGCGAAACAAAATCAATCCACAATAAAAAGCAGGCTTGAGGAAGAACTTAAAATCCTGAGCGGGTTATCCGTAAGTTTTGGCTTAGGCGGAATACATAGTAAAGATGGAATTAATAGTATCATAGATAAAATAAATGAAGGAAACCCTTCTATGAAGATAGGCTTTATGGACAATGATAGTCAGAAAGCAGGGGATAGTGTCCAAGGCTGCTATAAAGTGGCTGTCAGAGATGATACAAACCATGCCATCGGAATGATTTATGTTAAAAACACGGGTGAAATTCTCAGTAATATTGTTAGCACCATGGCGCTAGCAGGAGAAGGCCTGCTTGTGATTCTTGATAAACAGGGAAAAGAGGTTGCTGGTTCTAACCGGGCATATTATTCCATTATAGAAGCAACGAAAATAAGAACCCAGATAGAACAAGCAATAAAGGCCAATGAACAGGCTTCTTTTAATATCAAAACCCAGGACAAGAAGAGACAAACTGTGGTTGTAATGCCTTTAGGGGTCAATGACTGGTATCTCCTTAATGTCTTTCCACAACCCAATTTTTACGTCAGGTATTTGGAAATGACAATCGGGGTGGGAGTCATGATTTTGTTATCTTGCGTTTTGTTTCTTTCCTTTTTCTATCGCCAGTTTTTAATCATCAATAAAAATCAAAAAACATTAATAAAGCTGGCTTATGGGGACAGCGTCACCGGAACCAGAAATTATTCTTCTTTTAAGCACGAGATGGAAAAAAAGTTGCGAAAGGAGAAGTCAGAAACCTATGCAGTGTGGTACTGTGATATTAAAAAGTTCAAATTTATGAATGATATATTAGGATATGAGGAGGGGGATAAGGTTTTAATTTCCCTTGCAAACTTATTTCGTGATTATGGTGGGCCTGATACTCTTTACTGTAGAATATCAGCGGATAATTTTGCTGGGCTTTATAAATATAAAACCAGAGAAGAGATGGAGGAATGGTTTCAAAAGCTTGTTACCTTATTTCAAGATCGCTATCTGCCCTATAATAAAAAAATTCCCATGGAACTAAGTATGGGAGCATATTGTATTGAAGAAACTGATGTTGAAGAACTCTCCATCGATCAGATTGTAGATAAAGCCAATATTGCACAGAAGAATGTAAAAGGTCTACCGGGGAATCCATTTGGATTCTATAACAAAGAAATCAGGAACCGCGTCCTGTTTGAATCTGAGCTGGAATCAGAAATCGACCGGGCGCTGCGCAACCAGGAGTTTAAAATATTTGTTCAACCAAAGGTATCCATCCAAAAAGAGAATCGAATTGTGGGAGGAGAGGCTCTTGTAAGATGGGAGAACCCAAGAAAAGGAACCATACCGCCAGGCCAGTTTATCCCAATCATGGAACGGGCAGGCAAGATTGTACTTCTTGACCGATATATGTTTGAGAAATCCTGTCAGTGGCTTCACAATTACTTAGCGGCAGGCAGACCTCCTGTAAATATTGCTGTTAATGTATCAAAGATAGGAATGCTTCGGGAAGATTTTGTGGATTTTTATGGAGAAATCAAAAATAAGTACGAGATACCTGATGGACTGCTGGAGCTGGAATTTACGGAAACAGTCCTGCTCAATGATGATGCCATGTTTAATCGTCTGGTAAAAAGGCTTAATGAAAAAGGATTTGTCTGTTCCCTCGATGACTTTGGTTCTGGTTACTCTTCCTTGAACTTGTTAAAGAATTTAAAAATTGATGTTCTTAAGTTGGACATTATGTTTTTTAGAAAAAGCAGTGATATCAGCAGAGAACGTATTGTAATTTCTAATATTATAAATATGGCAAAAGAGTTAAAGATTAAGACCATCGCAGAGGGCGTAGAATATGTGGAAACAGTTGAATTTCTAAAATCCGCTGGGTGTGATGTGATTCAAGGTTACGTTTTTTCCAAAGCCATGCCAATCAAGGAATTTGAGCAGATGCTTATCGAAAAGGAAGATGAATGTTTGATGCCTGTAGATACAGGGGAATAGGTGGTGCGAATGATCGGGGAAACTGTTCGTAAACGAATTTGTGTCAGCGGAAGAGTACAAGGGGTAGGGTTCCGATACCGGGTGAGGTATCTTGCGCCTAGCCTTAGTATCACAGGCTGGGTTAAAAATTTGGATGACGGTCGTGTAGAAATGGAACTCCAAGGAACCGAAAATGGGATAGAAAAACTAATTCAGGAACTGCGAAATGACCGATTCATTGTCATAAAGGACATTCAGATGGATCGGATGCTTGTAATAGAAGAAAAAGGATTTCATATCATGTAGGATGTGAAGAATAAGAGGACTGCGCTTTAAGTGCAGTCCTTTTTTGAAAAGCATTAATAATTTTAGTTAAGTAAAAAAACTTGAATAAGATTTTGCATTTCTGAGGAAAACTGCCAGTATAACGCAATTACTGCGATCTCTTAAAGCGTATTTCCTAAAACGGGTTCTGATGTTTTTGTTTCCTGCAGCATATTCCTTGGATAATTGGGGGGTGCGTAGATGGATGATATTTTAAGCGGCTCATTACCGATATTAACAATGTTGTGCCATGTGCCAGCAGGTACAAAAACGACATAGTCCGAAAATGCCAGATATTGATCATACAGTGAGAATTTATTTTCCCCGAATTGGATTAGACCTACCCCCTCTTCGATTCGTATAATCTGATCGTGATCAGGATGTACTTCCATGCCAATAAGCTCATGTACAGGAATGCTCATTAATGTAAGCTGCAATTGATTTCCTGTCCACAGGGTTGAACGGTAATAATCATTTTGCTGTGCATCTTTGCTCAGATCAATAATAAATGGGTTTGGGCCGTAATCATGTGGAAAAGTGGGAGTGTAAGAAGTAACCGGAGTAACATTTAAGTCGTATGAATCAGACATTTGATTCGTCACCAATCATTGTGTTTTATACTAATATATGTGTTTTGGTAGGCGATGCTATCTAGATAAGTCGAATGAAATTATTATTTTGAAAAAGGAACTAAAAAACCCTGACGTGCACAAGGGGTTCCTTGCGTATGTCAGGGCAAAAAAAGAAGCAGATAACGGGAATCGGACCCGCCTCCTCAGCTTGGGAAGCTGATGTTCTACCAATGAACTATATCTGCTTAATGGTTTTAATCCATTAATGATTATATCATAAGAATCTAAAAGAAATCAATAGATATTTACAAAAAATGGAAAAAGAATGTTAGTAACTTGCCAAAAATGGAAAAAGCATTGTATAATGGAGTTTGATTATACGAAATGTGGAGGAGTATCATGGCGAAAACGCAGTATAATGCGGAAAGCATTACCGTATTGGAAGGCCTTGAGGCGGTACGAAAACGTCCTGGAATGTATATAGGCAGTGTAGGGACAAAAGGATTAAATCATTTAATTTACGAAATAGTAGATAATGCGGTGGACGAGCATCTTGCTGGTTACTGTGACCAGATATGGGTGACGCTAGAGACAGATGGCTCTTGTACAGTTAAGGATTCTGGTCGAGGAATCCCCGTGGAGATGCATAAAAAAGGCGTTTCTGCTGAGCGTGTGGTTTTATCTACCCTTCATGCAGGTGGTAAATTTGACAATGATGCCTATAAAACCAGTGGCGGTCTTCATGGAGTCGGTTCCTCTGTTGTGAATGCACTGTCTGTCCACATGAAAGTTAAAATATATAAGAACGGTCTGATTCATTATGATGCATATGAGCGGGGCATACCAACGGTAGATCTGGAGGATGGCCTGCTTCCTACGTTAGGCAAGACAAAAGCGACCGGAACAGAGATTAACTTTCTTCCGGATGGAGAAATTTTTGAGAAGACATATTTTAAAGCAGATTGGATTAAAAGCCGTCTTCATGAAACCGCATATTTAAACCCTAACTTGAGGATTACTTATGTGAATAAAAGGCGAAGCGAAGAAGAGACGGTTGTATATCATGAACCTGAGGGAATCGTTGCCTATGTAAAAGAATTAAATGATGGGAAAGATAAGATGCACGATCCCATCTATTTTAAAGGGACCGTTGATAAAGTTGAGGTGGAGATAGCACTCCAGTTCGTTGATACTTTTGAGGAAAACATACTGGGATTTTGTAATAATATCTTTACTCAGGAGGGCGGAACCCATCTGGCTGGCTTTAAGACCCGTTTTACCCAGATGATTAACAGTTATGCAAAGGAACTGGGGATCTTAAAGGAAAAGGATACTAACTTTACAGGGGCTGATACCAGAAATGGTATGACGGCTGTCGTAGCGATCAAACATCCAGATCCAATCTTTGAAGGGCAGACAAAGACAAAGCTTGCAAGTGCGGATGCCACGAAAGCAGTTTTTTCCGTGGCAGGTGAGGAACTTGAACGATATTTTGACCGTAATTTAGAAGTGTTAAAGGCAGTGATTAGCTGTGCCGAAAAATCCGCAAAGATTCGAAAAGCCGAGGAAAAGGCAAAGACAAACATGTTGTCTAAATCGAGGTTTTCTTTTGACAGCAACGGAAAGCTTGCAAACTGTGAAAGCAGGGATGTACAAAAGTGTGAGATCTTCATTGTAGAGGGAGATTCTGCTGGAGGTTCTGCAAAGACAGCCCGTAACCGTCAGTTTCAGGCCATTCTTCCTATCCGAGGCAAGATTTTAAATGTAGAAAAGGCTTCTATAGACAAGGTTCTGGCCAATGCTGAGATAAAAACAATGATTAACACCTTTGGATGCGGATTTTCAGAAGGCTATGGCAATGATTTTGACATTACTAAGCTGCGTTACGATAAGATCATATTAATGACGGATGCTGATGTAGATGGAAGTCATATTGATACCCTTCTTTTAACCTTTTTATATCGGTTTATGCCAAATTTGATTTACGATGGACATGTGTATATCGCCATGCCTCCTTTATTTAAGGTCATTCCTAAACGAGGAGCGGAACAGTATCTCTATGATGAGAAAGATCTGGAGCGATATCGCAAAGCTCATTCGGGAGATTTTACTCTCCAGCGTTATAAAGGTCTTGGAGAAATGGACGCAGAACAGCTTTGGGAAACTACTCTTGATCCGGATCGGCGTGTGCTTAAGCTGGTAGAAATTGAAGATGCCCGTATGGCTTCTGAAATTACAGAAATGCTCATGGGAAGTGAAGTTGCCCCCAGAAGAAAGTTTATTTACGAGCATGCAGATGAAGCTGAAATTGATGCATAAGGAGTAGGAAACCCCTTCCAGGGATACCTAAATGTCCTGAGAAGATGGACAAAAGAGAGGAAACCCCTACCAGGGATACCTAGATGTCCTGAAAAGATGGACAAAAGAGAGGAAATTCCTTCCAGGGATACCTAAATGCCCTGAGAACATGGACAAAAAGAGAGAAACCCCTTCCAGGGATACCTAGATGTCCTGAAAAGATGGACAAAAGAGAGGAAATATGGCAGAAAAAATAATTAGAACAGAGTATTCCGAGGTGATGCAGAAGAGCTACATGAATTATTCCATGAGCGTTATCACAGCTAGAGCGATCCCGGATGCCAGAGATGGATTAAAGCCCGTTCAGCGGCGTGTATTATATGATATGAGTGAACTTCGTTTAAACCATGATAAGCCCCATAGGAAGTCGGCGCGTATCGTGGGTGATACCATGGGTAAGTATCATCCCCATGGTGACAGTTCCATTTATGAAACCCTTGTAGTAATGTCCCAGATATTTAAAAAGGGAATGCCCCTGGTCAATGGACATGGAAACTTTGGTTCCATAGAAGGGGACGGAGCAGCGGCTATGCGTTATACGGAAGCAAGGCTTGAGAAGTTTACAGAGGAAGTTTATTTAAGGGATCTGGACAAGACTGTGGATTTCGTACCTAACTACGACGAGACGGAACAGGAGCCGGAAGTTCTTCCGGTGAGAGTGCCCAATCTTTTAATAAATGGCGCTGAGGGAATTGCGGTAGGTATGAGTACCAGTATCCCCTCTCATAATCTGGGAGAAGTCATTGATGCAGTCATGGCTTATGTCGATAATTCTGAGATAACAGTGCAGGAGCTGATGGAATATCTTCCTGGTCCTGATTTTCCTACGGGGGGCATTATAGCAAACAAAAGTGACTTGCCAGCTATTTATGAAACCGGTATGGGAAAGATCAAACTTCGTGGTCGGATTGAAGTGGAACTTGGAAAAAGGAAAGCCGATAAAGACAAGCTGCTGATTACGGAAATCCCTTATACCATGATAGGTGCTGGGATTAATAAATTCCTGGTAGACATTGTTGATTTGGTAGAAAGCAAAAAGCTTACGGACGTTGTGGATATCTCCAATCAGTCCAATAAAGATGGAATTCGAATTGTACTGGAACTGCGTAAGGATGCGGATGTAGAAAAGATCCGCAACATTCTCTATAAGAAGACAAAGCTGGAAGATACCTTTGGCGTCAATATGCTGGCCATTGCAGGCGGCAGACCAGAAATCTTGAATTTAAAAGGGATATTGAAGAACTTTCTGGATTTTCAGTATGAAAATGCCACGAAAAAATACAAGGCTCTTTTAAGCAAGGAACTAGAGAAAAAAGAGATTAAAGAAGGTCTTATTAAAGCTTGTGATATCATCGATCTCATCATTGCAGTTTTAAGAGGTTCAAAGAACTTAAAGGATGCAAAAAATTGCCTTATGACTGGCGATGTATCCAATATCAAATTCCGGGTCAGTGGGCTTGATGAAGATGCAAAGAAGCTTTGCTTTACCGAAAAGCAGGCCAGCGCTATATTGGAAATGCGCCTTTATAAGTTGATTGGGTTGGAGATCCTTCAATTGGAGAAGGAATTTAAAGAGACTCTTCAGAAAATTGCTCTGTATGAAAAAATACTCTCCGACAGAAAAAACATGGATGTCGTGATTAAAGACGACCTTAAGGCCATAAAAGAGGAGTATTCCACACCTAGAAGAACTGTAATTGAGGATGGCAAAGAAGCGGTTTATGACGAAACAGCGGTTTCCATATCGGAAGTTACTTTTGTCATGGACCGGTTTGGTTATTGCAAAATTCTTGATAAGAATACGTATGAAAGAAACAAAGAAACAATTGAAACCGAGAGCCAGTATGTGGTAAACTGTTTCAATACGGATAAGATTTGTATTTTCACCAATACAGGAAACTTATATCAGATAAAAGTGCTTGATGTTCCTGTAGGAAAACTCAGGGATAAAGGGACACCTGTTGAGAATTTAAGTAAGTTTGACGGAACAAAGGAAAACATCATATACTTATCTCAAGCGGGTGGATTAAAAGGGCGCAAATTCCTGTTTGCAACAAAACAGGCCCTTATTAAGCTGGTACCAGGAGAAGAGTTTGAGACAAATAACCGGACGGTGGCAGCGACAAAGCTTCAAGACGATGATTCCGTGATTAGTATACAGATTTTAGAGCAGCAACAAGATGTGGTGCTTCAGACTTCAACAGGTATATTCCTGCGGTTTAGAGTGGAAGAAATATCTGAGATGAAGAAGAATGCCAGAGGATTCCGAGGGATTAAGTTGTCTCCTGGAGAAGAGTTGGAAGAAATTTATCTTTTAGGGGAAGATCCGGTGATCTTATATAAAGAAAAAGAGGTACACCTAAACCGGTTAAAGGCTGGTAAGCGGGATGGAAAAGGTAGTAAAGTTCGTCTTTAGTACGTTACCACGAAGTACATTTTGAAGAAATGTCTTCGTGGTACGAACAAATGTATTTTTATCGCGAATAAATATTGATTTTTCTTTCGATTTGTTATAGGATAGTTAAGAATTTAGCATATTTGGATATTACAAATTGAATAGAAGTGAGGAGAAAGCGATGGAAAAGAAATTGCAAGTTGGCATCTTGGGAGCGACCGGTATGGTAGGACAGAGATTTATTTCTCTGCTGGAACATCATCCTTGGTTTGAAGTAGTGACAGTAGCAGCAAGTCCACGCTCTGCCGGAAAGACATATGAAGAAGCTGTAGGAGACCGCTGGAAGATGACAACACCTATGCCGGAATCTGTGAAGCATTTAAAAGTTATGAATGTGAATGAAGTGGAAGCAGTGGCTGCTGGAGTTGATTTTGTATTCAGTGCAGTTGATATGTCAAAAGAGGAAATCAAGGCAATTGAAGAATCTTATGCAAAGGCAGAAGTACCTGTTGTATCCAACAACAGTGCCCATAGATGGACTCCTGATGTACCTATGGTAGTTCCAGAGATTAATCCAGAGCATTTTGAAGTGATCAAAGACCAGAGAAAACGTTTGGGCACGGAAAAAGGCTTTATTGCAGTTAAGCCCAACTGTTCTATCCAAAGCTACGCTCCAGTGCTTACTGCCTGGAAGGAATTTGAGCCTTATGAGGTAGTAGCCACTACTTATCAAGCCATATCTGGTGCAGGAAAGAACTTTAAGGATTGGCCGGAGATGGAAGGAAATGTGATTCCATTTATCGGTGGTGAGGAAGAAAAAAGTGAGCAGGAGCCTCTGCGCCTATGGGGAAAGGTTGAGGACGGACAGATTATAAAGGCAAGCGAGCCAGCAATAACCTGTCAGTGCATCCGCATCCCGGTATTAAACGGCCACACAGCAGCGGTTTTTGTGAAATTCCGTAAAAAGGTTTCCAAAGAAGAGTTAATTGACCGTATCCGTAGCTTTAGTGGACTTCCACAAGAGCTGGAGCTTCCAAGCGCACCAAAGCAGTTTATTCAGTATATGGATGAGGAAAATCGCCCTCAGATTACCCTTGATGTGGACTACGAAAACGGCATGGGAATCTCCGTAGGACGTCTGCGTGAGGATACCGTTTATGATTATAAATTTGTGGGAATGTCCCACAACACAGTTCGGGGGGCTGCAGGTGGTGCCGTTCTCAGTGCTGAACTTTTAACGGCAAAGGGATACATTACAGCCGGGAAAAAATAAGACCATGAAGCCCCTTTTTTGAAGGGGCTTTTAGGAAAAGGTATATGGAGGAAGCAAAATGGCATACAAAAAAGAACTATGGGGAAACATGCCGGATGGCAAAGAAGTGTATTTGTATACACTTGAAAATGGGAATGGAGTTTCTGCTTCATTTACAGATTTAGGTGCAGTCTGGGTGAGTATGTTCGTACTTGACCGGGAAGGGAAGAAGACCGATGTAGTATTAGGGTATGATACTGTATCCCAATACATTGAAAATCCCCCTCATTTTGG
Organism: Lacrimispora algidixylanolytica; assembly: GCF_003609635.1. GTDB lineage: Bacteria > Bacillota > Clostridia > Lachnospirales > Lachnospiraceae > Lacrimispora > Lacrimispora algidixylanolytica. The sequence continues at coordinate 140,912 of NZ_MCIA01000034.1, read as the reverse complement.
GGCACCCATTGGAAGAAGTGCCAACCGGATTGCCAATGCGAAATTTACAATCAACGGCAAAGAATATGCCATAGAGGCCAACAATGGAGTGAATAATCTTCATAGTGGTTCCGATCTTTATCACTCCCGTCTATGGGAAACTGAAGTGGAAGAGACAGAGGAAGGCACAAAGATCAGCTTCTCACTTTTCTCACCGGACAAAGATCAGGGATTTCCAGGAAATGCAACTATTACAGCATCCTATACTCTGACTCAGGAGGACAGTCTCATTCTCTCCTATCATATGATTTGCGATCAGGATACCTTGGCCAATTTTACAAACCATAGTTACTTCAATCTTGATGGGCAAGACGGCGGTTATGCGATGAAGCAGCGTGTCTGGATCGATGCGGATACATATACCAGAGCAGATGAAGGCTCTATACCCACCGGAGAGATTACACCAGTAAAAGGAACTCCCATGGATTTTACCACGATGAAGCCGATTGAACAGGATATAAATGAAGATTATGAGGCGTTGATATTTGGTGGTGGTTTTGATCATAACTGGGTGCTCAATCATCCAGAAGGAGAAGTTTCCTTATGTGCTGCAGCAGAATCTGATAAAACAGGTATCCGCATGGAAGTGTTTACAGACCTGCCGGGGATGCAATTTTACACAGCCAACTTTTTAAAGAATGGCATGATAGGTAAGGGCGGTGCCGTTTATGAAAAACGATGCTGTTACTGCTTTGAGACCCAGTATTATCCCGATGCTATCAATAAACCTGAATTTCCTTCTCCATTATTAAAAGCGGGAGAGGAATATCAGACAGTTACAATTTATAAATTTGCTATAGCAGAATAAATATCATACAGAATACGAATCCAGGGACGCAGATTGCTGCGCCCCTGGATTTATGTGAAAGGACTTTGTTAGTGTACATATGAATATACAGGATGGAAAAGGAATTAAGGCATTGTCAGTGGTTGGACTTATTATAACCACCATAATCTGGGGAAGTGCTTTTGTGGTAATGAAAAATTCAGTCGATATCATTTCTCCAACATATCTGCTGGCGATTCGTTTTACCATAGCATCAATTGCATTGGTTGCAGTGTTTTTTAGGCGAATCAAGATGGTAACTCAAAGAGAAATACTAAGCGGAAGCCTTTTGGGCATATTTTTGTTTGTCAGCTACCTGCTACAAACTTATGGCCTGAAATACACGACCGCCAGTAAAAATGCATTTATTACTACTTTGTACGTAATATTAGTACCTTTTCTGCACTGGTTTTTTAATAGAAAAAGACCCACCGCAAATAATATAGGCGCCGCTGTAATTGCAGTGTTTGGTCTAGGACTCATCTCCTTGGAAGGTGATTTGTCCATAAACATAGGTGATCTGCTGACACTTTTTTGTGGTCTCTTTTTTGCATTTCATATCGTATTTGTTGACCGATACACGGAGCATTACGATCCAGTGAGGTTGACTGTGATCCAGATGGTCGTAGCTGCAATCCTTAGCTGGTTTCTGGCACCGATTTTGGAAGGCACACAGGATTTTACTGTTATCAAAGGCTCCATTTTCATTGGATTGATATATCTTGGGATTTTCAGTACGATGATCTGCTTTCTTCTTCAGAATGTGGGACAGAAACACTTAAGCCCCAATACATCTTCCATTATATTATCATTTGAAGCGGTATTTGGGTTGGGATTTTCCGTGGTATTTCTTGGAGAAGTGGTTACCCCTAAGCTTTTGGTAGGTTGCATCCTTATGTTTGCTTCCGTCATTTTATCAGAATATCAGAAAAAAAGAGCTTAACGTGAAACGACATTTCATTTAATAAAATCGTAAACTTTGGCACCATTGATATTCCTATTTTTCAATGGTATAATTGGTTTGAATGGTCAAAAATTTGCTATTCGTAAGTTTTAATGTTATAATAGTCGGGTTACTATTAAAGAGCAGTAGGGAGATATATGTCGAAATCGTTATACATTGCAGAAAAACCAAGTGTAGCGCAGGAGTTTGCTAATGCTCTGAAAGTAAAGGGAAGGCGTAGCGACGGATATATCGAGTCTGATCAGGCAATTATTACCTGGTGCGTAGGCCATTTGGTGACTATGAGTTATCCAGAAAGCTACGATCCGAAATTTAAGCGATGGAGTCTATCCACCCTTCCATTTCTTCCAAAAGAGTTTAAATATGAGGTAATCCCCAGCGTTGAAAAGCAGTTTAAAATTGTAAGCGGTCTGCTCAATCGCCCGGATGTAGATGTGATTTATGTCTGCACTGACTCCGGTCGGGAGGGAGAATACATATACCGTCTGGTTGCCCAAATGGCGGGGGTAAATGAAAAAAGTCAAAAAAGGGTATGGATCGATTCTCAGACAGAGGATGAAATTTTAAGAGGAATCCGGGAAGCAAAGGATGAATCTGAATATGACAATCTTTCCGAGTCTGCTTATTTGCGAGCAAAAGAAGATTATCTCATGGGAATTAATTTTTCACGATTGCTCACACTAAGATATGGACAGCATATTTCGAATTATTTACGGAGTGGGAAAAATACGGTCATATCCGTTGGACGAGTCATGACTTGTGTTATGGGAATGGTAATCCGAAAGGAACGAGAGGTGAGGGGGTTTGTGAAAACACCTTTTTACCGCGTTGTCGGAACCTTCTTAAAAGATGAGATGGACTTTGAAGGTGAGTGGAAAAGCGCTCCAGGGTCTAAATATTTCGAATCTCCTTTTCTTTATAAAGAAAATGGTTTTAAAGAGCGCAAATATGCAGAAGACTTAATTTCAATTCTATCGGTTACAGAGCCTTTAGAGGGAACGGTTGCTTCTATAGAAAAGAAAAAGGAAACCAAGAATCCTCCACTTCTCTATAACTTAGCAGAGCTTCAAAATGACTGCTCAAAGATGTTTAAGATCAGTCCTGATGAAACCTTAAAAGTGGTACAAGAGCTTTACGAAAAGAAGCTTGTCACCTATCCCAGAACTGATGCCAGAGTTCTTTCCAGCGCTGTGGCGAAGGAAATCCATAAGAACATCGGAGGATTAAAGGGATTTCAAGTGCTTTCCGAAGCGGCAGCAGAGGTTATGGAAAAGGGTTCCTATCGGAACATTGAAAAGACCAGATACGTCAATGATAAGCAGATCACCGATCATTATGCCATAATACCAACCGGTCAGGGTATGGGGGCTGTAAAGAGTCTTTCCCCCCTAACATATAAAATCTATGAGGTCATTACCAGGAGATTTCTTAGCATTTTTTATCCACCTGCAATATATCAGAAATATGCATTGGAACTGGTAGTGGACAAGGAGCATTTTTATTCCAATTTCCGGGTTATGCTGGAGGCGGGTTACTTAAAGATTGCTGATGTATCAGGCAACAAGAAAAAAGCCCAAGAAGATAAAGCAGAGGGGAACTCATCCGCTGAGGGTAATTCAGATGAAAACAATCCGGATGTGCCTCAAAAAAACATGGATAACCCAGCTTTTGTCGCCATGCTTGGAACCTTGAAGAAGGGCATGACTCTTCCTATTAAGGAACTTGTCATTAAAGAAGGGGAAACCTCCCCGCCGAAACGCTATACCTCCGGTTCCGTTATTCTAGCTATGGAAAATGCCGGACAGTTGATAGAGGATGAGGAACTAAGGGCCCAGATCAAGGGAAGTGGCATCGGTACCAGTGCGACCAGAGCTGAAATCTTAAAGAAGCTATGTAACATTAATTACCTTTCTCTGAATGGGAAAACTCAGGTAATTACGCCGACGTTACTGGGAGAGCTGATCTATGATGTGGTTAATGCCTCCATAAAGCAGTTATTGAATCCAGAACTTACGGCAAGCTGGGAAAAAGGTCTTACTTATGTTTCTGAGGGATCTATCACCTCTGAAGAGTATATGCAAAAATTAGAGAATTTTGTTGCCGGCCGCACCGCAGGGGTGCTTAAACTCAATAATCACTATGATCTACGTAGTGTGTTTGACGAAGCTGCAGCTAATTATATTAAAGAAAAATAGGAGATTACAAAAATGAGAAAAGAAGATATGACAAACCAAGATCTATTTGATACGAATTATACTGTAGCCAAATTATTATTTGAGCAGACAACATATCCTTGGGAAGTTCTTCCTAAAATCAGCGAATTTATTGTTTCTTTAGGAGAGCGTCTTCCTAAAGATGAATTTGTTCATGTTGGAAAGGCTGTATGGATTCATAAATCTGTTAATTTGCCACCAACAGCATGTATGGGTGAGAACGTTATTATCTGTAAAGGTGCTCAGATTCGTCATTGTGCATTTATCAGAGGAAACGCTATCATTGGAGAATTTGCAGTAGTAGGAAACTCCTCAGAAGTTAAGAATTCCATTCTTTTTGATGGTGTTCAGGTTCCTCACTTTAATTATGTAGGAGATTCCATTTTAGGATATAAGTCTCATATGGGTGCTTCTTCCATCGCTTCTAATGTTAAAACTGATAAATCTCTGGTTGCAGTACATGCAGAAGATGGAGATATTGAAACTGGTCTTAAGAAATTCGGTGCTATCATCGGAGATTATGCAGAAATTGGCTGTGGAGCTATCTTAAATCCAGGAACTGTTATCGGACCAAAATCCAGTGTTTATCCTCTTTCTTGTGTAAGAACTTGTGTGGATGCTAACTCCATCTATAAAAATCAGGGTGAAGTTGTAGAGAAGGCTGTAACAGAAGAATAAAAAATTATAAATCTATGTAAGAGTCTATAGATAAAGAGAAGAGAGGCTGTTTCCTTTGGAAACGGTCTCTCTTCTCTTTATGATTTATATGAAAGTATAATTATTTTGTTCCGAAAATACGGTCCCCTGCATCGCCAAGGCCTGGACAGATATAAGCGTTTTCATTTAATCCACGGTCAAGATGTCCAACATAGATCTGGATGTCAGGGTGAGCATCCTGAAGCTTCTTTAAGCCTTCTGGAGCTGCAATGATACACATGAATTTAATATTCTTACCGCCATACTTTTTAATGAAATTAATTGCTTCGACAGCAGAGCCACCAGTAGCAACCATAGGATCTGTGACAACGATAGTTCTTAATTCAATTGGGCTTGGAAGCTTGCAGTAGTACTCGTGAGGCTCGTGAGTTACTTCGTCGCGGTACAAGCCAATATGTCCTACCTTTGCGGAAGGTACCAGAGCAAGAATACCATTAACCATACCAAGTCCTGCGCGGAGAATCGGTACAATTGCCATCTTCTTGCCAGCAATCATAGGAGTCATACAGGTTTCAATGGGAGTTTCCACCTCGACATCCTGTAAAGGAAGATCTCTTAATGCTTCAAATCCCATAAGCATAGCAATTTCTTCAATGAGGGCGCGGAATTCATTGGTTCCGGTCTTTTTGTCTCTTAAGATAGAGATCTTGTGCTGAATCAGCGGGTGGGTAAAAATAGTTATATTGTCCATTGAAAAATCCATAATATTATTTATCCTTTCTTGAATCACTAGTTGCATCAGGTGTTTCTGGCAGAATTAGGTTCATAAGGACACCTACAACAACTGCGATGAAAAGGCCTGAAATGTTTAGAGTTACACTACCGATTTCTGCATTAAGACCGCCGATCTGACCAAATCCAAGGCCAAACACTAAGATCAGTCCGACGATGGATAAGTTTCTGCTGTGTGTGAAGTCTAAATTAGATTCAGCAAGAGAGCGAATACCAACGGCAGCAATCATACCAAAGAGCATGATTTCAACACCACCCTTGACAGGACCAGGTATCGTCTGAAGAATTGCGCCCACTTTTCCAAACAAACCTAAAATAATAGCAAATACTGCAGTAATACGAAGAAGCCTTGGATTGTAGTTCTTGGTAGTAGCAAGTACTCCGGTGTTTTCCGCATAAGTAGTATTCGCCGGGCCGCCTATAAATCCTGCAAAAAGGGTTGCAATTCCATCGCCCATAAGAGTGCGGTGAAGACCAGGATCCTTTAAGAAGTCTTTCCCTACAACGGTTCCATTGGTAGTAATGTCACCGATGTGTTCCATAAAAGTTACACAGGCAATTGGTGCGATGGATAAAATGGCTCCCAGGCTGAATTTTGGAACCGTCATAAAACCTACCCCGTTTAAGTCCTTGGTCACATAAGGAATGTTAATCCAGGCTGCTGATGTAATCGCAGAATAATCCATGTGAAACAGTCCTAGGCCTCCTAAAATTATGCACAACAAATAACCTGCTGCAATTCCAATCAGAATAGGAACTAGCTTAAAAAATCCATGTGCAAAGATGGAACAGAGGATTACAACAAGCAGGGTGAACATGGCAATTCCAAGGTTTAATGCTATGGTTGGAGTCAATCCGTCGGCAAGGCTTAAATTGCCGGTAGCATCATTAATTGCCGTGCTTGCGAGGTTAATTCCGATAACAACGATGACAGGGCCTGTCACAACCGGAGGGAATACCCTTTTGATCTTGTCCGATCCAACGATGTAAACAAGAAGGGCGAAGAGAAGATAGACAAAACCGGCAAAAATAATTCCACCCTGTGCTAAAGGTACGTTCTCTGGAATCACGGTTCCTTCTGGGCGAATGATTGTAGTAAGAGCCGCCAGAAATGCGAAGGAAGAACCAAGAAACACAGGAACCTTAAATTTAGTACAGCAGTGGAATATTAAGGTACCAACGCCTGCAGAAAAAAGTGCCAGCGATGGGTTGAGACCAGTCAACAAAGGAACCAGTACGGTTGCGCCAAACATGGCGAACAGATGCTGAATACTGAGCAGATAATCTCGGGTAGTGAGTTTTTCTTTATTACTCATTTTTCGACTCCATTTCAATTTATTTTTCGTCCTATTTTATCAAAGAAAGGAGTAAATAGCAACTAGTTTTCCTATTTTGTCTCAGGAGTATAGGAAACGAGGGCAAAATCCCCCAAAGCATGAGGAACAGGAATGGAAAAAATGATATTTCCTTTGTCCACATAGCTAAAGGAATCAGGAAAAGCAGGGGTCCCATCAGGCATCTTTGTTTTAATAGGAAAGTCAGCTTCCTGGAAAATTTTTACATAGGAGTTAAGATCCATTTGAGTTCTCGCCTCCATAAGGGCTTCCGTAAGTTCTGGAGATGCATTGTAAAAATTCACTTGGTCGGAAAGAACATATTTAGCCAGAGTTTCAGGATCTGCGTAGTCTGTAAGTCCTAAATCTTTAACCTGTTCTAAGTCTACGGTGTTGGTGTAAAAGAAATTGAGGGGGTGAGCTGCGCCTTCTGCATAAAAGGTACCGGTATAAACGGCTGTAATCCGTTTGGAGTCAGCGGAGATAATCTCTGCATCTATAATAACGGTGTCTTTTATGGGATCAATGGAATTTATATGTATTAAGCTAAGTGCATTCTCTTTTAGAAGCTGATTGATTTTCTCTTCCTTGTTCTTATCTTTTAGGTTGGAGATAGCAGGGTATTGGATGGAGATGTTTTTGTCTTTATAAGATTTTATAGAGGTGGTGATCCCGGGATGAGTTACGGGCTTTTCTGAATAGTCCCTGATTACAATAGAGCTTGCCTGGCTTTCTGTAGAAGAGGTCTGAGGTGGAACTTCTTTGATATAATTTCTCTGTGTGCATCCAGTTAAGATTAAGATAAAGCAGGCAGAAAAAAAGAAAAGCTGTTTACGATACATATGATAATTACCACCTTTCTTGTTATTCACATTCACAATCAGTATATCATAAACTATGAAACTATGGAAAAAAGAATGTGAGAATCCCTGTATATTGCAAAAAAAAGAAACCAGTCTAATAGAATGGTTTCTTTTCGCCCAATATAGAGTGCCGATGGCCGGATTCGAACCGGCACGGAGGTTGTCCGCTGCATTTTGAGTGCAGTGCGTCTGCCAGTTCCGCCACATCGGCTTTTCTCTGCAACGATGATTATTCTATCATAGGATTTTCCATTTGGCAAGTGTTTTTTATGATTATTAAATTGTAAATAGGTAAAATATATTGTATGATAGATGAAAGATATTGTTAAGGAGGTGTCAGGATTTTGACATGCAAAGAAGCTGAGCGTCTCGTCATGCCATATATCAGAGATGAACTTACAGATGAAGAACTAAAGGAATTTCTGGAACATATGGAATCCTGCCCGGGCTGTCGCGATGAACTGGAAATTTATTTCACTGTAGAAGTGGGAATTAGACAGCTTGACTCCGAAACTGGGAACTATAATATAAAAGGCGCTCTTGAAGCCGCCATCGAGCAGTCCAGACAAAGAATCCAGGCTGTAAGACTTATAAAGATAGCAAGGTATTCCGTGACCACATTAAGTGTTATGGCATTGATAATCACTGTCCTATTGCAATGCAGGATCTGGATGCAGCAGGGCTTATTATGATAGGAGAACAAATGAGCAGAAAACGAATTGTTTTAATAGATGGAAGCAGCATGATAAAGGAGGCCTTTTATAGTCTTCCGGCTGATGGAGCCAATGGAGTACGAAATCTTTTGATGACGATTTTAGAAAAGAAGGAAGCAGATTATCTGGCAATAGCCTTCTCTTCTGGCGTTAACAGTCGTCCTGTAGTGGAACAGGAACTTAAGGCACAAGAGGAACGGTTAAAAGAGATGGCGGTGTCTTTAAAGGCGACGGTTCTTGTAAAGGAAGGGTATGAATCCTCTGATATCCTTGCTTCTCTTGCAAAAAAACACAGCGAGGAAGATAGTGATATAACCTTAATCACCAAAGATAGAAGGCTTTTACAAACGGCGGCAGAGCATGTAACCATTCAGGTTCCGGCAATGGGAGAAGAAGGTCTTTTTTTAAAGACATATGGCACAGAAGACATTCAGAACGAATACGGAATGAAGCCAAAGTTACTAAAGGAAGTCTTTGCTCTATTAACAGCCGAAGGACTAGGAGAAAGAACTGCCTGCAAGCTAATCAAGCAGTTTGAAAGCGTTTCCAACCTATACGAACATTTAGAAGAAGTAGAATCTCTTAGAATCAAAGATATCCTTAAGACATTTGAGGACAAGATTCGTAAGGAGGAAACGTCTCTTATTCTAAAGGAGGACTGTGAACTATGTCTAGATTTTACGAAATCCATTTCAGAAGCTGAGATTCAGGAGATTATGGATATGGACTTTGTTCCAGCAGAATTTCCAGATGATGAAAATGAATCTTCCGTATCTGCTAGTTTTCATGTAGTCACTGATCTTTCAGAGGCCGAAGACATATTTTCCAAATGTATATCAGCAGATCGTCTGGGTTTACAGCTTGTCATTGAGGATAAAGCAATATCAGCCCTGTCTCTATGCTTTGGGGAAACAGATTCTTACTGCATCCTTCCAGAAGGACTTTTAAGCAGAGATTATCTGGCTGGCAAGGCAGAGGAAATTTGTAAAAAATCAGGACATGTTACGGTTCTTGATCTAAAGAGTCAACTTCCCTATTTAAAACTGGATGCAGGCAGCTCAGTGATTGATGCTGGCGTTGCAGGATATGTTCTCAATCCATTAAAGGATTCTTACACCTACAAAGATCTGGCAGAGGATTACCTTAATATGACGGTTCCGTCGAAAGTAGATCTCATAGGAAAAGCTACCACTTCACGTGCGATGATTGATAACCGGGAGAATGGTGTTTCCTATGTCTGCTATCTGTCTTATGTAGCTTATCTTTGTGGAGAGCGACTGATAGAAGCCTTAAAGCGGGAGGAGATGGAAACACTCTTTCATGAGATTGAGATGCCTTTGATTTATAGCCTTTTTTCCATGGAGACAGCTGGTATTCAGGTAGAAAGAGAGCGGTTAAAGGAATACGGAGATAGGCTAAAGATACGGATTAAAGAATTGGAAGAAAAGATATATGGAGAAACGGGAGAAACCTTTAACATCAACTCCCCAAAACAGCTTGGTGAGGTGCTCTTTGATCATATGAAGATTCCAGGGGGCAAAAAGACAAAGACAGGTTATTCCACAGCGGCTGATGTGCTGGAAAAGTTGTCATCGGATTATCCGGTGGTAAGCCTCATTTTAGATTACAGACAATTGACAAAATTGAATTCAACCTATGCAGATGGACTTGCAACTTATATTGGTCCAGATGAGCGGATTCACGGAACCTTTAATCAAACCATTACTGCAACCGGAAGAATCAGCAGTACGGAGCCAAACTTACAGAACATACCGGTTCGAATGGAGCTAGGGCGTGAAATAAGAAAGGTCTTTGTTCCTAAGGAAGGCTGTATCTTTGTAGATGCCGATTATTCTCAGATCGAGCTTAGGGTATTGGCTCATATGTCCGGGGATTCCCGTCTCATCAATGCGTATAAGCAGGCAGAGGATATTCATGCCATCACTGCATCAGAAGTGTTTCACATTCCTCTAAATGAAGTAACAACGCTACAAAGAAGGAATGCTAAGGCAGTAAACTTTGGAATTGTATATGGAATTAGCTCTTTTGGATTAAGCGAGGGCTTAAGCATCACCAGAAAAGAAGCTTCAGAATATATCGAAAAATACTTTGAGACCTATCCAGGAGTAAAATCCTTCTTAGATGGACTGGTGACTAAGGCAAAAGAAAGCGGTTATGCCGTCAGTATGTTTGGCAGACGACGTCCGGTGCCAGAGTTAAAATCATCGAATTTTATGCAGCGGTCCTTTGGAGAGAGAGTAGCTATGAATTCTCCTATACAAGGAACGGCAGCAGATATTATAAAGATAGCCATGATACGGGTGGATCAAGCGCTTAAAAAGCAGGGATTAAAGTCACGAATTGTTCTTCAGGTCCATGATGAACTTTTAATTGAAGCGTATCAAGATGAACTTGAAGACGTAAAAGAACTTTTGACAAATGAGATGATCCATGCGGCAGATTTGGACGTATCCCTTGAGGTGGAAGCCAACGTGGGTGAATCATGGTTTGACGCAAAATAAGGAACTGGTGAAAGAACATGAGAGTAATCGGATTAACAGGTGGGGTAGGCGCAGGAAAGAGCCTGGTTCTTTCTATATTAAATAATGAATACAACGCACAAGTGATAAAGGCCGATGAGGTTGCCAGGGAATTAATGGAGCAAGGAAGAGAAGGGTATGAGTTGATCACCAAGGCTTTAGGAGAGAATATCTTAAAGCCAGATGGCTCAATTGACCGGCAAATTCTTTCTAAATGCATTTTCCAGGACGACCGAATCAGGAAAGCGGTTGATGGAATTATACATCCTCTTGTATGGAAATTCATAAAGGGTAAAATTTCTTCTTCCCAAGAGAAGCTTATTGTGGTAGAATTTGCAATTATGGGTGAAAAAGCGGATATTGGTTATGATGAAATGTGGTATGTTTATGCATCAGAACAAGTAAGAATTCGCCGACTTTTTGAAAACAGGGGTTATGAAAAGGAGCACTCGGAGCGCATCATGGCGAGTCAGGCTGCCGAATCAGAATATCTGGCCCGTTGCGACCGGGTCATCAGAAATGATGGTTCTATTGAAGAGATCAGGAACCAGCTGGCGCAAATATTGAATAACAGGGGACAGAGAGAATCATGAGACTGGTAAGCATTGCAAGTGGAAGCAGTGGAAACTGCATTTACGTAGGCTCTGACACCACCCATATCCTGGTGGATGCAGGTATTAGCAACAAACGGATTGAGCAGGGATTAAATGAAGTCGGTGTCAAAGGAAGCGAGCTGACAGGAATTGTAATTACTCATGAGCATTCCGATCATACAAAGGGACTTGGAGTTCTCGCCAGAAAGTATGGTGTCCCTATTTACGCAACAAAAGAAACTTTAGAGGAAATATCAAAGCAAAAGAGTCTGGGAGAATATCCCCAAGAACTTTTTCGTGCCATACACCCTGATGTAGATTTTCAGTTAGGGGATTTGGATGTAAAGCCGTTTTCGATTGACCATGATGCGGCAAATCCAGTGGCTTATCGCGTGCAGCACGGACATAAGTCGGTGGCAGTGGCTACGGATATGGGTCACTTTGACCAGTATATTATTGAAAATCTTCAGGGACTGGATGCTCTTCTTTTGGAGTCCAACCACGATGTAAACATGCTCCAGGCAGGACCATATCCATATTATTTAAAACGTAGGATTATGGGAGATCATGGACATTTGTCCAATGAAAATGCAGGCAGGCTATTAAGCTGTCTTCTCCATGCTAATTTGAAGAAGATTCTGCTTGGCCATTTGAGCAAAGAAAATAACTATGAGGAGCTGGCTTACGAGACGGTAAAGCTGGAAATCACAGAAGGCGATAACCCATTTCAGGCATCTGATTTTTCCATCGCTGTTGCAAAAAGGGATCAGATATCGGAAATAATCACTATATAAGCAAAGAGGAGAGCATTATGAATAAGACGATTATTACTGTAGTTGGAAAAGACACCGTTGGGATCATTGCAAAAATCTGTACATATTTGGCGGACAATCAGGTAAATATCTTGGATATTTCTCAAACTATCGTACAGGGATTCTTCAATATGATGATGATTGTTGATATGGATAATTCCTTAAAGTCCTTTGGAGCGATTGCTGATGAACTCGAACAGCTTGGTGATGAGATTGGTGTAAAGGTTAAATGCCAGAGAGAAGAAATATTTACAAAAATGCACCGAATCTAATGAACAGCTAGGCATAAGAAAAGGATGGGTCCCCGATATGTTAAATATGTTTGAAGTGAACGAAACCAATAAGATGATTGAGCAGGAGCTGCTTGATGTGCGCACGATTACCATGGGTATCAGCCTTCTAGACTGCTGTGATAGCGACTTAGATGCAGTAAATGAAAAGATATATCGTAAGATAACAACAGTTGCGAAGGATCTTGTTTCCGTTGGAAAGGAAATTGAGAAAGATTTTGCGATCCCTATTGTAAACAAGCGAATCTCTGTAACTCCTATCGCATTGGTAGGTGGCTCCGCATGCAAAAAACCGGAAGATTTCGTGACCATTGCTAAGACTCTAGACCGTGCAGCAAAGGAAGTGGGGGTTAACTTTATCGGTGGATACTCTGCGCTGGTAAGCAAAGGAATGACCACTGCTGATGAGCTTTTAATCCGTTCTATACCAAAAGCGCTTGCATGTACGGATCGGGTATGTAGCTCTGTAAATGTAGGCTCCACTAAGGCGGGTATCAACATGGATGCCGTAGCTCTTATGGGTAAGATTGTACTTGAAACCGCAGAAGAGACAAAGGAAATCGATTCTCTTGGCTGTGCCAAACTAGTTGTATTTTGCAATGCGCCGGATGATAATCCATTTATGGCCGGAGCGTTCCACGGTGTTACGGAAGCGGATGTCATTATCAACGTAGGTGTAAGTGGTCCAGGTGTTGTTAAAACTGCCATTGAATCTGCAAGAGGACAGAATTTTGAGGTTCTTTGTGAGACAATTAAAAAGACTGCATTTAAGATTACACGTGTGGGACAGCTTGTTGCCCAGGAAGCTTCTAAGCGCTTGAATGTACCTTTTGGTATCATTGATCTTTCTCTTGCTCCGACTCCTGCTATTGGGGACAGCGTTGCAGAGATACTGGAAGAAATCGGTCTGGAGCGTGTTGGTGCTCCTGGAACAACCGCAGCTCTTGCATTATTAAATGATCAGGTGAAAAAAGGCGGCGTTATGGCATCTTCTTATGTCGGCGGATTAAGCGGTGCATTTATACCAGTCAGTGAAGATCAGGGAATGATTGATGCAGTAGCCATGGGTGCTCTTAACTTAGAAAAGTTGGAAGCAATGTCTTGTGTATGCTCTGTAGGACTTGATATGATCGCAATTCCTGGAGATACTCCGGCTTCTACGATTTCCGGGATCATAGCAGATGAGTCCGCGATTGGCATGATCAACCAGAAAACTACTGCTGTACGTATTATTCCGGTAATTGGAAAGTCCGTAGGAGAAACCGTGGAATTTGGTGGTCTTCTTGGATATGCACCAGTTATGACTGTAAATAAATACTCCTGTGAGAAATTTATAAGCAGAGGGGGAAGAATCCCTGCTCCTATCCATAGTTTTAAAAACTAAGCTTTTAAGCGTTAGCCATAAAAAGTTTTGTAATAAGGAGAAAGGAAAGGCTTGATTAGATGGAACAAAAAGAAAGAGAACATTTAATTCATACTGCCCAGAAATATCTTGACGAAGCCTTGCTCCGTATCGTAGTCAGTAATCCGGTAGGCAAAGAGGGGATCTCTAAAGTAAAGATACGTCCCCTCCGCCTAAAGGGCGATGTGGTATTTCAGGCGGAAGAGCTGATTGGAAATCAGGCATTTCACAAGAATCTCTCAGTCATGGAGTGCTCAGACTATCTGGCGGATCTGCTAGAGGACAAGCTACGGCAAATGGAGCTTGACTCTAATAAGGGCCAGTTGAGAGTTTTGGTCAGTAAAAAAGGCACATTGAGCATAAAGGAGAAGCGGCAGCAGCCTAAGATGGAAGCTGCTTCTTTTGTACCTGAACATAATAGACAGAAAAGCTATATCTTAGAAGAAGGAATCCGTGTCCCATTTCTTGTGGATCTGGGAGTTATGACAGAAGAAGGTAAGATTGTCAGATCCAGATACGATAAGTTTCGCCAGATTAATCGGTTTTTGGAATTTATAGAGGATATCCTGCCGAAGCTGCATTCAGACAAAGAAAATGTAATCATTGACTTTGGCTGTGGAAAATCCTATTTAACCTTTGCCATGTATTATTATCTTCATGAGTTAAAAGGTTATCCTATTCGTATCATCGGATTGGATCTAAAGCAAACTGTCATCGATAAATGTAACCAGTTAAAAGAAGAATATGGATACCATAAGCTGAATTTTTATCATGGAGACATCGCTTCTTATGAAGGGGTAGATCATGTAGATATGGTAGTAACTCTTCACGCTTGTGATACGGCTACCGATTATGCACTTTTTAAAGCAGTGAACTGGGGTGCTTCTGTCATATTATCAGTTCCATGCTGTCAGCATGAGTTGAACCGTCAGATGAAAAATGATTTGATGGCCCCCATCTTTCAGTACGGAATTGTAAAAGAGCGGATGGCTGCACTTTATACCGATGCTTTGCGGGCTGAAATATTAGAAAACCAGGGATACCGTACTCAGATACTAGAGTTCGTTGATATGGAACATACTCCAAAAAACATTTTGATCCGTGGGGTAAAACAGGGTGAGAAAAAGGATAATCAAAACGAGATGAAGAAAATCATGGAGTCTCTTAATTGTAATCTGACCTTGCCAAGGCTTTTCGCAGAAAAAGAAGTGTAATGCTTGGAAAGATAGAAAATTTCATCCGTGTATGATATAATTTGATATAGGAAACTATTTAAATGAAGGAGGTATATCATGCCTTTTATTAATTCAAAAGTGAATGTTCCGTTATCCGATGAGGCAAAAGAGGTTTTAAAGACAAAACTTGGCCAAGCAATCAGCCTGATACCTGGAAAGTCTGAAAATTGGCTGATGGTAAATCTTGAGGATGACTGTTCCCTTTACTTTAAAGGAAAGAACAATACTAGGATGGCTTTTGTTGAGGTGAAGATATTTGGGCACGCAACCGATCGTGATTATGATCGCTTGACCGAAGAAATTAGCAAGATTTACCGAGATGTTGTTGGAATCTCTCAAGATAAGATATATATTAAATATGAAGAAGTAGAACACTGGGGCTGGAATGGAACGAACTTTTAACCATATGGATTGATGCTTATGGCAGGAGGAATGGCTGATGGAGCTTTGGGACGTTTATGATGAAGGCAGAAGAAAAACTGGTAAGACTCACGTTAGAGGAGTCCCCATGGAAGAGGGAGAGTATCACCTTATTTCTGATATTTGGGTTGTAGATGGATTAGGAAATGTTTTAATTACCAGAAGACATCCAAAGAAAGCCTATGGCTTGATGTGGGAATGCAGTGGAGGATCCGTACTGGAAGGAGAAACAAGCCTTCAAGGTGCGGTACGAGAATTAGCCGAAGAGACTGGTATTCATGTCAGGGAGGAAGATCTTAATCTGATTCATACCATCCAGTGTAAAGACCGGTTTGTGGATACATACATTACCCGCCAGGAGGTTTCCGTGGAGGATTTGACCCTACAGCCAGAAGAAGTGGTAGATGCTAAGTTTGTTACGTTTCATGAGCTTCTTGCCATGTGGGATCAGGGGATTGTTGTTCCAAAAACACGCTTTCTTCTATATAAAGACTCCATTTGTGCATTTATAACTCCGCCATCATAAGATGATGACGGAGCGGGTGAATTCATTCTTATTATTAATATGATATTTATTCTGAAGGACAGTTTGATAGATATGGGAACAGTAAAAATCCCTCCGGAGCATAGAGCCAGCCAATTCGGATAGATTTGATTCTGCACCAGCTGTCTTGGCGATGAGAGGGATGCTCCCTCTCGTTTTTATTTGTCCCATCAGATCTTTAGAGGCTTTTTTAAACCCTAAAACTCTTGCATAAGGGGCATATCCAGCTTCTTTCCCTAATGATATCTGCTCAGAGGTGATCCCTAAGATAATGTGGAGCAGGGCTCTGCTAATTCGTGTATAGGTATATTGTCTGGTCTTTAAACTGCTTATTTTTTCCTCAAATGGGAGAAAATCTGGCAGTTGTTTTTTTATCCTTGCAGCTAACTCCACAGAGACATCGGCATAAGGTTCAAAGGGGAGATTTTCCATGGACAATCGAAGGAGAGCAGCATTTAACAGCGAGCTGAAATCATCGGGAAACAAGGGAAAACTATTTTCTGCAATCTGTCTAGCAGAATCTGGAATTTGTAAAAACATTGAATCGCTATTGGTTTGATTATCTTCCTTTTCCTTTAGTAATTTACGGATTCCAGTGGCGGAGCCAAATTGATCCGGATTTACAATGGGATCATGATAGCCACTTCCTGCTCGTTGAATCGTCAGAGGAGAAAGGCTGCTATTTTGCCTGTGTATGGCTTTGCAATATTCAATGCCCAATATATTGTTGGGAGACAATAGTATGGAGGTTTCCTCGTCTTCTAGACTCCCACAGGAAATCAAAGCCTGAGTTCTCGCCTGAGGAAAGCTTGCGCCCTTTTTTAATTCCGTGCGGAGTGCTTCTTTATACTCCTCCGTTTCTTCCGCTAATACAGAGGCAATGGCAGAAAGTTTTTTGACATCTCCACATTCGCTTCCAAAGCAGACTGATTGAACGACTCCAAGACGGTCAAGTAAAGCAATGCTGCAGGCAGCAAAATCTTCCGCACTGCTGGTTGCAAAGAGGGACGGAATCTCAATTACAAGATCAGCACCGCAGGAAAGTGCCATGGCAGTTCTGGTGTATTTGTCGAATACTGCGGGGGCACCTCTTTGAACAAAATCTCCGCTCATTACGACGATACAGTAGTCTGCCTGTGATAATTCTTTGGCTTTTTTGATATGATATGCATGTCCGCTGTGAAAGGGATTATACTCTGCAATGATACCAACGACGTTGAAACTGGTATGATTTTCCATGTAAATAGTCCTTTTTTCTATATTTTATACCTTATTATGCTATTGTTTTGCAAAAAATGCAAATTATTTCAACTCTCTACTTGAAAATTTTCAGGAATGCTCATAGAATAGAGTGAGAGTTAATTTAAAACTTTGAGGAAGAGAACAGGAGAATATCGAAACATGAAGTTTATTGTCGAAACATCAGCTCGTCATGTACATTTATCTCAAGAGCATCTTGAGATTTTATTTGGTAAGGGATATGAACTCACTAAAAAGAAAGAATTATCCCAGCCAGGGCAGTTTGCCTGTGAAGAAAGAGTAACAATCGTTGGCTCTAAGAGTGAGTTCAAAGGAGTTTCTATCTTAGGACCAGTAAGAAAAGCAACTCAGGTAGAACTTTCCCTGACAGATGCTCGTTCCATTGGAATTGCAGCTCCAGTAAAAGAATCCGGTGATATTGCTGGAAGCGGTGCTTGCAAGATCGTTGGACCAGTAGGTGAGATTGATATTGCAGAAGGTGTTATCGCTGCAAAACGTCATATCCACGCAACACCTGCAGATGCAGAACAGCTCGGCGTAAAGAACGGCGAGATCGTATCTGTAAAAATTGACACTGATGGCAGAAGCCTTGTTTTTGGAGATGTGGTTGTTCGTGTAAGCGAAACCTACGCCCTAGCAATGCATATTGACACCGATGAATCTAACGCAGCAGGCTGCGGTAGAGAACAGCACGGCGAAATCGTTTAAAAATCGAAGGAGAATTATATTTTTATGAAAATTTTAGTAATCAACTGTGGAAGTTCTTCCCTGAAGTATCAGCTAATCGATATGACGAATGAGGGAGTATTAGCAAAAGGTTTATGTGAAAGAATTGGTATCCCTGGTTCTAAGTTAGTTCATAAGGCAGAAGGAAAAGGCGAGAAGACAATTGAAGAAGATATGTCAAACCATACCATCGCTATTGAACACGTTATGAATGTATTGGTTGATCCTGAATTTGGTGTAATTAAAGATACAAGTGAGATTTCCGCAGTAGGTCACAGAGTTCTCCATGCAGGAACAATCTACAGTGATTCTATTATAGTAACAGAAGACGTAAAGAAAGTAGTACGTGACTGCTTCGATTTAGGCCCTCTTCATAACCCTGCAAACTTAATGGGTATTGAAGCTTGTGAAGCTGCTATGCCAGGTGTTCCTAACGTAGCTGTATTTGATACAGCATTCGGTATGGGTATGCCAGAGAAAGCTGCTTTATATGCAATTCCAACAGAGTATTTTGAGAAATACAGCATTCGTCGTTATGGCTTCCATGGTACAAGCCATAGCTATGTATCCAAAGAAACTTTAAAGTTCTGTGGCCTTGACGAGAAGAATGGTAAAGTTATCGTTTGTCATTTAGGAAACGGTGCCAGCATCTCTGCTTCCATCGGTGGCAAGTGCGTTGATACAAGCATGGGTTTAACTCCATTAGAAGGACTCATTATGGGTACCAGAAGTGGTGATATCGATCCTGCTGTTGTACAGTTCATCTGTGACAAAGAAGGAAAGACAGTTACTGAAGTTATTGATATCTTAAACAAGAAATCCGGTATCCTTGGTATGTCCGGCGGTATCTCTAGCGATTTCCGTGATGTTCAGAAGGCTCAGGCTGAAGGAAATCATCTTGCAGACACTGCTATCAAAGCATATATTTACCGTGTAGCGAAATACATTGGTTCTTACACAGCAGCTATGAACGGCGTTGACGCAATCGTATTTACAGCAGGCGTAGGCGAGAACGATAAACCAATCAGATCTGAAATTTGCTCTTATCTTGGATATCTTGGCGTTGCTATTGATGAAGAAGCTAATAGCAAGAGAGGATTTGACAACATGATTTCCAAACCAGAATCTAAGGTTAAGGTATGTGTAATTCCTACCAACGAAGAGCTTGCAATTGCAAGAGAAACAAAGGCTCTCGTATAAACCAGGATTGAGTGGTGCATCCTAGTGATGTAGCATCATATATGGAAATATTTTGTTGACAAATAGTGCGCGCCTATGTATAATTACATAGGTGCGTATTAGGAGACTAATATGCTTATTAATTTAACAGAGTTGTTTACCCTTGATGGGAAAGAGAAAACTTATACGCCAGATATCGAGATGAAAGTCTATCATTGGCCAAGCGGTCATGGTGAAGTAGTAGCTGAGAAACCAGTTATACTGCGAATCATAAACTTGGGCGGCAAAAAACTGGAAGTCGAAGGGAAAGCAGAGCTTACCCTTATCATTCCATGTGATCGCTGCTTAGATCCTGTGCCTATTGATTTGGCTTTTGATATTATCCGTACGATTGACTTAAGTGAATCAGAGGAGGAGCGTGTAGATGTTCTTGATGAACAACCATATGTTAGTGGTTATAATCTGGATGTAGACCAGTTGGTTTGTGATGAACTCATACTGAACCTGCCTATGAAAGTTCTCTGCAGTGAAAACTGCAAGGGGATTTGTAATAGATGTGGAACAAATCTCAATCATGAGAATTGTGACTGCGATGTTAGGCCTACAGACCCTAGAATGGCAGTCATCCAGGATATTTTTAAACAGTTTAAGGAGGTGTAACCATGTCTATCTGTCCAAAGAACAAATCTTCTAAAGCTAGAAGAGACAAACGTAGAGCAAACTGGAAGATGAGCGCTCCAAACTTAGTGAAGTGTAGTAAGTGCAATGAGCTTATGATGCCTCACAGAGTATGCAAGGCTTGTGGCTCTTATAACAAGAAAGAAATCATCAGCGTTGAAGCTTAATTCAAGTTTTGTTTAATCAGTTTTCGTAATATGCGGAACCTGAACAAAAATGATGAAAAGAAAGCTGTTACCCATTATTGGGTAGCGGCTTTTTTAATTGCCTAAAATGGTGTAAAACTGTGCGCTTATTTATAAAAATTGAGCAAGTATTATGTTTTGATAAAAATATATCTATGTTACAATGAAGGAAATTAGTTTGATATCTTTACCAAGGGGGATATATATGGCACGGATAGAATTACCTGAAATCTTTCAAGATGGAATGATGCTTCAAAGGGATAAAACGATTAAAGTATGGGGCTCTGTAAGTGGGGCAGAACGATTACGTATCTGTCTATGTCAAGAGGAAGTAAAAGCAGAGGTAAATGGGGATAAATTTTATTGTGAGATTCCAAAGCAGAGTGCAAGTAGGGGAGAGACACTTACCATTTACGTGGACGAAAAAGAAGCTCCTGAAATCACCATTTTAAATATAAGCATTGGAGATATTTATATCGCCGCGGGTCAGTCCAATATGGAATATTTTTTAAGATATGATGCTCATTGGAATGATGTGAAAAAGTGGGAAAGAAACGATGATATACATATGTTTAATTGCAAAAGAATCGCTTATGAAGGTCAGGACAGGGATTTTACTGATTCAGGAATC
The DNA here is from genome assembly GCF_003609635.1 of Lacrimispora algidixylanolytica. Classification (GTDB taxonomy): domain Bacteria; phylum Bacillota; class Clostridia; order Lachnospirales; family Lachnospiraceae; genus Lacrimispora; species Lacrimispora algidixylanolytica. The sequence continues at coordinate 120,016 of NZ_MCIA01000034.1, read as the reverse complement.
TGGTTTTTAGAACATGATTACCAATGGGAAACATTTTCTGCGCCAGGATATTCTTTTGCTAGATCCTTACAGCCAGAGATCGGAGTTCCAGTGGGCATCATTGGGTGTAATTGGGGCGGGACACCAGCATGTGCATGGATGGATTGGTCCTGCTTTGAGGAAGAACCATTAAATGTATTCAAAGAGGAATATCAGCAGGCAATGGCTTCCATTCCAGAAGAAGAGATAAAGAAAAAGAGCATAGTGGCATGGGCATTTGAAGATTCTTACGAACATCAGATTGACTGGAGAGCCATGATGTATGGTATGAATGAGTTGGATCAGAAAGAATGGATGGAAAGAAATGCCGGTGATCCTGCAGTTCCACTAGGACCTTACCATCATTACCGTCCATCAGGTCTTTATGAGACCATGCTTAAGAAGCTGGCGCCATTTACGGTAAAGGGGGTCCTGTGGTATCAAGGGGAATCCGATGCAGGGCATGCGGATATCTATGATATCACGTTTGAAAGCATGATTGAGTGCTGGAGAAAGCTTTGGCAAGATGATCTTCCCTTCCTTTTTGTTCAACTTGCACCATTTGGTGTATGGTTAGGGATTGATGGTAATGACTATCCAGCGGTGAGAGCACGACAAGAAATGGTATCTAAAAATGTGCCAGGTGCATACATGGTTTCTATTATGGATCTGGGAATGTACGAGGATATTCACCCCAAGGAGAAAATTGAAGTTGGGGAAAGACTGGCACTTTTGGCGCGTGGAAAGATCTATGGGGAGGATTTGCTTTGCGAATCTCCAGAATTTATAAAAGTAGACAGATTAGAGAACAAACTGATTCTCCATTTCTCAAATACTGGCGAAAATCTTGTGTTAAAAGGGCGTGAAATCAAAAGCCTGATTGTGAGACAGAGAGAATGCATTAGAGAAATAAAGGAATGTGAAATTGATACAAAAGTTGCCCTTACCTTTGAATCATTATCTGAGGAGCCCCTAGAAATCTTATTTGCACAAGAGGGTTATTGTGAAGTAAATCTATTTAATGAAGCAGGCCTTCCCGTGAAACCGTTTTTAACAACGTGCATGTAAGCTCAGATTTGAGAGAAAGGTAATTGATATGATAACAATTACAAATCCCATCCAAAAGGGGTTTTACCCGGATCCGTCCATTTGTAGGGTGAAAGAAGAGTATTATATGGTTCATTCCACCTTTGCATATGCACCGGGAATTCCGATTTTCAAAAGCAATAATCTAAGAGATTGGCAACAGATCGGTCATGTACTTGAGCGGGAGGAACAGCTCTGCTTAAAGGGTGTAAGGGTATCTCAGGGATTGTACGCACCAACCATTCGTTATTATAATGAGAAGTTTTACGTTATCTGTACCAATGTGTCTGGCGGAGGGAACTTTTATGTGATTGCAGACGATGCAAAAGGACCGTGGTCTGATCCAATTTATTTAAAGGATGCGCCAGGTATTGACCCCAGTCTATTTTTTGATAACGGAACTTGCTATTACGTGGGGCAGAGAGCGAAAGAAAATGCGGCTTATTATGGTGACTGCGAGATATGGATTCAGGAGCTTGACTTGAAAGAAGGAAAACTGGTTGGAGAGCCTGTCAGTATTTTTGATGGAAGCATGAAACATACGATCTGGGCGGAAGGCCCCCATCTCTATCACAAAGACAATTATTACTATCTATTGCTAGCTGAGGGTGGGACGGCTTATGATCACAGCGTTGTTGTGGCTAGAAGCTTGTCTGTATCTGGTCCTTATGAATCCTGTCCACATAACCCGGTTTTAACCCACCGTCATCTGGGGCACTCTTATCCCATACAATGCATTGGACATGGTGATCTGGTGGAAAGTCCATGTGGGGACTGGTTTATGGTCATGTTGGGAACAAGGCCAAAGAACGGTTGTGCAGAGCTTGGCAGAGAGACTTTTTTAGCTGAAGTTAAATGGGAAGAAGACTGGCCTGTGGTAAATCCTTTGGTGGGGAAAATTATGGAACAGCAAAAGATGTTATTCTTACCAGGATCGGATAAGACAAAACCAGTGGGCAAAGGAGATATTCTATGGACGTATCCTCTTGACATGAGGTGTCTTGGATTAAGAGAGAATCCGACCACACTACCTCAGAGAATTGAGCGGGGGCGGTTGTTCCTTCCTTTTAAGACAGTCACCATAGAAGATCATTCCGTACCTTCATTTATCTGTACAAGGCTTTTGTCTCGAAGTTTTGAAGCCTGGGTGGAGTTAGAGGTTGATCTTATGGATGGGGAAGAGGCAGGGCTAGTTTATTTTTACGATGAAAGCCATTATGTAAAAGCTGTAGTAAAGAATACCGCTGGTGTCAATGAGGCGGTTATTATAAAGCGGAGTGGCGAAGAGGTGAGTGAGTGGGGGAGAACTGCCGTGACAGGCAAGATTCATACTATTTACTTAAAAGGGGAAGACCAACAGCTCTGTGTGGAAGCAGACCAGCGGGTGATAGCAGACTCCATTGAGCTAAAAGAACTTTGTTCGGAGCTGGCAGGTGGCTTTACCGGATGCACCATAGGTGTATATGCAGCCTCTGCTCATAAAGAGTCATCCCGATCTGCAGCGTTTGGTACCCTTTATCTTGACTTTATGGATTAGCTGTCTTTGTACATGCGGCGAAATTCGGTTGGGGTACAGGATTTCACTATTTTAAACATACGAATAAAAGCGGATGGACTTGAGAAACCGGAACGAAGAGCAACCTCAGTAATGGTAATATGAGGATTGATCAGTAGTGTTTCGGCAGTGGCTATTCGCTTTTTGTTTACATACTTATAAAAAGATATATTAGCAAATTGCTTAAAGAGCCGTGCAAAGTGATATTTGCTAAATCCCACCAGGGATGCCACCTCTTCCAGTGACAAATCTTCGGTACAATGGCTGCTGATATAACTGCAGATGAAGATGAATTTTTCCGTGTATTTTTTCTGTTTGATATTTTCGGAATCCAATAAACTTACTTGCTCTGTGTGATTGCGTCCGATAAGGGTAAACATATCTAACAGGGAAGAATAGATCTTTGTCTCTGTTAAGGGGATGTCTTTTTTGTATTCTTCTGTAATTTCCAACATATAGTGGTGAAGTTTTTCGTGGATGGTGGGAAATGCCTGTGGCGTGATAATCAAGGTGGGGCTTAGGAGGGTGAGAATGGATTCTAATTCCTTTATTTCGTTAAACATGGGAAGTTCTGCCTGAAATATAATTCTTCGTCCAGCCTTAGGTGCCTTTAAAGAATGAATCACTCCTGGGCAGATTAAAATAATCTCTCCTGGATTTAATTCAAAGGTATGGGTATCACAGACCACGGAATAATTGTTCTTTATGGGCATGATGATCTCCAGGGGAGTATGCCAGTGGGCAGGGTAATTCTCAGCCTCTGAATTGTCATAGAGGCGAATGTTAGTGTACTCTTTGTAATTAACTGTTTCGTGTATTCCTCTCAGGTTCTCTATCATTTTACAACTCCTTATAAAAACAGCAATAAATAATTGCTTGTAGTAATAAAAATATTATAAGGTGCATATGTCAAAATTACAATAATAAAAGGCAAATTGTAACAGCAAATAATCGATATATTGTGAAAAAGCATAAAAAACCTCTTTCAATATCCTTGGTGATATCTAAAACATAAAAAAATAATATATATGAAAAGTAAATGATAGCAATAATTGATAATGTAGAGGCAATAATTTTAAAGAAATAACAAGTGATTTCTGTTAAAGTAAAATTATCAAATAAACATGAAATATGTGAGTCATGGAGGAGAAAGGTATGATGAAAAGATTCATTTCAGGCTTCTTAGCAGCAGGACTGGTAATTGGGTCACTTTCTGGTTGTGGGGTTTCAACAAATACCGGAGCTACCCAGGGGGCAGGTGGTACTACAGAAAGTAGTGCTGCAACTGTAAAAGCAACTGGTACGGAAGAGCAGATTACATGGATGTTCTGGGACAACCTGGATGCGACTGAGGATCTCATTACTAAAGGGTACAAGCAGGTCATTGATCGCTTCAATGAACAGTATAAGGGGAAATACTACTGTAATGTTGTTACAAGCAATCTGGAGGATTACTATACCAAGCTGAATGCTTTGGTTGCAGCAGGGAATACACCTGATGTATTTATCTGTGATCCAGGACCAAACCTTACCCAGTATGTGGATGTAGGAGTAGCAGCAGATTTAACAGATATTCTGAAAAACAAAGAATCTGAATGGTATAAAACATTTAACGATGGTATTTTTGAGCGTATTACATATGACGGAAAAATTATGGCGGTTCCTACAAACTTTGCCGCAGCCTGTGTATTTTACAATACAGAGATCTTTAAAAAGGCAGGAGTAGAGGTACCAAAGGATTACAACGATTTAATCGAAGCTTGTAAGAAGATTAAAGAAGCAGGCTACACACCAATTTCCTGTTCTGCAGGTACTTCCTGGTGTTTATCCATGATCGCTGGATATCTTTGTGATAGAGAAGGCGGTCCAGATAATCTGATTGCTGTCAATGAAGGTAAGCTTGACTGGACGAATAAAAGCTTTATTGATGCAGGAACGAAGTTAAAAGAACTGTCCCAGTATTTCCAGGACTCTGCTGCTGGAGATTCCAATGATCAGGCAACTGCTAACTTCTACAATGGAGAAGCAGCAATGCTGGTACAGGGATCTTGGGCTATTGCTCAGATCAACGGCAACAATCCTGAGTTTGAAAGCAAATGTGGTATCTTCCAGTTTCCAGGTATTGAAGGCGGAGCAAATCCTAACCGTATGATTGTTAAGACGGATAACCTGGTTATGAGTTCATCTACAAAGCATCAGGAAGCTTCCCTTGCTTTGTTGAAGATGTTTACAGATGATACTGCACAGAGATACACGGCTGAAGTAGCAGGTAAGATTCCTGTAACTGCTGTAAAGATCGATTTTGATAAAGCACCAAAGCAGTTTGCTTATATCAGTGATATGATGAAGACTGTTACTGGAACCTTAGGCTTTTACAATGAATCTTTAGCTAGCGTTGAAGCAGGAGATTTCTTTGATAATGCAATGGTAGATATCTATCTTGGTAATGCGACTCCAGAAGAAGCATTCCAAAAGGTTCAGGATTTTTATACAAAAAATGTCTGGAAGAAATAAATCATAGGATATTAGAAGGTATACGGTGCAGAAATACATTCGTATACCTTCGCTTTGAAAGGAAAGGGATATTACATGAACAAGTTATTGGAAGATAAAAAAGCAGCAGTTATATTTCTTGCACCGGCATTCCTTTTGTTTACACTGATTTTATTTGTTCCAATCATTCAGGTTATCTATTATTCTTTTTGTAATTATACGGGGCTTACGAAACCAGATTTCGTGGGACTAAAGAATTATATATATATGTTTACCAGTGATGAAACAATGAAAACTGCTTTGAAAAACTCGATATTCTTTATGGTTTTTTCTGGTATCACGCAACAGGTAATAGGGTTATTTCTTGCTGTCATATTAACAAATCTTAAATGGGGAAGAAACCTTTTTAAAAATATCTATTATCTTCCTTGCGTACTGTCTTCCGCAGCGCTTGGACTCTTGTGGGCGTTTTTATTAAATCCTAAGATAGGATTAAACCAACTCTTAGGTATGATTGGGGTTCAGGGACCAAACTGGCTTTTTGCTACCAAAGGACTGATTCCACTTCCTATGTGGGTCATTGGGTTTGTAGCACTCTGGCAATATGTAGGGCAGACAATGATGCTTTATATGGCGCAGATCAGTGGAATATCAAGAGATATTTACGAAGCTTCCTATATTGACGGAGCATCGAAATCCCGAGCTTTTATACATATTACGCTTCCTCTTATTCGGCCTATGCTAGTTACCACCCTTTCTTTAAATTGCATTGGTTCCTTGAAGTTTTTTGACTTGATCTACAACATGACACAAGGTGGACCAAACCACACAACAGAGGTTTTGGCATCTCATTTGTATACCCAAGGATTTAAATTTTTTAAATACGGATATGCCAGTTCGATTTCCATTGTCTTACTGATCTTATGTATGGTCATGACAGTTGTAATCAGCAAGTGCATAAAAGTTGAAACTTATGAGGCTTAAGGGAGGTGGCAGAATGAAAACAAATGAATTGGTAAAGAAGAAAAAACAGATTACCATAGTTGATGTTATTATATATTTAGGTCTTGTCATTCTTGCACTGATTTATCTTCTTCCCTTGCTATGGATGCTCAGTGTTTCCTTTAAAACCAACCGGGAAGTACTGACGAATCCATTTTCCATTCCTCAGGTATTGCAATTAGGAAATTATATATTTTCTTGGGTAAATGGTAAGCTGGGACTTGCGACCTTAAATTCCATGATTGTCTGTACCGCAGCATTGTTCATCAGCCTGTTAATTGGTTCTATGGCAGCATTTGCCATTGCAAGAATGAGATTAAAGATCATGCGTTATCTTATGCAGTATTTTTTGATTGGTATGATGGTACCGGTTCACTGTGTATTGATTCCTCTTTTTGTCCGTTTTTCAAGTTGGAATCTGACCAATCAATTAATCGGTCTTATTATACCATATATAACGTTTTCTCTTCCCATTACGGTATTTCTTATGGTCGGCTTCTTTAAAAGTATGCCAAATGAGCTGCTGGAAGCGGCATGCATTGACGGTTGCTCAATCTATGGCTGTTTTATAAGAATTTGTCTTCCGTTGGCAAGAGTTGGTATGTTTGTTGCAGGGCTTATGACTTTTATTGGTAACTGGAACGAACTGTTGCTTGCAATGGTATTTATTTCAGATAATCTAAAAAAGACATTGCCGGTTACTTTGACCTTTTTCGTAGGACCATATGCAACAAACTATGTTCAGATGTTTGCTGCAATCATCATAGCAATTGCTCCTACGGTTGTGGTATACAGTATATTCAGCAATCAGATTGTTGATGGACTTACGACTGGTGCAGTTAAGGGCTGACCGGCTTTGGCATGTTGACAAATTTAAAATCCTACGGTATGATAGGATGAATTAAATATGACTGATCCGGTTGGACAGATGTTTATGTATTTGATGTCTGTTTTCAAGAATTGTTGCTTTTAGGGTGGAGGCTTCGTTGGAAGTTCCTGCCCTTTTTTTGTGTCCGAAACTAAAATCTGCATAAAAAGGAGATTAAATGTATGGATTTATTAGAAAGTGTAAGTGTGTCATTGTTTTTACTGGCAGTAGTGTTTTTTGTATTGCTTTGCCTGTATTTGTCTATCCGATTGTTTTCATTTTTGCTGAAAAAGATTCAGCAGGGGAAATTGTCGTCGGATGCTAATATGAAAATCTGAATCATTGAAAGAGGAGAATAATTATGTTTTTAAATGCGTTAAGAGAATTATGGGGATCTTCAGGATTTGCTGCGCTTACCTGGCAGCAAGTTATGATGATTCTAATGGCCTGCTTCCTGATTTACCTTGCGATTGTCAAGAAGTTTGAACCTCTTTTACTGATGCCCATTGCCTTTGGAATGCTGTTGGTTAATTTGCCCCTAACGGGCCTGATGTCTGAGCCTGGTTATGTTACAGGACCAGGAGGTCTTCTTTATTATCTGTATCAGGGCGTGAAGTTAGGGATTTATCCTTCCCTCATTTTCTTAGGAATTGGGGCTATGACTGACTTTGGACCACTAATCGCCCGTCCGAGCAGCCTGTTTTTAGGAGCTGGTGCCCAGTTCGGAATCTGTGTTGCTTTTGTTCTTGCAAGCGCTTTGGGCTTTCAGCCTTCAGATGCAGCATCAATAGCAATCATAGGAGGAGCTGACGGACCCACTGCTATTTTCATTGCATCAAGGCTTGCCCCGGAATTACTTCCTGCCATTGCCATAGCAGCTTACTCCTATATGGCTCTGATTCCTTTAATCCAGCCTCCCATTATGCGGCTTTTGACCACGAAAAAGGAGAGGGAGACAGGGATGGAACAGCTTCGTTCAGTCTCAAAGCTTGAAAAAGTATGCTTTCCGGTGATTGTTACCATCTTATGTGTGCTTTTGCTTCCTTCGGTGGCGCCTCTTATTGGTATGCTCATGCTTGGGAACCTGTTTCGGGAATCTGGGGTTGTGGAGCGCTTATCCGAAACAGCTCAAAATTCCCTGATTAATATTGTTACAATCTTTTTAGGTGTTACGGTAGGGGCCACAGCCAATGCAGAGACCTTTTTACGTCCTCAGACGATTATGATTGTCGGTCTAGGTTTGTTCGCGTTTATATTTAGTACGATAGGGGGATTGTTGCTTGGAAAGGTGATGTATTGGGCAACGAAAGGTAAGATCAATCCTTTAATAGGTTCTGCTGGAGTTTCCGCTGTTCCTATGGCTACGAGAGTATCTCACATAGAAGGGCAGAAGGCAAATCCAGCTAACTTTCTGCTGATGCATGCCATTGGTCCTAATGTAGCTGGTGTTATAGGATCTGCGGTGGCAGCAGGTGTTTTGTTATCTTTATTTGGATAGGCTGAGGGTAAATAAAAATGCTCTGATCTGGTCGTTTGAGCCAAATCAGAGCATAACTTTTATAATTCTCCGTCAGAGCAGCCTTTTGATTCTGTTTTTCCGTCTAGGGCTTCTTCCAGAGTATGCCATGCAAGCACAGCGCATTTAACTCTACCTGGCATATGGGAGATTCCCTTTAACGAAACAATATCGTCTAGGACCTCCAACTGGTCGTCATCGGTAATATCGCCCTTTATCATGCCGTAAAAGAGATTCAGAAAATTTTTTGCTTCCTCAACAGTCTTTCCTGTAATCAAATCGATCATCATGGATGTGGAAGCCTGTGAGATAGCACAGCCGGTACCTGTAAAGCCGGCGTCTTTTATAATTCCGTCAGAGACTTTAAGCTCCAAGGTGATATCATCGCCGCAGCTAGGATTGACACCTTCTAAGACTGCGGTTGCATGCTCCACTTTATGGCGATTGTGAACAGCTCTGCTGTTCTCCACAATAATTTGATTATACAAAGCTTTAAGATCCATAGCCCATCAACCCCCTTACATTTTTCAAACTATTTATAAAGATATCAACATCTTCTTTCGTATTGTAAATTCCAAAGCTGACACGCACACATGAATTAATTTTTAAATATTCCATAAGAGGCTGTGCACAGTGGTGTCCTGCACGGACAGTAATCCCATCTGAATCCAGAAGAGAAGCGGTATCATGGGGGTGGACCTCCTCTACATTAAAGGAAATGACGCCATGGCGTTTATCAGGAGAGGGGTCTCCATATATGGTTATATGGGGAATATCAGTTAATCCTTTCAGGGCTTGTGTCATGAGCTCTTTTTCATGATTTTTAATGTTCTCCCAGCCAAGTGAATTTAAGTAGTTTATGGCAGCAGCCAGACCAACCTCTCCCCCCACGTTTCTAGTGCCAGCTTCAAACCTGCGGGGTACTTCTGCGTAGGTGGAGCTCTGTTCATGAACACTTCCTATCATATCGCCCCCTGTTAAAAATGGGGGCATCTTATCTAAAAGATCTTTTTTTCCATATAGCACTCCGATTCCCATAGGAGCATAAAGTTTATGACCAGAGAAAACGGCAAAATCCACATCAAGAGCTTTTACATCCACGATCATATGAGGAATGCTCTGTGCACAGTCCAAAACCACAACAGCACCTGCATTGCGTGCACGTCGTACAATAGAGTCTATGGGTATTTCTATGCCAAGAATATTGGATACCTGGGCGACCGCAATCAGTCTGGTCTTAGAGGTGATTTTTTTATCCAGTTCCTCTTCGGTTAGATGTCCCATGTTGTCTGGATAGAGATAAACTAGTTTTGCTCCTGTTATCTTAGAGACTCTTTGCCATGGAACCAGATTGCTGTGATGCTCCGCCACGGAGAGGACGATTTCATCCCCTTTCTTTAAGAATTCAATCCCGTAGCTATAAGCGATCAAATTCAGGCTTTCCGTGGCATTCTGGGTAAAAACGATTTCATCAGAAGAAGCATTTAAAAAATCACCAACGATTTTTCTGGAATCCTCATGAGCTTTTGTGGCACGGGCGCCTAGTTCGTAGACGCCCCTGTGAGGATTGGCATTGTCCATTCGATAATATGTCTCCACTGCATTTAACACGGCCAAAGGCTTTGATGTGGTGGCGGCATTATCAAGATAAATCAAGGGCTTTCCGTTTTCCAAAACAGAAAGGATAGGAAAATCATCCCGGATTATTTTCATGGTGGTCAAGCCTCCTTTCGATGTCTTCAAGAATTTCCCTGCGCAAGTCTTCATCCGGAAGCAAATCAAGTACCGGCATGAAACGGGCCTCGATCATAAGTCGCTTTGCCTGAATGGGAGTAAGCCCTCTGGAACAGAGATAGTAAAGCTGTTTTTCATCAAATCTGCCAAGAGTGGCAGCGTGTTGGCCTTCGACCTGTTCTTCTCCACAGAGTATAAGTGGGGCAGTGCGGTTGCGTGCAGTTGGGTCTAGTAAAAGTACATTTTCATTTACATGGCCTACCGAGCGAACGGCACCGCTGCGAAAATCAATAGTCCCTCTAAGAATCTTACTGCTTTTATCAGCCAGTACTCCAGAGGTGTACATATCACTTGTAGACTCTGTGCCTAAATGTACCGCAGTATCATTAAAGTCCAGATACTGAGCTTCGTGACCAAAATATGCGGCGCTTAAGGTGTATTCACTCTTTGGTCCTACCAGCTCTATCAGGGATCCGCAGGCAGCTACTCTGCCGCCAAGAACGGCACGAACCACTTCTACCTTGGCTCCTCCTTCCACTCGTGCTCCTACGGCCTCCCAGCTTCGACTCTGAGCGCCTAAAAGTTGGATTTGAATCAGACGGACAAAAGAGCCTGGTTTGGCGAGAATCTGAGTTAAACTCATGGCAGCGCCATCGATAGCATCCCCTTTTAGTATCTGTACGATGGTAAGGTGACTGTCTCTCTCTGCAACAATACCAAAGTGAGTCCGGCTGGCAGGAGAGGAGGGATCTATTTGCTCTATTATAACAAGTGGTTCTTTTACATCGGTATTTACATGGATAAAACAGGTTTTATCGGCATTATCCAGGATATAGTCATCGTAATTGGAGCCCATTCCGGTGGAGATCTTTGCTACCTCAGAGGGAAGCTCCTCTATCCTTTGTATGCCTTGGGGAATGAAATTAGCATAAGGTGTTTTTTTCCCTTTTGGTAAGGATTTTTTAGGCAGTTCGGCTCTTGTCTCTGCCCAATTGACGCCCATACGGTTCCAGGTGGGAACCGGCAGTATGTTTATTTTTTCGTTCATGATCCAGTTCCTCCTTTCAACCAATACTTCCTACCATTTCAAGATGAATTAAGTTATTCATCTCAACGGCATATTCTAACGGTAGTTCTTTTGCGATGGGTTCTGCAAAGCCACCTACAATCATCGCTCTTGCATTTTCTTCAGAAAGTCCCCGGCTCATAAGATAGAAGATGGCTGACTCGCTGATGCGACCGATTTTAGCTTCGTGTCCGATATCCACTTCATCACATTGAATATCCATGACAGGAATGGTATCTGACCTGGAGATGCTGTCAAGCATCAGGGATTCACAGGATACGGATGATTTACTGCCTGACGCCTGCGGGGTAACAGTAATCGCGCTTCGAAAAGTGGATACTCCACCATCTCTTGAGATGGATTTGGTGGTGATATGTGAAGTGGTATTGGGTGCGGAATGAAGCACCTTGGCTCCTGTATCCAGATTTTGTCCTTCACCGGCAAAGGTAATTCCGGTAAATTCCATACGGGAATTTTTCCCTTTCAAAATGCTCATGGGGTATAAGTAGGAGATATGAGATCCAAAGGATCCAGAGACCCATTCAATGGTTCCGCCTTCTTCTACCACTGCACGCTTGGTGTTTAAGTTAAACATATTTTTAGACCAGTTTTCGATGGTGGAATAGCGGAGTCTGGCATTTTTTCCTACATAAAGTTCGACGCATCCTGCATGAAGGTTCGCTACATTGTACTTTGGAGCAGAGCATCCTTCAATGAAATGAAGATAGGCTCCTTCATCTACAATGATAAGGGTGTGTTCAAACTGTCCGGCACCTGGCGCATTCAGTCTAAAGTAAGACTGGAGAGGAATCTCCACCGAAGCACCTGGGGGAACGTAAACAAAGGAGCCTCCGGACCAAACGGCACCGTGAAGTGCGGCGAATTTGTGGTCTGAGGGAGGGACCAGTTTCATAAAGTGCTTACGTACCATTTCGGCATAAGGTCCAGTTAAAGCACTTTCCATGTCTGTATAAACAACACCCTGAGCAGCTACTTCTTCCCTTATACTATGATAAACCACTTCTGAGTCATACTGTGCACCAACGCCTGCTAGAGATTTTCTCTCTGCATCTGGAATGCCCAGTCGCTCAAAGGTGTTCTTAATATAGTCCGGTACGTCAGACCAGTTGGTACGCATATCGGTCTTTGGACGGACATAAGTAACGATGTCTTCTATGTTAAGTCCATCAAGGGAAGGTCCCCATATTGGCAGTGGAGTCTTATGATAGGTTTCTAAAGCCTTAAGGCGGAAGAGTCGCATCCATTCTGGGTCATTTTTTTCCTGAGATATCCTTGAAACGATGTCGGAAGTCAGGCCTGAGTTCACTTCAAAAGAAGAGTCTACTTTGTCCTTTATATCATAAATGCTTCGGTCAACTTCGCTTACATGAGTTTTTTCGTGATTAAAGTCTTTCATGGCCTCATCCCTCCTTCTCCAGTGCGCCGAATCCATCGTTAGTAATCATGGAGATTAGTTCCTTTCCGCCAGTTCGGACAATGCGCCCGCCCTCCAGAATATGAACCACATCTACGTCAAGACCTTCTAGGATTTTAGCGTTGTGGGTAATGATAAATAAGCCGTTTTTCTTGTTTGAGAAAGTGCGGATGCCTTTGGTCACTGTTCGTACCGCATCCACGTCTAGGCCAGAATCGGTTTCATCTAATAATGCTAGCTTGGGATGAAGCATAAGCATTTGTAAAATTTCCGCTTTTTTCTTCTCGCCTCCGGAAAATCCTACGTTTAAATAACGCTCAGAGTAAGACGGATTCATATCCAGTGCCTCCATTTGCTCCATCAGCTCCTTACGAAAAGAAAGGATCTTAGGCTGGCGGCCGTCAACTGCCCCTCTAGCAGTGCGGAGAAAGTTTTCCAGTGTAATACCAGGAATCTCTTCGGGAACCTGGAAGGATAAAAAGAGTCCAGCTCTTGCCCTGGCATCTACTTTCTCTTCTGTAATATCTTTGCCCTCGAATAAAATACTACCCCGTCTTATGGTAAACCTTGGATCTCCCATAACAGTGGAAACAAGGGTGGACTTTCCGGTTCCGTTAGGGCCCATGAGGACATGAAGCTCTCCCGGATTAACTTTTAAGTTTACTCCATCTAAAATTACTTTATCTTCAACAGATACACATAAATCTACTATTTCAAGCAATGGTTTGCTCATATTTTTCAGCCTCCTTTATGCCTTATTTCAGGCAATTACAGGGTTAGAACATGCTAACTAACCTTTCATAATAATACTATACCTTTTTGGTATGAATTACAAGCCTTAATTTTGATTTTGTGCAATCTTTTCCAAAAAAATTACCGTTTCCATATTCCTTTTTAAATTTTCCATAACAATACGGGGAAGTAACTTAAAAAAGAAGGGAAAAGTTATGAAGATTCTGGCCATTACAGCCGGCACCGCAGGCATTGCTCAAACGTACATTGCCAAGAAAAAACTGGAGCATGTAGCAGCAAAATGGGAGATTTCATTCAGGTTGAATTGCTTATATAGAATGTATTGGCTATGATTAATGGTATTTTCGTATTCAGTGTTGAAGGTGCAGGAATAATAATAAGGTACCTTAAAAAAATATGTTGACAAATTAGTAAGGTACCCGTATAATACAGATATGTAAGGTACCTTTTTAAAATTTTATGTAATAAAAGAGGAGTGTATATGCAAGAAAAGAAATTTGATCTAATTATGCAATTAACACGTGTTGAGTGGCTACTTCATAAATATCACCAACAAAACCATATGAATTTTGGACCGATGGCAGATCCTCGTAAAGGACAGGGAAGAATTTTAAGCATCCTTAAAATGAAACCTGAAATCAGCCAAAAGGAATTATCATATTTACTTGAAATGAGGCCACAATCAATGGGGGAGCTTCTCACAAAACTTGAAAAGAAGGGATATATAAGTAGGACACCATCGGAAACAGATCGTAGAGTATTAAACATCAAGCTGACAAAAGAAGGAGAAGAAGCAACAGCAGAATCATCTGAACCGGAATTTAGCTTCGACCAGGTGTTTGAATGTTTAAATGAGGAAGAACAACAAAATTTGAGTTGTTATTTGGATAGAATTATTATGACTTTAGAGACACAGGTGGAGGATGAAAATTCAGAGCCCGATTTTGATCTTCGCGCGCGAGGTAGAAATCCGTTTGAAGGATTAGGTGATCCTCGATTCTAAGGTAGAAGAAAAAGGAATAGTCAATTTGATTCGCGGCATGAGATGAATCATAATTATGGATATAATCCTGCCGGACAATGAAGAGAATCAGATTACGAGTAATCAGTTTAGTAGCATACGATGTAAAGGCGTTGCGCAAATGACATATAAGGTCAGCGCCTTTATTTTTTTGCGCCAATTTTTGCGCAAAATGATTAGAAAGGAGTTTTTATTATGGAAAATATAGATGAAAAATCACTTTATTATTTAGAGAAGGCACCTGTTTCAAAAGCGATTATGCACATGGTAATCCCAATGATGTTAAGCTTTATTGCTACCATCATTTATAATATTACAGATGCTTATTTTATTGGAAAGCTGAATAATACTGCAATGATGGCTTCCGTGACTTTGGCATTACCGTTTTCATGTGTTTTGATGGCATTTGGACATTTGTTTGGTGTTGGTTCAGGTACATTCATTTCAAGACTTTTAGGTGAAAAGAACATTGACCGTGCCAAACAAGTCAGTTCCATTAATTTATGGTCATCAATGATTATTGGTGTTGTTTTTATGGCAATTTGTCTCCCATTTTTATCCTCCATTTTGGGAATATTAGGAGCTGACGGAGAGACGTTTGTTCATACGAAGAACTATCTCTTGATGTTCGTAATTGGTTCACCTTTTGTCATTGCCAGTATATCTCTCGAAGAAGCAGTTAGGGCTGAGGGAGCATCCACAGCATCGATGATCGGTATGATATCAGGAGTTGTAATCAATATTGTATTGAATCCGATTTTTATTTTTGTACTTCACATGAATGTTATGGGATCTGCATTAGCTACAGTTCTGGGTAACGTTACATCAGTAGGCTGGTATATGTATTACCTTCAGAAAAAAAGTAGTGTTCAGAGTATATCAATAAAAGAATTTAAGCCTAGTAAGGAGATTTTTGCGAATATCCTCAAAGTTGGTATTTCAGCATTTTTATTAGATGGGTTTATGGTAATCACCAGTCTATTATATAACAATTATTCGATGATTTATGGGGATAGTGTTGTGGCTGGATTTGGTATCTCTCAGAGAATCATTCAGATTATTGATTTTATTAGCATGAGCTTTGCCATGGGAACTGTTCCCTTAATTGCTTATGCATATTCTTCGCAAAACAACAAGAGATTAATGGAAATTATTAAGAAAACTATCATGTATATGCTTGGTATTATAATAACAATGTCAGTAATTTTGCTAGCTTTGAAATCACAGGTTATTGGAATCTTTAGCATTGATCCAAAGGTAATTGGTATTGGACAACGAATTCTGATGGCACAGCTTTGTTCTACCGTCTTTGCTGCATTATCAGGTATATTTACAGGAATATTCCAGGCGTTTGGAACGGCTGTTCAAGCAACCGTAATGTCAATCCTTCGTGGTTTAATTTTTATACCAATTCTTATTATTGGAAATATGCTATTTGCTGTGAATGGCGTTATTTGGGCTATGACCCTATCAGAAGGAATAACTGCTGTGGTAGGAATCGTCCTTTGGATCGGAATCAGAGAAAAGATATTGAAGCATTTGTTGGTGATTCAAGAGCATGAATAAAACAAGAAGCGAATTTGAGAGCATTTTAAATGCTTAAATTAATTAAAAAGTTAGGATTAACATATGGACGTTGGTAACTCCTTATAAGAAATCCTATCATGCATATTAATGGAGATGAGAAAATGGAAAGTGACGCAGATAGTAGTAATAAAATCACGTATAACATAATTGAAGGAACTTTCCATTCTGCTCGTTTTATAGGAGTATAAGAAAGGATTCCTTCAGTATAGAAATTAAGGAGGTGTTCTTTAATGCTTGAAATTTTAAAAACTGTAAATAAAAAAATACTACTTACGAATCAGTTTGAGGAAGGCTCTTGGGTAAATCTAGTGAATCCAAGTGGTGCGGAACTGGATAGAGTAAGTAGTAGCTTAAACGTTGAAATGGATTTTTTAAAAGCAGCATTGGATGAAGAAGAAAGAGCAAGAATTGAAACTTTGAATGATCAAACATTGATAACAATAGATATACCAATTGTTGAAAGTGTAGCTGGAAAAGTATTATATATTACCATTCCTCTTGCAATTATTTTAAAGAATCATTTGATAATTACGGTATGTCTCAAAGATAACATCCTACTTAATGATTTTAAAAATAACAGGATTACAACATTTTGTACGCAATTTAAAACAAGATTTGTTTTGCAAATTCTACTTAAAAACGCAAATTGTTATTTATACTATTTACGTAACATCGACAAAACAAGTAGTGATTTGGAGCAACATTTATATCAATCAATGAAAAACAATGAGCTAATAAAGATGCTACAATTAGAAAAGAGTTTAGTTTATTTCTCAACATCATTGAAATCAAATGAAATGGTCTTAGAGAAGTTGATGAAGTATGAATATGTGAAATATTATCCAGAAGATGAAGAACTTTTAGAAGATGTAATGATCGAGAACAAGCAGGCGATAGAGATGGCACATATATATAGTAATGTACTATCTGGGACTATGGGTACTGTTGCTTCGTTGATTTCAAATAATTTAAATATAGTTATGAAAGTATTAACATCAATAACAATAGTAATGGCAATACCTACTATGATATCGAGTTTCTTTGGTATGAATGTTGTTATGCCACTAACACTACAATATTCGTTTTGGATTATAGTTGGGTTCTCAGTAATTATTAGTAGCATAGTTGGGTTTGTTTTATACAAGAAAAAATTATTCTAGTAGCCGTTAAGGTGGGTTATTAATGTTAAAAGGATTTAAGCATTTACGAATAAAATATTTGTGCTTGCGTTAATTGTATGTCAGGTATGGCTTGATTTGAAACCATCTGCAATATTGCACAAAAATACTTTACATCAGAAATAATATATGGTAATGTTATATGTGTAACCGGTTACACAAAGGAGAGTCATACATGAACATACGGGATATAGCAAAGAAGGCAGGAGTTTCCTCTGCAACAGTTTCCAGAGTAATTAACGAGTCTGGATATGTAAAGGAGGAAACAAAGCAGAAAGTATTGGCCGCCATTGAAGAAACCAACTTTGTCCCTAACGCAATCGCTAGAAGTTTAAGCATCAATGATTCTTCCAGCATAGGAGTGATTGTCCCGGATATTGCCAATGAGTTTTTTTCAAGCATTATCAGCGGAATGGGAGAGATGGCTTCCGGTTCTCAGTATAACATTGTTTTGTATGATACTGGTGAGATGCTAGAAAGAGAGCATCAATGCCTGCAGTTTGCAGAACGGCAGAGGCTTTCCGGACTTCTTATTACTCCGGTATCTGAGCTTGATATGGAGACCAGAGATAAGCTGGTTCAATTTGAAGATAAGGGGATTCCTGTAGTCTTAGTTGACCGAAATATTAAAAATTCCAACTTTGATGGTGTATTTGTTGAAAATGTCGAAGCGGCATACAAGGGAGTGGAGGCACTCATTGGCGCTGGACATAAAAAAATTGCTATTATCAAAGGCCCAAGCTCTTCCATGCCTGGAAAGGATCGCTTTAAAGGTTATAAAGCTGCCTTACAAGATCACGGCATAAAGCTTAATAAGGAATATGTGGTCTCCGGAGATTTTAAGATTATGAAAGCCTACGAACAGACCAGGGTTTTGTTAGAGCTGCCTGATCCGCCAACTGCAATCTTTGCTTCCAATAACCAGACAAGTCTTGGAGTCCTTAAATATCTAACAGAACATAAACTGAAACTTGGAAGGGATATTTCCATCGTTGGGTTTGATCAGATAGAATCCCTTAAAATCATTGATTACAAACTTTCCACCATAGAGCGAGATGCAAAAAGGCAGGGGTATGAGGCTATGAGCATGCTCATTGACAAGTTATCTCGCAAAGAAAGCAAAAGTACCGGAGAAAAGATGTACGTTCCATATCAAGTGGTACTGCGCGGATCTGAAACCATAAAATAAGCTGCATGAAGCAGTTTATTTTTCCTCCAATATGTAACCGGTTACATATTGGAGGATACTATAAACCAATGACTGAAACGTTAGGAGAAAGATGATGAATTTAGCAAGTATGATAGACCACACCATGTTAAAGGCGGATACTACCACAGATACCATTAAAAAATATTGCAAAGAAGCCAGAGAATACGGCTTTGCATCGGTTTGCGTCAACACCTGTCAGGTTCCCCTTGCAGCGGAGGAATTAAAGGGCAGTGAAGTGGGAGTCTGTTGTGTGGTAGGATTTCCTCTTGGTGCTATGATTGCCAAGGCAAAAGCTTATGAGGCCATGGAAGCGGTAAACGCTGGTGCCACTGAAGTGGATATGGTGATCGACATCGGGGCATTGAAAGATCAGAATTATGATTTGGTAAGAGACGATATCAAAGGGGTAGTAGAGGCTTCTCAGGGAAGAGTTGTAAAAGTCATTTTGGAAACCTGTCTCTTAACAAAAGAAGAGATTGTAAAGGTCTGTGAACTTTCCGTTGAGGCTGGTGCAGATTTTGTGAAAACCTCTACAGGCTTTAGCACAAATGGTGCAGTGGTTGAAGATGTGGCTTTGATGAAGCAAACCGTAGGTACAAGAGCAAAGGTAAAGGCCAGTGGAGGAATCCGCACAAGAGAAGAAGCGCTGGCAATGATAGAAGCAGGCGCAGATAGAATTGGAGCGGGGAATGGTATCTTGCTGCTCTAAAAAGGAGAAAAGGTATGGGGAATAAGGTTACAGTTTTTGGTAGTTTCGTAGTAGATCTCATGGGAAGGTGTCCTCATCTTCCAGCACCTGGAGAGACTGTAAAGGGAAGTGTCTTTCAGATGGGGCCTGGGGGAAAGGGGTTTAACCAGGGAGTAGCAGCTCATAAAGCAGGGGCAGACGTTACCATGGTAACAAAGCTAGGCAGTGACGCTTTTGCAGAGTTAGCCTTAAGCACCATGAAAAATCTGGGAATGAATGAAGAGCGGATTTTTCATACCGATGAAACAGAAACCGGCAGCGCACTAATCCTGGTAGATGAAAATACGGGGCAGAATCAAATCGTAGTAGTACTGGGAGCCTGCGGTAAGATTACAGATCAGGAGGTGGAATCCCTGGCTGATCTGTTGGAAGAATCGAAATACTTGTTAACCCAGCTTGAGACAAATGTTTCAGCCGTAGAGAAAATCGTAGATATGGCTTACGAAAGAGGGGTAAGCATCATTTTAAATACGGCACCTGTTCAGCCAGTAAGTGATTTCGTTTTAAGTCGGGTGGACTTGATTACACCCAATGAGGTAGAGGCTGAAATCTTAACGGGCACGAAAGTCCATGGTGTGGAAAGCGCCAGCACAGCATCAGACTATTTCTTTAAAAAAGGTGTCAAGAATGTACTGATCACCATGGGAGGCAGTGGTGTATTCCTTGCTACCCCTCATAAGAGAGGTTTTCTTCCGGCCTACAAGGTAACGGCACTGGATACCACTGGAGCTGGAGATGCTTTTAATGGAGGGCTGACGGCAGCACTGTCAGAAGGAAAGGACTTATGGGAAGCCTCACAATTTGCCAATGCACTTGCCGCTATTTCAGTACAGAGGCTGGGAACTACATTGTCTATGCCTGAAAGGGAAGAGGTGGATGCCTTTATGAAGGAGCGGGGAAAGGGAGAGTGGATCTTATGCTAAAAACAGGAATACTCCACCCACAACTTGCAAGGGTGATGGCAGAGCTTCGTCATATGGATATGCTTGTAATTGCAGACGCAGGGCTGCCCATACCAAAAGGAGTCGAGCGGGTGGATTTGGGCTGGAAGCCGGGATGTCCAAAGTATCTGGAGGTACTAGAAGAAATTGAAAAATATATGATCACGGAAAAAGCTATCTTTGCAAAAGAAGCTTTAATCGTAAGCCCTGAGCTTCATGAAAAATCCCTAGCTCTTTTACCTAAGGGCATCCCCGTGGAATATATTCCTCATAAGGAATTAAAAAAGATGACGGAGGAAGCCAAAGCCATTGTTTTGACAGGAGAATTTACCGGGTATACCAATGTAATCTTAATTTCTGGCTGCGCATATTAAGAAAAAGCAAAGGGGATTGGTGACGTTAAATGGGAGAAGGGTACGTTTTAAAACTGGAAAACATTGTTAAAACCTTTCCTGGTGTCAGAGCATTAGATGGAGTGCATCTAGAAATCAGGGAAGGGGAGGTTCACGCCCTATGTGGAGAAAATGGGGCGGGAAAATCCACTTTAATGAAAATTATTGCAGGGGCGCAGCCATATACTTCCGGTGCCATGTATCTAAATGGGAAAGAAGTTGTGTTTCATTCTGCAAAGGATGCAAAAAGACATGGAATTGCTATGATATATCAGGAATTCAATATGATCCCGGAACTGACAGTGGCTGAGAACATGTATCTTGGGAGGCTGCCAGTCAACCGGGCAGGGAAGGTGGACTGGAAACGCCTAAACCAGGAGGCACAGGAGCATTTAGAGCGGTTGGGTTTGTCATTTTCAGCGAGAGCAAAGGTGAAGTCTCTTTCCGTGGCAGAGGCTCAGATGACAGAAATTGCAAAATGCCTGACCATTGGAGCAAAAATCATTATAATGGATGAGCCTACCGCGGCCCTGGCTGAAGAAGAAATCCGGATTTTATTTCAAACAATTGGGGAACTGAAGAAAAAAGGAATTTCTGTTATATACATATCTCACCGCATGGATGAGATCTTTCAGATCTCAGATCGACTCACCGTATTCCGGGATGGAAAATTTGTGGCAACAAAAGAAATTGGGCAGACGGACTATGAGGACGTGGTATCCATGATGGTGGGGCGAAAGGTATCAAATTTATATCCGACACGAGATTATGTTCCAAAGGAAGTGGTCTTTGAAGCCAGGAATATAAATGGTCCTGGTGTCCATGGAGTCAGCTTAAAGCTTCATAAAGGAGAAATCTTAGGAATCACTGGTTTATTGGGGGCCGGTGCTATTGAACTTTCCAAATTAATATATGGGGCAATTCCTATGGAGAGTGGCGAGATCTACATAAACGGAGATAAAAAGGATTGCACTTCCCCTAAAAAGGCATTAAAGGAAGGGATTGGATTTGTTTCTGATGATAGAAAACAAGAGGGACTTGTCTTAATTAGGAGCATCAGAGAGAACATTTCCATGTCTTCCTTAAAAAAGCTGACAAGGGGATTTTCTCTCAATAAAAAGCTTGAAGTGAAATGCGTACAGGAGCAGGTGAAGGCACTTAATATTAAAATCAGCTCTGACCAGCAGCTAACCGGAAAGTTAAGTGGTGGAAATCAACAGAAGGTAGTTTTTGCAAAGGTACTGGAGGCTGATTCTGATATCCTGATTTTGGCAGAACCAACACGAGGGGTAGATGTAGGTGCGAAGGCAGAGATTTACAGCATAATAAACAAGCTGACGGAATGCGGAAAAAGTATCCTTATGATTTCCACAGACCTTCCGGAATTAATCGGAATCAGCGACCGGATTCTAGTCATGCGAGAGGGACAACTGGTTTTGAATGTCTCCAAGCAGGAGATAAATCAGGAAAAAATATTAGCGCATGCGTCTGGGGGGGTAAATAAACATGAATCAGGAAATTAAAAAAAGGTTAGTCAATCAGGTTAATATCTATCGGTCACTATTGATATTGGTTGTAATCTGTATTTTCGCTTCACTTTTATCGGAAAGCTTTCTAAGTGTGTCTAATTTATTTAATGTGTTCAAGCAGGTTACGGTTGCTGGAATTATTGCATGTGGCATGACATTTGTAATCCTGACGGGAGGCATTGATTTGTCCGTTGGTTCGATACTAGGACTTTCTGGCGTGGTGGCTTCCGGTGTACTTGCGTCTACTGGTAATACTGCTTTGGCTGTAGTTACGGCGATGGCCATTGGAATCGCTTGCGGGGCAGTCAATGGATTTTTCATCTCTCAGTGCGGAATTCCTCCGTTTATTGCGACCTTGGGCATGATGACCTTGCTTCGAGGCTGTGTTTTAATCTATACAAAAGGATCACCCATTCCGGTTAAGGTGGATTCTTATAAATTTATAGGAAAGGGATCGGTTCTTGGGGTTCCGGTGCCTGTTATCATTCTTATACTTTTATTTTTGTTGGCTCACTATGTCTTGACGCAGACAAGCTTTGGCCGCAGCATATACGCCTTTGGGGGGAATAGGGAGGTGGCTAGACTATCTGGTATTTCTGTGAAAAGAACAGAATGGATGGCTTATGTAATGAATGGATTTTTAAGCGGTATCGCAGCAGTGGTATTAACAGCCAGGCTTTCATCTGCCCAGTCCACCAGTGGACAGGGAATTGAAATGGATGCCATTGCAGCAGTTATTCTTGGGGGAACCAGTTTAAGTGGAGGAACCGGGTTTGTTCTTCCAACGGTAATTGGCGCCATGATTATGGGTATCATTGACAATATTCTTACTCTCATGAATGTAAATCCACATGCGACCAATATCGTAAAAGGTGCAGTCGTACTTATTGCAGTTTTGGTGGATAAGAAGGTGAAGGATTTATCTGCGAAAGCAGGGTAAATAAAACTATTATAATGTATGGAGAAGGGAAGGAAGCGCTATGATGAAAAGAAATTATGTGGCAGCAGCAATACTCTTAGGAATGGCCCTTGTTTCACTAGGGGGATGCAGTACAGAAAAAACGGCTGTTACCAAAACGGAAACAGCGGTAACGGATACGACTGCTGGAAAGGCAGATGAATTAAAAGCAAAAACAGGATCAAAGTCAGGGGATAAAAAGTATGTGGTGGGACTTGCTATGAATACCCAGACAAATCCGTTTTTCGTAGACGTGAAGAGTGGTGTACAAAAGGCCGCCGATGAGCTTGGGGTAGAGCTTTATATTACGGATGCTCAAGATGATCCTACGATACAGATGAAGGATGTGGAAAATCTGATTACCAAAAAGCCAGACTGCATCATCATTGACACCTGTGATTCCGATGCCATTGTATCTTCCATTGAAGCTTGCAATGAGGCTGGTATCCCAGTGCTTACCATGGACCGGGAGGCCAGTGGTGGAGAGGTGGTTTCCCATATTGGTTACGATGCCGTAAAGTCAGGCAAGCTTGCAGGCCAGTATCTTGTTGATACGTTGAAAGGGAAAGGAACTATTGTTGAGATTCAGGGTATTATGGGAACCAATGTGGCTCAGAACCGTTCAAAAGGTTTTAATGAGATTATTAGCCAGAACCCTGATATGAAAATCGTTGCCTGCCAGGTGGCAGATTTTGACCGAGCCAAGGGAATGAGTGTAATGGAAAATATATTGCAGGCCAATGACCATATCGACGGATTGTATGCGGCTAACGATGAAATGCTTCTTGGGGCATTAGAAGCTGTGGAGGCAGCAGGAAGACTTGATGAGATTACAATGATTGGCTGTGATGCCATTGACGACACGATCAAAGCCATTAAAGCTGATAAGGTAGAAGCTACGATTGCGGAACCGCCTTTCTTTCTTGGAAAAGCAATTATGAATGCTGCTTACGACTATCTAGAAGGAAAACCGGTAGAAAAATATGTGATCTTGGATAATGAGTTGGTTACTGCTGAGAACGTGGATAAATTAGTGACAAAAGAGGATTAAAACAGATAACAGGCGTAAGAATGGCACAGCGTAAAGCTACGCCATTCTTACGCCTGTTTACGTATTGACTAGAATGTTTATTGCTTTTTGGCGTACAAATTGGTAATCCTTTTGCACATCTCAGAAAAGGAGTGAACCTCTTCCGGTGTCAAAGCTTCTTCTATTAAATTCATAATTTCTTTTCCGAAGTCTTCAACACGGCTCAAAAAGGCACTTCCCTGGCTGGTAAGCATAATATTGTAGGAACGTCGGTCATTGGACTGCCTTTCCTGGACAATATAATCTTTTTCTAACAGGCGCTTTGTTAATTTTGATATGCCGGATTGTGAAATACCCCTTATCTCAGCAAGCTCTTTAGCGGTTTTAGGGCCTTGTTTATTTAAAAGATCAAGTATATTGTATTGTGCAGTTGAAACGCCTTCCACATTAAAACGATTTGAATCTGATACAATCATACATTGAAAGGGAATATAACCTTCCTCTAATTCTTTTATTGACATGAAACTTACCTCCTATCATTTTTTGATATAATCTTTCAGGTATTTCCCTGTCAAGGAATCGTTACAATGAATTAAATCCTCCGGCAAACCTGAAAACATAATCTTACCACCATGTTGTCCTGCATATGGTCCCATATCAATAATCCAGTCGGCCTGACAGATAATATCTAAATTGTGTTCAATGACAATAAGGGTAGCATTTTGTTCTACAAGACGGTTCATTGTTTCGGTCAACTGTTTTATATCAGCCATATGCAGACCCGTTGATGGTTCGTCCAGAACATAAATTTGCCCGCCGTTCTCAAGCTCAGAAGCAAGCTTTATACGCTGCAGTTCACCACCGGAAAGAGTGCTGAGTGGCTGCCCTAAAGTAATATAGGGAATACCAACATCCAAAAGCCGTTTTAGTACCGTAACAATTTCCTTTTCCTGAAAAAAATCCAAGGCTTCTAATACCGTCATACCAAGTACATCGCCTATGCTTTTGCCTCTTAGCTGATAAGTTAGTACTTTATTCGTGTAGCGGTTTCCATGGCATACTTCACATTCCGAAGCTATTGTATCCATAAATGCCAGATCAGTATAGACAACCCCAAGACCTTTACAGCCAGGACAGGCGCCTTGTGAATTGAAGCTGAACAGAGCTGCGCTGACACCGTTCTTTTTTGCAAATAGTTTACGGATGGTATCAAAAATGCCAGTGTAGGTTGCTAAGTTGGAACGTTTTGACCCTTGAATTCCTTTCTGGTCTATAAAAATGGTCTCAGGATAAAACTGGGGGAGTATTTCATTGATAAGTGTACTTTTTCCTGATCCGGCAACACCAGTTACCACAGTCAATACCCCTCTGGGGATATCAACGGAAACATTTTTTAGATTGTGCAGCGCTGCGTTATAAATGGAGAGCCAGCCTTTTGGAATTCGTTTGTGAAGTTTTAACTGAGATTGGTGTGATAAATACTTTCCTGTCAGTGTGGCCGAAGTTTTTAGGCCCCTTAAATCTCCCTGGTATACGATTTCACCTCCAAGTGCTCCGGCTCCTGGCCCCATGTCGATAATATGGTCTGCAATTTTAATCATATCAGGATCATGCTCTACAATAAGAACTGTATTGCCCTTGTTGCGAAGCAGTTTCATAAGGTCATTGATTTTACTGATATCGTGGGGGTGAAGTCCTATACTCGGTTCATCAAAAATATAAGTAAGATCTGTCAGACTGCTGCCCAATTGACAGACCATTTTAATTCTTTGAGATTCTCCGCCTGAAAGGGTAGAGGTTTCTCTGCTTAAACTCAAATAGTCTAGTCCAATAGATACCATGTGCTTAAGTCGGTTCTCCAATTCAGATACAATTGGTAGGGCAACAAGAGCATGGACGGATTGGATAAAATGCAAAAGTTCGTTTATCTGCATATCTGCGCATTCAGCAATGTTTTTACCATTTACTTTGCAGGACAAAACGTTTTCATTTAGACGTGTTCCATGGCAATGGGGACAATCCTGTTTTATAACATACCATTCAATTTCTTTGTTGTATTTGACTTTTTCACCATCTTCTTTTTTAAGAAAGCTTCGTTCAATACGAGGAATCAACCCCTCATATAATGAGGTTTTATGCCATTGTGGAGCGGGACTTTTCACCTTAATGCCATCAGCATAAAGCAGTAGTTCCATTTCTTTATCAGAATAGTCTGATATTTTTTTGTCATTATCAAAAAAACCTGAATGAATATAGCGAGTCAGCCTCCAGCCACCAGGTTCAAATGTGGGAAAGCGGACAGCCCCTTCGTTTAATGATTTATTCCAGTCTAACAGCCGTTTAATATCAACAGCTTCAATGTTGCCTAGCCCTTGACAGCCATTGCACATGCCAGCAGGATTATTAAATGAAAAAGCATCAGAATAACCAACAAAGGGTTCTCCAATTCGTGAAAATAAAAGTCGTAATAATGAATAAATATCAGTGACAGTTCCTACCGTTGACCTGGAATTGCCGCCTAAACGTTTTTGATTAATAACAAAGGCCACGGATAAATTTTCAATAATATCTACATCAGGATTTCCGTAGTGAGGCATCCGATGACGAATAAAACTGGAGTAAGTTTCGTTTAATTGTCTTTGTGATTCCGCCGCTATTGTATCAAATACTAGAGATGACTTACCAGAACCAGATACGCCTGTAAAAACAGTGATTTTCTTTTTGGGTATCATGACATTTATTTTTTTGAGATTCCGCTCTCTAGCGCCAGATACCCGTATATAATCATCTGACATCTTTTTGCCTTTCTGATTTGTGTGATATGGTTAATATGTGAGTGGGTTAACTATATTTTATCACTATTCGTGTTTGGCTGCAATGTCTGAATGAATTTTCTACAAAGAATAATTTTTATAATACATCTTGTGGTACTGGTATGGCGTCAATTCTTCTTTTTCTTTAAATAAACGGATAAAATAATTGATATTATCATATCCGATTTTAGTACAGATCTCATTAACCGTAAGATTTGTATTCTGCAAAAGTATTTTCGCTTTATTAATACGAATAAGCTGAATATATTTCTTAAATCCGTATCCAACAATCTCCTTAAACTGATGAGAAAGATAATATTTATTGATATAAAAATGCTGTGCAACAGATTCCAGGCTTAATGGCTGGCTGTAGTTATGGTCAATGTAATCCTTGATGGAAAATATAACATTTAAATCCTCCGGATTTTTCTCGATTATAAACAGTTCTGGATTGTCGCGGTATAGTAAAATTAATATATTAAAAAGAGTGGTAGCACATCGTTCTTTCCACTTTATTTTATGATTGGCTGTTTCCGATACCAGGATTTTAAAATAACCCTCAATTTCATCGGCAGTTTCTTGAGTAAGATCAATTACGCCGCGATAATGATTGCTGCGAATAAAGGCAGAAGCCATTACTGGATCATGAATATAGTCAGAACATAAGTCCATAGATGATACAAATACGTATCGATGGTAAGGTCTGCACATGGAATGGGTAGAGTGATTTTCCAGTGCGCTGATTAGTAAAATTTGATTCTTTCTAATGGTGTATGATTCACCTGCTATGTCAAACGTACATTGTCCTTCTTTTACAAATATGACTTCATTTTGGGTGTGGTGGTGTCTTGTAAGTGCTGCATTACGATGGCTTTCATCATAATAGGCATGAGCGAAATCCTTAGAATGAATGGTTCCGATTTGTGTTGTGGAATTATTCTCTCCCATACCAGCATCCTCCTTTTATACAATGATTGCTACAGATAACATTAGTAGATAATACCATCAGCAAAATATATCGTCAAAGATGATATAGGCTGTTTGTAAATTATAACCATTTTTTAAAGGAAGTCAACTAAAAAAATGTATTAATGCAACAAGTAAACAAGAAAAGTGTATTATGGAACAATTTATTGTCTAGCTAATGTGAATGAAATTTTTTATAATTAAGCCACATAAATAGTTAAACTTTGGAGGTTGCAAGCATGGCAAAGCACAAAATGTTTCGGTACAAGTCATTGGAAGAATTCAAACAGGATATTGAAAGTCAAAATGTAAACATCGAATTAACACAGGACCTATCCCCCCTTAAGAACAATGTTACAGTAGGTCATCTAAAAACAGCAAATGCAATGGCAATCTTGCCAATGGAAGGTTGTGACAGCAATCCAGATGGTTCTATGTCTGAGCTTACCAAACGTCGTTATATGAGATTTTCAACAGGTGGATCTAGTTTAATTTGGTGGGAAGCCAATGCAGTCGTAGAAGAAGGAAAAGCAAACCCACAATCCTTAATGCTTACAAATGAAAATTTGGACTCTTTTAAGGAATTTTTAAAAGAAAGCAGAGAAGCTGCAAAAGAAGCAAATGATATATCCCTGATTCATATTCTTCAGTTAACTCATTCCGGTCGTTATAGTCGTCCAGGTGATGCAAGAGCCCCAATGGTGGCTTTCCGTGATCCTCTCTTAGATGAACGAAGCGGGGTATTTAGCGATGATCAGGTCGTTACAGATGAATATCTGGATGCTCTGACAGAAAAGTATGTTACATCTGCCTTGCTTGCCAAGGAAGCTGGATATGACGGTGTTGACATTAAGGCATGCCACAAATACCTGTTAAGTGAACTACTTGGAGGATTTACCCGAGAAGGGAAATACGGCGGTGAAAGTTTGGAAAACCGCAGCCGTTTTCTGGTTCAGACGGTGGAAGCAGTACGCAAAGCCGTTGGAAGTGACTTTATTATTGGATGTCGGCTAAATGTGTTTGATGTTCATCCATACCCATACGGATTTGGATGTGACAAAGAAGATATTTATAAGTTTGACAGTACAGAGCCAGTGGCGCTGATTAAGATGCTGGTAAAAGCCGGTGTCAATGTGTTTGCGCTTTCATCCAGCAATCCTTACTTTGTTTATCCTCAGTTTGGACGGCCATTTGATATCCCAAGTCTAGGTGTACCAGAACCGGAGGAATCACAGCTTTCAATCCTTGAAAAAATATTTGAATACACCAGGATAGCCCAAGAGGCAGCAGGTGATGTACCAATAATCGGAAATGGCTATAGCTGGCTTCGCAAGTATATCCCAAATGTAGCCGCAGCCAATATTAAGTCCCATTCCTGTAGTATGGTTGGTCTTGGCCGTTCTAGTTTCGCATATCCAGATGCAGCTCATGACATTTTAACAACGGGTGAGATGGATTCTAAAAAAGTTTGCGTAAGCTGCAGCAAATGTACTCAGATCATGAGAGATCATGGAAGTACCGGATGTGTTGTTCGAGATTCAAAAGTTTACGTTCCTAAGTATAGAGAAGCTAGAGAAGCTAGAGAAGCTAGAGAAGCGGCAGAAGCTTTGGCAACAGCAATAAGGTAACAGGAGGAGTCAGATGACAAGGACAGCAATCGTAACCGGAGGAACCCGTGGAATTGGACTAGCCATTGCGAAGCAGCTTTCAGAAGATGGTTTTTCCGTGGTAATTGTTGGAACGCGTGAAAAAGAAGCGTATGCAGAACAATTAAAATGGTTTGATGAAAATGAAAGAGATTACCTTTATGTGACAGGAGATATCTCCAACAAGGAAGACAGAATTCATATCGTAAAGATGAGTGTCTCCCATTATGGGAAAATTAATTTACTGGTCAACAATGCAGGAGTTGCGCCTAAAGTAAGAGCGGATTTACTGACGATGAGCGAGGAAAGCTTTGATTATGTGCTGGGTATCAATCTTCGGGGAAATATGTTTTTGACTCAGCTTGTCGCAAATCAGATGACCCAGCAGGAGGAAAAAGGGATCATAATTAATGTTTCTTCCTGTTCCGCAGAAGTAAGCTCTGTTAATCGCGGGGAATACTGTGTTTCCAAAGCAGGTGTCAGCATGCTGACTAAGCTGTATGCAGACCGTCTCTCCAGTGAAGGAATTCTTGTCTATGAAGTGAGACCAGGTGTCATTTTAACCGATATGACAAGTACAGTACAATCAAAATACGAGAAGATGATTGAGGATGGCGTATTTCCAATCCGCCGCTGGGGAGTGCCGGAGGATGTGGCATTGGCAGTAAGCGCGTTTGCAGGAGGGAAATTCCCATACACCACAGGAAACTACATTGATGTGGATGGAGGCTTTCACATCAAACGACTTTAAGCAGAGGTGCACAATGGAGAAAGCAAGTTATAAATTCTTACAATACGATACAGTCGTAGTGGGAAGCGGTGCAGCAGCTTACAATGCAGTTGACTGGTTATATGATTTGGGACGGGGGAGTATTGCCCTGTTAACAGAAGGAATCCGCATGGGGACCTCCCGGAATACGGGAAGTGACAAGCAAACCTATTATAAGCTTTCGGTAGGCTTTCATGAAAATGATTCTGTACATGAGATGGCACAGACCTTATACGATGGCGAAGGGGTAGATGGAGAGATTGCGTTAGCGGAAGCTGCCAATTCCTTACGCTGTTTCTATAAGCTGGCTAACTTGGGAGTAGATTTCCCCACAGATGAATACGGGGTATTTACCGGCTACAAGACAGATCATGATCCACGGCAGCGTGCGACCTCCGCAGGTCCCCTTACCTCCCGCTATATGACAGAAGCACTGGAGGAGTCGGTAAAGAGAAAGAAAATTCCTATATTAAATGAATTGTTGGCATTTCAAATTTATGAAGAAGACAATAAGATACGCGGAATTGTCTGCTTAAATAAAGAAAAGCTTTCGGATAACCAACTGGAACTTGTGGTCGTTGCCGCCAATCATGTGATCTGGTGTACGGGAGGACCAAGTGCCTGTTATAAAAATGTGGTGTATCCGGCAGGTCATACCGGCATGTCAGGAGCACTCCTTGATGTAGGAGCCTGGGGTGCAAATCTTCAGGAATGGCAGTATGGACTTGCCTCCATTAAGTTTCGCTGGAATGTATCAGGAACGTATCAGCAGGTGTTGCCACGTTATGTATCCATAGATAAGGATGGCGTGGAACGAGAGTTTTTGACCGATTATATGAGCCGTGAAGAGGCAATGAATCTGGTGTTTTTAAAAGGATATCAATGGCCATTTGATGCCAGCAAAAAGGATGCATCGTCAAGAATTGATTTGTGTGTCTATGAAGAGACTGCAATGAAGGGTCGCAAAGTGTATCTGGATTTTATGCATAATCCTTCTGGGTTAGAAGGCGGCTTTGATATTCTATCAGAGGAGGCGCATTCATACCTGGAAAAATCTAATGCGCTGTTTGGTACCCCAATTGAGAGGTTAAATCATATGAATCCTCTTGCCATTGAACTTTATAAAAATCACCATATTGATTTAGGAAAAGAAATGCTGGAGATCAGTGTTTGTGCCCAGCATCATAATGGTGGCATACAGGTAGATGCCAATTGGGAGACTTCTATTAAAGGGCTGTTTGCGGCAGGAGAGGCAGCAGGAACGTTTGGGGTACACCGACCAGGTGGCTCTGCGTTAAATTCCACTCAGGTAGGGTCTATGAGGGCAGCACAGTACATTTCCTTTACCAGTGAGGAATGTATTCCAGATCCATCGTTATGGAAGGTATCACCGGGTAAGCTGGTAGAAGAGATTGGCAACAGCCTCTTAAGCATGATAGGAGAGGAAAACAACGCCCTGGAAGTGAAAGAAGATCTTCAAAATGCCATGTCTCGGGTGGCGGCCCAGGTTCGTAATCTAAGAGATTTGATTGATCTTCGAGGAAAGGTGGAAACCTATCGGACTCACTTTAAAGAAATGGTCAAGGTTCCAAGTGTCCGAACCCTTCCTATCTTATTAAAAACATATGATATGATTGTGACCCAGTGCGCTGTATTAGAGGCAATGGAACAGTCGGCAGCGATTTTTGGCAGCAGGGGTAGTTGTCTGGTAAAAGGAGATTCGGATGGATATCTGCCGACTATGTCCTTAGACCAAAATTATCGTCTTATTACAAAGAAGCAAGAAAATCGCTTCGTCAGCTTTACGCAAGTAGTCTCTCCTGTTCCACAAAAAAACGACTGGTTTGAAACAATATGGGCAGATCACCGAAAACTGCGCCAGTCTAAGCACAAACAGTCATAAATCTATCACATATGAAATGAATTTCAAATCATTAAAATTGAAGGGGTATTCCTATGAATTATAATAAGTTGGCGCAGCGTATAGCGATCTATGTAATTGGTGTTCTTTTACTGGCACTGGGAGTTGTATTAAATACAAAATGTTTTCTGGGAGTTTCTACAACCAATTCGGTTCCGTTTGTTATTAGTAAGATCAGTACCATGTCACTTGGAACCGCTTGTACCGTAGTTTATCTTGCAGATGTACTATTTCAATGCATTATTTATCGTAAAATAAAAATTAAAGTAATTCTTCAATTTCCATTTTCTTTCGTGTTTGGTTGGATCGTAGATTTTTATAATAAATTTATCATTATAACAAATCCTAATATGACCATGAAAATTACTCTTTTGGTATTGGCTATTCTCTGTATCGCAGTTGGAATCAGCATGGTAGTTAATATGGACTTCGTACCAAATCCTCCAGATGGTGGAGTACAAGCTTTGTCCTCGATTACAAATCTTCCCTTTGGACGGGCAAAATGGCTTTATGATGGCATTATGCTAGCTATAACTGTTGTGATCAGTATGATGACCACAGGTAAGATCATCGGTATCGGAATTGGAACTGTGGTAGCTTTCTTTACCATAGGTAATATCATTCATTTTATAAACAAACGCTTTGGAGCATGGTTTCGCTCTATATATGACAAAGAGTCACAAGCGTTAAAGAGTTAAAACAGAGGCAGAAAAAGACAGTTACATGGCTTAATCAGTAAGCAATGTGACTGTTTTTTCGCTATTTCTAAAATAACGGTGACAAGCAGATTGGAACGTGGTAAAATACGTTAGCACTGCTAAAAATAGAGTACTTTTTATTAAAGAGGATGAAAAACAATGGAAACAGATATGACAAAAGGCAGCCCGCTCCCTATTATTCTAAAATTCACGCTGCCACTTTTTTTAGGCAACATCTTTCAACAGCTTTATAATATGGTGGATACCATTATTGTTGGTCGTTTTGTAGGCCCAGGAGCACTTGCGGCGGTTGGATCAACAGGAACCATTATGTTTTTAGTGATTGGTTTTTCTCAGGGAATGAGTACCGGATTTACGGTTCTAACCAGCCAACGATTTGGAGCTGGCGATGGAGAAGGAACCAAACATTCTGTGGCGAATGGAACTATTTTGTCCTTGTTTGTAGTTGTATTTATGACAGGTATTAGTCTGCTCTTTATGAAGCCTCTTTTAAGGCTTATGAACACTCCGGATGATATTTTTTCAGACGCGTTGACATATATATCAATCATCTGCATAGGTATTGTTGCAAACGTATTTTATAATTTGTTCTCCTCCTTTCTTCGGGCAGTGGGAAACAGCAGAGTTCCCCTTTATTTCCTTGCCTTTTCTTCCGCACTGAATCTTTTGCTTAATTTGCTCTTTGTAATTACCTTTCAATGGGGGGTAGCAGGGTCAGCCTGGGCAACCAATATATCACAGGCTATATCTGCAATTCTATGCTTGTATTATATCTTTAAGAAAGCCCCTGGGCTGGCTCCTTTAAAGCATCACTGGAGGCTTAACTGGACCGATACAAGGCATCAGCTTTCTGTGGGTATCCCAATGGCACTACAGTTTGGAATTACAGCTTCCGGTACGATGATCATGCAGTCTGCCATTAATTTATTTGGTTCTACGGCAGTTGCTTCATTTACGGCTGCAAGCAAGTTCCAAAATATTGCCATGCAGGGAATGATGGCAATGGGCCAGACGATGGCAACCTATACCGGCCAGAATTATGGTAAAGGAGATATCAAAAGAATCAAGAAGGGGGTACGCCTGGCTCTGGGTACAGAATTTATTTATGCGATTGTAGGTTCGATTGTAGTATGCTTAGCCTTGCCTCATGCTCTTTTATTGTTCTTTTCTGGAGATGTTGATGTTTCAGCAATGCTTCCTTGGGCAAAGACCTACATTTATTTATGTGCGGTGTTTTATATTCCTCTTAGTACCATTTTCATCTTTCGAAATACCATGCAGGGCTGCGGTTATGGATTCCTTCCGATGATGGGTGGTGTCGTGGAACTGATTGCCCGCCTGGTAATGGCAGTATTTGCAATTCGTTTTGTAAGCTTTCCCTTATCCTGTGCTGGTGATCCTGCAGCCTGGGTCAGTGCGGCTTTATTTACGGGGATTGCATATATAATTGTAATGAAAAAAGTAGAAAAAAAGATGTCTTCTTAAAAGTTTAAAACCATTTGTTAAGGCCTGGAAACCTATATTTAAATTCTATATTTTCTAAGTTTTAATAACAGCTTTTAAATTTCTCAATTTATTATTGATTTATAGAATAATATTTAGTATATTATGTAATAGATTATCTTAGGAAGACTTGAAAGGGGAATCATGATGATTAAAGTAGCTGTAGATGCCATGGGTGGTGATCATGCGCCAGCAGAGATGGTAGCAGGTGCTGTGGCAGCTGTGAATGCGAATAAAGGGATCCAGGTTCTCTTAGTAGGGATAGAGCATATTGTATCGGAAGAACTTTCAAAGCATACGTATGAGAAAGATCAGATACAGATAGTAAATGCGACAGAGGTAATCGAGACGGAAGAAGCTCCGGTTAATGCCATACGAAAGAAGAAAGATTCTTCTATAGTTGTGGGAATGAATCTGGTAAAACAAAAGGAAGCGGACGCATTTGTATCGGCAGGTAGCTCAGGCGCCATACTGGTTGGCGGCCAAGTGATTGTTGGCCGGATTAAAGGTGTGGAAAGACCGCCGTTAGCCCCGCTGATTCCTACAGAAAAAGGTGTTTCCCTGCTGATTGACTGCGGAGCGAACGTAGATGCAAGGGCCTCCCATTTGGTACAGTTTGCAAGAATGGGTTCCATTTATATGGAACACGTTATGGGGGTTAAGAATCCGAGAGTTGCTATCGTCAATATTGGCGCAGAGGAAGATAAGGGAAACGCGCTTGTGAAAGAAACCTTTCCGCTGTTAAAACAATGCGAAGACATCCATTTTACCGGAAGCATCGAAGCCAGAGAAATTCCGCATGGCGGAGCAGATGTCATCGTCTGCGAAGCATTTGTAGGAAATGTAATCCTTAAGCTTTATGAAGGAGTGGGCGCAACCTTAATTAACAAGGTAAAGAGCGGTATGATGGGAAGCTTAAGAAGCAAGATTGGAGCTTTGCTTGTAAAGCCCGCTTTGAAGGAAACATTGAAATCATTTGATGCCTCCCAATACGGCGGAGCACCGCTGTTGGGGCTTAATGGTCTGGTTGTAAAGACCCACGGAAATTCTAAAGCGGTAGAAGTAAAAAACTCCATACTTCAGTGTGTAGCCTTCAAAGAACAGGGAATTAATGATAAGATAAGAGAAAGTCTTAAATCGGTGAATGAAGGAAGTCAAGAATAGGAGAGAGGAAGGAAAAGAAATGGAATTTGAGAAGTTACAGAAAATTATTGCAGAGGTATTAAATATTGAGCCGGAAGAGGTTTCCATTAACTCCACATTCGTGGATGATCTTGGAGCTGATTCCCTTGATGTGTTCCAGATCATTATGGGCATTGAGGAGGAATTTGATATTGAGATTCCAACTGAAGTAGCAGAAAACATTGTTAGTGTCAGCGATGCAGTAGATCAGATCAAGAATGCTTTAAATTAATAGATGTGGGTGCTGCTGGGACCGTAGGGTCTGTCCGCAGCACCTTCTTTCATAATTGGGAAAGAGGGATAAATATGAGTAGGAATTTAAAAGATTTGGAGGAACGGATCGGCTATCGTTTTTCAGACAAGCATCTGATGACACAGGCCATGACCCACAGTTCCTATGCCAATGAGCACCGCCTAAATAAGCTGGAATGCAACGAGCGGTTAGAGTTTTTGGGAGATTCGGTTCTGGAATTATTCTCCAGTGACTGTCTCTACATCAAGTATCCCAACAAGCCAGAAGGGGATTTAACCAAGATACGGGCGAGCATAGTCTGTGAACCCACTCTGGCATACTGCGCAGAGGAATTAAAGCTGGGAGAATATCTGCTCTTAGGAAAAGGAGAAGAGGCGACCGGAGGAAGAGGACGTGCTTCAATCGTGTCTGATGCAATGGAAGCTCTCATAGGAGCTATTTACCTGGACGGTGGTTTTGCTAATGCAAAAGAGTTCATTTTGCGTTTTATTATGAATGATCTGGAACACAAGCAGCTCTTTTATGATAGCAAAACTATCTTGCAGGAAATCGTACAAAGTCAGACGGAGGAACCGTTGACTTATAGACTGTTACGGGAAGAAGGACCAGATCATAACAAATTATTTGAGGCGCAGGTTCTCGTTGGAAATCAATCGATTGGACAAGGAATTGGCAGAACCAAAAAAGCGGCAGAACAGGTAGCTGCTTACCATGGTATTCTCGCACTAAAAAAGGATAAGGCGCGTTAAGGACAATACATTTGTCCAAAAAACAAAGAAAGGGCAGGCTTTTTTAAGTTTGTCGGCGTGAACTATGTATTTAAAAAGTATTGAGATACAGGGTTTTAAATCATTTGCCAATAAAATCATATTTGATTTCCATAATGGGATTACCGGCATTGTTGGACCTAACGGGAGTGGGAAAAGCAATGTTGCCGATGCGGTGCGCTGGGTTTTTGGTGAGCAGAAGGTAAAGCAGCTTCGAAGTTCCAGTATGCAGGATGTAATCTTTTCTGGAACTGAAACCCGTAAGCCACAAGGGTTTGCTTATGTCGCCATTACTCTGGATAACTCGGATAAGCAACTGGCCATTGATTATGATCAGGTGACGGTGTCTAGAAGAGTTTATCGTTCTGGTGAAAGTGAATATATGATTAACGGCAGTGCCTGTCGACTAAAGGATATCTATGAGCTGTTTTATGATACCGGAATCGGTAAAGAAGGATACTCCATCATCGGACAGGGACAGATCGATAAGATTTTAAGCGGAAAACCGGAAGAACGTAGGGAATTATTTGATGAGGCTGCAGGTATCGTTAAATTCAAGCGACGAAAAGCAATTGCTCAGAAGAAGCTTGAAGACGAAAAACAAAACTTGGTCCGACTCAATGATATCCTTATTGAGCTTGAAAAACAAGTAGGCCCGCTGGCAAAGCAATCAGAAGCTGCCAGAGAATATCTGCGTCTGAAAGAAGAATTAAAGAAATATGATGTGAACCAGTTTTTAATGGAAACGGAAGGACTTCGTATTCAGATTAAGGAAAATGAAGACAAGGAAACCATTGTTGCCAAAGATTTAGAAGATGTGAAACAGATTTCCCAGGGAATACGAGAACAATATGATGCCCTGGATACATATTTATCAGAGTTAGACCAATCCATCACTGAACTGAGGAATGATAAAAATAGTTCCGATATTGAGATTAGTGGTCTGGAAGGGCGAATTAACGTATTGAAGGAACAGATCAATACGGAACATATGAATACCGAGCATATCGCAGGTCGAATCAAATCCATCCATGCAGAGATAACTTCAAGACAGGAGCAAGAAGCATCCTACCTGCAAGCACGTACAGAAATTGCCAGTCAGGTTCTTTCCGCCATGGAGAAGCTAAAGGAAGCAGAACGTGTTCTTGCAGCCGAGGATGAGGAAATTAAGTCACTTGAACATCAGATGGAATTAGGTAAAAGCCGCATGATGGATCTTTTAAGTGATAAAGGATCTCTCACAGCCAGACAGCAGCGCTATGAGGCAATGCTTGAGCAGGTGAATGTCCGTCGTTCCGAAGTATGTCAGAAGCTTTTAAAATTCAAAAGTGATGAATCAGAGCAGGACGAGCTGCTTATAAATCTGCAAAAAGAAGCGGATGAGATCGATGAAGGAATTATTAAGCGAGAAGAAGCCCAGTCTCTATGTGAGACTAAGACCGAGGAATTAGAAATCCAGGTTAAAAGGCTGAATAAAAACTTAAACGATAAACAGCAGGAGTATCATACCAGCTACTCCAAACTGGAATCTTTAAGAAACCTTGCAGAACGGTATGAAGGTTATGGCGGAAGCATCCGAAAGGTGATGGAAGTCAGAGACCGGATCAAGGGAATTCACGGAGTAGTGGCAGATTTAATCACAGTTCCTAAGGAATATGAGATTGCCATAGAAACCGCTTTGGGTGGAAGCATACAAAATATAGTTACAGATTCTGACCAGACTGCAAAGCAGTTAATCGAATATTTAAAAAAGAATCGTTTTGGGCGAGCTACCTTTTTACCTCTTACTAATATATCTAATAAAAATTCTGCGCAACAAGAAAAGGCTCTATTGGAACCCGGTGTCCTGGGACTTGCCAGTACCCTAGTGGAAGCGGATAAGCAGTATGAAGGCCTCATGAATTATCTTCTGGGTCGTGTCGTAGTTGTAGACACCATAGATCATGCCATTTCTCTTGCGAAAAAGTTCCAGTATTCTCTTCGTATTGTTACTTTAGAAGGTGAGTTATTAAGCGCAGGCGGTTCCATGACCGGTGGTGCATTTAAAAATACCAGCAATCTTCTTGGTAGAAAAAGAGAAATCGAAGAGCTAGAAGAACGCTGCAGTAAGGCTCTTACTGATGTAGAGCATCTCGAGAAGGAACTGGTCATGAATGAAGGCTTGCTTTCTGAAAGCAAGGAAGAGCTAAATCTAATTCGTGTAGAAAAGCAGAATCTTTACTTAAAGCAGAACACGGTTCGGATTAATCTAAAAAGGATTGAAGATAAAAAGTTGGAAATCCGGGAATCCTACGGAGATCTGGAACGAGAGAATATACAGCTAGAAGTACAGATTCGGGAAATCGGAGTGAACCAACAGGAACTTCTTGTTGCTGTAGAGACAGTAGAGAAGCAAAACCGAGATACCGGTGATAACCTAGAAGTGCTCAATTCGGGACTTGAAAAAGCAAGGTTAGATAGAGAGCAGTTTTATAAGGATTTATCAGCTATTCAGCTTGAAACTTCGGGCCTAAAACAAAAGGATGACTTTGAAAAGGAAAACTTAAGACGTATCAAAGAAGAGACTCATCGTCTGGAGGAAGAACTTTCAGGGCTTTCTGGTGGATCCGAAGATTCCCAGCTTATTATTGAAGAAAAAGAAAAAGAAATTCAGCTATTAAAAGGTCAAATTGATAAAGTAAAAGCGAGTGGGGAAGAATTGGAGCAGTCCATCAATCAAAACACTGCAAAAAAAGAAGCCAAAACAAAAGAGCAAAAGGAATTATTCCAAAAACGAGAGGAAATGACCAACAATATTAGTCTTTTGGATAAGGAATTATTCCGTCTTCAAAGCCAGAAAGAAAAATTGAATGAACGCATGGAAGGCCACGTAAACTATATGTGGAATGAATATGAGTTAACCTTTTCCTCTGCGGAAGTTTTAAGGAATCATGAATGGACGTCTCTTCCAGACATTAGGCGTGCAATTGCATCTTTAAAGGATGAAATCCGAGGACTAGGCAATGTCAATGTCAATGCAATTGAGGATTACAAGGAAGTTTCTGAGCGATATGAGTTTATGAAGACCCAGTACGATGATCTTGTATCAGCGGAAGGAACCTTGTTAAAGATCATTGATGAATTAGATTCAGGAATGAGAAAGCAATTCGAAGAAAAATTCCGAGAAATCCGGGCAGAATTTGATAAGGTATTCAAAGAATTGTTTGGTGGCGGTCGTGGAACGCTAGAACTGGTTGAGGACGAAGACATTCTGGAGGCGGGAATCCAGATCATATCTCAGCCACCAGGTAAAAAACTTCAAAACATGATGCAGCTTTCGGGTGGAGAAAAGGCGCTTACTGCCATTGCATTACTCTTTTCCATTCAGAACTTAAAGCCATCCCCATTTTGTCTTTTGGATGAGATTGAGGCGGCTCTAGATGATTCTAACGTAGACCGTTTTGCAAAATACCTGCATAAGCTTACAAAAAACACACAGTTCATCGTAATTACACACAGACGTGGTACCATGGTATCTGCGGACCGCCTGTATGGTATTACCATGCAGGAGAAAGGCGTTTCAACGCTTGTATCAGTAAATCTGATTGAAGAAGATTTAGAAAGTTAAGGAGACCGACTATGAATGAGAAAAAGGGATTTTTTGGGAAGCTGGTTGCTGGACTTCAAAAGACAAGGGATAACATTATCGCCGGCGTGGATTCCATTTTCAGCGGCTTCTCGGCTATTGATGAAGAGTTTTATGAAGAAATTGAAGAGATTCTCATCATGGGCGATCTGGGAATCCAGACGACCATGTCCATTGTAGAAGATCTAAAGAAAAAGGTAAAAGAGCAGGGAATCAAAGATCCATCCGAATGCAAACAGCTCCTTATGGATAGCATCAGAGAACAGATGGATCTTGGTGAAAATGCTTACGAATTTGAGAATCGCAAATCCGTTTTACTTATAATCGGTGTCAATGGAGTAGGAAAGACAACTTCTGTTGGAAAACTTGCAGGGCAGATGAAAGACGACGGAAAAAAAGTGATTGTAGCAGCTGCAGATACCTTCCGCGCGGCAGCCATTGAGCAGCTGACAGAATGGGCCAGAAGAGCCGGAGTGGATATTATTGCACAGCAGGAGGGTTCAGACCCAGCAGCGGTGGTTTTTGATGCTGTAGCGGCAGCAAAATCAAGACAGGCAGATGTGCTCATCTGTGATACAGCAGGACGTCTCCACAACAAGAAGAACTTGATGGAGGAGCTTAAGAAGATAAACCGGATTATCGACAAGGAATATCCAGATGCCTATAGAGAAACTCTGGTGGTCTTAGATGGAACTACCGGCCAGAATGCCCTTGTCCAGGCAAAACAGTTTATGGAAGTTGCAGATATTACTGGAATTATTCTTACGAAGCTTGATGGCACTGCTAAGGGAGGAATTGCCGTTGCCATTCAGTCGGAACTTGGCATTCCTGTGAAATACATTGGGGTTGGGGAGAAAATCGATGACTTACAGAAATTTAATGCAAACGAATTTGTGAATGCATTGTTTCACGCAGATGAGAAAGTAGAGGCTTAAATATGTTGACATTGGAAAAGTTCGAAGAAGCATCAGAAGTCGTAAGTAAGGTAACCTTGGAAACCAAGCTGGTACACAGTGAATATTTCTCTGCTCAGACCGGCAATAAAGTGTATTTTAAACCGGAAAATATGCAGTATACAGGTGCATATAAGGTGCGTGGAGCTTATTATAAGATTAGCACCTTATCCGAGGAAGAAAAAGCCAAAGGATTAATTACTGCTTCTGCCGGTAATCATGCACAGGGAGTTGCCTATGCGGCAAAATTAGCTGGAATCCCTGCTACCATCGTTATGCCGACTACCACTCCTCTTATGAAGGTGAACAGAACCAAGGGGTATGGTGCAGAAGTTATATTAGAAGGTGATGTTTTCGACGAAGCTTGTGATTACGCTTACAAGCTGGCGGATGAGCGTGGACTGACATTTGTCCATCCATTTAATGATCTAGATGTTGCTGCCGGACAGGGAAGCATTGCTATGGAAATAGTCAAAGAGCTTCCTACCGTTGATTATATTTTGGTTCCCATTGGAGGCGGCGGTTTATGCGCCGGTGTTTCCACCTTGGCTAAAATGTTAAATCCAAAAATCAAGATTATCGGGGTAGAACCTGCAGGGGCTAATTGCATGCAGGAATCCATACGCCAGGGTAAGGTAGTTTCCCTTCCCAATGTCAATACAATTGCTGATGGTACCGCTGTAAAATGTCCAGGAGATAAGCTTTTCCCATATATCCAGGATAATGTAGATGAAATCATCAGCATAGAGGATTCTGAGCTCATCGTATCATTCCTTGATATGGTTGAGAATCATAAAATGATAGTGGAGAACTCAGGACTTCTTACGGTTGCAGCTTTAAAGCATATGAAGGTAGAAAATAAGAAAATCGTCTCCATTTTAAGCGGTGGAAATATGGATGTGATCACAATGGCTTCCATCGTTCAATTAGGTTTAATTCAGAGGGATCGAATCTTTACAGTGTCCATTCTTCTTCCGGACAAGCCAGGAGAACTTGCAAAAGTGTCCGCTCTTCTTGCAAAGGAACAAGGCAATGTAATCCGCCTGGAGCATAACCAGTTTATTACAATTAACAGAAATTCGGCTGTGGAACTTCGCATCACCTTGGAGGCGTTTGGAACAGATCATAAAAATACTATTATGGCCGCTTTGACAGCTGAAGGATATCGTCCAAAGTTAGTGAAGTCTAAGGGCACATATGGCGATGGCTGTTAATGCATTCGAATTAATAGATACATTTCGGTAAGGAAAAGATAGAAATACAGAAGGGCACTCCCTA
This sequence comes from Lacrimispora algidixylanolytica, assembly GCF_003609635.1. GTDB lineage: Bacteria > Bacillota > Clostridia > Lachnospirales > Lachnospiraceae > Lacrimispora > Lacrimispora algidixylanolytica. Next base: position 77,501 of record NZ_MCIA01000034.1, on the reverse strand, counting down.
CAAGTTTAGTTGACTTATAGGGGTGCCCTTTTGATTTATCTAAATCTGCTTTAAAGCCTTTTGTAGTTTGCCCATCATACGTATGGAAACATTATAAGTTTCTTTGTTATCCATGGTTAAAACGGCATCTTCCTTTGAATATTTTAGTACATGCCTTAGATTCACAATGACAGAGCGGCTGCATTGGAAGAAGGTAGAGTTTAAAATAGCGTTTAACTCTTTTAGGGATCCGGCCATCTGACGGACACCATTTTTCGTATGAATCATTATCTTATGGTTTTCCTCGCAGGTTGTAATTGCAACAATATCATCCTGATCGAAAATCAGAGACGTTTTATCCACTTTTACAGAGAGCAGGCGATTGGAAGCGTTTAATTGAGTCTTGTAGTTGTTTTCTGCATTTTTAATGCAGTCACAGATTCGGTCAGGAAGTGTTTTGATTTCATCTTTTACTATAAAATCCATAGCTTCCACTTTATAACGAAAGGTAAGAACCGCCATTTCGCTGTGTGTTGTGACGAAAACAATATACCCTCTGGGATCGTATTTGCGTATTTCCTGAGCAAGTTCGATTCCATTTTTATCGGACTGCAAGTCAATGTCTAAAAAATATAGTCCGATAACCGTGGATTTTTTGCGGATAGAAAGAAGTTCGGCAGGACTTGAGGCAGCACAGTAAAGTTGAGATTCAGTAGAGTTCATCAACAAATACTTTTCCACTGTATTTTTCCAACGTGTTAATTGTCTATTATCATCTTCACAAAGATATATATGTATCATTTTTTACTCCCTATGTAACATTTGGCTTTAGGATTATCTCCTGTGTGAAATAAGGTTCCTCATATGTTGTGTTCCAGTTGGCATTATCATAGTTACCTAAAATCATTGCCACATTATAAAGGCCAATTCCCCGGTTCATGCCTTTAGAAGAGACCCCCTGGCCGGGAAGTGCCGATACGGGATGATCCAGTGCAGGAGAAGTGTTTCTTATGATGATGTAAAGATCCTCATCCTTGCGAAACATACAAAAAATCAGCTCTTTTTCTTTTGTTTCCGTAGCCGCTTCAATGGCGTTATCCATAAAGATCCCAATGATTCGGGAAAGATCCAAAGCATCTATGGGAATTGTTTCGATTGATTCCGTCAATTCGATTTCTGCTTTTATTCCAATTTCCATGGAATATATGAATTTTGAAGAAAGTAGGCTTTTTAATGCGGTATTTTTAATATTAGACAATGCCCCAAGCTTTGTATCTGATTCGGCAAATGCGTGGCTTATGGGAAGAACTCGGTCTCCATAATATTTCATCAGTCCATCCATATTATCTTCTTCCATATATCCTGACATTGTGCTTAAAATATTCATATAATCATGCTTGAATTTTCTCATGATTCCATAAGAAGTTTCCAAACGTTCCGTATAAAGGCGAAGGCTTTCAAACTGTGCCATACGATGTTTGTTAGCCTGTTCTCCCATAGTGGCCTTATAGATGGAATACATAAGATAAACCGTGATTGCAAAGAGTAAAAGAAAGATGATTCCGTTTAATGCAATGACACCAAAGTTATAACCTAAGTATTCTCCATAGGAGAAATTGAAAATATAAAAGAACACTAAAATAAAAAGGTCAATGAAAATGGCCTTTAACAAATGCGGATTTGTTAAGTATTGAGTTATATTCAGCTTTTTGTGTATGTACCAGCCAATGAATTTTGTGGAAATGCCGCAGTATATGCTGTAGGTGATAGAAAAAATAACATTTAGCATATCATGAGTCAGAAGATCCTGCATATCCATCTGAAGGATAAAGCCAGCCGCCCACATAAACAGATAATTGAATGCTATGGTATAAAGATAACCAAACAAATAAAATGCCATGTTTAAATAAGGCTCTTTTGCAAAGATATAAATCAGCAATAAGATCCCCACAAAGGTAATGTATGTACTGGCCTGTCCGTAGATTCTATTGAATAAAAACAGGCTGCCAAAAGCGTACATAAATATACAAAGTTTTCTGGCGTTCGTCAATTTGTTAGGAAGCAAATGCACACTGGAAAAATAAATACATAAGCCGCCGGTAAGCGTATAGATTAAATAAGTCATAATGTTTCCCCTCGCTAGTAAGTATATATATTTTACTCTGTTGTAATTGGAAAGTAAAGGAAATTGTTTGCACAAAGTATACATCTAACGCTTAAGAAGAAAAAACCAACGAAAACTTCAAAAACATTCATTCAAACGAAAATATGATACTATATCATCTAGTGGTGGTGATCATTATGAGTATTACAGGAATTGCTGTCGGATTTTGTAATTGGATGAACAAAATAAATCCAAAAAGTCAGGACGAAAACAAAGTGATTCAATATGGAATGGAATTATTGCTGGATAATATTTTAAAGTTTGCGCTGATTCAATTAATGGGTATCCTAATTGGCAAAGGCTTTGATACATTTATTATATTATCGTCCTTTTGTGGTCTGAGACTTCAGGCTGGCGGAATTCATGCCAGAACGGGGCTAGGCTGCGGTTTCAGTATGATGCTGATATGGGCAACTTCGCTTTTGGCGGATACTTACATAAATATGCATATTTCCGTGCTGCCTCTCATTTTTGCAGCCTCTGTATTGATTATATGGCTTTGTGTTCCTCGTACCATTAACATTGAATATTTCAGTTCTCAGGATATCTTACAAAAAAAGATTTTCTCTTTTGTAATATTGATCGTTTTGATGGCTCTATCCACATTTTTCCCATCATTGAGAGAACTGATTATGATTCCAGTTATTTTGGAAGTATTGACATTGCTTCCCCAAAATAAAAATAATTTAGAAGGAGAATACAAGGGATGAAGAAAACATTGATTGAAAGAGTTCAGAAGGCTTTAGTAAAGGTGTCCTTAAATTCTGTAGGAAGAAGTATTCCTGCTGGAATTTATGAAAGAAAAATCCCGGAAGTAGTATTAAAAGCTAAAGATGCAAAATAATGGATTTAAACGGATTTCAGAAGCGGTAAAAGTTTGTATAGGCAAATGTTCGGTATGAGTATGTAAAAAGTGGTGAAGACCATGAATGATGAAAAAGCTTGATTATCTCAAACGGTGTGAGTAGCCGTTTGATGTGAAATTTTAGATTACACGGAATAACTAAGGGGGAAATGAATGTTAGATTGACATTAAGTCAATGTTAACATTATTTTATAAGTTATTTCGTGTAATCGTAATTGTATCCATTGTTTCGTACCGCTGATTATGGCTGTATGAATTTGCTGGATCAAGATATTGTTAGGATTTTTGCTTTGGGTACATAGGGTAAAAGGGATTAGGAGAACGTATTAATGAGAAGGTCTTTATTTCGGAAAATTCTCAGATTGGAAGATAAAAAGAATGTTACCTCTGCGGAGAAGAAAATCTTGTCCAAACGCAAAGGGAAAATTTTGATTCCAGAGAAATACTATATTGAGGTGATAACCAACGTTCCCGGGAGACAGGCTATTGTAGAATACTTTGATAATTAATAAAGAAGGTTTGATAGTTCGGGACGATATAAAGCAGGTACAGAAAGAATGGTGATTTCTTTCTTGTGGCCTGCTTATTTTATTGTTCCAAACAAGTGTATCCTTGGTAAGGCTACTTGTTAGGGATTTTTTTAGGTTCTTATTATGATAACTGACTCTTTCTAACCTGATATATACGCACATTTATTGCGTTACATAATGATTATTTACAGATATTTCGCCATAATGTTAGAATTATTCCAGGAGATTCCCAAGTTATAGTTACAATAGTGAAAGGAGGAGGGGAAGGTGTATCGGGGATACTTCTTATTCAAATCGTGGTAAGGGGAAAATAATGATTATGGAGGGGAAGAGATGTATTTAAAGAAGAAATTAAAAAAAGGATTCATCGTATTGGCCGGTGTTTTGTTTATTGTAAGTGCATCATCTGGAATGGATGCAAATGCAGAAGGCTTATTTCCAGCAAAGCAGCACGGAGGATTGGAAAATACTTCAGACAGGGCACTTACAGCAGTGACAACCAATCAAGGAGTTCTGGTGAGTTGGCGGTTTTACCAAGAAGATGGGGCGGGAGCGGAGTTTATACTAAAGAGAAATGGCCAGGAGATATATCGTGGTGTTATTACGAATTATTTTGATCAGCAGGGAAAAGCAGGAGACAGTTACGAATTACAGGACAACACCGGGAAATTCAGTATAGGTCAAACAGCTCTGGCTTGGAATCAGGAATACATAGAATTAAGTCTTAAGGCTCCGGAATCACAAACCATGCCAGACGGCTCTATTACAAATTATTCAGCAAATGATATGTCCGTAGGAGATTTGGATGGAGATGGACGTTTGGAGCTCATTGTTAAATGGTATCCGGATAATGCTCAGGATAACTCAATTGATGGGTATACAGGAACGACCTTTCTAGATGCCTACGATATTGATACAAGTACTGGGGTAGCAACCATGATGTGGAGAATTGACTTAGGAGTCAATATCCGTTCTGGCGCTCATTATACCCAGTTTCAAGTATGGGATTATGACGGAGACGGATGTGCTGAGGTATTATTAAAGACTGCTGATGGTTCTACTTCATACCAGAATGTGAATGGTAATCTGAAAGAAACCGGACACGTAGGAGCTGTCAATTCAAAAGCTCTTCCTACTAATAAAATTAGTGACAAATATGACTTTCGTAGTTTTAGCGGAAGAATCGGACGCATTGTAAAAGGAGAAGAGTTCTTAACTGCTTTTGACGGCAGAACAGGTATGATTATTGATACGACTGCTTATTTGCCTTCCCGGGGAATTTATAATGCAGCAACAGGGACCTGGGACACTTCTATGTGGGGACTGGACAGCAAAGGAAATCCAGAGCCACAGGGATATGCAAACCGACCGGATCGGTTTCTGGCAGCGACTGCTTATCTTGATGGTACCAATCCCAGCGCTGTATTTTGCCGAGGATATTACGGAAGAACAGCCATTGCCGCTTGGGATTTAAAAAATGGTAAGCTTACGAAGAAGTGGTTGTTTGACGTCCCAACAGGAGATAAATATGCTGGTCAGGGAAATCACAATCTTTCTATTAATGATGTGGATGGGGAGGGAAAGGACGAAATCATATATGGTTCTTTGACGGTTGATCATAATGGAAAACCGAAATATACCACAGGACTAGGCCATGGAGATGCCATGCATGTCAGTGACTGGAATGACGACGGCAAGCTGGAAGTATTTCAAGTGCATGAAGAAAAAAATGCCAGGTACCACGTGGAGCTTCATGATGCGGAAACAGGTCAGATTTTATGGGGGTATCAATATGGTCAGGACACCGGACGAGGCGTTGCCGCAGATATAGATCCTAGGTATCCCGGTGCAGAGATGTGGGCGTCGATTAAGGCAATCACTTACAATGTCAAAGGACAGCAGATTTATGAAGAAGGCAAAAAGCCAAGTCAGAATTTCTCCATTTTTTGGGATGGGGATCTACTGATGGAGCTCTTTGATTCCAATAACTCCACACAGTTAATTCCTCAAGTTCAGAAGTGGGATTATGAGAATCAAAAATCAGATATCCTGATACAAATGAATGGCACTATGCTAAACAATGGGACAAAAGGCAATGCGTGTCTTGTGGCAGATATAATTGGAGACTGGAGAGAAGAAATCATTGTAAGGGATGCACAAGATAAGAATAAGGTAAGGATTTACAGCACACCCATAGAAACCACCTATCGGGTTCCCTGTCTTTTGACCGATCGTGCTTACCGGGAGGGTGTTGCATGGCAGAATACTGCTTATAATCAGCCTGCTAATTTAAGTTATTTGTTATCGGGTGGAATCAAAGTACCAGAAGTGACTGCAAAAGGAGTTAATGCTCAGACTATTCAATTAGAATGGAATGCAGCTAGCGATGGTAAATATGGTCACGAGGTGTCTGGCTACGCCGTATATAGGGCAGAGCCAGGACAAAGCTTTAAACAGATTAAAACACTTGAGGGAAGCGCTCGATCCTATCAGGATTCAGAATTATCATCGGCAGTAGAATACCGTTATAAAGTAGCTGCAATTGTTGATGATGTTCCTTCCTTTCAATCATTCCAGGTTACGGGGAAGACGAAATAGAAAAATGATGTAACTAAGCAATACCAAGAAGAATGAAACCCAAGAAGAATGAAACAAGAAGCGCTTGAATGAGAAATAAGACATTCAAGCGCTTCTTTTGGTTTTGGAGTGTTACATTCCGTATATTAAACTTCCTCCAAAATTAATTTGGGTTCTGCGACCATAGAGTAATTGGTGTGGTAAATCACGAAACCAGGTGCCGCTCCGGTTACTTTTTTAATTTGTTTCTTCTGAATATAATCCACTTCTACCTTATCGCCGTCCCGGCCTTTGGAATAATAGGCGGCTAGGGCTCCGGCTTCTTCGTATAATCTGTCTGGTATCTCCTTGCCTTCAGATTTTACGATGACATGGGAACCTGGAATGCCTTTTGCGTGGAACCACCAGTCATTGCCGGTTGCAACCTTAAAGGTAAGTTCTTCGTTCTGGTAATTATTCTTTCCTACATAGATGTGGAAGCCGTCAGAGGAAATATAGTGAAATGGTTTACTGGTTACCTTGGGCTTTTTGTCACCTGCACGGCGGTGTTTAACATAGCCGTACTCCATCAGTTCCTCTTTAATTTGCACTAAATCTTCTTCTTTTAATGCAATGTCAAGAGCAGCACTTACGGATTCCAGATGATCAATTTCTTGTTTGGTTTCGCGAATCTGTTCTGTGACGGCTTCAAAGGTACGTTTTAACTTGTTATATTTATCAAAATATTTCTTTGCATTTTCTTTTGCGGATAGTTGATCATCTAAAGGGATAGTAATATCTTCATTGGTATAGTAATTGAGGCAGGTCAGCTTTTTCTCTCCACCGGACAGTTCATATCCGTAGGTATTTAGAAGCTCTCCATAGACCTTGTATTTATCCTTTTTTTCTGTATCCTTAAGCTGTTTTTCCTGCAAGTCGAACTTTTTATAGTTTCGCTCTAATGCGGTCTGGACAATTTTACGAAGATCCACTGATTTCTGGCGAATTCTTGTAATCGTATTTTTAGTGGCGTAATAAGTTTCTAAAAGTAAACTGATGGATTCAAAGGGAGTTGCCTGATACTCATCACTTTGAAAGCATGACATAGGGAGGGCGGAAAATTCAACTGGCTCCTCATTACGGTAAATGATATTAGGTGAAAAATTCGCCTGATGAATATCTGAAACTACATGAGAAAGGGTACGATATAAGTGAACCATCTCCATTTCGGTCATCTCATTCGCAGAATGGTCCGCATCAATGGAGGCCATGTGACAAAGTTCATGTCCCATAATTGGACTAAAGCCAGTGAGTTTTAGATACAGTGCTTTTTGTATGGGGGCAGGCGTGCTGCTCATTGCCTCCTGAAACTCTTCTTGGGTAATGGACAGTGGGTCTTTTTTTTCTGTAGTTTGAGGGATAAAATAAGTTCTGCCGGGAAGGACTTCTCTAACGGAACTCACCTGAGCAGATATGTGCTTGATGCTGTCTAAGATTATTCCCTCCTCATTGCAGAAGATAATATTGCTGTGCTTTCCCATAATCTCTATTATTAACTTTTTAACCCGTTTATCTCCAAGTTCGTCTAAATGTTCGATTTCCATGCATAGAATACGTTCTAGACCGGGTTGGCTTACGCCTAGAATTCGACCGTTTCCAATATGCTTGCGTAAAAGCATGCAAAAATTAGGCGCAGTCATGGGGCTTTGCTTATTGGATTCTGTAAAATAAACAAGTGGAAGGCTGGCACTAGCTGAAATTAGGAGCCTCCATGTATTTTTCTGATTTTTAATAGTAAACAGCAGTTCATCCTTTTCCGGCTGGGCGATTTTAGCGATTTTTCCGCCTTCCAGCCGGTTTTTCATTTCTGCTGCAAGATTAGCCATTACAATTCCGTCTAAAGCCATTGTATTATTTCCTCCGGTGAAAGTCTGATTAAAATATAGATAGTATACCACAAAAACACTGTTGTGTAAAATTTAAAACCAATTGACTTGTTTTTTAATATGACTTATAATGGATTATATCTATGGCGAAAGAGAGGCATTTGCAATGATTAAGAGCATGACAGGTTTCGGCAGGTATGAAACCGTCACGGATGAATATAAAATTTCCGTCGAGATGAAAGCTGTAAATCACAGATATTTGGATTTAAGCGTAAAGATGCCGAAAAAGTTTAATTTCTTTGAAACAGGAATTAGAAATCTGTTAAAGAATTATATACAGCGGGGTAAGGTTGATGTTTTTATCAGCTATGAGGATTATACAGAGAATAAGCTGTGTTTAAAGTATAACAGCGCTCTAGCTGCTGAATATATGGATCATTTTACAAAGATGGAGAAAGAGTTTGGAATCCAAAATGATATTAAGGTATCTACCCTGGCTAAATGCCCAGAGGTTCTTACCATGGATGAAGTGACAGAAGATGAAGATCAGATGTGGAAACTTCTTTCTGAAACCATTGAAGAGGCTGCAAAGCGTTTTGTAGAGACCAGGATTACCGAAGGGGAGACCCTTTGTAATGATTTGATGAAAAAGCTGGGTAATATGCTGGAGATACTGGACTTTATTGAAGAACGCTCCCCAAGGATTTTGCAAGAGTATCGTGGAAAGCTTGAGGACAAGGTAAAGGAACTGCTGTCAGGCGCTTCCATTGATGAAGGAAGAATTGCCACAGAGGTTACGATATTTGCTGATAAAATTTGTGTGGATGAAGAAACCGTCCGGTTAAGAAGCCACATTGAGAATACCAGGTCTGAACTGGGAGTTGGCACAAGTGTGGGAAGAAAGTTGGATTTCATTGCACAAGAGATGAACAGAGAAGCCAATACCATTCTTTCTAAGGCCAATGATTTGGAGATTTCTGACAAAGCCATTACATTAAAGACCGAGATTGAAAAGGTCAGAGAACAGATCCAGAATATTGAATAGGGAGTGTAACAGACTCATGAATGAGCAAGGAATGTTGGCAGTTGTATCTGGGTTTTCAGGAGCAGGAAAAGGAACTCTTATGAAAGAGCTTCTGAAACGGTACGATAATTATGCACTGTCTATATCTGCAACCACCAGAAACCCAAGAGAAGGGGAGACGGATGGACGTGAATATTTTTTCGTGACAGAAGAAAACTTCCGGGATATGATTGAAAAAGATGCCCTGATTGAGTATGCTCAGTATGTAAAACATTTTTATGGAACTCCCAAAGAATATGTTTTAAATCAGATGAAAAAGGGCAAGGATGTAATTCTGGAAATTGAAATACAGGGAGCACTTAAAATAAAAGAACGTTTTCCTGAGACTATTTTAATTTTTGTGATGCCTCCTAGCGCAGAGGAACTCAAACGCAGGCTTATCGGTCGAGGCACAGAGAGTATGGAAGTAATAAATGCCAGACTTCGCAGGGCTGCGGAAGAAGCGGAGGGTATGGAGGCTTATGACTATATCCTTATTAACGAAAAAATAGAAACTTGTGTAGAAGCAATGCACCAGATGATACAGGTCCAGCATAACCGGGCATCCAATAATGGTGCGTTTTTATCTCAGATTCGGGAAGAATTGAAGAAAATATAGTGATTTAGAGAGGGGAACAAAGATGTTACATCCATCTTATTCAGATTTAATTAATGTAATAAACAGTGAGGTTGTACCAGGAGATGCTCCTGTCGTACAGAGCCGTTATTCTATTGTGATCGCAGCTGCAAAAAGAGCAAGACAGATTATCGCTGGTTCAGAGCCCTGCGTACCAGGTTACGGTAAAAAACCGCTTTCTATTGCCGTTGAGGAGTTGTACGAAGGCCAAGTAAAGATTTTAAGCGAAGCGGACGCAACAGAAGAAGACGATAATTAAGAGAAAGGCCGTCTCCCTTTTGGAAGATGGCTTTTCTCATATACAAATATTTACGACGGGAGTTTTAAGATGAAATTATTATGTATTTCACTGGGCTGTGATAAGAATCTGGTTGATACCGAGATGATGCTGGGCCTTTTAAATAAAGACGGATATACCTTTACTGACGATGAACATGAGGCAGATGTTATTGTAATTAATACCTGTTGTTTTATCGGAGATGCGAAGGAAGAGAGCATTAATACCATTTTAGAGATGGCTCAAAGAAAGATAGACGGAAATTGTAAGGCACTTATTGTAACTGGTTGCCTTGCTCAGAGATATAAACAGGAGATTATTGATGAGATACCAGAAGTCGATGGAATTCTTGGTACCTCCACCTATGATGAGATCTCCAATGTATTAAGAGAAGCTTTAAGCGGCGTAGAACATGTTCAGCGTTTCCACGATCTTCAGGGGATTCCTGAGATGGAAACAGGACGAGTTCTTACTACTGGAGGGCATTATGCATTCCTGAAAATTGCAGAAGGCTGTGATAAGCATTGTACTTACTGTATCATTCCTACTTTGCGTGGCAATTACCGCAGTGTTCCGATGGAACGACTTTTAAAAGAAGCAGAGGAATTGGCAAGTAAGGGCGTAAAGGAACTTATTTTAGTTGCCCAGGAAACTACACTTTATGGCGTGGATTTATATGGCAAGAAATCTCTTCCTGAACTGTTAAAGAAACTTTGCCGTATCTCAGGGATTCAGTGGATTAGAGTTCAGTATTGCTATCCTGAGGAAATTACAGATGAGATGATTCAGACAATAAAAGAAGAAGAAAAAATATGTCATTATCTTGATTTGCCTATCCAGCATGCCAGCGATCGTATCTTAAAGCTCATGGGACGGAGAACTACGAAAAATCAGCTTAGAGAAATTGTAGGGAAGCTTCGCAAAGAGATACCTGATATTGCACTTCGTACCACTTTAATCTCTGGTTTCCCAGGTGAAACAGAGGAAGATCACGAGGAGCTTATGGAATTCGTAGATGAGTTGGAATTTGAGCGTTTAGGAGTATTTGCTTATTCAGCAGAAGAAGATACACCAGCGGCAGGTTTTGCTAATCACGTAGATCAAGAAGTGAAAGAAGAACGCCGTGATGCAATCATGGAACTTCAGCAGGAAATTTCCTTAGATCATTCTGAGTCTATGGTCGGAAAGACGGTAGAAGTTATGATTGAAGGCAAAGTAGCAGATGAAAATGCTTATGTAGGGCGTACTTATATGGATTGCCCTGGCGTGGATGGAATGATATTTGTCCAGACAGGTGTGGAATTGATGTCAGGTGATTTTGCCAAGGTTCGGGTTACCGGAGCTATGGAATATGATTTGATGGGGGAGTTGGAAGATGAATTTACCGAATAAGCTAACGATTTTAAGGGTTATCATGATTCCGTTTTTTGTTTTATTTCTTCTGCTAGAGGGTGGTACCAATGTCAATTACCGTTGGATTGCAGCTGCTATATTTATTGTCGCAAGTTTTACGGATTTGTTGGATGGAATGATTGCAAGAAAATATGGACTGGTAACAAATTTCGGAAAGTTTATGGATCCGTTAGCGGATAAGCTTTTAGTTTGTTCAGGACTTATCTGTTTTACGGCGTTAAATCAGCTTTCGGCATGGGTCGTTATTGTTATCATAAGTAGGGAATTTATCATTAGTGGATTTCGATTGGTAGCTTCTGATAATGGAATTGTCATTGCAGCAAGCAAATGGGGTAAGTTTAAAACGGCCTCCCAGATGATCATGTCCGTTCTTCTTATGGTGAATATACCGTTGTTAACGCCGGTAACAGTTGTATTTGTCTGGCTGGCAGTCATCCTTACGATCGTATCACTCATTGATTATATCGTAAAGAATTATAAGGTTCTTACAGAAGGGAGTATGTAATCATTATGGTTGTCGAACTGGTTTCAGTTGGAACAGAGCTTTTGCTCGGTAATATTGTAAATACGAACACCCAGTATCTAGCAGAAAAGTGTGCTCTTTTAGGTTTATCCATGTATCATCAGGTGACAGTCGGAGACAACAGGGAGCGTTTGTCCCAGGTGTTAAAAACTGCCCTGGACCGTTCAGATGTCGTGATTCTAACCGGTGGTCTTGGACCTACGGAGGATGATCTGACAAAAGAAGTTTGTGCAGAGGTCATGGGATCTTCCTTGGAAGAGGATGATCACACAAGAGACCTCATCACAGAATATTTTAAGAACAGTATTTATAAAGAAATACCGGATAATAACTGGAAACAGGCCTTGGTTCCTCAGGGGGCCAAAGTATTAGAAAACCATAATGGAACAGCTCCTGGACTCATTCTTGAAAAAGATGGAAAGACAGCAATATTACTTCCTGGACCTCCCGGTGAGTTGAAGCCACTCTTTGAAGAACAGGTATTTCCTTATTTGCAGGAACGTCAGCCGGAAGTGATTCGCTCTCAGATGATCAAGCTATGTGGTCAGGGAGAGAGTCAAGTAGAAGACAAGCTTTTAGATCTTATTAATGGACAGTCAAATCCCACCATTGCAACCTATGCGAAGACGGCAGAGGTCCACTTACGGATCACTGCCAAAGCTTCTAATGAAGAGGAAGCAAAGGAACTTTTAAAACCCGTTGTAAAAGAGATTAAAAATCGCTTTGGCAACGATGTGTTTACCACGAAAGAAGAGGAAACCATCGAAATGGCGGTAGTTCGTCTTCTTAAAAAGCATGAGTTAACCGTGACAACAGCAGAATCCTGTACAGGAGGATTGATTTCAGGCCGTATTGTCAATGTATCAGGAGCTTCCGAGGTGTTTCGAGAGGGATTTGTGACTTATTCCAATAAGGCAAAGAGAAAACGTTTGAATGTTAATAAAAGCACTCTGAAACAATACGGTGCCGTCAGCAAGCAGACCGCGAAAGAAATGGCACTGGGCGGAGTTTTTGCTACTGGTGCAGATGTTTGCATTGCAGTAACAGGAATTGCAGGACCGATTTCCGAAGGTGAAAAGCCTGTTGGTCTGGTATATATTGCTTGCTATCTGAAGGATAAAGTGAAAGTAGAAGAATATCACTTTAAAGGAAACCGTGAAAAAATCAGAGAACAGTCTGTTGTAAAGGCTCTAGATTTATTACGGCGTTCCATCCTTTCCAATTACAATACCTGATAAAATCCGAGAGGAGATAAAATTTGGATACCCGATTACTGAAAAAACAGATGACTACAGCATATCAATACTCTTATGTAAGGCTAGTGCTAAATTATTATACTCTATTTGAATCTATCGCTGAGGAACCTCGTGTTTCTGAACATGTTTCTGATTGCAGCACACGACTAAATGAGCTTCTTTCTGATTATTATTCCGGTAAAGATGTTTTAGAGGGAGTGCTAGCTCTTAGAGAAGATATTACCCGTAAAGTTGAAGTGATGACTTCCTATGCGGATTGTTTTCAGATTTTTGAGTACGTATTAAACCGTCTGGAAAGAAAGTTTAAAGTAATGCCTGCAAGCTCAATTCATGATGATGCATTCGCAAAACGTCTATTGGAGTATATTACAGGATCCAGTGAGACAGCTGTTATGAATGGAAGAATCAAAGAAGTGATAGGACAGCTACCCGTTCGACTTACAAAGCAGAAGTTTTTCAGCCTTGTAATGGAGGGCCTTTCGGTATATATTGGCTCCCCCATGGAAAGCCTTAAAGATATGATGTATACACTTCGTACTGAATCTATGACTCGACTTCCAAAAGATATGGATCATGGATACCAGGAGTTTTATAAACTTTTGGAGCAGCTGCGTAGTATTGACTATAAGAAAATGACAGCTGAAAGCTATGAAAATGCAATAGATAATCTGGGAACTGTTTCAGAAGGACTTACGAAAGAATCTGGATTTTACGTGATGCTTCAGGAGATCGTCAATGATTTTTGTGTCCTAATTTTGTCAGGTTCGGAAGCGGTTGTGGATGTAAAAGAAGAGGAATTATATTCTTCCGTTGTAAAGGAGATTCTTCATAATTTTTCTAAAGAAGAGGATTCTTTTGGTTCTGATGAAATTTTCCTTAAGCTCACCCAGATGGAAGGCAGACAGGAAACTTTATATGAGAAGTATCTAAAGATTGAACTTCCGCAGGCGGATGAGGAATGGTATTCCAATCCCCATTATATAAAATCAGCAAACGTAGACATTCTTATGTCTGGGAGCAGTTTTGCTGAATTAAAATGCTTATCTTCTAAGGAAGAGTCTGAAAAGACAGAGGAAGAAGTTTTAGTAGATCGTCTTTCTCTGGAAAAAGAAGCAGGTGCGTATTTAAAGGAACTGGAAGATGTTTTTGCCGGATCTTCAAAACAGGTGGTACGTGCCATAATGGCGAAGGTTTTATCAGACCTTCCCGTGTATTTCGGTTCTATTGATGAAATTCAATCGTATATCACAGGAAGCCTTACAAGCTGTTTGGACGAGGCGGAAAAAGAAACCTGCAAGGAATTATTGGAAGAGCTGATGGATGATGAAAATAAGCTGGTTTGACCGTCTGTACGTAGGCGAAAAGGCCAAGAAGAAACGGTATAAAATCATACAGGGAATTCGAAAATCAAAGCCAAAATCAGATATTTATGTGATTATGCCCGCTTCAAATGGGAATAATATACTTGATATCTACCCCACTGCGGAATTATTTGCCCCTTTTTTCAGACAAGAAGAGGTTTTTATATTAGGCATAGCAGCTGATTATTGGGAGGCATTGGAGGTGGCCGGACGTATGGTTCATGACATGTACCGGATAACAGGTGGCTTCGATTTATCTGCCTTTTTAGATGAGGAAGCCGGTAAGGTGTGAGGTGTCCATGCTTCATATAATTTTATTGATATTAAAAATATTAGGACTTATTTTACTGGTCATACTGGGACTTCTTTTGGCAGTTCTTCTGGCTGTGCTTTTTGTACCTGTAAGATATCATGGATCTGGTTCTTATTACGAGAAAGGAAGGGGAAGCGCCGGCATCTCTTGGTTGCTACATATCCTTTCTATACGGTTTCGGTATGAAGAAGACTTAACGATGACCGTACGATTATTTGGATTTCGTATTATGAAACCTAAAAAGTTGGATCGAGAACTAGAAGAAGCAGAAGATATCTTGGTTCATGCTATGGAGAGAATCGAACCAGAACCGCTAAAAGATGCCAAAGAGGCAAAGGAAAAGGTTCAGAGTGAAATCCAGAAGCTTCCGGAGATGTTTGAATCGATTGATGATGAAGAGAAGACAAAGAAGCCCCTCTTTTTTACTTCCTTATGGGAAAAAGGAAAGAGGAGAATACTTCGTTTTTTTACAAAACTTAAGTTTTTTTTTCGTAGAGTCTGTGATACACTAAAGACAGTAAAAGAGAAAAAAAATGAAATTTTTTCCTGGATTTCCAGCAAGGAGAACCAGAAAACCGTTAAACTATTTCTGAGACAAGGGAAAAAACTAATTCGTCACATTCTCCCCCTAAAGGGAAAAGGCAGCATTACATTTGGTTTTGATGACCCGTATTTGACTGGTCAAGTGCTGATGTATTCCAGCGTAATATATCCATTCGTCCATAAACATCTTAATTTGTATCCTATGTTTGACCAGGCTATTTTTCAGGCGGAAGGAACGTTCCGTGGAAGAATTCGAATAGGCACAGCACTGTTGATAGGATCACGTATGTTGATGGATAAAAATTTCAGGATGATGTTGAAGAAATGGCTTCGATAAAGGAGGAATTGCTTTCGATGGCAGAGAATAATTTTACATCTACGGTAGAGGCCCTGTTTAAAGGGATGGATGCCTTTGTAGCAACGAAAACAGTAGTAGGAGATGCAGTAAAGGTGGATGACGCAATTATTCTTCCTTTGGTGGATGTGACCTGCGGTATGGCTGCTGGTTCCTTTGCAGAGAACGCAAAACAGCGTGGTGCAGGTGGAATGCATGCAAAGATGAGCCCTAGTGCGGTTCTTATTATTCAAAATGGAGTAACAAAGCTGGTGAATATTAAACAGCAGGATGCAGTAACAAAGATTTTGGACATGGTTCCTGATTTTGTGAATAAGTTTACCGGAGGATCAAAAGAAGTTTCTTCAGATGCATTAAAAGTTGCAGAGGAAATGGCCGCTGCACAGGAGAAAGAAAACGAAGAGTCATAAGTAGGGGATAAGCCGCATAGGATATCATATAGCTGAATGAATTGAGGGATGATATGAGAAGAGTATGCGGACTTATGCTGTTCTGCTTCGGAGCAGGTATGGCGATCCTGCTTTTTATCCCGGCAACAATTGTTACGATTTTGTTTATCATTGGATGTCTGGTATTGGGATATAACCTGTTCTGTTGTTGAGAGAACATTGCCATAAAATATAAAAGGGGGCTTGGTTTAAATACAAACCATCCCCCTTTAAAAATTATATCTTTTAAATAAAAAAATACCCCTGACTGAAACAGTCAGGAGTTTCCCTCGATTAAGCTCTTTCTACTAATCCGGATCTTAAGCAGGAAGTACATACGTACATCTTCTTAGTACCGCCTGTAACCTTTACTTTAACGGACTTTACATTTGCTTTCCACATCTTGTTGGATCTTCTATGGGAATGGCTCACTGCGTTGCCAAAGTGAGCAGCTTTTTCACAAATAGTACATTTAGCCATGATTGCACCTCCTTAAAAGTAACTTGGACTTTTTTTATTGAAAAATCCACAACAAGTGTATAATAACAGAAAACACATTGATTTGCAAGTGAAAAATAAAAATTTGTTTCTTTTTTTGGAAAAATAATGTATAATCAAAAGAGACAGAAAGAACGGAGGTAGAGACTATGAAGGGTTATATCAATAATAAACTGGGCGAAATCCAGGTAAGCCCTGATGTTATCGCTATGTATGCCGGAACTACTGCGGTAGAATGCTTCGGTATTGTCGGTATGGCGGCCGTCAGCATGAAAGATGGACTCGTTAAGCTTTTAAAGCGAGAAGGCCTGACTCACGGAATCAATGTGAACATCCAGGACAACCATATTACGATTGATTTTCATGTAATCGTTGCATATGGGGTCAGTATTTCTGCAGTGGCTGATAATCTGATTGACAGTGTAAAATACAAAGTAGAAGAATTCACTGGAATGACAGTAGATAAAATTAACATCTATGTTGAAGGCGTAAGAGTGATTGATTAAGGAGGAAACTACCTGTGGGTATGAAGTATATAGACGCTAAGATGCTGCAGAAAGCATTTTTGGCAGGTGCAAAAGGACTGGAAGCAAAGAAAGAATGGATTAATGAATTAAATGTGTTTCCAGTGCCGGATGGAGATACCGGAACCAATATGACCATGACAATTATGTCAGCGGCCAAAGAAGTTGCCGCCATTGAAGATCCTACCATGGAGACATTGGCAAAAGCTATTTCTTCCGGTTCTTTAAGAGGAGCTAGAGGAAACTCAGGGGTAATTTTATCCCAGTTGTTTCGAGGCTTTACAAAAGAGATCTCCGGTACAGAGCAGGTGACGACAACCGTTTTAGCCAATTCCTTTGTAAGAGCAACAGAAACTGCTTATAAAGCAGTTATGAAGCCGAAGGAAGGTACGATTCTTACCGTTGCTAAGGGGATGGCTGATAAAGCATCTGAACTGGTAACTGAGACAGAAGATATCATCGAATTTTGTCAGAAGGTGATTGAACACGGAGATTATGTTCTGAGTCAGACTCCTGAGATGCTGCCTGTTTTAAAACAAGCTGGAGTTGTAGATTCCGGCGGGCAGGGACTTATGCAGGTAGTTAAGGGAGCTCTTGATTCCCTTATGGGAAAAGAAATTGATTTATCTGTAGAAGGAAGCGGCCAGCTGTTCCAAACTAGATCAGAGACGGCACACCTGGGAGATATTGACATCAAATTCGGTTATTGTACTGAATTCATTGTTAATTTGGAAAAATCATACGACGAAAAGGCAGAACTTGAATTTAAGGACTATCTGGAGACCATAGGTGATTCTTTGGTGGTTGTTTCAGACGATGACCTGATAAAAGTTCATGTTCATACCAATGACCCTGGCCTTGCCATTCAAAGGGCTCTCACATATGGTTCTTTGTCTCGAATGAAGATTGACAATATGAGAGAAGAACACCAGGAGAAATTAATTAAAGAATCAGAAAAACTGGCAGAGCAACAAAAAGCAGAAAGACAAAAGAAAGAAGAGCCAAGAAAACCTTATGGCTTCATTTCTGTTTCTGCAGGCGAAGGGTTGGATGAGATATTCCGTGGTATCGGAACAGATTACTTGATTGAAGGTGGTCAGACCATGAATCCAAGTACGGAAGATATGTTAAACGCCATTGACCGTGTGAATGCGGATACCGTTTATATTTTCCCGAATAACAAGAATATCATCCTGGCGGCTGAGCAGGCCAGAGGGCTGGTAGAGGATAAAAAAGTTATTGTTATTCCTTCAAAGACCATTCCTCAGGGAATTACTGCAATTATAAATTTTGCAACGGAACTTTCTCCGGAAGACAATGAGAGAAACATGATAGAAGAGATGTCCAGAGTGAAGACAGGACAGATTACTTATGCGGTACGCAACACTGTGATTGATGACATAGAGATCCAGGAAGGCGATATCATGGCTTTGGGAGACCAAGGTATTCTTGCAGTTGGAAAGGATATAGAATCCACAGTCCTTCATTCTCTTGTTTCAATGGTAGAGGAAGAATCTGAACTGGTGACTATATACTACGGAAAAGATGTAAACGAAGATGATGCGAATGTCCTGAAAGAGAAAGCAGAGGAAAAGTTCTCTGCCTGTGAAGTTGAACTTCATTCTGGCGGGCAGCCCATTTATTATTATTTGATTTCAGTAGAATAAAAACACTTTATTTCCCGGCCAGACGGGATTCCGCCTGGCCGGATTTTTGCTATTTAAAAAGGAACCTGGAGGTGAATGTTTTCATGAACCGCGAACCCATTGATACACTAAAGGGAATTGGGGAAAAAACCGGAAAATTATTTTATAAAGTTGGGGTAGAGACAATAGAAGATCTACTGGAATACTATCCAAGAGCATATGATACCTATGAAGAACCGTCTCCAATGGGAGATTTAAAACCGGACCAAGTTATGACCGTGGTGGGAATGCTCCATAAAACGCCGGATGTAAAACGTTATAGCCATATCCAGGTAATTACTACAACTTTATCGGATCCCACTGGATCTGTTGCTTTAACTTGGTATAACATGCCTTATCTCCACTCGACGCTTAAGGCTGGTATGCGAGCTGTCTTTCGAGGAAGAATTGTAAAGAAAAGCGGACGTCTCACCATGGAACAGCCGGAGGTATTTACAGAAGAGGCCTATGAACAGATTGTTCATTCTATGCAGCCGGTTTATGGGCAAACGAAAGGTCTTAGTAATAAAACGGTGGTAAGAGCTGTAAAGCAGGCGCTGGAGAATCGCAAGATGATCCGGGATTTTATGCCGGCAGATTTAAGAAAAAAGCATGAGCTGGCTGAATATAATTTTGCCATTGATCATATACATTTTCCGGAGGACCGAAAGGAACTTTTATTTGCAAGAAAACGTCTGGTATTTGAAGAGTTTTTCCTGTTTCTGATGGCAGTCAGGAGGCTTAAGGAGCAAAGAGAGGATAAAGAAAGCAAATATTCCTTGCAGCTTTCTCCTGATGTAGAAGAGATAAAGAAAGGTCTTCCCTATTCCCTTACAACGGCTCAGGAAAAGGTACTGAAAGAAGTGTATGGAGATATTTCCGGTGGACAGGTAATGAACCGTCTGGTTCAGGGTGATGTTGGATCTGGTAAGACCATCATTGCAATCCTTGCTCTTCTCCAGGCAGCTTATAACGGCTATCAAGGAGCTCTTATGGTGCCTACGGAAGTATTAGCAAAACAGCACTTTGAATCTATGACAGAGCTGTTTGAAGCCCATGGAATACAAAAAGTACCCATCCTTGTCACTGGATCGATGACAGCTAAGGAAAAGAGAATTGCCTATAGTAAGATCGCTTCTCACGAGGCTGACATTATTGTAGGTACACATGCCCTGATCCAGGAAAAAGTGGTATATGATAACCTTGCACTAGTTATCACGGATGAACAACATCGGTTTGGTGTAGGGCAGAGGGAGATGCTTGGAAAAAAGGGAGAAGAGCCTCATGTGCTTGTTATGAGTGCTACCCCAATACCAAGGACTCTTGCTATTATTATTTATGGTGATCTGGATATTTCTGTCATTGATGAATTGCCGGCCAATCGTCTTCCAATTAAGAATTGTGTGGTAGATACGGGGTACCGGAAAAAAGCGTATGAATTCATACGCAATGAAGTGGCTGCCGGTCGCCAGGCCTATGTAATATGTCCTATGGTTGAAGCCAGTGAGATGATTGAGGCAGAAAATGTAGTAGACTATACAAAGGTCCTCAAAGGAGAACTTCCAGGCATTACAGTGGAATACCTACACGGAAAAATGAAACCAAAAGAAAAAAATGGGATCATGGAGAGATATGCCAACGGAGAGATAAAGGTTTTAGTATCCACCACTGTAATTGAAGTAGGCGTTAATGTGCCCAATGCCACAGTCATGATGATTGAGAATGCAGAGCGGTTTGGTCTGGCTCAGCTCCATCAGTTAAGAGGCCGGGTAGGGCGTGGAAAACACCAGTCCTACTGCATTATGGTGAATGGTTCCGATCAAGATGGAACAAAGGAACGGCTTGATATCTTAAACAAATCCAATGACGGCTTTTTTATCGCGTCAGAGGATCTTAAGCTTCGAGGGCCTGGGGATATCTTTGGAATCCGACAAAGTGGTGATCTGGAATTTAAACTAGGGGATATTTTTACGGATGCTAATATACTTAAAACAGTGTCAGAGGAAGTAAACGTCCTGTTTAAAGGAGACCCGGAGCTTACTAAGGAGGAACATCAAGAACTTAAGATTCGTTTGGAGGATTATCTCGCAAAAAGCTATAATAAATTGAATTTATAACTGACTGTAACGATAAATAAGATTAGGAGGGGTGTTATGGATAGAAGCATATTAAAGATGGATGCCAAAACTGCCATGAAAGAGGCGGCGATCAGCCCGTATGGCGTCACCATTATATTTGGTATTATTATTTTCATTTTGACTATTGTTCAAAGAGCTTTTGATGAATGGGGTGTTATTATAATTCAGACAAAAGCAAATGAGGATCCAGCGCAGTTTATTCCTTATATGGTTAGCAGTTTAATATTTGCAGCAATCTATTTTATTATAACAACAGTCCTTAATTTCGGATATCTGCTTTATTGCCTTAAGGTTTCAAACAGAGATTCTTCCATGGCCTATAGTGATCTTTTCCTTGGGATTCGTTACATATTTAAAGTCCTTGGGCTTAGTATTATGATATCTATTTTTGTCATGTTATGGTCTTTGCTTCTTATTATACCAGGTATTATTGCTTCTTTTCGGTATACTCAGGCTGTTTTTATATTAGCGGAGAATCCCGATAAAGGAATTATGCAGTGTATCCGGGAGAGTAAGGAAATGATGATAAACCATAAATTTGAATATTTTGTTCTTGATTTATCCTTTCTATTATGGATCTTGCTAATGCTTGTTACCGTTGGCCTGGCTTCAATTTATGTAAACCCGTATATAACTATAACGAAAGCTAATTATTATAATGCCATAAAGCCTAAATTGGCTGTGCCTGAGGAATATGTGGCTTCTGAATAAAAAAGTGGGAGGTTCAGTTCTTAAACTAGGAACTGAACCTTTTTTACGTAGAGGAAATAAGCAAGAAAAAGAATTGAATATAACGGATGATTCTGCTAAAATAAGTTGGGTAAATACTACATACGAAGATATATCAAATATTTTTCTTGTTCCTTCTATACAAGAGTTATATTTAAATGGGGTTGAATGCGAGCTTGATTTCGATAAAGTCCAGTTGTCGGAAAATCTGAAAGTTTTAGAGTTGGATGGGATAAAATTAAATAAGAATGGTAAGGTCAGTGGTGGCAACGGTATTTATTCTATTGATTATGACAAAGTTGTTTTTGACGAACATAAAGATTTTTTAATGAAATTCCCAGGACTTAATAAACTTAGTTTGGCAGATAATACTTTGACAGGTGTAGATTTTATAGCTTCCATTCCAGCACTGGAGGAACTTAACATCAGTGGCAATTATGTAACAGATTTGAAGCCTTTACAAAATTAAAGTCAATTAAAAAAGGTAATTTGCACGGATAATCCCATTGGGAATGACCGGGTCTTAAGCGATCATATATCCAATATAAAATAATGTAAGAAAATAAGTGAATTAGATCCAAACGAGACTAAAGGAGTGCGAAAGATGAAAAGTGTATTAATTGGTATTGCAGGAGGAACCGGTTCAGGAAAGTCAACCTTTACCAATCGTTTAAAGGAAGCATTTTGCGATGATATTGCAGTTATCTATCATGATAATTATTATAGAAAACAAGACGGTATTCCCTTTGAAGAAAGAAAAAAGATGAACTACGATCATCCGGAAGCCTTTGAAACGGAACTTTTGTTGGACCAGTTATCTCAGCTCCGTTCTGGAGAAGGTGTGGATTGCCCGGTTTATGATTATTCCTTACATAATCGCTCTGATGAGTTTGTAAGGGTTGAGCCAAAGAAAGTGATTTTGGTGGAAGGAATCTTGGTTTTTGTAGATGAGCGGTTAAGAGATATGTTTGATATCAAGATTTTTGTTGAGGCTGATGCTGATGAGAGAATTCTTAGACGGGTTATTCGGGATGTAAAAGATCGGGGAAGAGACATAGAAGGCGTGGTGGAGCAATACCTGACTACGGTAAAGCCTATGCATTACCTTTATGTTGAGCCAACAAAGCCGCTTGCTGACGTGATTATTAATAGTGGTATGAATGAAGTGGCGTTTCAGCTTATGAAAACTAACATTGAAAAAATGCTTGCTTCTGAGTCATAAATCCTGATATATGAGGTTAGATATTAAGGTTAAAAAATTTCCTAAAATTTTCTAGTGTATTTCATTCTATTTCAGCCATAATAGGAGTGTAGCACAAAACACACCATGTAAAAAACAAACGCACACATGGTGAAATAGATGAAAAAGGAGGCATTTTATTATGTCAGGAAAATCTAACACTACAAATGTACCAGAGGCAAAAGAAGCAATGGATCGTTTCAAAATGGAAGTAGCAAACGAATTAGGTGTTCCATTAACTAATGGATACAACGGTAACTTAACTTCTGCACAGAATGGTTCTGTAGGCGGTTATATGGTTAAGAAAATGATCGAATCTTATGAGAGACAGCTTGCAGGTAAATAATCTGTAAAAAGTAAAAAAGAAAAGCAATAGAAGAAGAGCCGTAGCCAAGTAAATGATAATTTGTTTACAGGGGCTACGGCTCCTTTTCTTTTTTTGTTTTTAAAATAAAACTTATTAATTTTAGAATCACTGGAGAAAATCTTGTTGTATATCTTTTGGTTTCATACTATAATAGTTTGGATAAATAAAGTGAGGAATCATAATGAGAGTAATCGCAGGAAAAGCTAGAAGGCTTATGTTAAAAACAATAGAAGGTCAGGATACCAGGCCGACCACAGATAGAATCAAGGAAACACTTTTTAATATGATAAATACGGACATGCCAGACTGCTGTTTTCTGGACTTGTTTTCCGGAAGTGGAGCAATTGGAATTGAGGCCATAAGCCGTGGGGCAAAATTAGTAGTTATGATAGAACAAAATCCCAAAGCAGCGGAGTGTATCCGGGAAAATTTAAAAACCACTAAGCTGGAAAAGGAAGGAATTGTCATGAACTGTGATGTTCTAACAGGTCTTTCCAGGCTGGAAGGTAAGGGATACGTATTTGACTATGTTTTTATGGATCCCCCCTATAACATGGAATGGGAAAAAAAGGTACTTGAATCTTTGGTGAGTTCATCGCTGATTCAGGAACATACCGTGATTATCACAGAAGCATCCTTAGAGACTTCTTTTGATTATCTGGAAGCCATGGGTTATGGCATCATAAAAGACAAAACTTACAAGACAAATAAGCACATTTTTATAGAGAAAAAGTAATAAAAGAAAAGAGAATCTTATGAGAAAAGCAGTATACCCAGGAAGCTTCGATCCGGTAACGTTTGGTCATTTAGATATCATTGAACGTTCGGCTAGAATGTCCGATCATTTAATTATAGGAGTTTTAAATAATAATTCAAAATCGCCGTTGTTTTCTGTAGAAGAACGTGTTAATATGTTAAAGAGCCTAACTAGGGATTTAAAGAACGTGGAAGTGACAGCGTTTGGGGGTCTATTAGTTGATTTTGTACGAGCCAATCAAGCGGATGCGGTCATCCGTGGGCTTCGCGCTGTGACCGATTTTGAATATGAATTGCAGATTGCACAGACCAACCGAGTGATTGCACCGGAAGTGGATACTGTGTTTTTAACGACGAATCTTAAATATTCTTACTTGAGTTCCAGCATTGTGAAGGAAATAGCCGCTTTTGGTGGAGAGATAAACGCGTTTGTGCCAGATGAAGTAGCAAAACGTGTAATGAAGAAAATAGAAGATAGAATGAAATAAAAGTAAGGAGCGTTCGAATTTATGATGAGTAGAATAGAGCAGTTAATTGGTGAAATCGAAGAATATATTGACAGCTGTAAGTATCAGCCTCTATCTAACAGCAAGATTGTGGTCAACCGAGATGAGTTAGAGGAACTTTTAGTAGAGCTGCGCCTTCGTATTCCAGATGAGATCAAGCAGTATCAAAAAATTATCAGTAACCGGGATGCTATTATGAGCGAAGCACGCCAGCAAGCAGACTCTATTTTGGTCCAAGCCAATGCTCAGACCAATGAACTGGTTAATGAACACGAGATCATGCAAAAAGCCTATGCCCAGGCCAATGATATTATTGAACAGGCTAGCCAACAGGCTCAGCAGATTGTAGAAAAAGCAGTAGGCGATGCAAACGGAATCAGACAAAGCTCTGTTCAGTATACCGATGATATGCTCAAAAGTCTGCAGACGATTATCAGCCACTCCATGGAAGGCGCCCAGGGCCGCTTTGATGCTTTTATGACTTCCATGCAGTCAAGCTATGATATCGTATCATCCAATCGCCAGGAATTGACCGGAGCTGTTATGGGAACGGAACAAGTTCCAGAACCCGGGACAGCAGAATAAACAGGATAATGGTTAGAAGGCCGTGAAACGCTTTCCATGCTACATAATGCCGGATGGATAATCCGGCATTTTTTATGACACTCTTTGTCTGGAAGATTCCAGACAGGCCACCGAATGCAGTAGCGGCTGCAATCCATAATCCACATAGATTACCAGAAAAAGACTCTGATATAGCCTTGATCCCAGTGGTGATTTCCACAAGGCCAAGAATCACTGCTTTATATTCGGGGACTCCTATTGGTAGCTTTGTTATGGAAAGAGCAAGGATGGAGAATAACATGATATAACCGCCAATTTTAACCATGATCTCGCAGGAGTCCATCATGCTATCATCAAAGGATTGTGTTGATTTCTTACTGGTAGGTAAGGAACGTTCAGGCTCTGACACCTGGTAAATTACTTTTGCGATCAAAGACACAGGCAATATGGGCAGATAAATGGATAAAAGAAGGATTGACACTGGTACCTGGGAGGGTAAATTGGAAGCTGCATATCCAAGAAGGAACATAGGACTTGGGTGATTGCAGATAGCAAGTAGATACCTCCCTTCTTTACTCGAGATACGGCCGCTGTCCATAAAATCACTGCAGGTTCTTGCGCCCATGGGATAACCGCATAAGAGACCAGATATAAGGGCATAACTTCCGGCATCGGACAGATAAAAAAACTGATGCAAAAGTTTTTTTACCGGAAATATTAGGATATTAATCGCATTTAAGGTCACAATTACGTTGGAACAGATCATAAAGGGCAGCAAAGTAGGTACTACGATTGAGCCCCAAAGTATAAGCCCATTTCTTGCCCCTTCAAAGGCGATGGAAGGACGGAAGAGAAGAAATAGTAGGGCAGCTACAGAAAGCAGACGGAAAAAGGATTTTTTCATATGCACCCGAATAAATTGTTTTATATATTTATATGAAGAGGCGTGACCGATATGATGGTGATTCTTTTTTTGATTCTGATCCTGTCCGTATTCCATGTGACCATGATCGATTATTTATACAACAATCCAACCTTTTATCAACTCAATGCATACACTTGGGAAAGTGAGGATTTTAGAAGCCTGAAGCTTGGAAATATGGTGGCTGACTGGAATACCATTGATTACGATGTGCTCACTTCTCTTATGGTGGAGCATCAGTATGATCTGACAAAAGTAAAGGTCAAGGACAACCGCGGAGACCGGCTTCGTAAAATAAAGCCACAAGAATACCGAAAGTTAAAGAATGCATATACTACATTGCTTGGAGATCTGAAGTTTTTTCCGGTTCCTCTCAATTTAAAGGAGGGAATCCCTGACGTCACCTATGAAAATGGCTGGATGCAGCCCCGTACCTATGGTGGAGATCGAGGACATGAAGGGTGCGATGTTATGGGAAGTAAGCGTCCCAGAGGTTATTATCCAGTTGTAAGCATGAGTGATGGTGTAGTGGAAAAGGTAGGCTGGCTAAATAAGGGTGGATGGCGCATTGGCATCCGTACGCCAAAGGGAGCGTATCTATACTATGCCCATCTTTATGGATACAGCAAAGAGTGGAAAGCAGGCGATGTGGTGAAGGCAGGAGAGCTTTTGGGCTTTATGGGAGATACTGGCTACAGTGAAATTGAAGGGACAACCGGGAACTTTGATGTCCATCTTCATGTGGGGATTTATCTAAAAACAGACAACAATGAGGAGATGAGCGTCAACCCATATTGGGCCCTTAAGTATCTGGAGAAAAATCGGTTGAAATATTCCTATTAGTATATTAAGATTGCTTACATAGACAGGAAACAGGAGCAAAAAAACGTGAAAGAAATTAAAGTTTCGGAAGAGTTTTTAAATAGAATGAGAGACTTACTGGGTGCAGAAGAGTTTGAGGCTTACGTAAAAAGCTTTGAAGAAGAAAGACTCTATGGGTTGAGGGTTAACACGCTTAAAATTTCGCCAGAAGAATTTTTGAAAATAACGGACCTTTCTTTAAAGCCCATTCCATGGATTAGGAATGGTTTTTATTATGAAGGTGAGGAACGTCCTGCCAAGAATCCGCATTACTTTGCAGGATTATATTATTTGCAGGAACCCAGCGCCATGACTCCAGCGAGCCTGCTTCCTGTAATGCCAGGAGATAAGGTTCTTGATTTATGCGCAGCCCCTGGAGGCAAAAGTACGGAACTTGGGGCAAAGCTAAAAGGCAAAGGAATGTTGGTATCCAATGATATCAGTAATTCCAGGGCAAAAGCTCTTCTTAAGAATCTGGAACTTTGGGGGATCGAGAATATCTGTGTTACCAGTGAGGAACCGGCTAAGCTAAAGGAGATATTTGGTCAGTTTTTTGATAAGATCCTAATCGATGCGCCCTGTTCTGGCGAAGGGATGTTCCGAAAAGATGCTGATATGGTAAAAAGCTATGAAGAACATGGGCCAGAGTATTATGCTGTCATCCAAAAAGAGATTGTAACTCAGGCTGTGGACATGTTGGTCCCAGGTGGGTTTCTTCTGTATTCCACGTGTACATTTTCCCTATGTGAGGATGAGGATATTATCAGAGGGGTTTTAGCAGAACATGAGGATATGGAGCTTATTTCACTTCCTCTTTTTGATGGAGCCTCGGATGGGATGGGGCTTTCTGGCTGTCTTCGACTTTTTCCTCATCGGATAAAAGGAGAAGGGCATTTTATGGCATTGTTAAGAAAAAAACAATCTCTTGATAGTGGTGAAAAGAAAAAGGACGATACAGAGAAGGAGAAACCGTTACCTGGAGAATTGGTAGATTTTCTTTCTCTCCTTTCCAAACCATTTGATACGAGACGAATCTATATAAAAGATGAAACCGTCTATTACTTACCGGAGAGTTTTCCAAAACAAGGGAAAAAGCTTCGTTATTTAAGGACTGGTTTATTGCTTGGAGAACTGAAAAAAGGACGCTTTGAGCCGGCACAGCCTTTAGCTATGGTGCTTAAGCCAGAAGAGTTTGGACAAACGATTTGCTGGAATAAAGAAGATGAAAGGGTAATCCGATATTTAAAGGGAGAAACTATTTCATTAAAGGAAGAGGAAGGCCAAAGAAAAGGCTGGTGCTTGATTTGTGTGGATGGATTTCCTCTCGGCTTTGCTAAGGGGAGCGGAAGCACTCTCAAAAACAAATATTACCCTGGATGGCGGTGGCAATAATGAAAGAAATTAGATTAGATAAATTTTTAGGCGAGATGGGAATTGGAACCAGAAGCCAGATTAAAGAGATGGCCAAAAAAGGCAGGATATCCGTAGATGGTGTTCCGGAGAAAAAGACAGATAGAAAAATAGACCCTGAACAAGTTGAGGTAACCGTAGATGCACGAAAGATTGCCTACGCTGCATTTGAATACTATATGCTAAACAAACCTCAGGGAGTCGTATCTGCTACGGAAGATAGGCGATATGAGACTGTTGTGGGTCTTATCGGAGATAGAATGCGAGATGATCTATTTCCCGTAGGAAGACTTGATATTGATACGGAAGGACTTATTCTGATTACCAATGATGGGGATCTGACTCATCAGCTCCTCTCTCCTAAAAAGCATGTGGATAAAGTTTATTTTGCTAAAATAGAAGGAGATCTTCCCTTTGATGCCAAAGAACAAATAGAACAAGGGATTGAGCTTTTGGATGGAACACCTACCCTTCCGGCAAAGCTTGAAGTGTTAAAAGTGGGGACGTTATCTGAAATACGACTTACCATACGAGAAGGAAAATTCCACCAGGTGAAACGTATGTTTGAAACACTTGGGTGCAATGTGGTATACTTAAAGAGGCTTTCCATGGGCAGTCTGCAATTAGATGAGACTTTGGAGCCAGGAGAATACCGTCCTCTTCACCAAGAGGAATTAGAGGAATTGAAGCGTCATGGAAAGGAAAAGAGAACAGACCATGTTAAACAATAAAAAAGCTGTAATATTTGATCTAGATGGAACACTGGTTGATTCTATGTGGATGTGGAAAACCATTGATGAAGAATTTTTAGGTGATAGAGGGATTCTTTGTCCCGATGATTTGCCAAAAGACATAGAAGGAATGAGTTTTTCGGAAACTGCCTTATATTTTAAGGAAAGGTTTGATCTTAAAGAATCTTTGGATGAAATCAAGGAAATATGGGTGGGAATGTCCATTGAAAAGTACAAATTTGAAGTCCCCCTTAAGCCTGGTGCAGATGTATTGTTGAAATACATAGCAGAAAACGGGCTTAAAGCCGGCATCGCTACCAGCAATGGCCGACAAATGGTAGATGCGGTGATTGATTCTCTTCATATCGGTCAATATTTCCAAGTAGTGGCTACTTCTTGTGAGGTACCGGCTGGAAAGCCCGCACCTGATATTTATTTAAAGGTAGCGAAAGAACTTTGTGTTGAACCTGCAAACTGCCTTGTCTTTGAAGATGTCCCGGCAGGAATCCTGGCAGGCAAGAGGGCAGGTATGACAGTCTGCGCAGTTGACGATGAATTTTCCAGAGACATGGAAGAGGAAAAGAGACATCTGGCAGATTACTTTATTAATGATTATCATCAGATATTTAATGGAAATGGAGCGAACGAATGATGCACGATTATCTTCCGATCAACCGGATAGACATGAACATAAGAGGATGGAAACAATGTGATTTTGTTTATGTTGTTGGAGATGCCTATGTGGATCACCCATCCTTTGGACATGCAATTATAAGCCGACTTTTAGAGGCTCATGGATATAAAGTGGGAATCATCTCACAACCGGACTGGAAGGATAAAAAAAGCATCCAGATTCTTGGGGAACCCAAACTTGGATTTTTGGTATCTGGCGGAAATATGGATTCCATGGTAAACCATTACTCGGTATCGAAAAAACGTAGACAGCAGGATGCCTATACCCCTGACGGAGCTATGGGAAAACGTCCAGATTATGCGACCACAGTCTATTGTAATTTGATTCGTTCGGTCTATAAGGATGCCCCTATTATTGTGGGAGGCATTGAAGCCAGCTTAAGGCGGTTCGCTCATTATGATTACTGGTCTGACCGGCTAAAACACTCGATTCTCATTGATTCCCAGGCGGATTTGATTTCGTATGGTATGGGAGAAAAATCAATTGTAGAGGTCGCTGATGCCTTAAGCAGTGGTATAGATATTAAGGATATTACTTTTATAGAAGGTACGGTTTATAAGGCGAATAGCTTAGATTCCGTATATGATTACCAGCTGCTTCCGACGTTTGATAGCATGAAGGCAGATAAATTAGAGTATGCAAAGAGCTATTACATTCAATATTCCAACACCGATCCATTTCTTGGAAAACGTCTGGTAGAGCCTTATAAGGATAATTTATTTGTAGTACAAAACCCACCATCAAAACCATTATCTGAGGAAGAGATGGATTTCACCTATGGACTTCCTTATATGCGTAATTACCATCCTTCCTATGAAGAACAGGGGGGAATACCGGCGATCAGAGAGATCAAATTCAGCCTTATCAATAACCGTGGCTGTTTTGGCGCCTGCAGTTTCTGTGCTCTTACATTCCATCAGGGTAGAATTATTCAGGCGAGAAGCCATGAATCCCTTATAGATGAGGCAAAAAAGCTGATAGAAGAACCGGATTTTAAAGGCTATATCCATGATGTGGGTGGTCCTACCGCAGATTTCAGACATCCCGCTTGTGAAAAGCAGACCACAAAAGGAGCCTGCTCGAATCGTCAGTGTCTTTTTCCGGAGCCATGCAAAAATCTAAATCCAGATCACTCCGATTATATTGAGCTTCTTAGAAAGTTAAGAAACTTGCCAAAGGTGAAGAAGGTATTTATTCGTTCCGGAATCCGTTTTGATTATGTTCTTGCAGATCCTGGTAAAAAATTCCTAAAGGAACTTTGCGAACATCATGTCAGCGGTCAGTTAAAGGTTGCACCAGAGCACGTTGCGGATAAAGTACTTTCAAAAATGGGTAAACCAAAGAATGATGTATATCGTGAGTTCGTAAAAGAGTATAATGAGATGAATGGACGTCTTGGTAAAAAGCAGTATCTGGTTCCATATCTCATGTCTTCCCATCCAGGGTCTGGGCTTCACGAAGCCATTGAACTTGCAGAGTATTTAAGAGATCTGGGTTATATGCCAGAACAGGTTCAGGATTTTTATCCAACCCCATCTACAATATCCACTTGTATGTATTATACGGGAATTGACCCTCGCACCATGGAAAAGGTTTATGTGCCTACGAACCCCCATGAGAAAGCCATGCAGAGAGCCTTAATACAGTATCGAAATCCAAAGAACTACGACCTAGTTGTTGAGGCATTAAAACTAGCTGGCCGTACTGACTTGATTGGATTTGAGAAAAAATGCTTGATTCGCCCCAGAACCGGAGGACCTAAAAGTAATATAGATGGGAAAAGCGGGAAATATAATGGTAATATGGGAAAAGCGGAAGTTCAATCCTCAGAAGGACAGAAAAACCGCAAGAGAAAAACCATACGAAACGTTCATAAAAAGGCTGCAAAGAAATAAAATCAAAATTGGGAAAAGAAGGGATCAATATGAAGATTGCAATTGTAACCGGTGCGTCTTCCGGTATGGGAAAAGAATTTGTCATGCAGATTGCGGATCGTTTTAATGGAATTGAAGAAATATGGGCGATTGCCAGAAGACAGGAGTCCATGGAGGCAATGGCCCCCCTGGTTCCTGTAAGGCTTCGGGTGTTTTCCATTGATTTGACCAAAGAAAGCAGCTTGATGTCTCTTGGGGATACCCTTAAGAAGGAAAAACCTGAAATTAAGTGGTTGATCAATGCGGCCGGATATGGAAAGATTGGTTCCGTTGGAAGCGTTAATCTTGGAGACGAGATGGGAATGGTAGATCTCAACTGCAGAGCACTGATTGCTGTTACTCATATGGTCCTTCCCTACATGTCGCAAAATAGTCGCATCATACAATTTGCTTCAGCAGCCTCATTTATGCCTCAGCCAGGTTTTGCTATCTATGCGGCAACAAAATCATTTGTTTTAAGTTATAGCAGAGCTTTGAATGTTGAATTAAATAAAAAAGGGATATACGTGACGGCTGTTTGTCCTGGACCTGTAAGAACTGAGTTTTTTGATATTGCAGAAACAACGGGAGAAATCCCTATCTATAAAAAGGTAGTAATGGCGGATCCGAAAAAGGTGGTTCGCCTAGCATTGCGAGACAGCATGATGGGACGTTCTATTTCCGTGTATGGAGGAGCCATGAAAGCCCTCCGTTTTGCCGCCAAAGCAATGCCTCATAGCTTGATTTTACGGATTTACAAAGGCCTTGATCTAATGAAGGTGAAAAATTAAAGCTTAATGAGGATTACAGAAAGGATAAAACATGCAGTCTTTGATTGTATCGAATAATGAAGCAGGCCAACGTCTTGACAAGCTGCTGACCAAGTATTTAAATCTTGCCGGTAAAAGCTTTCTTTATAAGATGATGCGAAAAAAGAACATTACTCTAAATGGCAAAAAGTGTGATGGTTCGGAGAAATTATTATCGGGAGATGAGATAAAGCTCTTTTTATCCGATGAGACCATTTCAAAGTTTTCTGAGGTAAAGATACCCGATGTTAAAAAAATCAATTTAGATATTATCTATGAGGACGATCATATTTTATTGGTGAATAAACCATCCGGTATGTTGTCCCAGAAAGCGAAGGAAGCGGATGAATCCTTGGTGGAATACCTTATTGATTACATGATATCAAGCGGTCAGTTATCCACAGAACAATTAAAAAGCTTCCGTCCCTCTATCTGCAACCGCCTTGACCGGAATACAAGTGGCCTAGTGGTAGGAGGGAAATCGCTTGCTGGACTTCAAGTTATGTCAGAGGTATTTAAGGATAGAAGCATACACAAGTATTATAATTGTGTGGTTAAGGGAGAGGTTATAAAACGTCAGACAATAACTGGCTTTTCAATTAAGAACGAGGCGACCAATCAGGTAACCATTCATAAAACCTCAGTGCCAGGGAGTGTTCCTATCATCACAGAGTACGAGCCAATTCAATATTATGGGGGATATACTCTTTTAAAGGTTACGTTGATTACTGGACGAACCCATCAAATCAGGGCTCATTTGTCATCCATCGGTCATCCGATTGTAGGAGATTATAAATATGGAGACAACCGGGTCAATGAAGAGGCAAAAAAGCTTTTCCACATCAATTCCCAGATGCTCCATTCCTTTCAGGTGGTTTTTCCAGACCTTAAGGAGCCTTTGGCGTATCTATCAGGAAAGTCTTTTAAAGCGCCTCTTCCCAAATCGTTTACAAAGATTTGCAAGGATTGGAGATAGGAGGGAGATATGGGAACCTGGAAAACTAGGGGCTTAAGAGGATCGACCCTTGAAGAATTAATTAATCGGAGCAATGAAGGCTACCGGGAAAAGGGATTGGCTTTGATTCAGAAAATACCAACTCCAATCACACCTATTTCTATCGAAAAGGAAAGTCGTCATATTACACTTGCATATTTTGATCAGAAAAGTACGGTGGATTACATTGGGGCAGTACAGGGGATTCCCATATGCTTTGATGCAAAAGAGTGTGGGGCCAATACCTTTCCGTTGCAGAATATTCATGCCCATCAGGTGACTTTTATGGAGGAGTTTGAGCGCCAAGGCGGAATTGCCTTTATTATCTTATCTTACACCCATAAAAATGAGCTCTATTATCTTCCGTTTGCTCATCTAAAGGAATACTGGAAGAGAATGGAAGATGGCGGAAGAAAAAGCTTTACCTATGATGAAGTTGATAAGTCTTGGAAGATTGGAAGCTGCCGTGATATTTTAGTCCACTATCTGGAAATGATACAAAAAGATTTAACAGGAAGAGATTGACAAGACCGGTTTTGTAACCTATAATAAACAGCACATCATCGAATTATCACTTTACCACAAGAAAGCGTCGTGAAGTGATGAGACATGAAATAGAATTTCTTCACTGATTTATGGCGGTCAGGAGGTTAATATGACAAATAAACTGTTACATACACCGGATGGTGTTCGGGATATATACGGAGCAGAGTGTACTAGAAAGTCAGTCGTACAGGATAAGATATTAAAGGTGTTTCATTTGTGCGGATATCAAGATATTGAGACTCCCACTTTTGAATTCTTTGATATCTTTAATGAATCCAGAGGAAGTGTCAAAGCCAAGGAGATGTTTAAGTTCTTTGACCGTGACAATCATACCCTCGTACTTCGTCCTGATGAAACGCCTGCCATTGCTAGATGCGCAGCAAAGTATTTTCTTCACGAAGATATGCCTATCCGGCTTTGTTATATAGAAAAGACGTTTATCAATCATTCCAGTTATCAAGGAAGGCTTAAGGAAGCCAGTCAGACGGGTGTTGAGTTAATTGGGGACGATTCTGCTGATTCTGACGGAGAAATCCTTGCCATGGTAATTTGGGCACTAATGAGTACAGGACTTACAGAGATCCAGGTGGAACTGGGAGAAGTGGATTTCTTTAAAGGGCTTTTGGAAGAAGCAGGAATGGATGCGGAACAGGAAGAACGTTTAAGGGAGCTGATCGAAAATAAGAATTATTTCGGTGTGGAAGAACTTGTAATGTCACAGCCCATGTCCGATGAGTTAAAACAGGCGTTCTTAAAGCTTCCAGAACTGTTTGGTTCTCTGGATCAAATCAAAGCAGCCAAAGAGCTTACGAAAAATAAAAGGGCATTGAGAGCTGTTGAGCGTCTGGAAGAGGTAAATGAGATTCTTTCCTTTTATGGACTGGCGGATTACGTCTCTTATGATCTTGGAATGTTAAGCAAATATCAGTATTATACAGGAATAATCTTTAAGGCTTATACGTATGGATCTGGTGATTATATTGTGAATGGCGGAAGGTATGACAAGCTGTTAGAACAGTTTGGAAAGGATTCTCCAGCAGTTGGCTTTGGAATTTCTGTAGATGAACTGCTTCTTGCTCTCTCAAGGCAGAAGATAAAGATAGAGATTCCAATCACCAATACTATGATTCTTTATGAGCAGGAGTCCAGAGAACAGGCTATTCTTTTGGCAGAGCATTTTCGTAGCACAGGCTTGGCGGTTCAACTCCAGACTAATAACAAAAATCGCTCCATGGAAGAATATGAGGCTTACGCGTTACGCAGGGAACTGACGAACCTTTTGTATCTGGATCAACGGGGAATTACTGTTACGATCAAAAACCTGTCGCTTGGACGGGTGGAAGAGATACCGCTTTCAGAATATTTAAAATGATCGGAGGGTATGTATGAGATATTTAACATTTGCCTTAGCAAAAGGGCGTCTAGCTAGCAAGTCCCTCGCCATGTTCGAAAAAATCGGTATCACCTGTGAAGAGATGAAGGATAAGGACTCCAGAAAACTGATTTTTGTCAATGAGGAACTTGGCATCCGATTTTTCCTTGCAAAAGCAAGTGATGTGCCTACCTATGTGGAATACGGCGCTGCAGATATCGGCATTGTGGGCAAGGATACTATTTTGGAAGAAGGCCGGAAGCTATATGAAGTAATGGACTTAGGGATGGGAAGTTGTCATATGTGCGTCTGTGGACCAGAATCGGCCAGAGAGCTTTTAAAACATCATGAGAGAATTCGGGTGGCTACCAAATATCCGGCCATTGCGAAAGACTATTTTTATAATAAGAAGCACCAGACCGTGGAAATCATCAAACTAAATGGTTCCATTGAGCTGGCTCCCATAGTAGGACTTTCTGAGGTCATAGTAGATATTGTGGAGACCGGAGCAACATTAAAGGAAAATGGTCTTACGGTATTAGAAGAGATCTGCCCTCTGTCTGCCCGAATGGTGGTAAACCAAGTGAGTATGAAGCGGGAAAATGACAGAATCACAAGCTTGATTCATGATCTTCGCACCTTACTTCAGGAGGAAAATAAATGAGAATTGTAAAATTAGACGAGGCGTCCAGAAAAAATATACTTGCTGATTTGCTAAGGCGAGACCCTAACCAATATGGCACTTATGCAGATACAGTCCAGACCATCATTGATACGGTAAAAAGAGATCGAGACAAAGCCGTATTTGCATATACCAGAGAATTTGATCATGTGGAAATCAATGCCTCCAATATCAGGGTAACAGAGCAGGAAATCGAAGAAGCTATAAAAGAAGTGAAACCAGAACTTTTGGAAGTAATGAAGAAATCACTGAAAAACATTCGGGAATTTCATGAAAAACAAAGGCAGTATAGTTGGTTTGACAGCAAACCAAATGGTACCATCCTAGGTCAAAAGGTCACTGCCTTAGAGAGTGCTGGGGTGTACGTCCCAGGTGGAAAAGCTGCATATCCTTCTTCTGTGCTTATGAATATTATTCCTGCGAAAGTTGCTGGGGTGGACCGTATTGTTATGGTAACTCCGCCAGGAAAAGATGGAAAGGTCAATCCTGTGACATTGACCGCCGCCCGTCTTGCTGGTGTGGCTGAGGTCTATAAAGTAGGTGGAGCTCAGGCCATTGCTGCCTTGGCTTTTGGAACCGAATCCATTCCCCGGGTAGACAAAATTGTAGGACCTGGAAATATATTTGTGGCTCTTGCTAAAAAAGCAGTTTATGGTCATGTGAGCATTGACAGCATTGCAGGACCTAGCGAGATTCTTGTACTGGCAGATGAGAGTGCCAATCCTCGTTTTGTTGCTGCAGATTTGCTGTCTCAGGCAGAACATGATGAGCTTGCTTCCTCTATCTTAGTAACCACCAGTATGGAACTGGCCCAAAAGGTATCTGAAGAAGCAGAACGCTTTACCAGCCAGCTATCTCGTTCTGACATAATAAGAAAATCACTGGATCAATACGGCTATATACTCGTAGCAGAATCTATGAAGGAAGCCATTGAAACGGTCAATGAAATAGCGCCCGAACATTTGGAAATCGTGACAAGGAATCCGTTTGAAGATATGACAAAGATTCGCCACGCGGGAGCAATCTTTATTGGTGAGTATAGCTCAGAGCCTCTGGGCGATTATTTTGCAGGACCAAATCACGTACTCCCCACCAATGGTACTGCCCGTTTCTTCTCAGCACTAAGTGTGGATGATTTCATTAAAAAATCAAGCATCGTCT
This sequence comes from Lacrimispora algidixylanolytica, assembly GCF_003609635.1. Classification (GTDB taxonomy): domain Bacteria; phylum Bacillota; class Clostridia; order Lachnospirales; family Lachnospiraceae; genus Lacrimispora; species Lacrimispora algidixylanolytica. Next base: position 40,250 of record NZ_MCIA01000034.1, on the reverse strand, counting down.
ATTATTCCAAAGAAGCGTTACATGAGGTCCACCAGGATGTCGAAGCTTTTGCAAACGCAGAATATCTTACTGCTCATGCCAATTCAGTTAAAGTCCGGTTTGAGGAAGAGGAATCGTAGATACGGGAAGGGAAGCAGAATATGGGACGAAGTTGTGAGTTGAATCGAGTGACAGGGGAAACAAACATTCATATGAACCTTAACCTGGATGGACAGGGAGAGTCAAATATTAAAACAGGCATTGGTTTTTTTGATCATATGTTAAATAGTTTTACTCGTCATGGTTTTTTTGATCTGAATCTATCTGTAGAGGGGGATCTAGACGTGGACACCCATCATACCGTAGAAGATACTGGGATAGTATTGGGGGCAGCAATTAAAAAAGCTCTTGGTGATAAAAAGTCGATTAAGCGTTATGGGAGTATGATTCTTCCCATGGATGAGACCTTGATCCTTTGTGCTATTGATTTATCCGGTAGGCCTTATTTCTGTTTTGACGTTCCCTTTACCACGCAACGGGTGGGAGATTTTGAAACAGAGATGGTAAAGGAATTTTTCTATGCCGTTTCTTATGCCAGTGAGATGAATCTGCATATAAGAAAACTGGCAGGTGAAAATAACCACCATATCATTGAAGGAGTTTTCAAAGCATTTGCAAAGGCTTTAGATGAAGCTACGATGCTAGATGACAGAATTCGAGGAGTCTTATCTACAAAAGGGACATTATAAAGGAGAATCTATATGCAGTTATATCCAGCGATTGATTTAAAAAATGGGCAATGTGTCCGTTTAAAGCAGGGAGAGTTTAAGGATATTACAGTATATTCTGACAAGCCAGAGGAGATTGCAGCGAAATGGCAATCAAAAGGAGCTACGTTTCTTCATTTGGTAGATTTAGACGGTGCTCTTGCTGGTCACTCTGTAAATAAAGAGGTTGTTCGGAAAATTGCAGCTACGGTTTCTATCCCGATTCAGATGGGCGGCGGCATCCGAAAAGAAGAAGATATTGAATTTGTACTATCCCTTGGCGTGTCCCGTGTCATAATTGGTACAAAAGCCGCAGAAAATCCGGAATTTATCCGCAACATGGTGAATAAATTTGGACAGGAGCGTATTGTAGCTGGAATTGATGCGAAGAATGGCATGGTTGCTGTAGAGGGGTGGGGAAAAATAAGTGATATTACTGCTTCCGATCTTGCAAATCGCATGAAGGAATATGGAATTCGTCATGTGGTATATACAGATATCGCCAGAGACGGTATGCTCTCCGGTCCCAATGTGGAATACACAAAAAAATTAACGGATGAAACAGGACTGGACATTATCGCTTCCGGTGGTATGTCTTCCATGGAAGATTTAAAAGAACTATATAATGCTGGCATACATGGTGCGATTATCGGAAAAGCGCTGTATGAAAACCGAATAGATTTAAAAGAAGCCATAGATGCTTTTGAGGACAGGACCATCAGGGGAGGACGAATTGATGGAATGTAAAAAATTAATTGCAGGTTTTGGCATACGACAAGGTCAGGCGTGGAAGCTTGACGATCTACAAACCTGTTATAAGGAAGACCTGCTCTCATTGGCTCGCTATCTTGGAGACAGTGGAGCCGATGAACTTTTTATTTATGATATATCGAATACGGAAGAAGATCATGAGAATACCATAGGTCTTATCAAAGAAGTTGTAAGGCTTTCCGACATACCAGTAATCGCAGGGGGTAGGGTAAAGCGCCTGGAAGATGTTAAGAAGTATTTATATGCCGGATCAAAGGCAGCTTTTCTTGACACCGGAGATGATGAGAATGTGGATCTCATGAAAGAAGCCGTGGACCGATTTGGAGACGATAAGATTTATGCCTATTTACCGGATGCTTCCTATCTTAGCCGAACTAAGGAATATGCTCAGCTTGGAGCTTCTATCATGATTCTTGGAGATTCAAACGTTACGAAGGAAACTCTTGAGGCAGTTTCTGGCTGTGAGGAGCACTTTTTAATTACTGGCTCTGATGAGTATATATTGACGGATTCTCTGAAAATGGATCGCGTGGATGGTTATATTTCCTTTCTTTTAGAAGATTCTGTTTTCATGGACTTAAAACAGGACTTAAAATCTCAGGGTATTGGAGTCGATACCTTTGAAAGTACGGTGGCATTTTCACAGTTTAAATTAAATTCCGATGGTTTGATTCCTGTCATCATTCAGGAATACCGGACCGGAGAAGTGCTCATGTTAGCCTATATGAATGAAATGGCGTTTGAGGAAACATTAAGGTCTGGCTGTATGACTTATTACAGCCGCAGCCGTCAAAGCCTCTGGAAAAAAGGTGAGACTTCTGGCCATTACCAATATGTGAAATCACTATCTCTTGATTGTGATAACGATACACTCCTTGCCAAGGTCAATCAGATTGGTGCTGCCTGTCATACAGGAGAGCAAAGCTGTTTCTACCAAAGCCTGATTAAAAAAGAGTTTAAAGATACCAATCCTCTTAAGGTATTTGAAGATGTCTTCCAGGTGATACTTGATCGAAAGACAAACCCAAAGGAAGGCTCTTATACCAATTACCTCTATGATAAAGGTTTGGATAAGATTCTTAAGAAGCTGGGAGAAGAGGCGACGGAAATCATCATCGCAGCGAAGAATCCAAATCCAGAAGAGGTAAAATACGAAATTTCAGATTTTCTTTATCATATGATGGTTTTAATGGCTCAAAAAGGAGTGACCTGGGAAGATATTACCAGAGAACTGGCGAACCGTTAAAAACTTCTAAAAGAGCTTTAATATGTTAAAAAAAGGGTATTTTAATACTGGCTTTTTATCCAGTTTAAGATATCCTTTTTCATGGTTTTAAAAGGTTTATTCGCTACTTACGCTGGCATATCCTGGAAAAGACAGAGGCCATAACGTAGACAGTGCCTTGCCTCTATGATATAATAAAGCAATTGGGAAAAGGGAAAGCTATAAAAACTAATAATATGAGAAAGAGGCGATTGATATGTCAGAAGTATTGAATCATTTTTTAAAGTATATATCCTATGATACCCAGTCAAAAGATGAAATGGAAGCAGTTCCAAGCACAGAAAAGCAGAAAATACTTGCTCAGGAGCTTGCTTTAGAACTGAGAGCCATGAAAGCTGAAGATGTAATGGTGGATGATCATGGATATGTTTATGCTACCATTCCGGCAACGACAGACAAGTCCATACCGGTTCTTGGATTCGTATCCCATATGGATACTTCTCCAGCGTTTTCAGGAGCTGGGGTAAAACCACAGATTGTGAAGAATTACGATGGTAACGATATCTTATTGAATAAGGAAACGGGACTTACCATGAAAGTGAGCGATTTCCCGTATCTATTAAAGTATATAGGCCAAGACATTATTACAACGGATGGTACAACTCTTCTTGGAGCTGATGATAAAGCTGGAGTTGCGGAAATAATGACAATGGCAGAATTTCTTTTGTCCCATCCTGAAGTTCCTCACGGAAAAATCCGCATTGGTTTTACGCCTGATGAAGAGGTGGGAAGAGGATCAGATTTCTTCGATGTCAAGGGATTTGGAGCCGAAGTAGCTTATACCGTAGACGGAGGCGGCTTGGGCGAACTGGAATATGAGAACTTTAATGCAGCTTCAGCCAAGGTAAAGGTACACGGCACAAGCATCCATCCAGGTTCATCTAAAGGTAAGATGAAAAATGCTCTGTTAGTGGCTATGGAATTTCATAACATGCTTCCAGCATTTGATAATCCCATGTATACAGAAGGATACGAAGGCTTCTTTCATTTGGATTCCATGGGAGGCGGTGTAGAGGAAGCCACCATGAACTATATTATCCGTGATCACAGCAAAGGAAAGTTTGAAGAGAAGAAAGCATTTATTCTCAGAGTAGAGGAATATTTAAACAACCGTTATGGTGCCGGCACGGTAGAGGTGTTATTAAAAGACAGTTATTTCAATATGAAAGAGAAGATTGAACCTCATATGTACCTGATTGATATTGCAAAGACGGCGATGGAAGAACTTGAAATTGAGCCAATGGTGACACCGATCAGAGGTGGTACCGATGGAGCACGTCTGTCTTATGAAGGACTTCCTTGTCCTAATATCTGTACAGGTGGTTATAACTATCATGGTAAATTTGAATTTGTTCCAGTTCAGTCCATGGAGAAGGTAGTAGAATTGCTATTAAAGATTGTTGAGAAATTTACAGAGAGATAAAAGTCTAAAAAGCGGAGCTGTTGAATGGCATAAGAATCATCTTTTGCCATATCAACAGCTCCGCTTTTTGTTTTATTTTATGCTAAAATCTCAGAAGATAAATGACTGCCTTTTCTTAGTTCTTGTCGCGCATGTTGTATGAGGGAATCCATTTTTTCAAGCTCTACCAGCAATTCTTTTTCTTCGTCACTGGTATGAATGACCTTGCTGATTCCACCATTTTTAATAATGATTCTTTTGTCTGCAATAAGAGCCAATAAAGGATCATGAGTTGCCATCAATACTATCTTATCTGAAGAGACTAAAAGCTCCAATGCCTTTTTTCGATCAATTCCAGCATTTTCAATCTCATCGATTAAAACAATAGGAGAGGAGCTTAAGATTGCAGTATCAGCGATCATAAGTGCTCTTGACTGTCCTCCACTTAAGCTTGTCACAGGAGTGGTTAAATCAAATTTCTCTCCCGCCAGATTATTGGCAGCCTTAATGATTTCATTGATTATTGACTGAGGATTCTCTACCAAACGGCTGACGGCATGCATATTTAAAAATTCCTGAACCGTTAAATCCATAACAAAGTTCATGTTCTGAGAAAGCTGTGCCACCAAACGATTGTTGGAAGAAAAGCGCCATTTGTTATCTGGCACCTCTCCGTTTATATGGATGCTGCGTCCTGTCGGAGTGTCATTTTGAGCAGCCCATTCAATATCAGCTAGAAGACGGCTCTTTCCGGACCCCGTTGGACCTACGATGGAGATAATCTGAGAAGTAAGAATCGTTAATTCCTCAAAACCTTCTGTCACTCCTGATTTATCATGACCTGCAAGAATGGTTAAGGAAAGAACCTGATTCTTTTCTTCCACTCCAAGGAAAGACTGCATCTGTTCTATATAAACTGGGAAATCAGATAAAATTTTCTCCTTATCTAGTGCTTGGTCTTCTAATTCTAATTCCGAGAAGTGATCTAGATATTCCTCCAGTGTACGATCCTCGTAACCAGCAATGTCTAATTTGTTCTGCTCAAAGTAAGCCAAAGCAAATGGATATTTTTCTAGAATCTGTAAAAGTGTCCAGTTTGTCATTTCTTATCAGCCCCCAAATCCATTTTTTTGATATTACCCATTTGATAAGCTTCTCCTATTCTGGTTTCGCCCAAGCAGTAGGAACAAAGAGCAGCCGGCATTGGAAAACGAAGTTTCATTCCCTGAACTGATTTGATATCTTGGTCCTCATCGTATAATAAACTACCCAGCTCATAAGCACCCTGTCCGGTTAGTCCGTTTACATGCATGGTAATAGCACGAGGATTAACGGAGCTCACGCAAGAAGCAAAAACCTCACGTTCCGCCTGGGATACAATATCTCCCTTGGTAATCACCACAAAATCTGCAGACTTTAACATTGGACCAATCTTTTTCGGAGTGTTGATACCGGATAAATTATCAATCACACATACTCCTTTGATGTCTTTTAAATAAGGAGAACAGCGGTTGCATAACCCGGCGGATTCTGTGATGAGAAGGTCTAAGTTCTCCTGATTTCCCCAGCTTACAACTTCTTCGATATTTGATGCAAAAAAGTGGTCAGGACACAATGCTCCTGATAACCCTTTTTTTACTGGTATTCCAGCTTTTTCGTAAGCTGCATCGTCATCGGTATACAAACAATCGAATTTCACCACGCCGACTTTTATATTTCTTCTATTATAAGAAGCAATGACCTTTAAGATGATTGAGGTCTTCCCAGAGGAAGGAGGACCAGAAAATATAATTAGATTCATAAAGTCTCCTTTTCTGCCGCCTGAAAGAATTTCTGTTCCATGTTCTTTATCAGTTCGCCAATATCATGATTGTGGATAAAGTCCCAGCCAAGCCACATGAAATTCTGGTCTTTCGTCAGGTTGTTTTCTACCATTGGATTAGTAGAAGGGAACTTTCCGTTTGAAGAAAGGATTTCACCAATCTCTTTGGAATAAAGGAGATCAACGAATGGCTTTACTTTATCTTTGTTCTTTGATCTTGCCAGAAGGAAAATAGGACTTAAGATTGCGCCATCCTTTGGCCATACTGGGCGCATCGGTCCCTTTCCATCAGCCATACTGGCAAAAAAGTAAGGGGTAACTGTAATGGTTGGAACTTTTCCTTCCCCCTTATCAATATGAGCCTTTACCATCTGTGCAGGGTGCATACTGCGAAGAAGAGCCTTTCCCATCTTTTCTACACCTTCTTCTCCATAGTAACGGTAGATATGAAGTAAAAAAGCATTGAACATATCAAGATCCTTCATTGGAAGGCTTATGCTGTTCTCAAATTCAGGTTTCATTAAATCAGCCCAGCTTTCAGGCATAGGGCGATCTCCAAGTACATTGGTATTTACCATGAAAATAGCAGGTACCACACCTATAATTGCGTACTGGCCTTTTGGATCCTTTAGATTGATTTGTTCGTTCTCAAAATCTGAATTAATGTGGTCCAGGCCAGAGATATCTTCAAATTCTCCAGCATCTCGGTAGCGTCCCATGAGTTCCTTATCAAAAAAGAGATCAAAACCAGCAGATAAATAGAGATCAGACAGTGCATCTGCATTGCCGTTTGCTTGAACGACTCTCTCTTTTACATCATCTAGGCCTAGATTTGCAGATTTTAAATTATAATCCACTTTATATCCAAGCTTATCAGACTGCTCGGTGAGCCAGGATTCAAATTTCTCCATGAGAGGCAGGCGGATAGGACAGGGGAGTACACCTTCGATACGAATATCACCGCCTTCTTCCTTTTTCATAGGGGCAAGACCTGAGGCTATATCAGGAAGAGACTGTTCAATTACCTCATGTAGTTTATCCAGGAATGCTTCTGGATTCATCTTTCTCATGGACAATGCCATCTCAAGAGTTACGGTTTTTCCAAGGGTATTTCGCATAAGAGGGTTGCTCAGCTTATCAAAGCCATTTGCTACAAAGAAGTTGATTGTCTCCGGATATTTTTCTGTTATATCATATATAGTATCAGTTACTTTTAAATTATTTGACATAATTTCTTCCTTTCTAATTGTGTTAAGTAAATAATTTCCATACTGTCTTTCATAGGTCCTATCATAACATACTATTTGTTGTTTGTTTGTTGTAAATACAACAAAGTTTCAAATCATTATTGATACAAATTATTATAAGGTTGTATGGTTACACATTAACATCATATTACACGCCTCGAGTTGTTTTGTAATTAATTTACTCGATATTTGGTATAAAACACTTCGAAAAATCAGGAAATATAAATATTTATGCTTAGAATCCTTAATAATATCTATATTTGAGGGTCGGAAAAAAGATTGTGTTGTTGAAATGTTTATGCTATACTTACTAAGGTTTGTCACTTTTTGCGCATAAGTTTACAAGTTTAGAGTATCTAAATGACATACTACAAATGAAATACGGTTGACTGCAGATTGATGGAACAATCTTTGCAGTGTAAAATTTGGAGGTGATTGCTTGAGTATTACCTTAGGTGAGTTTATAGTAGAGCTTACAAAGAATCTGCCATTGGCAATTGTAACTCTTTTGACGTTAGGCGTTATTCTTGTAAATGGATGGACAGATGCACCAAATGCGATTGCAACATGCATATCCACCCGTTCTATGAGGCCAAGAACGGCAATTTTGATGGCGGCGGTAATGAACTTTATTGGAATTTTGGTAATGACTTCGTTTAATTCCACCGTTGCTATGACCATTTATAACATGGTAGATTTCGGACAGGGATCAAACCAGGCGGGTGATGCACTGGTAGCGCTTTGTGCTGCGTTAGCGGCAATTGTGCTATGGGCAGTTCTTGCATGGAAATTTGGAATTCCTACCAGTGAAAGCCATGCACTGATTGCAGGCCTTAGTGGTTCGGCCATTGCACTTCACGGAAGCCTTTCTGGTGTAAATGGAAGCGAATGGATGAAAGTACTGTACGGATTAGTAGCATCTGCAGTATTAGGTTTTAGCTTAGGATGGATCATGACAAAGCTAACGGAACGATTATGCCGAAACGTAGACAGAGGAGCAGCCCAGCCATATTTTAAAGGTGCTCAAATTGCAGGTGCTGCAGCTATGGCATTTATGCATGGAGCTCAGGATGGGCAGAAGTTTATGAGTGTATTTTTACTTGGAACATTTCTTGCGAGAGGAAATGGTGGAGAGAGCGCTTTTGCAGTGCCTTTCTGGCTCATGGTTCTCTGTGCTGTGGTAATGGGACTTGGAACATCCATTGGCGGTATGCGTATCATTAAAACTGTTGGTATGAGTATGGTTAAGCTGGAAAAATACCAGGGATTTTCTGCTGATATTGCAGCGGCAACCTGTTTGATGGTTTCTACACTAACCGGTATGCCTGTTAGTACAACCCATACAAAGACTACAGCAATGATGGGAGTAGGCGCATCAAAGCGTATTAGCGCCGTAAACTGGGGGGTTGCCAGAGAGATGGCCCTCGCATGGATTCTTACATTCCCAGGCTGCGGATTGGTTGGATTTTTGATGACCCATCTATTTTTACGTATTTTTTAATATGAGTTATTTTGAGAGGAGATAGAAGTATGGCAAGAAAAGGCGAAAATGAGTACTTTACACTGTTTGTCAAAATGTCAGAGGTAGCGTTAAGGACTCATAAAATGCTGACTGAAATTCTGACTGATTTTGAGCCGGACAAACTGTCAGAACAACTTGAAAGACTTCATGAGCTGGAATCCGAAGGAGACCGTCATACCCATGAGCTTATGAAAAGAGTTGCAAAGGATTTTGTAACTCCAATCGAAAGAGATGATATCATAGCCTTGGGTAGAGAGCTTGATGATATTACAGATAATATTGAAGATATTCTTATTAAAATCTATATGTATAATATTAAAAGCATCACACCAGAAGCCATGGATATACTCAAGGTTGTCGGACAGTGTTGTGAAAAGGTCAACAATTTAGTTGTTGAATTTCCAAACTTCCGTAGATCCGATTCTATTATGAAGGATATTGTTGAGATCAACCATTTGGAAGAACTTGGAGATGATTTATATATCCAGGCATTCCGCAGCTTGTATGCAAAGGGCGGCGATCCTCTTGAAGTCATTGCCTGGTCAGAAGTATACAGACAATTAGAAAAATGTTGTGACACTTGTGAACACGCTGCAGATGTTGTAGAGTGCGTAATTGTTAAAAATACTTAAGTATACAAAAACCTTGATTTCTTATTTTGAGAAATTCAAGGTTTTTTTGTATTTGCAACGTGTTTTTTGTGTCAAGGAAATTAATTCTTCTTTACTCTTTGCTCAATCGGAGAGCAAGGAAGAAATACATTCTATCTTCGCTTTTTCCGTCTGTCTAAAAAAATCCAGTAATACGTTTGTTTTTTCATATAACTGGGGGTTATCATCGTCGGCAGATAACTTTACTATGCCAATATGTGTTTTAACTGCATTTCGTATTCTGTAGTATGTAAGTTGAGGATACATATGGGAATGGGCAAGCTGTTTTGGCAGTATGGCACAACCACCTTTTTGTATCAAGATGGGAAATATCATCATGTGTCTTGGAACCGTACTAGCAATCTCTTTTTTATATCCAATCTCATCTAACTGCATTCTGGTTAATCGGTAGATATCTGAGCTTTTAGCAATCGTGTATACATTATCCAGTTTAAATCCCGCTAGATCTATTTCGCTTCCCTGCTCAAAGGGAAACGTGTCTTTATTACAGACTAGAACCATCTCATCCTCCACCAAAGGTACAATCTCGTAACCTTTTTCAGGAAAAAAATCTATACGGCATATAGCGGCATCAATTTCCTTTTGCATGAGCTGTTTCATTAAAGAGCTTTGATCATTTTCGCTTATTTGAATGGAATAGTTAGTGTAAGCTTCTTGAAATTCCAAAAGCGACTCCATAACACCACTTTCTGCTAAGCATGGAATCGTCCCGATGGACAATCGATAAATACATGGAGAAATTCCAAATTTGTTCAATTTGAATCTTAATTCGTGGGAAAAATTCCGAATATTTAAAGCATATTCCAGATATATTTTTCCAGCTTCTGTTAGTTCTGCCTTTGTGTTGCTTCTTATAAATAATACCACACCAAGTTCATTTTCGATCGCTTTAATATGCTTTGATAACGCTGACTGTGAGATGTAAATACTATCGGCAGCCGTAGAAAAACTTTTATGCTCCGCCAATGCCAAAAAATCGTCGATCCATCTGATCATGATTGGTGCCCCCCTTTTTGTTTCATAAAATTCATGAAACAGCTTTTGTAGTTATATAATGACGAAAAATTGTCATTTTATAAGACATTTTGTCATTGATGATATTATAATACAGAATGAACAGAAGGAAAATACAAATTCACTAATTTGTATTGACATTTTAGAATAGACTCATAAGTCAAAAAACGACAAACAGTAACAATTAAATACACGTAATTCAGTACAATTCATTTGTTATTCCTTAAATAGACCCTATTTTATGGTTAGTTTCTACAAATGTGATGATATGAACCCGGTTGCTCATTTCTGTTTTGGAATATGCTCCCATTTGTTTTCGAATTGCCACGAAGCCTTTAAGTGCTATAATCGAAGAAACTGGTGGTTAAACACTTGGAAACCGTAAACAGTTTACTGAAGATCAGGAGGATGAGTTATGGCAAAAGTTTATCAGGATTTGCGAAGTTTTCTTTCCACTTTGGAGGAAAACGGTCAGTTGGTACGAATTAAGGATGAAGTGAATCCAGAACCTGACATTGCGGCCGCAGGAAGAGCAGCGGCTAATATTGAAAATGCTCCCGCAGTATTTTTTGAAAAAGTCAAGGGATATCCTTACAGCGTTGTAACCAATGTTCATGGATCCTGGGCCAACCATGCGTTAATGCTTGGTATGCCTAAGACAGCAACTACCAAAGAACAATTTCATGAGATTAATCGGAGATGGGACAAATTTCCAGTAAAACCAGAGATTCTTAACCGAGAAGATGCTCCCTGTAAGGAAAACACCATTGATAATCCGGAGGAGATCAATCTGTTTGAGATACTTCCATTATACCGGATTAATGAACAAGACAGTGGTTTCTTCCTTTCAAAAGCTTCCATAATCACGGCCGATCCAAACGAGCCAGATAATTTTGATAAGCTAAATGTTGGTACATACCGAATTCAGGTTAAGGGTAAGAATCGAGTTGGAATTCAGGCTCTGGCGTTTCATGATATTGCCATACAACTAGAGGCTGCGGAACGCAAGAATAAAAGAGTTCCTATCTGTATCACCGTAGGTAATAGCCCTCTGGTTACCTATATGGCGTCCACTCCCGTTATGTATACTCAAAACGAGTACGAGTTTGTAGGTGCTCTGCAGGATGGCGTTCCCACCCAGATTGTAAAATCCGATCTTTATGATAATCTCTATGTACCAGCTGGATCTGAGGTGGTATTAGAAGGGTATATAGAACCTCGTGTCCGGGAAGTTGAAGGTCCTTTTGGAGAATTCCCAGGCTCTTATTCTGGCTCTCGCCGTCAGTGCGTTATAACCATTACCCGTGTAACTCACAGAACGAATCCCATTTTTGAAAATCTATATTTAGGCATCCCATGGACAGAGATCGACTATCTTATGGCGCTGAATACCTCAGTACCTCTTTATCAGCAGATTAAACGTGACTTCCCAGAGGTTCAGGCGGTGAACGCCATGTACACGCATGGAATTGGTTGTATTATTTCTACTAAAGTCCGTTTTGGTGGTTTTGGCAAGGAGGTTGCTTTCCGTTTGCTTTCCACTCCACACGGAGGATCCTATAGTAAGATCATCATTATTGTTGATGAATTTGTAGATCCCTTTAATTTGCCTCAGGTAATGTGGGCTTTGACCACCCGTGTACGTCCAGATAAGGATGTTGTAGTTATTCCGAACTGTCCTGGAATGCCTCTTGATCCTTCCTCTTACCCGGCAGGTATGCATTCAAAGCTCATCATCGATGCCACAACACCAAAGGATCCAGAACCAAATCCTCGTGAAGTAGAACTTCTTGAGCCCCCTGTTGGTTATGAAAAGTATGAGATACTGATACGTGAACTGTTGGCAAAGATGTAAGCTTATCTTGAAAGGAGCAATGAAGTATGAAATGTCCGCGCTGTGATGGTAACAAAATTGAAGTAATCGCAACATCTCCCGTAGGCAATGTGTGGGAAGTTTATGAATGCATGGATTGCTTTTATTCCTGGCGATCTACAGAAACTCCAAATGTCCACGAAAAATTTAAATTGACAAAAGAACAGATTGATCATCTGCCTATGATTCCACCGATTCCACCCCTTGATAAATAAGGTGACAAAAGAACTGGATTTAAAGCCTTACAATAGAAAGGAGTGCTTTCGGTGAAATACAATAAACAGATAATAGGTTTTTTCGGCGGAATCCTGGTATTGATGATTGTTTTATTCCTACCCTTAGATGGATTGGCACGGGAAGGACATATATTTCTTGGATTGACATTAATGACAGTTGTCTGGTGGGCCACACAGGTGGCCCAATCCGGATATGTTGGCGGCTTCTATATTGTTTGTTTGTGCCTGCTTAAACTTGCTGATACAAAGGTTATTTTTGCAAGTTGGACAGGCTCGACCCTCTGGCTGGTCATCGGTGCTTATATGATTGCCAGTGCTGTAAAGCGATCAGGTCTAGGGGAACGTATTTCTTATATGTATATAATGAAATTTGTGAGATCATGGAAAAGTATTATTATTGGAATCTTTGTATTAACTTTAATTCTATCTCTGCTGATTCCAAATCCATGGTCCAGAGCCTTCCTCATTATGTCAGTCATGACGGTAATCATTAAAGCATCAAAGATGCCAAAAGAAGATGCTGTAAAAATAGGATTTACTGTATTTGCGGCTTCCGTACCGGTGTCTTTGATCTTTATGACCGGTGATTCCATTATCAATCCGCTGGTTGTAAGTTATTCCACTTCAGGTAATATTAACTTTGTAAGCTGGCTTGTGACCATTGGACCACCTGCGGTATTTTTAAGTCTGATGAACCTTTTCCTTATTCTAGTCTTGTTCAAACCAACGCAAGAAGTGAACATGGACTTTGAAGAGGTGCGTAAGGCCCAGTCTGATCTTGGTAAGATTAGTGAAAAGGAGATACGGACTCTGGTTTGGATTATCATTGCAATTGTCTTATGGGTTACCAATGGGGTCACAGGATTAGATATTGGCTGGGTTACTCTGGCAGTTGCCATGTGTCTATCTCTTCCAGTAATCGGAAATGTTTTAACACCTAAAGAATGGGGAGATATCCCTGTTCATGTGCTGGTATTTTTAACAGCGGCAATGGCAATAGGTAAGGTAGGGGCGGCAACAGGACTTAACGATTGGCTTGCTGTTACTCTGTTACCTGATCAATTGCCGGAAAATATATTTGTACTAGCTGTATTTATCGGTGCAATTGCAATTGTTATTCACATGTTTATCGGCTCGGTTATTGCTGCAATGGGAGTGGCGGTCCCTGCAATTCTTGTTTGCACCAATGCACTGGGAATCGATCCCTTTGTAATTGCAGCCATTATTTATCTGGTGGTTTATACCCATTATATCATGCCGTTCCACCATTTGAATATTTTAGTGGGACAAGGAGAAGAGAACGGAATGTATACCCAAAAAGAGGTTATGAAAATGGGCGTTCCTTTGTTGATTCCTGTGTTTCTTACGGTGATTTTTGCGGTAATGTGGTTTACAGTTCTTGGCCTTGTATAAGAAAAAATAGGAATGGGGTTGTATTATGCGAATCATTATCGGAGTATCTGGTGCCACGGGTGTCATTATGAGTTACTATCTGCTTAAGGCCCTAAAAGAAGTAGAGGGCTGCGAGACACATCTTGTGGTATCAGATTATGCAAAATTAAATTGGGAGCTGGAAACAAATTTGCCATTCCAGCTTCTGCTGGACAATGCAGACAAATATTATGATGTACATAACCTTGCGGCCTCAATTTCAAGCGGATCCTATAAAACAGATGGTATGATCATCATGCCGTGCAGTATGAAGACTCTGGCGGGTATTGTAAGCGGGTATACGGATAATCTGTTGATTCGTGCTGCAGATGTCTGTATCAAGGAGAATAGAAAGGTTATACTTTGTACCAGGGAGATGCCTTTAAGCAAATTGCATCTACGCAATATGCATGAGGCGGCAGATCTAGGTTGTACCATTATTCCACCAATGCTGACTTTCTATAATAACCCACAATCTCTTGATGATCAAATCAATCACGTAGTAGGAAAAACGTTGATGCAGTTTGGAATTGACCATAAGAGCTTTATCCCTTGGAACGGTGCCAATTGATACCTTCAAAAGATTAAAAATCCATTGTTAGAAGAAAGGCTGTGTGGCTATGAAAACGGAAACCTATGGTAGTGGTAAATACATTGTTAACATCAGCATTCATGATACGAATGGATCAGGACTTGCGATGTTTGTCAGAGGGGGAGATAAGCCCCATCTTGGAGGGGTGGCGCTGGCATCTCCAGGAATTGAGATTCACGGCAAAACTTTATCAAGCTGTGATTTATGGACCATCACTGTACCCGGACATAAGGATGCAGAGCTTGCGCAAAAAATCGCAAAAAAAGTCTGCAATGCATCTGGGGAGCCAGTATCAGTCAGCCTTGGAATTCATATTGAGAATGCCACGGCTGAAGATATTGAACTTATTTGTAACAATGTGGATTCTGCGGTAGATATTATTCTTAAAAAATATTTGTGTTAAATGGATTGGAGTCATAATGGATGAATTGATATGTGTTGATGTTCTAGATAGGACGATCGGTAAGGCGTCAAAAGAAATTTGTCACCAGAGAGGTCTGCTTCACAGAGCATTTTCCGTATTCTTATATCGGGATGGGAAGCTGTTGCTCCACCAACATGCCAGAAATAAGTATCATTCCGGCGGGCTATGGGCCAATGTATGTTGTTCGTAACCCCGAGCTTTATAGCGTTTGGTTTTTGACTGCAGCTCCAATGGTCATACGTACTCTTTTATTATGAATGAAGATATAAAATGTCGAAATTTAGAACAACAAAAATTAAATTTACTTTTAGAATATAAAAGTAAATCGTTTACTTTTTTACTAAAGACAATGAGTAGGAAACACCTGAAAAGTTGACAGGATCCCAGTTGTTATTGCGCAAGGAAGAGACGGTTACATTATAAAGTACAAATGGGAGGTATCATTATGAATGAAAAAAAGGCTACAAAGGTATTTTTAAAAAGGTTACCTGTGAAATGGAAGCTGACCGTGGGATTTGGTATTGTATTTGCGATACTGATTATCTCTCTTGGCACCTCAGCTAAAAGTATATCCAGCATTGGGAATCAGGTGGATATGTATTCAAGATACACATATCCACTAACCAGTCATAATTTGGCTGCGCAGGTAGATATGTATTCGGTGCAGCGCTATCTCATGATGGCTATTTTGGATAAGACTGCTGGAAAGGATTATCAGGCTTCTTTGGATTTGTCCAATCAGAGTGTGGAAGGGTTTAAAAGCAATATGGACTTTTTTGCTTCCCACCAGCGCAGTAAGGCAAATGATGAGAACATCGCACAGATTATGCAGCATGTAACCGAGGCGGAAGCAGCGCGTGCAAAGATCATTGATATGATTAAAGATCCATCTAAAAAAGACGGAAAAGCTGCCTATGATGTATTCCAGAATGAATTTGTTCCTACGTTTAATAAAATAGCTAAAATCATGGATGACATGAATATAGTCGGCAATCAAAAGGAAGCGTTGCAGAAGCAGACAGCTAAAAACATAGTATCCAATGCATGGATTGTGCTTGCCATTGTTTTAGTCAGTGCCATAGCAGCTACCATTGCAGTTATCAACATCCTTGTCCGTGCCATCTTGATACCTGTTACTGAGATAGAAGAGGTGTACAAAGAGATGGCCAAAGGTAACCTACATAAGCAGATTCATTATGAAAGCAATGATGAGCTGGGACGAATGGCGGTAAACATCCGGGAAACCAATACCAGACTTGTTACATACATCGAAGATATCATTGATAAATTGACCCGCCTTTCAAAAGGGGATATGTGTCTTACGGTTGATCTTGACTATATAGGAGATTTCGCAGTCATTAAGCAATCCCTTCTTAAAACCACAGCTGCCTTAAATTCTACAATGCTAATAATACAGACATCAGCGGATCAGGTTAATTCTGGCGCAGGTCAAGTAGCGGATGCATCTCAGGCACTTGCATCAGGAGCTACGGAACAGGCTGCCACTGTGGAGGAATTAACTGCTGCAATCCAGAGCGTAACGGAGAAAGCGGAGAAAAATACGGTTTCCGTACGTAAAGCTACGGAATATGTGGCTCTGGCAGGAGAAGGTGTTTATGAAAGTAACGATCATATGAAAAACCTGAATGCTGCAATGAAAGAAATCAGCCAGTCTTCCGAAGAGATTTCTAAGGTCACCAAACTGGTGGAAGACATTGCATTCCAGACCAATATCCTTGCTCTTAATGCAGCGGTAGAAGCTGCCAGGGCAGGAGAAGCAGGAAAAGGCTTTGCCGTAGTTGCTGATGAAGTAAGAAACTTAGCTGCCAAATCGGCTGAGGCTGCAAAGCAGACGGCAGAACTGATTCAGAAGTCAAATGCTAAGGTTTCAGAAGGTGAAAAAATAGCAAGTCAGACGCTGATACTCCTAAATGATGTTGCAGAAAAGGCAGCTATGGTGGATGAAGCCATTAAAGAAATCGAAGCTGATTCTCAGGATCAGACTGATGCTATTATTCAGATTAATCAGGGATTATCCCAGGTATCTTCTGTGATTCAGACCAATGCTGCAACAGCGGAAGAAAGCTCTGCTTCTAGTGAGGAGCTGACTGCACAGGCCCAAATTCTCCGTGGAGAACTTACCAAGTTTAATCTGTTATCGGATTCAAATAATGTCAATAATCTGGCGTCAAGAGAACATCACTACACTTCACAGCCTGAGAGTTACGTTTCAACTGGCAATGATGAGGCCTATGGAAAGTATTAGAATCTATTGACTTTATGGTCTAAGTAAGATACGATACCTTTGAATTTTAAATTACATAGAAAGAAATACGGTTTGGCCATGTGCCAATGAAAAGAGAAGTCAGGTGAGATTCCTGCATAGTCCCGCTGCTGTGATAGCGTTGGTTTTTTGTGAAAGATTTCAGCCACTGAGAGTGATCTTGGGAAGGTAAAAAAACCTCTGATGAAAAAGTCAGAACGCTTAAGTCAGAAGAACTGCCGTATTTTTATTGTGATTTCCTCGCGGATGACGAAGGGAACAGTATTTTATAGGAATCGTGTCAGTTTTAGGCAGGGCATATTTGGTGTGCCTGATAGCGGTTTGTTGTTCCATTGGATTAATACCCCTAGTATTTGCGTGCAAAGGCAGATACCAGGGGTTTTTCTTTTGAAACACAGAGCGCCATGAATCCATGGTTTTCTCTCCTGTGAGGGATCATAGCTAATCTATGTGGGAATTTTGAATTCACAAAACAATAGAGAGATCGAGGAAACAAAAGATGAAAAAAAGTTTAATTGCACTGGCGGCAGCCATAGTTATTTCTGTAACAGGTTGTTCCCCAGCAGGCCAATCTGGAGCAAAATCCACAGAGTCAACAACAACTTTGGCGGAAACAAAAAGTCAGGAATTGGCAGGTCAAAAATCAGAAGCATATGGTGAAGTAGTAATACAAAATGGTGATAGAACCATTACGTTTACCTCCATGCCCCAAAAGGTGCTTTGCTGTAATTTATACAGCGCAGAAAATATGGTCATGCTTGGGCTAAAAGATTATATCGCTGGAAAGAGTGTACCTGCCAGTAAAGCAGAAACTCCTCTGGCGGAACTGGCAGATGAGTTTTCATCCATACCTGAGATCGAGGTATCTCATGAAAATGCAGTAGCTTTGGAAACAGACTTAGTCATAGGACAAATCAGCTCTTTCCAGGAAAGCAAGTGGGGAAGCTATGAAATGTTTGGCAATAAGGGAATTAACAGCTATACCATAACAGGCACTCTTGTGAAGGATGAAACCATAGAAAATGTCTACACTGACATAGAAAATCTGGGTAAAATATTTAAGGTTGAAGATCGTGCCTCATCATTGATTGATAAAATGAAACAAGAAATCTCTGAAATTCAGACTGCGGTATCAGGAGTTGATGAAAAAGACAAAGTAAAAGTATTCGTTATGGACACCTTTAAAGGCAATGAAATCTATACCACATCAGCAGGATTACAAAGCAATCTGATTGAGCTGGCAGGTGGAATCAACTGCACCAGAAATATGGCTGAATCTCGTTGGTTTAACACAAGTGTAGAAACAATTGTAAAGACGAATCCAGATGTTATAATCTTTAACGATTATGGTCAGCAAACCATTGAAGAAAAGATGGATTTCATTAACAATAACCCTGCACTTTCCGATGTAACAGCCGTAAAAAATAAAGCATATTTAACGGTGCCATTAGTAACCGTTATGCAAGATGTACGTGCAACCAGTGCATGCAGAAGCTTTGCAGAATTTTTCTATCCGGAGCAATTTAAAAAATGAGACAAGATAATGGAAAAAATCTAAGAGGAATGTTTTTATTTCCTATCTTGATTTTAGCTTTGTGTGCCTCCTTACTATTGGTCATATCCAAAGGCTCTACAGATATTTCCTTGTCTGTTGTTTATGGAATTTTAAATGACCAGATTTTTCACGGGGGAATGGGATTAAAGGAAGGCTTATGGGCCAGAGCAGATTATCAGATCATCTGGAATATACGGCTGCCCAGAGTATTGTTTGGCATATTATGCGGTGCTGGCCTTGGTTTATGTGGTGCAGTCATGCAAGCGTTGGTTCTAAATCCAATTGCAGATCCATACATACTTGGAATTTCCTCAGGAGCATCATCGGGAGCAGCCTGTGCGCTGCTTCTCCCGATTCCGTTTTTTAGTGGACAGTACCAAACCACCATAATGGCAATGATTGGTGCACTGATCTCTTCTTTTCTTGTCTATTTCATGGCAAGATTCGCAGGAGGTGGTAAGCTCCATCCAGTGACTTTATTACTTTCCGGAACCGCAATTAATGCAGTTATGAGTGCTGTCACAGGTTTCCTTATTTTTATTGCAAAAAGCTCGGAGAGTATTGCATCGGTTTATAATTGGCAGATGGGAAGTCTCGCTGCGGCCCAGTGGTCAACCATTACCGTTCCAGCCTTTGGTGTGTGCCTTGGCCTTATAGTTTGTGTCTCACAATCAGGAAAATTAAATCTAATGATGATGGGGGATGAAGATGCCGCCGCACTTGGTCTATCGGTAAAACACTTTCGGGCAGGTATGTTTATCATATGTTCCATCATTGTGGCCTCTCTAGTTTCCGTTACTGGCATCATCGGTTTTGTTGGTCTGGTGGTTCCTCATGTGGCCCGGTTGCTCCTTCGTTCCAGTAATAATAAATTTATAATACCCCTGAGTGCATTATCAGGAGCCATTTACCTCATGTGGGCGGACAGCCTGGCCCGCAGTGCGTTTCGGGCGGCAGAACTACCAATTGGAATCATTACGGCTTTTGTTGGCGCGCCATTTTTCCTGTTTCTAATGATACGGAAAAATTACAGAGGGCAAAACGGTTGAGAATGGATAAGTAGGAGAATTATGAAAATAGAGTTTCGCGATATATGTGTGGATGCAGGTGGAAAGAAAATCCTTCATGAAGTGAACTTAACGGCAGAATGCGGTAAAATGACAGGGATTATAGGTCCAAACGGCTGCGGAAAGTCCACTCTTTTAAAAACAACCCTTGGCATCTCCCCCATGGAAGCTGGGGAAATCTTATTAGATGGTGCCTCCCTTGCTGGCTTTAGTAATAAGAAGCTGGCCCAGCTTTATGGGTATGTAGGGCAGGATAGCGATTGCGTATTTGACTTTACCGCTTATGAAATCGTATCCATGGCCGCTCATATTCGGGGAAAAACCAGTAAAAAATCGGAAAAAGAGATAGTGATGAATTCTCTGGAACAGCTTGAGATACCCCATCTAAAGGACAGGAATATACAAAGTTTGTCTGGTGGTGAGCGAAAGATGGTTTTCATTGCTCGAGCATTTGCCCAAGGCGTTGATACCATTATCCTTGACGAACCAACCAATCATCTGGATATCAAACACCAGTTGTTTATTTTGGATATATTAAGAAAGAGCAAAAAGACAATTCTTATCGTCTTGCACGATCTTCGATTGGCGGCGCATTATTGTGACACTCTCTATTTAATGAAGCAAGGGAAAGCCGTGTATAGCGGCAGTCCATCAGAGGTGCTTCAAAAAGATAGAGTACGCCAGGTATTTGGAGTAGAGGGATTTGCTTCTGAAAAAGAGGATGGGACTTTGGATTTTCATCTACAAATGAATTAGTCCCCTTTCTAGGCATTTTGCCAAATAGTGTTGCTTAATCCTGTAAAATATTTTATAATTATGCAATGTAAGATGGAATAATAGGTTATAATCCCATTATTCCCAATATAACCGTTGCATTAATTATAAAGTGTGATTGATTCACATGTAAAAAAGGAATAGGCATGAGAAAACTAGCATTAAGTGATGAGATATTATTACAAATTGATAAACCCGCCCGCTACATCGGTGGTGAGGTAAACATGGCTAAGAAAGATCCCAAATTAGTGGATATTCGTTTTGCTATGTGCTTCCCTGACGTATACGAGATTGGTATGTCCCATCTGGGAATGCAGATTTTATACGATATGTTTAACCGGAGAGATGATATTTACTGCGAACGCATCTATTCCCCATGGACAGATTTGGACAAGATTATGAGGGAGGAAAACATCCCACTTTTTGCGTTGGAATCACAGGATCCTATTAAGGAATTTGATTTTATAGGAATTACCCTGCAGTACGAGATGTGCTATACCAACATATTGCAAATATTAGATTTAGGTAAGATCCCATTTCACACAAAAGACAGGGCAGAAGATGATCCTATCTTAATTGGTGGCGGTCCATGTGCCTATAACCCGGAACCTCTTGCAGCATTTTTTGATCTGTTTTATATTGGGGAAGGCGAGACGGTTTATTTTGAATTAATGGACCGTTATAAAGAGAATAAGAAAAAAGGTGGAAGCCGTAAGGATTTCCTTCAGATGGCCGCAGGAATAGATGGAATTTATGTTCCGGCTTTTTATGACGTAACCTATAAAGAAGACGGTACTGTTGATTGCATGAAGCCCAACAACTCTCATGCAAAGGAAAAAGTAACGAAACAGGTTGTGAACAACATGGATGATGCTTTTTTTATCGATAATCCAATCGTTCCATTTATTAAAGCTACCCAAGACCGAGTGGTTTTGGAGTTACAAAGAGGTTGTATTAGAGGTTGCCGTTTTTGCCAGGCCGGTAATGTATACCGTCCATGCAGAGAACATAGCCTTGAATATTTAAAGGATTACGCTTATAAGCTATTAAAAAGCACCGGCCATGAAGAGATTTCCTTAAGTTCATTAAGCTCAAGCGATTATTCCCAATTAGAAGGAATTGTCAATTTCCTTATTGAAGAATTTAAGGGGAAGGGTGTGAATATCTCACTTCCATCCCTTCGTATCGATGCATTTTCCCTGGATGTTATGAGTAAGGTTCAAGATATTAAAAAAAGCAGCTTAACCTTTGCACCAGAAGCTGGGTCTCAGCGACTTCGTGATGTTATTAACAAAGGTTTGACAGAGGAAACAATCTTAAAGGGAGCAAGTGAGGCATTCAACGGAGGCTGGAACCGTGTAAAGCTGTATTTTATGCTGGGTCTGCCTACGGAAACCGTAGAAGATATGGAAGGCATTGCTGAGTTATCCGAAAAGGTTGCAGAGGTATATTACGAAATTCCAAAGGATCAGAGAAACGGAAAAGTGCAGATAGTTGCTAGTTCCTCCTTCTTTGTACCAAAACCATTTACACCATTCCAATGGGCAAGAATGTGCACAAGGGAAGAATTTTTAGAGAGAGCTTATATTGTTAAGGACAAGTTCCGTACCATGTTAAATAAAAAGAGTCTAAAGTACAATTATCATGAGGCAGATCTGACTGTCCTAGAAGGCGTTTTAGCAAGAGGCGATCGAAAAATATCGGCTCTTATTGAAGAGGTCTATAAAAATGGTGCTATTTACGATTCTTGGTCAGAGCACTTTAAAAATGAACTCTGGATGAACGCCTTTGAAACCTGCGGTATTGATCCGGATTTTTACACCATAAGAGAACGTGATCTTGATGAAGTGTTTCCATGGGATTTCATTCATTCAGGAGTAACCAAAGAGTTCTTAAAGCGAGAATGGCAAAATGCCGTCAGCGAAAAAATAACTCCTAACTGCCGCCAGCATTGTACTGGTTGTGGGGCTATGAGTTTTAAAGGAGGAATTTGCTATGAAGGTAAGAATTAAATTTTACAAGCATGGGCCTGTGAAATTTATTGGCCATTTGGATATCATGCGTTACTTCCAAAAAGCAATACGAAGAGCAGAAATAGATATCAAATACAGCGAGGGTTTTAGTCCCCACCAGGTCATGTCCTTTGCAGCGCCACTAGGCGTAGGACTCACTAGCAACGGGGAATATATGGATATTGAAGTGAATTCAATGATAGACACAAAAACCTTGATGGATAGGCTTAATGCGGTCATGGTAGAAGGCATTATGGCTACGGATTGTCGTGTCCTAGATGAGCGTGCTAAAAATGCCATGTCTCTAGTCGCTGCAGCTGATTACACCTTAATATTCCGGGAAGGCAAAGAGCCGTCTGACTTAGGACGTTTTTTCACAGGCCTTGCTGATTTCTTGAACCAACCTGAGATCCTTATCATAAAGAAAACAAAAAAAGGTGAAAAGGAAGTGGATATTAAATCCGGTATTTACGAACTTTCCGCTGAGGATGAGCGTATCTTTATGAAAGTGTCTTCTGGTAGTGCAGATAATCTAAAGCCCGAATTGGTGATGGAAGCTTATTATCAGTTTCTTGGCCTTACTTTGCCTGAATTCGCCTTTCATATTCAAAGAGAAGAAGTTTACGGAAATACAGGAGATGAGGAAAACAGGAATTTAATTCCTCTTGGCCTAATGGGAGAATCTTGTGAGTAAGCTTATTATAACCAGATGGAATGGAGGGATAGTAACTCTCCTTCATTCTGGTAAGGAAGTAATTCAAATTAATATTGAACCAGAACAACAAGGCTTTGTCATAGGCAATGTCTACATTGGAAAAGTGAATAAGATTGTAAAGAATATTAATTCAGCCTTTGTCGATATTGGTAAGGGGCAGATGGGCTATTTATCTCTAAATGATGGAATGGTTCATTATGCAGATGGTCGGCCATGGG
Source organism: Lacrimispora algidixylanolytica (assembly GCF_003609635.1). Lineage (GTDB taxonomy): Bacteria > Bacillota > Clostridia > Lachnospirales > Lachnospiraceae > Lacrimispora > Lacrimispora algidixylanolytica. Next base: position 16,589 of record NZ_MCIA01000034.1, on the reverse strand, counting down.
ATGGCAAGCTTAAGCAGGGAGATGATGTTATTGTTCAGGTTGAGCGAGACGCCGTCAAATCTAAGGCTCCGGTTCTAACAGGAAACATCAACTTGACTGGACGTTATTTTGTTCTTACTACTGGTAAAAAGCAGATTGGTTTCTCTTCTAAAATAACAGATCAAGCATGGAAGCTTAAGATGAGGTCTTACCTTGAAGCCATAAAAGGAGAAGACTTTGGAATCATTGTCAGGACCAACGCTTATGAAGTTCTTGAAGAAGAACTTAAGAGTGAACTTCAAAGCCTTCAAGCTGGTTTAAGAAAGCTGATTGAGGATGCTAAGTTTAGAACCAGCTATAGTCTTTTATACAGCGGCGCTCCCTCCTATCTATCTGGGATAAGAGACAGTCTTAAGTCTTCACTTGAAGCTGTGATTACAGATGAGGTTGATATTTATGATGCATTAAACAATTATTTAATTGAGAATCAGCCGGAAGATGCCTCTCTTCTAGTTAAATATGAAGATCCAATGCTTCCTCTTTATAAACTATATCGAATTGAGAAGTTTATGGATGAAGCCCTAGGAAAAAGGGTATGGTTAAAATCAGGGGGATATCTGGTAATTGAACCTACAGAAGCTCTTACCGTAATTGATGTCAACACTGGCAAATATACCGGCAAAAAAACACAACGTGATACGATCATGAAGATTAACTTAGAATCAGCCGAAGAAATCGGCCATCAGCTCAGGCTTAGAAATCTATCAGGAATTATTATTATTGATTTTATTGATATGGAGATGGAAGAAGATCGGTTGAAGCTGGTTGACCGTTTAACGGAGATTTTTTCAAAGGATCCCGTGAAAACTACAGTCGTCGAGATAACAAAGCTGAATCTGGTGGAGGTTACAAGAAAGAAGATTAGAAGACCTCTTCACGAGCAGGTGGCACAACTATTATAAAAAAACGAGGATAAGCGGCATGATACCGGCTTATCCTCGTTTTTTGCTATTCTAACAGTTGATTCTTTTTGTGGTGCTTTCTATAATTAATAATAGAAAGCAATATCACGAAGAATACGTTTACGTATAAGACTCCGATAGAAGCCACAATACCAACACGATCTGCGATTGCTCCGATAATCTGAGGTGTAATAATTCCCCCCATAGCAGAGATTGCAGTAAGAACAGCCATTCCAATCGTAGAACCCTTAATCATAGGACCGGCATTGGCTATGCATGTGGGATAAATTCCAGATAGGAAGAATCCAAGGCCCAGCAATGAGGCAGTTATAAGTGGAAGGCTTTTTGTTGATATAAGTAAAAAGAAACAGGCAGCACTTCCCAATGACAAAATTAATATGATGGTACTTTTATCAAGTCTTGTTGAAAGTGCAGCACAGATTAATCGTCCAGCCATAATAACAAGCCAGGTAAAGGAAACAAGGGCTGTGGCATAAGTAGTGCTCATGACGCCAGTATTTTGCAGATACGTAACGAACCAACCGTTAATGCAATTTTCTAGTCCCAGATAAAAAAATAGAATAAATGCAATTCCGTAGAAAGAATATGATTTTAAGAAGGATTTATCTTGAGAATCATTCTTACTCTTCCCTTTGATTTTATTAACAGAATTCTCATTTAGTAGGGATTCATCCATGGTTCCATAAAGAACTGCAGTTGCTGCCGTCAAAAAGAGAATCAGGTAAAGTACCGATCTCCAGTTAAAGCCTAGCTCCATAAAAATCGCGGTGATAAACGGTGCCAGAAACGCTCCTACAGCGAAAGAGCAATGAAGTAAGTTCAGTTTACTTGTGGCCTTTCCTCCATATATATCATTGACTGCAGAATTATTTAATATGGTGATACTACCTCGAACCAAACCATAAATCAGCATAGCACCGTACATAATTGGAAATGGCGGTAGAAGACTTAATATAAAGAGGCAAATTGGCGCAAAGAGTGTGATTAAAAAAATGGCCCGTTTTTTACCAAGCCTAGATACTGCGACCGGAAACAAAAAACTGGCACTTAAATTACCGATTGCCATTCCAGACAATAGGCTTCCAGCAGCAAGGAAACTGATTCCTGCTTCTGCAATAATGGATGGCAAAATGGCTCCAATAACAAGAACTGCCATTCCGCTGACTGCATAACCATAGCAACAGCGTAGAAAGATGTGATTGTACTTATCCGTTTTCATTACAAAGCTCCTTAAAGATATTTAAAACACATTCATTATACTAAGGGTTCACTGGAAAGACAAGGTCTAGGCATTTTTCCTTAAGAAAAGAGATATTTATTTAAATATCAACGATAAAAATTGGAAAAGTAGTGAAATATTATTGACAGAAGTATCATAGAATGCTATATTAAGTAAGTATGCCGCACAATGAGGTTGAAAAGCTTCCGTGTTTCACGGAACACCATAATTGGCGAGTAATGATAATAGGAGGTGCCATATGTACGCGATTATTGCAACAGGTGGAAAGCAGTACAAAGTAGCGGAAGGCGATATCATTAAAGTAGAAAAACTTAGTGTTGACGCTGGTGAAGCTGTCACATTTGAACAGGTTCTTGTTGTAAACAATGGTGAGTTATCCGTTGGCTGCCCAACCGTAGCAGGTGCTACCGTAACAGGTACAGTTGTGAAGGAAGGCAAAGCTAAGAAGATTATTGTTTACAAGTATAAGAGAAAAACTGGATACCATAAGAAAAATGGTCACAGACAAACTTATACACAGGTTAAGATCGAGAAGATCAACGCTTAATTATGATAAGTGTAACCGTATTTGTTGATTCGAAACAGCATTATTCCGGAATCCAGATGGTGGGACATGCAGGTTTGAAGGACGATCCTCAGGAGGGACAAGAACTTGTCTGTGCTGCAGCATCGGCTCTTACAATCAATATGTCTAACAGTGTAGAGCAATTTACAGAGGATTCTTTTGAAGTAGATCAGGAAGAAGAGTCTGGTACTTTTCAGTTTCGTTTTACCTCAAATGTCAGTTCGCAATCACAACTCCTTATGAATTCGCTCATATTCGGATTACAGGATATTGAGGAGGAATATGGAGAACCATATATTAAAATAAGTTTTAAGGAGGTGTAAATTATGTTAAAGATGAACCTTCAATTGTTCGCTCATAAAAAGGGTGTTGGTTCTACCAAGAACGGCAGAGATTCTGAGTCTAAAAGATTAGGTGCCAAGAGAGCTGATGGTCAGTTCGTATTAGCAGGCAATATTCTTTACAGACAGCGTGGTACTCATATCCACCCAGGCAATAATGTAGGCCGCGGCGGTGATGATACATTATTCGCTTTAGTGAATGGTGTTGTTAGATTTGAGAGAAAAGGCAGAGACAAAAAGCAGGTTTCTGTTTATCCAAAAGCAATTATTGAATAATTGGACCGGCTTCATACATTGACGTATGGAGCCGTTTTTTGCGATACAGATAATGCTTTATTTATCTGTATTTTCTGCCTTTTAGAAGAAGAAGGCAGTATCTGGGAAGAAGAAATACTTCCTTAATTTAATGTTAATTTCAGTTCGAGTCTTACCTTCTTAAGAAGATGGTAGAACTTAAATTGTTGAGAAAGGGAACAGGTGAATAAATGTTTGCTGATAGAGCAAAAATTTATATTAGATCCGGTAAAGGTGGCGATGGCCATGTCAGTTTTCGGAGGGAACTTTATGTTCCATGCGGAGGACCTGATGGCGGTGATGGCGGCCGAGGCGGTAACATTATATTTGAGGTGGAGGACGGCCTTAACACGTTAACAGATTTTCGTCACATCCATAAATATGCAGCCCAAGACGGTGAGGCTGGTGGTAAGCGCAGATGTCACGGAAAAGATGGTGAAACTTTAGTAATTAAGGTTCCAGAGGGTACTGTAATTAAGGATTTTGAATCTGGAAAAATCATTGCCGATATGTCTGGTGAAAACCGCAGAGAAATAATTTTAAAGGGTGGCAGAGGTGGTCAGGGTAATATGCATTTCGCAACTCCTACTATGCAGGCACCAAAATATGCTCAGCCTGGACAAGCCTTTCAGGAGCTTTGGGTTCAGCTTGAACTTAAAGTAATTGCTGACGTAGGTCTGGTTGGTTTTCCTAACGTTGGAAAGTCCACTCTTTTATCAAGAGTCAGCAATGCAAAACCGAAAATTGCTAATTATCATTTTACGACCTTAAATCCTCACCTTGGGGTGGTAGATCTTGATGGAGGCAATGGTTTTGTAATGGCAGATATTCCTGGACTTATTGAAGGCGCTTCAGAAGGAGTTGGTCTTGGACACGATTTCCTTCGCCATATTGAACGTACCAGAGTTTTGGTTCACGTCGTGGATGCCGCTTCTACGGAAGGAAGAGATCCCATTGAGGATATCCATGCCATCAATAAGGAATTAGGAGCGTATAATCCAGAACTGTTGGAGCGCCCACAAATTATCGCTGCGAACAAAACAGATGCGATATTTGATGATGGAGAAGATCCAGTGTCAAAACTGAAGGCAGAATTTGAGCCTAAAGGAATAAAAGTATACCCCATATCAGCGGTAAGCGGCCATGGCGTAAAAGAACTTTTATATGCTATTTATGAACTCCTTAAAACCGTGAACTTAAGTCCTGTTATTTTTGAAAAAGAATTCGACTTAAAGAGATTACGTGATGTTGTACTTCCTTATTCTGTAGAAGTGTCAGAGGATGGAGTTTATGTAGTGGAAGGCCCAAGAATTGATAAAATGCTGGGTTACACCAACTTAGAGACAGAAAAAGGATTCCGTTTCTTCCAGAATTTCTTAAAAGACAACGGAATCTTGGAAGATCTTGAAAAAGCTGGTATACAAGAGGGCGATACCGTCCGTATGTATGGTCTAGAATTTGACTATTACAAGTAAACAAGGAGAATATTATGACAAGTAAGCAGAGATCCTATTTAAAGGGATTGGCGATGAATATAGATCCGATTTTCCAGATTGGAAAATCCGGCCTGACTCCTGAGATTACCAATGCAGTGATAGAGGTGTTGGAAGCTAGGGAGCTAATTAAAATTACAGTTTTAAAGAATTGCATGGATGACGGTTCAAGCATTGCACAGATACTTTCTGAGCGAACTCATTCAGAGATTGTACAGGTAATTGGAAGACGTATGGTTCTTTACAAGCAGGCGAAAGAGGAAGCGAAGAGAAAAATATCACTTCCAAAATAGAACTGCATCACTATCTGGTCAGGGAGTCGAAGTTTATGGGGAAAATAGGGATTATGGGCGGAACTTTTGATCCGATTCATAATGGACATCTCATGCTTGGAGAGCAGGCATATCATGAATACGGTCTGAATGAAGTCTGGTTTATGCCATCAGGGCATCCGCCTCACAAGAAAAAACATGGGGTGACAGACCCAAAGCTGCGCCTTGAGATGACGGCTGCTGCTATAGAGTATCATCCTGGGTTTATTTGTTCTGATTTTGAAGTAAGACGGAGAGGGAATACCTATACAGCCCAAACCTTAAGGCTGCTGGTTGAGAACTTTCCGGAAAACGCCTATTATTTTATAGTTGGGGCTGACTCCCTTTATGAGATTGAGAAATGGTATGAACCGGAGCTGGTGTTAACACAGGCGGTCATCTTGGCTGCGCCAAGGGATTATGAAAATAAGAACCGCTCTTTAGACCAGCAGATTGATTATCTGAGTCAGAAATATGGTGCCGAAATTCGGATGCTGCATTGCAAAGAGATGGATATCTCTTCTGCAGAGCTTCGTGATAAGGTTTCTAAGGGAGAATCCATTGACAGATATGTACCAGAAGAGGTTATGATGTATATAAAAGATCATGGCCTGTATCAGGAGATAGAAACATGAAAGAGATGATCTTTAATCTTAGAAATGATTTGAAGGAAAAGCTGCCCCCCCAGAGATATGAACACAGCCTAAGTGTATCCTTTATATGCACGGCTTTGGCAATGAGGTATCATGCGGATTTGGAAAAATCTGAATTGGCTGGTTTGCTTCATGATTGTGCAAAACACTACGGTGACGGAAATATCATTAAAAAATGTGAAAAACAGAAAATACCCTTATCTTTAGACGAATTGAAGGCACCTGTAGTGCTTCATGCGAAATACGGTGCATGGCTTGCAGAGCATAAATATGGTATAAAGGATACGGAAGTCATTAACGCCATACGTTGGCATACGACTGGAAGACCTAATATGTCCTTGCTGGAAAAAATCGTATTTACCGCAGATTATATAGAACCAAGACGAGATAAGGCGACAGATTTACCTGTCGTAAGGTCTGTTGCTTTTATAGATTTGGATGAATGCATATATTTCATCCTAAAAGGCACTCTGGAATATCTGGAGAGAAAAGGCTATTTTGTGGATTCCATGTCTGTACAGGCATACGAATATTATAAGAAGATCCATGAAGTAAAGAAGGGAGAATTATAATGAATCAATCAGTTGAAATGGTAAAAACCGCATTTAATGCGTTGTCTGATAAGAAAGGTGAGGATATCACAATCATCGATATTCAGAATGTATCAGTAATGGCAGATTACTTTATTATTGCCAGTGGTACAAATTCCAGCCAGGTTCAGGCCATGGTTGACAATGCGGAGAACGAACTTGGAAGAAAAGGATTTGTCTGCAAGCAGATGGAGGGATATCGTTCTGCTAACTGGATCCTTATGGATTATGGCGATATCATTATCCACGTATTCGATCGTGAGAACCGCCTGTTCTATGATTTGGAAAGAATCTGGAGAGATGGTAAGACTGTAGAGTTAGAAGCATTAGATAATTTATAAGTTTATAAGAGCAGAATAAGGCTTAACCATGAAAGACCCTCTTTGGGTAGACAGTTTGAAATAAAACTGACGACTCAAAGGGAGGTCTTTTTTTTACTTTTATTTTACTAAATGATTCTTTTTGATTTTACATCCGTTCTCTAAAATGAAGTTAAGATATAAGAAAGGAAACAGTTTTATATGGCAAGTCTATCTTTGGTAAATGTATGCAAAACATTTAAAAATGGCCAGATTGCGGTGAAAGATTTTAATTTGGATATTAAAGACGAGGAGTTTCTTATTTTGGTAGGCCCCTCGGGCTGTGGAAAATCCACCACACTGCGGATGATTGCAGGTCTTGAAGAAATTTCTTCCGGAGAGTTATGGATAGACGGAGCACTAATGAATCTGACAGTTCCTCAGAAAAGGGATTTAGCCATGGTATTTCAATCCTATGCCCTTTATCCGCACCTTACTGTTTATGAGAATATAGCCTTTAGTTTAAGAGTACGAAATATTCCCCAAATAGAAATTGAAGAAAGGGTAAAAAAGGCGGCAGATATTTTGTGCATTCGTCATCTTCTGGATCGGAAGCCATTTGCCTTGTCCGGAGGACAAAAGCAGAGGGTTGCTATTGGCAGCGTGATTGTCCGTAAACCGAAAGCTTATTTAATGGATGAGCCTCTTTCCAATCTTGATGCAAAATTGAGAACACAGATGCGGGTGGAATTATCCAAGATTCATAAAGAGCTGGGAGCAACTATTATTTATGTAACTCACGATCAAGTGGAAGCTATGACCCTAGGAACTAAAATTGTTGTTATGAATGCTGGAGTCATTCAACAGGCTGCTCCACCGGAAGTTCTTTACAATAATCCAGTCAATAAATTTGTAGCAGGTTTTATCGGCTCTCCTTCCATGAATTTTATTCCTGTTTGGGTGGAGAGAAGAGAAGAACGAATCTGTATTGTATTTTCAAATAACAGGCTGTTTCTGAATGAGGATAACGCTCATTGCCTGATTGAAAGTGGCTATTTGGGCAGAAGAGTCTATTTAGGAATCCGGCCAGAAGATTTTCATGAGACCGGTCCGAAGGAGCAGGCGATTAAATTGAAGGTCGAAATAAAGGAAGTCTTAGGATCGGACATTCTTCTTCATGGAAAAATCGGAGGTAATCCTATCTGTGGAAGGCTGAAACCGGATTTTCCCTCAGAAGCTGGAACGGAAGTTTCTATTTTTGCAGATATGAACCGAATTCTATTATTTGATTTGGATACAGAAGAAAACATATTAGATCATTAAGGGGTAATCCTATGAAATTGAAAAATGTTTCAAGATATTTAAGTCCTTACGTATACATTGTTCCTGCCATAGCAGTTTTTGTATTATTTCTATTTTTCCCTTTTATTAAAACAATTTATCTCAGCCTTTTTAAAACAAACAAAATGGGGCAAGCAAAGTTATTTGTTGGTGGGGGAAATTACTCAGATCTTTTCAGCTCTGCCTCTTTCTTTAACAGCCTTTTTGTGACAGCCATATTTGTATTGATTGTGGTAAGTGTCAGTATGCTCCTTGGGCTGATAACAGCTATTTTGTGCAATCAGTCCTTTCCTGGAATTCGGATATTCAGTACTGCATATGCCCTTCCGATGGCAATTGCTTCAAGTTCCGCAGCTATGATATTTAAGATCATGCTTCATCCAACCATTGGAATCATTAATAAGCTTTTAGGGTTACATACTAACTGGATCAGTGATCCAAGATATGCACTTGTATGCGTAGCGCTTTTAAGTGCATGGCTAAATAGCGGTATTAACTTTCTATACTTCAGTGCTGGCTTAAGCAATATTGATAACACACTTTATGAGCGAGCATCTGTAGATGGTGCTAATTCAGCCCAGAAATTTTTCCGTCTGACTCTACCAGGCCTAAGTCCGATCATGTTTTATACTTTGGTGGTTAATATCATTCAGGCCTTCCAGGCGTTTGGTCAGGTAAAAGTATTGACCATGGGAGGTCCCGGAGAATCTACTAATTTAATTGTTTATTCCATTTACCGGGATGCATTTTTTAACTACCGATTTGGCAGCGCTGCAGCTCAATCTGTAATTTTATTTATGGTTATCATGATTCTGACTTTATGTATGTTTCATTTAGAAAAGAAAGGGGTACATTATTAATGGAATCTGTCATTGAGATGGCTGCAAAAGATATTAATAGCGATGAACTAGAGAATTTTAAGAAGAAAATATTGAAAAAAGCCCTCTTTCGCCGAAGAGCCTCTAAACTTATTTTGACTATTCTAAATTTATTTGTGGCATTGTTTCTTCTGCTTCCCCTTTTATATGCGGTTAGTATTGCATTCATGCCTTCCAACGAACTGTTCACAACGAATCTTAATTTAATACCCAGTACTCCGACTTTTAATAATTTTCGTCAGGCAATGGCTAAGATTCCTTTAAAAAGATTTATTGTAAATTCATTTGTAGTCGCAGGTTTTATTACTATGGGGCAGATTATATCCTGCTCTTTGGCGGCTTTTTCCTTTTCCTTTCTTGATTTTAAAGGAAAAAATGTTTTGTTTATGTTAGTAATGGCTACCATGATGATACCGGGAGAAGCAACCATTATATCCAATTACTTAACGGTAAGTAGTCTGAAATGGCTTGATACGTATCAGGTTTTAATTATCCCTTATCTTACATCGGCAATGGGGATATTCTTGTTCCGACAATTTTACAAATCCTTTCCCATATCTTTGTATGAATCCGCTAGAATAGATGGCTGTTCTAACTTGAGATTTATTTATAGCATCTTAATACCGCTTACAAAATCTGCGATAGGAGCCATGGCGGTATATACCTTTATTAATGCCTGGAATATGTATCTATGGCCCCTTCTTGTAACCGGTTCAGATAAAATGAGAACGGTTCAGATTGGTATTGGTATGTTAGATAGCGTGGATTCGCAGTCGATTTCCATGATGATTGCAGGGGTAGTTATGATAATCGTTCCATCAATTTCTGTCTTTATTATAGGACAAAAGCAATTAATTAGAGGAATGTTCTCAGGAGCCGTCAAAGGTTGACCTGGTTCAGAATAAATATTACATAAAATTTGGAGGATTGAAATGAAAAAGAAAGCATTATCCTTTTTAATGGCAGCTATTATGGTTGCAGGAATGCTGTCCGGCTGTTCTACTCAGACCGGATCCGAAAACATCACTGAATCTCAGACAAAAGAAGACATCACTACATCGGCAGCTCCTGTTGCTTCAACCACCATTACATTCTGGCACTCCATGGGAGGCGTCAACGGAGAAGCGATTAATGCACTTGTAGAAAAGTTTAACAAAGAAAATACTTCAGGGATCACGGTGGAAGCTCAATATCAGGGAAGCTACGACGATGCCATTAACAAGTTAAAAAGTGCGCAGATTGGAAATATGGGAGCAGATCTTGTACAGATTTACGATATCGGAACCAGATTCATGATCGATTCTGGTTGGGTTATTCCCATGCAAAAACTCATAGATGAGGATAAATGGGACATAAATCAGGTTGAACCAAATATCGCAGCTTATTATACAGTAGGTGGTACTCTTTATTCCATGCCATTTAACTCCTCTACTCCAATACTTTATTATAACAAAGATATGTTCAAGAAGGCAGGCATTACTAAAGTGCCGGACAGCCTTCCGGGGATAGATCGAATTGGAGATGACCTACTTAAGAAAGGTGGAGCAGGCGAAGTGATTTCTCTGGGAATCTATGGTTGGTTTTTCGAGCAGTTTACATGCAAACAACAGGCACACTATGCAGATAGTGGCAATGGAAGAGAAGCGGCGGCAACCGCAGTTGATTTTGATAAAAATGGTGCCGGAGTAAAAACACTGACTGCATGGAAAACATTATCAGACAAAGGATATGCTCCTAATGTTGGTAGAGGTGGAGATGCAGGTCTGGCAGATTTCAGCGCTGGAAAATCCGCTATCACTTTGGGTTCTACCGCATCATTAAAACAGATTTTAAATGATGTAAATGGAAAATTTGAAGTAGGAACTGCTTATTTTCCTAAGGTAAGCGATGATGATAAGGGAGGCGTATCCATAGGGGGCGGTTCTTTATGGGCATTAAATAATAACGATGTCAATAAGCAGAGTGCAACATGGGAATTCATTAAATTCCTTGTATCCCCGGAAAGCCAGGCATACTGGAATTCCCAGACCGGATATTTCCCCATTACAACTGCAGCTCATCAGGAACCTGTCTTTAAAGATAATATTTCAAAATTTCCTCAATTTCAGACGGCAATTGACCAGCTTCATGATTCCACACCTCAGTCTGCAGGGGCCCTGTTAAGCATCTTTCCAGAGGCAAGGCAAACGGTGGAAACTGAAATTGAAAACATGATTAATAACAAAGGAACGCCAGAGGCGGCAGTCACAAAAATGGGTGAGAGTATAAATAAATCCATTACAGATTATAATCTCTTAAATAAATAATTGGAACCGGAAAGGATATTAACAGATGAAGACAAAGGTTTGGGCCCACAGAGGAGCATCTGCTTATGCGCCAGAAAATACATTGGAAGCATTTAAACTGGCAATCGAGCAGCATGCAGACGGTGTGGAATTAGATGTACAGCTTACAAAAGACGGGAGACTGGCAGTAATTCATGATGAGACCATTGATCGTACCTGTAACGGTACTGGTTATGTAAAAAATTTCACTATGGCTGAATTAAAGCAGTTTACTTGTAATAAAACTCATCCAGAATATTCCTCTGCTGTAATACCGGAGCTGAAAGATGTTCTTAAGCTGTTAAAACCAACGAATCTAACTGTTAATATTGAGCTGAAAACCGGAATTTATCGATATAAGGGAATAGAAGAGAAGGTATTAAGGATGGTTGAAAAAATTGGGATGGAGGATAGAGTTATTTATTCCTCTTTCCATCATCCCAGTATTGTAAAAATAAATAAAATTAATCCAGAAGCAAAAACAGGTATTTTATTTTCTGATGGTTGGATTGATGTGATTTACTATGCAAGATTGATCGGAGCAGATGCATTACATCCATCTCTCAATCATATGCGTTCGAAGAAGCTGATCAAAGAATGTAGAAAAAAGAAGATACCCCTGCATGTATGGACTGTGGATGATGCAGATGTAATGAAATATTTGGCTGAACAGAGAATAGGGGCTATCATTACCAATTATCCAGATATAGCAAGAAAAGTGGTAGTTGATAATGAGTAACTCTCATTCATAAAAATATACGTTGCTATAGGGGTTTTTATTAATTTCTAAATGGATGTAAAAGTAAGCAGGCTACAAGTTAACATAATTATATTATGTTAACTTGTAGCCTGCTTACTTTCATATACGTATATTAATCAAAAACATATTAATGTATCCCTAATCGAAACAGGCCGATTACTTTTCCTAAAATCTCTACATGATCTACGATAATAGGATCCATGGAATCGTTTTCCGGTTGCAGGCGATAATGGCCGTTCTCCTTAAAAAAACGTTTTACCGTAGCAGAATCTTCCACTAACGCTACAACGATTTCTCCGTTCATAGCAGTGGGACAGTGCTCAACGATGATCTGATCACCTTCTAGTATGCCCGCATTGATCATACTGTTTCCCCGTACCTTAAGCATAAATGTCTCACCATTGGGCAGTAAGTCTGAGGGAATCGGATAGTAATTTTCAATATTCTCCTCAGCATATAAAGGCTGACCCGCTGCTACTGTTCCTAAAATAGGAACATTCACAACATCCCTGCGTGTTAGATTAAAACAATCATCAATAATCTCAATCGTTCTGGGTTTGGTTGGATCTCTTCTTATGTAACCTTTTTCTTCCAAAGTCTCTAGATGAGAATGTACGGAGGAAGTTGATTTCAAGTGAACTGCTTCACAAATTTCCCGGACTGCAGGTGGATAACCCTTCTTTAAAATCGTCTCTTTTATATATTGCAAAATCTCTTGTTGCTTCGGTGTGATTTTTTCTTGTGCCATAGCACAACCTCCTCAGATCTTTATCATTAAAGCTATAGTAACATATGTTCGAATAAAATGCAAACCTTTGTTCGAAAAAACACAAAACGAATTGACAAACGTATGTTCGTGGTGATATGATTGCCTTATAAAACCAGAACGTGCGTTCTGCAAACTTTTTAGGAGGTATCTGTACTATGAAACACATAATTGCGCTGTTTTTAATCTCATTTCTTGGATTTCGCATATTTGTCTTCTCGTTAGGATCCGATCCCAGTCGAGCACTTGAAGAGGCAGCCATAGAAAGGTATTACACCTGTATAGAGATTCAACAGGGAGACAGCTTATGGAGCATAGCAGATAAATATTGTAATAACAGTGGAATGACTGTGGCAGAGTATGTGAGGGAATTGAAAAACATGAACGGATTAAAAGAGGACATCATTCACAGTGGACATTATCTAACTGTCATGTATTCTGACTTAGACCAGAACCCATGATTCCCTTTTGCCATATGTCCGGCCGATATGTGAAAATGCGTTGATTTTATAGGAATAATAACTTAGAATAAAGGAAGCGTCTCTAAGAATGAAATACAGACGCAATTTTAATAGCTAAAGGATTATATCATATATGAAAGTAACGTATGGTATTCTGGCACATGTTGATGCTGGAAAGACCACATTTTCTGAACAAATCTTATATCAAGAAAACGTCATCCGATCATTGGGCCGAGTGGACACGAAAACCGCTTGCTTAGACCATGATGAAATTGAAAAAACAAGAGGCATAACGATTTATTCAGATATGGCTGGTTATATTCGTAATAATAATACTTATTATCTGGTGGATACTCCAGGTCACGTTGATTTTTCAGCTGAGATGGAGAGAACTCTGGAAATTATGGACTATGCAGTACTAGTTGTCAATGGTTCCGATGGGGTTCAGGGTCATACTGAGACAATTTGGAGACTTCTTGAACGATATCAAATCCCTGTATTTCTTTTTATCAATAAATTAGATCTGGCCTCGGCATCCTATGAACGTACCTTAATGGAAATTCAAAGACAGCTGTCCAATCAGGTTTTGGATTTTCAGAACATTAACCTTAAGAATGGAATGGAAGATTCATTCACCGATGATCTTATAGAAAATGTTTCTGAAGAAGAAGAGAGCCTTGTTGATAAGTGGCTGGAAGGTACTATTACTTATGAAGATATTAGGCCTTTCCTGGTAACACAGATTAAGAGTCGTCGTTTATTTCCTTGCTTTTGCGGCAGCGCATTAAAGGGAGAAGGAATGAATGAGTTCCTCTCTGCATTTTATGAACTTACTGAGACGAATTATGAGTCTTCGGATCTGTTTAGAGGCAAAGTGTTTAAGATTCGTTACGACGAACAACAGATTCGTATGACTTATCTTAAAGTATTAAGCGGAAGCATTAAGGTGCGTGATGTGGTTTTTGAATCTGATAAAGTATATCAGATAAGATTATTTCGAGGAGAAAAATATACTACCACAACGGAGGCCTTTGCGGGGGATGTAATTGCTGTGACTGGTCCTGTGAACACTTTGGCCGGACAAGGGCTTGGAGCTTACGAGAATGTGTTGGTTCCTGTACTTTATCCAGCTTTACAGGCTAGGGTTAAGTATCCTTCTGATATTCCCGATCAGACGATCTCACATATATTTCATGTACTGGAAGAGGAGGATCCGTCTTTAAAAAGAGAATGGGAAGAATCGTTACACCAGTTAAAGGTTAATGTTATGGGTAAGATTCAATTGGAAGTTATGGAAGAGACGATTCTAAGAAGATTCCAGGTTCCAGTAACCTTTGGAAAACCCGAGGTTGTGTATATGGAAACCGTAAAAGGGACAGTAAAAGGTTATGGGCATTTTGAACCACTTAGGCACTATGCTGAAGTAGCTCTCAGAATAGATCCAGCTCCTAGAGGTGAAGGCATTCTTTTTGAAAGTGAATGTCATGTTGACAGACTTGGGATTAACTTTCAGAACTTAATTCGTACGCATGTGTTCGAGTATGTTCATAAAGGGGTTTTAACCGGATCGACGTTAACAGATGTCAAGATAGTTCTGATTGATGGTATTTCTCATATTAAACATACGGAAGGTGGAGATTTTCGAGAGGCTGTTTATCGGGCGATTCGACAAGGACTGATGAAGGCTGACAATATCCTCTTAGAGCCTTATTATCAGTTCAACCTATCTGTACCTAGTTCCTTAACTGGAAAGCTACTAAATGACATCACAAGGCGCTATGGAGCATTTGAATTACCGGTTGAAGGGGAAAATGGAAGAACAGTCATTACAGGAACTGGTTCTGTCTCTTCTTTTATGAATTATGGTGAAGAACTTATGGTAATGACTGGCGGACGAGCTGGCATCTCCATGGGATTTTCTCATTATGACATATGCCATAACCAGGATGAAATAGTAGCTTCTTATGAATACAATGCTGATGCTGATGTAAAGAACCCTTCTTGTTCCGTGTTTTGTCAGAAAGGAACTTCATTTGTGGTAAATTGGGATAAGGCGGAAGATTACATGCATACTCTTCGGTAATTCACTATTTTTCTTGTAAATTGGACAAAGTGGAGCGTTAGTGCTTGACACGATTGAGATAAACGATATAATACAACCATGGATTATGGCAATAATGTCTTAGATTTACATGTATTTAACAGAAAGGTAACGTAACTCATGAGTTTAGAAAAACAAAAAGCATTTATTATTCACTGCATATTTGCGTTTATATTATTGATTATTGTGTATGCAGGTGTTAAATATGTGTTTCCGCTTTTAATGCCGTTTGTGATTGGGTTGATTATTTCAATGGCTTTTCGCAAACCCATTGATTTATTAGCAAAGAAGTTAAGAATTAAAAGGACATTTTCATCAATCATAATTTTGATTCTATTTTATGCTTGTCTGACCTTGGTCATCAGCTTGATTGGTGCCAGATTCTTTCAGTTTATCAGTAGTTTATTTAACAATCTGCCGGCGTTGTATAAAGAGACCCTTCAGCCAGCTCTATCCACGTTTACAAATCAGATGTCAGACCGGTTTCCAGTTATTAAAGTATATTTGGATGACTTTGTTAACAACATTGGACAATCTATATTTACGTATCTATCCAATATTTCTTCAAAGGTAGTAACAACGGTCACAGGATTGGCGGGCCAGGTGCCAACTCTATTAATAAAGGTTATCTTTACAATCGTATCTTCCTTCTTTTTCACCATTGATTATTATAAGATCGGCAATTTCGTGTTACGTCAATTTGGTGATAAGCGTAGAAACGTGATTCTTAATTTGAAAGATAATGTTATAGGTTCTTTAGGTAAATTTGTCCGTGCCTATGCATTGATTATTTCAATCACCTTTATTGAATTATCTCTTGGTTTTTCCATAATAGGGATACCTAACCCGTTTCTCATCGGACCGATCGTTGCAATTATTGATGTTTTGCCAGTCTTGGGGACGGGAGCTGTATTGCTGCCATGGTCTATCATTGCCTTCTCAATTGGAGATACGCGAATCGGAATTGGTATGTTGGTTTTATATATCTTTATTACCATAGTCCGTCAGGTATTGGAGCCTAAGATCATAGGACAGCAGATAGGACTTCACCCCATTGTAACTTTGATTTTAATGTTTGTGGGAGTACAGCTAATGGGGATCCTTGGTCTGTTTATGTTACCAATCATAGCTACCATTTTAGTTAAGTTAAATAAAGAGGGGAGCATTCGTCTCTTTAAGTAAGAAGATAGGTATTATTACGAACAACAAA
>NZ_MCIA01000033.1 GCF_003609635.1 Lacrimispora algidixylanolytica | reverse complement strand
AGTTCTTAATAATCTGGTTTTAATTAAACTAATAGATATTGAATATTTCGAATCTAGATTAATAAAACAATCCTTTTATCAATCAACTGCTGGTAAAGGAAATTTCGACCAGTACGTAACCTCCAAATCTTCAGCCTTAGTCTTGCCTTCCCACTCCCATCTCTTTCTAATTTCTCCATCTATGATCTGTTCACACCACTTCATTACCATAGTTATATTTCGATCCCAAGTATCGCATCTTACAGTTACTAAATAATAAGACCCATGTCCACTTAAATCTTTCGGTTCTTGATCTGATATTCTTATCCACCTACTCTCCATATACCCTCCAAGCCAACATTATAATCATTTTATACTCACAAAAAACCTCTTTATCTACTCTCTATTATACTATTTAAGCGATACGAAAGCCACCAGATTTTTATTATCCAATGGCTTACAATAGTTAGAATCAATACTTTTTATCATAGTATCCCATGTTTACACGTCTTAACATTTCTGCTTTTGTAAATTTTCCGCTCAAGTTATCTCTTGTCATAGCATCTAAATCCTTTGGTTTACTTGATGGTTCTAAAAACCCTGAGGCAAATCCTGACGATATCAATAAATTTGTTAAAAATCCCATAATATTATTCTCCTTAAAATGCTCGATTTATTTGCTTACAATGTCAAAATATCCTTCGTGTACAGTGTACTGTTCTCCATTGTCTGCAATAAGAACTATGTATTCACCTACACAACCCAAAAGGTTATATTTTTTACCAACTGTATATCCTTCTATCGGCTTATTACATTTCATTAACACATTTTCCCCTTCAAATTCCATTTTTAATTGCTTTGTTTAATATATGGATTGTCTTTTAATAAGAAATGACACCCTTTTGCTATCAGATACTTTTTCCATTTTAATTTATCGTTTCTTTTTATAGAAAAATCCACCTGTATACTATACTCTCATAAAGTCAGCTCATCTGTAATATCTGCATATGGATCTTCTTCTGTTCCATTTCCCCATGTTGTGGTGATCTCACAAGCAATTTCTCTCCACGCCTTGCTTCTATTAATGTTCTCAATCTTGATAGGCTTGAATATTTCATTTACTATAAAGCTTACCTCATCGTCAGTTAAATCAAGGAAATCTCTATACTCCATTATACCATTCTCCTCTCTTATTCTCTATATTTACAAGAAAATAGCCAGCAACATTTGACCGCTGCTGACCATCAGTATTTATCTTGAAGCGAATTCTACAAGAATTTTATCACAGTCCTTGTATTTTATATGTCCAAAGATTTCGCATAACTCGCTCCTCGGTACTGAGTAGGTGAGGCACCTATGATTATTTGAGTACAACCGCAACTGCATTTTAAATCTTCCACACTCATAGTTATTGATCCTGTTATCTTAGCTTGACACACTATATACTCTCCTCCTTCTTGGTTAAGATGATTGATTTATGTTTAATAAAAACTACTAACCATTTTAATAGTTAGTAGTCATCAGACTTATCAAGCAGAAATAGATTCAGTTCTTAATAATACTAAAACTCTTGCAAATGCTTATTTAATGACAAACGATGACTATGAAAAATTAGACGATCAATCTAAGAATGGGTGATATGTTTGATATTGAAAGAATTAGTTCTTTTTCATTAACTCGTATTCCAACAATGGGTGATTTTAAATTCGATATAAATGTAAATGTTGAAAAAGAATTAGTATACTTCAACATTATTTTCAAACATCTTAGAGACTGCTTAAACTTCAAATTAAATACCAGTACATCATACCGAGATGTAATAATATTCATTGCTGGAAAAATGCACCACTAGAAATTCCAAGTCTGCTTGATAATTCGCGCACTGTAGGTGGATACCCATTCGTTTTAATAGATTCCTTAATACAATCATAGACGTGTCGCTGTTTCTCCGTAATTTCATGCATTTGATATCTCGCCCCTTCCTACTGGTTATATTAATTATATCATATCCCAAACCGAGCTGCAAACATATGTTCTCACAAAAAAATAGACCAGTAATCTCAAGTGAGACTCTGGTCTGTTAATTATTCTACGTCTTTGGAGATAAGTAATTCTTTTAATTCTAAGATAGTCATGTTTTTCTCTTCAAGTAAGCTTGACACTTCCTTAAACTCTTCAATCTTAATCTCATCTTGTAACTGTTTTAACTTTTCTTCTTGTGTTTTAATTGCGGATTTATATTGTTCTATTGCATCTTGTGTGTTTTTAATTTCATCTTGTAATCTTTCGATTGGAGATCTACGAACTCCTCTTGGCATAATATACTGCCTCCTTACTATAATTTATATAGTGCTATTATAGGTACAATTTAAATATATCAAACATATAACTAAAAATCAAGAAGCGACATCATTGAAGTAAGTTATTTTTTTAAATTTAACTGGGGCAACAGTTGGGCAACAGTTTTGAGTAATAGTGACGCAAATAAAAACGAGAGAAGTCACATAAACACGAAGGTTTTTGACTTCTCTCATTAAAAAGGGGAGGATAAGTATTCACTCATCTTTGGTATAATTTTATTATTGTCCATTTCTGAAAAATTATTCAAAGAAATAAAAACTTTTCTTAAATGTTTATGTATGTCCTTATTTTACATCTTCAAATGTTGGTAAGCCTCTCAAACAAACTGTTCACTTCAATCTGTCCGTACCCCCATATATTATTGGGATACGTAAATGCATTGTTTCGTTGAGCGCCTCTTATGATAAGACGGTTTACATCATTTCCTGTTATATTCGTATAATTCCCCCTTGGTACTGCCCATTCAAAAACCATTGCAACAATTCCGGCTGCTTGTGCTGCTGCACAGCCACTTCCAGTTATGGATCCATAACTGTTTCCAGGGACCGCGCAGGTAAGTTCATAACCTGGAGCCGCTATATCTGGTTTGATATACCCGGTCCTTGTATATCCTCTTCCCGATTCTGGTAAAATGCTGTCATTAAACTGATTGTATGCCGTTACCGTCAAGGGGTAAGTTGCATTTCCCGGAGAGGTGATTGTAGTGTCTGGGTTTGAATTAACAAAAAAGGTCTCTTCTGAAATCATATTCCCAGAAGGGAGCCATGCATGAAATGAAAAGGCTTCATTATCCAGGTTTTCCACACGTATGGTCCAGACACCTTGAACAGGATTTTGAAATCGCATTAATATAAGCTGATCTCCGGTTTCTTCTTCAAAAATATAATTATTGATCCATACACCACTATTCGATTGAAGGAGAAAATCTCTGCATTCCCCTAATGCTGGAAGTACTACTCCAGTTGTTTCTTGATTGGGTGCAGTGATTTGAATGGACAATCTTGCGGGGGCAAAGGGCCAAAGTTCAATGGCGAACAGCTTGTCATTGCCGCTAACACTTAACTCAAATACATCAGAATACGGCTGGGCTGTAGTATTTTTAAAATAATGCCTACGCTTATTTGCTTCATTGCCAGTTGTAATTGTAATTCCTGTCTGAGGCTGCTGAGCCAGATAGTTTGTATAATAGCTTGTGGCGCCTCTTCCATCATGACTTGATTGATTTGTCCCCATTGCGACACAGATCGCCACAGGGCGGTTCAATCTAATCGCCACTGAAATCACATAATTAATGCCAATGATTAAATCAGACTCCTGATAGCATTCTCTGTCCTCCGACACAAAAAATATATTTTTAAGATTATTTTTTGCAGTCTTTAATTTGACAACCAGCAAATCTGCTTCTGGCACAACTCCGCTAAAGGATTGCTCTTGGTTTGGTTTTCCTGCTATTACACTGGCTATTGCTGTCCCATGGCCATTGGTATCAACGGAGGGAACTAAAGATAAGGGGTCTTCCGATCTAAGGGCTACATTGATATGCTCTCTAGTATACTCTGTGCCATAGGAAAAGCCTTCCGGTGGTGGACCTTCCTGTATGGTCTGATCCCATAACGAGAGGAGTCTGGTAGTTCCATCATTATATAAAAATGCCTGATGTCGATAATCAATTCCTGTATCAATAACTGCAACGATGATACCTCTGCCAAGCAACGCTAGATATGGATTTCTTTGCACAGTTCCAATTCCTGACTTCTCAAGACTGACGGTAGAACTTAAAGTGAGCAAAGAAGGAAATGCATTGTAAGGATACGTTCCTAAATTACATGGACTCTGAGACTCAACAGGAATATGTGCCAAGGAATGCCTCAAATTCATATTAGTAATATTGTCTCCAGTGTCATAGTATGGAATCATAACATTGCTGATAATCAAATCATAATAGTTTTCATCCACTATTTTTTGCATAATCAGGCCTCCCATCTGCCACTATGGCACATATGATATATTTTATGCTGCCCTGCTTCTATTATGAATACAAGAATTACACTCTTGCCCTCGAAAACAATACTCATAACAGAATGCATACCGCATAAAATATATTATATGCCTATACATAGAAGCAGGAGGACTGAAGCGATGGAAAAAATACTAGATAACAATTATTACGATCTGCTAATCAGTAATGCGATGATTCCAAGGTTTAGCAGTGGTGATAACATCACCTGGTTGAATAATGATTTTTCTCTGCTTCACGTCTCCAAAAGCGACAAGCAGCCTTGTGATCTGGGTTTATATCCATATTATCTGTTCCCTGCCCTTTTTACTCCCACTTCCATAATCAATAATGTTCCTGACACATTGTGCAATACGCAACAAACTACTAACCCCCCCTTATATGGTCAGGGAGTTTTGGTGGGTATTGTCGATACTGGCATAGACTACCAGCATCCCGCATTTATGAACCGTGATAAAACTACACGAATCATATCTATATGGGATCAGACCCAGCAAGTCGGTACCCATCCGGAAAACTTCAGCTTTGGTACAGAATATACAAAAGTACTAATTAATAGTGCCCTTCACTCTCCTGATCCCATGACTATCGTCCCTACAACAGATGGAAATGGACACGGAACTGCCATAGCAAGTATTGCATCCGGATCTCCTACTGAGGACCGGTCTTTTACTGGATTAGTACCCAATACGGAACTGATTGTTGTTAAGCTAAAGGAAGCCAAACAAAATCTCAAAATGATTTTCTGCGTTCCTGATGACAAACTTTGTTACCAAGAATCTGACATTGTGCTAGGCATAAGATATTTGGTTTCCGTTGCACAAAGGCTAAAACGCCCACTAGTCATCTGCATTGCCCTTGGCAGTAGCCAGGGAAGTCATGATGGACATGGAATTTTAAGCCTTTATCTTGAGAGCATCATTCGTATTCCTGATATCAGCGTAGCTATATCCGCGGGAAATGAAGGAAACAGTAATCGGCACTATCACGGCACTAGCAATTTTTCTCCTTACACAAAGGACTTCCAACTAAATGTAGGATCTGAAGATCGAATGTTTTCTATGGAAATCTGGCCGAATCTACCTGGGCGGCTTGCTGTGGAAGTAACTTCTCCTAACAGGGAAACTATCTCACTTATCTATCCTTCCTTCAATGCCTGCGAACAATTCAAGCTCCAATCCAGCGAAAGCGTAGTTTGGATTAATAATATGGCCTTTGAACGAGGAACTGGTGGTCAACTTATAATGGTACGCTTTAAGGATCCACTTCCAGGAATCTGGTATATTCACGTCCAAAGCACCGATAACGAGCCTTTTTCTATTCACTCCTGGCTACCTTCAGGAGATTTGATTTCTAACAATACATTTTTTCTTCTCCCTAACCCGGACACCACCATAACTGCTCCCGGAAACACCTGGCATACTCTTACCGTAACTGCTTATAATCAGACCACAGGAAATATATTAAATGAATCCGGCAGAGGTTATACGAGAAGCGGTCTGGTAAAGCCTGACGTAGCTGCTCCAGGTTATCAGATCTCTTGTGCTCTACCTGGGGGGACCTATGGGACACTTACTGGCACAGGTGCTGCTGCTGCCTATGCGGCTGGCTCTCTTGCTATGATTTTGGAATGGTCTCAGGGCAAAGGAAACTATACTTATGTTACGGGAGAACAAGCCAGCCTAATGCTTATTAGAACCGCAAGCCGAAATCCTGCTTATAGCTATCCAAATAACATATGGGGATATGGTATCATTGATGTGCAAAAAGTAATAGCTCGTCTTTCTGGAGATATGTAATCATTTAAATATCATATAGGCGAATAAAAAAGATGATTTTCATATAGAGAAATCATCTTTTTTTGCTGTATTCCTTATTTATTTTGATTCGTGCCTGCATTGGATTTATCTAACTGGCTGGTGCAAAATGGGCAGCGAGTCGCATTGACATTAATTTTTTCATAGCAGTGAGGACACTGCTGCTTCTCTTCTGACGAAGAGCTAGATTGAGTCTGAGAGACTGACGAGGCATTTGATGCAGTGGCCGAACCAGACTGCCCCTTCATCTTCGGTGTCATTACCTGCAACGTCTTTCCTCTTAATGAATTGATGGACCGAACCATGATAAAAATCACAACTGCCATAATAAGGAAATTAATAACCGCCGTAATAAATGCACCATATGCAACCACCGGTCCCTGTGCACCTGCTGCTGCAAGAGTTGATACATCGGCTCCATTGACCGGAGTATAAAGAAGCAGGAACTTATTGCTAAAATCCACCCCTCCGGTAATCACCCCAATGAGAGGGGATATAATATCCTTAACGAGAGAACTCACTATAGATTGAAAAGCAGCTCCAATAATAACACCAACTGCAAGATCTATCACGTTACCACGTAAAATAAATTCTTTAAATTCATTAAGCATTGATTTTTTATTGCTCATAGCCAGGACTCCTTTCCACACTCTTGTACATCATCCCTTGGTAATCACCAAAAGGATATCTTATCTTATCATGCTTAATCCCAAATCAAATTATTCATAGAGAATATGGACCTTACTTCAATCCACCAATTTAAGTGTTACCTGTTTTTTCTCATAATAATACATCTTTCTTCAAAACCAAGACTCTTCCAGAATTCTTGTCCACGCTGATTCCAATAAAATACGTCCAAATCAATAGATTCCGTATCCAATTCATTCATGAGCTCTTGGAATGCGATTGTACCAAGATGTTTTCTTCTCATATTCTTACAGATAAAAAAATGTGAAAGATAGTATGGTTTGGTTTGGGTTTTTACGAATGCATAACCAGTGACTTCACCTTCATACACGATTAGATACGCTTTTGCCCCTTGTTCCATTGAAGTTCTTAAGCGCTCTTCCAAAATATCAAGTCCAGGTATGTTATCATTTTTTTCATCTTCATACAGCTCTTTATTTAGCCTGGCAAGTAATTGCATATCTTCGAATGTACATTTTCTTAGTTCCATATCATCTCTCCTTGTCAAGATCCACCGGTACACCTGGCTTCGTTATCATTTGCAAAATTTCTATTCATTAAAATCATTTTAAAGCCTTCTGGTAAAACATGTCAACACAATCTTATCTTATCACATTTTCAGCATGGTTTCCTATCCACTCTCTTGCAAAAGAGGAAAAGCCACGGATGGTGGGGTGAAGTATCTTTCTAGAAGAAATGCAAAAGTATATGATACGGTGAACTTTAGGATCTAAAATTCTTCTGATATACCCCTCAGAGCCATAGGAATCAAGAACCAGCTTTGGCAAGATGCTAATGCCACATCCACCGCATACCATTGCAATGGCGGCCTGATCACTTAAAAATCCATTGTGCTCAATCAGCTTTCCTTTTGCTTGTCTAAGAATCTTTCCAACCTGATAACTGGTACCCTCACTGGGTATTACAAAAGTCTCACCTTTTAGCAACTGAGGCGTGATTGTATCGTACGTTCCCAGTGGGTGATCTGGAGACATAATTACATAGTAAGGATCCTCTACCAATGGTATCTCGTTATCTTTTCCATTGGATTCTGCCGTAAATGCACAGTCGATAACATCCTTAGAAAACCAATCCTTCATAATCTCATAATTAATGGCATCATTTAAGTACAGCTCTACATAAGGATATTGTTTTCTAAATTCCATAATAATCTGCGGCATCCACTTTACCGCTACGCTAGTTATAACTCCGATTCGGATTCTGCCATGATGAATCTTTTTTTCCCCTGCCAAAATCCGGATAGCCTCTTCCTTTTCTGCCAACTCTTTTGCCAGAGAATAAATGCGTTCTCCTTCTTCTGTTAAGGACACTCCACTCCTACCTCTGTATAAAACCTTAATTCCCAGCTCCTCTTCCATAGAGGAAATCATATGACTTGCTGCTGTCTGGGAATAGCTTAACTGAGCCGCCGCCTTTGATAAATTTCCAGTTTCAACGGCACGTACAAATAAAATATATTTATTTACATCCATTTATTCACCTACTGTTTTCCATTTGTTCCATTTATATTATACATGAAAATTATTCATGATACTATTGAAAAATTAGTATTATATATCAATAATTATTCATGATAATATTGGTTAGTATTTTAAACAAGAACCGGAGGAACTAAATGAAAATCGCAATTCTTGGGGCAGGTGCCATGGGAAGTCTCTATGCCAGCTACCTCGCCCCTATCCATGATCTAACATTATTAGACAGCTATAAACCGCAGGTTGATAAAATAAATTCTGACGGAATCATAAAAATTGAAAAAGACCGGTCTGAGATCCGCTTTTCTGTAAAGGCAGTTTTAAGCGGCGCTCCAATTGGCATCCAGGAACTTGTAATTGTTTTTGTAAAAGGAATCCATACATACGATGCCATGAAAGAAAATATGAGCCTGCTGGGACCAGACACGATTGTCATGACGCTGCAAAACGGCGCGGGCAATAACCGAGACATCGGACAGTTTGTTCCAAAGGAGCGGGTTATCGTGGGAACCAGCAGTCACAACAGTGTATCCATGGGGCTTGGTAAATTCTATCATTCCGGCTGCGGCCCTACCAATATAGGTCCTGATTTCCCTTGTGACTCATCCTTAAATGATGTTAATAAGGTGGCCTCTGCTTTAGAACAAAGCGGATTAACTATAAATATTATGGAAGACATCCAAAAGGTATTATGGCAAAAGCTTATGGTCAATTGCGGAATTAATGCTTTAAGTACATTAATGCAATGTCAGATCGGAGAAATTTATTACAATCCATTTCTATGGGACTTATGCCAAAAAATTGTTCATGAATGCGTAAAGGTAGCAGAAGCAGACGGCTCCATTTTTGATCCAAAGGTTGCGCTCCAAATTGTTCAGAGCGTATGCGAAAATGATGCCGAAGGATATGCAAGTATGTATCAGGATCGCCAGAATAAACGAATTACAGAGATAGATCGGATTAATGGGGTAGTTGCTAGTCTTGGAGACGAGTATGGGATTTCCACCCCATGTAACCACATGCTGGTAACTCAGATTCATGCCATAGAACAAATGTATTTCCACACGGAAAGGTAATAATAATGAGCCGGATGCCACTCATGGTGGATCCGGCTTATGTACTTACTGGATTCAATCACCCTCTCCCGAGAAGAAAGCTGATAATAAGAATTAGAAATACGGTAACGGTAATGGAAGCATACATGTAATCCTTTTCCTTTATAAATGTCACAATGGAAACCCCAACTCTTAGCACCGGAGTCAACATTAATATAAGCAATCCGCTTAACATAACAGCATAAGGTTTAAAAACAACAAGGCCCTTAATTATCTCACGAACAGAGGTAGGAAAGGTTTCCCCTGGATATCCGCTGTCTCCTGTTAGAATAAACAAGACAAGACCAACGCATGTAATAGTGGCACTTATGGCCACTCCTGCCCTTAATGTCTTACTGATTATAATTTCTGCATCTTCAATGTTTTTTTTATCTGCTGCATCCTTACTCATAGTCTCACGCCTTTCACAATCATCTCAATCGATACATACAGCAAGACCGGTATGAAAATTAACCGAAGAGTCGTGCTTTTTAGTCTTTGCATTAGCTTAGTTCCCACCCCCGCTCCAAAAAGGACTCCAAGGGCTACTGGCGCTGCGATCTTAGGATCAATACTTCCTCTGCTTAAATAGATTCCGGCGCTTGCGGCAGCCGTAACACCAATCATAAAGTTACTGGTTGCTGTTGATACCTTCATGGGAAGTTTCATAAAAGAATCCATTGCCATTACTTTAAATATTCCGCTTCCGATACCCAGAAGTCCAGAAATCACCCCAGCAATGTACATCATGCCAAAACCACTATAGATGCCTGTCACATGATAATCCACTTGTTGTGCTAGAGCCCTGTCACAGTAGCTTCCATTCAGCTTTAGCTTCTCAGCAAGTGGATTGGCGGGAAATTCCTGAGGAAGCTCCTGATTTCTCTTTCTAAACATATTTCCTGCTGAGTACAGCAATAGGAATCCAAAAGTCAAATAAAGATATTTAGTGCTTATCACCCCTGCAAGAAATGCTCCAGTCAACGCTCCAGTCGTAGTGGCAATTTCCAAGAACATTCCTGCTCGTACATTTGTTATCTTATCCTTTAAATAAGCAATGGCCGAACCGCTGGAAGTGGCGATTACCGATACAATACTGGCACCTATGGCATACTTGATATCAATGCCCAGATAGAGCGTAAGAGCGGGCGTTATGATAATACCCCCTCCAAGCCCTAGCAAGGAACCTATAAAACCAGCAAAAACTGAAATAAGCAATATCTCAACTGTTATGGAAATCATCATTCAACCACCTTTTATCTTAATTGTAATTCTACTGAGAATGTAAATTTATCGCTTCTTATGATAGAAACACGGAACTCAATGGGCCTGTCCTTTTGATCATAAGTAATTCTCTTAACCAAAAACACAGGCGTTCCTTCTGATACCTCCAGAAGTTTTGAACTATCATAATCCGTCACACAAGTATCAAGAAATTCCTTTGCTCTTAATATCTGACATCCATAGGTATTTTCCAACAGATCATATATAGAAAGCTGTTCCATATCATAACTTTCTATATTAGGTACCAGGTCCGATGGAAGGTAGGAGTTTTCTATAATTGCAGGTACCCCGTCCAGCATGCGGATACGGGTAATATGCTTTATAAGTTGGTCATCAGAAAGGGAAAGAGCGTTTTGAGCTTCAACATCTTCTCCTACTTGAATGCCCAATAGTACGGAATTTTTATTTAATTCTCCATGGTCTCTTCCAAAGCTGTAAAATTTAAAAAGGCTCTGCTCAATCTTTGGCTGATTTACATAGGAACCTTTTCCCTTTTCCGTTGCAATAAGTCCCTCGCTTTGAAGCTTTTTTACCGCATTCCTTACAGTTGCCCTAGTTACTCCAAATTCTTTTACCAGCTCATTCTCAGATGGAATCGGCTGACCTGGAAGATATCCTTTCGTAAGGATTTTTTCCCTAAGCTTTTGATATATCTGTAAATAATAGGGAAATCCACTATCTTTTTCAATCATGGTTCACCTCCTGTTTACTTGTGTATACATGTTATTATAGCACGGGAATTTCACCCGTCAAGTATTTATAGCTTTTTTAACTATGGTTGAAACGATCCAATCTCAATTATATTACCTTCAGGATCAGCAATGTAACAGGTGCGTTGCCCCCATGGTTCTGTAGTAGGCTCCATTACCTTAGTAGCCCCCTTTTTCGTAACCTCTTCAAAAGCCAGGTCAACTTCATTATAATTCTCAACTCCAAGTGCAATTTCATAATGACCATTTATATTTTCTGCAAAATGAAAGGTTTTATTTGTCATCGTTTCAAAATCCGTTCTCCCGTATAATAAGAACAGGGTCCCATCCTTTTCAAGGTATACATTGGAAGTATTCTCCTCCTCTTTTATCTCAAATCCCAGCACGTCTCTATAAAATCGAATCATAACTCCCATATCTTTTACGAATATACCAAATCCTTCTAATTTTAGTTTCATTGTCTTATATCTCCTTTCCTATTATTTTTCATTTTATATTTATCTTGCTCTTTTGATAAAATCATTATACTAGATCAATCAGGACAACAGTATGTCATGTTCGTCTCAACCAAGTAATGGAAATAAAAAATCCATTACAGATAAACTACAAAAAGCATCATCAAACCAATAATGAAAGTTTGATGATGCTTTTCTATTTATGAATCTCTTACTTTGTTTCTGCTTTTGTTTCTATTTCTTCCTCATAATCCTTAATGGGCGCATTGATGCCTATGGCTTTATTGACAGGCATAACAAAGCAAATCCCATGAAGTGGGGATTTCCAGCCAGCCTTTTCCTTGATCTGGCACATAATTCGTTTCGCTGTTGCTGCGTCTACGAGAGACAGTATTATTTCCTTTTCAGAGTCTATGGTTATCCCCATAAAGGATTCATGATTTACACCTTCACCTCGTGCATTTATTACCGTAGCACCGCCTGCTCCTTCTGCCCTTACAATGTCCATGATTGTATCTGTGTAACCGGCATTTATCACGATAAAAAGGGCTTTGATTTGGTCGGAACTTTCCATTTGATTTATCTTCCTCCTACATAAAAATTAAAATGACATTCCTGATATAGGCATCGTAAAGGCGATTCCAGTATTAGGGTTTCCAAAATCAAATTCATTTAACAACATATCAAAAATAACTTCTGTTTTATCTTTTGGTAATACTGAAGTTAGTATAACCTTATTCTCTTCCGGAAATAAACCAAGCATGTCTAGCAAATAATTGGATTTCACGGTTCCTTTTCCATAAATGGTATTCACGATTCGATTATCGATGCTACACATTCTGCTTAATAAGGCATCCTTTTGCTTTCTTCCGGTAATAATAAATAAATATTCAATGTTATCCATGGGCGCCCTCCTCTAAATCAATAAACGGTTCCATCTCACATTCAGTATCCTGAAGTATGGGTTCTATAGAACTGGCATCCTCTTCCTCCAGCTGTGCTGCATAAAAAGATAATTCCTCGTATTTTTCCTGCTCAAACTTCTCATTTAACGCCTGAGCCTGCTTCAACTTTCGGTTATAAAGTAAACCAAGAGACTGAACAGCGATTAATGGTGTAACTGAAATAAATGCGATGATTCCAAATCCATTGGTAAGCACAGATTGAGCCTCACTCCCTGCTGTAAGAGCTACTGCCTGGGCGGTTCCCAGAGTCAGCGGTGTTAAAAAAGCAGAAGTTAATGCTCCCCCTGTCACTCCCCCCGAATCAAATGCAAGGCCTACGAACAAAGGAGAACTCTTTATCATCATAATCAGAGATATCGCATAAAGAGGTACCAGAAACCAAAGTATATTAATCTGGGTTAAGATCTTAAGCATTGAGAAAAGTGAAGCAAAACCGATTCCAATGGCAAGAGTCGTCCGTATGGTCATCTTTTGAATATGACCATTGGTTATCTCTTCTAGCTGCTCTCCCAATACCGTAACCGCTGGCTCCGATAAAGTGATAGCTGCTCCCAGAACAAAACCTAGAGGAAGAAGCAACCACTTAAACCATTGGGGACGACCTGCGCTTAAAAACACTTCACCAATGTATTTTCCTGCAAATGCAAAACCATAATCAATCCCCGAGAGAAAAATGAGCAATCCAAGATACACCGGAACAACACCAAGTATGGTTCTTATAAACTGTTTCTTTGGAAGCTTAACCACAAAGAACTGAAATGGCAAAAAAACAATGATAATTGGAAACAACGCTAAGGCAACTCCAGTTACATTAGAAAGAATTAACTTTAAAAAGCTTTCCGCTCCGCCTGGATCATAAATACCGGCAGGAGGCAGATTCCCTCCATAACTAATCTTTAAAATAATACCATAGATAAATACTGCAATAATGGGACCTACCGAAGCGATTCCTATGATACCAAACATATCATCGTTTGTCTTACGCTTTGACATGGTTGCCGAAATACCCATACCAAGTGCAAGAATAAATGGAACTGAAATGTCACCTGTGGTCGCGCCGCTTCCATCAAAAGCAAGTGCCATGAATTCATCAGGAACAAAAATTATAATCAAAAATGTCATCACATAAAGAATTGCAAATATGAACTTGATGTTCATGTCCTTAATGACTCGGTATAAGGCTAATCCAACAAAGATACCCACACCTGTGCTTAGTATCCATACAAAGACAGTTTCATTGACCTCATTCATGGTCATATGAGTTTGTCTTGCAAGTACCGCCAGAGCGGGTTCAGCAACCGTGGCCAAAATACCAAAAAGGATTCCGAACAAGATAATAAATAAACTTTTATTAAATTTAATCAGGGAACTACCAACCAGCTTTCCAATGGGTAGAATACTGGAATCAAGTCCAATTAAAAAAAATGCCTGCCCAAATACGACGCTCAAATAACCAATTACCAATTTTACATAGTCGGATGATCGTTCCATTGGCGCCACAAAGACACAAACAATTATAATAATAAAAACAAGCGGAATTGAAGATAAAAAAACCTCTTTTAAAGTACGTAATGTTTTCATATTTTAATTATATTAAGAAATAAATAAAACTGCAACTTCTATTTCCAATTCTGGAAAATTATTTACGTCTTATAAACCTTTCCTTCAGTTTTGGCCATAATGATATTTAAATTGTTTTGCTAGGTACATAACCTTGTCTGCTTCTCTTATAAGTTCTGCTGCCGTAAGCGGGATATCTTCCATTGTCTTAATCCCATAAGTAAGAGACAACTTAATACTATCTTTTTCTGAATAAATTGGAAGGTTGCCCACATCCCTCTGTATTTTTTTCATAATCAATTGTGCATCTTCTTCCCTTGTACCATTTAAGCAGACAAGAAACTCATCTCCTCCGTATCTGGCTGCCCAGGATTTGTCACAATCAATGTTACTGATAATAATTTCGCTCACGGTTTTGATCGCCTTGTCCCCCGCCCCATGGCCATAAGTATCATTGATAGCCTTAAAATTATCAAGATCAAGAAAGCAAAGGGATAGAGGTCTGTTAGCCAGTGTGGACTCCACAATGTCCGCTGGAAGCCGCTCCTCCACAAACCTTCGATTAAATAGTAACGTAAGAGGATCTTTTATGATGGCATTGCTAATCTCCTCCACATACCTGCTAAGCATCTCACTTTTATTGTACTCTCCGCTTCCCACAAACATGGTATCTGTCACATTTTTAAGTAGCTCTAAAACAGCAGGAGATTCATTCGTAGTAATGGGGATCGCGGTCACAAGAAAAACAGCATTCTGGCTTTTTTCCATCTTTACCAAGCTTTTGTCCTCCTGATAAGACCGCATAGAAATGCAATTATCACATATTTTTTTATCTCCCCAATAGTGATAGCACACTTCTTTTGTAATCAAAATATCAGAATCTTGGCATTCTATTACTTTTTTATGCAGCGGATCTATCAAACGAACAGCATCAAACATTTTATGAAAAAAATCTAATTTATCCTTAATCTCGTTAAGAGTAATTCTATCCATGTATCCTCCTAAAAACTTAAAAATGTTTTGTAAAAACAAAAATATAAAACAGAAAACAAAACTTTTTTTCATATTACCATATATTATCTTAATTTAACAACAAAAAATTCCATTTTGTTTAAATAAACAATTTATTATTTAGAATGAACAGCTGGGAACATACCTCAGTTACTTCCAATCATAACCACCCGTTGAACGGGTGGTTTGCTCTACCCCTATAAGGGGTTATTACCGACGTTGGAGCCTAAAGGCTCTTCGAAAAAAATCCACAGCCGCACAAACATTTATCTACTGAGCCCAACAGGGCTCATTTTATTTGCTTTGTTTTACCGGCTCACCCGTGAACGGGTCTATGTATTCTTTTAACGTCATTTGATCATATTCTAAATCTTCTTTTAATTGATTCTGAATATATTCTTGTATCTTCTTTGCATTCTTTCCCACTGTATCTACATAATATTCACGACACCAAAAATGTCTGCTTCCATATTTGTATTTCAAATTTGCATTCCTTTCAAATATCATAAGCGTACTCTTCCCTTTTAAATATCCCATAAAACTTGATACACTGATATTTGGTGGTATTCTCACTAAGGTTTTTTACTTGAAGCTAAAGCTACTGTGGTCACACCTGCATAGCAGGTGGTTTATTAAAAGACTGCCATACAATAAAAAAAGCAGGCTAAATTCTACGCCTGCTTTTTTCCAGTCCCTTCAGACCTTCCATTTGCTAACACAAAAAACCTCCAGGTTTTATCCTGAAGGTTAATGATGACCTATCCGAGAATCGAACTCGGGATTCCGCCGTGAGAGGGCGGTGTCTTAACCGCTTGACCAATAGGCCCTTACAAATAAAAGGTGCAGAATCGAGGCGACAAGATTCGAACTTGCGACCTCTGCGTCCCGAACGCAGCGCTCTACCAAACTGAGCCACGCCTCGATTACGTTAGGTAGTATAATATAAATCCTAACGTATGTCAACCATATTTGCAAAATATTTTAAATAATATCAAATAATGGAAAAATATATTTAACCCAGATCAAACAATGACAACTGATTGGATTCAGGAAGTTCTCCTAAAAGACTCATTTCTCCCATCAGATCACAAACTGTCTTGCTGACCTTCGAACGATTCCTAAAGTCTTCCCTGGAAAGGAATTTACCATCTTTGACCGCATCCACCACGGCATCTGCAGCCTTTTCCCCCAATCCGTCTATACTGCTTAAGGACGGCATCAGTTTTCCATCAAAGATCTGAAAATGTCTTGCCTTTGCCCGATAGATATCAATCGGCATAAACTCATAACCCCTAGCATACATCTCCTGTACGATACGCATATCACGTAAGGTATCCAGTTCTTTTTTTGATAGCGTATCCATTCTCTTACGGTAATCAGCTAGGTAATGCTCCAGCTTTTCCCTTCCCTGACACATGAGCTCATAGCTAAAGCCGCTTGCGCGAATACTGAAAAAAGAGGCATAATAAGCCAAAGGATAAAACACCTTACAATAAGCTATACGCCAAGCCATCATAACATAGGCCGCCGCATGGGCTTTGGGGAACATATATTTAATTTTTTTACAAGACCATATGTACCAGTCAGGCACCCCATGTGCAATCATTTCTGTTTCCCAATCTGGCATCAGTCCTTTTCCCTTACGAACACTTTCCATGATAGAAAAAGAGAGACCTTCCTCCATCCCCATTGAAATCAGATAAACCATGATATCATCTCGAGTACAGATGGCTGTCTGAATGGTTGCCTTTCCTTCTTGAATCAAAGCTTGGGCATTACCAAGCCAAACATCGGTTCCGTGGGCAAGACCTGCGATACGCACCAAATCGGAAAAATACTTAGGTTTTGTATCAATTAACATCTGCATAGCAAAATCCGTACCAAATTCAGGTACACCCAAAGCCCCCAGCTTACATCCTCCGATATCTTCTGGCAAAATAAAAAGTGCTGAAGTATCCTGAAACAGGGACATAACCTCAGGACTATCTAGCGGGATGTCTTTTACTGGATCAAATCCAATGAGATCCTGAAGCATTCGTATCATAGTAGGATCGTCGTGTCCCAGAATATCAAGTTTCAAAAGATTATGGTCAATGGAGTGATAATCAAAATGGGTGGTCACCGTCATGGTAGTCATATCATTGGCTGGGCGTTGCACCGGAGTGAAGGAATAAATTTCCTCACCATGAGGCAGAACAATAATACCGCCTGGATGTTGCCCTGTGGTCCTTCTTACTCCCACGCACCCTTGAACGATGCGGTTAATCTCACAGTTTCTCTTTCTTACTCCATGCTCTTCGTAGTAATTCTTAACATATCCAAAAGCCGTCTTATCCGCCAACGTACCAATGGTGCCCGCTCGGAAAGTCTGCCCTTTTCCAAAGATGACTTCCGTATAATCATGTGCTTTGCTTTGATATTCACCGGAGAAATTAAGATCGATATCCGGTTCCTTATCTCCTTTAAATCCCAGGAATGTTTCAAAGGGGATATCAAATCCATCTTTTTCCAGTGGATGACCGCAAACCGGACAAGTTTTATCTGGCATATCGCAACCTGCCATACCAGAAAACTGTTTTACTTCATCTGAATCAAAATCATAATAATGACATTCCGTACAATAGTAATGAGGACTTAATGAATTAACCTCGGTAATACCTGACATATAAGCCACGAAGGAAGAACCTACAGAACCCCTCGACCCTACCAGATATCCATCTTCATTGGATTTCCAAACCAGCTTCTGAGCGATAATGTACATAACCGCAAATCCATTGGTAATAATGGAATTCAACTCTCTCTCCAGGCGCTCTGTAACGATTGTAGGCAGATTATCCCCATAGATTGCATGAGCCTTGTCATAACAGATGTTTCTTAAATCCTCATCAGAATTTTCAATGACAGGAGCGCATTTATCAGGGCGCACCGGAGATATCTTTTCGCACATGTCAGCAATTTTCCTGGTGTTCTTAATCACCACTTCTTCTGCTTTGTTGGGGCCAAGATACTCAAATTCCTTAAGCATCTCTTCTGTTGTTCGTAAATAAAGGGGCGCTTGTTCATCCGAATCCTTAAAACCTTGGCCTGCCATGATAATTCTTCGGTAGACCTCATCTTCTGGGTCCAGAAAATGCACATCACAAGTTGCACAGACCGGCTTTCCAAACTGTTCTCCTAAGGATACTATCTTTTTATTAATATCAATGAGATCTTGCTCTGTTTTTACCACACTTTTTTCATCTCGAAGCATAAACCCATTGTTACCAAGAGGCTGAATTTCCAGATAATCATAATAATTCACAAGTTTTGTAACATCTGCATCGGAAGAACCTCTTAACAGTGCCTGATATACCTCGCCCGCTTCACAGGCAGAACCAATGATTAAACCTTCCCTATTTTCATTTAATACACTTTTAGGAATTCGCGGTCTCCTGGCATAAAAGTCAATATGAGATCTGGAAATTAGACGGTATAAGTTTACCCTGCCTACATCATTGGCAGCCAATATAATAACGTGATGAGTCGGTAATTTTTTGATCATGCTAGCTGACATCGTGCTTAACTGGTTCAGTTCATCCAGGCTTTCCACTCCACGGTCTTTTAACATTTGAACAAACTTCGCAAATATAAGTGCGGTACATCCTGCATCATCCACCGCTCGGTGATGATTTTCCAACGAAATTTTAAGTGCTTTCGCAACCGTATCAAGTTTATAACGGTTTAAACTTGGCAAAAGAAGTCTTGCCAGAGCCACTGTATCAATCACCGTAGGAGTAAATGGAATTCCCAAACGTGTTGCATTATAGGCAATAAAACTGATGTCAAAAGAGGCATTATGTGCGACTAAAACCGCATCTGAACAAAAGTCCAGAAATTGAGGAAGTATTTCATCTATCTTTGGATGAGGCAGTACCATGTTATCATTGATGCCAGTCAACTTTTCAATTTCAAAGGGAATGGGTACCTCAGGATTTACAAAGGTGCTATATCGATCTATTACGGTACCATCTTGTATCTTTACCGCACCAATTTCAATAATGCGATTTTTGGAAGAACTAAATCCCGTAGTCTCAATGTCAAAAACAACATAGGTATCGGAAAGCTTCTGTCCACGTGAATTATCCACCAACTGCTTTAGATCATCTACTAAATACCCTTCCACTCCATAAATAATTTTAAAGGTATCTCCCTTGTCCAATGCATGATTGGCGTCGGGAAATGATTGTACACATCCGTGATCTGTGATAGCAATGGCAGGCATCCCCCACTTCTTAGCACGCTTAACAATATCTTTTACCTCGGATACCCCATCCATATCACTCATCTTAGTATGGCAGTGTAGCTCTACTCTCTTTTGCAAGCTGTTATCCGTTCTTTTGCCGGTAAAATCTTCTGATTTCTTGATTCCCACTACAGAACCCAGTGTAAGCTCACCATCAAATTTATCAATGGTAGTAACGCCTTTAATCTTAATAAAGCTTCCCTTTACTACCGCAGCCTTCAGGTCATCTACCTGCTCTTCTTTTGCAAATATTTTTACGGTAAGCGTATCGGTGAAATCACTCACATCAAAGATCATAATAGTTTTACCGCTTCTTAATTCTCTGCTATCCACTGTCAGAATCTTTCCACGAATATTTATTTCACCGATTTCGCCCTCTATCTTATCAATCTCAATTGTGTCTCCATCAAAATCTCGGCCATAAAGTACATCTGGATTATCGGAACGTTTTACATAAGGATTTCCACTCTTTTTATAGTCTTTCCATTCCTTCTTTCCATTCTCTTTTTTACCAAAATCAGACCCAGAAGCTTTTCCAGGCTCCTTTTTTCCGCCCATACGAAGTGCATTCGTCTGGCCGTCCTGAACAAACGGTACTTCCTGTGAAGTATCGCTTGCCACAGATTCGGGGCTTATGTTATCTGCACTTAAAGAAGAAGCCTCTCCCATATTTTCTTCCATAAGTTTTGATCCAAACGCAGTACGTCTTACAATCTCCTCAACTTCCCGTTGCATCTGCAGTTCTTTTTGCTTAGCAAGTTCATTGACCCGAGGAGCCACATAATCATACTGTACCTCTAAAGGTAAGCCGCAGCGTTCGATAAATATCTTCTCTAAAATCCGTTTTAGTTCTCCTGCCTTTTCCCTGGTAACAATGGTGTCTTCCACGGTAAGCTTAAGCAAATCCTGCTCCGGAAACTTAAATATCGCTTTACGAAACATATTATACTCGATGATACTGTAATTCTTCAGCTCCATTAACAAGCTATCCTTATATGCTTTTAAAAGCTTCTGAGGCGTATACTGTTCCGACAGATTAAAACGTTCAATCACTTTCACACTAAGCTGCTTAGAAGGAAAAAGCTGTTCTTTAATTCCTTTTTCCAAACCATAGATATTCTGCTTGTGGATTAATCTTTGACTAATCAGATAAACACGAATAGAGCTTCTATCTCTGGTGGAAGTGATTTTTTCCACTTCCACCAGCTTTAAAAGCTCTCGTAGTTCGTCTGTGATATGTAAATTTGGAAATACATCCAAAAATTTTTTCATCATCCTATCACCTATTACATTTTCATAAGTTCTTCCTGAAGTGCCATTAGTAACTGATCCTCAGGAACCTTACGGATAATTTCTCCTTTTTTAATAAGAAGTCCTTCGCCAACGCCTCCAGCTATACCAATATCCGCTTCTCTGGCTTCTCCTGGTCCATTAACGACACAGCCCATAACTGCCACCTTAACATCAAGATGGTCGAATTTGGATACCATTTCCTCTACCTGATTCGCCAATGTAATAAGGTCTATCCGGGTTCTTCCGCAGGTAGGGCAGGAAACCACTTCTACTCCGCCTCTTCTTAAACCAAGACTCTTTAATATCAATCTTGCAGCCTTAATTTCTTCTAACGGATCGCCTGTCAATGAAACGCGAATGGTATCGCCAATTCCTTCATAAAGAATAATACCCAGACCTACGGAAGACTTAATGGTTCCTGATACCAGAGTACCAGATTCCGTAATACCTACGTGAAGAGGATAGTCGGTTTGCTTTGATATTAATTCATGCGCCTTGATGCACATAAGAACATCGGAAGACTTAATGCTGATTACAAGATTGTCATAACCCAATTCTTCAATCATGCGCACTTTGTCTAGGGCACTATCTACGATTCCCTGAGCAGTCACACCACCATATTTCTCAATCAAGTTTTTCTCCAGAGAGCCACTGTTTACTCCTACCCGAATGGGTACGTTATATTCCTTGGCTTTTTCAACAACAGCACGAACCCGGTCAACGGAACCTATATTACCTGGGTTGATTCGAATCTTATCGGCTCCTGCTTCTATAGAAGCGATAGCAAGCCGGTAATCGAAATGAATATCTGCCACTAGTGGAATTGTAATTTGTTTCTTTATTTCCTTTAAAGCATTTGCTGACTCCATATCTGGAACAGCGACCCGGATGATATCACAGCCTGCTTTTGCAAGTGCATTGATTTGAGAAACCGTTGCTTCTATATCATGGGTCTTTGTGTTGCACATGGATTGAATAAGAACCGGGTTACCACCTCCGATAACCCGATCACCAATTCCAATCACTCTTGTATGCTCACGGTTCATGTCTTCCTCCAATCTGAGTCCATACCCGCTTACGTAAATCTGTTGATATCGTTAAAGACCACAAAAATCATAAGTGCCATTAATGCGGCCATGCTAATCATATTAACCAGGCCTTCTTTGTTAGGATCCATACGCTTGCCTCTGATTGCTTCAATAATCAGAAACAAAAGACGTCCTCCATCAAGGGCCGGAATG
The DNA here is from genome assembly GCF_003609635.1 of Lacrimispora algidixylanolytica. Classification (GTDB taxonomy): domain Bacteria; phylum Bacillota; class Clostridia; order Lachnospirales; family Lachnospiraceae; genus Lacrimispora; species Lacrimispora algidixylanolytica. The sequence continues at coordinate 105,783 of NZ_MCIA01000033.1, read as the reverse complement.
GGAAGCAAGTTCATAACACCTAAGTTGGCACTGAGCAGAATACACATGCTGAGCACATTCATAAACGCAGCTGCAAAACTGACTGTAAGGCCAGCCTTTACGGAATCATCTATCATTACTACAATTCCAACCGGACCACTTAAATCATTTACACTTGCTTTACCTGAAAAAAGCATACCAAGACTTTTTACCGTAAGTTTTACATCGTATTCCATTTCTTTATAACCGTATTTAACAAGTTCTCCAATAGAAGCTACCTTCGCATTCTGAGGCGCAATGGTAATTCCAATGAGATATTTCCCGGTATCCTTTGAAAGCTCTGGAGTAACGGAAACGGTTTTAATGCTGCTCTCACCGGTTTTAGAGTCCACTCTCAAAAATTCCACTTGATTCATCTTCTCATCCGGCTTTAATAACTTATAAAGAATGTATTCTCGGTACATGGAGACACTTTCTCCATTTATCTTAAGAAGCTTATCACTGGGTAAAAGCCCTGCAGCATATGCTGGGGAATCCTTAGTCACTTCTTTAACATATGTCATATCATATCCGCTCATCCCAACAAGGATCAGCGAAAGAAGAAAAGCTAGTATAAAATTAAAAATCGGTCCTGCCGCAATAACAGACATTCGTGCAGGAATGGATTTGTTTTGAAATGCGCCTTCATCTGCATCCTCTTCATCCTCACCTAACATCATACAGGAACCACCCAGAGGCAATGCCTTTATGGAATAAATCGTTTCTCCCTTTTTGAAATGCAACAGTCTAGGTCCCATCCCAACGGAAAATTCTACTACTTTAATCCCATTCTTTTTTGCGAACAAAAAGTGACCTAATTCATGAATTAAAACAATAAGTCCAAATACTAGAATTGCTACGATAACACTGGACAATCTACCACCTGCTTTCTATATATTCATAAGCCGCATTCTCTGCTTCAAGAATCTCTTCCACTGACGGATTCTCCTTTACAGTATGCCCGCTCATAGCTCCCTCTATTATATCTGTGATGGAAAGATATGAGATTTCCCTGCTTAAAAATTTTTCAACTGCGCGCTCGTTAGCAGCATTGAAGACGGTGGGAAGGGTTCCGCCTCTTTTACCCGCCTGGTAAGCTAAAGAAAGGCCAGGGAAATTAACCATATCAGGCTTTTCAAAAGCAATCTCTTTCAGACTCCAAAAGTCAAGACGTTCACCAGGAAGAAACCTTCTTTCGGGATAATAAAGTGCATACTGAATTGGAAGTTTCATATCTGGCGTACCTAATTGTGCCATAACAGCCCCATCTTTAAATTCTACCATAGAATGAATGATGCTCTTAGGCTGTACCACAACTTCAACCTGATCCATATCAACATCAAACAGCCACTTGGCTTCCATGACCTCAAGACCCTTATTTACCATAGTTGAGGAATCGATGGTAATTTTTCTACCCATAGACCAATTGGGATGCTTTAAGGCATCCTCGACCTGAACTGCTTTTAATTCTTCTCTGGTCTTTCCACGAAAAGGACCGCCAGAAGCTGTTAGAAGAACCTTATGTATGGTTTTTTTATTTTCACCGTTCAGACACTGAAAGATTGCGCTATGCTCGCTATCAACTGGGAAAATGTTCACTCCTCGTTTTTTTGCCAGTGGCATTATAATGTGTCCGGCGGTTACTAACGTTTCTTTATTTGCAAGAGCAATGTCTTTACCAGCTTCCATGGCTGCGATGGTCGGACGTATTCCAATCATTCCCACCACTGCGGTCACAACGATCTCAGCAGAAGGTTCCGTGGCGGCTTCAATTAACCCTTCCATTCCAAACACAACGCGGACCGGAAGATCCTTTATGGAAACAGCCAGTTCCCTCGCCTTTTCCTCTTCCCAAACGCAGACCAGTTTAGGCAAAAACTTTCTTGTCTGTTCTTCTAAAAGTTTAATATTACTACCCGCAGCTAAAGCGGTGACTACGATATCCCCTTGGGTTTCAACCACCTCCAGGGTCTGAGTCCCAATGGAACCTGTAGAACCCAAAATTGCTATTTTCTTCATCTTATGCTGCCAACTCCTTTTCTTTTACAAAATTCCAGCAAATATCTCATTACCGTAAAAAAGTAATTGCTAAATAAATAGCTGGTGCTGTAAAAAGCATGCTGTCAAAGCGATCTAAAATCCCACCATGCCCTGGAATCAGTTTTCCATAATCTTTTACCTGGTGATTTCTCTTGATCGCAGAAGCTGCCAAATCACCAATTTGTGATATAAGGGCTGCCACTACACATGCCAGCATACATGTAAATATAGGGGTACTAAGTCCAACCATTGATGCGCCAAAAACACCAGCATACAAAGAACCGAGAAGAGCTGCTCCCACAACGCCTCCAATCGCACCCTCTATGGATTTATGAGGGCTGAGGACGGGCGCAAGCCGATGCTTTCCTATTAGGCTTCCAACACAGTAAGCACAGGTATCACTCCCCCATGAACTTAAGAATACTAGCCATACCAGATACTTTCCATCTTCCATGGTTCTGACCTGATACAAATAAGATAACATAACTGCAACATAAAACAATCCTAAAAAAGCTACTGACACATCTTCCAACTGATACTTTGGAAAGGCAAAAACGTAAACGCTCATAAGGATCATAAGGAATATAACAGATAATAAAAGCATCCTATCTTCCATATGGTACCATAACAATCCGTAATAAGCCAATACAGCAAAATATCCCAGATACCCCAATAAGCTCCTCTGTATCTTCATCACACGATACAATTCAAACAAACCGATGATAGAAATGAAAACGGTGGTAGCAAAAAGCAAAAGCCCTCCATTGCCCACTGTCAAAAGAGCAATCAAGACAAGTACAATTCCGCTTATCAGTCTGATCGTAAACATCGCGTTACCTCCCTTAAGATCACTTCACTCCCCCGAATCTTCGTTCCCTGCTATTGTACGCTGCAATAGCCTTTTTCATTTCATCTATATTAAAATCAGGCCAATAACAATCAGTAACATAGAGTTCTGTATAGGCAAGCTGCCATAACAGATAATTTGAGAGTCTTAACTCTCCACTTGTACGAATTAACAAATCAGGGTCTGGAATCTTCGCTGTATCCAGATAAGACTGAAACATCGTTTCATCCATCTCTTCCGGAAGAACGTTTCCTTCTTTTACATCTTTCATGATATTTCTGGTTGCACGGACAATTTCATCACGTCCTCCATAATTCACTGCAATTACAAGAGTCAGACCGGTATTGTCTTTCGTCTCTTGTTCCAATTTATGGATTCCTTCTACTATATCTCGGTCAAACCTCTGCTGATCTCCAATCATACTGACTCGAACGTTATTGGCCTTTGCTACCTTTAACAATCTTACCATATAGTAACGAAAAAGCTGCATAAGTGCTCCTACTTCGTCGGAGGAACGCTTCCAGTTCTCTGTAGAGAAACCATAAACCGTTAAATATTTGATTCCAAGTCTGGCTGAATCTTCCACTGTTTTTTCTAAGGTAACACAGCCTTCTTTATGTCCCAAACTTCTGGGAAGTCCTCGCTTTTTGGCCCACCTGCCATTACCATCTAATATAATAGCAACATGCTCCGGTATCACCATATCCTGTATCTTATCATTCATACGAATCACTCCTTATAAAACACAAAACAGGACAGGCGAAAAGCCTGCCCCCCTGTTCAAAATTTTATACTGTAAGAAGATCTTTAGACTTCTCTTCAATTGCTTTATCTATCTGAGCTATCATCTTATCTGTTAATTTCTGAATTTTATCCTCTGCATCAGCCTGCTCGTCCTCAGAAATTTCCTCTGCCTTCAGCTGTTTCTTAAAGGCATCATTGGCATCACGGCGAATATTTCGAATTGCGACTTTTGCATTCTCGCCCTTCTTTTTCACATCTTTAACCAGTTCTTTTCTACGATCTTCTGTAAGCTCTGGGAATACAAGACGAATCATAGTTCCATCATTGGTTGGGTTAATTCCTAAATCAGATGTTAAAATAGCTTTCTCAATGGCCTTTAACAGACCCTTTTCCCATGGCTGAATCACAATCATGCGAGCTTCTGGGATAGTGACATTACCTACCTGCTGAAGTGGGGTCGGTGTACCGTAATAATCCACTCTAATTTTATCCAACACATGAGGATTGGCACGACCTGCACGAATGGTCACAAAATCATTCTCCAGTGCATTTAATGTCTTATTCATCTTCTCATCGTAAACCTGTAAAATTTCTTGCATATCGTCCTCCTGGTTATGCGGTAACTATCGTACCGTTTATTTTTCCCTGCATGGCATTGGCAATGCCATCTTTTTCATTCAAGCTAAATACCGCAAGCGGCATCTTATTTTCCATACACATTATGGAAGCAGTCAGATCAATGACTCCAAGCTGCTTATCTATTACTTCCTGAATTGTAATCTTATCATACTTTACAGCATTTGGATTGATCTTAGGATCGCTGTCATATACACCATCAATGGCCTTAGCCAGCAAGATACAATCTGCATCCATCTCAATCGCACGCAGAGCAATTCCAGTATCCGTAGAGAAATAAGGATGTCCGGTTCCACCAGCAAAAAATACGACCTTACCCTCTGCAAAGTACCCATTGGCTCTGTCTTTGGAAAAAAGCTCTGTCATGGAACCACATGAAAAAGGTGTCAAAATCTCAGTACCCATTCCTTCATTCCGGAAAATTTCCGAAACATAAATACAGTTCATAATAGTAGCCAGCATTCCGATCTGGTCTGCCTTAGTTCTCTCAATGGCATTACTGGTTCTTCCTCTCCAGAAGTTCCCTCCGCCAATCACAATACCCACCTGGACACCTGCATCAACGGATATCTTAACCTGCCGTGCAACCTCTTTCACTGTAGCCTCATCATAACCGGTCTTCTCTGTTCCGGCAAGAGCCTCACCGCTGAGTTTTAATAATACACGTCTTGGATTCATAGCCTTAACTCTCCTGTACTTTTGTATTGTCTTAAAAGATTATAGCATACTTTTATAAGGTTGGAAAGAGGTATTTCCCCGCAAAAAAACCCGGGAATGAATTCCCGGGCATGTAATATCAGGCTTTTATTCTTATTCCATCGTAGCATACTGAAAGAACCAGTAGCCAAATGGAGAATACCATGTTCCTTTTAACTTTGGATTCTGTAACCAGAATTCATTTCTGTAGTTAAGTGGAGCGATTGCAGCATCTTCAAGTATCATATTTTCTGCCTCATGAAGCTTTGCATAATGTTCTTTCACATCAATAGTTGCGTTGGCTTCATCTAACAACTTATCAAGTTCTGGATTTTTATATTGAGCATTATTATTGCCGCTTGTTGATTTCAATAAGTTTAAAAGATTGGATGGATCATCGTAATCAAGACTCCATGCATCACGTGCTGTGAGATAATCTCCTGCACGGCGAGTTGGTGCGAAGGTTCCCCATTCCACGATTTTAATATCCATCTTTACCCCAAGTTCCTTCCAACAGCTCTGTAAATACTCTGCCACTGCTTTGTTATGACCTGCATCATTGGTCATATATTCAACAACTGGGAATCCCTTTCCATCTGGATATCCAGCTTTTGCAAGAAGCTCCTTAGCCTTTGCTAAATCTGCTTCATGATCTTTAATATTAAAGAAATCTCTGCCGTTGTTTTTCCGAGTTACATCTTCAAAATAAGTTCCACTTTCTGCATCACTAACACCTTGAGGCACAAAATTTCCAGCAGGAGCACCGATTCCCTGCATCACTGTATTTGACACATAATCCCGGTCAATGGCAAGACTCAGAGCTTTACGAACATCCGAATTGGTAAAAGGCTCTTTCTGGTTATTAAAATCTAAATAAGAAATTCCTACGTTTGGTTCAACATGGAACTCCTCTTTGCCTTTCAAAGAAGGAATCTCCTCTGTGGGAACATCCTTAATCATAGCTACTTCTCCAGTACGGTATGCACTGTAAGCTGCATTTGAATCTTCCATTAAAACAAATTTCAAAGTATTAAGAGTGACTTTATCTGCATTCCAGTAATTTTCATTCTTACTAAAGGTAACATGGGAACCTGGAACCCAATCGATCATCTTTAAGGGACCGTTGGAAACATAAGTTTCAGGCTTTAAGCTCCACTGCTCCCCATTGGCCTCTACAGATGCTTTCTGCACAGGAACCATGGTTGCATGTGTCACAATCTTTAAAAAATATACACAAGGAACTGATAACTCTACAACAAAAGTCTTATCATCAGGTGCTGAAACTCCAAGAGCGTCAATATTTCCAGCTGCAGCTTCCTGATACCCCTTTACATACCCAAGCATGTCTTCTCCATATGGAGCTGCAACATTGGGATCTGATAACCTTTTCCATGAGAATACAAAATCGTTTGCGGTTAAGGGAGTACCATCACTCCACTTTAAACCATCACGTAAATGAAAGGTATATGTAAGCCCGTCCTTCGACACATCATAAGTTTCTGCCTGACCAGGTACAATCTTATTGTCCTTGTTAACAATTAACAGTGTCTCAAACGCATGCATAATCATGTTGGCAGCGTCAGCCGAACTGTTTAAGGCAGGATCAATGGTTTCAGGGTCAGGACCAACCTCTACTGCAAGATCAAGACCTGTAGTTCCGTTAGTCGGGGCTGTCATTTCCCCGTTTGCTGCTGTGGTAGCACCTTTCGATGATTCAGCCGACTTATTCCCACCGCAAGCAGAAAGTATAAGACTTGACACCATTACAGCAACTAATAAAAGTGACTTCTTTTTCATAGCTCATCCTCCTATAAATATCATGATATTGGCATAACATTACTTTACTGAATGCTTTACCAATTTTTTACAGAATAACATAGAAGTAGAAGAAAATCAATCATATAAAGATTTCGTTGTTCATTATTACCATGAAATATAGAGTTATTTTGAGGTTTGAGCACAAAAAAACACCCAGGAAAAATTCCTGGGTGTTTTGAGTAAAATCTACTTAATCCATCGTTGCATACTGGAAGAACCAATAGCCATATGGTGAATGCCATGTACCTTTTAACTTTGGATTCTGTAACCAGAAGTCAGTGTAATAAGCAACTGGAGCAATTGCAGCATCCTTAAGAATCATGTTCTCAGCATCATGAAGCTTTGCATAATGCTCAGCTACATCCGCTGTTGTGTTAGCTTCATTTAAAAGTTTATCTAATTCTGGATTGCTGTATTTCGCATTGTTATTACCACTTGTTGACATCATTAAGTTTAACATGTTGGAAGGATCATCATAATCATAAACCCAACCATCACGAGCCATCTGATAGTCTCCTGCACGACGAGTTGGTGTGAAGGTTGCCCACTCAACAACTTTAATGTCTACAGTAATGCCAAGTACTTCTTTCCAGCAGCTCTGTAAATATTCAGCAACTGGTTTGTGGTAGCCAGTATCATTAATCATATATTCAGTAACAGGGAATCCCTTGCCATCTGGATATCCTGCTTTTGCAAGAAGCTCTTTTGCTTTTGCAACGTTAGCTTCATGATCTTTTGTATCAAAGTAATCTTTACCGTTGTTCTTTTTGGTTATATCTTGAAAAAAGCTTCCTGGTTCAGCGTCAGAAATTCCAGGTCCTACAAGGTTAGTGGCAGGCATATAAGTTCCCTGCATTACAGTGTTGGCAACGTAATCTCTGTCAATTGCAAGGCTTAATGCCATACGCACGTCAGGATTGTTGAATGGCTCTTTCTGGTTCTGGAAATCAAGATAGTAAGTACCCATGATAGGCTCAACGTGGAAATCTTCTTTTCCCTTCAGCCCTGGAACTTCTTCAGTAGGTACAGTCTTGATCATGGAAACTTCGCCAGTCTGGTAGGCACTGTATGCAGCATTGCCATCTTCCATAAGAACAAACTTAAGTGTGTTTAAAGTAACTTTATCTGCATCCCAATAATTCTCATTCTTTGCAAATGTAATATGTGATCCAGGAACCCACTCGATCATCTTTAAAGGACCATTAGAAACATAAGTTTCTGGCTTTAAAGTCCACTGATCTGCATTGGCTTCAATTGTTGCCTTCTCCACAGGAACCATGGATCCGTGAGTTACAAGTTTAGAAAAGTATACACAAGGAGCTGATAATTCAACAACAAATGTATTATCATCTGGTGCTGAAAGTCCAAGAGCATCAAGATTACCCTTTGACGCCTCTTCATAACCCTTTACATATCCAAGCATGTCTCCTGCATAAGGAGCTGCTGTCTTAGGATCAGCAAGTCTCTTCCAAGAATATACGAAATCGTTTGCTGTTAGAGGTGTACCATCACTCCACTTTAATCCCTTACGAAGTTTAAATGTGTAAGTTAATCCATCTGGTGATACATCAAAAGATTCTGCCTGACCTGGTACGATCTTATTCTCAGAATCCACAATTAATAATGTCTCAAAAGCGTGAAGAATCATGTTACCACCATCAACCGCGCTATTTAAAGCAGGATCGATTGTCTCAGGATCTGGTCCAATCTGAACTGCAAGATCAAGTGCTTTTGAATTTCCTTCTACAGGTGCGGTCGTTTCCCCGTTTGCAGCAGTAGTCGCAGCAGTTGTTGGCTGAGCTGTCTTACTTCCGCCACAAGCGGTAAGAATCACACCTGTCGCCATTACGGCTGCCAGTACAAGTGACATTTTTTTCATAGTTTTTCCTCCTACAATAGTATTCTTAATCAGCGCAGTAACACTTTACTCGGCTACTGCGCTGATTTATTGTCTAGCATATCATAATTATGGAAAAATAGCAATTTATTTTTAGTTTAGTTTATCCAGATGATGGCAAGCAGCAAAATGTCCAGTTGACACTTCTTTCCATTCCGGTTCCTGGAGTGCGCAAAGCTCATCCGCATAAGGACAGCGTGTTCTAAAACGGCAGCCAGATGGTGGATTTACAGGGCTTGGAACATCTCCTTCTAATACAATTCGGTTGGATTTTCTGCTGAGTTCAGGATCTGCTATTGGAATCGCAGAAATCAAACTTCTGGTATAAGGGTGCATGCTATGGAATGTAAGCTCATAGCTATCTGCAAGCTCTACCATCTTACCCAGATACATTACACCGATACGGTTGGATATATGCTTAACAATAGAAAGGTCATGGGCAATGAATAAATAAGTAAGTCCACGTTCCTCCTGAAGCTGTTCAAACATGTTAACAACCTGTGCCTGAATGGATACGTCCAAAGCAGAAACCGGCTCATCACATACAATAAACTGTGGGTCCACTGCCAAAGCTCTGGCAATACCAACACGCTGACGCTGTCCACCTGAAAACTCATGAGGATAACGGTTTGCATGCTCGGAGTTAAGACCTACCGTAGATAGCACTGAAATAATTTGTTCCTGACGATCTTTTTTATTGGCAGCCAAACGATGAATATCAATTGCTTCACCAATAATATCACCAACTGTCATTCGAGGATCCAGGCTAGCATAAGGATCCTGAAACACGATCTGCATCTTGCGGCGGTAAGGAAGCATATTTACGTTTGTTATGTCCTTTCCATCAAAAAGGATTTTTCCTGCGGTAGGCTCATGAAGACGAAGCAGGGTACGACCTGTCGTGGTCTTACCACAACCGGATTCACCTACAAGTCCAAGAGTCTCTCCCTTTTTAATTCCAAAAGAAACGTCATCAACCGCTTTTACAACCCTTTTTTCAAGTAGCTTGCCACCGGAAACCGGGAAATACTGCTGTAAATTCTGAACTTCTACAAGATATTTATTGTCCATCATGCATCTCCCTTCTGAGCCTGCTGCTTTTCAAACTCCTGCTTCTGTAGGAGCCAGCAAGCACTATAATGTATGTCTGTAACATCTGTATACGGCGGCATTTCGCGCAGACAGATCTTCATACAGGATCCACATCTTGGCGCAAAAGGACAACCTGCTGGCGGATTGAGCATGTCTACAGGGCTTCCCTCAATAGGAATAAGCTTGCTGTGTTCTTTTTCCGTCAACTTCGGAATGCTTCGAATCAAACCTTTTGTATACTCGTGGCTTGGGTTATAAAAAATATCATTGGCATCACCATACTCAACTACTTTTCCAGCATACATAACTGCAATGCGATCACACATATTAGCAACTACGCCCAAATCATGAGTAATCATAATAATAGCCATACCAAGCTTTTCTTTTAATTCCATCATTAATTCCAGAATCTGAGCCTGAATGGTTACATCAAGAGCGGTTGTTGGCTCATCTGCAATCAGAAGCTTTGGCTCACATGCTAATGCAATGGCAATCATAACACGCTGGCGCATACCACCTGATAACTCGTGAGGATATTGTTTCAAACGTTTTTCCGGCTCATTAATTCCAACTAGGCTTAATAACTCTTTTGCACGCTCGTTAGCTCCGCTTTTATTCTTATCTGTATGAAGCATAACAACTTCACAAATCTGGTCTCCAACGGTATACACAGGATTTAAGCTGGTCATAGGATCCTGAAAAATAATCGAAATTTCATTTCCTCTAATTTTTCTCATTTCCTTTTCTGTCATCTGGTCAATCTGATGTCCGTTAAACTGCAAAGATCCCCCGATTAAACGTCCAGGATAAGCAGTCAGCCCCATAAGGCTGTATGCAGTAACGGATTTTCCAGAACCTGATTCTCCAACAATACCAAGAACTTCTCCTTCACGTAATTGAAGGGAAACATCATTTAAAGCCTTAACTTCCCCTGCTGGAGTAAAGAAAGAAAGACGTTCATTTTCAATATTAACTAAATATTCACTCATTACTTCTCTCCTCCTTTAATCTTTTAGTTTCGGGTCAAATGCATCACGAAGGCCATCACCCAAGAGATTAAAACTTAAAATAATTACAGATATCATAATTGCTGGCGCAAATAAACGATGAGGATAACTCTGAAGTCCGTTTAAAGCAGCACTTGCAAGGCTTCCAAGAGATGGCATAGGTGCAGCAACACCAAGTCCAAGGAAACTCAAAAAGCTCTCTGTAAAAATAGAAGATGGAATCTGCAGTGTTGTTGTAACAATTAAAGTACCGATACAGTTGGTAAGAAGATGCTTCCTAATAATATGCCCACTGGAAGCTCCAAGAGCTCTGGCAGCCGTTACATATTCCTGTTCTTTCAAAATAAGAATCTGGCTTCTTACAATACGCGCCATACCTACCCAATAAAGAAGTGCGAACACAACAAAAATACTGATTAGGTTAACACCGATAACCTGTATCCATTGAAAACCGGGCTGTTGCGATAGAGCCTTTAGAGGTTGATCAAACGCTACTGATAATAGTACAATAATCAAAATATCAGGCACGGTATAAATCATGTCCACGATACGCATCATAATCATATCCACCCAGCCTCCAAAGAAACCAGCGATGGAACCGTAAAGTGATCCTATTAACAAGATAATACAGGAAGCAACCAAACCAACGGTTAGAGAAACACGACTTCCCATCATAACACGAACCGCATAATCTCTACCTAAGCTATCCGTACCAAGAACATGAGGAAATACACTTTCCCCTGCTTCAATTGTCTGTAATTCTTTCTGAGAATACTGCATCGGAGCAAGATTCTCACTTCCTCTTATCTGTTGCTCATAGCTATAAGGATAAAGCTGTGGTATAACAAAAGACAGGATAAATACTAGAAGAATTACAAAAATGCTAACCATGGCAATTTTATTCTTTTTCAAACGTCTGATTCCATCTTTCCAGAATCCGACACTTTTTCGCATGACTGTTAAGCTTTCCTTTTCCGCATCACTTGCCGGGAGAAAGTCTTCCACATTAAGTTGTAATGATATTTTATTCTTTGGCATCCTCTTTCTCCTCTCTATTATTTCAAATTGATACGTGGATCGATGAATTTGTAAGCAACGTCGACCAACACGTTCATGATAACCATCAAAGTAGCAAGGAAGATAGTGGTGCCCATAATAAGAGGATAATCACGACCAGTAATTGAACCAATAAATTCTGATCCTAAGCCAGGGATGGTAAATATTTTCTCAACAATGAAGCTTCCTGTTACTGTATAGGCCAAAAGTGGGCCTAAGTATGTAACTACCGGAAGAACTGCATTACGAAGTGCGTGTTTGAAAATGCTGACCAACTGAGAAAGACCTTTTGCTCGAGCAGTTCTCATATAATCCTGTCCCATAACATCAAGCATAGAAGAACGCATGAGGCGTGCAATATAAGATGATGGATAAAGGGAAAGAGCCATTACCGGCATGATATAGTTTCTCCACGAAGTCAGTCCATAAGTGGGCAATAACCCCAACTTCAAGCTCAAAACATACATAAGAACGGTACAAACAACAAAGCTTGGAACGGCAATACCGCAAGTACTAAATATGATAATTATATTATCAATTGTTGTTCCACGTTTAAAAGCAGCAATACTTCCAAGAGGAACACCTATAATCATTGCAGTTAAGATAGCCATACCACCAATTCTAGCTGATACCGGAAATTTTGTTTCAATAATCATGTTAACAGTACGTCCACGCTGTTTTACACTTAAACCAAGATCTCCATGTAAAAGGTCTTTCATATAGGTGATATACTGCTCACTTAACGACTTATCCAGACCATATTTCTCATTTAATGCAGCCTGGGCCTGCGGACTGATTGCTTTCTCAGACATGAAGGGGCCGCCTGGGACCATATTCATGACAAAAAATGTAACCGATGCAACCGCAAAGATTGTTATGATCGCCATAACGATTCGCTTAATAATATACTTAGCCACTTTCGTCAACTCCTTTGGTATAGTGATGTCCGTACAATATGGAAACATTTGTCAATGGTAAACGGACACTGTTTTAATAGAAAAATCCCATGGATACCCATGGGATTCCACCCTGAATCCTGTTAAGGTTATTGCATCTGTCTCGCAACTTCCTCAGCGAAATTATCTTCTTTCTTTTCAAGACCCTCACCAGTTTCAAAACGTACAAACTTCTTCACATCTACCTTGCCACCAACTTCTTTGGATACCTGCTCTAAATATTTACCTACAGTCAGATCACCATCTTTTACATAAACCTGGTCAACCAAACAGAACTCTTTTAATTCTTTATTCAGACGTCCAACGATCATTTTCTCAAGAATGTTGTCTGGCTTGTCTGGGTTCTCGTTCTTAGCCTGAACCTTTAATATCTCTGTTTCATGATCAATGAATTCCTGAGAAATCTCATCTCTCTTAACATACTTTGGAGCCAAAGCTGCAATCTGCATTGCAATGTTCTTTAAAGCTTCTTTTACTGAATCATTTACAACTTCTGCGCTAGCTTCGATTAAAACACCAATTCTGCCGCCGCCATGGATATAATCAACTACAACGCCATCAGTAGTTATTTTTTCAAATCTTCTAATATTCATGTTCTCGCCAATTACTGCGATCTGGCTTGACAACATCTGCTCTACAGTTAAAGAAGTATCTTTTGCCCATGTTTGAGCAAGAAATGCCTCCATATCATTAGATTCAGAAGCCATTGCCTGAGCTGCTACATCAGCAACATATGTCAGGAACTGAGCATTCTTAGCAACAAAGTCTGTCTCACTGTTTACTTCTACGATAGCTGCAGATTTTCCATCTTCGCTTACAAGAGTAGTAACAACGCCTTCTGCTGCAATTCTGCCTGCCTTTTTGGAAGCTGCTGCAAGTCCTTTTTCTCTTAAGAACTCTACTGCTTTTTCCATATCGCCATCAGTCTCTCCAAGAGCTTTCTTGCAATCCATCATACCTGCACCGGTTAATTCTCTTAATTCTTTTACCATTCCAGCTGTAACTACTGCCATTGATTTGCCCTCCATATATATATATCAATATATCATTTCATATTTTATAGTCTACATTAAATTACTGGAAATTTTCCCAGTAAAAAATGCTCCGACCCGCTTCTCAAAGCAGGTCGAAGCATTCAATCGCCTGAATAATTAAGCTTCTACAGTCTCTTCCATATCCTGAGCTGCTTCTGCTTCCTCAGCTACTGCTTCGCCCTGGTTTGCTTCAATCACTGCGTCAGCCATGCTGGATACAATCAACTTAACTGCTCTGATCGCATCATCGTTTCCTGGGATTACAAAATCAAGTTCCTCAGGATCACAGTTTGTATCAGCGATACCAATCAATGGAATCTTCAGATTGTGAGCTTCCTGTACGCAGATTCTTTCCTTCTTAGGATCAACGACAAAAATCGCATCTGGAATCTTCTTCATGTCTTTGATTCCACCTAAGTTCTTCTCTAATTTATCCCACTCTTTTTTAAGAGCGATAACTTCTTTCTTAGGAAGCACTTCAAAAGTACCATCCTGAGACATAGTTTCAATTTGTTTTAATCTTGCTATTCTAGACTGAATTGTCTTAAAGTTTGTAAGCATACCGCCAAGCCATCTCTCGTTGATAAAGTACATTCCACAACGCTCTGCTTCAGATTTGATTGCATCCTGAGCCTGCTTCTTTGTACCAACGAAAAGGATCTTACCGCCTTCAGCTGCGATGTTAGAAATTGCCTTGTAAGCCTCATCTACCTTTACAACAGACTTCTGTAAGTCGATGATGTAGATACCATTTCTCTCTGTGTAGATGTAAGGAGCCATCTTAGGGTTCCATCTTCTGGTCTGATGACCAAAGTGTACGCCAGCTTCTAAAAGCTGCTTCATTGAAATAACGCTCATGTTATTACCTCCATTTGGTTTTTACTTCCGTCCGTTTCTCATGCTTCCTGGGAGACCCTTATCAGGCACCTTCCACAGAAATCCGCAGACGTGTTTTTTTATTAAGCTTAGCCAGTATAGCATAATTTACTACACGATGCAAGTAGTTTTTTGTACTTAACGCCTGAAAAAAGGAACATTAAAAGCCTTTTTATAAAAAAAGAGCAGATCTTTGTCCGCTCCTTTTTTTCCTATATTTTATAAATCTTTAATTTCTCTTCGCTCAGATATACTCTTTGCAGTTCCAGCTCTAACAATTCTCAATTCATCAAATATTACGTCATTTAAAACCTTAATATAGGTTCCCTTCATACCGGAAGACCTGGATTCAATGACACCGGCACTTTCAAATTTGCGAAGAGCATTGACAATAACAGAACGGGTGATTCCTACACGGTCCGCAATTTTACTTGCAACAAGAATTCCCTCATTTCCATCCAATTCTTCGAAAATATGAGTAATTGCTTCTAGCTCTGAAAAAGATAAAGTACTGATAGCAGATTTAACGATCTGTACTTTTCTAGTTTCCTCTGCATTCTCCTCATTGACAGACCGCATCATCTCAAGTCCTACTACAGTTGTACCATATTCACTTAAAATAATATCGTCAATATCGTACTGAGAATCAGATTTGTAAAGGAACAAAGTTCCTAACCTCTCACCTGCAATATCAATCGGTGTTATAATTGCCTGATATCTTCTAATATTGTCGCCAGTAAAACCTAGCGTCTCTAAATTGACATTCTCTTTCGTGGATAAAATGCTGAGAAGTCGCTCATTGAGCATTGTATCTACATAACCGCCGACCTGGTCTGCAATCAGTTCCTGAATCTCATTGATGTCCGGTGTAAGGGCAACCCCAAGCACCTTTCCCTTCTTGCTGATTACAAGAATATTCGAATTCAGGATCTCGGTCAGCACTTCACAGATATCGTTAAATACTACCTTATGCGAATTATTGTTATGCAACAATTTGTTAATTTTTCTAGTTTTGTCCAACAACTGTACGCTCATAGCCGAAAACCTCCTTATGAATTTGTGTGAAAATCCAAAATATATCTTTAATGTATAAATATTAACATTATTATCCTCAAATAACAATAGTTTTTTGAAGATTTTCGATTTTCTTAATAATTTTCCTTTTTTACTGTTTATCCGCGCTAAATCCACACTGTTCATTTGAACAAAGTAACTTATTTCCTTTTTCAACCATGTAAGATTCGCATTTAGGACATTTTATAGTAGATGGTTTTTGCCATGACATGAAATCACACTCAGGGTTAGATTCACAACCATAGAAAATTCTACCTTTTTTGGTTTTTTTAATAACCACATCTTTTCCACATTTTGGACAAGGTACTCCAACTTTTTCCAAGTATGGTTTTGTGTTCTTACACTCAGGAAATCCTGGGCACGCAAGAAACTTGCCGTGGGGACCATATTTTACAACCATATTGCGACCACAGAATTCACAAATCTCTTCTGTCACTTCATCAGCAATGGTCACTGATTCCAATTCCACAAGTGCTTTGTCCACTGCTTCTTTTAAATCCGGATAAAAGTTTTTTACAACCGTTTTCCACTGAACAGAGCCGTCCCCTACTTTATCAAGAAGATACTCTAGGTTAGCGGTAAATGTAACATCAACGATACTCGGGAAACTTTGCTTCATTATATTGCTAACAACTTCTCCCAGTTCAGTTACATAGAGATTCTTGTTTTCCTTAGCAACATACCTTCTGGCTATAATCGTCGTAATGGTTGGAGAGTAGGTACTTGGACGTCCTATCCCTTGTTCTTCCATTGCCTTTACCAGGGATGCCTCAGTAAAATGTGCTGGAGGCTGAGTGAAATGCTGGCCAAAATCAAGCTTATCCAGCTTAAGCAAGCTACCTTTTTCCAAATTCCCTAATAACATGTTGGCTTCTTCTTTATCCTCTTCCTGAACATAGACAGACATAAATCCATCAAAAGAAAGCTTTGATGCAGAAAGGGTAAAGGTATAATCCCCTGCCCCAACTTTTACTGAAGTTGTCTGATATACAGCAGGCTGCATCCGACTGGCCGCAAAGCGCTTCCAGATTAGCTGGTAAAGACGGAACAAATCTCTCTGTAAAGATTCTTTCACCAATACTGGTGTAAGGACGATATCTGTAGGACGTATTGCCTCATGTGCATCCTGAATCTTTGCATTGGTCTTTTTATTCTGTTCTCCCTGTGCTATATACTGACTGCCATACTGTTTCCCAATGTACTCTCTCGCTGCAGTATCTGCTTCTTCTGCAATCCTGGTAGAATCTGTACGAAGGTAAGTAATAAGACCAACGGTTCCGTGACCGGCGACCTCAACACCTTCATATAGTTGCTGTGCCAGACGCATGGTTTTCTGAGTGGAAAAATTAAGTACTTTGGAAGCTTCCTGTTGAAGTGTACTAGTAGTGAATGGGATAGGAGCCTTTTTAACTCTTTCTCCATTCTTAACTTCATCTACTACATAGGTTTGATTCTTAAGTCCCTTAAGAATCTTATCCAATTCCTTTTTATTTCGAATCGGAAGCTTTCCGCTTTTATCGCCGTAAAACTTTGCAACAAGCATCTTCTTGCTTGATTCCTGCTTTAACTGCGCATCAAGATTCCAATATTCTTCTGGTATAAAAGCATTAATTTCTTCCTCTCGGTCACAGATAATTCTCAGTGCAACTGACTGTACACGTCCTGCACTTAAGCCTCTCTTGACCTTTGCCCATAAAAGAGGGCTTATCATATATCCAACCATACGATCCAAGACTCTTCGGGCCTGCTGAGCATCCACCAGATCCATATCTATGACTCTAGGGGTCTTTAAGGATGTTTTAACAGCGTTTTTCGTAATTTCATTAAAACTAATTCGAAACACCTGTTTATCCTTTAGCTCATCTAGTTTTAAGGCTTTCATCAAGTGCCATGAAATGGCTTCTCCTTCACGGTCAGGGTCAGTTGCCAGATAAATCTTATCTGCCTTTTTAACTTGCTTTCTGAGCTTGGCCAAAATATCGCCTTTTCCCCTGATTGTTATATATTTTGGATCGAACTCATTCTCAACATCGATACCCATTTGACTTTTCGGCAGATCTCTTACGTGTCCGTTAGATGCATCTACTTCATAGTTCGTCCCCAAGAACTTTTTTATCGTTTTTACTTTTGCCGGTGACTCCACAATTACTAAACAGTTCGCCATAACAAACTCCTCGCCTATAGTTTCTTACCATAATATTGATGGGATGTCTGCAAAATAAGGCCATTTAATTCTAACTCAATAAGGGCACTCATACATTCACTGACAGACAATCCGCTTAGAGATACAATCTCTTCCAGATTCTTTGGTTGCAAATCTAGGCAACTATACACCATTTTTTCTTTTTTGGCAAGCCCGTTCTCATTTTTTTCATGAACTCTTAATATTTTACCATTTTGTATTTCAAAATATTCCAAAATGCTATCAGGACTTAAAATAACACCGGCTCCCTCGGAAATAAGACGATTGCAACCTGCACTTAATGGGTCCGTGACTCGTCCTGGAAGAGCAAATATTTCCTTTCCCTGTTCAAGGCCAAGGTTCGCTGTAATAAGGGAACCACTTTTTTCTCTGGCTTCTATTACAAGGATTACATCAGACAATCCACTGATGATCCGGTTCCTCATAGGAAAGTTACAAGGCTTAGGTGCTTCATCAGGAATGAATTCTGTAAGAATCCCTCCTTTTTCAATCATCTGTTCAAATAAGCCATAATTTTCTTTGGGATAACAGATATTAATACCACACCCCAATATTCCGTATGTATCTCCCTTTGCTTCCAAGGCCCCCTGGTGACCTGATCCGTCTATTCCACTAGCAAGCCCGCTTATTATCTGCACACCACAGGCAGTCAGCTCCTTCGCTAGATAGGAAGCCATCTGTTTTCCATAGTTCGTACAGTTTCTAGCCCCAATGACAGCTACGGTTGGACGGTCTTTATCCGGTAGCCTGCCTTTGTAAAAAACCCCCATGGGATAATCATAGATTTTATAAAGTCGATTGGGATATTCGGGATCATGAGATGTGACAAAACGAATACCACGGTGCTCTAAGCCAGCAAGTTCCCGATCCGATGTCACCTTTCTATTTTTGCATTCTTCAAACGCAGATACATAAGACTGTTTTAATAGTCCAAGCCTTTGTAATTCCGTTCCTTCTATATTATGTATCCCTTTGTAGCTTCCCATGTAATCATAAAGTCGTTTTATGCTCACCGCCCCTAAAAAGGGAACATGGCAAAGCCAGTATAAATATTCTCTTTCTTCATGACTGACCATAGATTCCTCCCCAGTATTTTCCTTCCAGACTGCGCAGTCCTGCCGCTTCAGCCAGATGTTCTTTTTGTATCTGCTCAGACCCGTCCAAATCCGCAATGGTTCTTGATATCTTAAGCAGCTTTTCATAACCTCTTGCACTAAGCTTCTGAGTTTCGTATATCTGTTTTAAAAAATCTCTATCAGACTTCTTCAATTTACAAAACTCTTCTATCTCCGCTTTTCTCATAGAACTGTTAAAATATATCTTCTGACCCTCATATCTCTTTGCCTGTATCTTTCTTGCAGACTCTACTCGTAAGCGGATGGAGGCGGATGATTCCCCTCCTTCCTTCTTCTCAAGTTCTTCGTATGTAATCATTCTGGATTCGACACAAATGTCGATGCGATCTAAAAGCGGTTTTGATATTTTGCCTAAGTATTTAAATACTTGTTGCTCCGAACATCTGCATTTGGTTCTATCTGGATAAAATCCGCAAGCACATGGGTTCATGGAAGCGGTAAGCATGAAGTTTGCAGGAAATTCATAAGATCCATGCATCCTGGAGATGGTTATTTTCCCTTCCTCCAAGGGCTGCCTTAAGATCTCTATGGTGTTTTTTTGAAATTCAGGAAATTCATCCAGAAACAGAACGCCTCCAGATGCCAGTGAGATTTCTCCTGGTTTTGGTATCCGTCCTCCGCCAGCAAGCGCTTGAGGACTAATTGTGTGATGTGGACTGCGAAACGGACGCCTTACTACTAATGGCATCTCAGGCGACAGCAATCCACTTACGCTGTAGATTTTTGATATCTCTATGGTTTCCTCCAGTGATAACGACGGCATTATGGTTGGGATTCTCCTAGAAATCATAGATTTACCCGTACCGGCCGGCCCGATATAGAGAATATTGTGCATTCCTGCCACTGCTACTTCCGTTGCCCTCCGAAGAAGCGGCAGTCCTCCGATTTCAGAAAAATCCATATCATAAGAACAAGGTTCTTCTATTACAGAATCTGCTACTGTACTTGCTTCTTTGATGTAACCTGGTGAGTTAAGTTCTTGAATCAGCTCCTTTAGATGCGAGACGCCAATGACCTTAATTTCTTCAATTACCAAACCTTCTCTTACATTCTCCTGGGGAAGAAAACAGACTGCTTTCCCAGCCTTCTTTGCCGCAGCTGTAATAGAAAGTGCACCATGAACCGGCTTTATTGTTCCATCCAGTCCCAATTCGCCTGAAATCACACAATCCATTAAAGCAGAGGAACTGATGTGGCCAGAGGCTGATAATATGGAAATTGCAATGGGCAGATCAAACGCAGTTCCCTCCTTGCGTATATCTGCAGGAGAAAGATTAATTGTGACTTTCTTAGCCGGTAGTCTAAAACCAGAATTTCTTAATGCTGTCCTTACCCGGTCCTGAGCTTCTCTAACCTGAGAAGAAAGATATCCAACCATGGAAAAGCCAGGAAGTCCATCACTGACATCCGCCTCCACCAGTATGGAAACACCCTCCACTCCCGTAATACCAACGCTATGAACTTTGCTGTACAAAGTGCCTCCATCCTTTCTTATTCAG
Organism: Lacrimispora algidixylanolytica; assembly: GCF_003609635.1. Classification (GTDB taxonomy): domain Bacteria; phylum Bacillota; class Clostridia; order Lachnospirales; family Lachnospiraceae; genus Lacrimispora; species Lacrimispora algidixylanolytica. The sequence goes on along the minus strand of NZ_MCIA01000033.1, from coordinate 85,154 downwards.
TTTTATACTTCCAGTTATATGGAAAAACGTGCAGAAATGCACATGGAATGTTCCTGATACGGAACCTAATTCCATCTTAACTCAAAAGGAATAAAAAGGCAAGAATTGTTTGCTAAGTATCTTTTAGCCCATGGGAAAATTCCGGCATATAGGGCCGGTAACGAAGAGGCATATGGCTTCGCTGGCAAACAGGATTTTCCCGTTCTTTGATGGATACGCTTTTCCGGAAACATTGAAACAATTTTTCATATTCATCTTCTTCTGATGCTTTTTTTAGTTTACTTTCCCACTCAGGAGAAATGAGGTCCAGAAGATACCACGGACGATTCGCAGGATGAAGAACTGCCTTTTTCCTATTATCATCATAAATCACCCAACTCTCTCCTGACATGCGATCCGCGAAGTGAGGTGCCAGAAGCACGACGACATCATTCTTAGGGCCAATACGACTCACCAGAAGATTGCCTTCCATCTCCACAAATCGCACAAATCCTGTTAGGAGATGCCTTTCATCGTCAATATGACGGCACATCTGAAATATCTCAAATACCTCCGGTTGCTGAAGCATACTTGTAATACGTGATCCAATATGAAACCCATAGATAAGAAAACGGTAAATCTTATCTGCTCTGTCTAAATCCATGCTTAAAGCTGATTTATAAACAACCGTATATGCTTCACTAGAAATCTTCTCTTTTATCGCTTTCGCCACTTTTTCTGCAGAGACCGGATCCGCCTTGACTTCTTCATATTGGCAGAACAGTTCCATGGTATCCTCGGCGCCCATAACCTTTAATTTGACGTTATCATGTCCCTTTCTGCTGGTCCACGCTGTATAAACGCCACTTAGGATTCCCTCTACGCTGTCCTCACATAAATAGACTGTTTTCATTCTCTATAATCCTCCTGCTGCGGTGAGCGTCGGGACATTAATTGTATCAAACAAGGAAATCTGCCGATAAGTTCCAGATGAACTTATGTCCCATACTTTCTTTTTCTCATCTCCAATTAGATGACTGCAAATATAGTCCTCATTTATCTTCACCGGATACATCATCTTTCCAGAACAAGTAATAAAATAGATCGCTCGTTTTAATACAACACCGATTCGTTTTAGGGCATCAAAATCTAGCGGTCCGTTTTTTCTGGCCGCTATAATGCGCTTCGCTGATTTCACACCCATTCCAGGTACCCTTAAAAGGGTAAAATAGTCTGCAAGGTTCACCTCCACAGGAAATAATTCCAAATGTCTTAATGCCCAATCGCACTTTGGATCCAGAAGTGTATTAAAGTTAGGACGATCTTCAGAAAGTAATTCTCCCGCTTGGAACCCATAAAAGCGCATAAGCCAATCCGCTTGATAAAGTCTATGTTCCCTTAATAGAGGGGGGCCACCAGGCAGAGCAGGCAAGTTGATATCTTGATTAACAGGAACGAATGCCGAATAAAAAACTCTCTTCAAATCATACTTTTGGTAGAGAGCTTCAGCTACCATCATCATCTGAAAATCATTCTCCGGTGTTGCACCCACAATCATCTGAGTACTCTGTCCGGCCGGAACGAAGGATGGCGCCTTTTTGTATTCCATAAGCTCAAATCGATTGGCTGTAATGCCTCTTTGTATCTGCTTCATTGGAGTGAGTATCTTACTTCTGCTTTTTCCTGGTGCCAGCTTCTTTAGCCCTTCTGCTGTAGGCAGTTCTAGATTGATGCTCATACGGTCAGCTAAAAAGCCTGTCTTCTCAATCAAAACAGGATCCGCACCAGGTATGGCCTTTACATGAATATAGCCATGAAAGTGATACTCTTCTCTTAGCTTCTTTAAGGTCTGATAAATAAGGTCCATGGTATAATCTGGACTGTGTAAGATACCAGAGCTTAGAAATAATCCTTCTATATAATTACGCCGGTAAAACTGTATGGTTAGCTGACATACTTCTTCTGGAGTAAAGGAAGTCCGAGGCACATCATTGGAACTACGGTTAATGCAATACTTACAATCATAGATACACTGATTGGTAAATAAAATTTTCAACAATGAAATACATCTGCCATCTGCTGAAAAGCTATGGCAAATTCCTGCATTCTCTGTATTCCCCAAAGTACCAGCTTTTCCCTTCCTGTCAACTCCACTGGACGTACAAGCCACATCATACTTTGCGGCATCTGATAAAATTTCAAGTTTTTTCTGAACACTCAATTCTTCCTGTATTAACATTCCATCACCTCGAACACACGTTCTTTTAATAAATAATATCATAAGTCCCTGTGATTTTCAAGTGATTTCGAATTTATGTTCGAATTTGGGAGAAATTGCCTTATATACTTATCTTGTTATACTGCTTCTTTGGAAATAAAACTTTGAGCCTACATTTATATAGGAAGATACGCATTCAAAATAGCACCTATTTATAAAATATAGGTGTTAAAATGGAATTATTGATATTGGGAAAAGAGCTGAAAAATCCGCGGGATTTTAAGTCGAATACTGATTTGAAATCATCTATCTGTATGTAGACACCTTCTTATCTGGATCAGCCATACCTATTTTTGGATTCATTTAGAGACAAAAACCGCCGACCGTCTATAAACGGAGGCGGTTTTATTCATTGAGATGATTGTAAAAGCGATTAATTTCTATATCATATTAGCTTAGATATCCTTCTGGATTGTTTTTCTGCCAATTCCAGGAATCACGACACATATCCTCTAAGCTGCGCTCTGCTTTCCAACCAAGCTCTTTTTCAGCTTTGGAAGGATCTGCGTAACATTTCGCTATATCTCCCGGTCTTCTATCTTTCATAACATAAGGGATTTTTAAATCATTGGCATCTTCAAATGCATGAATCACATCTAAAACGCTATAGCCGATACCAGTGCCAAGATTATAAACCCATACCCCGCTGTGATCTTTAGCAACTTTTTCTACTGCATTTACATGGCCGACAGCCAGGTCCACCACATGGATATAATCGCGGACGCAGGTACCGTCCTCGGTTTGGTAATCACCTCCAAACACACCAAGGCAATCTAATTTGCCCACTGCAACTTGAGTGACGTAAGGAATTAGATTATTAGGAATTCCCTTAGGATTTTCTCCGATACGGCCGGATTTATGAGCTCCAATGGGATTAAAATAACGCAGAAGCATTACCTTCCACTCAGGGTCAGCCGTGTGTAGATCGGTTAAAATCTGCTCCAGCATCGCCTTAGTCCGTCCATAAGGATTTGTGATTTCACCTTTTGGACAGTCTTCCGTAATCGGTACAAATTCAGGATCTCCATATACAGTTGCAGAGGAACTAAACACAATGCTCTTTACTCCATGACTCTTCATTACATCACAAAGAATTAAGGTTCCGGTAATATTATTATGATAATATTCAAGCGGCTTGCCAACAGACTCTCCCACTGCTTTTAATCCGGCAAAATGTATCACCGCATCTATATTTTCTTTTTCAAATATCTCATTAAGGGCTCCACGGTCTAATAAGTCCACTTCATAAAAAGTCAGGGTCTTTCCTGTAATATCCATTACACGCTTTAGAGACTCCCCACTGGAATTACAGAGATTATCTACTACTACTACTTCATATCCTGCATCCAGCAATTCTATACAGGTGTGACTTCCAATGTAGCCAGCGCCTCCGGTTACCAAAATAGTCATTTTGCTTCCTCCTTTAAAAATGTATGTCTTTTCTTATTATAATCAGAAAGGTTCAAAATGACAATGCAGAATTTTAAGAAAAACCTATAGTTTTCTTCGTTTATCCCTTCACGCTGCCCGCCGTAACACCTCCTATGATGAATTTAGACAGACATAGATAGATTATCGCCACTGGAACAATGGCAATGGTGATCAGCATGTAAACCTGCCCCATGTCGAATTTTAGGAAATCCGCACTTCGAAGCTGTGCAATTAATATGGGGAGTGTCTTTTTTTCATTGGATTTAAGTATCAGGGATGGAACAAAATAATTATTCCAAGAAGCTACAAATGCAAAGATTCCCTGAACAGCAAGTGCTGGTTTAACAATAGGCAAAACAATAAAGTTAAACGTATAAAATTCATTGGACCCGTCAATCCTTGCGGATTCCACAATTTCCAGCGGAAGGTTGCTTTCAAAATAAGATACCATGAAGTAAAATACAACTGGTGCAGCCATGGACGGGAGAATCAAAGGTAAAAAATTATCCATAAGCCCCATGGTATTAATCAATCTTAAAAAGCCAAGGGTCGTTACCTGAGTCGGGATCATCATGATCAAAATAATAAACATATAAATCGTTTTACGCATCTTGAACTCATAAGCATGTATCCCATATGCTGTCATAGCAGATACATATACTGCAAGAGCAGCTGAACTGCCGGCCACAATAAGACTGTTTATAATTCCCTGAACGACTGGGAGATTTTTATTGTGAAGAACATTTTGTAGATTGGTACCAAAAGAGCTGCCGGGAATAAATGAAAATCCCTTGGAAATCTCCGGATGAGATCTAGTGGCATTGATCACCAGACAGTAAAAAAAGAAGAGACATAAGAACACTAAAAGCATCAGTACAACGTATACCACAGCTTTTTTAAACTTTTCTGCCTTGCCCATTAATTGCGCCCCCCTTTCTTATTGCCTGAACTCGTCAACATAATAAATACAAACATGCTGAGCACTGCTGTAATAAAGAACAGTATGACAGATAAGGCGCCTGCCATTCCGTAATTCTTGCTATAAAGATGATTATTCAAAAACATAATTAGAGTCATACTAGTTCTGTCTGGTGTACCTTTTGCATTTGTGAGTACCTGCGGCACATCAAACATCTGCAGACCTCCGATCATAGAGGTGACTAGTACATAGATAAAAATCGGTCTTATAATAGGCATAGTCACTTTCGTAAATATCTGAAAGGACTTCGCCCCATCAATGGAAGCCGCCTCAAAAAGGGACGCATCTACTCCCATAATGGCTGCCATTAAAAGAATGGTGGTATTGCCAAACCACATCATGAAATTCATAAGGCCAATCAGCCCCCTGGTTCCCCAAACCGTGGCCAGAAAACGGATAGGTCCATCTGATAATCCCGCCTTTATCAAAAGGTTATTCATTGGACCGTCATCAGAAAATAATGCAAAAATCAACATAGCAAAAGATGCTGCCATTATAACATTAGGCATATAAATTATTGTCTTAAAAAACGTGCTGCCTTTTAGCCTCATCCGAAAATCAGCAAACCATACTGCCAAAATCAAAGATACGATGATCTGGGGAACGAATCCAATAATCCACAAAATCATGGTATTACCAAAGTATTTTAAAAGATCACTTTGGAAAATAGAAATGTAATTCTGAAGTCCCACAAAATTTGGTCCTATCTGGGTTAACCCAGAACGATAGTTTTCAAACAGACTGTTATAAAACGTACTAATCAGTGGAATCAGAGAAAAGATTGTATAAGTGGCAAAAAATGGTATCAGAAAAATATATCCCCATTTTGCATAGCTGACTTTTTTTCTGGTCTTTGCCTTTTTTTCTTTTACCATAGCAAAACCTCCTGCTTTTTTCAGGGCGGGGAACACCCGCCCTGCAACTTACAGCTACTCGGTTTTTAATTCCGGGTATTTTTCTTTGATAGATGTATAGAAATTCTTCATTGCTGTGTCTTTATCAACAGTTCCGTTAAAGTAATCATGCATTGCTGTCTGAATGCTTTCATTAAGACCCTGATCGTAAGGAGATATCTTACTCATATCAATCTTTTCTGCTGCATCATAGAACATCTGAAGTGGGTTCTGTCCGCCAAGGAACTGAGATTTATAATCACTCTTTGCAAGAGCTTGCATAACTGTTTTGTTGTTTGCGAAATCATTCTTCTCTTCAACAATTTTTTTCATGGTAGCATCATCTGTACAAATAGTCTTCATAATATCAGCTACAATATCAGCATTGTCTGTTCCAGAAGCTGCACATAACCAAGTTCCGCCCCAGTTATAGGATTCTGGTCCAGTGGTTGCTGCCCAGTCACCAAACGTACCATTGCCAACTTCCTGTTTTCCGCCATCAGCTACTGCTTTTGCAAGAGAGTTCTTCGCCATAACGAAATCTACGCCCCATGCTGGCATGAAATAGCCAAATACTTTAGAATCTGGTCCCTGGCCTGATGCCCATTCTGCTGCCCAGAGAACCGTCTTCTGATTGTAACCTTTGTCTGTGTAGTTCTTTGTCTGCTCAATCCATTTTTCAATCTTAGGATCAATTACTACCTTATCTCCATTTACCCATGGACCGGAAACGTTATTAGAGAAAGTACGATAGGAATCATCAAAACCGGATACCATGTAAAATCCTTTGTCCTTCATCTTTGCAGCAGTCTTATCAAAGGTATCCCAATCATTAATTGCTTTTTGAACTTCTGCTGGATCATCTGTTCCAAGTACTTCTTTTGCAATGGAACGACGGTAGATATAAAGTCCTGGGCAGCCCTGCCATGAAATACCTTTTTGGGCGCCCTTTGTATCCTGAGCAATTACCTTTGTATAATCAAACTGCTTTGACATATCCTGCTCTGTAATGCCAACTTCCTTTAAATCAAGAGTACTGTCAGAATTTACATATTTTAATATATAATCAGCCTCTACAAGGAACATATCTACTTTATCATCTGCCTTGGCATCGGCCTGATTTAATAGGGCTTCGTCAAGTGCGTTCTGATAGGCATTGTTCTCACTTGGGGTGGTAACAAAATTCACGGTATACCCTGCTGGCAATTTGGAAGCATAGTAGTCCTCATATCTTGCCTTGAACTCATCATTCCACACATAAATGTTAACGACTTTCCCCTCTTTGCCTGGCTCCTCTTTTTGTGCCTCTGCTCCTTTACTTGTTGTTTCTGCAGTTGCACTCCCCTTGGTTGTTTCCTGAGTCTGGGTATTCTTTGCACCACAGCCTGCAGTCAATGATGCGACCATGACTGCACACAACAATCCACTTACTACCTTCTTCTTCATATTACCTCTCCTTTTCTTAGAAACTATTTTAAATCATATGCAAATCCAACCGATTCCCCAACAAGCAAATCTCCCTCCACAATGATTTGCTCTGTATATGTAGTTTTCGGGTTCTCGATGGTGCTTATCAATTTTTCAGCTGCCCGCCTTCCAATTGCTGCCGTATCCTGACGAATGGTTGTTAGGAGTGGGTTTAGAAACTGGGAAACCCGACTGCCATCATATCCGGCAATAGAGATATCTTCCGGAACGCTCATATTCCTTGCCCTGATCTCATTTAGGCCGCCAATCAAAGCGGTATCATCCGGGTAAAGAATGCAAGTAGGCGGATCTTTTCTATCCAGCAGTTTAGCGGTTGCTTCTGACGCCTGGCTCACATCCAGATAATTTGCTTCCACCGCATAATCATCAGGAATATCCAGGTTGTGATTCTCAATAAACCTGTAATAACTGGTAACTCTTGTTTTTGTAACTGCTGTACTGGACTGTCCATGGATATAGGCGATCTTTCTGTGCCCCTTTTCATAGACGTGTTCTAAAAGAGTCTTAATCCCTTCTGCATTATCAGATAAGACAGAAGAACAATTTTCATGTAAGTGGTCTACCGTAATGACCGGTATATTGCCCGTCATAAGTTCTACAACTTCAGGACTATCAAAATTCACACAAGCAATGACTACGCCATCTACATTCCGGTATTTGCAGTGTTCATAGTAAGATACCTTCTTTTTTCCAATTTGACTATTGATAAAGGTAATATCATACCCCTGCTTCTCCGCTTCCACTTTAAACCCTTCTAGCACCGCTGCAAAGTATTCATGAGTGAGACCACTGTTCGCCTCATCTACAAATAAAACTCCAATGTTATAGCTTTTATTTGTTTTTAATGACCTTGCTGCTGCATTTGGAAAATAACCGAACTTTTCTGCCGCCTTTTTAACTTTAATCTTTGTGCTCTCTCCAATATCGCTTTGATCGTTGAGTGCTTTGCTTACTGTGGCAACAGATACCCCGCAATGCTGCGCCAGTTCTTTCATCGAAATCATATGTCTCATCCTTTTACTTAATCGTTTTCGTAGTTCCACTATACCCCTACTTTGGAAAAAAATCAATACTTTTTTAGAAATTTATCTAATTTATATAGATTATACGTTGACATTTTATGCACTATTACGGTAGGTTTAAAAATACGAACCTAGTCTCTTATAATTTCCACTTGTATTTCCCTAACAAATACGCTATTATTGCAATATGGCTCCAATTATCTTTTACTTAATCGTTTTCGAAAAATGTCATTTTTAGTAAAATATATCTTTCAGCCGAAAGGAGTTATCCTATATGAAATTTGGTTATTTCGATGATCAGGAAAAGGAATACATCATTAATACACCGGACACTCCGCTTCCCTGGATCAATTATCTAGGCAGCGAAAATTTCTTTTCCCTGATATCCAATACCGGAGGCGGCTACAGCTTTTATAAAGACGCAAAGCTTCTTAGACTGACCCGGTATCGCTATAACAACGTTCCCTTAGACAGCAATGGACACTACTATTATATCAATGATAACGGAACCATTTGGAATCCAGGTTGGCAGCCGTCTCAGACTCCACTTGATTCTTATGAATGCCGTCACGGTCTTGGCTACACCCGCTACAGCGGTACAAAAAATGGAATTAATGCTAGCGTCACTGCCTTTGTTCCCCTCCAAGATCCCTGCGAGGTTCATAAAGTTTCATTGGAGAATATAACTGACTCTCCAAAGGATTTTACCCTTTATTCCTACGTGGAATTTTGTTTGTGGAACGCGATGGATGATATGACAAATTTTCAGCGAAACTTAAGCACCGGAGAAGTTGAGGTGGAAGATTCCGTCATATATCATAAAACAGAGTACAGGGAACGCCGCAACCATTATGCGTATTATGGTGTAAATGCAGAAATCAATGGCTTCGATACAGACCGAAACACCTTCGTGGGGACGTATGGCTCGAATCAAGAGCCTGTTATGGTTGGAAAGAATTCATCTGGAAATTCCATGGCAAGCGGCTGGTCTCCTATCGGTTCCCATCGTTTATCCATTCATCTAGAGCCAGGGGAGAAAAAGGAATTAATCTTTGTTCTTGGCTATGCAGAAAATCCTGATGAAAAGAAATGGAGTGCTCCTAACGTCATAAATAAAGAGCCTTCTAGATCTATTCTGGAAAAATATAAGACAACTGCTCAGGTGGATGAGGCTATACTCGCTCTAAAGAAATACTGGGAACAGCTGCTCTCTAACTATTCCGTTTCTATGTCAGACCATAAGACAGCACGCATGGTGAACATTTGGAACCAGTATCAATGTATGGTCACATTCAACATGTCCCGCTCCGCATCCTACTATGAGTCAGGTACCGGTAGAGGGATGGGATTTCGGGATTCTTGCCAGGACCTTCTGGGCTTTGTACATATGATACCAGAGCGGGCGAGAGAACGAATCATAGACATTGCATCCACTCAGTTTGAAGACGGAGGCGCTTATCACCAGTATCAGCCTCTTACAAAAAAGGGAAACCTTGACATTGGAAGCGGCTTTAATGACGATCCTCTTTGGTTAATTGCCGGTGTTTCTGCTTATATCAGAGAAACTGGAGATTGGGATATCCTTAAGGAATCCGTTCCCTTTGATAATGACGAAACAAAGAGTCAGTCTCTTATGGAACATTTAAGACGTTCTCTTGGCTTTACAAAAACTCATTTAGGCCCTCATGGACTTCCTTTGATTGGCAGAGCGGACTGGAATGACTGCCTGAATTTAAACTGCTTCTCTACCGAGCCTGGAGAATCTTTCCAGACAACAGGCCCATCTGAGGGTCCAGTGGCTGAATCAGTTATGATCGCAGGCATGTTTGTAAAATACGGAAAAGAGTACGCAACGATTTGTCGTATGCTTGGACTGGATCAAGAAGCACTGGAAACAGAAGCTTCTGTAAAAGAAGTATACGAAGCGGTAATTAAGTCTGGCTGGGATGGAAACTGGTTTTTAAGAGCCTACGATGCGTTTGGTGTAAAGGTTGGTTCCGGAGAATGTGAAGAAGGAAAGATCTTTATCGAGCCTCAGGGATTTTGTGTTATGGGTGGCATCGGAATTGAAGAAGGTCTGGCAAAGCAGGCACTTGACAGCGTTGAGGAGCATCTTGATACGCCTTACGGTATCGTAATTTTACAGCCTGCCTATTCCACTTACCACAAGAATTTGGGCGAAATCACCTCCTACCCACCTGGCTACAAAGAAAATGCAGGGATTTTCTGTCACAACAATCCATGGATCACCATTGCAGAGACCATGATCGGCAGAGGCAACCGGGCCTTTGAAGTATACCGTCGTACCTGCCCTGCCTATACGGAGGAAATCAGTGAACTTCATAAAACAGAGCCTTACGTTTACTCCCAAATGATTGCAGGCAAAGATGCAAAGAATATGGGAGAAGCAAAGAATAGCTGGCTTACAGGAACGGCTGCATGGACCTTTGTCAGCATATCTCAGTATATTCTTGGAATACGACCTGGATTTCACGGACTTATTGTAGATCCATGTCTGCCAGATTCCATTGGAGAATTCTCTGCTGTCCGCAAATTCAGAGGCGCCGACTATCATATTCAGGTCAATAAGGGCCTGGATGGAGATACCAAAGCGATTCTTGTTGATGGTATTAAGATAGAAGGTAATGAAATTCCTTATGAAGAGGGAAAGAAAGAATATCACGTAACTATCATGCTTTAATGAATAAAAGGGTAAGGTCATTTTACGGCTTTGCCCTTTATCTCATCCTATGTTATAATACTTAGTAAAAATGGGTAAGGAGAGGAAAAATGGATTTTTTAGAATTGGCCAAAGAACGTTACTCTGTCAGAAAATTCAGTGACAAGAAAGTGGAACAAGAAAAGCTGGATCTAATCTTGGAAGCAGGAAGGATTGCTCCAACCGCAGTAAACTTTCAGCCCCAAAGAATTCTTGTAATTGAAAGCGAAGAAGGTCTGGAAAAGCTAAAATCCTGTACAATTTATCATTTTCATGCTCCCATGGCACTTTTGGTATGCTACGATACAAGTGCTAGTTGGAAACGTCCATATGATAAAGAAGATATGGGAGTGGTTGATGCCAGCATTATTACCACTCAAATGATGCTTCAAGCTGCAAATTTGGGATTAGGCACAACATGGGTCGGACACTTTGATCCAGAAGCGATTCGAAGCGCCTTTGAAATACCGGATTTCCTGATTCCAGTAGCACTGCTTCCTCTCGGCTATCCAAGAGAAGATTGTATCCCTCATAAACTTCATGGAATTCGCCACGATATGGACCACACTGTTTTTTATAATACCTTTGAAGGCATAAATGAAGCAACGTCTACGAAAGAATAACCATTTAAAAACTGCCCTCTCTTATTGGAACTGGTGTATCCAGTTACTCAACAAGAGAGGGCAAATTTCATTTATAATCCTTCACCATCGTAGGCACTAAGTGCAATGGGAAGAGAATGGATAACCGTATTTCCAACTGCCGGAAGGCCTGTCAATACACTGCTAATGATCTCTTCTCTTGTAGCTCCATGGGCTTTCGCCATTTGCACATGAAAGGGAAGTCCACTTTCTAATTTTACGGCTGCCATAACTGCGATATAGGCAAGCTCCTCTGTCTTTTTATCTAGAGCACTTGCGGCATCTAGTTTCTGAATGGCCTCCATCCAAGCTTTATGGACCTCTGGAGCCTCCTTTGCAAACGTCTGAAACGCATTACTAACCTGCATATATTTTCCTCCTTTATTATCTCCTACCCCTGAAAATAGCATTTCCAAGCTGGTAGCTTTTTCATGCTAGTTAGAGTAATCTTTAAGGCAGCGGATTCATTAAATCCCTGAGATTTCATTGTAAATTCAACCATACCAACCTTTTTCTCTTCAAAGGACTGCATAGTTCCATCCGGTCTTGCACAGTAGATACAGTAATCTTTTGTTTCATCACCACCTGGAAAATCAGACACCTTCTCCATGGGCATTCCACAAGCAATACATATCTTCATCTTTCCACCTCCTGCGATAATTAAATCAGCGTTAAAAAGGTATCCTTTCGTTCCTTTGAATAAAGGCCTATTTCCGATTCAAATACCGCTTCCTTTGCAATCTTTGCTGTTGCAATCCCAAATCCATGCTCCGGATAGGCCCGATATGCTTTATCTAGTATATTCTGCCTTGTATTCTACTTCTGTATCTGCCCTTTTGTCTTTATACATTGACCAACCATTCACTGAGCATGTACTCATTATAATTGCAATATAGAAAAAAATCAATATCTTTTTATTTTTTTTATAGTTTTACTTCTACTGCCTTATTATGACAGTTTTATGCAAGCCATGAAGACCACCCGCATACTATATACATATACTCTGCTATATTAGGCACAGGAGGCAATCCATGCAAAAAATTCTGGACAATGATTATTATGATCTAATCATAAGCAATGCCTTAATTCCCAGTTCTCATCCCGGAGGCAACGTGACTAGGATTAACGATAAGCACTCCCTCCTCCACTTACATAGAAGTCAAATGAACGCCTGTGACCTGGGAATCTATCCTTATAGCAGTTTCCCCACTCTCTTTACCCTCTCATCAAAGATAAGCGTAGAAAAATCCGGAATTGGGAATATACAAAGACAGCCTGACCTAAATCTATTTGGCCTAGGTGTCGTCATAGGGATAATTGATACCGGTATTGATTATCAGCATCCTGCTTTCCGTAACCACGACGGCTCTAGCAGGATTCTTTCCATATGGGATCAGGCCGATCAAAAGGGAGTCCCTCCCAACGGGTTTGAATTTGGTTCTGAATATACAAAAAGTAATATCAATACAGCCCTCATGTCCACTTCTCCCTTAAGCATTGTTCCAACCTTTGACGCTCATGGACACGGAACAGCAATTGCCAGCATTGTCTCCGGAACTCCCAATGAAGAACAATCCTTTACCGGAGTTGTACCTCAAACGAAACTTGCCGTTGTAAAACTAAAGGAAGCAAAGAAAAATATAAAAGATATTTTTTTTGTGCCAGAAGACTCCCTATGTTACCAGGAATCGGATATTATGCTGGGAATCCGGTTCTTGCTTTCTGTTGGGGAGAGGTTAAACCGACCCGTTATTATCTGCATTGCCCTTGGAAGCAGCCAAGGAAGTCATGGTGGCCGGGGGGCTTTGGCCCGGTACATTGATCATATCGTAAATCTGAATAAAATTAACGTAATCATAGCTGCCGGAAATGAAGCAAACAAACGACGCCACTATTACCGTAATATTACCTCTGCTCCATTCCAGGATGGATTTTATCTAAATATTGGAGAACAGGAAAAGATGTTTTCCATGGAGATATGGCCTTTTCCTCCAGGGAGAATCACTCTGGACATTGTTTCTCCAAACGGAGAATTACTAGAAGGAAAGCCACCTTCTTTAAACCGATGTGAGAAATATGAGCTTTCCTACAATAACACCACCGTATGGGTCAATAACATTGATATGGACGGGGAAACCGGAGACCAGATCATTTTAGTTCGCTTTGCTAATCCCACTCCCGGGCCTTGGTTTCTTAAGATCCAGAGCATTGAAAACGAACCCCTTTTTCTCCACTCCTGGCTACCCTCAGGAAACCTGATTACAAATGAAACTTTCTTTCATGATGCAACGCTTGATACAACGATCACTGCTCCTGGAAATGCCAAGAATCCGCTTACAGTAGCTGCCTATAACCAATTTACCAATCATATCCTTGAGGAATCAGGAAGAGGTAATACTCGATTTGGAGATATCGTTCCGGATGTTGCCGCTCCCGGTTATTGCATTCCTTGCGCTATTCCAGGAAATCAGTATGGCACTTTAACTGGCACAGGGGCTGCTTGCTCTCATGCTACAGGTGTAGCAGCCATGGTTATGGAATGGGGTTACTGCAGGGGAAATCATACCGACATTACAGGACTGATGGTAAACCGTATGATCATCAGAGGGGCTAGAAGAAGTGAAAGTTATGAATATCCCAACAATATATGGGGATATGGTCAGACAGATATCTATCATTTATTTGAACGGCTATCTCTCATATGATAACCTAAGTCTGTTATCAAAAAACCATTGCTTAACTAAGTCAGAATGAAAGAAAACTGTAATAAAATACTCCCTCCGAAGCGGCAAGTTTATAATATTTCACTTGTTCACCTAGAAGGGAGCGTTTCACAATTGTTTTTTAGTTTTCTTTCCTACAACTGCTATGATTCATATAATATAAAATTGATACTGCCGTACCGATAAGAGCAATTCCTGCCAGCATCATATAACTGCACCGGATGCTAAAGGCAGAGGCTATGGTTCCTGTAAAGATTGGAAATGTGGTCATACCAATGGCGTAAACTGCCTGAAAGAGTCCCATTGCCGTTGAACGCTTTTCCGCTGGAATCCCACACATTGCCTCTGAATTTATATAAGAAAACAGGATTCCCGTAGACATTCCAGGCAGTATTTGCAATATCAAAAGTTCTGAACTACTTTTTGCTGATGGTACCAGGATACAGTATACAGATACAACCACAAAGACTGCTGGTATCCAGAATTTAGGGCCTCTCTTACAACAGAGAAAGGTAGATGCGAACGCGGCAAACCCTACGGCTGAAACCATATATATGATGGAAGATAAACCAACTAGACCATTGGAACCTCCAAGGTCTTTTAGGATTTGATTTGTAAATGACATCGCTGTCGTAAGCTGAATTCCCTGCTGAATTAAAGCAAGAATGGCGAACAACCACAACCGCTTGATCTTGCATACAGATAGAAGATCCTTTCTATCAATCGTCTCCATCTTTTGGCATGGTTCTTTTATTTGAAGTGAGAGAAAAAAGGCAAGCAGTCCGGCACACACACTGAGAATACATATTCCCATCATTCCGATCCTACTGTAACCGATAGTGCTTAACAAAAAACCGATGAGCATACCAAAGTTGTTAAATAACACGATTCTGCTGGTAGCCGCCTGCTGTCCTTTCGTTGAAAAATGGTTGGTATAAAATATCATAAACGAAATCCACATGGCAGAAGCAAGTCCTGAGAAGAGGTTTGCTACTAAATATCCCATTCCATCGCCCCAAAAAATTCGAAATAAAGAGGCTAATCCAGAAAAAAGAGTTCCTGCCATGATGAAACATTTATGCCTTCCAATGGAATCCGCACAAAGTCCTATGGGAAACCGAAATACTAGCTGGGTAATCCCATAAGCTCCTAAAACCATTCCAGTGAATGCACTGCTGACACCTAAAAGATTTAGGTATGTGGTTTGATATGGAATGTATATGTACTGCGCAAACCAAAACAGGGAAACCATAGCAAGAAAACGGATTTCCTGTTTGCGCGTAAAAGTTTGTTTGTTCAATCTCTGTCCCTTCATTTCTTGTTTTGCTGAGAGTATTCCTCCAATATCCGATGAATATGGACCGTTAAATACATTTCTTCCTGTCTTGACAGTCTTGAATCAAACTTTTCCCGAATGAAAATACCGATTTTTCTGACACATTCGTATTCTCTTGGACAACTTTCAATTACATGGGTATAAAAGGAGTCCTCATAATCATATAAATCCTGACTGCCATTCACAAGCCGTTGTGCAAAAAGCCGCAAATGCGTTACGAAACGGGTATAACCGATCCCATCTTCATTATAAACAATGGAGAAGTTATATTTCACAATATCTAAAATTCCTTTAACCGTTTCAAATATTGTCTGGTTGTCTGTACTATAAGAGTTATTTGTTTGGGCATTGATAAAATGAAAGGCAATGTTGCCGGCCTCATCCTGGGGTAAGTCCACATGCAGCTGCTCCCTCACAAGCTGCAGAGCATATAAGCCGACCTGGTATTCCTTCGGATTAAAACGCTTTAATGTCTGAGTATAAAAATTCTGTATTAAAATCCCCTCATTGTATCTTTTTACAGCAAAAGAAAGATGGTCCGTTAGCCCCAGGTAAATATGCTCCATCAGCACCATTCCATAAGCTTCAATGGCATGGTCAATTACTTGCTTTGCCAGTTCAAAATAAGTGCTGTCAATTTCAGATGCGAGACGGATGATATTCTTTGATATGGACCGGTCTTTTAAGACAAACACCTTCTCAATGTCTTCACTTTTCAAATGATGTCCGATGGATTTATTAAAACCAATTCCCTTTCCCATCAAGATCACTTCTCTGCCGCTGTCGTCAAGTGCCAGCAGCAGAGAATTATTCATTACCTTAACAACCCTCATAACCAAACCCCATTTCTGTTATTTAGAGTTCTTCCCCGTTCGTTTCGATTACCCGTTTATACCAATAAAAGCTGTCTTTCTTAATGCGGCTCATATCTTTTAAGTCATGATCCTCACGATTGATATAAACGAAACCGTAACGTTTCTTAAATCCCTCGTGGGAGCTGAGCAAATCCATAAAGGACCATGGGGAATACCCCATCATCTCGACTCCGTCTTCTATTGCCTGGCTGCAAGCCAGAATATGCGCTTTTAAGTAATCGATTCGATAATCGTCATGGACTTTTCCGTCTTCTGTCAGGGTATCAGCGGTGCCCAGTCCATTTTCTGTAACGATTAGAGGAAGATGATATTTCTGATAATAATTGTTTAGTACGGTACGTAGGCCTAAGGGATCAATCTGTGCTCCATATTCGCTGGAAGCAAGATGTTCATTTTTCAAATGATGGAAATATCCATACTGGTCAAAGTCAACCTGATTGATTGGGAAAGCTCTCTCTCCTACCGGATGTTTGTCATCCGCTGGCAGATAACTGACACAAAGTGTACGGTAATAATTCACCGCAATGAAATCCATTTTTGCATCTTTTAAAATCCCCTCATCCTCCGGCATCATAATCGGAACGATGTTTCTCTCTTCCAGATAACGCATATAGTATCCTGGATAACAGCCATAGTAATGCATGTCCAGACAGTAATCTGTCTTAAACCAATCATTTAACTTAGCTGCCCAAACATCTTCCGGTTGATTGCTTTCTGGATAGGTACAGGTGGATGATACCGCCGGACCAATCTTTCCTTCCGGAATGATGGAGTGACACGCTTTTACTGCCAGGGCATGAGCCAGGAACATATGATAATCCATCTGTGCTCTTTGGCGATCCGCCTCCCAGCTATCTTCTGTAGTGATGTTCACCCGTTCATTTACACGAACCATAAGATTTTGTTCGTTATGAACCTGCCAACTACTCACTCTGTCACCAAACGCCTCAAAACAAACCTTAGCATAGCGCTCAAATGCTTTCACGCATTCTCTGGATTCCCAGCCATTGTATTTTTCAACCAGTGCATGGGGAAGATCAAAGTGGTACAGTGTGATAAATGGTTGAATTCCATGTTCCAACAAGCAGTTGATGACATTATTATAAAAATCAATGCCCGCCTGATTGATTTCTCCGTCTCCGTCCGGCATGATTCTAGCCCAAGCAATGGAGAAACGGTAAAGATTCAATCCCATCTCCTTCATAAGAGCAATATCCTCTGGCCAGTGATGAAAGAAATCGCTGGCAACTTTACTGTCTGCCTGTAAATGGGAACGCTTAAAGGAATTTACATCTGCAACGGTTGGCCCTTTTCCACCTTCAGCCCAACCGCCTTCAATCTGAAATGCGGAAGAGGATGCTCCCCATAAAAATTTTTCAGGAAACTTAGCTTTTAATTTATCCATTTCAAAACTCCTTTACTGATTTTTTTTGATGGCAATGACAGGCTTTTCAAGGGTCGCCCCTTTACCTGAAATACCGGAAACCTGCTGAAATACAGGAGTATTGCTTACGATAATCGGAACGATGGTATCATAGCCATCCTTTTTAAGTGCATCGATATCAAAGGCCAGAATTTTAGTTCCTTTTTTAATATGACTGCCTTCTTCTACAAACTTCTCAAAATGTTTTCCTTCTAACTGAACAGTGTCGATACCAACGTGGATGATCATTTCTACCCCATTATCTAACATGAGGCCAAGTGCATGAAGGGTTGGATAAATCAAAGTTACAGTACAGTCTTCCGGCGCTACTACCTCTCCCTTTTCAGGAATAATGGCAATTCCGTTTCCTAAAGCCAAAGAAGAAAATACCTCATCATTTACTTTTGTCATAGAAACAGCTTCACCTTCAATTGGTGAGTAGATTAATAAATCAGCTTCGGATGGATCTAACTCATTTACTTTTAATTCTGACGCTACCTCTAATTCTGCTGTTTCAACTTCTGCCGCCGCGTTTGCTTTCTTTTTCTTATCTCCCATTTCATCAAAACCAAACAGGTAAGTAAGTATCATTGCGCCAAAGAAGGAAACGCCTACACCAATCAGATAATATACAAATGGTTTCATTCCAAATGCCGCATACGTTGCAAAGGTAAGAATTCCGTTGTTGGCAAAGGAATCACCATATACACCACCAACACCCATAATTGCTCCGCCAATGGCACCGCAAATGATGGCATAAATCATCGGTCTTTTTAAACGAAGGTTACATCCGTAAATCGCTGGTTCTGTAATCCCACAAACAGAAGCAGAAATTGCTGCTGATGCTGCTACCGTCTTTAAATCTTTATTCTTGGTCTTTAACATAACACCCAGTGCGGCTCCACCCTGTGAAAAATTCGCAGCGCCTGCAAAAGCCAGAAGATTCTGGTGTCCGAACTGAGCGACATCATTAATACCAATCGGAAGCAGTGCTCTATGAGCTCCAAAAATAACAAACACGCACCACATACCGCCAATAAAGGCACCGCAGATGGCTGGACTTAAATTCATCATACCAGTGTAAACAAAGGTAATTGCATTACCGATGTAGATACCAATCGGGCCAAATACCATAAAGGTTGCTGGAAGCATAACTAGGAGTGATAAACCAGGAACCAGAATGATCTTTAATACTTCT
The DNA here is from genome assembly GCF_003609635.1 of Lacrimispora algidixylanolytica. GTDB lineage: Bacteria > Bacillota > Clostridia > Lachnospirales > Lachnospiraceae > Lacrimispora > Lacrimispora algidixylanolytica. The sequence continues at coordinate 66,169 of NZ_MCIA01000033.1, read as the reverse complement.
GGAATCACTTTTTCTAAAAATTTCTGTATATAGGAAAGAATGAAAACTCCAATAATAATCGGAATAACAGAGGAAGCATAACTTGCTTTGGTAATTGTAACACCGAACATGCTTACTACATCTTTACCGGTCATCAGTGCTACGACGGAAGGGTAACACATGGTGCCGCCAAGTGCCATGGCAATAAATTCATTTGCCTTAAACACTTTAGCACTGGTATAAGCTAAAATAACGGGCATGAAATAGAACAGGGCATCTGTACCTGCCATGATCAATGTGTACGTTTGGTTAACCGTAATATCCACACCTTGTTTCGCTGCCAAGATTTTTGCTATGGTAAGGAAACCTTTTAAAAGTCCGGAAGCAGCAATCGCAGGGACCATAGGTGTAAACATAGCTGAAACCGCAATTAGAATACGGTTCCAGATGGATACCTTCTCTTCGCTGATTTCTGTTGTTTCATCAATGGATATCATAGGAACGATGGCATCATAGACATTATTCACTTTCGTTCCCAATACCACTTGAAACTGTCCTCCGCTTTCCACAACGGATATTACACCTTCTAACTGCTCAATTGTTTCTTTATTTGCCTTCTTAGAATCCTTTAATTGAAATCTTAATCTTGTAAAACAATGGGTCAGTCCTTTTACGTTACTAGAACCGCCAACATTTGTTAAAATATCTTTGGCTATTTGATTATAATTCATATCCAAAACCCCTTTCAAGTATTTTCTTATCTTCTCATCCGGCCGGAATGACAAAATAAAAAGACCCAATTAAACAAACTCCTTATAAGACAAACTACCCCATACGTCTTATAAACATTCGTTTAATCCGATCTTGCCTGCATTACCAGTAACACGTCATCATATTGATTTATTTAGTTGTCATCAACTCAAGCATAATATATCATCATTTCTGCTATTATGCAACAACTTTTTAGGCCTTTCTACGTTTATGACAATATCCAGAGGTGTTTTTTGTCGATAATAAACAAAACCAAAGTTCTTATCTTTTTACAAGGAAGACCTACAGCACATTTCCCGGGCTTCATATGATATTTTCAATCCTTGCATCTCGTTAATAGGGTCATTCGTACCAGTTTGATCTTTTTTGCACCCCCGATTTAATTCAATTTAATTTAATTTATTTAATGTAGTTTCACCATATTGGATTAACCTATTTTTCTTTTCATATTTGTAGTATAATGTTAAAAGGTTGCATATTATGACACCTTTTAACATTCATCAGGAAACGGAAAAATATATGAATAAAACAGAACGTTTAAGCGATATGACTATGTTTTTAAAAGATAAAAGCACCTTTCGTCTTAAGGATATTATGGAGCGCTTTGAAATTTCAAGAAGCACTGCGCTCAGGGACGTACAGTCTTTAGAACGAATGGGGTTGCCCATCTATTCCAAACAAGGTAGAAATGGCTATTATGGCATCCTTAAAAACCGACTGCTGTCTCCCATTCTTTTTACTATGGACGAGGTTTTCGCCTTGTATTTCTCCATGCTTACGCTAGAAGCTTATGAGAGCACTCCCTTTCATTTAAGCTTAAATCAATTAAAAGTGAAATTTGAAACTTGTATTTCTTCCGATAACATTACCTTATTGCACCGCATGGAACAAGTCTTTCGCCTAGGTTCCATCAAACATTATAATCATTGCCATTTTCTAAAGGACATTCTTCAATATGCAATCGAAGAAAAAGTTTGTGAAGTGGTTTATAGAAAAAATAATCAGGAACACCGTTATGTGGTACAATTTTTTGACATTACCTCTGCCTACGGCCAGTGGTATGCTACCGGGTATAACTTTAAGACCAATGAATCTCGAGTGTTTCGCTGTGATAAAATCATTGATATGGAAGAAAGTCACCTATATCAGGCAAAGCCATTGGAAGAATTCCAAAGAAAAGCTGATCACTTATATAAAAAATCAGGTGCAACGGATTTTGAGGTAGCTATTTCAAATGAGGGAGCTGATTTATTTTACAAAGAACATTATCCCTCCATGGAACTGTTCTTGGAGCATGGACAATATTTTATCCGTGGATTTTATAATCCAGGAGAAGAAACCTTTATTGCACATTATTTCATGTCCTATGGAGAAAACATTCAATCTATAAAGCCCGATTCCCTTAAAAAAGTTTTATCAGAACGGCTGAAGGCTCTAATCAAACACCTGAATTAGCATCCTTTTCTTCCTAGTACAAATCGATGAAAAGAGCGCCTGCATAAAAACAACCTTATGCAGACGCTCAAACAGTTTTAAAATTTGATTGGACTAATTAATTTCTTTTTTCTTTTCAATTGGTATCCACAGCTCACAAAACAATCCTGGTTCCTTTATATCATAATACACTTCCATGTCTGTATCTTCCGTCTGTACATAGCCAGATTGGGGTAGGAATTCCTTAAAAAACCGGCTCCAGGCTTCACCAATACAATCACCATTATCTCCATAACATTTAAATACCACATACTCTGCAGGGTCAACATTCCATATCTGAAAACCATTATTTTGTAAGGATATCTCATCCCCTGAATCCGTTTCCTCATCAAGCAAAACTCCAATGCCATAATCAAAGGTGGTTTCACTTTCATTGGTCGGACTACAAAGTCCATATAAATCCTTTTTCCCCTCTGGTCGCATACCAAGCATCTGTTTCAGGATGTCTTCCTTACGGCATCTATCCCAGAACTGAGGTATCTCATTATTATCTTCTTCATTAATGATTTCATTGCGAAATGCCATTACTTTTGAAATAAACGTTCTCTTCCCAACTGCTTCTACTCTGTAATCCATGGATTTTCCACCTTCCAATACGATTTTAATGACTAAGGCGTTAAATAAAGAAAGCTGAGTGCCTTTTACACTGGCAAGCTTTGGGGATACACCATGAAACCTAGAAAATGCTTTCGAAAAACTTTCCGGCGTTTCATAGCCATATTTGTAGGCGACATCTATAATTTTTATATCCGTTAGCTGCAGCTCCTGCCCTGCAAGAGACAGCCTGCGATTGCGAATATATTCATTTGCCGTCATCCCTGCCATCAAGCTAAATGTCCTGTGAAAATTGTAAGAAGACATATGTACTTGTCTAGCAGCATCCTCATAGTTGATCTTCTCCAAAAGATGATCTTCCATATAATCAATTGCTTTCTGTATAAGAGTTACCCATTCCATCAATACTTCCCTCCCTGTATAACGTATTATAGAAGATATTCTTCACACTTTCCTGTTATAGTTTGCTCACTTCTGTCCGGTTGGATGGATTGCATCTCTTCTACCGTTCTCTCATTATACATAGCTTAGGAAAACTGGTCAATAAAACAAAAGGATGGCACCTTTTCTTGCTTGACTATCACGGTATCAGAATTGTGGTTTTTGTATCGCTTGTGTGATAAACTAAAAACAGATTAGCAAAAATAGTCGAGTGATTTTCTTTTACTACTGTTATGATTATTGCTGTAAGGAGGTGGAAAATGGAGGAACAGATGTCAGCCGTAAGGCGAATGCAGGATTATATTGAGCAGCACTTACAAGAGAATATTACACTTGCTGACTTGGCAAATGCTTCAAACTTTTCTCCTTGGCATTCTCACAGATTATTTTCTCAGTATGTAAACATGACACCTGCTGACTATATTCGGCGACTTCGACTGTCTAAGTCAGCACTTAAGCTGAGAGATGAATCTTGTAAAATCATTGATGTTGCCTTGGAACTTGGATTTGGCAGCACAGATGGTTACCAGCGTGCGTTTCTGCGAGAGTTTGGCTGCAATCCAAGAGAATACGCAAGAACCCCAATACCTCTATACCTTTTCACTCCATACAGAGTTAGCGATCTAACAGTTCGAAAGGAGATTCCTATGAAACGTACAAAAACTGTATTTATCCAATTGGTTGAAAAGCCTGCTAGAAAAGTAATCGTAAAACGAGGAGAAAAAGCAACGGATTATTTTGCTTACTGTGAGGAAGTTGGCTGTGATGTCTGGGGACTGCTTACCAGTATAAAGTCCATCGGCAATGAGCCTGTTTGTCTTTGGCTTCCACATGCTTACAAAAGTCCAAATACCTCAGAATATGTGCAAGGTGTTGAAGTATCATTGGACTATGACGGAGTGATTCCCAATGGATTTGATACTATTTTACTGCCAGCAGCAAAATATTTAATGTTTCGAGGGGAACCCTTTGCTGATGACGACTATTGCGAAGCCATTTTGGAACTACAAGAATCGATGAGTCAATACGATCCCTCTTTTATGGGATTCATCTGGGATGAGGAAAATCCTCGTATTCAATTAGAGCCTCTTGGAAGTAGAGGATATATTGAACTAAAGGCTGTAAAGGAATTATAGTAAAATCCACCTCTATTTTACAAAGCAAGAGCCGGCTAATTAGCCGGCTTTTACTGTGTGATACTCTATTCCTAGATCATCCGGCACCTGCCGGAATAAATAGAAAGACCTGACAGTCTACCAGGTCAGATTATTCCTTATTATTTCACTACTGCCTTTTCAAAATTACTTTTAAAAATGTTATTAAAAATCAAACGTACGAAAGGTCCTACAAAGAAAATCTGTGACATAAGAGCCATTGGAAAATTAAATACAACCGTATTAAGCCAAACAGCTACGATCTCAGTGCCAGGATTTTTAAAAAGTATCACGGCAATCAGACTCATGATTGGACACATCACACAAACAGTCAATGCTGATATCAACAATACAATAAAAATCGAATTCTCCATAACCGGTGCGATAATTCTTTTCGCTAACTTCATGGTGATTCTTTCACCAATTAGTAATTCAATTATAATTGCGGCTGGCCACATAATAATCATTTCATGAAAAGCCAGTAAAAATATCTGATTTTTCATGTTACCCATATCCAGTGCAATATTATAGCAAATCATAACATACACCATAAAAAAGGTCATTAATAGAGTGAAAATAATAGTTTGGAATTTGTTTCTTGGCATTTGATGCTCCTCCTAGTAATAAAATTAAGCAAAGTATCTGTGTTGTTCATGCAAGTAGCAACGTTTCCAATATACACCAAATTCTCAACTCTAAAGCTCTAATATTATATAATATTTTAGCGTAACAAGCAAGTTATTTATAAAAAACATAATAACTAGTTACAGAAAACACTTCATAAATAGTCTCAAAGACCATTCGTTATTTCACAACGCTTACGATACTCTTCCATGATATGTCTGAATATTTCACCATTGGTTGGAGGTGTATAGGTGACAGCGTTCGCTCCTGCTTCTATCACTGCTTCTACCGTCGCTTTGTTTGGACCTCCAGTTGCAATAATTGGAAAAGATGGATCAATCTTTCGCAACTCCTTAATAATCTCAACGGTATTCTTTCCACCAGACACGTTAACAATATTAGCTCCCGATTCCAGCATTCGTTCCTCCAGATTCTCATTGATTGATATAATGGATAATACAATTGGAATATCAATATATTCTGATAAACTCTTTACAAATTCTGTTTTCGTTGGCGCATTGAGTACCACTGCTATGGCTCCATGTAACTCAGCATCTAGGGCGATTTCACGAACTCTGGCCCCAGCGGTTGTGCCACCACCAATGCCCGCAAAAACAGGTTTTTGTGAGACATCAATAATTGCATTTGTAATTTGCAATGAGGGGGTAAACGGATATACGGCAATGACTGCATCAGCGTTGCAATTTGCAATAATTGCGACATCTGTAGAAAATAAAATTGATTTTACACGCTGTCCGTTAATAATAATCCCTGTTGCCTGATTTATAGCATCTGGAACAATCACTGTATGACTGCGCAAGTTTGTGTTAATTCTCGGCACGATTCTTTCTTTCATATGTATGTTCCCCTTTGTATTTTATTAAATTACTTTTTTTGATTATATCATATTTTAAAGAACAAAAAAACGAGTATTTTTTTAGATTACTCGTTTTTTGATTAACCAAATATTCCTTATAACATTCTTCTGGTTAAAGGTGCTTTTATAGATACCTCCCACATTAATTTGCCGTGCTAATGCTACATAGTAGTTTCTGTATACGTTACCTCTATAACAGTTTAATGCATTTCAAATTTATCCTTTAGCCAGTCAATTATTTCTGGAAATACTTCATCCAAGTGATTTTGTGTACAATGTTCCCCGTCTTCATAATATTTAAGAATTTTTTCACCCTTTGCCCATTTCATCATTTTATCTGCATGTATTTTAGGAGATGGCATTACCTCATCTTTTCCCGCATGATAGAATAATAGTGGCACTTGCAGATTAGGAGAATCTTCAATATCCCAGTTGAATTTGTTAACAGCTTGTTCCAGCGTTTCACATCCAGTCATATAGGTTACCCCTCTCTGCCAGATTGGATTAAGTCGCTTCAATCCAGCTAATCCTCCTATATAAACAAGACCACTGTTTCCTACGGTACATTTTACTCGCTTATCGTAAGCTGTGGACATGGGTGCCAGATATCCGCCTAAGCTGAAACCAACTAGAGCAATTCTACTTAAATCAATATTATACTGGTCCTGTTTCATAAACCAGTCAATAATAGCAGATACCGCTTTATGATATTCTTTTGAATCAAATTTCATATCCTTCCAAAGTTCTCCCTGACCTGGTCCGTCAAACGTGAAGAAATTAAAGCCATTTTGTTTGAATACAGTGCCCTGCGCATGGCCCTCAGCTTCTTTTATGTTATCCATTCCGTTAACAAAAATCACCAGCGGCATATTGGGGGAATTTGAAAGTCTGAGATATCCGGGAATTTTTATTCCATTAAAAGGAATCTCAATGAATATGGGCCTATCCTCTTCATCAGATAAGCTAATTGCTCTTTTATAACTTGTTCTTGCTTTTTCCTGTGCCTTTTCTTTTTGCGCACTATCAATGAAAAATATATGTTGACCAATATGATAGCAGGCTGTAGCTTCATGAAACATTTCTTTCGCCTTAGTTTTATACCCTTCCTTTAATGCTTCTTCCCCTTTTTTATAAACTTCATCTCCTTCCTTGGTCCACTCACTGCACCATTGTAGCCAGTTATGAATTCTAGAAATAACACGTTTCAATCTCCAGTAATCAACCCCAAAAGATAGAAATCGTCCGTACCATCTTTGATATATTTTTTCATTGAAGACAAACTTGAATGCTATTTTTTCCTTTAATGATAATCTTACCATGATAAATAGCTCCTCTCATTTTCACGCATTAGTTGTTATGTATATAGTAGATATAACAACTATATTACAAAAAGATTTATTCCGCATTATTGCATATCCTTTCAAGAATGCTATCAAGCACCTCCAATTCAGCATTGGTTATTCCTTTCTTGAACTGATCATTAATGGATGTTACGCAGGTTATTAGATCATCAAACATTTTACTCCCTTTTTCTGTGAGGAAAATACAAGAGCTCCTCCTGTCTTTTTCATGATTTTCTCTTATTACATACCCATTTTTAGAAAGCACATCTAGTATTCTGGTGACATTTGTCTTGTCTTTATATGTTTTTTCAGCAATTTCACTTTGAATTAATCCTGGACTCTCATATAATACGTTCAGCACGGTCCACTGCTCAAAAGTAATGTCATACCCTTTTTCCATAAATGTACTGAGTATCTTTCTTTTAATCAGCACCTCACCTTTAATTATTTTGTATCCAATTAGTTTTGTATAATCATATTCAGTACTCAAATTATCACCTCACTCATTTAGTTGTTATAACTATAATATTACTATCTACATATTTTTGTCAAGATATCATTTTTAAACCTAATGAAATTATTGGAGGTGCATTGGGCTCGGCGATGCTCATGACCACGGCTTACCACAACGGTGTCATATTAGCCGTAGTCCTTATTGTGGTATTGCTCTTTCCGGCTATATTCTAAACGAATAAGACATCTAAGCAAAACCACAAAGGACGTTGTTAAATGAAAAAATTGAGTAACGGCGACAAAACATTCGGAATTCCTTTACTAAATAAGATATATTTTATATCCCATTGTTTCAAGAAGTTCTTTATTACTCGAGGAGGTGAGAATCATTTTTCCCTCTTCCCTTTTCCAGACCCGACTGGTCTCTGCAATATTCAAACTTACTAATAACCTTCCTTTCCTTCCTTCTCTAACAAAGGTCAGCACTTGTTCATCGGTATCTTCCCATAATACTTCATATGAAGTATTTTCCTCTATATATTCCTTCCTTATCTCTATCATATTTTGCACAAATTCGCATAGTTGCGGATTTTGCCCCCATACCATGGGATTCCTATACTCATTTTCCTTAATTCCGCATATTGCCTGTTCATCTCCGTAAAACAAACTAGGGACTCCCGGTAGCAGCATAAGCAATATACAAGCCAGCTTCCATTTTCTTTGATCCCCCTTGCAAATCGATAAAAATCTGGGTACATCATGGCTATCCAAAAGATTTAACTGTCCGTTTACAAGATTGGTGGGATATCGCAGCCTCATTTGTTCTAGCTGTTTCGCAGCAGTTAAAGCATTTTTATTATCACCGACTATATAATCCCGGCAAATTCTTCTAAATTCATAATTCATGGTAGAATCAAAGGCATCTCCGCGAAGCCAGCTTTCTGCATTCTCCCACACCTCTCCAATGAGTATTGCTTCTTTATTTTCTCTTTTCACTGCCTCTCTGAACTTCCTCCAGAAATTCCTGTCAATTTCATTTGCTACATCTAATCGCCATCCATCTAATTTGTACTCACGAATCCAATATGCACCTACATTGGCAAAATATTTTTGTACCTCTTCATTTGAGGTATTTAGTTTTGGCATCTTGCGTTCATAAGCAAAGCAGGCATAATCCGGTTTTTCCTTTTCTGACAGCGGGCGGCGAAGCGGAAGATTTAATTCATAAAACCAGTTTAGATACTTTGATTCTTCTCCCTTTTCCATTACATCTTCAAAGGCAAAAAACTCCCAACTGCAATGATTAAAAACTCCATCTATAATGATCTTCATCTCTCTTTTGTGAAGTTCTTCAACTAAGCTTTTAAATTCCTCATTTGTTCCAAAACAAGGATCAATATGATAATAATCAATTGAATCATACTTGTGGTATTCACCTGCCGCAAATATCGGATTAAGGTAAATACAGTTAAAACCAAGTGTTTGAATATAATCCAGATTTTCAAAGATTCCTTTCAGCGTTCCTCCTAATCTTGATTTACATACCTTTCCATTTTCTAAAACCATTTCCTTAGGTTGTGAGGGTGGGTTATATTCCCCGCAGGTAAAACTATCAGGAAATATATTATACACAACTGCCTTTTTAAACCACGTTGGAACATCTGGTATTTCATCTTTCAATATGTAAGGATATTGATAATACTCGCTTCTTCCTTCCAAAATGTTACCTTCTAAATAAATAACGGCTAGCTCCTTTGTAAAACGTTCTGAGTAATAGTATGTCCACTCTCCTTCATTTAGTAGTTTAAAATAATAGCAGACACGTTGAAATGGCGTTTCAAATGTTGCCTCATAATAGTCAAAATATTCATCCCTTGCTTTTATTTCCATGGAAATTTCGTCAAAAATAACGGGGGTGGTATTACAAGCCCTATCACCATAGTATAAGGTACACGCTGACACATTGTCCTTTTGCGCGCGTATTCTTATTGTTAAATTACATTCAGAATTGGCAAATGCATAATTTGATAAAGGTATATGCAAGACTGCCTCTCGATTTATCTTCATATTGTTTTTCATTATCCTTTCACTCCTCCTGCTGTCAGTCCTGATATCATATATTTTTGTATAGAAAAAAATACAAGCAAAATAGGAATCGAAACTAATATTGCAGCTGCTGAAAACAAAGACCAACTTCTGCTATAATCATTGGCTTGAAGCTGATAAAGTCCACCTGCAAGAGTATAGTTTTCCTCCCTCATTAAAAATGTAGTTGCAAAAAGATACTCATTCCATACAAATATTAATACCATAACCGCAGTCACGATAATGGAAGGTCTGGCAAGTGGTAATATGATTTTCCAAATGATCTGTCCCGGACTTCCTCCATCTATTCTTGCGGCTTCCTCAATTTCGATTGGAATGGTATCAAAATATCCTTTCATATTCCAAATGCTAAATATGCACATGCTTCCTGCATAAATAAGGATTAATCCTATGTAATTATTTAAAAGATTCATATTTTTAAATAGTCTAAAAATGGCAAACATCGATAAAATTTGTGGAAAGGCATTTAATATTAACAAAAGCTTTAACATTTCATTCCTTCCCCGAAAACGAAAACGAGAAAATGCATATGACGCTGTCACTGAAGTTCCCATTGCAAGTATCATTGTTCCCAGACTAAGAACCACAGAATTCTTAAGCCAAACTAGAAAAGGCTCCTCTAAGAGGATCGCTTCATAATTTTTTAGGGTAGGATTTCGGGGTAAGAGGAACCCACTTCCAAATGCAGAGCTTTCATTGCTTATGGAAAGCAGAAATGCATATAAAATAGGAATTAAGGTAATAAAACACATCAATATAAAAAATAAATTTAAAATACTTAAACCAGCTACGCGTTTTGCTGCTTTTTTCTTCATGCCTTTTCCTCCCGAATTCCACGATTGATAAATAAAGAAAATAGAATTATGAATCCAAATATCACAATGGAAACAGCGGATGAAAGCCCATAATTATTCGATACAAACGCATTTTGGTGAGCATACGTAATAACTGTTTGCAGGGTTGCTCCTGTAAGAGAACCTTTTTGCATCGTTAATAAATAGATAATATCAAACTGTTTAAAGGTGGTAAACGTTGTCATAATAATCGAAGGTGCTAAAATAGGCTTAATCGAGGGAATTGTTATATATAAGTTTTGTGCCCACCATCCGGCTCCATCTAATTTTGCACTTTCATAATAGCTATTATCCACACTCTGAAATGCCCCATCCATCATCATAATAAGAAATGGCAGCGCCATCCACAAATTCAATACCATACAGGAAAGAAAAGCCGGAATATTTTCTGACAAAAAATCCACTTTAGAAAAACCTAAAGCTGAAAGTATTTTATTTAATAGGCCATACTGCGGATTATACATACCTACTCTCCATAATAAAATCGATACGTATGCCGGCATCGCCCAAGGGAACATCAGCAATGTCTTGTATAGCCTTGCTAGTTTAAGTCCCTTTACATTCAATCCCAATGCAACCAAATACGCAACAAAGATTTGAATAACCATATTTAATACAGTCCATATGATTGTAGTAAATAATGCAGACATAAAACCCGAATCTAATTTAGTTAATGCACGTCTATAATTACTGAATGCTATAAATTCATAGTCCGTCCAATGATACAGATTCATATTAGTAAACGAAATATATATGGTATAAATAATCGGAAAGACCACAATCAAACCGATTAATAAAATAGAGGAAAAACTATATCCCCATGGAAGAAATTTATTTTTCTTTTTCATAAATTGCCTACTCCTATATCTCTTATCTGTAACAAACAATCCTATTATAAAGCGAAAACAAAGCTCTCATGTTCCAGTGAGCTGCAGCACAACAACTTCCCCGCATAATTGACACACAAGTGACTTTTGTATGATCGACTAACTATGTTGAGACGTTAGTCGATCATACAAAGAAAAGATAAAACTTATCTTCTTTTATTTTTTCTTCGTCATACCTCTATATAACTTTATTTCATATCGGCTATTGCATTTTCCGCTACCTTCTGATATTCATCAGCAGCAGTGCTGAAATCTTTGCCTGATTTATTTACTGCTGCAAGCAGTGATTCTGTTGGCCCCCACATTACACTCATTTGTGGAATATTTGGCATTGGCTGTGCTGTATCCGCAGTCCGCCTCATTGCAGCTATCATCTCATCATTTGCCACAGTTTTAGATTCATAAGATTTTTGATTCGCTGGTGCACATCCCGAATTTTCTGCCAGATCAATTCCAATCTCCGGATTTGCAATTTCTTCTAATACCTTTGCTACTGCATCTTTTTTGGCTTCTGCTGCATGCTTCATAACACCAATTCCCTGCACGCCTGAATATGGTGCCAGTGCATTACCGTTTGGAAGTGTAAAATCAGATAAGGATTTTATTCCATAATTGATTTTAGCTTCTTTAACTCCTGCTATCAGCCATGGACCTCCAATAATTGCTGCTGCTTTTCCTTCATTAAAAAGGGCATTTACCGTATTGTAGTCCCCATCTGCTTCTAAGTCTGCAAACTTTTTATGATATTCAACTGCTTCCTTGGTTTTTTCGTCACTTAACCCTGGCTTAGCCTGCTCATTCATAATAAATCCTCCAAATCCGTTAATGAAGGGAGCTACATTATAAGCAGTTGAATGCTGATTCACTAAAGCATACGTTCCTTTCGTTATATCTGTATGGTTCTTCATATAGGAATAAAGCTCATCTGTGGTAGAAGGCACTTCTCCCTCCCACAAATCCTTATTATAAATAAAAAGCAGTGTTTCAAAATAAACAGGCATAAGATACTGCGAATCCTTATAATTCCCTGCTTTAAGTGTCATCGGAAGCATATCCGCATAAACTTTTTTGTCAATGACGTCTGCTAATGGTGCCAAAGCCCCCATTTCAACAAACATTCCAAGAGAGTCATGGGCATACATATACATATCCGGACCGTTTACCTCATCACTTTCATATAGTTTGATCTGATCAGTCAAGCCACTTTTTTGCTCAAATTTAACGGTGATACCATTATCACTTAAAGCCTCATTAAGCCGATGTTCCATCATCTGCATAATTGCCTTATCTCCATCATGCCAAATACGGATTGTAGTTAATGATTCCTTACTTTCCTGCTTTGTTGCAAAACTTTCCGTATTCTTACTACATCCTGATAAACACATGGCAGCCATTGCAATACACAAAATCAGTGCCATCTTCTTTTTCATATCCCATACCCTCCATTCAAAATAATGAAACTATTTTACCAATCAATACTTACTTTCCCCGAATCCGATGATGGTACCGTATAGCTGTGGTTTTCGCCACTTTGCCATATGACATTGCCTGCCTCATTCTTCTTAATCGCCTTAAATTCAACTTTCTGACCTGCTGTAAGATATATTGTCAAATTCCACTCAGGATAGTTGGGGCAGACTGCCGGCCCTGCCGCTTTAATTGGATTCCAGTTCCCAAGTTCCGCACAGTTTCCAAGAATATAAATCTTCTGTCCCCAGTCAGTAGATGCATTGCGTATATGAATGGTCACCGGAATTGTCTCACCGGCATCTTCATCTACAGCATATATTTTAGAAGTGTCTCCGGTAAGTGTTATAGTGATTTTCTTATCTGGCGATACTGTTATTCTATCATTTGGATTCATGACATTTACTAAAGTAGTTCCTGCCTTTATCGTACTTTCGGCACGTATCGACATTGTTTCGGCATCTGTTCCTTTGGAATTATGAAACGCACAAATTAGTTCCTGTCCCACATGCTTTCCGCTGTCCATTCTCCTTGAAAAAGCATAGGTATGCATTGAAGTCCACATTTCACGCTGTGTTCCAGAACTTAGAGCTTCATATTTTCCCCGAAGTTCATTCAAGGTCCGAATAAGTTGATATGTATCAGTCGATGTATTAAAATAGTCTTTTAATACATTTCCGTTTCCATCTTTAGTTACCATCGACCAGCGATTCCAGGTATCTGCAATCCCGTTGATTCCCTGACCATTCGCATTTCCTCTATTTTGCTCCGTCCCCTGGAATACTACCGGAGTGCCCCTTGCCGCAAAAATAAAAGTCAATGCATTATGTAGTTTATCAACATCTCCACCTGTTTCTGTTAGAAAACGATTTCTATCGTGATTGTCAATAAAAGTAACCATATCATTAAGATGAGTGCCATAAAGGTGATCTTGCGCTAAAATGGATTGAATTGATATTTCTGATGTATTGTTAAAATTCTGTCCATAAGCAAAATCATTTACAATTGCTTGAAACAGTGGAAAATCAAGCATTCCTGTTTCTGCGTTATCTCCGACCCAATCCTTTATAAAATCCACATGCATATCAAAATTTTCACCAAATGTTGCAACCCCTAAATGTTCCTGTAATTCATGAATATCTGATGGCTTCATACATTTTGCCGCGTCAACTCTGGCAGCATCTGCCCCTGTATAGGTAAACCAGTTTTTAATCGAATCAAATATTGCATTTTTGGCATCCTTATTATCAAAATCAATATCATCCAAACCACCCAAATCATGATCTTCAAGCATCTGTGTGCTTGAAGCCGTATGCGGATGCTCCAAGTCAAAATTAATATCTCCTTTATTGTGATACCATGAAACATTATTAAAAGGAGACGCCGGCTGCAATTGTGTGCCCTCTTTTAAACCTGTTCCAGTCGTATAATGAGCTTTACTTCCCGTCCCTTGAAGATAATCTCCCACATGATTCGGAACAACATCAAATATGACCTTTATTCCATTATCGTGACAAACATCTACTAATTCCTTTAGCTTATCCTTGCTATCTTGTGGATCTTTCGAACCAAAATAGCGGTTGGCACGATTTGGATCAAATACATTATATCCGTGATAGGCAGTTGGCCACTGCTTGCCATTGGAATCAGGTATTCCCCAAAGCTGTGGATCTGAAACCGGTGAAATCCAGATAGCCGTATATCCCATATTCTTAATGTAAGAAATCTTATCTATGATTCCTTGCCAGTCACCGCCATGCATATAGCGAAAATCTTCTTGTGAGTTCTCAGCATATCGAAAAGCTTCTCCTGTTGCATTATTCGTCTTATCTCCATCATAAAAACGGTCAACCATAATTTGATAAATTGACTCTCCCCGAAGACTTTCGGATGCATTCACCTTCATTGGAGGTAATAACAGCACTATCATAAACAAACAAAGTGCTAAGCTAACAATACGTTTTAATTTTCTTCCCACTCTCTTATCCCCTTCCTTATTCACAAATAATATGTTGTTTACTATTTTCATAAAACACCGGTGTTCATAAGTAAATTATAACAATATCAAACCAAACAACATAGTCTTATTATACATATTGCTTGTTTTTTTTAGGTAAACGTTATACTATTTTAATATGAGTCAAAAGAAGGGGGATTCCTATGGCTGTGACGATAAAGGATGTTGCCAGAGAAGCCGATGTTTCCATTGCTACGGTTTCTAAAATACTAAATAACAAACCATATATTTCAGAAAGTACCACTCAACATGTAAAAGAAGTAATGAAACGTCTCAATTATCATCCAAATGCACAAGCCAGTAATTTCAAATATAAGCGTTCTGGTAATATTGTCTTTCTTGCTGTTACAGAATTACATACTGCATTTCATAATCCGCACATGTTTGAAATACTATGCGGGGCACAAAATGTAATTCGAAATAAAGACTATAATTTGCCTTTCATGGGTGTTTCTGATACACAAGATGCTTATGAATCAGTGAAGAAAATTGTAGGTTGTAATACTGCTGATGGCATTTTGGTACATGGCTCTGCCACCTCAAGACCATTGGTTGATTTTCTAGTAAAAAATAATTTTCCCCACATTATTATCGGAAGGCCTCCATTTGCCAGTTCCACTTGCTGGATTGATACCAACAACCGGGTATCTGGACAAATGGCAATGGAATATCTAGAGGAATGCGGCTATACTCAAATCGCATTTATAGGCGGCCCTAAAAGTGATGAGATTTCAAGACACCGCCTTCAAGGTTTTGTTTCATATATGAATATAAATCGTCTCACGATACAAGATGATTTTATAAAATACGGCACATATACAAAAGAAAGCGGATTTTTAATGATGGAGGAGCTGCTATGTCAGCCCACTCTTCCCGATGCCGTTATCTGTGAAAACAATCAAATTGCAATGGGAGCCGTTCATGCAGCAGAAAAACACCAATTATCGATACCAAAGGACATGGGACTTATTACTTTTGACGATTATCCTCTTTCACAGCTCATTGATCCTCCTCTGACTGTTATTGATATTGATGTCCATGAAATCGGAAGACAGGCAGCTTCCATATTATTGCAGAAAATTAATAATCCGGCTCTTCAAGTTCAATCATTTGTAACCCTACCTAACCTTATTATCCGATCATCAACTCAAAATCAGAACAAAATGTCTCACTCTCTCATTTAAACTGGCATATAAAAAAATGCATCTTGAACGGGCTATTAAAAGCTTTTTCAAGATGCATTTTATACTTATAATGGTGCTCTAACCGTTCAACGGATGGTTATGATTCGTATATCGTCTGTTTTTCTTGAGCCTGTTCACTATTGCGTAATAAGGCTTTCTACCTCGTAAAGCCGTGGTACCTTTATACCGTGCTTTCTGGCATCTGATAAAACTTCCTGTACGGCATAACCAACTTTAGCATGGTTATGCACCATAAGGGAATAGGTCATGCTTCTTGGGGAAAAAATAACGTTACGCATAAGAAACCCAACAGCTTTAGGTGGCAGGTTGCTTATCAACTTTGTTATAACATCAATTTTTGAGTTTTTAGCTTTCAAAAGCAGGATAATTTCTTTCATATTACGTCCGATTCCAACGAGTGCTTCGGGTGAAGAAACTACGTTTTCAAAACTGCCACTTTTTAATACTTCTACTTCCATTGCAGCGTTTAATGCGTAGTGATTCCAGAACCAACTTTGAAGATCCTTTTGAACCATTATCTTGAATCCTGCATCAACAAAAAGTTTACGGACCTCTAAATCTCTTTTGGTCGGCTCAGATTCAAAGGTTCCAAACTGAACCATCTTGTAAAGACCACCGTAAAGAGTGTCTCCTTCGTATCCACCGCCTGCACCGGGGAATCCATAAACAATTTGACTGAGCGGAATCGGCTGAGCAGCTATTCGAGGGTCTTGCCAAAAGTTATTGAAAAATAGAACAGTTGCATTTCCAAGACGGGGCGCAAGGTATTTTACTGCACTTGATACTTGTGCGGAATTGACACTCATGAG
Source organism: Lacrimispora algidixylanolytica (assembly GCF_003609635.1). Lineage (GTDB taxonomy): Bacteria > Bacillota > Clostridia > Lachnospirales > Lachnospiraceae > Lacrimispora > Lacrimispora algidixylanolytica. The sequence goes on along the minus strand of NZ_MCIA01000033.1, from coordinate 49,133 downwards.
AATGAGATCATAGTCGTGATTTTCTTTGATTTCTTCATGTGTTACAATAGGCCATTTTTCTTTGACCATCCGATCTTTTTTGCTTCGCCTTGCATCCCAAATTCTTAAATTTACATGTGAGCCATATTGCTCCTTTCTACCTTCACGAACATAGAATTCAACGGTATGGCCTGCTTTTTCAAACGCCCAAGCGTATTGTGTACCAATAACACCACGACCAAAAAATAGTATTTTCATAAATTATCCTCCCGAATAATCACGTGTTGATTTTTCAACAAGTATTTGATATTCTTAGAATACTGATTTGTGGTGAATAATTCAATCATTAGATTTGTTTAAACTGTTGAGAACTCAACACATTTTGCTAAATTGTTGAATATATGGAGGTGAACTTTATGGATAGAAGAATAGAAAAAACAAGGCAGGTGATTATGAATACCTTCATCGACCTTTTGGCTGAAAAAGGATTTGAGAAAATAACCGTCATTGACATTGCCGAACGCGCAAACATAAACAGAGGAACTTTTTATCTACATTACGTGGATAAATTTGACTTGCTTGATAAGTGCATAGAGACATATATTGAACTGTTACTAAATTACTGTGCCAATAGTGCTGACAAGAATCTAAGCGAAAGGGCATTTCAAAGCGTATTTGAATATCTGGAGAAAAATTTTACAATATACAAATTGCTTCTTAATAATGAGGGCTTTGGATTTTTCCGCAGCCGCTTATATTCCATTATTGTGCAAACAGTAACTGAGGGTGACGTTATAAAATCAAAAAACATTGTATCTTCAAATGATGTAACCACTCATTTTTTAGCTTCTGGATTTATTGGAGTATTGGAATGGTGGATTAATAATTCTATGCCCTGCAGTGTGCAGGAAGTTACTGAGCAACTTATGTTTTTACTAGAACCATACACCAAGCAACTTGTATCACACGAATCTGATATATAAAAAATGCATCTTGAATGGGCTAATAAAAGCTTTTCAAGATGCAATCGTTCACTTGTAGATATATCTTTCGGTTACGATCTCCTATTTTATAATACCTACAAGAACTATTAATCTACTTGCTTCACTTTCCTCCAACGGATACAAGCTCTGAGGTATAACTTTTTATTTTAATCATCAGTGCTGCATTTAAAGTATAAGAGGTATCATCAATAGCGTCATTAAATTTCCAAGTAAAGTCACCCTGATTCATACGTCCTGCACTTGTCGTTACAATTTGTTTTACATCGTTTACATTATTAATGCCAGATTCGCTGACTCCGGTATCTTTTCCAGTATCAAAGTTATTATATGTAGTATTTCCAACTAAGGTTTTATAAGAACTTGGAACGGTTTCATTTCTCGTGGAAGCTAAATAGGCATCAAATGAGGTTGCATTTAAGTTCGTCGTTCCAGCATTTGAGTTTGCATAGATCAGGCTTGAGGCACCTTCAATCCTATTGTTAAAAGCCTTAATAATACCGCCGTTTTCACCGGAAAACGTACCAGCGCCTAAAGTATCGGTACCTTGTAATGAACTCATCATAGGATATTTACTATTTCTGAAATAGTTTGCTTCTACAAATGCAGAACCTCCATTTGTTATACCAACACCATATTTTGAATTTCCGTCAAAATAATTGTTGTAAATATGTACAGAGGCAACTCTGATTCTCGGTTGTCGGGAATCGGAATGATCAAACCAGTTATGATGGTAGGTTACAAAAAATTCTGCACTATCTTTCATGCCACAAAGAGAACATTTTCCGGAATCCCAGAAATGATTATAAGCTACAGTTACATAGGTAGATGCTCCCTTTACATCAGCGGAACCATCTCCTTTTGCCTGGTCGGCATCGGATCCTGCTGTACCGTAAAAGATATCATTGTTATGCACCCATAAATTGCAGTTATCTGTGTCAAGTGAAATACCATCATCAGGGAACAGCATTATGCCTAGGTTTCTGATTTCTAAGTTTCCGCAGTTTCTAATTAAGAAACCCCAACCATAAGCAGTAGCATCCTCACCAATCCCTTCCAAGGTCATATTCATTTCTGCGTAGGATGATTTTCCTTTTACCTGTAAATATCCGCTGCTGTTAAGCATTCCTTTTAAGTCATTGTCTGTGATTTTTCCAATAAAACGAATCGCAAGAGGAGTTTTATCATATCCTTTTTGGCGTAACGTTAATATTTCACCGATTCCGGTAGCTTTTTGTATCTTTCCTGAGCTGTTTACGATAACATCAAGAGTCACGGTTTTTGATGTTTCAGATGTAATGTAAATAACTTGAGCTCCATCTTTTAAAGTTCCATTATCCTGATAAGCCCCAGATCCAGAACCATACTTAGAATCTCCAGAAAAAGCAAAACCGGTTCTGTCATTTGCACTTACGGTAATCGTACCGGAAACAGTACTTTCTTTAGAACCATCCGATAGGATTGCTTCTGCTTTCATTACATATTGTCCGGCTGCAAGGCCTACCTCATCTGCTCTCCAATAAGATGAATACTTTCTAATTAATTCATTATCTAGTTGTATATAAGTTGAATCACTTGCACTTGTAGATTTTATATATGTGTTGTAGGAAACTGCATTACTAATCGGACTCCATTCAATATAAGCACTTTCAAATCCTCCTCCGCTCTCTTTCAGCGAAATACTTGATGCAAAAGCAGTCAATGCGAAATTACCTGATGCCATAATGAGCATCAGAGATAAAAACAATAGCTTTTTAGTAATTGCTCTCCAATTATTTATCATATTATTTTCTTTACTCCCCCGTATTTTCAAATATTTTTTCTTAAATTAGGTATCCATACTGCTAAGAATAAGTAATCCTTCATTATTGACCGGACCATATCTATTAAACTATTTAATAGAAAAACATTATATAAATGGAATCACCTCCTTGTATTTTCAGCATATACCCCATTCAAATAAATTTCAACCCAAGTGCCAAAATTATACATATTGGGTGCCAAAATTTAATTATTCTACATTTTATAACATTGGGGTTACTTATAATTAATTAATTGCTTTTACCGGTATAACATGCCATACTGTTGTCAAGTTATATGTTATATAATATATTTGAGGTGATAATGATGCAGATGAATCGACTTTTCGAAATTGTATATATTCTATTAAATAAAAAGACCACGACTGCCAAAGAACTAGCGGAGAAGTTTGAAGTATCTGTAAGGACAATCTATCGTGATATCGATATGTTATCTTCGGCAGGTATCCCCATTTATGCAAGTCAAGGAAAAGGTGGCGGCATATCATTACTAGAAGACTATATCCTGAATAAATCTGTGCTTTCAGAAGAAGAACAAAATGAGATTTTATTTGCATTGCAGAGCTTAACTGTAACTCAAAATCCTGAAACTGACAGAGTCCTTTCAAAATTAAGCAGCTTGTTTAACAAAAGCAAGACCAATTGGATTGAAGTAGATTTATCACCATGGGGAAGCGATGAGAATAAAAAATGTGAATTTACGCTCTTAAAAGATGCGATTCTCAATCATCAGATTGTTGAATTTACTTATTTTAACTCATCTGGTGAGAAAAACACCAGAAAGGTCGAACCATTAAAACTCATCTTTAAGGTTAATGCGTGGTATTTAAAAGGGTTCTGTCTAACGAAAGAGGAATATAGAACGTTTAAAATCTCACGTATGTTTTATGTTGAAATAACGCAGGAATCCTTTAAATACAGGAACCCAGATGAAGTATCCATCGATGAAAAAGATCAAAATTCTCAAAATTGGATCCATATACAATTACAGATCTTCCCCCAGGGGGCTTATCGTGTGTTTGAAGAGTTCACAGAACATGAAATAACCAAAAATCAAGACGGTACTTTTATCGTTGATACCTCCTTACCAGAAGGGGAATGGCTGCTTCACTATATACTCTCCTTCGGAACCAATATTGAAGTATTGGCTCCAGAACATATTCGTGAAATGATCCTAGGCAAATTAGAAGAAATCATTCTAAAATATAAAAAATAAAAATTATAACTTGACTCCATGTCGTCAAGTTATAGTCTGTATAATTAAAACATGGTTATGAATAACCGTAAAACATAAAAGGAGGAAACTATAATGGCTTCAATGGATAAATTACTTTTCGAAAATGAATTTAGTGGAAAGCGCGTTCTTGTTACAGGTGGAACAAAAGGAGGGATTGGGGAAGCAATTGTAAAGCGTCTCACGCTTGCAGGCGCAACCGTCATCACTACTGCAAGAAAAACTCCAGATGAAATGAAATCGTCAGACTTGTTTATTCAGGCAGATATAAGCACACCAGATGGAACAACTAAAATTGTGACCGAGATCCTTGAACGTTTTGGAGGTGTTGATATACTGGTTAATAATGTTGGCGGTTCTTCAGCTCCAACCGGAGGTGTACTGGCGCAAAGCGATATGGATTGGCAGCTAACCTTTGAAACAAATTTGTTTGCAGCAGTTCGACTTGACCGAGGATTGCTGCCCACAATGCTCAAACAGGGACACGGTGTTATCGTCCATATCTCATCCATTCAAAGGCGATTTCCAGGTGAAAATACAATGGCATATTCGGCAGCAAAAGCGGCTCTCACCAACTACAGCAAAGCGCTTGCAACAGAGCTTGCGCCTAAAGGGATCCGAGTAAACACGGTCGCTCCTGGATTCACGGAAACAAAATCCGCAGAAGCACTCATGAAGCGAATGGCTGAAAATCTAGGCACAGATATTGATGGTGCACGGCAAAATCTGATGGAATCACTTGGGGGTATCCCAATCGGGCGTACTGCACGTCCAGAGGAAGTGGCTGAACTTGTTGCTTTTTTAGTATCGGAACGCTCTTCCTACATTATCGGAGCAGAACACACCATTGACGGGGGTATTGTTCGAACAATCTAAATACATTTTCTAATATAGAAGGAGGATAACAACAATGAATTTACAATTACCAAAAGCGATTGAAACTTACTTTCAGGCATCAAACACCTATGATAGCAACCTGCTTTCCAAGTGCTTTACTGAGGATGCGATACTCTATGATGAGGGATCGGCTTACCACGGCCCCACTGCAATAGAGGCGCATATTATAAAGGCAAACAATGATTTATTGGTGAAACATGAGGTTACATATGTTGTAGTAAAACATGAGGAAACCGTTGTTACTGCCACAATTTCCGGAAATTTTGTAGGGAGTCCGGTAGCTCTTGATTACCATTTCACCATGAAAGATCATAAGATCGCCACTCTAAAAATAGGCTTAGCAGGAGAATAAAAAAGTATTTTTAAACAACATGATAACCAAGGCATTTGAAATTGACGTATTCAAGGAGGTGATAAAGTTGGCAGAATTATTAAAAGACATATATTCAAAAGAGTTTTTAATAGAGTTTAGCAAAAAAGTTCAATCGGTGTACCCAGCTTTTCAAACCGCAGACTTTATTGCTTCAATCATGAATGAAGCATGGGACAAGCTGACTCTTAAGGCCCGTTTTCGAATGATTTCAGTAAAACTGGGAGTTTTTTTGCCAAGCAAATATGAAGACGCCCTGGAAATATTATTTTCCATTGCCGATGATTGTGTTGGGTTTCCCTATCTTTTCTTCCCTGATTTTGTAGCGGTATATGGACAGGAAGAAAAACATTGGGAACTATCTATGAGTGCGCTTGAAAATTTCACAGAGAAATCCTCTTCCGAATTTGCCATAAGACAGTTTTTGCTGCGAGATCCCAAACGGGTGATGAATTCTATGACTGCATGGGCAACTCACCCCAATGAACACGTTCGTCGTTTCGCCAGCGAAGGTTGCCGTCCGAGGCTACCATGGGGAGAGGCGCTTCCCATATTTAAAAAAGATCCTACAGCCGTTTTAAATATTTTAGAATTACTTAAAGAAGATCCCTCGCTGTATGTACGCAAAAGTGTGGCCAATAATCTCAATGATATATCAAAAGACAATCCTGATCTTGTGCTTGAGACCGCTCGTAGGTGGAGAGGTAAAACGCCTTATACCGATTGGATTATAAGGCATGGTTGCCGATCTTTAATAAGGAACAAACATCCGGAAGCCATGAAATTATTCGGCTATGCTAATGAAGCACAGATTACTACCTATGCTTCTATCATAGTACAACCTGCTGTTTTAACCATAGGCGAAAGCTGCGAACTTCAATATGAGGTTACGATACGTCAAGGGGAAGACGCTCATATCCGCATGGAATACGGGATTGACTTTATAAAAGCCAGGGGACAGGTGTCGCAGAAAGCCTTTCTTTTGTCGGATAAAACAGTATCCGGCGGCACACATCTAACCGGGACGAGGTCACATAATTGGTCGGATTTGACGACACGTAAGCACTATCCTGGCGAACATCGCATTGTGCTTTTAGTGAATGGGCGGGAAGTCGCTCATACTGTGTTAAAGCTTCAGCAGTCGCCAACAAATTATAATTAAAAATGGAGGGTAAAAATGATAACAAACACTTTGCTTATCAAATTAAAAGAACGAAATAATGAAACGATTGAAAAAACAAAGTCTATGCTTTTAAGCATGGAAGGTAAAATCGAAGTCCTACAGGGAATACAGGTTCAGTTAGATATACGACACGGGGCATCTTCGTATGATATTCTATTAATCACTCATTTTGATTCAATGGAAGATATGGATGCTTATCTAATAGACCCTGTTCATGTTGAAGTATCGAAGTATATTGCTGGTGTGATAGAATCAGGTGCTTCTGTATGTTATGAAGTATTATAACAGAGTTCGTTTCCAGTAACTTAAAAGGACTTCATTATAGACTAGGTTTTAAGAGTCTTCTAATGGTAGTAATACCATTAGAGGGCTTTTTATTGGAGCAAAAGGTTAAACATCTTTGATTTAAAAGTTTCATTATCGATTGCCCTGCATATTACAGCATTAGGCTCTTGATCTATAAAACCATCTGAAACTGCCAGTACACTCCCATCATCTATAATAACCTGCCCATAAGTATATGGATCAATAATACATGTCTTACAGAAACACTCTACTGAATCTAAAACAATCTCAGGCCAAAGAACTACGCCCATTGCAACTGCATCTGGCAAATCAACAATATGCTCTCCACTACGTTTCAGATTATATGCCAATAATGATCGATTGCATTGAACTGCAAAAACAGCTTCTTCTTTACAACTTTCTATTAGCTTTTCCATATCACTTTTATTAAGCGCTGCGTCCCCAAGACATACATCAAATCCTATGATGGTCATTGGAATATCAGCTCTAAGCATTATGTCATAAGCCTCTGCGTCAACGTAAACATTAAATTCAGCAACGGGTGTTGTGTTCCCTCTTCCAAAACCGGCTGTGCCCATTGAGTATATATGCTTTACTTTTTTCATGGTCAATGGATCCTTCATAATAGCTAATGCAATATTGGTAGCAGGACCAATGGTGACTATTTCAATTTCATTTGGATAGCATTCAACAAGTCTTAATATTGCATCTACTGCATGCTCTTTCTCTGCTGTCAACAGAGGGTGAATTAACTCTAAATCGCCCATACCATCTTCTCCATGGACATTTACCGCGGTACAAGATCCCTCATTAAAGGTTTCGTAGCACCAACAAATAGTGGTGGCCTTTGTGCATTAGAAATCTCGATTGTCATTAATGCATTATCTGTCGCCAGATCAAGAGGTACATTACCACAAACTGTTGTAATCGCCTCAACATGTACATCCTTTGATTTCAAGGCCATTATTAGTGCAACCGCATCATCACTACCACAATCTGTATCAATTATTATCTTTCTCATAAGAACCTCCAACATTATTTAATAAAAAACATTTCTTGTTGACTTAATTCTAATGTAGAAGATAAAATATAAATAGGTCAAATGACCAAAACCAAATATTAATTGGAGGTAATTATGAGTCTATCACACTTTATGGACAACGCCCCTGCGTCTGTAAAAAATTCATTTATTCATAGAAAACACGTAAAAGGAAGTTATATATTATATCCAGGTGAAGAAAACAATTATCTATATATTGTGATAAAAGGATCTGCCAATGTAGTGATACAAAATATCTCAGGTGCAGGTTTTGTATTATACACTTATGATGCATATAGTTGTTTTGGAGAAATGGAGCTCTTTAATGAAAATATAAAAACATTCGATGTGATAGCTCAATCTAATTGTGAAACAATTATCGTACGGAAAGATCGGGTTTTTGAATGGATGAAGGCTGATTTTGAATTTACAAAATTTCTTATTGGGCAACTGACAGAAAAGCTTCTTAAAAGTTCTCAAAAACTCACTACACTATCATTATTAAGCGTCAATGATCGACTCCTCTACTGCATTTATACACATCATAAACTAGGCGATTTGGCAAAGCTTACAAAACAAGCAGTTTATTCAGAGACATTTATTCCAATTAGAAGTTTAAATCGTGGGATTGCTGATTGTAAAGTAAATAATTATTTCGAATTTCGCAGGAAGCAATTTTATGTTCTCTCCGCAGAAAAGCTGGAAACATATTGCTCATCCTTAGTCTAATGATTAAATTGACAGTACCTTTATTCCTTATCTAAATTTAAAATTATAACTTTCTTTATAGTACAATGTTTATTTTAAAGTCTTTAAATATAAGTTTTTTAATAATATTCTTCCTTTCTAATTCTATAGCTTGTTTGTGCCTATTTAGTAACCATTTTCATGGTTCTGCCTTGTATACAAATGAGAATAGGATAATGTTGCAAAATAATTATTTATTTTATATCCATTCCCTTCTTTATAAAATCAGTCAATGATCTCTCCAACTTGTGTTTATAATAGTGATGCAAGTTTTCATGCCTGTGGCTTATTGTTTAAGTTCTATTACAATTGAAACGAAAAGGATATTACCCATAACCAAATACTGGCTATGTAGTAATACCCTTACGTGTTCTTCCTATTTATATTTTTATTGGTGAAATACAGATACTACACTATCATTCGAACTCTTGTAATGTAATGTTCAAACGGGAAATGCTCTTAATAATTCTATTAATTCATCCCATCAATATTTTACTTTTTTCTCTCATATTTGTAAAATGCGTATTCCGTGTCACAATAAACAAACTTCTCGGATTCTTCCGTAATGTTCCAATCTTCATCTTCATCCAAATCTGGGAAAAAGGTATCCGCTTGATATGCGTATTCAATCTTTGTTACAAAGGCTGTGTCACAAAAAGGAAGCAACTGTTTGTAAATGCTGGCACCACCGATAACATATATGTCTTCGGCTTTATATTTATTAGCTTCCTCCATCGCTTCCTCTATACTGTGAACCACAATGGCATCCGTCCTCACGAAGTTTTCATTCCGTGTAATTACGATATTAACTCTGTTCTTTAACGCGTTTCCACTCGGAAAAGTATCCAAAGTGTTTTTTCCCATAATTACGATCTTATTCATCGTTTTATTTCGGAAGAATCGCATATCCTCAGGAATGCTGATCAGAAGTTTATTCTGATAGCCTATGCCCCAATTTTTATCCACTGCAACTATAATTTTCATTCTTTGACTCCAATCTGGATACTAATAATTACGGAATACGTGAGCTTATACCGCAACCGGTATATGTTCTATCTTTGGTCCTGTTACATAATTCTCCAACCTTACATCCTCAATGGTAAAATCATAAAAATTTTTAATATCCGGGTTGATCCAGAAAGAGGGTGCATTATATACGGGCCTTTCAATCAGCTCCCGGATAATCGGAATATGACGGTCATAAATATGGGCATCCGTAATGACATGAACCAGTTCACCGGCTTCCATATCAGAAACCTGAGCCAGCATATGCATCAATACTGCATACTGACACACATTCCAGTTATTTGCCGCCAGAATGTCCTGAGACCTCTGGTTTAATATAGCGTTCAGTTTCAGACGTCCGCTGTCTTTCGTTTTCGTAACGTTAAAGGTCATGCTGTAGGCGCAGGGATAAAGATTCATTTCATGAAGGTCCTGATGGACATAGATATTTGTCATTATTCTGCGGCTATAAGGATTGTTTTTCAAATCGTAAATAATCCGGTCAACCTGATCCATATCCCCTTCCTTATACTTGTGTTTTACTCCCAACTGATACCCATATGCTTTTCCGATTGTGCCCTTTTCATCTGCCCAGCTATCCCAGATATGGCTGATAAGTTCATTAACATTATTTGATTTCTTCTGCCAAATCCAGAGCATCTCATCTACACAGCTTTTAAAAGCGGTCCTGCGTAATGTTAAAGCAGGAAATTCCTTTGATAAATCGTAACGATTTATTATGCCAAATCCCTTTATCGTGTAAGCAAATGAGCCATCTTCCCATTTCGGACGTACATTTTCACCTTCCGTACTGGTTCCGTTTTCCAAAATGTCCTTACACATGTCAATAAATAATTTATCTGCCAGACTCATTGCATTATCCATCCTATCATCTTATTTTATATCCCCTATAAACCACAACGTTTCAGCAGAACCAGCCTCTCCACATCCCTTATTTTTATAAAATAACTGTACTGATTATAACATGACAACACTCATTTTTCGATATCTAATATCTTTATATCTCATAACTTTATATGAATAATCACGCTGTTTTTTTAATCTTCCCAGAAGTAAAAAAATATAAAATTCCTGCAAGAGCAGGGAAGATGGCAAACGTTAAATACATCCAATTGTATCCCAATGCAGATGAGACAACGCCAGCAACGATTGAACCAAAACCTATTCCGCCATCAAATCCGGTGAAAAATGTTGCATTTGCTGCTCCAAGTCTGTCTTTTGGCGCATAAATAACCGCCAAAGTTTGCAAGCTCGACTGAACCGCACCAAATCCTACACCAAATAACAAAGCAACAAATAAAAAAATCAACATGGTAGATGCCTGAGACAGAATTACCATAGCTATGATCAGTAAAATCAAGCCTGGGTACATAGCAGCGCTAAACTTCAACCGATCAACTAATCGCCCAAAAATCGGTCTGGTTACCAGCATTGCGGCAGCATAGACAAAAAAATACAGGCCAATATTTGCGATTCCCTTTTCTAATGCATAGATAGATAGGAAACTGACTATGGAACCATACGCAGCTGAAACGAAAAACATAACAATAGCTGGCAGTATGGAAGCAGGTTCAAAAATAGCAGCTTTCTTTGTGACTATTTGCTGCCTCTCTACTGTACGGTAACGGAAGAAAAGAGCCAAACAGAAGGCGATTACTCCAAAGCCTGCAGATGTAAACATCAGATTTGATGCATCTCCCCCCGCAAATAAAGCCAGTCCAAGACCTGGTGCCAATGCCATTGCAAGGCCCGAGGAAAGGCTGAAAAATCCCATAGATTCCCCAAATCTTTCTTTTGGGATGATATCTGTTGCCACGGTATTGCTTGAGGTACTAGATGCACCCCAGCCAAATCCATGGAGAAAACGAATAACAAGAATAACGCCCACATATGGGAACAACCAATAGGACAGCGTTACCGCAATAATAAGCCCAATACCAGCAAGTAGTATTACCTTACGTCCCCATTTATCAACGGCCGCACCAGAAACAGGCCGGATAATCAGTGCAGATATTGTGGTAAGACCTGTAATCCAGCCAATGACAGAATCGGCCCCGCCTAAAGACTTAACGTAAAGCGGCAGCGTGGGAAGGAGCATTTGAAACCCCATAAAAATCAGCAGATTAATTATTGTGATGCCAATAAAATCTTTCGTCCATATTTTCGGTTTGTTTTCCATGTTTATGATTCCTCTCTTAGTGACTTAAATAATTAAAGCGAATCTTCAGCCCTATTTTCCTCTAAAACATTACTTAGAATTCTTTTCAGCAGTTCCTTCGTTTGTTTAATTTCTAATGGAGAAAGGTTTCTTGTTGTAATTTCCACAACCTCTTTGAATGTTTCCTGCATCTGAGCCGATATTTGTTTCCCTTTTTCCGTCAGATACAAACGGTCATAACGATTATCTTCTGTATCCTTTTCTTTACGCACATAACCGTGATCCATCAGATTCTTAACTGCTTTAGCAGTTGTTGATTTACTGATATAGAGCCATTCACTTAGCTCTTTCTGTGTTATTCCCTCATATAGTGAGATGACATAAAAAAAATCATGCTGTCCGCTTCGAATCGAAATGTCCTTTAGCTTATGATTTAAAATAATCTGCAAATTCCGATTAATTGCAGCAGTCAATTTACCTATGCTTTCATTCATGATCATACCTCCGCAATATAGTTTCACTTGAAACTAATATTAGTATAGTGTTAATTGGTTTCCTTTGCAACTAATATTTTTTAAAACATTTTTTTCCCAACAAACCTATTGGAGCAATCAGTACAAGCGCCCCCAGTTTTACAGAGCTAGAAGAGAAGCAACTCAGCACCCTGCTTCTTACTTCAAGCCGTAAGCCATTTAATCTTCTTGGATACGCTGTTCGCTAATATTTATAATAAAAGGAAGAAAAGTACTCTAACAGTAAGGCACAGAAAACAAGGCTGTGTTTAACTATTAGGATACTTTCTTGATATATCATACGGTAAAAAGATTAGGAGTTTTATAGGAGGAAGGCGATTATCCATAATGATTTTAAAAAAGCTATTTGAATTTTTAAATAAATGTATCGTATTTCTCTTACTCTTCCACACAGAATTCACTCTTGGAACATATCACATTTTAAATCAGATATATCAGTATAAGCTATTCTCCTATTGGCAATCTCCAATGCTCTGCCTACATCATCCATTCGAGTTACCATTCCGGTTACCTGCACATATTCTCTATTCTGATAACATTCCACTGTAATTATGTCTTCTTTCTGAATTTGTTTTAACTTCCAGTCTAACTCTTCTTTCTTCTCTTCCGATAAATCACGTTTCGAAACAAGAATCCGTTCCTTTTCTGCCACCGCTTCCCGAAACCCCTTTAATGCATCAAAAGGCATAAATTGTTTCGCTCGGCTTCCCCTATCCATTTTACGCCTTCTACTCTCCACTTTTATGACCTCCAATCTGTCTGTTCCGTTCTATTGTGGTACCGGCTTCCTGCAAATCCATCCCTCGCACAAGAGCGTTTTTACCAAACCTTTCTTTGATTTCCAATGCTGCCTTCTGTAACTTCTTGTCCTTTTCCAGTTCTGTCTGGTCAGTAAATAAATCATACTGTTCGTAAGCATCATTCACAATATGATTACATGACAGACTCAACCGCCGTATTGGTATGCTCTTCTCCACAATACGTTCATACAGTCCCATCACATAAGGGATAATCAATCGGTAGGAATTCGTGGTAATAGACATGGTTATGGTTCCTATTGACGGTTTTAATCCCATTTCATTGGAATATCCAATCATCAATGATAGAGAACCGGTAATCACACTTTTAGCTGCCATATCCAGACATAAGGCATCCGTCATTTCTTTTACAATCAGCCTGCACTCCTCAAAGCTGTAATCTCTTGCAAGCACCTGACCGTTGGACACGGAATTGCTTTTGGGTTTATACGCCTTAATGTCTGCCATGGTGGTTGTTTCCCTTCCCCAGGCATGGTCTATCAAAAGCTCCGCATCAATGCCAAACAATCGGTATAGGGAATTCTCATTTGCGCAGGTAATATCGCCCATATTGAAAATACCAATATGATTCAGGCTGTTTGAAATCCCCTTACCTATTCTCCAGAAATCAGTGAGGGGCCGGTGCTTCCACAATGTTTTTTGGTAGAGTTCCTCATTGAGGTATCCGATATTGTCTTCCGAATGCTTTGCCATAATATCCAGTGCTACTTTTGCCAGATACAAGTTTGTTCCAATTCCTGCTGTAGCAGTAATTCCTTTGGTAATTTTAATATCTTCCATGATCCGCAATGCCAATTCCTTTGCGCTTATATGATACATAGAAAGATAATGGGTCACGTCAAGGAAACATTCATCAATGGAATAAACATGGATATCCTCTTTGGAGATATATTTTAAATAAATTCCATAAATATCCACTGAATATTGGATGTAGAGTTTCATTCTTGGCGGTGCCATAATGTACTGGACATCTTTAGGTATCTGGAATACTCTACACCGATTCTTTATTCCCAATGCCTTCATAGCTGGTGAAATCGCAAGGCATATTGTTTTCTCACTTCTCTCAGGGTCAGCCACCGCAAGATTCGTAACCAGAGGATCAAGCTTACGCTCCACACATTCTACAGAAGCATAAAATGATTTCAGATCAATACATAAGTAGATTTGCTCTTCCAACCGAGAAACACCTCCCATTTTTTATTACCATGATCCAGATCTAATTTAATTATATTACCAGAACATATGTTTGTATATATGCTATTTCTGGAAATTTACGCTATGAATGATGATGAATATCTATGCTGATTTCCTTATTTTTTTGGTGTCAATGTTTTAAAAAAATAAAAGGCACATCCTCGTGGTTGAAGATGTACCTTTCATTAATTTGTCCTTAATTCTATCATGAGACCCCAGCTCAATTAAGATATAATTTAAACCAAAAGCTTTTATGCCTACGATAAACCGTTTAAATGGAGATAGTAAAGTTTGAATTCATAACCTTTTGCCAAAACGTTCATTTTCCTAACCACATCACGGTAAACGGAAACATATTCCTCCTCAATCAACCACAAAAGCACTCCTACATACCCCCTTCAAAACTCCGAAACCCTTTGGTCTCTAGTCAGTTATGTACGTTAGAGAGATTAGTCTTGACGATTCACCAGGAATCCTTCCTTAGTCCATTCAAAGGACAGGCCTTCCCCTGAAGGGAAGGCCATTTTTATTACTATTAACTTGAATCCGGCTGCTTGATGTAATACAGATTGCTACTTTTCCACTGTTTTCCCGCCACCGCTGCTCCTTGCGCAGATGTTCGCTGCTTTCAAGGTCGGCCAAAGCTCTTTTGACCGTGCTGCGGGATAACTTTAACTCTAATGGCACCAATCGCCGGATAGCATTTGGATTCTTTTTAATTTATATTTCAGCAATTACTCTGCAAGAAAGACCAGAAAAGCCGCTCATGTTTGCAGGAAAAGTATATACTGTGAAAGATTTTTCAAGAGTTTCTTTTAATAATAAATCTAAGTTAGTAAGATTTTCAATAATAAAAACTCCTCTTTCAGCACAATGTAAATCAATTCGAAGGTGATCTTCCGGCTTTTTAGCTCCAGCCATATCCACGCCTATAAGACTTACTCTCTTATTAAGAAGATAATCTATTAGTTCATCAGATAATTCAATATATGTTGAGAAATATTCTTTTGAACCATATCCATACTGATTCATAATTCCTGAATGAAAGAATACAAAATCATTTTCTTTGATGTCCCCTAAATCTAAATCCTCTAATTTTACTTCCCCAGTTTTTATATGGCCTATATCAAATATTTTACCTTTTGTTATAATATTATCTATTGAAAATTCTCCATTCATAACATCCAAATGAGTGCCTACATGGCCAGATTTTTCAGCTGCCTCGTTAGTAGCTTTAACAGCAGAGAGCATTTCATCTAACATTTCTTTTTTTATTTTAAAACTTAAATCAATTTTCATTCGATAACCTCCAACATATTTATTTGTTTATTTTTCCTAGGAATAATATTACAGTATCATAATATTGTTTCCTTGTAAACTATTTTTAAAATATATATTGAACCTTCTACGAATATGTGTTATAATCTAGTTGTTTACATGGAAACAAAATTCGAAATGGAGAATGCAATTATGAAAACAGAAAACTCAAAATTTGAGGTAGATATAACAATAAATAAACTGGTAACAGTCTTTGAACATATAAGTAACATGATGGATGGACATGAAGAAGAAGTAAGAAATTTGTTACTCAAAAATGATTTTAAAGATATTCAAAATATGAACTTAATGCTTTCAGAAATTCATGCGATTGATTGTATTGGAAAAAATCAATTAACTAATTCAACATTTATATCAAAAGAATTAAATATGACAAAAGGTGCTATATCTAAGATTACTAGTAAACTATTAAAGAAGGAGTTAATAAAAGGAAATCACCTAGAAAATAACAAAAAAGAAATCTATTATACCCTGACTGCTCAGGGAAAAGAAATTTTTAAAATACATGAAATACTCCATAAGGATGAACATGAAAAATTCGTAAAAATATTTAGAGAATACAATAAAGAAGTACTTAGCACTGTAAATAACTTCCTAGATGATTTAATAACCAATCTTTAATAGAGAGTCTAGCAAGAAACGCTGGTCGTTCGGCCCTGCCGTTATTTAGTCATCACATAGGACATCCCGTCGAACGACAATACCCGTTTGTAATTGAATATTTAATTTGCTTTCAATTAAAACGCAGACTGTAAGAAGCAGTCTGCGTACAAAGTCATCATGAAATTCTTGCTTTAAGTAGTTGGCTTTTTTCGCATAGTCATCCAGACCAACTGTGAGGCATGTACAATTGAACATATTATCTGTAATGTGACAGTTGCTAAAAAGGCCTTGTTGATATAATAAGTCTGGTCTGCAACATTTTTAGGTCTATTAAAACGAATCGTAAGGAGGTCATTATATGTTTTCTTATTTTAAACGAAAAAATGCAGCATCTGTAGAGGATATTGAACTGCAACATTTCTTGCAATCTAAGCACTGCAATGGGTGCTCAAGACATTGTCCCCTGTCCTCGCCAAAATGTGGACGTGGAAAAAAACTCGCAACAATTGAAACGACGAATTATACACGGTCATCCCCTTTGGATTGATAGCTTAACATTTACTTTAAGACTTTAGGAATATGTCTGACAACAAATATGGCATTAAGTTCCTGTCTTATCGAGGCATAGTAGCATCAAATGCTATTTGTCCTTTTCCAGTTCTGTCTGGTCAGTAAATAAATCATACTGTTCGTAAGCATCATTCACAATATGATTGCATAACAGACTCAACCGCCGTATTGGTATGCTCTTTTCCACAATACGTTCATACAGTCCTATCACATAAGGGATCATCAATCGGTAGAAATTTGTGGTAACAGACATGGTTATGGTTCTTATTGACGGTTTTAATCCCATCTCATTCGAATATCCAATCATCAATGATAGAGAACCGGTAATCACACTTTTAGCTGCCATATCCAGACATAAGGCATCCGTCATTTCTTTCACAATCAGCCTGCACTCCTCAAAGCTGTAATCCCTTGATATTTAAGATGTTGTACTTTGGTGGTATATTTAGATATAGATGCACCTATCCTGTCATTAATTATCCTCTTAAAATCATTCCAGGTTGTATATGTTAATGTATTCTTTATCCATTTGGATACCTACAGTTTTTTATTTGTGGCTTTCAAACTAACTTTTATTATAGCTAGAAGTTTTTATACCTTTTTACTGTATATCGGGGGGGTATTTGACCGTGATACAAAAAATCACCAGTTCAAAATGATCTATGATATACGACTGAAAAAACCTATTACTCTAAACTTAGATCTTACAACACTATTCAATCAGTCGTCCACCCTAAATAATGCTTAATCCACTGCAGACTTGACCCAAATTACGGTTGTAGATACTCTATTTTTTTTGTAGCTTAAAAGGTTGAAAGGTATAATGCTTTTATTATGAAAATACATTCCTTCGACGTTTTAGCTTACAGTATGTAGCATTTAAGCTCTCTATGTCATTTGAGGTATAGATACCCTACCAGATTCGGGGGAGAAATTAAAGTTCAAGAAATAGCATCCCATTTTTAACTCTAACTCCACATAGGAGCATGTGATATCCTATTAGATTACCCAATTGCTAGACTATATTTATTGTCATTTCTTTTTAGTGGGGCGTAACTATGATCTAGACATACGTCTGATAAAAGAATTCCATGTTTCTATATGCATTGGTGGGTTGTTAGAACATTCATATTCATGCCTTTTCCAACTTTCTCTAAGATCATCATTTGTTCTTCCTCCAATAACTATATATCTGATATTTATATCCTTATTAGGATCAACTAATAAGTTCCCTTTCGGTCCAATTAAAGAATTATATAATCTATTACCGCCCTCAACCTCTTGCCTTACTTGATGTACATATTTCCTAAACTCGCTATAATTTCTATGAACATAACCAGATCTAGCTTTAATTTGTGATATAGCAATTTCCATTTTTTTTGAAAAAGTGTAATATCCACCATTGTTTACCATCAATTCAAATTCTGCACCTTTAATTTCAATTAAGGTAACATCCATCCTTGATCTACTTGAAAACAAAGCAAAATCAACTCTTCCTCCGTCACCTATAGGAAATTCAGAAAAACAAATGTATTCTTCTGGAGGACTTGCATATACTTCCGCAAAAATTGTTAAATCCTTTTTTAATAAATCTAGAAAGTCTTTTTCTGCTGATTTATTACTAATTAACTCTGAAATTTGAACTTTATTCAATTTATTATCTTCAAGTTCTAATCTTCGTCTAATCACCTCAATATTTTCATTAAATCCATAATCAAGAAATGGATATATTCTCGTTCTCTTTTGTTCGATTGTATTGATATGTCTCCAGTCATTCCATGTTTTATTTAAAAATTCTTCCTCTTTAACATCTAAGAATTCTAAGATTTGCTTTACATTACAGCGATGCCACAAGGTCATATCTCCTGCTTTCAGTTCAACCAACGAAAATTCTCCAAATTTCGCATCTCCCAAACTTAAAAACACATCTATATGCTCATAATGTTCAATTACTTTATATTTCTGAGTAATAAATCCATTATTCATTAAGCCATAATATATTTTTTCTAAGTCATTTGTAACACTTGCAGATGGATTTTTAATATCTAGATCCGTGAAAACAACATACAATTCATTTTTATTATTAATAAATGTTCTAATTCGGCATAACCCTGGATATCTAGTATTTGATTCATATTCAAATATAAAATCATTTAGTTTCATAACTTCACCTTTCTATCATCTACTTTTAGCTTTATTTTCAAAAATAATACTTAGGTATATTAGAAAGTGGTCACGATGAATGACCATTTAGCAATTAAGTAGACACAAAAAGGAGATGTCTACTCATGTTTATAGGTAGAACTGGTACACGGTATATCGAGTACTTCAAGCATATTCTCGCTAACCTTTATTAATCTGGCGTAAAACACATTCTGCTTTCTGTAAAGAATTCGGAGTATCCCTAGCATCTCTTACCCTTTGAATCAAATGATACATTTAATAAAATTTCTGATTTTGTGTAAACAATCTCCTGTTGTTGCATTCCTACCATTACTGGACAAGTTTATTAGCTAAATTAGTGGAATCAACATATATTCTTCCCATCGTTTGAGCTGCCTTAATTTTATTATCAAGCATCTCTTTTAATGTGTACACTCCTTCTGTAAATTCACTCCAACTGAATTGTCTTTCTTCCCCTATCTTACTTCCATCTGCACATTGAGCAAACCTTCAACCTTAAAATGCTCTCTTTAATTATTCTTGTTTCTTTTCTCTGTTTTCAAAATTGATAGCTAAACAAAGATAAATAATCATCTCTCTTGATAATTTGAGAAGCCTGCATGTATTCTCATCTATCCTATATTCATTTGTGTATTTTGTAAAAGTTGTATCTCCTTGCTTTTTCCCAGTTCGTAAGCAGTTATGCTCCATATCATTTCTCATTTGAAACATAGGTTCAGCATTTGGACTGGTTATATTAGTTTTTTTATCTTCATAGAAATCTTTTTGAAGCCAGTACATTGCTTTAATCATAGGGTTATTCCCGTGTTTCTTTATTAAAGGGCTCGGCACCGAAAAATAAGTATTACCATTACGATCTTTTAATTCTTCTTTCCATATATTTTTAAAACTAATCATGGTACCTGACAGACCAATATTAAAGTAGTAATTAATAAAAAAACCAATTCTATCAAAAACTGAATAGACAGTTTTAAAAGCAGTTCGTAGAAAACTCTCCTTTAATGAATGATCTGCACACTCTCCTATATCAGTAAAATCCAATTCACAATCTGCGAAGTGATTTGATGGTTCTAATAACACCGTGGATTTATACCACAAATATCTTGCCAAATTAAATTCTTGTTTAATTTGATTAAATAGGCCAATAAACTCTTCATTCTTAGAATCATCTTTCTCATCCAGCGGAAGATTAATACTATCAACAGCAAAACAATGGTCACCTAATATATCTAAGCAAGGCTCTAGAAAAAGACGGAATACTAGCATATAATCTCGATACTTAGCTTCTTCAAGGCTTCTTACCTTAAACACTGGCAAATCAAGAGGCTTTTTTAAATAACCCTCAATATAATCTGAATGAAATATAGATATACTTTTTTCAAGCATTGCTAAATAACCTTGTTCCTCCAAGTTAACTTTATGCTTCTGAGTTTGTTGGTAAAAATAATAACAAGCATGATGATAATAATTTTGCTCATATGATTTTATTTGAAACTGGGCATACTGAAAAAGTGTTAACGAAAGATTTAGACTCGCCATAGCAAAAGCATCTTCTATCAATAAGGCTTCATTAAAATAGTCTATTGCAGCGATATATCGCCCTGTTATACGCATTGTATTTCCAATATTAGTATATGTACGCATGGCGATATATCTTGCCACCTTAGTAATTGGCTCATCAAGATTCTGTTCATCTCCCATCCCAAAATAGTACTCATACATATCTAATACATTACGGAGGTAATAAATTTCTTTCTCAAGGTTTTCTTCCTGTGTAAGTATTCGCAAGTCATGATAACCGTTTGCAATATCATAGCTTATTTGCATTTTTGTTGGAATATTATAATCTCCTTTTAGCATAGTAAGTGCTCGCTTAATTGTAGTTGGTATTAATTCTTTTTTCTGTTCACTGAATAATTTATCAAATGTTTTGGATAATTTAATAACCGCCTAATCTATAACCCAGGTGAAATCCAGTTCAAACTCTTTTATATATTTTTCATATTCTAACATAATATTTAATCCTTTTACTTCATTAGTTTAAATCACTACAATAATCACAGGATACAAATTATAATTTCTTATTGCTTTTCAAAATGACAATGTGTTATCCATTTGCTAAACATTACTCTGCTAAATCTTACCCCTGGGGTAAAATAAGTTTCCTAGGACTACTCTTCAAAACAAAAAGTGCCCTTCCATTTTCTTTTCAAAATGCCAGAAACCTTGAATTACTGGGCTTTCCGCTCCAACAGACAAACTGTCTCCACGTTCGCGGTTGAAGGAAACATGTCTACACAACAAACCTTCTCCACCTTATACCCTCTCTCCTGAAGCACAATTAAATCCCTCACAAGACTGGTAGGTTTACAAGATACATACACCAACTTATCCACTCCAAAATCAATAATCTTCCCCAACGCCTTTGGATGTATCCCATCCCGAGGCGGATCCAAAATAATCAGATCTGGCTTGTCCTGGATCTCATCGATAACCTTCAATACATCCCCAGCAATAAACTCACAGTTCTCAAGGCCATTGCGCTTTGCATTTTCTTTTGCTGCCTCCACAGCTTCCTCAACGATCTCCACACCAACAACCTTCTTAGCAACAGGTGCAAGTATCTGTGCGATCGTACCAGTTCCGCTATATAAGTCAAATACGACCTTATCCTTCGTCTCCCCGACATAGCTTCTTGTTGCTTCATATAAAACTTCTGCACCAAGTGAATTGGTCTGGAAAAATGAAAACGGAGAGATTTTAAATGTAAGACCCAAAAGCTCCTCAAAGAAGAAGTCCTGGCCATATAAGATATCCGTACGGTCATTCTTCACGACATCAGCTAGACTATCATTAAACGTATGAAGAATTCCAACGATAGTCCCATTTAAAGATAAGCCCAATAAAATATCAGTTAAAGGTTTTAAATCCTTATCTTCCTGACTAGTCGTAACCAAATCAATTAAAATCTCACCCGTTTTTATCGCTCGACGTACCAGAAGATGGCGAAGATAGCCAATATGCTGCATCTTCTTATAAAACCCAGTTCCTTCCGCTTCAAAATACCCCTTTACCGCCTTTAAAATATCCGTGAAATCAGAATTAACAATCTTGCAATCACCCGTTGTCACTACATCATAAAAACTTCCTCTTTTATGCATACCAAGAGCCAAAGGTCCGTCCTTAAATTCATCTCCAAAGGAAAATTCCATCTTATTTCGATACCCATCTTCCATAGGGCTTCCTTTGATTCCTTCAAATTCATAATCTTCACATACGCTATCAATTAAATCTTTTACTTGCTTCTCTTTAATTTTAAGCTGCTCTTCATAAGGCAGAGTCTGATACGTACAACCACCGCAGATGCCAAAATGAGCACATGGATTCTCCGCTGTTTCAAGCTCTGATGGTTCCAAAATTTCAAGAATTCTACCTTCTAACCGTCCTGCCCGTTTTTTATTAATCATAACACGTACCTTTTGTCCTGGCAGTGTGTGCTTAACCGCAATCTTTCCTTCCGGAAGTTCTATGTAGCCTTTATCCGGAAAATCAAACCGTTCAATGATTCCTTCGTATATTTCGTCCTTTTTCACTCTTATGACTCCTATCCATTTTTATTTCTAACCGAACAAAAAGCGTGTCTCACTAATTGAGGCACGCTCCTTCTCTATCATAATGCCAATCTTATTGTTCAGAACCTTCGACTGCATGATCTTCTTCAAAAAAATCATCATCGAAATCATCATCAAAATCATCTTCAAAATCTTCCAGATAATCCGGTGTGAAGAAACGGTAAACGGTATAGGCTATGCCTGCCACCGCTGCCACGGCTCCTACTATAGCCAATATCCAGAGAATACAATTTTTCTTCTTTTCTTCCCGTTCTCTTCTATGAAGCAATTCATTCACTTTACTTGAATTCATAAGATCTTCTAGTCTGCTCATAGCCTCTTTACTCATTGCATCAAATCTGTTCATGTCTCCACGTCCTTTCTGAGAGCCTTGCTTTCCTAATCTCCGGCAAAGTATAGTCTCTCTGCCTATCGCAATTATTATACCATTATATTGAGTCTTTTACTATCATTTTCACATTTTTTGCGAATTTTATGTATTGATTATTATTTTTATAAAAGTTTTAGTTTTGCGAAGGAGGCAAACATTTTTTTAACACCTGCATTGTCAAACTGGACCGTGACTTCGTAATCTCTTCCGCCGTCCTTAATCTCCATAACAAGCCCTTCTCCAAACTTGATGTGGCTGACCCGGTCTCCTTCTTTATAACTTAAAGAAGATGATTTTTCTACTGTAAACGCTTTTCCAAAGCTAGGAGAAGAGGAAGGCTTTGCTGTTTTGGAGGCATATGCATTATTTCCCGGTCCAAAACTACTAACTCCCAAAGATTTTCCTGCCTTTCCCCAAGGCAATTCACTGTCATCAAAGTCTGCTGCGGTGCGGATTTTCGCATTTCTTGGCTCCAATCGGCTGGAATCTAACAGTCCCTCTGGAATTTCCTCTATAAAACGGCTCACCTTACTGTATCTGGTTTCCCCATTTACCATACGTTGTCTTGCAGAGGTCATCATCAAGAAATTCCGCGCTCTGGTGATTCCAACATAACAAAGTCTGCGCTCTTCTTCCACATCCTCTTTATCATCTGAAGAGATAGACATCATGCTAGGGAACAGACCATCTTCCATTCCAGTCAAATACACGCTGGGGAACTCAAGCCCTTTGGCACTATGTAGTGTCATAAGAGTGATCCTGTTCTCGGAATCATCCATACGGTCCACATCAGCTACCAAGGCCACTTCTTCTAGGAACTCACTTAAATCTGGGTGCTCGTGTTCTGCCTCAAAGCTCACTGCCTTGTTAATAAGCTCTTCCATATTTTCAAGACGCGTCTGGTATTCAATCTCTCCTTCGGCCTCTAGTTCCTTTAGATATCCGGTCTCATCTAGTATGTCTTCAATCAGTTCATGAATGGTGTAAGCCTCATCTGCAATTCTGTTTCTGAAATCTTCGATCAGTTCTGTAAATTTTAAGACCTTGTCCGCTGCTTTCCCTAATCCTGGAACTGCTTTTGCTCGGCAAAAGGCATCGTAGATATCAAAGCCGTGTTCTGATGCAAATGCCTGGACTTTAGAAATGCTGGTGGCGCCAATTCCACGCTTTGGAACATTGATGACTCTTAATGCGGACAAATCATCCTTGCCGTTTGCAATGGTTTTTAAATACGCCAGGATATCCTTGATTTCTTTTCTCTGATAGAAGTTGACGCCTCCTACCATGCGATACGGTACATTGTGCTGAAGGCATTTTTCTTCAATTAAACGAGACTGTGCATTGGTTCGATAAAGTACTGCGCAGTCCTGATAACCGGTAGGACTGTTTAATATATCCCGAACAATGGCATCCGCTTCCTCTGATGCATTATCAAACTGCCTAAACTGAACCAGAGAGCCCTCATCATTGGCTGTCCAAAGGGTTTTATCCTTTCGCCCTCTGTTGTGGCGAATGACTTCATTGGCTGCATTTAATATACTTTGGCTGGAGCGGTAGTTTTGCTCCAGTTTAATGACTACTGCCCCTGGATAGGACTTTTCAAAGTTTAATATATTTTCAATGTTTGCGCCTCTAAACTTATAGATAGACTGATCGTCATCTCCTACTACGCAAAGATTCTTGTATTTTCCTGACAAAAGGCTAACCAGTTTAAACTGGGCGGTATTGGTATCCTGGTACTCATCTACCAGTATGTACTTAAAGCGTTCCTGGTAATAATTTAAAATCTCTGGGCTGCCTTCAAAAAGCTGTACTGTTTTCATAATCAAATCATCAAAGTCAAGAGCGTTGTTCTTTTTTAATTGACTCTGATACTCTTTATAAACCTGAGCCACCTTTTTCTGCCTGAAATCACCAGATGCATTCAGTTCAAACTCAACTGCGGAGATAAGCTCATTTTTGGCCGTGGAAATCACTCCTAGCATAGCTCTTTCCTTATAAAGCTTGGGGTCCATATCAAGACCTTTTAACACATGGCGCATCAGAGTCTTCTGATCGTCTGTATCATAGATGGTGAAATTTGTGGTATATCCAAGGCTCTCAATGTGTCTTCTTAAAATGCGTACGCAAGAGGAATGAAACGTAGAGACCCATATACTGTCAGCTCCAAAACTCACCAGACGATCCACACGTTCTCTCATCTCCCCTGCCGCTTTGTTGGTAAAGGTAATGGCAAGGATATTCCAGGGATTGACTCCCTTTTCTTCTATTAAGTAAGCAATCCGGTGAGTCAATACTCTGGTCTTTCCTGACCCAGCTCCGGCCAGCACAAGAAGCGGTCCCTCCGTATGGAGAACCGCCTCCTTTTGCATTGGATTTAATGTATCATAAATGCTCATAAATTATACCGTCTTTTCCTTTCCTTCCTCTTCGATCCCCAGATACTGCTTTAATTCGTCCATTTGGGCTTCGGCCAGCCGTCTTCCGTCTTCATAGAGAGCTTCCAGCTTTCGCTTATCCTGCTCCGTTCTCTGGACGGTTACATGCTTATCCGGACGTATGACATAGATTCGACCAGCTGCCTCCAACTGATCAATCTCCTCTTGCATTCGGTTATACCGCTCCGGTACCTCTTCAAGTGATTTTAAAAGCCTTGGCAATGGTCCAAAATAGCGTTCATACCCCTTCTTGGTCCATTTATCAAGTAGAGGTTTCCGGTATCCCTTTTCTCTGGTTAGAACTACTACTATTTTTTCATATCCAAGATCAATGGCTCTTTGATAAGCAACCGGTATGGAACAACCGCCATCCAGATATTTTTTACCATCGACAGAAATCATGCTGGATAAGACAGGAATGCTACTTGACGCCTTGACTGCGCTGATAAAATCATCGCTGGTACTTTTTTCGAAGTATTCCGGTCTTCCGGTCTTACACCTGGTGGCAACTACTTCAAAGATCTGATTGGAACGGTAAAATGTATCATAATCAAAGGGGACCAGGGTATCACTTAATTCCCCAAATAAAAAGTCAAAATTGAAAATTGAACGGTTTTTCACCATGTTTTGAAAACTCATAAAACGTTTGTCTCTGACGTATTCTAAATTGACCTTAATGGTACGCCCAGACTGTTTGCTAACATAGCTCATTCCCGACATGGAACCAGCAGATACGCCGTTAACATAGGATAATTCCACTTCCTGTTCTATTAATACGTCTAGAACGCCGGCTGTAAAAACGCCGCGAAGGGAACCTCCCTCCAAAACCAATGCTCCTTCTGTCATTCTTATCACCTCGCCTTCTATTCTATTGCATTTCTCCGGTTCGGTCAATCCCTTTTAAGGTCTAAGCAAATTGGCTTTGATACAGATTATAGTAGGCACCCTTAAGAGCTAAAAGCTCCTCATGGCTTCCTGCTTCCATAATATTTCCTTGGTCAATGACAAAAATTCGGTCTGCTTTTCGAATGGTTGATAAGCGGTGAGCAATGATAAAAGAGGTTCTTCCTGTAAGAAGTGCATCGATTCCTTTTTGCACCAAAAGTTCTGTATGGGTATCAATGCTAGAGGTTGCCTCATCAAGAATTAAAATTCCAGGTTTTGAAACCATAGTCCTTGCAAATGCCAAAAGCTGCCTCTGCCCAATGGATAACCCGGCACCCCTTTCGCTGATCACCGTATCATACCCCTGTTCCAGTTTCATAATAAATTCGTGGGCACTGACCGCTGTTGCTGCTTCTATAATCTCTTCTTCTGTGGCATCAAGTCGTCCATACCTGATATTATCCCGGATGGTACCTGAAAAAAGGAAATTGTCTTGTGTCATGATGCCCATTTGACTTCGTAAGCTATTTAATGTCACTCCTTTTATCTCATGTCCATCGATTAAAACATCCCCTTCTATAGCTTCGTAAAAACGGCTGATCAGGTTGACGATTGTTGTCTTGCCTGCACCGGTTGGTCCTACTAGCGCTATGGTCTCACCTGGCTTTATAATGAAATTTACATCACTTAAGATCAGACGATCAGGTTCATCGCTATAGGCAAAGGAAATATTTTTAAATTCCACTTCTCCATTTAATGCTGGAAGCTCTTTTGCTCCCTCCTGGTCAACGATCTCTGCCTCTGTATCTATAATATCAAAGATACGCTCTGCCGCAGTGATGTTGGTGGTTAACTTATTGTAAAAGTTAGCCAGATTACGGATGGGGCTCCAAAACATTGCGATATAAGTTGAGAATGCAAGAAACGTACCAATTCCCACATTTTCTACACCAATAATTTTAATTCCAATAAAGTAAAGAAGGAAGCCGCCAAGTCCCCAAGTTATCTCTACTAGTGGACCGAAGCTGTCTGCGATTAATACCGCATCCATAAAAGATTTGTAGTGCTGGTCTACCAGATCATGAAATATGTTCTTTGTTTCTTTTTCCGCTGCATAGCTTTGTATAATCCGGATTCCTGACAAGTCCTCATGAACATATCCATTTAAGTTAGAGGTCTTCTTTCGGTATACCTGCCATCTCTTATGAACCGTTGTTTCAATTAGAAACAGACCAATTGCAAGGATAGGTAAGGTAAGTAAAGCTGCCATGGCAAGACGATAATTCTTAATGAGCATGATGACCGCTACGCAAATAACGGTTATTAGGTCAGGAATTAATTGGGTTACACTATCTGATAATACATCTTTTAATGAGTTCACATCTCCAATGATTCTGGCAAGAATCTTTCCCGTTGGTCGGCTGTCAAAAAAGCCAAAGCTTAGGGTTTGAATATGCTGATACAACTCTTCCCTGATGTTTAAGAGCACCTTATTGGTCACCTGTGCCATAAGGCGCATGCGGATCTTGGTTCCTGCCAGAAACAGAAGAAATAAAATCAATGCTCCCGCTCCAAGCATAAGAAGTCCTTTTACATCCTTTTGTACCACACAAACATTAATAGCATACTCCATAATGAGGGGAGTCAACATACTTATGGTAATGGTTCCTGCCATGATACACAAAACCACTGAGATCTGCTTTTTAAAATCCAGCAAATACCGAAACATACGAAGTATGGTATCCTTTTTTAGTACTTCCTTTTGCTCTTCATCTATTCTGCTTGAATTGACTGCCATTTTATTTCCTCCTCTCCGTATTGGACCTGATATGTTTTATAATACTGACCACGTTTCTTCATAAGCTGGTCATGTGTTCCCCGTTCTATGATCTTTCCATCGGACAGGATTAAGATTTCATCCGCATTACGAACCGCAGATATTCGGTGGGCAATGATAATTTTAGAACTATGAGTTAACTTTGATAGATGCGTTTCGATTTCTCTCTCTGTTTCCATATCAAGAGCTGAAGTGGAATCGTCAAGAATCAGCACAGGACTTTCTTTTGCAATGGCTCTGGCAATGCTAATGCGCTGCTTTTGCCCTCCTGATAGCCCTACGCCACGCTCTCCAATTACAGTATCATACTGTTCTGAAAGCTTTGAGATGAAACTGTGAGCCTCTGCCGATATGGAAGCCTGCTGTACCATCTCCCATTCCGTGGCATCCTTATTACCGGTTTTAATATTCTCTGAGATGCTGTCAGAAAACAGAAAGACATCCTGCATAACAACAGAAATCTGTCCTCGTAACAGAGACAAAGGAAGCTCCTTTACATCCACCCCATCTAATAATATGGTACCATCTGTAACGTCGTAAAACCGTTGAATCAGATTGACAATGGAACTTTTTCCAGAACCAGTGACGCCCATGATACCAAGGGTCTTTCCTTTTTTCAAGGTGAAATCAATATCCTCTAAGATACGTTTTCCATCAAGTTCAAAGCTTACATGGTTAAATACCAAGTCTCCCTTTATGGTTTCTGGCCATACGGGATTTTCCACATCCTTAATGACAGGCTTTTCATTCATAATCGCTTTGATTTTTTTATTGGATGCAACGGCTGCTGCCAGATCGTTGCTCAGCCAGCCCACCATTTCCATTGGCCATATGATATTGTTGGCATATTCAGAAAACGCGCCTAATTCACCGATGGTCATCTTCTCATAGATGACTAGTATCCCTCCGATGACAATAACTGAAATCATCAGGATTTTAGATAGAAATGAGATATTTGGCTGATAACGAATGAGAAGCTTCGCTTGTTGCATGTTTAAATCATAATACTTTTTATTGTGTTTTTTAAATTTACTGATTTCATGCTTTTCTCTGGCAAATGCTTTTACCGTACGAACCCCGGCAAGATTTTCCTGGGCTACGGTATTTAATTCTGCGGTCTGCTCGCTGATGTTGTCATAAACTTCTCCAAGCCCCTTCTCCATCTTGAGTGCATACCAAGCAATAAGCGGCATGATTGCCAATGGCAGTAAGGTCAGAATTGGACTAATCCGGTACATACAGATAATAACGATTACCGTATGAATGGTGCACTCCAAAACCAACATTCCGACAAAACCGAATGCATTCCAGATTCGCTCTGCATCATCCTTGATCCTTGCCATCAGCTCCCCAGTATTATGGTCGTCAAAATAATCCATGGACAAGGTCTGGATATGATCAAACAGATCTTTTCTTAACCCACTTCCAATCCCTGCTGCCGCATAGTCAAAGATAAATTCTTTGGTGTACTGGAAAATAGCCCTTCCGAATCCAATTCCTATGAGTGCGAGTAGCAAATTCATAAGAATTTTCATATTTCCCCCCACAATCACATCGTCAATAATGTGCCTTGTGATCTGCGGAGACATGGCATCAAGAAATACACTGATGAACATCGCAGCAATCGCCAGGACATACAGAAAACGATACTTTTTTAAATACTTCCACAAGTTCTTCATACTTCCTCCTTTAAACGTTTTAAAACATGGGTATTTACACCCAGGCATAAAAAAACCGAAAAAAACAGCGCAAAGCGGTCTTTTTCGGTAAATTCACAAAAAAATAACCGCAGTCATCCAGACTGCGGTCACATGCACAAAGATACTCTTATTAAGAGCCTGTTATCCCTTGTTTGTTACATCCAAGAGATTTCTATGTTCCGTGAGGCAGATTGAATGAATTTCGCATTAACTACTACATTGCCAATTCCTCTAAATCTAATTATGTTGTTATTGCACATCATGGTCTCTGCCTCCTTTTCTTAATTTAATAATTATTTTCAATAACTAGGATACTGCCAATATTTTCATTTGTCAAGTAATTTATGAACATTTAGATAATTAACATCAAACCAGATACAGTTTCTTCTTCCCTCGTATGGCTTCCTTCCATTTACAGCAGTCATTTAAGTGGAGCATAACATGACGGGTGGGTGGCATTAATAAGAGCCCTGCCACATCTTTTCCTCCCCAAAATTCTAGAAGCCACTTAGAATCCTCATCCATTGTTACACCACCTTCCAGTCGTATTTTATCAATGGCATCGGGGGTAACCTTTCTGACCATATCTCCTGGCTGTAAACTTGCAACAATCTGTCTCGTTCGTTTACCAACGGCAGATCGGTAATTTCCGTATTATCTTATTTAGTTCCTTATGATCCTCACTTAAACCTTCTCCAAAATACTTCATAAATTCCCCCTTCTTTTACTGCACCGGTACAACAGCAAAAAATATGAGTTCTTTTTCACCTGTATTGATTAAGCTGTGGGCATGTCCTTTTGGGCAGTAATGGCAGAGCCCTGCTTCTACAGATTCTTCTCCTTCATCATACAAGACGGTTCCTTCCCCTTCTAGTATGTAAATGATCTCACTATTGGTAACATGGGTATGCATTCCGATGGAAGCTCCTGGAGCCAATCTCCCTCTTTGAATCTTATTAAGGTCATCCAAAAACATTCTAGTATTAAATTCCTTTTCTCCCCCATTAAACTGAGGCAGTATTTTTTCTTCCGTCTTATCAAAATCAATAATCATGACTTCTCCTCACTCTCTCAATATACAAGACTTATTATTTCATTTTGTCACTTTATTCTTCTACCAAATTACCACTCTTAACAAAGAAAATCAACCCTTTTAAAAGCATTTGCATGACAAATGACAGGCAAAGAAGTCTACGTTCCAACCTCTTTGCCTGCCATCTATTATTTATCTTTTTTCAATCATGAATTCTGTTATAAGCTCATTTTCCCCACTGATACAATACTCTGGGTGAACTGGTGCTCCCCAGCTGTCGTCACCGCCGATTCCTCTCATGGCGCCTAATATATTGACAACAGTATAACGAACCAATGGAAGATCCTCTCTGTGAGTGGCTGATTCCAGTTCTTCCGCCATATAGGGCAGAACAGACGCATCAAAAGGCTGATTAACCGCCCTAAAGCCAATGGAGTGGCCTTCCATGTCAGATACCTTCAGCCAACGGACTTCTGTCCTATTCCCGCATTCCTGAGGTACCAGATACCGAGATAAGTTATTTTCCGGGGTATCCTTATAGATTCCAAGTCTCGCACCCTGATTACGGTCGCAGTAATTTTCCTCCGGCCCTTTTCCATACCATGCAAACGTCTTAAGCGCATCCGGGGTAATCAGTCTCAACCCAAAGGCTGGTAGCTGAGGAAGCCCTTTTTGTCCCTGATACACTGCTTTTACTAAAATACTGCCTTTTCCATCTACAATATAAGTAACTTTGGTAGAGGATTTTGGCACTGTGGATAATTCATAGAGATAAGAAACTTTAATAAAGCCATCTCCTTCTTCCACCTGACAGTCCTTATTGTCGTAACGGAAGAAACGGCCTGCGCCGTACCAGACGGAACTGTTGACAGAGAACTTGTTTCCTTTATCATTGTCCGTGGTAGCTCGCCAATATACAGGCATAAGCGGTCTTCCTACCCATTCCTTGCCATCATAGACAAGGGAAACAATGCTACCTTCTTGTCTAGAAAAGAGGATCCGAAAGCCTTCTCCAATGACGCCAATGTTAACATCACCATATATAACTTTAAAAGACTCTTGAACGGATTCTTTTGTTTTCCCTTCCACCACAAAAACATGTTCCCCAAAGGAGAGTTCAAATCCAGCATCAGCCCATAAGGTGTCCTCTTTTAAAAGGGCAGATACCTGATGAACATATTCTCCAGGCTCTGTAAATTTCGGGATATCGACAGGAGCATATTGAGACTTTAATGGGTCAACGTTTGCATCTATGCTTTTTTCAAAGACGAGCTCTCCATCCTTTAATACGGTATACACGAACTCCAGATCTGAAGTGTCCTTAAACAACCTTCTATTTTCAATGGTTACACCATTTAGATCAGGGGTTAGGCGGATATCCTGATATAGATATTTAACCTCTTGGGCCTTGGGTGATTCGGTTCGGTCCGCATACACGATACCATTTCCGCAGAAGCTGTAATCCGTGGGGCGATCTTTAAAATCTCCACCATATGTCATGTGTTCTTTTCCATAGGCATCCTTTTTCATCAGGGACTGATCCATATAATCCCAGATAAAGCCACCCTGATACATATCATACTGATCTTCTAGATTCGTATACTTATGCATGCCTCCCAGGGAATTGCCCATAGCGTGCATATATTCGCAAAGCACAAAGGGCTTCTTTGGATCCCCTGACAGATACTCTGAAACATCGGCAGCCGTTGCATACATCCGGCTTTCCATATCACTGATGTTGTCATACGCACGATTGTGAAATACGCCTTCATAGTGAACCAGTCTGCCAGGATCCCTGTCCCTGAAAAAGTCAGCCATGGCAAGAATGTCTTCCCCTGCATAAGACTCATTTCCACAAGACCAGATGAGAACGCTTGGATGGTTCTTATCTCGTTCTAACACAGACTTTGCACGGTCCACAACGCAGTCTTTCCATTCCGGAAGATTGCCAGGCACATTCCAAGAAGGTTCGATGGCTCCCATCTTCTGCCAAGAGCCGTGACTTTCTAAGTTTGCCTCATCAATAAGATAAATTCCGTATTCATCACAAAGTTCATACCAAAGACTCTGGTCTGGATAGTGGCATGTTCGCACCGCATTGATGTTATGGCGCTTTAAGAAACGGATGTCCCACATCATATCTTCTTTTGTGATGCTGCGTCCTCGTCTCACATTAAACTCATGCCGATTAATTCCTCTAAATACAATTCGTTTTCCGTTTAAATGCATGATGCGATTTTTCATTTCAAAACGACGAAATCCTAATTTTTGAGGAATCACCTCAGTTACATTTCCTTGACTATCGGTAAGCACGATTATCAGTTCATATTGATAAGGATTTTCCCCGCTCCATAGATGGGCATTGGCAATACGAGCAGAAAATTCCACGCTTTCATTTACAGACACTGCTTCCCATGAAACTACTTCTTTTCCATCCCGATCTCGCAAAATAGCAGATACGGTACCGCTCATATCTCCCATTAACTTAAGCTCTGTCCGAAACAGGCCATCTTGATAATCATCGGAAACATCTCCGTGAATGAATACATCCTCTATGTGACATTTAGGAATGGCATAAACGTAAACGTCACGGAAAATACCGGAGAAGCGGAAAAAGTCCTGATCCTCGATCCAACTGGCACTGCTTCTTTTATAAACTTCTACAGCAAGGCGATTTGTTCCTTCTTTTAGTGCATGAGTAATCTCAAACTCGGATGGGGTGAATGAGTCCTCCCCGTAGCCGATAAAGATTCCGTTCACCCACACGTAAAACGCAGTCTCCACTCCCTGAAAGGATATAAACTGGCGTTTATCCATAAGAGGTGCTTCCAGCTCAAAATCCCTAACATAGCTGCCAACCGGATTGTTTTGTTTATCGGTAAAGGGCGGACGGATATCTGCCAGTCCATCCCAAGGGTACATCGTATTGATATATTGGCACTGGCCGTATCCATTTAGTTCAATATGACCGGGCACCTCAATTGTCCCGAAATGATCCATAGGAAAATCAACCTCATAAAAACGCTCTTCCCTTTTCTCTGGATGATCTGCGTAGGAAAACTTCCATATCCCATTTAAAGACTGACGAAGCCCCATTTCCCCTTGTTGTGCTTCTTTCGCGGATTCATAATAACAATGATCGGAATGAGCCGGGATACGATTGACCGCAAAAATCTGCGGATCCTCCAGCCATTCCAGTTTTGGTGTTTTCAGTTCCATAAAGAAACCCCTCCTTTGATTCAAACTGTGGTTTTATTATAATCCACTCAAGTAAAAGAAGCTATCTTGTTTTTGTTATTTACCAAACTTTTTATCGCGTAATTTATCTCAATCTATAACAAAACGTATTAACCATTTATAAAGGTGGTCACCACAGTTTCCAAGCGTATGAATTTTCCTTTTTTGATTCGGTAAGATACTGCCGGAATGGAGGCATTGGGGTAAAGTACATTAGTGTTTGGATCTGCCTCTATGACAATTCCTTGAGCTTCTGGCCCTTTCCCAGATACATGGCAACCCTGGGTATCGTAAGTAACAGAAGATTTTTCGCCTTCTGCCTTTTGTTCATAGCTTTTTGTAAACTTTTCCACGGAAAAACCACAATCATAAGCAGTACAATCATACTCACTTTCAATTTCATGGATTCTCAAATGACCTTGTTCCACTGGAATAATGGTTGATGTAACCTGAATTCCTGGAAATGGATGCCATTTGCTGATGACCCTATCTTCCAGTACTTCATAACTATCACTGTACTTTCTCACAAATACATAATCATCCCCATCTATAACAAAGGCAAGGGAGGAATCTGGTGCATTCTCATGAAGTATTATCTGACTTCTTGCAACAGAAAAACCAAATCTAGTGGAGTAAGCAAATTTGGAGTATTTCTCCGGAACATGGCCGTGTCCGTACTTTTCACAAACTCCTGCGGGATAAGATATCACGTCTTTGCCATTACGGTGCATGAGCATATCAGCCTGCTTTAACAACTTTATTTCAGATAGTTCAGGAAGTTCTTCTGATTCTGCTTTCCAAAATGGATGATCATCTTCAAGTGCAAGACATAAAAGTAGTTTCATTGCCCAGTAAGGGGAACCAGGTGCGTTGTACCGTTCTGCCATAATCAGGTTTGGATAGCTGTAGCCGATGGTTAAAATACCGTCCCGGTCAAACATGGTTTGATCCATCCACCAACTGATATGACGGCTGATAATGCCTTTTACAACACCTGTTGGTATATCATCAAGTCCTGCAAATACATAGGCCGACCAAAAGGCTGCTTGCCCGAAACGGTAGGAAAGACTTCTTCCATAAGGAAGTGCCGCCCCATTTTCATCAAACCAGTAAAGAAAATCTCTGGCAAACAAAACTGCCCGCTCCTTAAAGCGCAAACATCTGTCAGGATCCTCAGCTTCCATGGCCTTGGCATACATAAGTCCATAATAATGGAGAGCAAAGGAAATGTAATAATCCTTCTGACTAGAGCCTCCATCTCGGTACCAGCCATCGCCAGTATAGTAGCTTTCAATTTTTAGCAAACCGGATTTCAGACGATCTTTGTCATAACGTCGTCCCAGCTTTTTAAGGGCTACATTGACAAGAATCATGAAAAATTGCCAGTTGCAATCTGGTATAATATGTTCATTGATCGCATATAGCCAGTTGGCAAGGTCATCTTTTCCCTTTTCATCAAGAGGCTCCCACACCTTCCCCGGAGTGAAAATCAGGCCGCAGGCAATGGCTGCCATCTCAACAAACCTCTGATCATAGTCCCCAAAACCACCCCAGTATTCCGGATGATCTGGGTCTGTTCCGTTTTTAAGTCCCGTTTGGTATATGTCTTCAAATCCAGTTCCACCGCCAAGCCAGAAAGGCACCAGCGCCCATAATGGGCGGGAAAAGGCCTCCATCTCTGCACTTACTTTTGGATAGGTAACACCGCTGTCTCCGAGATGAAGCCTTGCACACCCTTCACTGTATAAAGGCTTTAATGGGTCTAACACCTGGAACATCCACTGCCTAAAATCCTGCTTCGTATCAAGCTTCATATAAGTTCACCTCTCTTTTAATTTTTGAATATTACCAGTATGGATTCCAATCACTAGACAACCGGGTCAAAGCTTCCATATAGAAATAATCACCCCAAATATTACACTCATCAACGCCTTCTGGCGTACAAGTATTGTAAGGAGATTTTTTAGAATAGGTGCTGTGAAGTACAAGTCCGTTGGAATCTTTTTTATCCTTAACGGAATAATGCTCTACTACGGAAGCCATTATCTTTTTCGCCAGAGAGGTATAATAGGCGGCATCCTCCTTTTCCATGTAGTTTGCCATTTCTAACATTCCACAGGCCGCGATAGACGCAGAGGAGGAATCTCTAGGTTCTTTTGATCCTTCGCCAAATTCCAGATCCCAGTAAGGAACCAAATCAGAAGGAAGATGCTCTAGGAAATAAGCGGTTACGTGCTTAAAATCTTCAATGTACTCTGGACGTTTTGTATAGCGGTACGCCATGGCACAGCCGTAGACACCCCAAGCTTGCCCTCTTGCCCATGCAGATCCATCCCGGTATCCCTGACAGGTGGCACCGTGACTTGGCTCCCCTGTTTCCATATTCATGAAAAATGTATGCCAAGTAGAGTGATCTTCTCTGATTACATTAGCTATGGCAGTGTGGATATGTTTCTCTGCGATCTCCCGGTATTTCTGATCCCCTGTTTCCTCAGTGGCCCAGTATAATAGAGGTAGATTAAGCAGACAGTCAATGATAAAGCGGTAATTCTCTGGCTGATTCATAGGACCCCAGGCCTGGATAAACCCGCCAACCGGCTGAAACCGGCTGATAAGCTGATCGGCGGCTTTGATTGCGGCTTCTTTTCCCTTTTCATCTCCTGCCAATTTAAATCCAGCAACACAAGAAGGGGAATACAAAAAGCCCATATCGTGATGGTCCACTTCTATCTTATCGTTAATTCTCTCCAAGAAGCTCTCAATCTGAATTCTTCCAGCCGTTTCAAATGCCTCATTCTTACTCCACTCATAAGCAAGCCATATCTGTCCGGTCCAAAATCCCGTTGTCCAGTTTACATTGGGGGTTGGCTGATAGAACCCTTCCTCGCTATATGCCTTTTTAAAGGAATGGGTAAATTCCTTCAGATTATCCCGCACCTGTTCCACAGCAAAATCCATTGCCTTGCTGCATTCTACTTCCGTAAGTTCTATTCTATCTTCAAATAAAGTCTCAATCTGTTTGCTCATCTATTATTACCTCCTCATAGAAATTCTTCATGACTGAAAACGCAGGTTTTTCCCTTTTCCGATCAGCGCTCACCAGCCCTTTGATGTTATATCCCTTTTGATAAACACCAAGACGCTTTGGCGTACGGTAATCAAATAAAATCCAAGGGACTGTTCCTTGAATGTAGCTGGTCTTTTTAAACAGCTCCACCTGCTTTTCATAGATTTCCTTTTGCTCCTCTTCGGAACCTCGCACTTGGTTGCCTGACTGACTGGTAGAAATATATCCATCGGCGCCAAATTCACTGATCACCACAGGCTTATCCGGTTTAGATTCTTCTAATATCGTAATCAGCTTTTCATAATCCGGATCATACCAGCCGTAATACTCATTAAATCCGATGACATCTAGGTGTTCCTCTAGTCGATCTGCAATCCTTAAGTTCACCGCATCCACTAAACAGGCGGCGGATATCAAGCGACTATCATCACAGGCTCTAGCCGTCTGAGCCAGCTCTCGCATAAAGTGATACCGTTCATCGGTATCCGGATTTTCATTTCCTACAGACCATATGATGACACTGGCTCTGTTATAATCCCTGGTTATTAACTCCGTAAGCTGATTTTTCGCATCCACTAAAGTTTTCTCATTGGCAAAGTCAATCCACCAGTATACCGGAATCTCCTCCCACAAAAGAAAGCCCTCTTCATCTGCCAATTGGGAGACCCATTCTGTATGAGGATAATGGGCGAGACGAATAAAATTGCAGTTCATCTCTCTGGCCTTTGAAAATGCCTGGCGGATATCTTCTTTGGTTACTGCCTTTCCATGTTCCTCTGACTCCTCATGAAGACAAACTCCTCTTAAGAAAACGGTCTTTCCATTTAATAAGATTTCATTTCCTTTTGTCTTTAGACTTCGAAAGCCAATCCGGTCCTTGACCTGATCCAGAATCGTTCCATGGAGACGATAAGTAAGTTCTACATCATAAAGTTTTGGACTGTCCAGGTTCCAGAGAGAAAGCGAATCCACCTCAAATACCATCTCCGCGTTTCCATCTGATCCCACAAAAACGGACTCTTCCAGATTAAGCTCTGGTATGGAAAAAACAGCCTCTCCTCCTTTGAAGCGGGACGTTCCACCTAAGGACATAGATACACAAACTCTCTTTTTCTCCCAGTCTTTTAGATGCACCTTCATATCTTTAATATAGATGTCAGGAACACAAAAAAGAGAGACACTCCGATAAATTCCACCGTATAAGAACCAGTCCGTGTTTTCACTGGGAACTTGGTCCTGTCGTCTGGTGTTGTCTGCAATCACAATCAATCGGTTTTCTTCCTTTAGATGAGTTGTGACCTCTACGCAAAAAGGGGTGGAACCTCCCCTGTGAACGCCAAGAAATATACCATTTAAAAAGAATCTGGCTTCATACGAGATTGCGCCAAATCTTAAAAACACATGGCCATCTACTTTTCTATCAAAAAGAAACCGGCGGCTATAAACCGCCGGTCCCTCATAATAAAAATATTCCGGTTTTACAAGGTTCCATACTGCTGGCACCGGGATTTGCTCCCAGTCATCAAATCCGTAATCCAGAGGAACCATCTGCCCCTCTAAATTCGTTTTCTCTTCCAGAAACCATTTGGCTCTAAGACAATTATCATACATATCTACAGAGAAATTCCATGAGCCATCTAAAGATTCTTCTCTTCGACCACCTAAAAACACATAGGTTCCTGCGTCAATGACCGGAGAGAGATACAGATCCTTATAAGCTTCATTATGGATATTGTCCACGAAATTTTTTATTATTTCCATTTCCTTAGCCTTTCACACCAGTAGCAGCTACACCTTCAACGAAATGCTTTTGCAGAGATAAGAACACAATAAGTACCGGAATCAGAGAAAGTACGGAGGCGGCCATAATGAGACCGTATTCTGAACTATACTGACTGATAAACATTTTAAGTCCTAACTGCAGAGTCTTTTTCGCTTCTGTTTTCAAATAAATGAGTGGTCCTAAGAAATCGTTCCAAGTATTAACAAAGGTGAATATGGTCAAGGTAGAAAGTGCTGGTTTTGACAGTGGTAACATGATCTTTGCGTATATTTGGTATTCGCTCATGCCATCGATTCTCGCTGCTTCACAAAGTTCATCTGGAATTCCCTGATAGAACTGGCGCATCATGAACACGCCGAAAGCGGAAAATGCCTGAAGGAAAATAATAGCTAAGTGGGAATCATTTAACCCGAAATTTCTCATCATCATGAACTGAGGTACCATGTATACCTGCCATGGAACTGCAATGGTAGCAATGTAAGCCATAAATAATGTATCTTTATATCTGAATTTTAATTTTGCAAATGCATAAGCTGCAAAACTGCTGGTTAAAAGCTGTAACGTGGTAACGATCAGAGTAATCTTCATCGTATTTGTTACAAAAGTGAGAAGGGGAATCTTGGTCCAGATATCCAGATAGTTCTGCCATCTTGGATGTTGGGGGATCCACCGAATCGGGAAGATAAAGACATCTTTATCTAGTTTTAAGGAAGCAGAGAGCATCCACGCAAATGGTACCAGCATAGCAGCGGTCAGAAGGAGCAAAACCACATACAGGAGGCATCTTCTGATTTTATAATTTGTGCTTTTCACTTTCATTTCGAATCCTCCTTTTCTTAGTTTGCATATTTCTTCTCACCACGGAACTGAACCAGTGTGATGACAAGTACCATTAAGAACAATACCATAGCAACTGCGCTTGCATAACCTAAATTCCAGTTACGGAACGCTTCTTCATAGATGTGATAAACTAAAACCATTGCCTGGGAGCTGACGATACCATTGGAGCCACCTGCCAGCATATAGACGATGTCGTAAACCTTAAAGCAGTTAATGGTCAGGATTATGGTTACAAAGAATGTAGTAGGCTGAAGCTGAGGCCAGGTAATATAGCGGAATTTCTGCCATGCATTACAGCCATCAAGTCCTGCTGCCTCATAAAGTTCTCCATTGATTCCCTGCAGACCAGCAAGATAGATTACCATATAGTAACCCATATTCTTCCATACACTGAACAAAACGATGGTGAACATAACCCAGTTAGGGTCTGCGGACCATTTTGGTAGGCTCTTTGCATGTACTCCCAGATTATAAAGCAGCATGTTGACAGGACCGCTTTTCATAGGGCTAAATAACATGTTCCACACAGCCGCTACAGCGACTAAGGAGGCTACATAAGGGAAGAAGCCAACCGTACGGAAAAAGTTTTTTCCTTTTACTTTCTGGTTTAACACAATTGCCAGTCCAAGAGCACTGACCAGTGTTAACGGTACTGTTGCCAGACAGTATACAATGGTATTTACAAAGGAAGCCCGGAATCTGTCATTTGAAAACATATCTATAAAATTCTTAAGTCCTGCAAACTCCATGGGGCTGTTTCCATCCCATTTCATAAACGCAAGGACAAAAGCAAAAATAATCGGTCCAAGGGTAAATAAAGCAAATCCGATAAAATTAGGTGCGATAAAGGAATATGCGATTAAATTCCTCTTTTCCTGCCTGGTAAACCGCTCTCCGGTTCTCTCTTTTTTTATCTGCTCATCTATTTTTTCGATTTTCGCAATCAGTGAATCACGTTTACGCGTACCTACGGCATCTCTGAGCTTAAGACTGAAAGCTTCCCGCTCTTTTTGTAAGGCTGTGATTTTTTCCTGCTTCTGCGACTCTGTTATTGTCTTCGCCATTTATGCTTTTCCTCCTTTATTTCTATGATCAAATCAGAAGTTTTCTTTAAATGAGGCGGGCTTTTTCGCCCGCCTCTGTTGACTCTTAACATTTACTTTGCTAAAATCGCACCAATCTTTTCATTCATCTGTGCAATGCCGTCATCGACAGACATGCTACCTGTCATGATTGCATCATGAGCTTCATTTAAAACTGTTTCAATTTCAGAACTCTTTTTGTTTACTGGCATCTCTAAATACAGCTTAGAAGTATTAAGAGCGTCTGCGCTTGTTTTATCATCCTTAGGGAAACCATCGGTTCCGGAAACCAGATCAGACACAGCTTTGTTCATAACTGCAGGGATGGTTCCCGTGGAAGCAAGGATCTCTGCGCCATCTTTACTGCTTACAAAGTTGATAAATTCCCAAGCAAGGTCTTTATTTGGTGCATTTGATGGAATTGCAAGAGATGTTATGGTTGCAAGAGTAGAACCAGGCTCAACTCCTTCGGCATGAGGATATTTTGCAATTCCCCAGTTGGTACAGTCTGTATATTCACCTGTACGAATTTTATCCATTATTGTAGAGATGAACCATGTTCCCATATTCATCATAGCTACATTGCCCTGTGCAAATGCACCGGAGTAATGAAGCCCACTGGTTTTTAAAGTTGCATAATCCTGAGTAACGCCATCTTCCTGCTCTTTTAATACCATCTCATAGTATGGTTTTAAGAATTCATATTTTCCATCTACAATCGTATTCTTGCCGTCAAGAATACCGAAAAGCTGTACAGCAGATCTCCAAGTATGATAGTGAGCACCATATACTTCCTGTCCTGGTGTATCAACTGCAAGGCTTCTTGCCAGAGCGTCGTACTGTTCAAATGTCATATCATTGGTTGGATAAGCTACGCCTGCTTTGTCAAAAATATCTTTGTTATAGAACATTACCCAGAAATCATTACGGAAAGGAAGTTCGTATAATTTATCCTCTACCTTAATCTGATCAGTAAGACCTTTATACTGGGTCAAATCGACTCCAGATGACTGGATGTAGCTGTCTAGAGGCTCTAAAACGCCCTTATTTACAAGAGTCATGTATCCTGGAACGTCCTTTACAGTTACTACGTCGAAATTAGAACCGCTTCCTGTTAATTCCGTTGCAAGGACAGTTTGATAATCTGTAGAGCCTAAATCTACCATTTCAATCTTTACATCTGGGTGAGACTTTTCAAATGCATCAATCAGTGGCTGATAGTATGTTGTTTTGCTGATGTCCCAAACGGACCACTTTAGTGTTGTCTTACCTTCTGCCGATTTTGCTGGTTCTGATGCTTTTGTCTCTGCTGCCGAACTTTCGGACGATGCCTTTGTGGCATCCTTTGCTGCACCGGCACATCCAGCAAGGCTGGTCATTACCATTGCACAAGCAAGAGCAAGGCTGAGCGTTCTTTTTTTCATTGTATACCCTCCTGATTTGAATAAATTAAAAAGCAACTTCTTACATCTTTAAGAATTTACCATAACTGAATTATATATGAAACATGTAAGATTAAGAATGGAAATTCTTTTAGAAAAGATTCAATATTTATTCAAAAATTGAATGATCTGGAATTAAAGATGTAATATCTTATGATTATCAGCACTATTTCTCTTTTGCATACATATTGACAAGTTTTAAACAAAATGAAGCCCTGTTTTTCATTGACATTTTACAAAAAATACGCTAA
The DNA here is from genome assembly GCF_003609635.1 of Lacrimispora algidixylanolytica. Lineage (GTDB taxonomy): Bacteria > Bacillota > Clostridia > Lachnospirales > Lachnospiraceae > Lacrimispora > Lacrimispora algidixylanolytica. Next base: position 6,536 of record NZ_MCIA01000033.1, on the reverse strand, counting down.
CTTTGTAGATGTTACCGTAGGTCAATTCTCCATAAGCCAAAGAAGGGACACCATTTATGTGGAAGAGGTTCATACCAAAAACCATAAGGGGCAAGCTCATGGCACTTACAGCCTCTGTCACCCTGCTTATTACAATTCTTACAACTTCAATCTGCTTTTCTGTCTTTCAGTCTTTTTTAAGGAAGAATCAGATTCAGTCAGCAGAATTTAATTTACAAGTTGCCAGCAATAACATTGCTGCAGATATGAAAGACATTATATACTTTAGCAAGTGGTGCCGCTCCAATTCTACCATAATTAGTTATTTGGAAGCGTTTAAACATCGGCAAAAGCTTCCTTCCGTACAAAATGATACCGATAACCTGCGCCCCATGGCCCTCTCCACTCATAACCGATTAAAGGAAGAGTATTATAACACTCGATCCTATGATTATATTTCGCGGGTCCTTGTTTCTTCTATTGATGAAAACAATTTTTTACAGATTACTACAAATAATTCTTCTTCCTATGCAGCAAAGATTATCAGTCAGAAGCCTTTTTTTAAGAGGCTTTATGATTCACCTGACTTTCTCTGGATCGGGTTGATTAACGACCCTCTCGCAGAAATAGGTGGAGATACTATTATTCCTATATTACGCCCAGCTTACAATGAGTTTAATTCAGAAATTATTGGCTGGACTTATGTGGAAATATCCACACGACTATTCACTCGTTATCTCTCGTCCTACCCTCTTCCTGATGACAGTTCCCTGTTTTTAACCATTGGAGGAAAAAACTATATCTATGACTTGGGAAGCTGGAAGGAAACAGAACTCCCTTACAAAAATCCAAGCCAGTACTCTGAAACAAACGCCTTATTCCAGGGAACCCAGGTACTTTCAGTCACCACCGAGCAGGGTGAAAAGCGTATCGTTGTGGAACGCCCTATTGAAGGCATCGAAGGAATTGGAGATTTCAGCTTAATACAAGTTTTATCCGAACAGCAGTTTAAACAACAGAAGAATTTATACATGCTTCTGCTACTGGGAATCTGTCTCTTCATCCTTTCCCTTGGTATCCTTTTAATCTTTTTCTTAAATAGGATTATTATGGACCCCATTCGCAAGGTGAGCAGTAAACTATCTAAAATTTCCACCGGAGACTTCTCCAAAGATGCCGAAATCGAATGGGATCACGAGATTGGACAGGTAGGAAAAGGCATTAATAGCATGTCAGAAAACATTATGACTCTTCTGGATAAAAAGGTTGCCGATGAAAAGCAGAAAAAGGATTTGGAATACCAGATACTCCAAAGCCAGATTAATCCACACTTTTTATACAATACCCTTAATTCCATTAAGTGGATGGCTACCATACAAAATGCCACCGGCATTGCGGATATGACAACAGCTCTTGCAAGGTTGTTAAAAAATGTTTCAAAGGGAACCGCCTCCTTTATTACTTTAAAAGAAGAGCTGGAACTGGTAAAAGACTATTTCCTCATTCAGCAATACCGTTATGGCGGCAGCGTTACCATTGAATACCAGATCACGTCTGAGGATCTGTATCAATGCCGGATTCACCGCTTCTCGCTTCAGCCCATTATAGAAAACGCTCTATTTCACGGAATCGAACCGACGAAAACAGCAGGCCATATCATTGTCTCTGCTCAGAAAGAGGAGGCTTCTCCTTTAAAGATCCTTAAAATAGATATTACAGACAACGGAGTGGGCATGACACCGGAAATGATTGAAAAGGTAATGCAAGATGACGCTGATAGTGCAAACAACACTGAGTTCTTCCGTCATATTGGAATTAGCAATGTAAACAAACGGATTCAACATGATTTTGGCCCGGATTACGGAATAACAATTACCAGCCAACCAGGAGAATTTACCACCATGAGCATCCGGATTCCATATGAACGCTACACCGACAACCAGGGAGCAGAAAGGTAAGATTATGACGAAATTATTGATTGCAGACGACGAACCTCTGGTTCAAATTGGAATAAAGTCCATGTTAAACTGGGCTGATTATGGAATCGAGATTTGCGGAACGGCTGTTAACGGGCAAAATGCCCTTGAGATGATTGAAGAATACTCACCTGAAATTGTTATCTCCGATATCCGCATGCCCATTATGAACGGTCTGGAGCTTGCAAAAACCAGCAGGGAGACATATGGACGAATTCCCCTTTTTATCTTCCTCACCAGCTATGAGGAATTCCAACTAATAAAAGAGGCGATGTCTTATGAAGCCATTGATTATCTCATTAAGCTGGAGTTAAACGCAGACGCTCTATCAGAAGCTGTAAAAAAGGCGTTATCACGACTGGATACGCTTCAGGTCTCTTTGGAATACAAAGAATCAGGACGTCCCTTGCTTCAAAGCTATTTTGAAAAATTCTTCATGAGGCTTCTCCATAATCTCTTTGAAAACGAGGAACAGTTTTTGCTGCAGGCAAAAGATCTGAAGCTGGATTTTGCTGAGAGCTGCTATTTTGCTGCATTTTGCGAAATCAGAGAAGACAGTCATAAAGACATGGATTACACAAAGCTAATGAACCTTTATAACAGCACCTTACAAATGGCAAAAGAGATAATCGGCAAGCATCTTCCTGCTTATGTCTTTTCTTTAGATATGAAGCACTTTGCAGTTATTTTTCATCTCCCCGAAGCAGAAAATTTCAAGGAGGATATTGTCTCCCAGTGTTTCATAAATACGGCAGAGATGGTTCATAATTATTTTAATGTTTCCTTATTCACAGGAGTAGGTACCCCGGTCATTCATCCACTGAATATCAGTGAGTCCTATCAGGAGGCACGCCAGGCATTTGCAAGATCTTCTGACTCCGAACCAGCCGTAATTTTCACTTCATCAGATACGGCCTTAATGCGGAATGCATTTAATATCTCTGTATTTAAAAGTGAAATTACAAAAGCCTTTAATGAATTTGACACGGACGTGCTTTATCAGACACTTACGGAGATTATTGAACTATTTGAATCCCACCCGATGCGCTTTTCCCAGGCGGCTGATGGAGCTTGCAATATCCTATATCTTGCACTCTCTCTTCTCCCCGATGGAGAAAAAAATATGGCTGAAATATTTTCTGCATACAATGACGGCTACCGTTCCATCTACCGATTTACTACGGTAAGCCAGATTTCCGAGTGGATGTCCACGTTCCGGGACGGACTTTGTGATGTTTTAAAGTCCAAACGAAAAACCTATAAAGCACATGTCATCACAAACGTACAAAAGTACATTAACAATCATATAACTGAGAAACTGAGTTTAAATGAGGTTGCCGGTATATTTGGCTTAAGCCCAAATTATTTAAGTATACTATTTAAAAAGAACTGCCAGCTTGGCTTTTCTGAATATATCGCTCAGGCAAAGGTGAATAAAGCAAAAACCCTACTCCTGGAACAAGATATGAAAATATATGAAGCGGCTGACCAGCTTGGCTTTGAAAGTGCCTTTTATTTCAGTAAAGTCTTCAAGAAAGTTACTGGTTTATCCCCAAGAGAATTTATTCAGCATAACACGGTACGTGAATACGAGGAAGAATAAGGAGAAAACATTGTGATTACAGAACTTGCAAATAACATAAATAAACCATTATTAAACTTCCATCCATATCCTCAAGCTTCTGAGCGGGATCAATGGGAAGCACTTCCTGAAGATTTGAAAGAACGGATTATACAAAACGGAGAGGTCTATCTTGATTTTGATTACCCTTCTCTCACTGCCGCAGATTTCATGGAATTTACAAGAACAGGAAACCGGAATCGATATGAAGACAAGCAGTTTTTAAGAAGGATCGCGCTGGATAGTCTTGTTTTAGCAGAATGTGTAGAGCACAAAGGACGCTTTCTTGATGATATTATAAACGGGCTTTATGTAATTTGCGAGGAAAATGCCTGGCACTTACCAGCTCATAATTCCTATATCCGTGATACTCCCCAGTTCATTCTTCCAGATGTCACCAGACCTGTCATTGATTTATTTGCTGCTGAGACAGCTTCGGTCGTCTCCATTGCAGAATATCTTTTAAGGCAAGAACTTTTCGATATCAGCCCTTTTCTGTCAGAAATGATCAACAAAAATCTGAAGGAACGTATCTTTACGCCATATCTTCAGGAACATTTTTGGTGGATGGGTGACGGCTTTAGTCAGATGAATAACTGGACCATCTGGTGCACCCAAAACATACTTCTTTCTGCATTCAGCCGTGACCTGCCAAAAGAAGAAAAAGAATCCATCATGAATAAGGCAGTGAAAAGCATGGATTATTTTCTTTCGGAATACGGGGATGATGGTTGCTGCGATGAAGGCGCTCAGTATTTCCGCCACGCCGGCTTATGCCTGTTTAACTGTCTTTTTCTGCTGAATGAGATAACCGATCATGCATTTTCCTCCGTTTATAAATCCGTCAAAATAAAAAACATAGCCTCCTACATAATAAATGTTCACGTCGATGATGTTTATTACGTGAACTTCGCAGACTGCTCACCTGTTGCAGGCCGTTGTGGTGCAAGAGAGTTTTTGTTTGGAAAAATGACTGGCAACCAGGAGTTGATGGCTTTTGCCGCCTCCGATTATCAAAATAGCGATGACCCTTTGACTCTGAAGGAAAACAATCTTTTTTACAGACTCCAGACCATTTTTACCCATAGCGAAATGATGTCCTGGGATAAAACATCTAACATTAACCATAAAGACATCTGGTACGAAAGTGTGGGGATTTTTATTTCCAGAGATGACCACTTCTGTCTGGCGGTAAAGGCTGGGGATAACAACGACAGTCACAACCACAACGATACCGGTAGTATTACCATATATAAAGATGGCCTCCCACTTCTGATTGATGTAGGGGTGGAAACTTACAGCAAAAAGACTTTCTCCCCTGACCGGTACGAAATCTGGACCATGCAGTCGTGTTATCACAATCTCCCGACTTTTTTTAACGGTGATATACAGATACTCCAAAAGGATGGCGAAGAGTATATGGCAAAGCAGATAACTCACCAGTTTAGTCCAACAGAAAACAGGATATCTATGGATCTGTCCTCTGCCTATCCCGACGAACGAATTCAATCTTACCTTCGCACCGCTATTCATAAAAAAGGAAATGAAATTGTGATAACGGATCATTATGAAGGCAGCCTTAGAAAAGCGGTCTTATCCCTGATGTTTTACGAAGAGCCAAAGGTAACAGAGGATTTCATAAGTATAGGGAATTTAGGGAAACTTTTCGTAACGGGGTCATCTAGTATACAGAAGGAAAAGATCCCTATCATGGATAAACGCCTGCAAACAGCATGGAAGCATGATATATACCGTCTGCTAATCACCATGGAACATCAGGATTTAATGCTTAAAATACAGTAATCAGAATTTTCAAAATATGATTGAAGCACCTTTATATAATTTTTTTAAGCGCTGGAGACACCCCAGAGAATCACTCAATTCAAGAGGTGCTACTCCAGCGTTTTTTAATGCATAAAATGAATTATAATTTATATTCCCATATCTGACCTGCTACTCTTTCCTCAACCACAATTCATTTATAAATCAGTGGACAAAACCTTCTCTCTAACTCGTTAAATTATTCTATTATCACATACCTCATCAATTTCAAATCCAGGTAACACCTTTATTTTACAGGAACTACTGTTTTTAAATTAAAACCCCCTTTTTTAGGAGCATATACTCACATTTGTAGATCAAGTTGATTTTGTCTCTATCAAACTTAAGACTTCCTACATATGATATGTTATAAAGGAAAGTAAAACCTTTATGAACTATACTCATCTACAAAAACATTTACAAGAATATATTTCGCCTTGACAGGAGGGAGTTATAATGAATAATTGTAGAGATTGGGACGGGAACCGCTGCGGTTGTGGTGGTGGTGGCGGTGGCTGCTGCGTAGGACCACAAGGGCCAAGAGGATGTCCCGGACCACAAGGACCTCAGGGACCACGTGGGCCTCAGGGACCTCAAGGACCTCAGGGGCCTCAAGGACCTAGAGGATTCCAGGGACCTACCGGACCTACTGGACCTCAGGGTATTCCAGGACCTGACGGTCCTACCGGACCACAAGGGCCTCAGGGACCTGTAGGACCTCAGGGGCCTCAGGGTATCCAGGGACCAACCGGACCTACTGGTGCTACTGGCGCTACTGGCGCTCAGGGACCAACCGGACCAACCGGACCTACTGGCGCTACCGGTGCTCAGGGACCAACTGGACCTACTGGTGCTACCGGCGCTACCGGCGCTACTGGTGCTACTGGACCTGCCGGACCAACTGGACCTACTGGTGCTACCGGCGCTACCGGCGCTACTGGTGCTACTGGACCTGCTGGACCTGCCGGACCTACTGGACCTACTGGTGCTACCGGCGCTACTGGCGCTACTGGCGCTACTGGACCTGCTGGACCTGCCGGGCCAACTGGACCTACTGGCGCTACTGGACCTACTGGACCTACTGGTGCTACCGGCGCTACTGGCGCTACTGGACCTACTGGACCTACTGGTGCTACTGG
>NZ_MCIA01000032.1 GCF_003609635.1 Lacrimispora algidixylanolytica | reverse complement strand
CTACTGGCGCTACTGGACCTACTGGACCTACTGGTGCTACCGGCGCTACTGGCGCTACTGGACCTACTGGACCTACTGGTGCTACTGGCGCTACTGGCGCTACCGGACCTACTGGACCTACTGGTGCTACCGGCGCTACTGGCGCTACTGGACCTACTGGACCTACTGGTGCTACTGGCGCTACCGGACCTACCGGACCTACTGGCGCTACTGGCGCTACTGGCGCTACCGGACCTACCGGACCTACTGGTGCTACCGGACCTACCGGAGATACTGGACCTACCGGACCTACCGGCGATACTGGACCTACCGGACCTACTGGCGCCACTGGTGCTACCGGACCTACCGGCGATACTGGACCTACCGGACCTACTGGCGATACTGGACCTATCGGACCTACTGGCGCCACTGGTGCTACCGGACCTACCGGCGATACTGGACCTACCGGACCTACTGGTGCTACCGGACCTACCGGAGATACTGGACCTACCGGGCCTACCGGCGATACTGGACCTACCGGACCTACTGGTGCTACCGGACCTACCGGCGATACTGGACCTACTGGACCTACCGGTGCTACTGGACCTACCGGCGACACTGGACCTACTGGGCCTACCGGCGATACTGGACCTACCGGACCTACCGGTGCTACTGGACCTACCGGCGACACTGGACCTACTGGGCCTACCGGCGATACTGGACCTACCGGACCTACTGGACCTATTGCACCTACAGCTCAGCTTAGAGGACTTCAGGCTCAGCTTACAGTCGGTGCGGAGGTAGGGGAGGTAGCAGATGGAAGCCCTGTTATCTTTAATGCTGTTTTAAACGATCAAAGCCTTAATATTTCTTACAACACCGCTACAGGTGTTGCTACAATTAATGCTACAGGTAATTATTATGTAACATGGTGGGTCTCCACAGACGGAGCAGGCCCATCCACTTTTGTAGAATTCACGCTTGAGATTAATGGTAGCGGTGGTATAGCTTCAAGTTCACCAATCGTTACAGGTCAGTTAAACGGATCGGCATTAGTCACAGTGGGAGCTATTCCTGCAACCCTCCAACTTGTTAATACAACTGGTCAGACTGTATTTTTGGGTACGACTCCAGTAATTGCAAATATTGTTATCTTGGAAGTTGCAGTACCGTAAAGCACCAAACACGAAACATTTCTGAAACTAAAAATCACCAACAAAAATATGCGTCGGAATTAACACCTCCGGCGCATATTTACTATAAAATCATATGATTCATATCCTTATTGGACTCCTTCTACATAAGAGGAGCAAATAGCCTTAATGCACGCCCTGCAAATCTCTCATGCCAGGGATAGCTTCTTACATCTTCCAGACTGACACTTCTGCACTCCTTCAAAGTCTCCTTGAAATCCCGATTGATATCCCGGATTACTTCATTACGATATAAATAAGCAGCACATTCAAAGTGAAGATAAAGACTTCTAAAATCCATATTTATAGTTCCCACCACAGCTTTTGTGCCATCACTGCTAAATACCTTACCATGAATAAAACCTGGCTTGTATTCACTAATTTGAACACCTGCGCGAATCAGTTCCAGATAATGGGACCTGGCAAGCAGAAATGCATATTTTTTATCCGGTATACGTGGCATGATGATAACTGTCTCAACCCCTCGTTTGGCCGCAAATGTAAGAGCCTTTACCATTTCATAATCAAGAATCAGATACGGTGTCATGATATATACATATTGTCTGGCTGAATTAATGATATCCAAATAAACCTGTTTACCTATCGTTTCCCCATCCAAAGGGCTGTCCCCATAAGGAATCACAAATCCCTCACGACTAAGCTCCAGTGGGTAAAAATACTCTGGATCTTTTAGATACTTCCCATAATCACTCGGTTCCTTCTCTGAGATATCCCACATCTCCAGAAACATCATGGTAAAGCTGGTAACCGCATCTCCCTTCATCATGATTCCCGTATCCTTCCAGTGACCAAAACGCACCTTCCGGTTAATATATTCATCCGCCAGATTAACACCACCTGTAAAAGCGGTGTGACCATCTACCACAAGTATCTTTCGATGGTCCCGGTTATTCTGGTAAGTGGTTAACGCAGGCTTGATGGGAGAGAATTCTTTGGCACTTATCCCCTTTTCCTTCAATTCATTTACATAGCCGCTGGGTAAGAGAGTTAGAGAACACATTCCATCGTACATGAAACGAACCTCTACCCCTTCTTTCACTTTCTTCTCTAAAATTCCGAGAATCTCGTCCCACATTTGACCTCGCTCAACGATAAAAAACTCCATAAAAATAAACCGATTTGCAGCCTCCAGTTCCTTTTTCATCGCCTCAAACATGGTTTCGCCCAGAGAAAAATACCGGACATTTGTATTACCATAAACAGGATAATGACCAGTATTTTTAATATATCTGGCCAAATTCGCATCCTGCCTGCTAATCTTACTTAACTGATCCATGACTTTTGAATTTTGTTTTAAATATTGTTCCGTTTCTTCCATATTGGCCTGATGTTTTTTATTGATAAGTTTACCAATAATTTGAAACTCCGCAAACAGATAAAACAAAATCCCAAAAACAGGAACTGCAGCAATTGGAATCATCCAAGAGAGCTTAAAACTAGGATTCTCCTCCTTGTTGAGAATGTAAATAATGACCAGTGCACTTAACAGTGTAAAACCACCATAAAAATACACGATGTAGCGACTTAAAAAGCGAAAAACCCAAAAAAGTATGGCCACTTGAGCAATAAGAGATACAACTCCAAATGTAGTACGGCCAAAAATGATCCTCAGCATCCCCCTGATTTGTTTCATACTCTTAACCTCCATATGCCCGTCTAAAAACTTCAATATGATCCTATTAGTTTATCATATATGGAAATGGAAATAAAGTACCAATTCACTTCTTGAATTACCACCCCAACTACAGTATAATGAAACCAATAAAAATTATCAAAAGGAGACCGGTCATGGATAAATCAAAGGTTTATTACACAAACTTTCGTACCACTTTTCGCGAAAACCTGCCACAAAAGCTCAAACGACTGATAACAACGGCTGGAATGATGGAGCAGATTGATTTCCATAATAAATATTCGGCAGTTAAAATTCATTTTGGAGAGCTTGGTAATCTTTCCTATCTGCGCCCCAATTATGCGAAGGTTGTGATTGATCTTATAAAGGAACAAGGCGGCAAACCATTTTTAACAGACTGCAACACCTTATATGTAGGAAGCCGTAAAAATGCCTTAGATCATCTGGATACCGCTTACGAAAATGGCTTCTCTCCTTTTTCTACTGGCTGCCATGTTTTAATCGCCGACGGATTAAAGGGAACGGATGAAAGTCTTGTTCCAGTAAATGGGGAATACATAAAGGAAGCAAAAATTGGAAGAGCCATAATGGACGCTGATATTTTTATTTCTCTCACTCATTTTAAGGGACATGAAAGCACTGGATTTGGAGGCGCATTAAAAAACATCGGAATGGGCTGCGGTTCAAGGGCTGGCAAGATGGAGATGCACAACTCTGGAAAACCTCATGTGTTTGAAGAAGCTTGCATCGGCTGTCATGCGTGCGAGAAAAACTGTGCCCATGGTGCCATTTCCTTTCAAGAAAAGATTGCTACTATTAACCATGACCTATGCGTGGGCTGCGGCCGTTGTATCGGCGTATGTCCAGTGGATGCAGTCGAAACGAATTTTGATGAATCCAATGATATCTTAAACTATAAGATTGCGGAATACACCCAGGCAGTCATAAAAGATCGTCCAAACTTCCATATCAGTCTAGTTATGGATGTCTCTCCTTATTGCGATTGCCATTCGGAAAATGATATCCCTATTATCCCCGATGTAGGCATGTTTGCATCCTTTGATCCAGTCGCTCTTGATATGGCGTGTGCCAATGCCGTAAATCAGCAGCCTGTGATGGCAGGAAGCATTCTGGAGAAACATGGAAGCCATCACCACGATCACTTTAAAGATACCCATCCAAACACAAACTGGCAATCTTCCATCGAACATGCTGTGAAAATTGGCCTGGGCAATGAAGAATATGAATTAATTACGGTTTAATGCAAAAAGAGAGAGCCATGCTCTCTCTTTTTTATTCCTCAGCTTTAAAGCGAAAGGTTCCAGCTTCGCTTAAAGGCACCTTGTCTCTTCCAATCTGCCATACCGATATTTCAGAATCAACCACTTTATGCTCAGGAACGTTTTTCGCAATGATTAATTGGGGCCATACAAAGGTGGTTTCTGTCATTTTACCATCTAAGCATACTTTGGAGTATGGCGTAAAATTATTTCCGTATATCAGCACATTGGAATCGTTATAAACCACATGATCAATGGTGATGTTATCCACACCCATTTTTAGATTTGAAGTTGGGTATGGATTTACCCCACCATATACTTCATGATCTCCATAAAGGATATCATACTCTAGTGTTTTCATATCCCTTAAATAGCCTTCATTGTCCGCATTCTTATCTTTTAGATGCTTCTGATGAAATCTCATCATCGTTCCCTCATGAACATTCAGCATATCAAGGACATGCGCAGCAAGCTGATACGCCTCCACATCCTTTTTTACAACGGGAAGATTCATATTATTCCATACCACGTATTCCGTCTGGAAAAGAGAACCGTTCTTCATCTCATTTTCAGACCATTGAAATCCAGGCAAATGATCTCCATACATAACCAAGACCGTAGGTTCTTTCCTGGTTCGCAGGGTATTTACTAGAGAACGCACAAACTCATCCATCTCACCGATCTGCTGACAATAATACTCAAAACTCGGATATTTCCCGTGCCCCTGTACAGATATGGTGTAAATATAATCAGGGCTAGGAGTGGAATCCAGAGTTTTAATAATTTCTCCAGTCAAAATCTTATCCTTACACCAGCCAGTTGGGTTTCGCTCTGAATTATTCATATACTCAATGGGTGTAAATGTATCAAAGCCAAGCTGTGAAAACACCCTATTTCTGTCATAAAAGGTTGCCTCATTATTATGTATCGCATGAGCACTGTAACCAATATTTTTCAGATCAAATGCAACACTTTCTGCCGAAGTCTTCTTTAACACAGTCTTATATGGATATTCTCCCGGGCCAAAAAAATCCAGATTCATTCCAGTGATAGACTCAAATTCAGTGTTGGCAGTTCCAGCACCAACGACTGGTACATTCAAATAACCGCTGGGATAATTCTTCTGCAATTGGTGAAAAAATGGAATTGGATCGTGTTTTACAGGATTCTTTTTCCACAACATAGGATCAAAAAATGATTCCAATTGAATCATAATAATATTTGGTTTAGTGCCTTCTAATAAAGCAAAGGTATTATCCTGGACCAATTCTTTATCTTTAATAGTCTCCATGGCTTCATTACTATATCCTTCAGGCTTAGAGATTCCTGTATTAAAGATTGAATTGGAAAAGCAGTAAGCAAACCCATACGTCCTAAATCCGTCTCCAATATTACCAAAATGAACCGCTACAAGGCCAGTTTTCATGGATAGACTAGTCGCACCAAGAACAGTTACGGCACATGCGATTATCATAACCGAGCCCAATCGATACCCTACTTTATCTTTGGATATCGGCGCTTTTCGCCAAACAAACAAAAGTAACGTTGCTGCAAGGGCAAACCCAAGTACCATCAATATAATTTGTAGCCAAGTAAAATAAACGGTAGCCAAACTGACGGCATACTTAACCAGTCGAAAATCCGCCGCTGTAAAGGGGGTTGTCCTAAAAATAAGTAATATCCCGTTTGTCACTCCCAAAAATATCCACATGACCGATATAGCGATACAGCTGAAAACCTTTCTTTTTGTGATAAATACCAAAGTAAAAGGCAGTAGCATGATTATGGTATTCAACAAAAAAATTAGATATCCATTTCGCATATAGGTATAAAGGCTCGTCAGAGATTTTCTGGCCGCCAGTTCAATCAGTATATTAATTAGGGCAGAAAGAAATAGAAGCTTTCCTAGCCACCTGACATTTGATTTCATATTATACCTCTTTATATCTTTAATCATTAGTGAGTCGGGTCTAGTCTATCACATTTTACATCAAATTTACATACTTTTTTACAAAAAGCAAAAATTGACAAAAACAGGGACCGGCTTCAAAGCCGATCCCTGAAATAATTAATTCTTTTCTTCCGTAGATTCAAACGCTTCTTCATTCACCTTGTTGATCCCAGAAGCTAGATTCTCTTCTTCCGATAATACGGGTTCTTCTGGTTCCACAAATGTCTCTTCATTCGTTACCGAACTTGCGGAGGCTTCCTTTACGTGTGCCCCGCACTTCCCGCAGTAAAAGGAATCCTTTAGAATCTTTGCACCACACTCTGCACAGATACGGGTTCCCTCGCTTTGGGTCAGTTCCATCTCCAGAGCGGCAATTCTTTCCCGGCTGGCCCTGATGGCTTCGTAAGCCTTTGCATACGCTTCCTCTGGTTCTTCGTTCGCTTCATAGAATTGTTTTCCGATGACTGCATAAGCTTCATCTAGCTTCGTTTTTTCAGCACTGATCTGTGTCTTTAACTGAATCGTCTCAGTCAACGCTTTTGCCTTGGTAGCGACCTCTTTGCCGGTATCGCTGAGTGTCTTCCCCAGCTCTTCCAAAAATGCCATCCGTGACTCCTCCTTTGACTTTTACTTCCCTTATTTTAACTTTATTGGAAGAAAAAGTCAATGAAAGACTGCTTACTGTTCTTTAATTATCTTTTGAATCTCATTTTTTAACGTTTCTGGAAGTTTATCTTTAGGGATTGTGTATTGTATCTCAATTTTGCTTCCATCAGATGTTGAAACAGCAGAAAAGTTCACCGGATCATACCTGTAATCAATAAATGGATTCATGTTAGAATACTCCTCCACAACCGCATCTTTCATAATCTGTTTAATTTCTTCCGGATCAGAGATGGTCAAATACTGGGAATCCGTATTTTCCCCTGTTTCCTTATACATGTAGAACTGGAACTTATCAATATTAATTTCATTGACTCGATTTAAGTCATTCCAACTATCTACATCAATCTTATATTCCTTTAATAGAGCAAGAGTCTTTATAAAGGATGGATAAATAGGATAATACCCTCTTTCAACTAGATGGCTGTATTGCCAATTATTCTGGGTATCTGTCTTAAGTTTTGCCACTTCTGCCTGCTGCTTTGTTATAAATTGAATGGACGCAATTGGATTTTCCTTTTGCATGGTATCGGCTTTCAAATTCATAAGCTCATCCTGATAAGTTAAGAGTAATTTATCTGTTATAGCCTTATCTGTTCCGTTTCTATCCATGCTCACCACTGAAGTCTGACCTCCTCTAGCAATTTTGACGCCAGCGGTGTCGTCCGTTGTCTGGGCGAGTATGGGGTATACCGCCTGCCTGAATTCAGGATTCTCATATAACTGTACAATCTCCTGACGGTACATATCTCCCGACACTTCATACGTGCGATAAATGTTCTTTCCGTTATTAAGAGTATACTTCACTGAGAACCTATAAGTTCTTACATTCTTCCCATCGTCATCAACAGGTAACTCTTGCTGGTTGAACCGAGAGCTGTCTTTTAATTGACTTATGGCTTCGTTGACAAGTGTAAGGACCGGTTCCGTATCTTTTAATTGCATATGGCTAAAAATGTAATCATCTGAGGTTATATATTTCCAATCATAACGATCCATTTCATCCTGAGGCACTTCTATTCCACCGTAGTTAATCCAGTCATTGGCATTTTCAAAGGATATGCCAACATACTTGATTGAATCTTTTGCCGGAACATAACGATCATATCCAAAAAGGTCATAACGGAAGCCCAAGAATATGGCTCCTGCAAAAACCGCACACACAAGCATTTGCTTCCAGTTACAAAAGAGCTTACGGAAATCAAAATGATAGATAATCTCTATGGCACAATGTGATAGCAATAGTCCACAGATAAGTCCAAATACGGCCCAACCCAAGGTAGAATGAATTAACCAGAAAAAGATACTTCCACTTAGGGAGGCAAGGATTACAATGGGAATTCGTATAATAGGCATGCTTATCTTAAAAGCCATGGCTTTTCCAGCAGATTCTGATCCCCTTTTGCTATAAAGCCAGAAAGAAAGGAAAGCCAATATCACAGTCACAACAATAACCACAACAATCCGTAGTGTAGACCCTTCTAAAGTCCTACCAGATTTCATACCAGCCACATTTGCCACAAAGAAGAACAAAGGGGACGTTTTATCTAACATCATAGTAAATAAGGATTTGCTTCCCTGGTAACTGGTTTCAAAAAACTGTTGATAACATAATTCTAAAATAGCGAAAACACTGGCTCCATAAAACTCAAATACCAGAGTGCCAAGAATTCCTACTAAAATATTTCCTGTCAAAATCATGGCAAGCACAGTTACTGTATACAGAAGGAAATAATGGATTACGAAAAGGCAAAGACCCTTTATTCCAGCTCCTGCGATTTCTGACGTCAAAATACCATTGACCGCGGCAACGCCATATGAAATCAATAAATTAAAAGCATAAGCAACAATTACAATAAAAATTCCATTGAAATAATTAGCCCAGAACAATTTTTTCCTACTCACTGGTACACTGTGATAAAAATCCACTTTCTGTCTGGAATGCAGATAGGAAAAGCTGGTCACTGCCATGATTAAGGACAAAAGAATAATAATTGCTACGATATATCCATTCTGAAAGCTCAACCACTTCTCAACAACTGCTATTGTATTTTTCCTGGTCAATTCATCCTTAATTCCATCTCCTAGGTTTAAGGCTACTCCCACTGGAAGCGTGAAGAAAAATAATAAAAAAGCAACTGCCACAGACCAAAGGCGCTGTTTTACATCTTCTTTTAACAAATTAAAAAATAAGTTTCTTGATGTCATAACCGGCCACCTCCGTTTCACTAATAAAGATTTCTTCTAAAGATAATGGAATCATTTCGTAGAAGACTGTCTGGTAGGAATCCATTAATTCCTCTACCTCTTCTTTGCTTCCCCGAACCGTTAAGGTATAGAGCTTACCTCTTTTTTCCGTCTTAATGCGGTTTAGCGCAGTTAAGTCATCTTCCGTCATACCTTCTTTTAATACACACTGCACCTTGTGAATATTAAGTTTCATATCATCTAAATCTCTTGAAAGAAGAATTCCTCCCCTGTGAAGAAGGCCCACATGATCACAGATATCCTCAAGCTCTCTTAAGTTATGGGACGCAATAATGGGAGTCAAATTCCGTTCCGCCATATCATTGGCAAAAAGACTTTTCACCGCCTGGCGCATGACTGGATCTAATCCGTCAAAGGTCTCATCACAAAGTAGATAATCCGTATTTGCACAGATTCCGCAGATCACGGAAAGCTGTTTCTTCATTCCCTTTGAAAATGTCTGAATCTTTCTTCTCATATCAAGTCCAAACTTCTCCATCAGACTGCGAAAACGCTCCCTGTCAAACTTTTTATAAACCCTGGAGTAATAGTTCATCATATCAGATGGTGTGGCATTATTAAAATAATACTGGTCATCGGAAATATAAAAGAAGCGCCCTTTTACCTCTTCGTTTTCATAAACCGGCTCTCCATCAAAGGTTACAATTCCTTCATCCGGCTTTAATATTCCGCTTATCATTCTAAGAAAGGTACTCTTTCCTGCTCCATTGGTTCCTATCAAACCAAAAACACTTCCGTCCTTTATCTCAGCACTTACGCGATCGACGGCAACAATGTTATCAAATTTTTTCGTAATATTATCAGCTTTTATCATTCTATCTCTCCTCCCCCTGTTAAATATTCTTGCTTTATCCAGCCTTTAGCAATCCAAGTATGGACTTTATCTTCTGTAAAACCTGATCTTTTGGCCTCATCAATCCATTCTCCAAGCTTAATCCTAAGCTCATTGTTCTTTAGTGCCTGAATGGAACTTGTATCTGCCACAAAGCTTCCTCTCCCTTTCACTGAATAAATAAAACCCCTTCGCTCCAGCTCTGCATAAGCTCTTTGAATGGTGTTGGGATTTATGGATAAATCAGTGGCAAGGTTCCGCACAGACGGAAGCTGACTATCTTGTTCCAATACGCCACATATCATTAAGTCCTTTAACTTTTCTACAATTTGTTCATATATCGGCCTGCGATCTTTATAGTCCAGCAATATCATATTCGACCTCCTATATCTGTATTAATACATCTAATACACTAAGGATAGCAAAAAACCTCTGATCTGTCAACCAGAGGTTTCCAATTTTTAACTTCTTCGATCTTCTACAATAAGAATACGTATGGCATTTTGTTCCAGGCTCCAGTTAAAAACATACATGGTATAAGAAACATTCCCTCTAATATAAATGTTAGAAGTCAATATAATATTACCGCTGTAGATACTGCTGCTTGTCACAGACACCATATAGTAACCGTTTGTGACGTATTGGAAATTTGTTACCTGCATGTAATTTACATCGTGGTAAATGATATTTCCTCCGTTGAGCAATACATTTATCTTTCTGTTCGTTATCGAAAGGTTGCAAACCCGAAAGCACCCAGTATTAATGCCTCCGTTGCACAAATAATCATCAATTACCATGATATCTAGACCTGTATCCGTATTGATAATTGCCACAGTTATGGCTCCATTTGTAGGTACCTGAATTTGTTTTTTTATATACACATAGTTATTGTCATCCGTTACACTAATGGTCTGGGTCTCAGCAGATACCCTTCCATATTGACTCATATCCCCGTTATCCAGCCCCTCAACCGCCAGTTGATCATTAATATATACCATAAAAGGAGGATAGTTTGCCGCTGCATTTAGAAGCCTTACAAGCCCTACCTGATCTGAATCGCAAAAATAGCAAGGAATAATTGGCTTTGGAAACATCGTAATAATCGAGTTCCACGTACCGGCATTACCACTTTCATCAGGAGAGTAAGGATCAAAAGCAGGCGATTCTACCTGAGGATCCGGTACCAATATGTTTGGCTGCTCTCCATCTGGAGAAACAGGTCCCGTCTCAGTTGATGTATCATCATTCCCAACGTCAGGCGCAAATTTCAGTTCTTTTGAGGACTGCTGAGGTGTTGATTTTGTGATTTCGCCTGAATCAGGACCATTATTCATATAAATTATAGTACCCATAGAAAACCTCATATATAATCGTTATATAATAAGTTTATTCTTACAATAATGAGCAGTGCCTGTCTTCTTGCTTTTGTTTGTCTTAAACCATAGAACAAGAAAATATTTATGAATATTATCGCTGAATTCGTTTTATGATTACTTAGCTTTTTCGTTAAATATTTATTTATTTTTCACGGATGAGGAGCTTTTTTATTAAATTGGTATCTGCAATTCTGTAACATACTGGTTATGGTCGTTTGTCATTCCAGCATCAATCATTGTTATCTCAATGGAATCCCCTTTTATATGCAAACCTGAGTCCATAAGATAATTTAAAAGCATGGCATAATAAGAGGAGGCCTCTTCATGGGTACCACGATATCGAACCGTTGCATACACACCTTCCTGCAATACCACGTCTTTGTTCATGAAATCATCCTCGTCCTCCAAGATTACAAAAATAGAAGAAAAATACTTAAACTCTCCATTCTTTAAATCCTCCTGGCTAACCGATACCCCCACCTTCCCAAGAAAGATAGCATCATCAAGGTAAGTTTTTTTGCTTATATCCCGGATAAGTGGCTCTAGATCCTCCTCACGAGTAATTTTCTTCTCTAATAAAACAATCTCTCTTTGCGGTATCTGCTTTACTATAACTTGTCCGTATGGAGCTGTTAATGCAGCTTCTATTTGTTCCATGCGATTCGTAATTTTCTTTTCAATCCGTGATAGCTGCTCACGTTTTTTTAATACTCGCTCACGTTGCTCTTCAAAAATTGATAATATTGTACTAACTTCTTTCTCATTTAAGAAAATCAAGATTTTTTCCAAAGGGACATCCAAAGCACGCAGATATTTGATTGTATTCAGGCGCTCAAACTGAACCGTAGAATAGTAACGGTAATTTGTTTCCTCATTCACATATTCCGGTTTTAAGACTCCAATTTCATCATAATACCGAAGCGTTCGTATATTCATGTGAAAAAGCCGGGCCATTTCCCCTATGGTAAATAACGTCTTTTTACCAACTTCCTTACAATTTTTATCTGACATGTTTCAACGCCTCCTGATATTAAATGATTTAGTTATCTTATTCTAAATCCAGTTCCCTTTGGGTTCTATCCTTATATTTTATCTTACAATAGGTATTTCAGCAATATTTTAATCATAAGGCCATATGAAATAGGGTTTGACTCTCTATTCACTAGAGGGTTTATACTTCCTATATCTTTAAGTTGAAAGGAGAATCATAATGATTGGAACATTTGTGAATGCAGGCATGATTCTTGTTGGCAGTATGGTGGGAAGTGTGATTAAAAAGGGATTGAAAGAGAAATATCAGAACATTCTTTATGACGCTATGGGGCTGGCTGCAACCGCTCTCGGAGTACATGCTGTGGTGAAAAATATGTCAAACAGCAATTATCCGGTTCTTTTTATTGTAAGTCTTGCTATAGGTGGCATTTTAGGTACTGCGATTGATATTGATAAGACCTTTCGTAAATTGGTAGAACGATATTCTAAAACGAATCTTTCACAGGGTTTATCCACGGCAATTGTACTCTTTTGTATTGGAACCTTATCGATTTTAGGACCAATCGAAAGTGCTCTGAATCAAAACAATACTTATTTATTTACCAATGCCACTCTGGATCTGGTAACCTCAATCGTATTAGCTTCCACCTATGGACCAGGCATCGCATTTTCTGCTCTGGTGCTATTTGTCTGGCAAGGAAGTATTTATCTACTCGCCAATCAAGTTGCCCCCTTTCTCACGCCTGAATTTATGACTGAGATTTCTATAGTGGGAGGGGTTTTGATTTTGGCTTCTGGATTATCTATACTAAAGATCAAATCCTTTCAGACGCTTAATCTCTTGCCTGCACTATTGGTTCCTATCGCCTGGTTTCTACTGATTCATATTTTCCCCTATGCTTAAGAGTTCCCGCTCACTGACAGCAGATAAAAAAATCGCCAGCCCATTACAGGACTGGCGATTTCGTTTGATCTTACTATCTTATAACAAATCTAAACGATCTGGTCAAAGAGCTTCTATACTTCAATTATTCATTTCCGTATAAAGTAACCAATTTCTGAAGATAATCAAATCTTGCTTTTGCATCTTCCTCATTCTTCGCGAATAATTCAGCTGCTCTCTCAGGATTCTTCATTGCTAAGGAAGCGTAACGAACCTCACCCTTTAAGAATTCCTGATATCCTTCTAATACAGGAGGCTTGCTATCTAAAGTGAATTTCTTTGCTGCAGAAGGATTAAAACGGAAGTTATTCCAGTAACCACATTCAACTGCCAACTTCTCTTCTGTCTGAGCTTTCGACATACCCTTTTTGATACCATGGCTGATACATGGAGCGTAAGCAATGATCAGAGATGGGCCTGGATAAGCCTCAGCCTCAGAAATTGCTTTCACAGTCTGAGCATAATCTGCACCCATAGCGATCTGTGCAACGTATACATAACCGTAGCTCATTGCAATACTTGCTAAGTCTTTCTTGTTTGTTTCCTTACCGCCGGCTGCGAACTGAGCAACTGCACCAGTCTTAGTTGCCTTAGAAGACTGACCGCCTGTATTGGAGTAGATTTCTGTATCGAATACAAAGATGTTGATGTCTTTGCCACTGGCAAGAACGTGGTCAACACCACCGAAACCGATATCATAAGCCCAACCGTCACCACCAAAGATCCACTGAGATTTTTTACTCAGGTAGCTCTTATTCTTTAAAATATCCTTGCCTAATTCACAATCACAACCTTCTAACTCTGCTAATAATTTGTCTGTAGCAGCACCGTTAGTTGCACCAACTGAATAGGTGTCAAGGTATTCCTGACAAGCCGTTTTCACAGCTTCAGAAGATTTTTCGGAGTTTAATATCTCTTCTACCTTTGATTTCAAACCACCTCTAAGGGCATTCTGAGCTAAAAGCATACCATAACCAAACTCTGCATTGTCCTCAAATAAGGAGTTAGACCAAGCTGGGCCCTGTCCCTCAGAATTAACAGTGTAAGGTGTAGATGGTGAAGAGTTACCCCAGATAGAAGAACATCCAGTTGCATTCGCAATGTACATTCTATCTCCGTATAACTGAGTAACTAATTTTGCGTAAGGAGTCTCGCCACAACCAGCACATGCTCCTGAGAACTCAAGAAGTGGCTTTTTAAACTGGCTACCCTTAACACTGTTTTCTTTGAACTTAGTAATAACTTCCTGCTTAATAGGAAGAGTCTGACCGAAATCAAATACTTTCTGTGTCACATCGCAATTAGCTTCCATATTTACCATAGTAAGAGCCTTCTCGCCCTTCTTTCCAGGACAAACGTTAGCACAAGATCCACAACCAGTACAGTCAAATGCAGAAACAGTAATAGCGAACTGATATCCTGGCATACCTGTCATTCCTAGAGTCATCATCTCTTCTGGTCTGCCAGTAGCTTCGTCATCTGTCAGAGCAACTGGACGGATAACTGCGTGAGGACAAACGTAAGCACAGAAGTTACACTGGATACAGTTGTCTGGATTCCAACTAGGAATATTAACAGCAATACCACGCTTCTCAAAAGCAGCAGAGCCTGATGGTGTAGAACCATTCGCATAATCAACAAATGCAGATACTGGTAAGGAATCGCCTTCCTGGGCACTTACTTTTGTCTGAATGTTATTTACAAAGTTAACAACATCCTGCTTTCCTTCTGTAATCATCTTATAGTCAAGACCTTCGTCGGAACAATTCTTCCAGCTTTCTGGTACTTCAACCTGAACAGCACCCTTAGCACCAGCGTCAATCGCTGCCCAGTTTTTCTGAACAATCTCATCACCCTTACGTCCGTAAGTAGCCTTTGCAGCAGCCTTCATCAGTTCAATTGCTTTTTCAGCAGGAATGATTCCTGTAAGTTCAAAGAATGCAGACTGAAGAATTGTGTTAATACGTGTCTGTCCCATACCAGTCTCAATACCGATCTTAACACCGTCAATGGTGTAGAACTTAATATTGTGATCTGCAATGTACTTTTTAACCTGTCCAGGTAAATGCTTATCAAGACCTTCTGCATCCCATGGGCAGTTCAATAAAAATACACCACCATCAACCAGTTCCTGAACCATATTGTACTTACGTACATAGGAAGGATTATGGCAAGCTACAAAGTTTGCCTTACGGATTAAATAAGTGGATTTGATTGGCTTATGTCCAAAACGTAAATGGGACATAGTAACACCGCCGGACTTCTTGGAATCATAGTCAAAGTAAGCCTGAGCATACATATCAGTGTTATCACCAATGATCTTAATGGAGTTCTTATTCGCACCTACAGTACCATCAGCACCAAGACCCCAGAACTTACAGTTAGTTGTTCCTTCTGGTGTTGTAATAATTGGAGTGCCACTTTCAAGAGATAAGAAAGTTACATCATCCACAATACCGATAGTAAATGGAGTTTTTGTTTTGTTCTCATAAACTGCAGCGATCTGAGCTGGAGTTGTATCCTTGGAACCTAAACCGTAGCGTCCTGCCAAAATCTTTACCTGATCAAACTTTGTTCCTCTAATAGCAGCAACAACGTCTAAGAACAGTGGCTCGCCTAAAGATCCTGGTTCTTTTGTTCTGTCTAAGATAGAGATTGTCTTAACAGAATCAGGAATTGCATCGATCAGCGCCTGAGCACTGAATGGTCTGAATAAACGAACCTTTATAACACCTACCTTATGGCCAGCCTTAACCAGATAATCAATGGTCTCTTCAATCGTTTCATTGACAGAACCCATGGAAATGATTACATGATCTGCATCAGCAGCTCCATAGTAGTTGAATAATTTATAGTCAGTACCGATCTTTTCATTCACCTTGTCCATGTATTTCTGAACGATACCTGGAAGAGCTTCGTAATATGGATTACAAGCTTCTCTTGCCTGGAAGAAAATATCAGGGTTCTGAGCAGAACCTCTAATGTTAGGATTGTTTGGATTTAAAGCATTACGGCGGAATTCATCGACTGAATCCATATTTACCATATCTGCTAAATCTTCATAATCCCATGTTTCCACTTTCTGAATCTCATGGGATGTACGGAAACCGTCAAAGAAGTTGATAAAAGGTATCTTACCTTCAAGAGCAGCCATATGAGCGACTGGAGTTAAGTCCATAACTTCCTGTACGCTGGATTCACATAACATAGCACAACCAGTCTGGCGGCATGCATATATGTCAGAGTGATCGCCAAAAATAGATAACGCATGGGTTGCAATGGCACGTGCTGAAACATTGATTACTGCTGGCAACTGCTCACCTGCAATTTTATATAAGTTAGGAATCATAAGTAACAGACCCTGGGACGCCGTATAGGTAGTAGTCAGTGCACCTGCTGTTAATGAACCGTGTACTGCACCTGCTGCACCTGCCTCAGACTGCATCTCTGTAATCTGCACCGTCTGTCCGAAGATGTTTGTCCTTCCGTCTGTTGACCATTCATCTGTGGCTTCAGCCATAGGTGTAGATGGGGTAATCGGATAAATAGCCGCAACATCAGTAAATGCGTAAGACGCATGTGCTGCTGCGTGGTTACCATCCATGGTTTTCATTTTTCTTGCCATTTTAGATTTCCTCCTGCAAATGTGAATATTTAGTAAATAATTCCCGGAATGGGAAAGTGACCTGACATTATTATAACAATTATTTATCAAAAAGCAAATATTAAAACTGGAAATTTAAGTATTCTTTTTGGAACAATCGAAAAAAAGACCGGACAGTGTGAAATGTCCAGTCTTTTCTATCTTAAATACCTATCAGTTCATTGGATTTGGTGGAACAATATTTTCCGTAGCCGAGGAAGCGTCTCCTCCATTATCGGAGGGCCCCTGTGGTTTTGTAGGCTGTGTCTCAGGTGCAGTTGGCTTTTCCTGCTGCCCTTCCGTTGCGGATGGAGTTACAGGAACCTCATTCCCATGAGGAGCCGTTGTTTCCCCTGGATTTTGAGAACCTGTTGGATTACCAGTATCAGACGGATTGGTGCCTGGCACTACTACACCAGAGGTGTTTCTCTTAATAGTAGCTGGTTTTCCCCGGTAAGTGCTGTTATGAAAAAACTCATCACTGGTTACTACACCATCCTTTTTCTTCACCAAATTGGTTACCCACCGGCTTCCCTTAGTTTCCGCTTTAACAATCTTTTGCTCATTGGGTTGTAGTGTCTGGTCCTCCTCATAGTTCGGAGCAGGGGCATCTAGCTCTGCGGTCTTTTTGGAAGACATGGAATAGGTAATTCCATCCTCTAAAATCGGGATACCAACAATGGATATTTTAAGTTTTTGTTTAGAAAAACTTGCTCTGATGGCGATGGCACTGGAAGAACTATTTACGAATTTCATATCCGGTCCACCAAAGCTTACCATAGCATCTTCTCCTGGTGTTACATAGGAAGGTTCATAGCTGTGAGCGTGGCGCTCTGTTGTCGTAAGACCAGAGAAAACCACTGCATTATATAAGGTAGAAGAAACCTGGCATACACCACCTCCTGGCTCTTCAACCAATACTCCGTTTAGATATGCTCCTGCTGGACGGTAACCTTTAGCAGAGGATCTTTCCCCAGTTGCTTTATTAAAGGAAAACTCTTCTCCGGGCTTTAATATCAGACCGTCTAATGCATTAGAGGCCAGTTCGATATTCTTATTACGTTCACTGTTTGATGTGGTTGTGGTACCATAAGTACCAATTGTTTTATAAAGCTTTTTCGCCTGAGCTTCTGTAATCTTTGGAGCTACTTCTTTGCCTGTTGCGGGAATTACAGCCTGAAAATTCTTTGTTTTAAGCTGTGCCAGTAAATCTGCAGTAAGTTTATCCTGATCGATTACAACACCATTTTGTTCACCCGCATAAGTGAATTCTCCAGTTTTTTTGTCAAATCCGGATATGGAACCGTTTTTCGCTTGAACATCCCATTTTTCAGCAATTGCTTTCACTTCAGCCTTAACATCCTCTTCCATTCCATCGAGGCTTAAGGTGTAGCTTTCTTTCGGATCTTTTGTATAAATCTCCTCTAATAAGGCGTCTACCTTTTTATCCAAAAGATTTTTAAATTTATACTCATCGTCTTTATAAGTAATATTTATTTGCCACTGATACTTTTTTTCAATCGCATCACGAGCTTCTTCTCTTGACATTCCTGTAATGGAAACATCCTCAATTTTTACATCCTTTTTTAACTCAGTCTGCTGCACCGTTGATGAAATCACTTCTGTCTCCTTGGCTTTACCACTTCCGACCAACTTAACAGCCGCCATAACCCCGATTACCGAGATAACAGCGATAATAATCCCCAACAACACTTTCGTTATGTCGTACTGAGGACCTCTTCTTCTTTTCTTACCACGTCTTAACTGATTCGAGCCGTTTTGCCTATAGGACTGGCTTGTTCTTCGGCTTGTTCCCTGCGTGTTTCTTTTGTCTTCGTTCTGGGAGGAGTTGGTTCTTCCTCCACCTCTTTGTCTGTTATCCACCTGACTCATTAATTTCACCTTTTTACATGATTATGTAGTTTTACATTGAGTAGTATACCATACTTTGTGGTAAATGCTATTACGATTTTATGAATTTTATTTATTTAGTTTTCGAGTTTTTTCTACATTTTACAGAATGTAAAAAACATGTTATTATAGTGTTACCAAACTATTTCAATTTGGAGGTTTCTATGAATTTAGTTGATTTACACGTTCATTCCAATGCCTCGGATGGAACCTTGACTCCATCTGAGATTGTGTCGCTTGCCGTCAAAAAAAAACTGACAGCCATTGCGCTGACAGATCACGATACCATTGACGGTTTAGAAGAAGCGAAAGAGGCTTCTTTTAACCAGCCCTTAGATATTATCCCGGGCATTGAACTTTCCTGCGTCTATAAAGGTCAGGAAATTCACATTCTGGGACTATTTGTGGATTCTTCCGATCCGCATTTCATTTCAGAAATCAGCGTACTTAAAAATATCAGGGACAAAAGAAATCAGGAGATAATCCGACGCTTCCAGGAAGCCGATATGAAATTTACCCTGGAAGAAGTAACCGCCGGCAACCCAAGGACAGTCATAACCCGTGCTCATTTTGCCCGGGTGCTCTGCGAAAAGGGATATGTTAAAACCATGGATCAAGCATTTAAAAAGTACTTGACTTATGGTTGTCACTTCTGCCCGAAAAAGGAAGATATCACTCCAGAGCATGCCATGAAAATCCTGAAGGATAATCATGCATTTCCAGTTCTGGCTCATCCCTATCTATATCACATGGGAGATAAAAAAACGGAAGAGCTGGTAATGGATTTAAAAGATCTGGGACTTCTTGGTCTGGAGGTTTATCACTCTTCCAACAATTCCTATGAAAGTGGAAAACTAAAAAAGCTTACAAAGCAATACGGACTCTTCCCAACAGGAGGTTCAGACTTCCATGGAAGCAACAAACCTGACATTGATTTAGGCAACGGTCGGGGAGGACTTCGTATCTCTTATCTTCTGCTTGAAGACATCAAAAAGTACCGTCAGGAACAGTTGGAGCTTTAATCAGCCTATTTTTCCTTCTTCCATAAAACCTGCCAATTCTATTGCAAAATAAGTGATTAAGATATCTGCCCCAGCACGGAAGATGCTGACTGCAGATTCGCATATCACCTTTTCTTCATCTATAAAGCCTGCTTTTGAGGCTGCTTTTATCATGGCATATTCCCCACTAACGCTGTACGCGGCAACTGGAACTTCATGTCGGTCTGCCACTTCTCTTATAATATCAAGATAGGAAAGGGCAGGCTTAACCATGATAATATCAGCACCTTCGGATACATCTAGGTCTGTTTCCTTTAATGCTTCTTTCCGGTTATGATAATCCATCTGGTAGCTTTTTCGATCTCCAAAAGACGGTGCAGATCCGGCTGCTTCCCGGAATGGACCATAAAATGCCGAAGCATATTTTGCAGAATAAGCCATAATGGGCACATTTAAGAATCCGGCTTCATCGAGGGCCTCCCTCATGGAGCCGATACGCCCATCCATCATATCAGAGGGAGCCACCATATGCGCGCCTGCAAGGGCATGAGATACTGCAATCTTATTTAAATATTCAAGCGTCTTATCGTTATCCACGTTTTCCCCGCAGAGAATGCCACAGTGGCCATGAGACGTATATTCGCACATACAGACATCTGTAATAATATATACATTAGGATAGTTCTTTCTAATAAAGCGGATTGCCCGCTGAACAATACCCTCATCATCAAATGCCTGGCTTCCACAGGTATCTTTTTGTGCCGGAATACCAAATAGCATTAATTTTTCCACTCCGGCACTTACCAATCGGTCCATAATAAGAGAAAGCCTGTCTACGCTGTAGCGAAACTGCCCTTCCATGGTGGAGATTTCCTCAGTAATGCCTTCTCCATCTATAACAAACAGGGGATAAATCAGAGACTGCTTGGAAACTCTTGTTTCCCTTACCATTTTTCTCAAAGTATCCGATGTTCGCAGCCTTCTTGGTCTGTATAATAAATCCATTTATCTTACCTCCATTTTATTCCTGTCCTATTATACACCCTCTTTTATAAGATTCAAGTAATTCTTGCAGTCAAATGAAAAAATGCTTATAATAGTATTTGTATAATACGAAATAGAAATGAGGTACCTTTATGGAAGAACTGTATCAGGCAATAGAAGAAACCATCCGCATGAGCGGTTATAACGGCCCAGTGAATGGGGAAGAGATTTATAATGAAATCAGTGATGAGATTGAAGACAAAGAACCAGGTGCTTATGTCTTCATGTCCAAAAAGACAGATGATATTTTTTACGAATACAAAATACAGATTTTTGATGACCAATTTAACTTGAGTTCAATGGATGTTCATACGCCCACCCAGGTCTTTCATGCAGACTTTGATTAAGGCATTTTCTTAATTTCATATTGTAGAATCTGGGAATCATTGGTATAATATAAGCGTAGAAACATTGACATTTCCACCCCTATCCTAAGGAGGGATTTATATGAAAGTTCATAATATTAAAGATGTTGAGAAGTTTTTTAAAGTCATCGAGGAATGTAAGGGAACAGTAGAATTGGTTTCCTCGGAAGGGGACCGAATCAATTTAAAATCAAAACTAAGCCAGTATTTTTCTATGGCTACTATCTTTTCCAACGGCTTCATTGATGAGCTTGAGCTCGTTGCCCATGATCCGGAAGATGTAGAACGACTGATCAAATACATGTATCAAGGAATATAAAACTTAAAATCCCCTGGAATCTTGGACCGATGTTGCAATGCCAAGATTCCAGGGGATTTCTTATGGTATTAAGGTTTTTTTACTTTTGACTGCCTTCTCTTTTTTTAGTCTCACATTGACTGCTTCCCGTAGAAGGGTATACAATACAGAGCTCAAAGGAATGAATATAAGCATTCCCACGACTCCCATGGTGCTGCCTCCAAGGGTGACAGCTACCAGTACCCACATAGAAGGAAGACCAACAGAATTTCCAACTACATGAGGATAGATTAAGTTTCCTTCAATCTGCTGAAGTACAAAGAATATGATAAGAAATATCAATGCTTGCAGAGGCTGAACCATGAGCATTAAAAACGCTCCGATCGCACAGCCTATAAACGCTCCAAACATAGGTATCAACGCAGTAAATGCAATTAATACGCCGATTAAAAGAGCATAGGGAAGCTTAAAGATGGATAGTGTAACAAAAAACATACTTCCAAGTATCACTGCCTCCAGACACTGCCCCGCAAAAAAGTTGGCGAATGTAGTATGGACAAGATCCAGTATTTCCAACGTGCGTGTAGTCACTGCATCCGGGAGATAAGCTCTCATCACCGTTTTAAACTGGCGTGATAACGTTTCTTTCTGTAGCAGAATATAAACAGCAAATACAAAACCAATAACAAAGGTGGTAACCCCACTTATAATAGACATAGCTGCGGATAGTGTAGATGATAACACCGTTCCTGCCCCATTGGATAGAAACTCTACCACTCGGTTTAAAAAGGATTTCCAGTCTATTTCAATGCTATTAATATAATCTGCAACTTCCGGGAACTGGGCAAATAGCTTCTCTGCCTCAGTTTTAACTCCTGTTAAGAACGCAGGCATGCTATTTTGCAAACTTAAAAGAGTATCAATCACCTGAGGCATAACTACGAAGGTAACCAAAACTACAACTCCAACCACAAAGATGATGGAAATACATAAACTTAATGGCCGAAGTAGCTTGCTATCTCTCTTTAAAGGCAAAAGTGTTTCAATTCTCTGCATAGGAACATTGATAATAAATGCCATAACCCCACCCAGTAAGAATGGTGTAATAAATCCAAATATCTTTACAACGTATCCAAATACACTTCTGTAGTTAAAACCTATAACTACGGCTGCCACTGCAAATACAATCAGCCAACGAATTTTCTTAATTGTAGCCTCACTTAACTCCATCTTGTTCTCCTTTTATCTCG
Source organism: Lacrimispora algidixylanolytica (assembly GCF_003609635.1). Taxonomy (GTDB): domain Bacteria; phylum Bacillota; class Clostridia; order Lachnospirales; family Lachnospiraceae; genus Lacrimispora; species Lacrimispora algidixylanolytica. The sequence goes on along the minus strand of NZ_MCIA01000032.1, from coordinate 224,947 downwards.
TTTACAAATATCTCTTCTATCTCCTTTGCAAAAGCACGGAAGGTTCCCTGTGCCATCAAAGAATTTCCGCCACCACGACCGCTAAGCTTCTCATTTAAAACCTTTGATAAGGAACGCATATCCATTAAGCTGCTTCCAACTGCATACTGATACATATCATCTGCACCGGAACACACAAGAACCACATTTCCTTTTTGCGCTTCATACAGCATGGTACAAAGTTGTCTAAGTTGAACCGGAGTTAATCCATCTTCAAATACTGCAAGAGGCTGTTCAGATATGGGATATTCCAACACTTTTCTCTCTAGTAGCTCCTTAAACAAACGGCCAATCAAGCCGTCCTTTTTCAACCCTTCCTCTTTTAATTTATCCACTGCATCCAAAATCCCATCAGGCTTGGCCGATAAAAGGGCAGAAATAGTGGATACGGATTTCATTTTCTTACGATAATCAAGAAGGGCCAACTTCCCACACAGCATTGACATTCTTACTCCGCCTTTGTAATTCATAAGACTGGTCACTTTTACCATGCCAATCTCTCCTGTATTCATTACATGAGTTCCACAACAGGCACAAACATCTCCATTTGGAATTTCTATGATACGGACCTGCCCGCTTAATTCTTTTTTGCTGCGGTAATCCATAGAAAAAAGTTCTTCTTTGGAAGGATAACATTCATTTATGGGTACATTTTTCCAGATAAGGTCATTTACCTCTTCTTCGATAGCTTCTGCCTGATCCCAAGTAAGCACTCCATTAAAATCTACTGTAATCTCGTCTTTTCCCATATGAAATCCCACATTATCATAACCATAATGTTTATGTACGATGCCGGACAAAATATGCTCCCCGGAGTGATTCTGCATGTGGGAGAACCTTCTATCCCAGTCTATGATTCCTATCAACTTACTTCCAGGCAATAGCTGCATGTCAACGATATGAACAATCCCCTCTGCCCTTTCCTGGACATCAAGAACCTTAGCTTCTCCAAGCCTGCCTGCATCTGCTGGCTGGCCACCGCCTTCTGGGTAAAACGCTGTCCGATTCAAATAAACCTCGTACTGTCCGTTCTTTCCCGGCCTGCAGTCAACGACTTCGGCTTCAAAATTCGTTACATATGGTTTTTCATAATATAATTTTTCCATCTTCTGCACCTCTTTTTCCTGTTGTTACTTATTATACACAACAATTGGATAAGTTCAATCACATGAAAACTAAATTTTTTCAAAATATTTGGAAACAGTGGCAAGCTGACATTCATACACTTACATTGTAAACAAAATATTTGGAGGAACCAATATGAGTGATCTGGCAGCAACTAACTGTGGATGCGGATGCGACAACGGAGGATGTAACAATGGAAGTGGCTTTAATTTTATATGGCTTATCCTGATCCTTTGCTGCTGCGGTGGCGGCGGCAATAGCGGTTGTGGCAACAATTGCGGTGGCGGTTGTGGCGGTAATGATGGTTGTGGTAGTTGGATTTGGATCATCATTCTTCTGTCCTGCTGCGGCGGCGGTGGCGGTTTTGGTGGTTTTGGTGGTGGAAATAATTTCTGCTGCTAAAAACGAACATAAAATGGGGCCCGATTCCTTATGAATCGGGCCCTGTTTTCATCCGTTAGCGGCTCTGGCCGCCGTTCTGGTCTGGCCTCATATATGGGCCTTGGTTTTCGCTTCCCTTACTGGGGTTACGGGTCTGTTTCCTCTTCATACACTCATCATCAATTTCGTATACGGCATTACCATCTATAATTAATCTACTTCTCATATCAATATCACTCTCCTGTAATACTAATATATGCAGCCGCATATATTGTCAACAAGAAAATTAAGGATCTTAAGCTATGAACGATGAACAAAATATGCGCGCTAATGATCTAGATTCTCGCATCGAAAATAATCATTTACAGATGATGAAGGCCGCTCTGCCTTTCATGGAAGCGCCTCAGCAGCGTTTTATCTCTTACTTTGTTAAATTCAACGAGCTGCAGCGCACTATAAACCTATTTGAGGAGGAAGAGGTCGCAACTATGGGAATCTGTTCTGCCGATAATCGTCAGTCACCAGACTCTCCCATCGAGATGCTTAACACCATCAAGCACTTTGCTAACCAGAACGAACAGGACTTAATAGACTTAATCCTCAATACTTTTCAGGGATTTAAAATTGCGGGTGCGTATCAGGACTTTGTCCCTACTTCCAGCGTCCCTGTACAGGCTCAGTCCGAAGGAGAGAACAAAACGCAAAATACCAAGCGTCAAAACAATCCTTTTGGCAGAATGCCTTTTGATCAGATAAAGAATTTTATGCCACCAGAACAGCAGTCCATGTTTGACACAATGCAGCTAATGATGTCCGCCATGCAGCAGATGAATTAACACGCCACCAGAAGAATTTACATATTCACGCAGAAAGGAAGATCGCAATCCATGAACTCAAACTGGAAACAGGACCCAAGGCTTAAAAAGATGAATTCCCAGAAAATTGCTTTGCTAAACGAATTTGCTAACCGGGTAGAAAAAACCCCACAAAACCAGCTCATGACTACACTCATGTCTTTGAACGCAGAAGCTAGTCAGAAAGGGATCCAATTTAATAACGAGGAAACCGACCTGCTCATCTCTATTATGAGTGCTAACATGTCTCCAGCGGAGAAAAACCGTATGGAGACCCTCCGCATGCTATCAAAGAACCTAATGAATCGGAATAAGAAGTAAAAAAGGGACATTATGGTTGATTGTAAAATCAACCATAATGTCCCTTTCCCTCTATTCTTCTATCTTCGCTTCTTTAATCCGCTTTTTTAAGAATAATAAAAATGCTGCACCACAGGCACAAAGAACCACTGCACCAATTACTGAGGTTGCAAACCCTAGTTTATGTACAATGACTTTCCAGTTATTTCCTGCCGCTGCTCCCATATTTACAAGTATCAGGTTCCAAAATAACGAACCGATAAAGGTAAATAAGATAAATATTGGCAAGTTCATCTTAGAAGTACCAGCTGGCAGTGAAATGAGACATCTTAAGACTGGAACGCATCTACAAAACAATACCGAATATTTTCCTTTTTTTTGAAACCACTCCGTGGATTTATAAATATCGTCTTTTTTAAAACCAAGGAGCCTTCCTAGTTTTGTATCCACCAAAGCAGCCAGCCTATCTTCCGATATAAAGCGTCCTATGCCATATAGCCCAAGAGAACCCACTACCGATAAAACAGTGGCGTCTATGATGACTCCTGGCACTGTCATGGCAGTTTGAGTGGTCATAAGCCCCGCAAATGTCAACACAAGTTCTGACGGAACAAAAGGGAGAATATTTTCAAGTACTACAAAAACCATGATTGCAAGATATCCGTAATGATTCATTGCCTGAATGATAAATTGATCCATTTTAATGCCTTTCTATGAAAAGGACATTATCAGCCATATTAATATGCCATAATGTCCTTAATGTATGTTATTTAATTGATATCGCTTGATTGATTAAAATTACATTGATAGTATAGGCTACATATGCGTTATCGTCAAGGTTATACAAACTTAACAAAAGATTTACCTGAATTTGATACCGCCAGATAAGCTATGTATCTTACCTTATTTCCTATCAACTTAAACATTCTTCATGTCTGGAATATCAAACTTAATGTTTATTTACAGCTTATTCGTACATTGTAATCTTATTTTTCATCTAATAAATGAAACAACTCATCCTGATCAAAATACAGACCACTGATCGTTAGATCATTAACTATTTTATTTATCATAAAAAGTTGACATTCTTTATCCCACTTGCTTAGCTCACTCTTAATCGTATCAAGCCCACCTTGTTTGTTAAATCTATAGCGATCTTTTAAGCATTCAAAATAATACTCATATTGATTGGTGAAATGTTTATTACTTACTTCTTTCATCTTCTCTAAATCTTGTAATGTTTTCATTGGTCTTCTCCCATAGATTATCTTAATTACCCTAATCATTTGCCTATATAAAACTATTATTGTAACTTCCATGAAACAATAATAGAATCACTATTAAAGCGATTATACTTCCTATTTGAATAACTTGCAATGCTTTCCTGCTAAACCTACAATTTTTAAATAAAGTACCGTTATTCTAAAATATTTAAAGTTTATCTTGATCCTAACAATACGTAAATTCCACTACTAGTTTGCAAGTAAACGCTGTAACCCACTCCACAAAAACTATACCTCATAAGGTATTAACAACCCTATTATGTAATACAAAAACAAGGACATTAGAACCGCATTTCTACAGTCATAATGTCCTTATCATAATGCTATAATTAATCAATTTACTTGATCAATTATAAGCTCTTTCATTAGTTCGGCTATTCCAAATATTAATTATAGCTCAGATGTCTCTATTTACAAACCACATTAATGATTCTACCTGGAACGTAAATTTCTTTTACAATGGTTCCTGTAATTTTATCAAGAATCATTTCCTTACCTGCTAATATGGCATCTTCCTTTGATACATCAGCAGGAAGCTTAACCACTGCCTTTGTCTTACCATTTACTTGAACTGCGATCTCAACTTCATCATCTTTCATTGCTTCCTGGTCACACATAGGCCACTGATCATGGAAAACAGAATCGGTTCCACCAAGCTGGTTCCATAATTCCTCTCCGATATGAGGAGCAAATGGAGCAAGTAAAACCACGAAGGTCTTAAGTGTCTCTTTATCAATGCCGCCTGTCTTTTTGGACAATTCAATGAATTTATTGTTATATTCCATGAAACCGGAAATTACAGTATTTAAATTAAACTGATTGAATCTCTGGTCAATATCAAAAATCATCTTATTACGAAGACGGATCATGTCTCTGGTTGGCTCTATGTCCTTTTTGCTGCTTTCTGCAACTAAATTCCAGAAACGGTTTAAGAAACGGCTGACTCCTTCAATTCCTCTGTCATCCCATTCTGCATCCAAATCTGGTGGTCCAACAAAAAGCTCATACATACGAAGGGAATCACAGCCATAATCACGAACCAGTTCATCAGGAGAAACTACATTTCCTTTTGACTTACTCATCTTAATTCCATTCTTACCAGTAATCATACCCTGGTTGAACAGTTTTACGAACGGCTCATCAAAATCTACCACTCCAATGTCATTTAAAAACTTGGTGTAGAAACGGGAATATAAAAGATGAAGCACTGCATGCTCTACGCCTCCGATATACATGTCTACTGGAAGGAATTTATCTGCTTTTTCTCTGGAAACCAGTTCATTGTCATTGTGGCTATCTACATAACGAAGGAAGTACCAGGAAGAACCAGCCCACTGTGGCATGGTATTGGTTTCTCTCTTAGCTGCACCACCACACTGAGGACAGGTAGTGTTTACCCATTCTTCGATGTCTGCTAGAGGTGATTCTCCTGTTCCAGTTGGCTGATAGGTTTCAACCTCTGGAAGTGTGAGTGGAAGCTGATCTTCTGGAACCGGTACATTACCACAATGTGGGCAATGAATGATAGGAATTGGTTCTCCCCAATAACGCTGTCTGGAAAATACCCAGTCACGAAGTTTGAAGTTTTCTGTTTTCTTGCCAAGACCTCTCTCTTCAATCATGGCAGGTGCTTCTTTTTTAAGAACGGAAGATTCCATGCCGTTCCATTCTCCGGAATTGATCATGATTCCGCTGGCATCGGTATATGCTTCTGTCATGTTCTCAATTTCTTTTCCGTCCTTTGCAATAACCTGGATAATCGGAACATTATATTTCTTTGCAAAATCAAAATCTCTATCATCATGAGCTGGTACACACATGATAGCACCGGTTCCATAATCAGCAAGAACGTAATCAGAAAGCCAGATCGGCACCTTGGCACCATTTAACGGATTGGTGGCATAACTGCCGGTAAATACGCCAGTCTTTTCCTTGTCCTGAAGACGGTCTACGTTGGATTTCATGGAAGAATCATAAATATAAGCCTCCACTGCTTCCTTATTCTCAGGAGTAGCAAGGGACGTTGCAAGACCATGTTCTGGTGCCAATACCATAAAAGTAGCACCAAATAAAGTATCAGGTCTTGTGGTATATACGGTAATCGCTTCGTCTCTTCCTTCTACCTTGAAATCGATCTCAGCGCCGTAAGATTTACCAATCCAGTCGGTCTGCATCTTTTTTACTTTATCCGGCCAGTCCAGCTTATCTAAATCATCTAACAATCTGTCTGCATAAGCAGTGATCTTTAACATCCACTGTCTTAAATTCTTCTTTGTTACAGGAGTTGCGCAACGCTCGCAGCAACCATTTACTACTTCTTCATTGGCAAGACCTGTCTTACAGGAAGGACACCAGTTGATTGGGAATTCCTTTTCATAAGCCAATCCCTTTTTAAACATCTGAACAAAGATCCACTGAGTCCACTTGTAAAACTTAGGGTCTGTGGTATTAACTTCCATATCCCAGTCATACACTGCTGCAATCTCATTGATCTGACGTTTGATATTTGATACATTTTCTGCTGTAGATTTTGCTGGATGAACCCCCATCTTAATGGCATAATTCTCTGCCGGAAGACCAAATGCATCCCAGCCCATAGGATGGATCACATAATGTCCTTTTAAAATCTGATAACGGCTCCACACATCAGAAATTACATATCCTCTCCAGTGACCTACATGAAGACCGCTGCCTGACGGATATGGAAACATATCCAAACAATAATATTTTGGTTTTTTTCCATCATTAATATTGATGGGGGCCTCCGCCCAGTTCTCGCGCCATTTCTTTTCAATGGCACTGTGGTTGTAAGATGTTGCCATAACATTTCCTCCTTTTAACTAGGGCTATCCCTTTCATTTAATGTCTGAGGAGCAAGGACAAAGAGTCTGGCTTGCCAGACCCTCGCACTGACACGCTGCCACGATCGTGGCAATCTTCCTTATGCGTGTCATGTGCATCCCGCCCGGTAGGGCTTTTTGTGTAATAAGACATGATCTCCTGTTACACAAAAAAAGCGCCTCAGGCCATTATAAAATCAGCCATAGAGACGCAGATTCATCCGCGTGGTACCACTCTATTTCATACAATACTCGTATGCTCTCAATTGGATATGAAATTCATATCCTCCCGTTATAACGGTCGGGTTTCCGGCAATACCTACGCAGAAAAAGATATTTTTCCTTCAGTACGCTACTCAAAGGCCAGTTCAGCAATCGTCCCCAACCAGCTCTCACCTACCGCTGGCTCTCTGCATGCTTCAGACTGCTTACTACTCCTAATCACTGTATTTTTGCTAACTGTAAATGTAACATAATAGAAGTACTGTGTCAACCGCATTTTACCGTATTTCTGAAAGAACAAAGGTCGCGGTAGAAAGTAGGAAAAAGAAAATCATACCGAAGTTTAAGAACAAAGTCTTAAAGCTTCCCCTTCCCCAAGTCTCTTTTTGCCCCGGCTGGAATATAAGGTTTTTTCGGTTTTGAAAGAAAATAACGATGCCTGCTGCCACAGCCATAAGCATAATGATTGAATAAATGGGAATCAGCCACCTAACTTCCTGAACCTTTAATCCAAGTATGGAACCAATGAAATTGATTGCCATATGAAAAAGGATTGTATAACGGAGTTTTCCCGTGTGTATGTAAATATATGCAAGTACAATGCCAATAAAAAACGCATAAAAAAACTGATAAAAATTGCCGTGGCTAAGTCCAAAGATAAAACCAGACATAATGATAGCCGCTTTGTCACCATAAACTCTTACTCGGTCGATTAACACCTTACGAAACAAGATCTCTTCAAAAATAGGTGCCATAATTACCATGACAAGTAAAATTGCCCAGCCGCTCAGACCATTTAAAATCTCTGTCACAGGGTTCACCATTGGTCTTCCCTGCAAAACAGATACCACTTTCATCAATGCAAGCCCCATTAAGTTGCCAATATATAAACCACTCATGCAGACCAAAAAGCCTGCAAAAAGTGTTTTTGCACTTACTTTTTCAGAATTCGTACTTAGAGTCACAGGCATACTACGGATAATGAGATACGAGATTCCACCTCCCACTACATAATTAGCCAGTGAACTAACAACTATGTACCAGTTTCCTATGGGGATATGAATGTTAAAGATTGATAACACTGCAATAAATACTCCAAATCCTAACTGCAATAAAAGAGTTGTGGCTATGAAAGCCCCATACCCAAATCCAATTCTGGAAAATGCCTTTACTACCTTTTTTTTGTCTTCCACGATTGATTGATACCTCCTGCTAGTTGTTAATAGTCTACCATAGTTGAGGCAAAAGCGCAATTCTTCTAGCGTTACAGGAGCTTTTAAGACACAATAAGAGGCGGCAAATGTTTGCCGCCTCGCAACTAACTATTTCCTTTGATTCTATGATATTAAGCAGTTCCTTTATCAACTTTTGAGGCCCGTTCTTCCACCTCTCTCTTCTGGATATCTCCAGGAGCTAGTTCGTAACGGCTAAATTCATATTCATACGTTCCCATACCGCCGGTCATAGAACGAAGATCCGTGTTATAACCAAACAGTTCGGAAACTGGTATATCCGCTTCAACAATCTGCTTTCCGTGATGGTCCGAATTCATACCAAGAACACGGCCTCTTCTCCGGTTTAAATCTCCCATGACATCTCCGGTAAATTTATCAGGAACTCTTACCTTAAGGGAGGCAATTGGTTCTAATAAAACGGGGTTTGCTTCCATAAATCCTTTTTTAAAGGCAGTAGTGGCCGCCATCTTAAAAGCTAATTCAGAAGAATCTACCGGATGGTAGGAACCATCTAAAAGCGTGGCCTTAAGCCCAACCACTGGATAAGCAGCTAACGGTCCTTTTAACACACATTCTGCTATGCCCTTTTCAACCGCAGGGAAATAGTTTCTAGGTACGGATCCACCAAAGACACTTTCCTCAAATATATAAGGTTTTTCCAAGTTGTCGGAGGGTTCAAAGGACATCTTAACATCTCCATACTGACCGTGTCCTCCGGACTGTTTTTTATATTTTCCCTGAACCTCTACTTTTTTGCGTAAGGTCTCCCGGTACGCAAATTTAGGCTTGCTCAGTTCGATTTCAACTTTATAACGGTTTAACAGCTTGCTAACAGCTACCTCAAGCTGCTGATCTCCAATGGCACACAATAGGGACTGGCGATTCTCTGTATCGTTTACCACCTTTAGAGTCCAATCTTCTTCCGTTAGCTTTGATAAAGCATTCGAAACCTTATCATCATCTCCTTTGGTCTTTGTGCGATAGCGCATGTAGGTATAAGGTGTTGATATCTCTGGTTTATGATATACAATAGGAGCAGAACGAAGAGCTATGGTATCTCCGGTCTGGGTGACGTTAAGTTTTGAGACTGCTCCAATGTCACCTGCTCTTAATTCAGAAACTTCAATGGCTTCCTTTCCTCTTAATACATATAGTCTTCCGAGCTTCTCTTCTGAGTCCTTATTTACATTAAATATGATAGAATCCGGTTTTAATGTTCCGGTACAAATTTTAAGAAGAGAATATTTGCCGATAAATGGATCTACGACGGTCTTAAACACTCGAGCCGATAAAGAAACATTATCATTATATTTGGCAGTGAATCGTTCTCCTGTGGATATATCCACACCAATGCATTCGTAATGATCTGGAGCAGGGAAATATTTATCAATTGCCTGAAGCACCATCTTTGCTCCCTGAGCATTAAGGCCTGACCCTAACATGACCGGAACAATGTTGCCTTCAGTGACGTGCTCCCTAAGAGCAGATGATATCTCATCCAGGGTGAATTCCTCCCCTGTAAAATAACGTTCCATGTATTCTTCGCTAGTCTCTGCTACCGCTTCCATAAGAGCTTCTCTGGCAATTACCAAGTTCTTTTGACTGTACTCCGGAATCTCACATTCCACGTAATCACTGTTGACCGTAAAGCGTCTTCCTGCCATCTTTACTACGTTGACAAAACCGATAAACTTCTCATTCTCACGAATGGGAAGATGGAAGGGTGCAATTTTTCTTCCAAATTCCTTTTCCAGCTTTAAGAGTAGTTCCCGGAAGCTGGCCTGATCATCATCCATATTGGTCACAAAGAAAAGTCTAGGAAGCTTGTACTTCTCACACATCTCCCATGCCTTATATGTCCCAACTTCAATTCCTGCTTTGCAGTTAACAACAATTACGGCTGCATCCGCTACACTGATGGCCTCTTCGACCTCTCCTACAAAATCAAAATACCCGGGAGTATCAAGCAGGTTAACCTTTATGGGTCCATCTTCTCCTTCATACTCCAAAGGAATCAGAGAAGTGGAGATAGAAAACTGTCTCTTGGTCTCTTCTTTGTCATAATCGCTGATGGTATTACCATCGATAATTTTACCCATTCTGCCAATGGCTCCGGTCACGTATGCCATCGCTTCAGCCAGTGTGGTTTTACCGGCTCCCCCGTGCCCTAATAAGGCAACGTTGCGGATCTGTTTGGTTCCATACACGTTCATAAGCATTCCTCCTGTTCCGTATTTAAGTCTATGATAATATTTTACTAAAAATGTCGTATAATTGCAAGCATGTCAGGCAATTTGCACAATTATTTTTCGACATTTTTCTTTTTCTGCAAAAAAAAGAGGGCTAAGCCCTCATTCTCAGTTAATCTTATTCATAAAAACTTTTGTTCAGTTTCCCACTAGATTCAAAATAATAATAGGCCTGTCCGACATAGGTTGGACCAGTGACCATATGACCATCAGCCTCAAAATAAAACCAATCATCACTAACTTGCTGCCAGCCTGTAACCATGTAACCATCCTGATCAAAATAGTACCATATGTTTTCCACAGCTCCAAAGCAGCCCCTTGCATAGGAACCATCGCTGTTTTTTAACCTCCAGCCGTCTAATTCCTTCTGCCAGCCAAACGCAGAAGCGTCTGAATTTGTCTGAGCATAGGCTTCCATCTGAACAGGGGTCCCGGACATACATGTCATAGCTCCAATGAAAAGCATACAACATGTCCCATAGGCAGCCAGTTTTTTCCATAATGTTCTCATATCTATCCCTCCACCTGTTTTATCTATTATATCAGACAATCCGCTTAGTGATCAAGTATACTTCGTATCTTTCCTTCCGCCTGCTTAAACCACAGATCCTGAGGATTAATAAATAGTAGGTAATTGATCTTTCCAAGAAGGGAAAACAGATAGTGACGCTCTATTTCTGGTTTAGGCTCTTCTCTCCCCGTCATTGTAATATGAGACTTCACTCCATATTTCAGGCAGTAATACACCTCTTGGCGTAGCCTCCTTCTGTAATCGGGTGAAACATGGGGTCTTTCATTGACCACAATTCCTGTTACCGTCTGTCTTCTTCCAGAGGAAAGAATCTTGGTTTTCTCCCGATTTAAGGCAAAGCCCATCGCATCTAAAAATCCAGATACTTTATTGATCACATGTCCAGGCTGAAAATCTCCTGAAAAGGTCATATCATCACAATATCTTGTATACGAAATATTCTTTTCTTCACACCATACCTTCATATAATCATCAAATGGCTTCATAACCAGATTGGAAATAACAGGGGAAGAAGGCGCTCCTTGAGGAAGATAATCATGATAACAGCAAAGAGCTGTCAGCAAAGTTCCCACAGTTGGTGGAAAATACTTGCTGGAAAATGCGCCATTTAAAACCATGGGAAACGTAATGCTTCCAAAAAAATCTTCTATATCTAGCTTAAGCACCAATCGCTTCCCTGTATGAATCGAAGCATTCTTAAGCACAGAGGTTCCTTTGCAATACGCAGACGCACAAGAAGATAATTCAAACCCAGACAATACATTCCTTGCAATGTTTCTCTGAATCATCTTTAATAAATCATCCGGTACTAAAAGCTGGCGCTTTGTTCCATCACTTTTGGGTATCATAGCTGTATGGTAATGGCGTTCCGTATGATTGCTGACTCCATAAAGGCATGCAATTACTTTTTGATCCGGCCAGTCCTCGCCCAAAAGCTGAAAAGATAATAACATGTCCTGGCAATGCTTTTTTGTACTATATTTCCAAAGTTCAGTCTGATACATAGGCCAAATCCCTCCGCTCTGTATGTAATCTAGAAATATAACAGCAGAAGCAATACTAAAATGATACCGTAAGATGCGAAGATGTACGCGCGCATGTCTTGCACATGCGTATGCACATGCAATGTGCGGAAGTACTTCGCAGCAGATTGCGGTCTATTGTAACCCTATGATAATCCGAACAACGACTCGCTGCCCAGCCGGCAGTTTTACCGGAAAAACTATAACTTCTGCTGTTATGTCAAATATTCTATCACATAATATTTTTTTAATCCATCCTTTTCATGGCAATGTATGGTCTAAATACGAATATGCGTTAAAGTGTTAAACTTTAAAGTATAAAAGCGTTGACAACGAGGATATCATCAGATACAATGGGGATTAAATATTTGAAAAAAGGGAGAACATAGATTATGATAATCATTATGAAGCCTAACGCTTCCGAGGAAGCTGTACTTAAAATCAAACAAATCATTGAGGATAATGGTCTTCAGGCTCACTTATCCAAAGGTACCCAAGTCACCATCGTCGGAGTGGTTGGCGACAAATCAAAGCTCCTTAGCGCAAACATCGAGCTCATAGAAGGAGTTGACAAAATTGTGTCTGTTACAGAATCTTACAAATTAGTAAATAAAAAGTTCCATCCTGATGACTCCGTTATCTCTGTGGGAACTGCTAAAATTGGCCCGGGACACTTTACCATGATGGCAGGTCCATGCGCCATTGAAAATCACGATATGCTTTTAGAAACTGCTTTCGCTGTCAAAAAAGCTGGCGCACAGTTTTTAAGAGGTGGCGCTTACAAGCCAAGAACTTCTCCTTACGCATTCCAAGGCCTTGAAGAAGAAGGTTTAAAATTCATGCAAGAGGCAAGAGAGGCTACCGGTCTTAACATCATTTGTGAAGCTACTAGTTTACGTTCCCTGGAAACTGCGGTAAAATATGTAGATATGGTGCAGATTGGCGCCAGGAACATGCAGAATTTTGAGCTTTTAAAAGAAGCTGGTAAGGCAGGTGTCCCTGTCCTTTTAAAGAGAGGGTTATGTGCCACCATCGACGAATGGCTCAATGCGGCTGAATACATTGCCTCAGAAGGAAATCCTAATATCGTTCTTTGCGAACGCGGCATTCGTACCTATGAGACTGCCACCAGAAACACCTTAGACATCAGTGCGGTTCCTGTAATCCGTTCTAAGAGCCATTTACCAGTCATCATTGATCCAAGCCACGCAACCGGCGTACGCGCTTACATCGAACCAATTTCAAAGGCATCACTGGCAGTTGGAGCCGATGGACTTATTGTAGAAGTACATCCATGTCCAGCCTGTGCATTATCAGACGGTCCTCAGTCCCTGACCTTTGAGCAATTTGATCATCTGATGGACGAACTTAGGCCTTACGCAGAACTCTCCAGGAGGAATACGAAATGAGTGAACCTTCCATTGCCTTTATCGGGCTTGGTTTGATTGGTGGCTCCATTGCCAAAGGAATCAAGCGTGAACACCCCAAATCCAAAATCATGGCTTACATGCGCTCCAAGTCAAAGCTATTAAAGGCTCAGGAGGAAGGAATTGTTGATGTGGTCCTAGACGGAATCGGGGAAGAATTAAAAGAATGTGATTTGATCTTTCTTTGTGCTCCTGTGGAATACAATGCGAATTACTTAGAACAGATTAAGCCCTATCTCAAATCGGGAGCCATTATAACCGATGTAGGCAGTACTAAGACAGATATACACGAAGCTGTGATTCGTGCTGGTCTGGAGCACTGTTTTGTCGGAGGGCATCCTATGGCTGGCTCTGAAAAAACAGGATATGAAAATTCCTCTGTACATCTTCTTGAGAATGCTTATTATATCATCACGCCTACTGCCCTTTCCTCTGAGGATCAGGTAAACCACATGGTTGATATGGGGAAATCAATCGGTTCCATTCCACTTGTAATGGATTATAAGGAACACGACTTCGTTACCGCTGCCATCAGTCATCTCCCACATATTGTAGCTTCCAGTATGGTAAACCTGGTAAAGGATTCTGACAACAGCCAGGAGTTGATGAGAAGGCTCTCTGCCGGTGGATTTAAGGATATAACCCGAATTGCCTCCTCCTCACCAGAGATGTGGGAGCAAATCTGCATGACCAATAGCAATAACCTTTCTCTCATTTTAAAGCGCTACATTGACTCCTTAAACGATATCCTTAAGGTGCTTGAGGCGAAGGACAATCAATATATCTATCAATTATTTGAAACATCCAGAGATTACAGGAATTCTTTTTCAGAGAAAGCAACCGGTCCCATTGAATCGGATTATTTCTTTACGGTAAACATGGCAGATGAAGTAGGAGCGATCTCCACATTGGCGGTTATTCTTGCGTCAAAGGGCATTAGCATAAAAAACATTGGCATTAATCATAACAGAGAACATGGAGAAGGTACTTTACGGATCGCATTTTACGATAAAGAATCTATGGACAACGCCTGGAAACAGTTGGAAAAATATCATTATGACTTAATACCGAACTAAGAGAGGTACTTTATGAAATTTACAAAAGCCTCCCCTTTAAAGGGAGAAATCACCATCCCAGGGGATAAATCCATATCTCACCGAAGCGTTATGTTTGGCTCCATTGCAAAAGGAACGACTGAAATCAGCCATTTTCTTTCCGGTGCCGACTGTCTCTCTACCATCTCTTGCTTTCAGAGCATGGGTGTTTCCATTGACATAAAGGGAGACTCCGTTATTGTAGAAGGAAAGGGCCTGCGTGGTCTAAAAAAGCCAGTCGATACTCTTGACTGCGGCAACAGCGGAACTACCACTCGCCTGATTTCTGGCATCTTGGCTGCTCAGAACTTTGACGTCACACTGACCGGTGACGATTCCATTCAAAAACGTCCTATGAAGCGAATCATGGAGCCACTATCCCTCATGGGAGCACAGATCACGAGTATAAAGGACAACGGCTGTGCACCTCTTTCCATCAGTGGTAAAAAGCTTCATGGCATTCACTATACCAGCCAGGTTGCTTCTGCCCAGATAAAATCTTCTATTTTATTAGCTGGCCTATATGCAGAGGGTGAGACAACGGTAACCGAGCCGTATATATCCAGAAATCATTCAGAAATTATGTTAAAATACTTTGGTGCTGATGTAAAGACTGAAGGAACCACAGCATGCATTGCTCCTCCAAAGGAATTATATGGCAACAAGATTAAGGTTCCGGGAGACATCTCGTCTGCCGCTTTCTTTATCGCAGCAGGGCTTATGATTCCTGGTTCTGAGATACTCATCCGTAACACGGGCATTAATCCTACCAGAGATGGCATCCTCTCCGTATGTCGTGATATGGGGGCTAATATCACCCTTTTAAACGAAAACACGGATTCCGGGGAACCAACGGCAGATATTCTAGTCAAATACTCCTCTCTCCACGGTACCACCATTGAAGGAAGTATCATTCCTAGACTTATTGACGAACTTCCTATGATTGCTGCTATGGCTTGCTTTGCGGAAGGGGAAACAGTAATCAAAGATGCAGCTGAGTTAAAAGTGAAAGAATCCAATCGAATTGAAGTTATGGTTCAAAACTTAACAGCTATGGGAGCCGATGTTACAGAAACAGAGGATGGCATGATTATTCGAGGCGGGAGACCCCTCCACGGTGTTGTCATTGATAGCAAGTTAGATCACCGAATCGCCATGACCTTTGCAGTCACCGGTTTATGCGCAGAAGGTGAAACAGAAATTCTGGGAGCGGACTGCGTAAATATTTCATATCCAGGCTTTTATAAAGATCTGGAAAAGCTGGGACATTGATTTCAAAGATAACAATTATTTGATGGTAATTATATATCTTAACTTTATGGGATCACGTGAAAACACGTCTTGTCTTGATACGGCTTTGTAAGCCACCAAGACAAAACGTGTTTTTGTTTTTGTATTCCATTTTAACATTTAATTTATTAGAAAACAAACTTTTTTTAAAAGAATCAAAACACTTCGATGTGACATATCTTCATTGCATTTAGCGCGTTTTCATGGCTTTTGGGGGTAACTCCAGCACAACAGGAGGAATCCACACGAATGGGAATCTCCGGTTCAAATGCCTTTAAAAGAAGGGCATTTGAAATTACACAGATATCCGTGCATAGACCAATAAGCTCGATAGAATCATATCCTTTATCTTTGATAAACACACCTAATTCTTCACTGCCAAATGTGTTTTTCTCAAATCGTTCTCCTTTATAACTCTTAAGTGAGTCGTGAAGCTCCCAGCCATTACTTCCCCGAGCGCAGTGTAGAACCGGAAGATTTTTCCCTTCTTGAGTCTCCAGATAGTTTTCTTCGTGAGTGTCCAGCGTAAAAACCACCTCGTCATCTAACGCCAGATATTCTTCTATCTTCTTCTTTACTTTTGGAACTATGTTTAAAGCTTCTAAGGTTCCAAGGGAACCGTCGATAAAATCATTTTGCATATCCACAACAACTAGTAATCTTTTCATAAGTAAAAACCTCCAGTCATATTTTGATTTCTTTTTCTAATCATGCAAACAATCCATGGTATGTGCGTATATTATAACAAATTACTTATGTAATATGCAAGTCTTCTAGGTGCTTCCAGGAATGGAAATATACTTATAGACGATTTTTCAAATATATATTGACAAAATGACTTTAACGCATTAAGATAGTGACTAATAAAACAAACCGTTGAAAAAGAGAAGTAAGCTTTACCTGCAATATTTCAGAGAGCCGCCGGTGGTGTGAGTGCGGTATAGAGCGGATAGCCGAATGGACTTTTGAGGGCAGCCTTGAACCTAGTGTTTTGTAGGGGCTGACGGATTCCACAACCGTTATTACTAGTGGCATATATGTCTGTATATGATAAGTGGACTTTTTTAAAGTCAAATTGAGTGGCACCGCGGATTGTATAATTCGTCTCAAGTACGTTTATTTACGTACTTGAGACTTTTTTTTATTTTATAGGAAAATTCTACGAACTCCCCTATAAAATAAAAAGCACTCCGTGCAGGATGCACATGACGCTTAAGAGGAAGATGTCACTAAAGTGACAGCGCGTCAGCGCCAGAGCCTGACAAGTCAGACTCTGTCTTGTTTCACGATATTTAATCTTCAATCAACCAATTAACAAAAATCAATGAAGGAGGATATATTTTATGAAAAAATCTGTTAAACTGTTATTAATCTCAGCAATTGCTGCTACTGCTCTCTCTGCCTGTTCAAAAGCTCCAGAAAAAGGTGCTGCAGGTTCCAAAGATGCAAATTATACCATAGGTGTGGCTCAATTTGCAGAACATGGATCACTGGATAACTGCCGGGAAGGTTTTATTCAAGGCCTAAAAGAGGAAGGTATTGAGGATGGCAAAAATCTTACAATCATGTATGAAAATGCTCAGGCCGATGGTGGCACTGCAAGCCAGATTGTAAATAACTTTATTGCTAAGAAAAGCGACCTTATCTGCGCCATTGCAACTCCTATGGCTCAGGCAGCATACAGCGGCGCAAAAAAAGCAGATATACCAGTTATCTATACTGCTGTCACAGATCCCGTAGCCGCAGCATTGGCGAAAGAAGATGGAGGTTCTGTTGGAGAAATTACAGGAACCAGTGATAAACTTCCCGTAGAAAAACAGCTTGAGATGATTCGCAAGATACTCCCTCATGCAAAAAACATTGGAATTCTCTATAGCACAAGTGAAGTGAATTCAGAAACCACCATTGCAGAATATAAAAAAGCCGCTCCAAATTATGGCTTTGAAATCGTAGAAGGACCAATCTCTGCTTCTGCTGATATCCCTCTTGCAACCGACAACCTCTTAGGAAAAGTGGACTGTTTAAATAACTTAACCGATAATACGGTTGTCAGCTCTCTTCCACTTATTATAGATAAAGCTGGCAAGAAAAACATACCGGTATTTGGAAGTGAAATCGAGCAAGTTAAAATCGGCTGTATCGCTGCCATGGGACTTGATTATGTAGATTTAGGCAAGCAAACTGGCAAAATGGCCGCTAAGGTTTTAAAAGGTGAGGCAAAAGCAAGCGAGATAAAGTATGAAGTGATCAAAGATGCAGCATTCTATGGTAATACAAAGGTAGCGGAAAATCTTGGAATCACCTTACCAACCGAACTTACAGATTCTGCAGCTGAGCTTTTTAAAGAAATTAAATAATACGACAATTAATAGAAACATATTGGAGGAAGTCATATCATGTCAATTATATTTGGCGTTATAGAAGAAGGCTTGGTTTATGCCATCATGGCACTGGGCGTTTACATTACCTATAAGATCCTGGATTTTCCAGATCTGTCTGTGGATGGTACCTTTCCACTGGGAGGCGCAATCACCGCAGTTTTAGTTTTAGCTGGAGTCAACCCTCTCATCGCTTTGCTCCTCGCTTTTATTGCAGGCGCTTTGGCTGGGTGCATTACAGGTATTATCCACGTAAAATTAAAGGTAAGAGATCTTTTGTCGGGTATTATTGTCATGACTGCACTTTACTCCGTTAACTTAAGACTTGTGGGGAAGTCTAATGTGGCATTTTTTAATAGTGACTCTATTTTTGAAAATCCATTTATCAACAAGATTATGCCTCAGGGACTTTCTGAAGTAAGTGTAATTGCTATACTGGTAGTTATTGTGCTGATTGTTAAAATACTTCTTGATTTATTTTTAAAGACCAGATCCGGCTATCTTTTAAGAGCTGTAGGGGATAACGAAACACTTGTTACTTCACTTGCCAAGGACAAAGGAACTGTTAAAATTCTGGGCCTTTCCATTGCTAATGGGCTTGCTGCCCTGGCTGGATCGGTTTATTGTCAGCAAAATGGGTTCTTTGACATCAGTATGGGAACCGGTACTATCGTAATTGGTCTTGCCAACGTTATCATTGGAACTAAGCTACTAAAACGGTTCGGTGCCATAAAAGCAACAACTGCCGTAATCGTTGGTTCCATCGTTTACAAGGCCTGTGTATCACTTGCAATCTTCTTTGGTATGGAGGCTTCCGACTTAAGGATTATTACCTCCGCTCTATTTTTAGGAATACTGGTAATAAGCAACGGAAGAGAAAAGAAGGTGAAAAATCATGCTTGAACTTCGTAACATCAATAAATATTACAATCATGGAACAGTCAATGAGATGTGCCTGTTTGAGAACTTTAAGCTGACCATAGAAAATCAACAATTTGTATCTGTAGTAGGAAGTAACGGTTCTGGCAAGACCTCTCTTTTAAACATTATTTGTGGCAGCATTCCTTTAGACAGCGGTTCCATTCAAATTAACGGCACAGATATCAGCAACATGCCAGAGCATAAACGCCTTCGACGTATTGGTAGGGTTTATCAGAACCCATCTGTTGGAACTTGTCCCAATATGACGATTCTTGAGAATATGGCAATTGCAGATACCAAGGGTAAGCCTTTTAACCTGCTTCCTGGTACCAACAAAAGCCGCATTGATTTTTACAGGGATCAGCTTCGCTCTCTAGGTCTTGGTCTTGAAGATAAGATGCATATAAAGGTAGGTGTATTATCAGGAGGACAACGACAGGCTATGGCCCTTCTCATGTCCACCATGACGCCGATTGAGTTTTTGATCCTTGATGAACATACTGCCGCATTGGATCCCAAAACTGCTGAAATCATCATGGAGCTGACAGATCAGATTGTAAAAGAAAAACAACTGACCACCATCATGGTAACCCATAACCTACGCTATGCGGTGGAATATGGAAACCGTCTTTTGATGATGCATCAGGGCAATGCTGTGATTGACAAGGCCAATGATGAGAAAAGCAGCTTAAATATAGAATATATTTTAGAAAAGTTTAATGAAATCAGCATTGAATGCGGGAATTAATTAAAAAACGATACAAAAATACGCCTTAATCTGGCTTACACAGCCGCTTGGTGTGCTCCTGTCCATAAGACAGTGATCACGCCAATGATTAAGACGTATTTTTTGATTCCATATTATAATAGTAATGCAATACTTCTTATCTACTCATCTCACTTTGAGGCCCTTTATCATTATGTTCCCGTATTACCGTATTAACCTCACTTAAATCTGAGGTTGGCAAATCTCCAGGAATGGTATTCTTTAAAGCTGCAGTGGCATTGCCGTACTGAACTGCTTTCATGCAGTCACCACCGCTGCTTAAGAGACCATAAAGCGCTCCCGCAATATAGGCATCTCCGCTTCCGATTCGATCTACTACATCAATGTTGTGATATGGATCTTCTTCGTAATATTCTCCTCTGGAGCCATCGTATATAACAGATCCAAAGGTATGGCTTTTGGGGCTATGTACGATTCTTTGAGTGGAGGCTACAATGGAAATTGGATATTCTTCTGTAAAGCTCTTCATCATCTCTTTGACGGTTCCCTCTTTTTTAAAGGTCAGTCTAGCCGTATCTTCGGAGCAAAAGAAAATATCTACATAAGGAAGAATCTGCTCGATGCATTCCTTCGCCTCTTCCCCTGTCCATAAATTGCCACGGAAATTTACATCAAAGGATATAATTGTTCCGGATGCCTTAAATTTTTGAATCATATCTATGGCAGTCTTTCTGGTATTTTCACATAGGGCAAGAGTTATGCCTGTTGTATGAAAGCAAGTAGTTGCTTTGTACATATCGTCTGGAAATGAATCTTCATTAATGTAGACAAAGGAACTGTTCTTTCTATCATAAACAACCTTAGGTTTTCTTGGATATGCACCATACTCATAGTAATAAAGTCCCAGTCTTGCATTGGAACTCTCATCATAAACAAAATAATCATCGCTAATTCCATAGGAACGAACTTTATTCTTTGCAAATTTACCCATATCGTGAGCCGGAAGTTGGGTAACCAAACCGGTATGAAGTCCTAAAAGGGCTGCACCTACTGCAACGTTTAACTCCGCTCCCCCAACCTGTTTCTGAAAGGAATCGCCTCTGACAAGCCTCTCCACACCTGCCGGAGACAGACGCAAAAGCAGTTCACCAAGGGTTAATAAATCAAATGGTCTGTCGCTCATACTGATATTTCCTCCATAAGTTTTAAAAAAGGGGGTCATTCAACATGACCCCCAATGTTTTATCCCTATTTAAATGGCAGGATTTAATTCTATCCTGTCTTAAAACAGCCGATCCGTGATTATCTCTGAACACGACCTGATCCGTCTCCGCCTGCAAGAGTCTCAACATCTTCTCTTGTTACCAGGTTGAAATCTCCAGGAATTGTGTGCTTTAATGCAGAAGCTGCTACTGCATACTCAAGAGCACCCTTAAAGTCTTTTTTGTCAACCATTCCACAGATAACGCCTGCTGCGAAGGAATCTCCGCCGCCTACACGATCTACAATAGGGGTAACATGATATTTTTTGGAGTGATAGAATTCACGGCTTGCACCATCCATGATACATGCAGACCACCCATTATCAGATGCAGAACGGCTCTCACGTAAGGAGCTTACTACATACTTAAAGCCAAATTTGTCGATCATCTGATTAAAGATATCTACATATCCCTGTAATTCAAGTTCTCCGCTTGTTACATCTGTATTACCTGGTTTAAATCCAAGAACTTTTTCTGCATCCTCTTCATTACCAATACAAACATCAACATACTGCATTAAGTTTGTCATAACCTTCTGCGCTTTTTCAGAAGACCATAATTTCTTACGGAAGTTTAAATCTACAGAAACAGTTACGCCATGAGCCTTAGCTGCCTTTAAAGCTGCTTCAGTCAGTTCAGCAGCGCCGTCGCTTACTGCTGGTGTAATTCCAGTAAAGTGGAACCAGTCAGCGCCTTCAAAGATCTCATCAAAGTTGAAATCAGAAGCTTGTGCTGTAGAGATAGAAGAATGTGCTCTATCGTAAACTACGGTAGAAGCTCTCATAGCGGAACCTGTCTCTAAGAAATAGATACCAAGTCTCTCTCCGCCTCTAGCTACATGCTTTGTTCCTACATTATATTTTCTAAGTGCTGCAACTGCACATTCACCAATTGGGTTCTTTGGTACTGCAGATACAAACTCAGCTTCATGTCCATAATTTGCTAAAGAAACAGCTACGTTAGCTTCTCCGCCGCCGTAGTTTACATCAAATTCATCTGCCTGAATAAATTTTTCGTTGTTCGGGGTAGATAATCTTAACATGATCTCGCCCATGGTTACGATCTTTGCCATTGTGTATTCTCCTTAATTTCTGATGTTTGTTTTTTATTTGCGTGCTGCTTCTACTGCTTCAACAAATTCTTTTGCTTTTGCAGTAACTGCTGCGAAATCGCCTGTATTAGCGCCCTTTGTTAAACTGCTTCCTGTACCAACTGCATATGCGCCAGCTTTGATCCATTTGTCAACATTATCAACATCAACACCACCAGATGGCATGAAATCGCCCTGTGGAAGAGGTCCTTTAAAGGAGCTAATTGCAGATGGCCCCATGATATTGCCTGGGAAGATCTTGATGATGTCACAACCAGCTTCTAATGCTGTGATCGCTTCGGTTGGAGTCATAACACCTGGAAGCATTGGTACTCTGTAACGGTTGCAAAGTTTGATTGTATCTACGTTTAAGCCAGGGCTTACTACGTAATTTGCACCTGCAAGGATGACTGCTCTTGCTGTTTCAGGATCAAGTACAGTACCTGCACCGATAACAACATCCTCATTACTCTTATATTTTTCAGACATTTTTGCGATGAATTCCACTGGGTTTCCTTCATCCATGGTCATAGTGATTTCAATAAAATTAATACCGCCTGCGATGATAGCGTCAACTAATGTTTCACCCTGCTCTAAGTTCTTTGCACGAACAACAGCTACAAGGCAATCTTTTTTCATCTTAGATAAAACTTGTTCTTTTTTCATGATTCTTGCTCTCTCCTTCTCTTAATTCGCATATACGAATCAACTTCATATTTACGATTCTTATATTTGAATATTAATCGTTTCTATTGATTTTGTCAACAGGTATTCCTCATATTTTTCCAAGATAACCTAATAACCTGGAAACCTCCATTGCCTTTTCCGATATCATGTTTCCAAGAGCAACATAGTCCTCCGCAGGCTTATAAAGCGTGGACATACTGATGGCTCCTAATACATTGCCTCCCCGGTCAAATATGGGGGCGCCGACACACTGCATATGCTCTTCCATCTCTCTTGCGTCAAAGGCATATCCCCTCTCTTTCACCTCTTCAAGTTCTTGAAGTAGTTGGTCTCTGTCCTTTATAGTACGCTCGGTAAACGGAGTAAATTTGATCCGGCCGATCATCTGCTCCCTCTTTTCTTCGTCACTGTATGCTAAAATAACTTTTCCAAGGGAGGTGCAGTACATAGGATTTCTTGACCCGACGGTTGCTGTGGTGATAATCGGGTTTTCCGGCTCAAACTTGCATATGTATACCACATGATGGTCGGAGGGCACTCCAAAGAAGATTGTCTTCCCTACTTCTTTCGCAAATGCCTTTAATATTGGTTCTATGGTGCCTATGAAATTCAGATTGTTTGTATAATTGACTCCTATGCGGTAAGACATTAAGCCTATGGTATAATTTTGCTTTTGCCCTCGCTTAACATTTATCATTCCCATCTCTGCAAGGGTGGTCACAATATCATAGGCACTTGTCTTAGGCAAATCCAGTTTTTCACAGAGATCGTCTAATGTGGCACCTTCCGGTGACCGGGAAATAAGCTTTAATATTTCCACTGTTCTTTGGGTGGTTCTATTGAGTTTCATAGCTTGCCTCCATTTCTCCATCTTAGTATACTCCTTAGGAACAAAATAATGCAAGTCAATTTTCGCATATACGAAGTTTTTGAAAGCATTTACATTTTCGTACTCATTTACTAGCATATTTATCGAAAAAAATAAATCAGGGATTGTATTATACATCATAATTAGGTATAATAAGTGAGGTATGTAAATACTTACAATTACGGAGGTGTTGCTTTTGAATATCTATGATGTTTCCAAACATGCCCACGTTTCAATTGCCACCGTTTCACGGGTAATTAATGGAAATCCTAATGTCAGTGAAAAGACCAGACAACGGGTTGTTGCTGTCATGGAGGAGCTGGGTTATACCCCTAACGTATTTGCAAGAAGCTTGGGGCTTAATACGATGAAGACCATAGGTATCATGTGCTCTGACTCCTCAGACCCATGGCTTGCGGAGGCTATTTCCTATCTTGAGAAAGAGCTTAGAAGCAATGGCTATGATTCCATCCTCTGCTGCAGTGGTTATCTTCCTGAAACAAAGAAGAAATACTTGGAACTCCTTTGTTCTAAGCGGGTGGACGCCATTATTTTAACTGGTTCCCATTATATAGAAGCAAAAGCAAAGGACAATGCTTATCTGTTAGAGGCGGCGAAGGACATCCCTATTATGCTAGTCAACGGCCATCTCGATGGGGAACAGATCTATAGCACAGTCTGCGATGACCAGGCGGCGGTATACGATGCTGTAACAAAACTGATTCAAGCTGGACGTACCTCTATACTTTACCTTTATTCCGGCAACTCTTATAGTAATTTATTAAAACTTTCCGGGTATCGTAAAGCATTGGAAGATGCTGGTTTACCACTTCGTGATGAGCTTTTGGTACTTTGCCCAAAGGATATCGACTCCGCTATGGAGCATCTTAAGCTTCTTTCCTCAAAAGGAATTCATTTTGATGCAGTCTTTGCTGCAGAAGACATTTTGGCTGTCAGTGCGGTCAAATATGGAGATCAGTCCGGTCTAAAGATTCCAGAGGATATTAATATAATTGGTTATAATAACTCCATTCTGTCAAGATGTACGACTCCTGAGATCACTTCTGTAGATAATAAAGTGGAAGCCATCTGCACCACTACGATTCATACTTTGATGAAGGTGCTAAACAATGGAAACGTACCGGCAAAGACAACCATAACACCGGAGTTAGTCAAACGAGGTACTACTAATTTTTAATCATATATACAAGGAGGACTCACTAACATGAAACAATTTATGGACCAGGATTTCTTACTGTCTAACGATTCTGCAAAATCCCTTTTCCACACCTATGCAGAGAAAATGCCCGTTGTGGATTACCATTGCCACATCAATCCTCAGGAAATCTTCGAAGACCGCAAGTTCGACACCATGACTCAGGTATGGTTGGGCGGTGACCATTATAAATGGCGCCAGATGCGTTCTAACGGTGTGGACGAAAGATATATAACTGGCGATGCTACAGATCGTGAGAAATTCCAGAAATGGGCAGAGACACTTTCAAAGCTCATCGGCAACCCTCTCTATCACTGGAGCCACTTAGAACTTCAGAGATACTTTGGCTATACTGGTTATTTAAACGGCGATACCGCTGAAGAAGTATGGAATTTATGCAATGAAAAGCTTCATGATGCTTCTATGAGCGCACGCAATATTATCAAACAGTCTAATGTAACTGTTATCTGCACCACGGACGATCCTGCGGATACCTTAGAATGGCATCAGAAGATTGCTGCTGATTCTTCTTTTGACACTAAAGTTCTTCCAGCTTGGAGACCGGACAAGGCTATGAACGTAGAGAAACCAGATTTTAGCTCCTACATTGCTAAATTGTCAACGGTAAGCGGTATGGAGATTAAGGATTTTGCATCCTTAAAGGCTGCTCTTATTAATCGTATGGAATTCTTTAAGAACCAGGGCTGTTCTGTTTCTGACCACGCACTTGAGTATGTTATGTACGTGCCAGCAGATGACGCTGAACTGGAAGCAATCTTTGCAAAAGGTCTTTCTGGAGAGACTATCTCAAAAGATGATGAACTGAAATACAAGACTGCATTCATGTTATTTGCCGCGAAAGAATACAACCGCATGGGCTGGGTAATGCAGCTTCATTATGGCTGTAAGCGTGATAACAATGCAATGATGTTTGAAACAATTGGTGCTGATACCGGCTTTGACTGTATCAATAACTACGCTCCATCTGCTCAGATGGCAGATTTTTTAAATGATCTAAGTGCTACCAACGAGATCCCTAAGACCATTATTTATTCCTTAAATCCAAATGACAACGCTTCCATCGGAACTATCCTTGGCTGTTTCCAGAGTGAATATCCAGGAAAGATCCAGCAGGGTTCTGCATGGTGGTTTAATGATCATAAGACAGGAATGACAGAGCAGATGACTTCTCTTGCAAACCTTGGCTGTCTTGGTAACTTCATTGGAATGTTGACTGATTCCAGAAGCTTCTTATCTTACACAAGACACGAGTATTTCCGCAGAATCCTCTGTGAATTAATCGGTGGCTGGGTAGATAATGGAGAATATCCAGATGATCAGAAAGCATTAAAAGAAATCATCGAGGGAATTTCCTATAATAACACAATCAAGTATTTTAACTTTTAATGAAAGAAATCCCCCCGGAATGCGACAAGCACTTCAGGGGGATTTCTTATTTTTATCTATGGGCTGGTCATTATTTCAAGGATTTTCTCCGCTGTTTTTGCTCTGCCTACAGGACAGGCTGTAGTTGGAGCACTGCCTTCCGCAATGGCCTTAGCCAGCGCATCACAGCCCGCATAGCCGCATCGGCCGCAGTTAATCCCCGGCAGTGCCTTTCTTACCAAACCTTCTTTATGGTCAGTCTCTAATTTCAATTTCTCGCCGGCTATGCCAAGGAGTAATCCAATGAAGAGACCCGTAATACCTAAAACAGCAGCTGCATAAAGCATACCAGTTATCATGTCAATCGTTCTCCCTCCTTATATCAACCCTGCAAACCCAAAAAATGCAATTGCCATAAGTCCTGCTGTTATTAAAATAATAGGAGAACCTTTAAAGGATTCAGGGATATCATTATATTTAATTTTCTCCCTGATTCCTGCCAGCATGACGATTGCTATTGTAAAACCAACGGATATACCGATTCCATTTACAACGCTTTGTATGATTCCATAGTTTTTTGAAACATTGGTAAGAGCCGCTCCAAGCACTGCACAGTTGGTAGTGATTAGTGGCAGATAGATTCCCATGGTCTTATGAAGAGGCGGCATGTTTTTTTTCATAAACAGCTCAACAAGTTGAACAAGAGCCGCAATCACCAGAATAAATGCCATAGTCTGGAGATATTCCAGATGAAGATTTACCAAAATTCCATTGTAAATCATACTGGTAACCAGGGAGGAAATAGTGATGACGAAAACCACCGCGGCTCCCATTCCAGATGCAGTTTTTACGTCTTTTGAGACCCCGAGAAACGGGCATAAACCAAGAAACTGACTGAGTACTACGTTGTTCACCAGAGCAGCGCCCACAGCAATTAACAACAGTTCTTTCATCCTTTTATCCTCCTATTCTTTCTTATTCCCATGGTTTCCAGCTACCAGACTCTTCTTCCCAGAAAGTTCCCCGCAGGAGCCGCAGCCCACACTACAGGAGCCAGATCCGCCATTGGTTGCCGATGGAGCCTTGAATTTGTTTTGTAAAGCAGTGAGTACGGCAAGGGCAAAGAACGCACCTGGCGCCAATACAAAAGCAGTAATGTGATATTTTTCTGGTATCACCACCGTGCCTAACACGGAACCTGCACCAAGAATCTCACGAACAAAACCAATTAAGGTCAAAGCAATGGTAAATCCGATCCCCATGCCCAGTCCGTCAAAAGCTGAGAGTATCACATCATTCTTAGAAGCAAAAGACTCCGCCCTGCCTAAGATGATACAGTTTACCACAATAAGCGGAATGTATATTCCAAGTGCGGTATAAAGAGACGGGATATATGCCTGTAAAAGCATCTGTACCGTCGTTACCAGAGTGGCAATAATCACAATATACGCTGGTATCCGAATATTGTCAGAAATGATCTTACGGAGAAGTGAGATTAATATATTGGAAAACATTAATACTAAAGCTGTTGAAATCCCCATTGCAAAGCCGTTGATTAACGAAGTAGTAACAGCTAGGGTGGGACACATGCCAAGCATCAAGACAAACGTAGGATTCTCCTTTCCTATGCCATTCCATAAGCGTTCCATATTCTGATTTTTCATCTCTTCACCTCCTATTGGTCCACATTATGAGATACAAGATAAAGGACTGCATTGACTGCATTTGTAACTGCACGGGAGGTTATGGTTGCTCCGCTGATGGCATTGATCTCGGCATCGCCTGCATTTCCTGATTTGATGACCGTCAGGCTTTCTCCCGATTTTCCAGAGTACTGTCCCTTAAATTCCGGTTCTTCTGCCCTCTGACCCAGGCCAGGAGTGTCATTAAGCTCTAACATTTCAATTCCTTTTATTGTCTTGTCTTCATTCACCCCAACCAGAATTTTAACCACACCATCATAGCTGTCATTGGAATGTGACGTAACCAAGTAACCAATGATAGCTCCATTTTTGTCGATTACCTGCAATGCCTGATCGATCCCCACATTGCCATAATCTTGTGTAGGTAGCTCTTCATTGGTCTTTTTAAGAGCCTCTTTCAGCTTATCATCTTCTTTAAACTCAGCGGCATCAGGAAAAACAGTTTTGTAAGCTTCCATATAGGCAGAATTGGAAGACTCTGCAATGATATCCTTTGTTAGTTCATGAACACCGCCAAGAATTAGTCCGGATATTACAGTTATGGCAAATAGTATGAACGCATCTTTTATGATTGTTTTACTCTTCATCTTATCTTCTCTCCTTTCCAAATGGGATTGGAAAAGATATTTTCTCAATCAACGGTACGAAAAGGTTACTGATAATAATGGCATAAGAGACACCTTCTGCAGAACCGCCAAATAAGCGGAACAATCCAGTCAATATACCCAGAAGAATTCCAAAGAGAATTTGACCTTTGCTTGTAATGGGGCTGGAGGAATAATCCGTTGCCATAAAGAAGGCACCGAAGATAATGCCGCCTCCACATAAATGAGCCAGGACATAGCTTAAGTCTTGTCGCCCAAAAATAAAGACAAACAAAGCAAAGGTAATTAGATAAGCGGCTGGTATTCTTAGGGTAATTACCTTGCGGACCAACATATAAACAGCGCCAATTAAAAGGGCAATTACAGATACTTCGCCCATAGATCCTGGGATTTTACCAATAAACATGGCAGTTAGATCTACAGACTGTCCTGCCTTTAGTGCAGCAAGTGGAGTTGGGCTTACAACCGTGTCATGGTATGTAAACGTGGTCATCTCACCTGCAAAAGATATAAGCAGAAAACATCTGGCTGCCAGAGCTGGGTTCATGAAATTCTGACCTATGCCTCCAAATAACTGTTTTACAACAATAATAGCAAAAATACCGCCTAAAAAGGGAATCCATAGAGATATGGTTGGTGGCATATTAAGTCCAAGTATCATGCCGGTAACCAAAGCACTTCCATCACTTACTGTAACTGGTTTGCCCATGAGTGATTGATAAACAAATTCACTGAGCACACAAGAAATTACAGTGACAAACAAAACCAGGGCCGCTTTGATTCCAAACTGATATACTCCGTATGCAGATGCAGGAATCATGGCAATTGCAACATCAAACATAATGTTTGGGGTTGTTACCTGACTTCTGATATGAGGTGACGCTGAGATGCTTAAAGATTTAGTCATTTTGATTCCTCCTACCCGATTTTTTAACCTCGTATACCTTACGGTTCATCATGGAAAAGTTCTCGGTAAGGGGAATCCTGGCCGGACAGATATAGGAACAGCTCCCGCATTCGCAGCAGTTAGTTCCATTTAATTTCAAATACCGATCCATATCAGAATGAACTGCCGCTATAATCATCTGCTGTGGTACGATACGACCTGGACAGACACTGACACATCTGCCACAACGGATACAAGATGTGACCGGATCATTGGTTCCCTCATCATCCGCCATACAAAGAAGCGCGGAGGAAATCTTGGTAACCGGGATGTTTGTATCAGCCAAGGCACGTCCCATCATCGGTCCACCCGAAATCAGCTTAACTGGCTCTGCCTTAAATCCTCCCGAAGCTTCCACTAGCAGTTCATAACTGGTGCCTATCCTTACGTTATAATTCTGAGGATTTTCTATGGCATCTCCTGTCACGGTTATAATTCTACGGATCAGGGGCTTACTCTCTGCCACCGCCTCGTAAATGGAAATCACGGTATCCACATTGTCTACGATACAGCCAACTTCTGCAGGCAGAAGATTCGTGCCTACCCTTCTTCCGGTAATGCTAAAAATCAAGGTCTTCTCCCAACCTTGAGGATACTTTGATTTCACAGGGAATATGGTGATCCTTGGTTCATCCTTTACAAGCTCTTGAAGCTTTTTTATCGCTTCCGGCTTATTGGATTCAATTCCAATTACTCCCCGTGCATTTTCAAACAAACGAAGTATAATTTGAAGACCTTTGATAAGCTTTTTAGGCTCCTCTATCATCATGCGATAATCAGAGGTCACATACGGTTCACATTCTGACCCATTAACAATTACCGTATCGATCTTAGCCTCTTCTCTTGGCGAAAGTTTTATGCAGGTAGGAAATCCCGCCCCTCCAAGGCCCACTATACCTGATTCTTTTATTATTTCACGAATCTCTTCTTTTGTTAATGTCTCTATATCCCGCTTTATGCCAAAAGATTCCACGGTCTGTTCCTGTCCGTCATTTTCAATAATAATAGAAGGGACTATGAAACCACCTGCTGTCATTCTTGGTTCAATTCCTTTTACTGTGCCTGATACAGAACTGATGATACAGGCTGAAATAGCACCATCCATTTCTCCAATTTTCTGGCCTATTAAAACCTTATCCCCTACTGCCACCAAAGTCTTGGCGGGAGCACCGATATGCTGGGACAATGGAAATACCATCTCACCCTTTGGTTCAAGTAAGACTATCGGTTTATTTTCAGACAATTCCTTACCTTCATAAGGATGAATACCGCCTTTAAATGTAGGCAAACCCATCTAACTACCCCTTTCTATGCAAACGCTCATGGTTTTAACAGTATACCATAATTTGTAAGCTGAAACAACGAAAAATCTTGCGTCATATAATGACAGTTTCTCATCTTTCTCACCATCATATTTTATTTCATACTAGCTTTTCTATTCCTTTTTTCTAAAAATCCTTCATTTCTCTTACAAAAAACTAGGAGCATGGACAAAATATATCCCTGCTCCTGGTATCAGCCAGTCAAACTTGACTCTTAATCAAGCTCTACTACACCTGTATAAAGTTGATAATATCGGCCTTTTTGAGCCAACAGTTCCTCATGATCGCCCCGTTCAATGATTTCTCCATCTTCCAGCACCATAATGGCATTGGAATTGCGTACCGTTGACAGACGATGAGCGATAATAAAGGTAGTTCTATCCTCCATTAGACGATCCATTCCCCTTTCAATATGCTTTTCCGTCCTGGTATCTACAGAACTGGTTGCTTCATCAAGAATTAGAATGGGTGCCTTAGAGATGGCCGCCCTTGCAATATTTAGTAGCTGTCTCTGCCCCTGGCTTAAATTAGCTCCATCACCTTCCAAAACCGTATCAAATCCAGAAGGGAGTCTTGTAATAAAGGAATATGCTGATGCTGTTTTTGCCGCTTCTATTACTTCTTCATCACTAGCATCAAGCCTTCCATAACGAATATTTTCCATTACGGTACCGGTAAATAAATGTGTATCTTGCAGTACCATGGCAATGTTTTCCCGCAAATTATGCTTCTTCAAATGACGGATATCCGTACCATCAATGGTGATTTCGCCGCCCTGAATATCATAAAAACGATTTAGTAGATTTGTTATGGTAGTCTTACCAGCTCCGGTTGATCCCACGAAAGCGATCTTCTGTCCAGGTTTTGCATATAGGCTTATATTTTTTAATATTACCTTATCTGGGCTGTAACCAAAAGTTACATTTTTCAATTCCACATTCCCGCTCATTGGTTCTAAGACAACAGCGTCCTTATCATCTTCAGGCTCTGGCTTTTCATCCATAATAGTAAAGACACGCTCTGCTCCTGCCAAGGCAGAGAAGACATTGCTAAGCTGCATGGAGATCTCATTAATAGGACGGCTAAATTGTCTGGAGAAAGATAAAAAGACAGTTAGTCCTCCCACATCAAATCCACGAAGAACACATAAAAGTCCACCAATACATGCGGTCAATATATAATTAAGCTGACTCAAATTTCCCATGATAGGCATGATAACACCGCCGAAAAATTGTGCGTGAACCATGTTATTTCTTAAATCTTCATTTAAAATTCCAAACTCTTCTTCCGCCACATCCTCATGACAAAATACCTTAACTACCTTCTGACCGGTGATTGTTTCTTCAATATATCCATTCACCGCACCCAAAGAAGCCTGCTGTGCTGAGAAGTACTTCTGACTTCTTGTCGCAATTGCCTTCCCCGCATTTACCATAATAGGGACAAGGACAACAGTCACGAGAGTCAGCCAGATATTGGTATAGATCATAAGTATCAGTGTTCCCACAATGCTTAATGCTCCCGAAAAAAGCTGAATCAAAGTATTGCTTAGCATCTGCCCAATGGTGTCTACATCGTTGCTGAAACGACTCATAAGATCGCCGTTATTGTTGCTATCATAAAATCGAACTGGCAAAGACTGCATTTTCCCAAAGAGGTCATTTCTAATTTTCTGGAGCGCATTCTGAGCAACGGTCAACATGAGTCTGGATTGCACGTAGTTCGCCGCTACACCTATTAATAAAACTGCTGCCATTAATGTGATTCCTCTTAACAGACCGGCTACATTTCCTGGACTGCCATCTGGAGGGGCAATGAACTGATTGATTATAGGCCTTAACATATAAGCTCCAGAAAGCTGTGCTAGAGTTCCTACGATCACAGAAATAAGCGCCAGACCCATGTTGAGCTTATAATCATTTAAATAGGATAAGAGGCGTCTTATGGTTGCTTTTGTATTATTAGGCGCACCTGTTTTTATCGCTCTTCTTCCACCCATACCGCCATTATGTTTGGTGGGTGGTACCGAACGTCCGTAACGATGTTTTAAGCTTTCAATTCTTTGTATATTGTCCATCTATGCACCCACCTCCTCTTTTTTGTCTCTCTGTGAATAATAAATTTCCTGATATGCTTCACAGTCTTTCATTAGATTCTCGTGAGATCCCATTCCTACGATCTCTCCTTCATCAAGCACAATAATCTTATCCGCCATTTCTACGGAACCAATTCTCTGAGCAATGATAAATTTAGTCGTTTCCTTTAAGGTCGTTTGAAAGCATTCACGGATCTTTGCTTCTGTTGCAGTATCCACTGCAGACGTACTGTCATCTAAAATCAATATTCTTGGTCTCTTTAACAGGGCTCTGGCAATGCAAAGCCTTTGTTTTTGACCGCCAGACACATTAGATCCACCCTGCCCAAGATCAGTCTGATATCCGTCCTTAAAACTTGTAACAAATCCATTGGCCTGGGCGCTTTCTGCCATTTGAATCACATCTTCTGTTGAAGCAGACTCATCTCCCCAGAGAAGATTTTCTTCAATGGTTCCTGAAAACAAAACATTTTGTTGTAATACCATGGCAACACTTTCTCTTAAATTTCGAAGAGAATAATCCTTAACATCAATGCCGTCCACCATGACTTTGCCCGAATCCGCATCATAAAGACGTGGGATAAGCTGCACCAAAGAAGTCTTGCCGCTTCCGGTAGAACCGATGATACCGATGGTTTGTCCTGGCTCGGCTGTGAAACTGATTTTTTTCAAAACCATATCTTCTTTGCCTTTCAGATATTGAAAGCTAACATCACAAAACTCAACCTTACCCTTTGTAACGGTTGCAGTTTTTTGAGCCGCTTCTTCATCAGTCAGATCAATTTCAGTATTTAAAATTTCATTGACACGTTTTAGAGAAGCCATAGCACGAGAAGCCTGCAAAAATACCATGGATAACATCATAAGGGACATGAGTATCTGTATGATATAAATGGTGAATGCAGTTAGATCTCCTACCGGCATTTTTCCAGCGATTATCAAATTGCCACCATACCAAACTACGGCGATGGTAGTGATGTTCATAGCAAGAATCATGACTGGAAAGGCGGTAACGACTACCTGCATCGCTGCAAGACTGCCTTCCTTTAAGTCTCTGTTGGTAGCTTTAAATCTCTCTTCCTCATGATCCTCTCTTACAAAAGACTTAATTACCCGTACATTAGTAAGAGCTTCCTGAACACCAGAATTTAATCGATCAATCTTCTTTTGCATCGCTTGAAATCGTGGATATGCAGTTATTAGAATAATAGCAATTGCAATGATAAGCAAAGGGATTACAACAAGAAGAATCATCACCAACTGGCTATTCATCAAATACGCCATAATAAGGCCACCTATTAGCATTCCTGGAGCACGAAACAATAGACGAAGGCTCATCATAATTACATTTTGTATCTGCTGTATGTCATTGGTTAATCTTGTAATCAGTGATCCTGTGCTGAATTCATCAATGTTTTTAAAGGAAAACTGTTGGACTTTATGAAAAATGTCCCTTCTTAAATCCGTACTAAAACAAATCGATGCCTTAGATGAAAAATAAGCTCCTCCAATTCCACCTACAGCCATAAATACCGCAATTCCAATCATGATTGCACCTGTATGCATGATATACCCTACATCTCTGCCCGCCACTCCGTTATTGATAATCATGGAAGTAAGCTTAGGGAGTATGATCTCTCCCAAAACCTCTGTCAACATGAGTAATGGCGCCAAAATAAATGCAGCAAGATAAGGTTTTATATATTTCCAATATATCTTCAAACCATCAATCCTCTCTTTCTGTCATGTCCTTATCCATTTGGATTTCAGATAAATTATTGTAAATTCGATTCATAAATTGTTCCATGACAGCCAACTCTTCTTTTGAAAAATCATGAAACATCCGGGTCTCTACACTCATAAAATATTCCCTGCTTATTTCAACCATATGCCTGCCTTGTTCCGTAAGACAAAGTTTATTCATACGATTATCATTCTGATCCATAATGCGGGTAATATATCCGCCCTGTTCCAACTTTTTAACTGACACCGCTATGGTGGCAGTTGAAACATAGAGTCGTTCCGCCAGTTCTTTTTGAGATAAATTGGTATGGTCTGTCAATATCATCAAAATCTGATGCTGGCTGCGGTAAACGCCGGTATTTTTTAAACGCATCTCCAGAATGCAGCGGTGTAGTTTCATGGTCTTCATATAGCTTATCATTACGCTTCTCCGCATGGAATGAGGCGCATCTTTGTTTTCGTCCTCATTTCCGCTTACTGGCATCATCGATAGCACCCCCTTTTTGTTAGCTTCTTAATCATTAGCTAATTAACTATATGTGAGTATAGCACCATCAGTTCTCATTTGCAACTATCGAAATAATGGAAATTAGATGAAAATAATTATCAATTTTGTGTTTTTCTTACAAAAATAAGCCTCAGCCTTTCAATTATTAAAAAGCAAAGTTCTATCGTTATGTTATTCCACTATTGATGGGGTTTTATAAGGAAATTAAATCAAGAAAATAATGAGGAAAAACCAGAGATATTATAACAACTAGATAACTTAATATGAAATCTATGTATTTGATAAAATAAAATGGGGATGTACGTTCACCATAAGATGAACGTACTATTCCCCAATTAAAAGTCCAATTGCCTCTTTTTCTGAAATCACTTCATAGCAGTCAAATTCCGGAGCATCCGGATAGAAGTATCCAAGGGAGAGCCCACGCCTTACCCACGAGCCTTTCTCATAACCAAAAAACTGTCTTCCTTCTTGTTTTATTACAGTTCCCTGGTTCTCATAATCGGTTAATTTCAAAAATCTCGTATCATTCATGAGTTTTCACCTTTTCTATGCCCTTTGGAATTTTCATAGAATCAGACAGTTCAAACATCCTATCACCTAATTCTATGTACCCTTTGCTGCTTACATCTCTCATAGGCCTTTGTTTTTCGTATAGTTCATGCATCTTCCCATTTTTTATCCCAAAACTTTCATGAGTGTGGTACTGAAGTTCAAAGGTCAGTCCCTCGGGAGATTGCATCGTCGTATTGATTCCATTGTATGGATTTTGTTTGTCTAGCCAGTAATTTTTGACTTCAATCGTATTATAACCTGAAACGGAGTACAGCTCAATCACTTTTGAGAGTTTTTCCACCAATTCTTCCTCAGAAGCCGTATAGGTATATCTTAATATATCCTTTACTTCATAACAGTTCCCTTTGGGTCCGTTTTTTCTGCGAATCTTTTTTAAATATGACCGCCTGGATTTAATTCTACACTCTGTCCCGGCCATGTCCATTCCGGCTTCCTTGGCCGCCTTTGAGACCTGTTTTGTGATTTCAGGTTCTCTTTTTACCGTACGATTGTAATATAATATTCCTTTCATTTGGGCTGTAATATTCCCTCTTTCCTTAAATAGCTCTCGATTACTGTTATACATCATTGTATCCAGTGAACTTTTATGCAACTTTTTTCCTCTTCGCATTGCTTTGTAATTCCTTTGGCATTTTTCTCATATGATTCAGAATATGCAGGAATTCCAAAAACGTGAAAAGTATTTTAAAATGAGACCTTAGTTTAAGAAAAAAGGGAAAGTTGAATTAAAAAAACCGCGAGCGGCTGGGGTCCGTTTGCGGTTTGCTCATACGATATTAAAAATTTCATTCATTCTGGACAGAACTTTCTCCAATTATACTGCAAAAATCTATGAGATATCGTCTCTAATTTTATTCTCAATATAATGCTTTCTGCACAATGAGACATATTTATCATTTGCCCCTAACACGATTTGTTCTCCATTTCTAAGAATGTTACCTTCTTTATCTAATCTGGCATTCATAATCGCATTATTGCCACACCAGCAGGCCGTTTTTAATTCCTCTACTTCATCTGCCAGCTCCAAAAGACGTTTTGATCCTGGAAACAGGTGAGAAGTAAAATCCGTTCTCAGACCATAACAAAATACCGTAATGTTATAATTGTCCACGATATAAGCTAAAAAATCGATTTCTGGTGTCATAAGAAATTGGGCTTCGTCCACAATAATCACGTCATATCCCTTGATTACTTCTGGATCATAGCCTTGTAATTCTGAAAACAAAATACACTCAGCTTCTAAGCCCATTCTGGATTTGATTTTTCTTTTATCATCTCGGGTTTCAATATCAGGCTTTATAAGCAAAGCCTTTTTCCCTTTCTCTATGAAGTTGTATCTTGTCATCAGTGCATTGGCTGTCTTTGAACTTCCCATTGCACCATATTTAAAATATAATTTAGCCACGTTTCCTCCTAATGCCATTCTATATTGTAGTAAGACTCTACGATTTATTCTGGTTGAATTAATTCTTATGTAATTTAGAGTCTGAATTTGGCAGCGATATTATAAGCCTTGCTATTCTGGATTTATTATAATCAAACTTCATAAATAATCAATCATTGATACAATTAACAATTATATCATTTATCCCCATGCACGGAAACCCTTATTTTGAATATTCAGAGAAACATAACGCTAACGTTATGGTGAAGATTGGGTAATATATTATACTGATTTGGCTTTTTACCAATGTAGTGCTTCGACTATCATCGTAATCTAAGATTTTTTAGATTAACTCCACGTATTTACATACTTTCATTATAATCGTACATACTTACATTGCGAGGTGATTATATGAACATTTTGTATATCTTTGAATTTGCTTATCGTTGTTTCTTACTTGCTTTGGCCGTTTATCACATGGTAAAACACAATACCCGATTCATGAAATCCATTCTTCTAGTATTTGCTTTAACTTTTTTGCCTAAGCTTGTTTACCTCATATTTAAAATAGAAATTGATTCTTTTAGCATACTTGTCTATCTCGTCATCTTATTTATGACATTATACCTTGGCGGTTCTTATGGCTATTATGATAAATTCAGTTGGTGGGATCGGATTACACACTTTCTTTCAGGAGCTGCGTTTGTAGGTTTTGGGATTGCCACGATTCGCGCAGGCTCTGAAATATCTACTATATTAATTTTACTCTTTGGATTTAATTTTTCTATTACTCTTCATGTCCTTTGGGAGGTACTGGAATATCTAAGCGATTGTATTCTTCATGGCAATGCCCAACGCTGGCAAAAAATCCACGTAAATAAGGATCACTTATCTATCAATCATGTATCTGACAAAGCCATTCAACCAGCCGGGCTTGTTGATACAATGAATGATTTTAACTGCTGTATTATAGGTGCTGCATTGGCAACAATCATTTGGTGGATTATCTTATAATTTACTGATTTATTGATTGACTTATGTCCTTCTTCATGCTATACTAAGCATGTATTTTGAATAAAGTTTTGATTTCGCATATATTTGTAAGTCATTATTCTATTGATGATTTACAAATATGTGCGATTTTTCTATCTTTAAGAAATACATTATAATTTTAAGGAGGTATCTTTCATGAAAAAAGGTACAGTTAAATGGTTTAACGCGCAGAAGGGTTTTGGATTTATTTGTGATGAAGAAGGCAACGATATTTTCGTTCATTTCTCTGGTTTGGCTATGGAAGGCTTTAAGTCTTTAGAAGATGGTCAGTCAGTTGTTTTTGAAACCACTCAG
Organism: Lacrimispora algidixylanolytica; assembly: GCF_003609635.1. GTDB lineage: Bacteria > Bacillota > Clostridia > Lachnospirales > Lachnospiraceae > Lacrimispora > Lacrimispora algidixylanolytica. Next base: position 186,290 of record NZ_MCIA01000032.1, on the reverse strand, counting down.
GGCAACCGTGGTCTTCAGGCTGTTAACGTTCACATTGCATAATCTTCCTACATTGAAATTTATCACATCTGACTTATCTAATTTTAAAAATACCGAATTGATAAAGTGATTATGTTTCATCAATCTGTATATTAATAAGTCAGAGCAATGTTAATTATTACAGCTAAGTCAGCAAGGTTTATATTTATATTCCTTGCTGACTCAACCTAAAAAAGAAAATCTAAAACATTACAGTAAGAACAAGATAAAAAACTACCAGCTATGCAATCATAGCCAGTGGTTTTATTTTTTGCGGTTATTTATGATTCATTCTTATATACCCATTCTTCTGCATACAAAGCATTCTATATTTTCTTGCTGGTTAAAAAGTATTGTATCATAGGACCCACTTTTTCTTTATACTCTATCATAAAATAATTATCAATCAAACCATCAAACTCTCTAACAGACATATTATATTTATCCTCTCTACCTAAATACTCCTCAATTATCATAGTAATTCGACATTCAGGAGATCCTATATCTGGCACATCAAGAACAAACTTTCCATTGTGTTTTAAAATGCGATATGCTTCTATTATTACCTTCTCTACAAAATCTTTTTCAAAATACTCCAAAGAGCCAATACAAGTTCCTATATCAAAAAAGCTTGTTTCAAACGATGTTTCATGCATACTGCAACACTCTAAGGAACCTATCATTAATTGATTTTTTTCAACAAATTCATGCAAAAGCTCAATGGTTTTGCTGCTTATATCCACACCATGATACGTTGACGCCCAATCTTTGTATCCACCAAACTTTAAGTTTAAACAACATCCAAGATCAATGAGATTCATTCCGGATACTGGTGATAGATAGTCAACAATTTCTTGTCTCCCACTTTCGGATAGAGATTCCGCCTCTCTCATTTTTTGAAATAACGGATAACCAGGATCATTTTTGATATGCTCTGGTAGTTCATTATAGGAATCTATCCCTCTTCTACCCAGATCAATTTCTCTATCATAAGACTTTGCTACCAATTCTAATTGCTTTTCCATTAAATTAATCCCCCTATAAATTATTGATGTTACGTTTTGGAACTATCCGTAAATTTTCTACTCTTATTACTTAAAAGTATTTATTGTAAGGCTCTGATGGGAAAGGTGCCTCTAACCCTAATACTCTTGGCCAAAAACCTGTATCATCAATTATAAATCCCATGATCATACCCAAATGAGTATGGAGATGCCGATACTGCGCTAATATCAATGTAAATCTGTTATACTCACAGCATGGCGGATTCTCTAATAATTCATCATCCGATAATTGGTCCAAATACTTTTTTATCTTTATTTCTATTTCTTTAAATAAAGTATTAATATCCTCTTTTGAAAGCTGCTTTGAGGATACAACATCCAGATTATTTAAATGTTTTTCATGAATTTCCGGTTCTATGAATGATGGGTCACGTGGATTGATGAACCACATATTTAAAGAAAAAAGCATATGGTAGATGTGCTTCCAACATGGCATATCACAGTAACTTTTGTCCCACAATTCACCAGGAACACAATCTATTACATTCTTAACTTCCCACAAAGCTCTGTTTGTCTGCTCTCTTATGATTGATGCCAGAGAATTCACTTCCATATTTTCTCCTCTAAGCTTTTTTATCATTATACAGGAATTTAATTTATCTATGCAACTTAAAATACTACAAATAATAAAAAGCCTAGCAATCGCTAAGCTTTTTTAATGAGGCAATCGAAATTCAAACCCGTCAAACAACATAGACAATTAAATTTCACTTATTAAAAAATACCCCCATTTTCCATATCAGTCTTATTCACGAAATCTATGTGATATAATTTTTCCCAATGGTTTATATTTAATGTTCCCTTAGAGAGATGGATTGCTAAAATGCAACAATTTTCATTCTTTTCATTATTTGCCATATCGTACCACTCAGAAAAAGATGTACGAAGTTTACTTCTTATTTCGGCATTACTTGGATCAAGCACCCAGCCAAGGTTTTCACCCACCCCGTTAGCGGTAAACATCTCCAAACAACCCGAAACTGAAATCTCCGGATTTTGAGCGATTTGTTTCATTTTGTTTGACTTCCCATTTGTGATAACATAAAATGTGCCATCTTCATAATAGGCATCCACACTACGGACAGTTGGACGGGGAATTCCGTTAACACCCGGCTCCCGCGCTATTGTCGCAAGGGAAATAACATTATCCTTGCCATTGCCGAACTTTTCTTCAATTAATTTTAGCCCTTCTTCGTAATTGCTCATTTGTTTTCCTCCAACACAAATATATTATTTTTCTCGTTTCTTAAAAGGAATCCACAACTTAACATAAGTGATGCGTACTTTTATTGTATATCTCAGGGAAAAATCCATCGGCAATTAGATCATGCTTTTTTAACCAAAACCGAGTGTATCTCATTGCCTCACCCAAAGAAATTATCATCTGTTCATGAGTTTCCGCCAATTCTTCGATTTGGATTTCTTCACCGAGATGTTCTTCCATGTGGTTCAGAGTTTTTTGTATGGTTTCCCATGCGTGTATAAAGATTCCTTTCCCTAAAACAAAATATCACAGACGAGAATTAAATGCTTAACCGTTTCTGCTCTTTTTGATCTAATGTGTAAAGCGAAAAAATGTACATCTGTTCATACTGAAATCTACCACATGTTATAACCAAGAATATCTATTTAAAATAATATAACATAATTTACTTCTTTAGGGAATATTTAAACGCTTAATTATACTTCTTTAAAAATATGAAGCGTATATAAAAGAAATAAAAGAGATAGAGTAGTACGAATCTCCTACTATTTTTTAATCTAGGGACAAGTAAGTCATTTATTCATTGTCATTAATAGTGAATATTGTTATAATAATTTCAAACGTTTATGGAGGGGTTATATATGAATATGGAAAAAAGGCAGAAATTTAACAAATTTAGAAATAAGACTAAAAAAGATATTAGGGTGCTTATTGTGGTTTCACTTGGCATCTTATCATTATGTTCTTGTAATTCAAATAATAAAACTATATCCAAAGAATATATGGATAAAGTTGAACTATTAAACCAGGGTGGTGTTCCAACTCTTCAAGAAGTGAAATATTTAGATACTGAATATTACAATCTAACCCCTAAACAAAAAGAGCTTGTAACAAATTATGGGACTATAAAAAAGTATCTTAATTTAGATCTCGATTCGATTCACAGTATTCAATCAGCCATAGACAATGGTATTGCACAAAATAAAATCTCTTATAAAGAAGTAAGTGATATAGAAGAACGGTATAATAAATTATCGTCTGATGAAAAAAATTATGTCCTAAATATAGATCAGCTTGGAAAATATAAAGAATTGAATGAATATGATAAAGCATCTATTGTTGCTATAAGATATCTGAAGCAGATATTAAAAAATAGTGAAAGTATCAAAGTTTCTGAATTAAACGGGAAAAAAGATGGTGAATGGTATTTTATAAAAATAAAATATTCTGCAACCAATGATTTCGGTGGAAGAAAAGACGATGAGGCTTGCCTTGATGTTTCATCGGAATTTAAAATTGGAGTTATTTCATTTTTTATTGAAAATAATGATTTTAAAGAAACATCTGATTCATTTCTGATTGGCTATAAGAATGATATTAAGTCAAGTGAAGTTTCTATTGATAGCGATAAGGTACTGGATAATATCAATAAGGAATTCTAATATAAATAATTTAAAAATCCAAGCGAAGTGTCAACCTCACTTGGAAATGTGATTTTGATCAAATAAAAAACCGCTAAATCCCTTTATTTCAAGGCATTTGACGGTTTTTTACTAAAGTGGAGCAGACGGGATTTGAACCCGTGTCCAAAAACTAATTCCCTGTTCTTCTACTATCATAGTCAGTTTATTGACATTCCCTCCACTGCACGGGAGCTGACACCCTTACAGCTTTAGTAGCTTCATAATACGGCCGTATACTCAAAGCTTTGTACACGTCGTTTCCCACATAGTCGATGCCGGGGTCTTAAAGTGTGAGTGCCTTAAGTCCGACAAGCTGCATTAAGCAGCTAAAGCTAATTTATTATTGTTAGCGTTTAAATTTAAGTTTGCCATTTGACGCATCGCATACGGATAGCTTCACCAGCTGCATAGCCCCTGTCGAAACCAGTACTGCCCCTAACTGGTACTCTTCCATGAGAGTATTATTATAGTAACATGAAAAAAAAAGTTTGTCAAGGGAACCACTTCTGCTGGATTCTTTCTCTTATTACAAATCATCAACCAATGCGCTGCTTTTTGCATATGCGGTACTTCTGGCTTCAAAAAAATCTGTTTTAATTAAATTAGCATTGCTGTACTGGCTGACCCAAGACATGCTCTCTGGTTCCCTGTCATGACCTTCGTATACGGGCTCCCAGCCAAGACTTGCACAGCGCAAGTTTCCAAGATACTTAATATAATCTGTAATCATCTGGGATGTTAATCCAGGCACTTCATCACCAATGGCATAACATCCCCACTCCATCTCCTGCTCGCAACCCTCACGTATCATATTGCGGTAAGTTTCCACACATTCTTTTGTAAATAGCTGTGGTTCCTCCTTAGCAAGTTCTAAGATCATATTGCGAAACAGCCATAAATGAGTATTCTCATCCCGATTGATATAACGAATTTCCTGAGAGGATCCTGTCATCTTTTGATTCCGACCTAAATTATAAAAGAACATAAATCCACTGTAGAAATAAATTCCTTCTAAAATATAATTAGCGACTACTACCTTCATAAAGGCAAAATAACTTTTATCCGTTTGAAATTCATTGTAAAGATTGCCAATGAATGTATTTCTCTTAAGAAGATAAGGATCGCTTTTCCACTGGTATAACACCTCGTTCCTGGTCTGAGGTTCGCAGATAGAGTCCAGCATATAGCTGTAACTCTGGCTATGAACGGCTTCCTGGAAGGTCTGAATGGAAAGACAAAGGTTAATCTCATTTGCAGTCACATATTCTCCGATGGCTGGGAGATTCGCCGTTTGTATGCTGTCTAAGAATACCAGAAAGGATAAGATCTTATCATAAGCTCTTCGCTCTGGCTTGCTTAACAATGGATAATCTTTGGTATCCTTGCCCAAATTTATTTCTTCTGGTATCCAAAAGTTATTCATAGCCTGGCGGTACCAGTCACTTACCCAGGAATATTTCATATTGTTAAAATCATTGAGATTTGTAGTATTGCCATTTATCATCCGACGTTTTCTTACATCAGTATCACCGTCAGGGTTAAATAGCGGTCGTTTTCTTAATTGTTCCATACAGTTTTCCTGCTCCCTTCTTTATACTTGCATGATTAGATGTGTAAAATCAACTGGAGCAGGACTCGCATTCCTCAACTTCCAGACTCTTGGACCGAACATAATACAGGGTCTTTACGCCCCATTCCCATGCCAGAATATAAAGGTTTAATACCTGGCGGAGGGTATAGTCATTGGTAATGTATAGATTCATGCTCTGGGCCTGGTCTATATGTCTTTGACGGACCCCTGCTGCCTGAATGGACCACTTCTGATCGATCAGATGCGCATTTTTATATCTCCAGAAGGTTTCAGGAGTCAAATCCGGGGCTACACGAGGAACAAGGCCATTTTTCTTTTCCTCAAGATAATACCGGCTCATAACAGGATCAAGCCCTGCCGTAGTACCGGCGATCATGCTGGTGCTGCTAGTAGGCGCAATGGCTATCAGCCAACCATTTCTTATGCCCTTATCCGCTACTTTTTGGCGCAGACGATTCCAGTCCGGTGAATGATAGTCCCGTTTGGTAAAATAGGTTCCAGTCTGCCAATCACTGCCTTCAAACTTTTCATAACTGCCTTTCTCTGCGGCAATATCACAACTAGCTTCAATGGCTGCAAAATTAATCGCTTCAAATATGCGATCTGCAAATTCCAAATGTTCTTCGGACTCCCATGAGATCTGATTCTTTGCCAGCATATGATGATAACCACTCACGCCTAAACCTACTGGCCGGTAACGGATATTGTTAAGTTTTGCATAGGGAACCGGAAAGAAATTCAGATCAATCACGTTATCAAGAGCCCTTATGGCGCTCCTGGTAAGCTGCGTTAACTCATCAGAATCTTTTAGTTCAATCTTTCCTAGAGAAAGACTAGCCAGGTTACATACCACAAAATCTCCAGGCTTTGTGACAGTAACCACCACAGTCTCTCCATTGATAGTTTCATAGCGCTGCTCAATTTCTTCCACACCACTCATATTCTGAGCGATTTCCGTACAGAGATTACTGCAATAGATGATGCCGCTGTGACTGTTGGGATTTGCTTCATTTACAATGTCTCGGTTAAAGGCAAAAGGCGTTCCTGTCTCTACGGCGCTTTTTAACACAAGGCGAATAATATCCTTAATGGGAATCACTCGCTTTTGAATCCGACTGTCGTTGATACAGTCATAATAGCGCTCCTCCCAAAGGGATCCATAAGAATCTTCCAGCGCCCAGCCTTTTATCGTAAGAATATCGTGGGGGCACATCAGATGCCAGTCGCCCTCAATGTTCTCCTTTGCAAGCTTCCAAAATAGATTGGGATAACATACTGCTGGAAAGACATCATGGGCTTTCATCCGGTCATCTCCATTATTGGTTCTGATGGCAAGAAACTCTGGCAGATCCCTATGCCAAGCATCCAGATAAACAGCTACCGCTCCCTGTCGCACCCCCAGTTGATCTACGGCTACTGCCGTGTCATTGGCCAGCTTAATCCAGCGGATTACGCCTCCTGCTGCTCCTTTAAACCCACGTATGGTACTTCCGGCCGCACGTACCTTGCCAAAGTAAAGACCCATACCGCCTCCAAATTTGCTTACTTTCGCGAAACTATCAATACTACGATAGATTCCATCCAGACTATCTGGAACCGTGTCAATAAAGCAGGAAGACAACTGATGATAAGGTTTTCTGGCATTGGATAGCGTTGGCGTAGCCATGGTTACTTTTAAAGAGCTCAACATATCATAAAAACGCTTCACCCAGCCATCCCGGTCCCTCTTCTCTTCCATAGCAAGATGCATGGCAATGCCAAGAAACATCTCCTGTGGCGTCTCCAGGGGTACATTGTGATGGTTTCTTATTACATATCGGCTAAGCAGCAGCTCTAGCCCTGAGTAATTAAAAAGATGATTTCTGGACGCAACTATGTATGTCTCATAGCGGTCAACTTCTTCCTTCTTATAATGCTCCAGTATATAATCTCCATAGAGACCTTCCTTAGTTAAAGCTAATATTTTATCGTAAAAAGTTCTGATGTTCTGTTGTTGCAGCTCCGCTATAAGATTCTCTTCGAATTGAAGCATCAACAGCCTAGCACCAATGTACTCCCAGTCAGGGGCCTCCTGGGTGGTCAGCTCTACGGCGGCCTGTATCAGTAGCTTAAACCGACCAGATAGACTTTCTTCCCCTTTATAAAACGTCTTGAATTTATCATAAAGAAGGGTAAGGCTATAGGAAGGCTCCTCCCACTTCTCTTCTATACTCTTTAGTGTCGCATTAAGCTCAGGCAGCTCCTGAAATAGTTGTAAAAATTCTTTATATTTATCTCTTATATCCATCGATTATTCCCACCATTCTATAGAACAAATATCAATACCAATTACTGTTATTAGATGTACTATAAAAATATACCACAAGATATAGTTAATTTCAACTACTCAATCACAAAATATTCCATTTTAAATTCAAATCCCGAAATAGAGCATCCACTGCACTTAGGTAATCAAAAAGGTTTTGTGCTTTACGAATTTTCTTTACATGCTTGTCTCCGGCATCAAAGCTTTGTATCAGATATGCCCATAGTTCTTTCATCTTAAATAAGAGATTTCTATCCCCAGAAATAACCTTCTGATACCCGGATAGCACCTCATCATGGAAGGCTCTAAAACGTTCTTTATTCGATTTTTTTCCATTCCTAAACTCTTCTGCAAGCCCAGGATTCGCAATCAATCCTCTTCCCATCATTACCCGGTCCAGAGTTGGAAATTCACTTGTAATCATTTCATAATCCTTACGCTCAAATAGATTTCCATTATAACAAAGGGGATTTTTACTTGATAAAAAAGCCTCTTTAAATACTGGAAGGTTAGGTTGGTTTTTATAAAAATCTTTTTGAACCCTAGGATGAATAATCAGCTCTTTCATTGGATATTTATTATAGATTTCTATCAAATGGCTAAACTCGTCCGGATGGTCTTTTCCGATTCTAGTCTTAATGGATATTTTCATATCAAGGGCCGAGAATATCTCATCAAGAAAATGATCCAGTTTTTCCGGTTCACTTAAGAAGCCAGATCCTTTTCCCTTTGTCACAACCGTCGCTGATGGACATCCAAGATTTAAATTAACTTCTTGATAACCGTACTGTGAAAGTTCTCTTGCTGCCCATATAAAGTCATCCCCTTTATTGGTTAGAATTTGTGGGATAACTTTCAACCCCTCATTGTGCTCAGGCAGAATATCGTTTTTCTCTTTGGAAGGAAATAACCGTTTCTGGTTTGGTACAATAAATGGGGTGAAATACACATCTATATCTTTAAAATACTTATGGTGGGCATTCCGGTAGATGTACCCGGTGATCCCTTCCATAGGTGCAAAATATAATTTCATACAATGGCCTCTCTCTCTTGCTTTCCTTCTGCCTGTTCATTTTATCATAAGATGGAAAGAAATTAAATAAGACCATTTACAAATTCTTTCCAGAAGTGTTATAATATGAGATAAAATGCTAATATTCGGGAGGATCTGTCATGATCAATTTTAAAAACGTATTAACGGCTTCCGCCAGCGCCTTACTACTGGCAACTCTTATTTCCACCACAGCTATGTCTACCGCATGGGCGGAAGAGGAAACCGGACCTGCGTTTGCTCCTCCAGTTTCTAAAATAAGTGCTCCGCTTATTGGACCTGGTGCTAACCGTTCCTCTAAATTAGTGGTTGTTTTAGATCCAGGACATGGAAAGGTAAATGGTCATTATTCCGGTTGCAACTTTGAATATAATGGAGTGAAGTATTACGAAGATGAGATTAATATGAAAATCTCCACTTATACAAAGAAGTACCTGGAAGAGAACACGGATTATATTGTCTTACTAACAAAGGACAGTGTGGAAAAAACGGTTCCTCTGGAACAACGTGCCGCATTAGCTGCTTCCGTTAAGGCTGATTTGTTTGTCAGCCAGCATGTAGACTCTGCTCCTGGCAACGGAACCATTAAGAATGCCTACGGCGTAAGCTCCATGGCTCCCAAAACAGGTCGTTTCAACAATGAGCTTGCCCTGCAGTCTCAAGATGCTGCCAATACTATTTTAAACCAGCTAAGCTCAATTGGTCTACATAACCGGGGGCTGATTCTTAGAGATTCTCAAAACGGAACTATGTTCCCTGATGGAAGCATGGCAGATTATTATGCGATTCCACGTTATTCCCAGATGTATGGCATCAGAGGTTTTATCATTGAACACGGATTTCTAAACCATACCAGTGATCTGACTTCATATCTTTCTACAGAGGAGTCATATAAGGCACTTGGAGAAGCTGACGCAAAGGGAATCATTGAATATCTAAAGAAAGCCGGAAAATCAAGCTTTACGCCAAACGTAACAACAAATACAGATACCACTCAGGTTCCACCTGTTGATGGAACACCTGCAAGCGAAACAAAAGGACCAGAGGCCAGCGCCCCACAAACAAACAGCTAAAACTCATAATCTTAGCCCCCCTGCATAATATATAGCATATGCTTTGCTAAATTGGCAGGGGGGTTAATTTTGTCCAAAATTCTAGATAACAGCTACTATGACTTATTGATCACTACGGCTTTGGCCCCGACATACGATACCGGCGACAACATTACTTACTTAAATCGTCAAAATTCCCTGCTCCATATCCCAATTGGAACCCCTAACCCATGCGATTTAGGACGGCATTCCTACAGCAGCTTTCCAACATTGTATGTACAGACCTCCACCGTAAGCCTTGAGCGCTCCGGTGTAAATACGGTACAAAACAATCCTAATCTTGCTCTGTTTGGAAGAGGTGTTTTAGTCGCTGTGATTGATACGGGTATTGACTACAGCCATCCTGCCTTTCGAAACAGCGATGGAAGTACCCGGATTGTATCTATTTGGGATCAGACGGTGCAAACAGGAACCATTCCTACTAATTTCACCTTTGGATCAGAATATAGCAGGGAGCAGATCAATACCGCATTAAACTCTGAGGACCCACTTTCTGTCGTACCTACAACAGACCCAATCGGGCATGGTACGGCAATTGCCAGCATACTGGCCGGCAGCCCCAATGAAGAGCAATCGTTTCGGGGAGTTGTTCCACAGGCTGAGTATATTATAATCAAGCTTAAAGAGGCAAAGGAGAGCTTAAAATCCCTTCTTTTTGTACCGGCGAGCAAGGTATGCTATCAGGAGACTGATATTCTACTGGGCATCCGATATGCTGTAACGGTAGCCGAACGCAACAATAGCCCCATGGTCATATGTATTGCTATGGGAACCAGCCAAGGTAGCCATTCAGGGAGAGGTCCCATAAGTGATTATCTGGATCACCTTACTCTTCTTCCAGGCAATGGAGTCTCCGTATCTGCTGGAAATGAAGGAAACAATCAAAGACATTACTTCAATGCCACAGCTGCTCCTCCGTTCTATAATGATGTAGAGTTAAGGATAGGAGAAAAAGACACTATGTTCTCCCTGCAAATATGGTCCTTCTCTCCTTCCAGAATTACAATTGATATATCTTCTCCTAACAGGGAATCCACCCAGCCTATTTTCCCCACCTTAGATCAGTGCAGGAGATTCAGTTTCATATTTAATCAAACCACAATCTATGTAAACAACACAATTTTCGAAGGAAAAACCGGAGATCAGATGATACTTTTGCGCTTTAATAATCCTCTTCCCGGCATATGGTATCTGCGCATCCAAGCTACCACAAACGAGCCTTTTACGTTTCATTCCTGGCTTCCCTCCGGAGACCTTTTATCAAACGAAACCTTCTTTTTAAATTCAAACCCTGATACTACCATTACTGCACCAGCAAATTCCAGGCACCCTCTGACGGTAACTGCCTACAATCAAAATAACAGCAGTATTGTTCCAGAATCTGGAAGAGGTTATACAAGGACTGGACTGATAAAACCCGATATTGCAGCACCTGGTTTTCAGATTACTTGTGCAGTCCCTGGAAATCAATATGGAACAGCCACTGGTACAGGCGCGGCAGCGGCCCATGCAGCCGGTATTATAGCAATGGTCTTTGAATGGGCCATCGTCAAAGAAAACTATGTAAGAATGACAGGAAATGATGCCAACCGGCTAATGATAGGCGGGGCCGTCCGTAATCCAGCTTACTCTTATCCAAACAATATATGGGGATACGGGCAAGTTGAAGTCAATCAATTATTTGAGCGGTTAATTACACAATAATATAATTTCAAAAAAATAAAACCTTCAAGCCAGCTGATTACTCATCAACCGCTTAAAGGTTTTATTAATTATTCTTCTACTACGAACATATCTTTACCCACACCACAAACTGGACATACCCAATCATCTGGGATATCTTCAAATGCTGTACCCGGCTCAATACCGGAATCTGGATCTCCGATTTCTGGATCGTATACATATCCGCATGGCTCACAAACATACTTTGCCACTAAAATCACCTCCTTTAATCACATGTGTATCATTTATAGCATATTATACCATTTTTATCAATAGCTTTATACTTTTTTCATAAACACAGTACTTATAAAAAGTCTTCCCTCATTGGAGTGAAAATATCAACCAAGATTCCTTTTTCCAAACAAACGCAGCCGTGAACAACTCCATCCTGCTTTAACAGGGTATCTCCTGTCTCTACAACTTTTGTCTCTTCCCCTATGGTAAATTCAAATTTACCGCTTGCAACATAGGTAATTTGCGTATGAGGATGATGATGAAGTTTTCCAATAGCTCCCTTTTCAAAATGATTTTCCACGCACATCATCTCATCCGCGTATGCCAGTATCTTTCTTTCTACGCCTTCTGAAGCCTGTTCTCCTTGAATATCTTTGTTAAACACCCAGTTCTGACCTTTTTCCGGTTTTCTCATTGCGCCTCCTCTATTCCCAGTTCTTCCAAATCTCCGGCTTGTACCCTACGGAAGCCAGCTTTCCATTTCTGACAATAGGGGTCTTTAAAACCTGTTGGTTTTCCAGGATTTTTTCATCCTTATCCTCGTCCGGGGAGTATTTTATAAGGGCCAATGCATCCTGATCCTGACAGTCCGTACAAAGCAAAGCTTCCCTGCCTCCAACTGCCTGTCTTACATTTTGATACTCTCCCTTACTTAAACCCTTTTCCTTTATGTCTATGAGCTGGTACTTGATGCCGCGTTCCTTAAAATACCGTTCCGCCTTCTTGGTATCAAAGCACTTTTTGGCTCCAAAGATTTGTATATTCATGGTATCTCTGCCTTTCAAACATGTTTTAACGCATGTCTTATTCTAGCACAGCAAGGAGTCAAATTCAATGAGCGGAGTTTAAATATTCTTGTAACGTCTTACGGACAGCTCCCGGTCCAGCAAGCATTTTACTAAGCATAACTTCTATTTTTCCAGAAAGGCCGGCTTTTACAAGATCCGTGCCAAAAAGGATAGGGCTTGATAAGATTCCATTCAGTCCAGACTTTACAGACGTTATCTCCCCGAACTTAATATCCTTTAACTGTTCTTTTAACTCGGAAAGCATAGGATCACTGCTGATCTCCATGGAATTTCCTTTGTCATCCACACCCAGTAGATAGCGAAGCCAGCCAGCGATGGCAAGAGGAATGGCAGTCAGGCTTTCTACATCAAGATTCTCTTCCTCTAGATAAGCCTTAATGGTCTCACCAAAACGAATGGAGATTTTCTGGCTGGTATCAGTCGCAATTCTTTGAGGTGTATCTGGAATGAATGGATTGGGAAGTCGGACTTCAATGACTTCTTTTAAGAAATCCACTGGTTTTAAGATACCAGGATCTGTTACAACCGGCATTCCTTCTACGTACCCGATTCGCTCCACAAGAGCCTTTAATTCTTCATCTTTCATCTCAGCCGCAATGCTTTCATAGCCCAAAAGGCATCCGTACACAGCCAGCGCCGTATGAAGTGGATTTAAACAGGTGGTTACCTTCATTCGTTCTGTCTTGTTTACAGTATCACGGTCAGTCATATAGACGCCTGCTTTTTCAAGAGCTGGTCTACCGGCTGGGAAACGATCTTCCACTACAAGATACTGGGGAACCTCCGCATTTACAAAGGGAGCGATATAGGTGTTTTTGCTGGTGATGACCGGTGCCATATCCTCTATTCCGTCTTCCAATAGTGCTTTTTCCACTACCTCTGCTGGTCTTGGTGTGATTTTATCAATCATGGACCAAGGGAAGGATACTTTGTTCTCATCATCTACCCAAGCCTTAAATTCTGCTGGTACAAAGCCTGCAGTTACCCACGCCTCAGCGATCGAAACGACACTGGACTTAAGCTTTTCACCATTGTGACTGCAGTTGTCCATGCTAACCAGTGCAAGAGGAAATCCACCTGCCTGAAATCTCTCTAAAAGAAGAGCGGTTACCACACTCATGGCATGGGTTGCCTTATGGGGACCAGCTTCCATATCCTTCTTTACAAAAGGAAATAATTCTCCCTTAAAATCAGTGAGTGCATATCCTTTTTCAGTTATGGTAAAGCTCACCATCTGAAGGGAAGGATTCTTAAATGCTTTTACCAAGTATCCAAAATCAGCTTCATTGCTGATGTCTGCCTTTACTCCTTTAGCAATGCTTGCAATTACCTCCCGTTCCATGGTGCCATCGGGTTTTAAACGAACCATCATGGTCATGTTATCATAGGGAATATATATTTTATCAATGATATCAAAGTCAAAGGTATCTGCCGCAATGATGCCGCTTTCTTCCAGACCTTCTTCCAAAAGGCGTTGCTGCAGTTCTGCAATAAAACCTCTGAAGATATTTCCCGCTCCAAAGTGTATCCATCTTGGAGCTTCCTCTGTAGCCTGTACCATCTTATCCCAATCATAGTTTGGAAGCTTTACGGAAATCTTTTCAAATGATTCCCGGTTCTTCAAACAAGAACGATTCAATTTCATATTATTTCCCTCCTATCTTTTGTTTTTATGGGATTTCTCAACTGCCTCCCATAAACCAAGCAGGTAATTTGCGCCGATTGCTCGATCATACAGACCATAACCTGGGCGAGCCTGCTCCCCCCATATCATACGGCCATGATCCGGGCGAATATAACCTTCAAACCCCGATTCATAAAGAGCATTTACAATTTCATACATATCCAGATCCCCACAGGAAGAAAGATGGGCTGCTTCGTCAAAGTCTTTTTCAGATATGTGCTTTACATTGCGAAGATGAGCAAAATGAATCCGCTTCATTCCTCCAAACTCTCTCATCAGTGCAGGAATATCATTGCTTAAATCACTTCCTAAGCTTCCTGTACATAAAGTCAGACCGTTATATGGACTTTCATTCAAGGAAAGAAAAGTGCGAATATTCTCTGCATTTGTTATGACTTTTGGAAGACCGTAAAGAGGCCAGGGTGGATCATCCGGGTGAATGGCCATTTTAATATCGTATTTTTCCGCATAAGGAATCACTGCATCCAGAAAATACTTCATATTATCCCAATACTTCTCTCTTGTCATGCTTTGGTAAAACTCAATGTCCTGTGCCATGGCAGAAAGCCGCTCCGGTTCCCAGCCTGGTAAGGAGTAACCTCTTGCTTTTCCCTCCATTGCTTTTGCCATTTTTTCTGGATTCATCTCAAGTACTTCATCGTGACGGTAAGCCATTACACTGCTGCCATCTTCCGTAACGTAAGAGAGATCACTTCTTGCCCAGTCCATGACTGGCATGAAGTTATAGCAAAGACATTTAACCCCAACATCTCTTAGATGCTCCAGAGTTTTCTGATAAGCTTCAATATACTTATCTCTGGTGGGAAGGCCTTTTTTAATATCTTCGTGAATATTTACGCTCTCAATTACCTCCATCTCAAGACCTGCTTCTTGAATCTCATCCCGAAGTGCTTTTAACGTTTCAAGCGGCCAGACTTCTCCAACTGGAACCTTAGGAAGGCAGGTAGCCACTCCCGACACTCCAGGAGTCTGGCGGATCTGAGAAAGCGTAACGCTGTCATCCCCAAAAGGGAACCAACGCATAATCATTTTCATGGTTCTACTCCTCCTTTTTTAGAATATTTTGTATCTTGTCTATGAGTATACAACTTGTATACTAGTATTTCAATCTTTAAATTATATAAATAAAATAAATATTTCTATATAATCTGCACAAATTTAAACGTAATTTTTAAGCTCGGCTTAAAATCCCGGATACAAAAAACGGTAATAGAAGGAAAATCCCTTATATTACCGCATTCTTTTTATAGTATGGAAAAAATCACTTAAAATATCCTGGATACTCTTTGCGCAATGCTTCTTCATCAAATTTATATCTGGACAGATGTTTTTCCATGAGACGTTTTGCTTCCTCTCCACTCTTAGCCGCGATCGCCTCTACAATTTCTTTGTGATCAGAAATTGTCTTTAAGTCCTTAACGACTGCTAGGGACATTCTTCGTACCCGGTCAAAGTGAATGGTAATACTGTCTAGGAGATGGTAAACCTGATCCTTGCTGGTGATGTGAAACAGCATCTGGTGAAACTCATTATCAAGCTCTAAAAGCTTATCGGGAAACCTATTTTCCATATAGAATTCCTGAAGTCTTACATTCTCTCTAAGGTCCGATATATCTTTCTCCGTTGCCATACGACAAGCAAGTTCAACAACTGCCCCCTCTAGGACATCTCGCATAAACCTTGCTTCTTCCACCAATTCGTAATCTACAAATGCAACCGCACTTCCCTTCTGCGGATAAACCTCAACAATCTTTACCTTGGAAAGTTCAATCAAAGCTTCTCTCACAGGAGTCCGGGACAAATTCATCTCAGCGGATAGTTCATTTTCACTCAACATGCTTCCTGGTATGAGATCAAGGTTAATGATATTCTCCTTTAGCATTCGAAGGGCATATTCCCGCCCAGTTTCTTTTAAATTTCGTTCTGTCAGCCTCATTGTTTGCCCCCTTTTTTATCTGTTTTTAGAATAAGCGAAATCAGGACTGCTGTCAAGCACTGGTATACTAGTTGCCGCAAAAGAAAAAGTGCGATAGGACCAAAACTTCCTATCACACTTTCTTTTTTAGTTGTTTACCAGATCTCTTCTGAAATTTCTTTTACCAACTTTAATTTATTCCACTGCTCTTCTTCTGTTAAAACATTGCCTTCCTCGGTGGAAGCAAACCCGCACTGAGGGCTTAATGCAAGACGCTCCAAAGGAATATACTTTGATGCTTTTCTAATCTTTGCAATGATTTGCTCTTTTTCCTCTAACTTCGGTGATTTCGAAGTGATGAGTCCAAGAACAACCTGCTTATCTCCATCTACATACTTTAATGGTTCGAAATCACCGGAACGGTCATCGTCATATTCCAGATAATAGGCTGACACATGCTCCTCTCCAAATAAGTGAGGTGCAATGGGAGCATATCCGCCAGAAGATGCCCAGGTGGAATGGTAATTTCCTCTGCATACATGGGTATTAATAACAAGATCCTCTGGCTGCCCCTCTATGGCAAGATTGTTGATTCTTACATACTTTTTAGCTTCTTCTTCCACGGATTTTTTTCCACTCTGCCTTGCTTCCCAGTACTTCGCATCACAAAACATTCCCCAGGTACAGTCATCAAACTGTACATTTCGGCAGCCAGCAGCATAAAGGTCTGTTAGTACCGTACGGTAAGCGGCTGCAATATCCAAAATCAGACTTTCCTCATCCTCATAATAAACTCTGGTCTTATTCAGGTTTTCCCCTCTTTCAAGCTCTGCCAAAAACTGAGCCGGAGCAGGTATGGTCTGTCTGGCAACCACGCTATCATCTTCAAACAGCTTTACGAACTTAAAATGTTCCACAAAAGGATGATTTTCTCCTAAGATCTTACCAGTAAGCCCGGCAGACTCTCCTCTTGTCACTTCCCCCTGAAATACATAGCCTTTAGAAAGTTCCAGCTTTTCTACGCCCTGAAGCCCCCACATAAAATCAAGATGCCACCAGCTTCTACGAAATTCACCATCTGTAATTACTGGAAGGCCAACTTCTTTTTGCTTTTCAATCAATTCTGTAATTGCTTTGTCTTCTATATTTCTTAACTCGTCTGCGCTAACGGTTCCATGATTAAAACCTTCTCTTGCCTCTTTTAGATACTCCGGTCTTAAAAAACTACCAACGATATCAAATTTAAAAGGAGCTCTATTCTTTGTCCGACTCATATTTTAATCCTCCAGATTATATTTTGTTTGCTTACCTAAATAATATCTTATGACGGAGGAATTGTATAATTCTATAAAATTATGGCCTGATATAGTTTTAAACTATAGGGATCTGTGATAAACTACTAAAAACCACAGATGAAAGGAGCCTCTATGACCTTACAACAACTGCGTTACATCATTACCATTGTCAACTGCGGATCTATCTCAGAAGCAGCCAAACAACTTTATATCACTCAACCAAGCCTTTCCAATGCCGTAAAAGAGCTAGAACTAGAATACGGCGTTTCTATTTTTAACAGAACTTCAAAAGGCATTACGTTATCCTCTGATGGATCGGAATTCTTATCCTATGCCAGGCAGATTCTGGAGCAGACAGACTTAATGGAGCAACATTACTTGAATAAAAAGCCCTTAAAACGAATATGTTCTATCTCCACCCAGCATTATGCCTTTGCAGTAAATGCGTTTGTGAATCTGGTATCCAGACAAGAAAATGACGAATATGAATTCACCCTTCGGGAGGCTAGAACTCATGAAATCATAGAAGATGTGAAGAATTTCAGAAGTGAACTTGGAATCTTATATATGAATGATTTCAATGAGAATGTGTTAAGTAAGCTGTTTAAAGAAAGTGGTCTTATCTTTCACCCTTTGTTTGTGGCTTCTCCTCATGTATTTATAAGTTCCTCTCACCCCTTATCCTCTAAGGAATTTGTTACAATGTCTGATTTAGAGGAATTTCCTTTTCTTGCCTTTGAACAAGGAGAAAAAAACTCTTTTTATTTTTCGGAAGAGATTTTAAGTACAGTTCCTAGGAAAAAAATTATCTATGTCAGCGACCGCGCTACCCTTTTCAACCTGCTCATCGGTCTAAATGGCTATACCATATGCAGCGGAATCTTAAACAGCAATTTAAACGGGGACAACATCATCGCCATACCGCTTCATACTAAGGAATACATGAGGATCGGGTGGATTGCAAATCCAAGGGTACATTTAAGTATCTTTGCAGAGAATTATCTGGAAGAACTGAAAAATTTGATATCTAGTGACGGTCTTTTATTATGTTCCGAGGAATAAAAACTCAAGCAAAAATCAGCGTTTCACGATCTGTATGACTGTTTCTTACTTGGTTTCGATGTCTAATACCTCTAATTATTATATTGACAGGTTTAAAAATACGGACTATAATGGCATCAATTGAATAAAATCTTCGGGGCAGGGTGAAATTCCCGACCGGTGGTATAGCCCACGAACCGCAAGGTTGATTCGGTTAAATTCCGAAGCCGACAGTACAGTCTGATAGTAGAAGACAAAAGAAGTTTCGCGTTTTTACGTGGATATTTGAATTTACGCTCTGAAATGAATTGACATTTCAGAGCTTTTTTATATCCATGTAATATGATTGCGACACGTTTTATTAAGACGCCTTGAACAATAATATGTTCAAGGCGTCTTTTTACAAGACAGCTTCTATTTTTGACGCGGTAAAACCGTCGTGTAATTCTCCTGCCCTGAGCATTTTGTTCAGGGCATTTTTCATTATAAGGAGGTGTTAAATGGAGGAGATTTATTATATGCGTCTTGCAATAGAACTTGCAAGACAGGGTCGCGGATGGGTAAACCCAAATCCAATGGTTGGTGCAGTCATTGTAAAACACGGTAAGATCGTAGGTCAGGGCTTCCACAAAAAATGTGGAGGTCTACACGCGGAGCGAAATGCACTGGCAGACTGCCAGACACCGGCAGCCGGCGCAACCCTTTATGTTACTCTGGAGCCTTGCTGTCATCATGGAAGAACACCACCTTGTACCGACGCAATCATCAAAAGTGGTATCAGCCGTCTGGTCGTCGGTTCTTTTGATCCCAATCCAATGGTTGCCGGAAAAGGCATTTCAATTCTGCGTTCTCACGGCATCGAAGTAATAGAGAACGTTGCAAAGGAAGAATGCGACAAGCTTAACGAAAGTTTTTTCCATTACATTCAAAACAAAACGCCCTATGTTGTCATGAAATATGCCATGACCATGGACGGAAAGATCGCCACCCATACCGGTAGATCCCAATGGATTACCGGCTCGGAGGCACTCAAGCATGTTCATGAGGATCGGCACCGCTACTCTGCTATCATGGTGGGCCTAGGGACAGTACTCACAGATGATCCCATGCTGACCTGTCGGCTGGAAAACAGAAAAAATCCGCTGCGTGTCATATGCGATACCAACTTAAGAACGCCGCTGGGCGCAAAAATTGTCACCACTACCAATATCGCTTCCACTATAATTGCTACGACGATAATGGATACTAACAGACATCGTCCGTATCTGGAGGCCGGCTGTGAGATCATGGTAATTAGTCAAAAAGATAATCATATTGATTTATTCAACTTGATGCAAAGACTGGGCGAAAGGCAGATCGACAGCCTTTTGCTGGAGGGCGGAGGCACATTAAATTGGTCCGCCCTGCAAAGTGGCATCGTTAATAAGGTGCAAGCGTATGTCGCTCCTAAGCTCTTTGGTGGCAGTGGAAAAACTCCAGTAGGAGGTCTCGGAGTTGATTATCCTGAGGGAGCTTTTCAACTAAGCAAACCAGTCATCACACAAATTGGTGATGATGTTCTATTAGAAAGCGAGGTAATTCCTTGTTTACAGGATTGATCGAAGAAATTGGTAACATACAGGGCGTTAAAAAGGGGACAAATTCCGCTATCCTATCCGTTCAGGCATCAAAGATCATGGAGGATATCCATGTTGGTGACAGCATTGCTGTGAACGGAGTCTGCCTTACAGTTATTTCTATTTCCACAAATGGTTTTGCTGCAGATGTGATGCACGAAACTTTAAACCGATCCTCACTAGGAAAACTAAGGATTGGAAGCTTAGTTAATTTGGAACGGGCTATGCCAGCAAACGGGAGGTTTGGCGGACATATTGTTACCGGGCATATTGATGGCACCGGTACCATATCAGATATCCACAGAGATGATAATGCTGTTTGGTACACGTTAAAAGCTCCCTTGCCAGTTCTTCGTTACATCATTGAAAAGGGCTCCATTGCCATTGACGGAATCAGTCTGACCGTAGCAAAGGTTTATAAAGACAGCTTCCATGTTTCCATCATCCCCCACACAGCTACCAATACAACATTGTCCCTTCGTCGTATTGGGGATCTCGTCAATTTGGAAAATGACTGCATCGGCAAATACATAGAACGCCTGATGGAAAAAGAAATTCCAAACAACAATATTTCAGCCGGTTTTCTTACAAGACACGGCTTTTAGGAGGAATCAATATGTTCCAATTTAACACGATTGAAGAGGCGTTAAAAGACCTTCTCTTAGGAAAAATCATACTGGTGACTGACGATGAGGATAGGGAGAACGAAGGCGACTTTATCTGCGCTGCCGAGTTTGCTACCACCGAAAATGTGAATTTCATGGCGGTTCATGGGAAAGGCTTGATCTGTATGCCTATGAGCCAAGAACTTTGTCAAAAACTGCAATTTCCTCAAATGGTTAGCGACAACAAGGATAACCACGAGACTGCTTTTACAGTATCTGTGGACCATGTGGATACCACCACCGGCATTTCGGCAGCAGAACGAAGTATGACCGCAATGAAATGCGTGGCACAGGATGCCAAGCCAGAGGATTTCCGTCGCCCTGGCCATATGTTTCCCCTTTGTGCAAAGAAAAATGGTGTATTGGATCGCAACGGACATACGGAAGCTACCGTGGATTTGATGCGGCTAGCCGGGTTAAAGGAGTGCGGTCTCTGCTGTGAGATCATGGCAGAGGACGGTACCATGATGCGCACACCAGAACTAATGGAGCTGGCGCAACGGTGGGGAATTAAAATAATTACCATCAAAGCCTTACAGGAATACCGCAAAAGAAATGATAAACTTGTGGAACGGATAACTAATACCCTTATGCCTACAAAGTATGGTGATTTCAAGGCTTACGGATATATCAGCAAGCTAAACGGAGAGCATCATATAGCTTTAGTCAAAGGTGAGATTGGGGATGGCGAAAATTTGTTATGCCGTGTTCATTCTGAATGTCTGACGGGAGATGCCTTTGGTTCCATACGCTGTGACTGCGGACAGCAGTTTATCGCAGCTATGAAGAGAATCGAAAAGGAAGGCAGAGGCATTCTGCTTTATATGCGTCAGGAAGGCCGTGGAATTGGACTGATTAATAAATTGCGTGCTTATGAACTTCAAGATAAGGGAGTGGACACTCTGGAAGCGAATCTTGCCCTCGGCTTCCCTGGAGATATGCGAGAATATTTTATAGGCGCACAGATTTTGCAGGACCTTGGTGTCAAAACCATGCGCCTGCTTACTAACAATCCAGATAAAGTCTATCAGCTTTCCGGATATGGCATCGAAATTACAGAGCGTGTTCCAATTGAAATGGACGCTACTGACCACGACTTATTCTACCTGAAAACCAAACAGAAAAAAATGGGTCACATTTTACATTATTAAAAAATAAAGGAGATTTCAACAATGACAATTTATGAAGGAAAACTGGTATCCAAAGACATCCGAATTGGTATCGTTGCCGCTCGGTTTAATGAATTCATTACAAGCAAGCTCCTTGGCGGTGCTCTTGATGGACTAAAACGTCATGAGGTTAACGAAAACAACATTGATATCGCATGGGTTCCCGGAGCATTTGAAATTCCACTCATCGCTTCCAAAATGGCGAAAAGTGGGAAATACGATGCAGTCATCTGCCTTGGTGCCGTGATTCGCGGTAGCACCACCCACTATGACTATGTATGCAGTGAGGTATCTAAGGGAATTGCCCATGTATCCCTAAACAGTGACATTCCTGTTATGTTCGGTGTGTTAACAACCGAAAATATTGAGCAGGCCATTGAACGGGCTGGTACCAAGGCTGGAAACAAGGGCTTTGATTGTGCGGTAGGTGCAATTGAGATGGTGAACCTGATTCGAGATATGCAAGACTGATATATTCCTTATGAAACAAAAAGGATACCGTAACTAGAGCAAATTGATGTATTATTTCATTTGTAAAACAGACCTTAGAGCAAGAGAACAGCCGCAGGACTTAAGATCCTACGGCTGTTCTCATAAATTCAAATTATCCTTATTGAACCAGAAACTTATAACAATGTTACCTTTTAACGTTCCGTAACTGGACAGGTTTTATAATTTAGACCTTCCCGGAAGTATTTCACGATTTCTTCCACTGCCGTCCTTACTTCGATCCTGGGTCCGGTAAGGATTAAGGTACCACTGAACCGGTCCATAAAACCTATGATAACATCTCCACTTTTTACTGCGATATCAGCCGCTATGATTGTGGACTCGGGAGGTGTTATATGGACGGTTCCGATGGACATTCCCGTAAAATCCGCTCCTGCATTTGTACCGATATCAAGTCCCAGATTCTTATATATGGAAGCTTCGGATACACCGATCACATGGGCCAGAGATATCTCCCGTCCAGCTACTATCACTTTGACCACACGTCTTCGCTGGTTATTTACCGGTTCCATAACCCGTGCAAAGACTTCTTGTAACTCTTTATGGTTTCCAATACTATCTGTCATATTATCACACTCTCATCTTTGACGATTTCCTTTTATAGATCCCACTCACTAAGACCCATTTCCTGAGCTTCCATAATCTTGTCCCAAGTCAGCTTCTCTTTCTCATCTTTCTCATCTTTTAGAAAGTTCAAAAGATCTTCCATACCTTCCCTGCTCATGCTGCTAACGGGGAAAATCTTCTCACAGCCAGCCTCTACAAGCCACTGACGGACCATGGGGACATTGGCATCTGGACAGTCAATTTTCGTGATGATTCCAATGACAGGACGATTACAGGCAGCAGTCACTCCGGGAGGAAATAGATTAAAGGGTTCGTTGGCACTACACAATAATCCGATCACATCTGATTCATAGGAAAAACAACAAAGCCCCTGAAGCGCTATGTTCTTGTTTTCCATGTATTCCCCAGGCGTGTCTATGGTGATATCCCAATGATTTACATACTGAGTCTTATGATAAATCACTGGTTCTCCTTTTAACGCTTGCGTAAGAGAAGTTTTACCAGCTTCGCTCCTACCACATAAAAATAACTTTTTCATACTATCACCGCTTCGTAATAGGGCAGGTCACATATCCCAAAGAGTCATGAAAATAATTCACGATTTCCGTAATAGCGGTAATCACCTCTGCAATTTCCCCAGTTATAATCAGGGTTCCACTAAATCTGTCTGCAAAGCCAAGATAGATGTTTCCACTTTTCACTGCAATATCAGAAGCTATTACTGCGGATTCCGGGGGGGTCATATTCATGATACCAATTGCCGATGCGTGGTAATCAATCTCCGGATTAAGCCCAAGTTTACGATATACAATAGGCAAAGGTCCTCCAATGATATGTGCCAGTGTGATTTCTCTTCCTGCTACAGTTTCCTGTACAATACGGATCTGCTCACCGTTTTCTTTTTCCATTACAACCACCTCATTTTTTCCTGAACAATATAACTATAGCTTAATTATAACCATTGACCATGAGGGCAATGTCAATGATAATATGTAAGAATTTCTTATTTTTCTACTCTATTTCACTGTTTTTTAATGTTACAGATAAAGAAGTTATTAAAATCACCGGAGACTTCTTAGGCCGTTTCCCCCATACTCCACTTCATTAGCGATTTGGCAGAGAAACAGCAAAGAACCTTCCCCATATAAGGAAGGTTCTTTGTATCTCGCTCTATTAATATCTCATCGGAATCACATTCATGTAATCTTCTACGGTAGCTCCTTTGTAGAACATTTCAATGATCTGTTTTCCCAGAGGGTTTAACTCGTCTGTATTAAACTGCATAAGCTCTTGTTTAAAGAAATCTGTCAGTATCTTCGCACCAGCATCGTAGCCTTCCAGTCCAACTTCATGCTGGGTTTCTGGTCTTAAGAATGCTCTGCTGATATACTGTCCGTCAATCTTTAAAGATTCTAAGCCAAAACCTAAAAGGGGACAACGACATTCAACCAGATGCTCTGGTTTAAACTTTGCACTACCACGTCTTGCAATGTATTCCCTGGATACCCACTGTGGCATAAAGCTCACTTCATAAGCACCAATATGCTGATTCGGAATCAATACATAGCGGGTATTGCTTGAGTTGACGATCTGATCCAGAAGAAGATTTGCCTGTGTTACCTTTTTCCCAGTAGCAAACGGCCAGTAAGATCCAACACCTTCACTTGTCATCTCTAAAGTGTCAATAATACTTGGGTTGTTGTAACCACGAGGAGCAACCAGACGCCACAGCCATGCAAGTGCAGGTGGCAGAACCTGGAAGATACCCATAATACCGTAAGATGGATTCTCTTTGGTACATGCAGGTGTACGCACACCAAAGCTTCTTACATCGACCTCAACTGATCCCTTATATGCTTTTTCAATCATCTTTCTTGGAAGAATGACTCTTGGGTTTGGACATGGCTTACCATTAGAATCTAAGGTGTGTTCCCATGGAAGGGCGGTTGCACCAGGAATTGCCTTCATATTCAAGTATACAAGAGGCTCTTTTGTCTGGATCAGTAATTTTTCATACTGAGGAGAAGAACCATAGCTCTTAATATTGTCAAGACGAATGAACCAAGAAGACTCTGCGTCAGTTACAACCAGTTTTTTACTCTCATTTTGGATAGACGCTGGGCATAATGCCATATCATCCGTTACCGGAATCAGTTCGCAGGTCTCACTCAGTACAAGATAACTTTTCTCTCCTGTTACTGTGTTAACTCCAAATATGGTCCTGCCATCCATCTCTCTGTGAATATCCTCGATCATCTCACTCTTTCCGCCGCCGGAAGCACCTTCATGCATGATTACGATCTCATTGTCATAAGGAGTGATAACCTTAACCGTTGAAGCATGTGCTGTTACCCAGCCCTCAGATTCTCCAATGTCTAACAAAACGCTGTAAATACCTTTCTTTGCGCTTGGACCTGGATAAAGGTTATAGGAATAAACTTCATGGATACCGTCAAGACGGTTATGAATGACTGCCTGTCTTCCATTAAAATGGGTATGACGGAAAGGAGGTGCTAAATATACGATTGCTTTTAAATCAAAATCAGTGATATCGTCAATATTTTCAAATCCCTGAAGGTCTGCCAGTCCAGCTGCAAAAAAGCCTGCATTTACTGGAGCAATGAGTACAGAATCATAACCATATTCTACACCGCCTGATTTAAACGGGAAGAAAATTAATTCCTGGTCTTTGAGCCATTCATAGGTTTCTGCTCTTAAGGAATCAAAGCTGCTATTAAAAACCTCCTCATATCTTGGTTTATCAGTCGGTTTTTTATCTGCAATGTACATACAGTTTGGATCACGTCTTCTCATGTAATCTTCTACATAGTTAACTACAATACCGTTAGTACAGCGGGTAGCGGTTGCTTCCAATACCCTGCCTTTGCCCTTAACGTCATATTCAATGTTATATTCGTTATTTGTTCCATTTCCCATAGCAAGATCTAAAAGCTCTTCCCTCGTCTTTGGAACAATAACCCCTTTTGAATGGTTCAATATATCCAGTACATATTCCGGTAAATTTAATTTACGTAAACATTCAAGCATCTTTTCCTCCAATCCTGCGCACATTCATGCACATCTCACGTTTAAATCGAATATAACTTCGAAGCAAACGAAGTAACTAAGTACCCTATTTTCCCAAGTATTACAAATCCCCTTTACATAGCGAGAATACTACTTATCATATCCCTGAAATCCTTTTCCACCTTCATTAGAATCTTTTTTCCTGATTTTCTCTAAATGTAATGATCCATCTACCAGCCTCCTTTGCGGCTTATATTATAAAAGCCGATATCCAAAACTTGGATATCGGCTCACCTACAACTTAGAACAATCCCTACTTTGTGATGTTTTCTGGCACTATTTAACTGTATTAGGTAATATAATAATTCTATTCACAGTTATAAGAATAACCTTTCACCTGTTTTGGTTTTATATCAGAGTGGGTACTTGCGATGACAACATCCATGATATCCGTTACTATTTTCATAAGTTTGCTTCTATAAAATCAGTAGAAAATCCTGTATATAAAAAACCCATTGTAAAGGCTACGTCAATCGAAATCGGAAACAGCATACGCTTCCTATCGCTGACTGCTATCTTAATTCTTAATAAATTGGCTGATACAGAAATATAATATTAAGGTAACCATAAAAAGAAATTTCACATGACTTAGAAATGGTCGAAAAGCCTTTTATCACATACTCTATACACACCACATACTAAAAATAAGATACCATGAAATGAACATCATGTCAATGATTATTTAACAGTCTAGACGGATTTTATTAATATTTATTAAGGTTATCTATCTTTCCCTGACACGTCGTCTATGGCTTTTCCAATGTCATTTCTCATGTATTTATTCTCAAACGAAATCCACTCCGTTGCTTCATACGCATTTTTCCTGGCCTCCATTAAATCCGGCCCAAGTGCTGTAATTCCAAGGACTCTGCCACCATTTGTTACAGCCTCTTCGTTCTCATTGAAACAACTACCAGCATGAAATGCATAATACCCAGACTTATCACGAAACGCAGGCAGGCCCTTGATCGGTAGGCCTTTTTCATAATGCTCCGGATATCCTTCTGATGCCAGAACCACGCAGACAGCAGCATTGTCTTCAAACTCAAGATCTATTTGATCCAAATTACCATCAATACAAGCTTCAAATGCTTCCACGATATCATTCTTCATACGAGGTAACACTACTTGTGTCTCCGGATCCCCAAATCTGGCATTGTACTCAAGAAGTTTTGGCCCTTCCTTTGTCAGCATCAGTCCAAAGAAGATAATTCCTTTAAACTCAATTCCCTCCGCCTTTAAAGCCTGAACCGTTGGCTCATAAATATGCAATTGGCAGAAGTCAGCCATCTCTTTGGTATAGAATGGACTTGGCGAAAAGGTTCCCATACCTCCTGTATTAAGCCCCTGATCCCCGTCTTTTGCCCTTTTATGATCCTGGGCGGAAGTCATGACCTTAATGGTATTGCCATCTACAAAGGAGAGTACAGAGACCTCACGGCCAGTCATAAATTCTTCAACGACAATTCTGTCTCCAGAAGATCCAAACTGCTTATCTAACATGAGTGCTTTTACTCCGTCTTTCGCTTCCTCTCTGGTATTACATATTAAAACGCCTTTTCCAAGAGCCAAGCCGTCTGCCTTAAGTACGATAGGCATCTTTGCTGTTTCTAAGTATGTGAATGCATCCTCTGCCAAATCAAAGGTTTCGTAGGCAGCCGTAGGAATCCCATATTTTTTCATTAGATCTTTGGAAAAGGATTTCGAGCCTTCCAGGCGAGCCGCACTCTTGTTTGGTCCAAACACCCGAAGTCCTGCTGCTGCAAAAGCGTCTGCCGCTCCCGCTACTAGGGGATCATCTGGTCCGATAATGGTTAAGTCAATCTCATGTTCCTTTGCAAAAGCGATTTGCTTATCAGTATCCATGACCTTGATATCCACACATTCTGCAATTTCTGCAATTCCTGCATTCCCAGGCGCACAGTAAAGCTTTTGAACGCTAGGACTTTGAGCCGTTTTCCATGCAATTGCATGTTCTCTCCCACCGCCTCCTATGATTAGAACTTTCATTCTATCTCCTCCTGTCCATTGGCAATCATCTGTATGGCTTTTGGTAAAATAATCCACTCCGCTTCTTCCATCACTCGTTTTTGAAGTTCCTTAGGACTATCATCTTTAAGTACCTCTACGGCCTTTTGCAAGATAATAGGTCCCGTATCGGTTCCTTCATCTACATAATGTACGGTGGCTCCTGTTATCTTCACTCCCCGTTCCAAAGCAGCCTCATGAACGCTCAGCCCATAATATCCCACTCCGCAGAAAGAAGGAATCAGAGAAGGGTGAACATTTATAATACGATTTTGGTACTTTTTGATCATAGCTTCTGGTATTGCAACAAGGAATCCAGCAAGAACGATGAGGTCAAGCCGGTACTCATCTATTTTTTTAATGAGAGCATCGTGAAACTGTTCTCTACTTTCGAAATCTTTTGGTGAGATACAAACACGATCGATACCATTGTCCTCAGCCCGTTTCAGTGCATATGCATTTTTATTATTACTTATCACCACGCTTACCTCTGCATTGGTGATCGTTCCATCTTTTATAGCATCTAATACTGCCTGGAGATTGGTACCTCCTCCAGAAACAAGTACGCCAATCCTTAGCATAAAGTCACACCTTTTTCGCCAATTTCAGTACGTCCAATGATATGAGGAATCTCGCCAGCCTCACGGATGGCTTCCATAGCAGTATCCACATCTTTTTCATCCACTGCCAGAATCATTCCGATTCCCATGTTGTAGGTGTTATACATGATCTCCTCTGTAATATCACCCTTTTTTGCCATCAGTTTAAAAATTGCAGGTACTTCGTAACTGTTTTTATCTACAACGGCACAAATACCATCTGGAAGCATCCTTGGAATATTCTCATAAAAACCGCCGCCAGTAATGTGGCTACATGCCTTAATCAATACACCACTCTCTTTTACGCTTTTTAAAGCTTTTACATAAATCTTAGTGGGAACAATCAAAGCTTCTCCTAGTGTTTTTCCCAGCTCTTCATAGTAGGTATTAAGACTTTCCTTTGAAACGTCAAAAACCTTACGAACCAGGGAAAATCCGTTGCTGTGAACGCCAGAAGATTCCATTCCTATTAAAACTTCTCCAGCTTGTAATAAAGCTCCTGTAATTAGATCTTTTTCATCCACAACTCCAACAGCAAATCCAGCAAGATCATATTCATCTTCTGGGTAGAATCCTGGCATCTCAGCCGTCTCTCCACCAATCAAAGCAGCACCTGCCAGTTTACAGCCTTCTGCAACTCCACTGACTATTTCAGCAATCTTCTCCGGAAAATTCTTTCCGCATGCAATATAATCCAGGAAAAATAGGGGTTCTCCACCCGCACAAGCAATATCATTGACACACATCGCCACACAGTCGATACCAACGGTATCATGCTTGTCCATGAGAAAAGCAAGCTTTAGCTTTGTACCAACACCATCGGTGCCGGATACCAAGGTGGGTTTTTCCATATTTTTAAATGCTGACATGGAAAAAGCGCCTGAAAATCCTCCAAGACCTCCAAGAACCTCTGGCCTCATGGTTTCCTTCACATGCTTTTTCATCAGTTCTACTGACCGATATCCTGCTTCTATGTCAACTCCTGCATTCTTATAATCCATACTTTTTTCCTCCGTCTCCGATATTTACTATTTCATCTGGGATACATATTCTTTATATCCGATCTGATCCAGTTTCTCAGCCTTTTTTACTACATCATTCTTTAAATTTTCGGAATAATCCTTTAATCGTTTTAAAAGTTCATCATCACTGGTTGCCAGAATCTTTGCAGCCAGAATTCCTGCATTGGTCCCACCATTGATAGCAACTGTAGCGACTGGGATACCAGATGGCATCTGAACGATGGAATACAAAGAATCCACTCCGCCAAGATCAGAAGTCTTCATAGGAATACCGATTACAGGCATTGGAAAGAGTGCAGCACACATACCAGGAAGATGAGCCGCTTTCCCAGCTCCGGCAATCATTACCTTGATCCCTCTTGCCTCTGCTGTTTTCGCATATTCAAAAAATATATCAGGCTCTCTGTGAGCTGAAATGACTGTCATCTCAAATTCTACACCAAGCTTTTCTAACATCTCTGCCGCCTGAGCCATTATAGGCATATCTGAATCGCTTCCCATAACAATTGACACCTTTGCCATAGTAATTACTCCTTTTCACTTTGTATGATATGGTAATTCATTATTAACGGTTATATTATTAATTAGCTGTGTTAATATGTTTTACTTAAAAATTAATCGCTACTTATTAATTATAATACTAGTTTTTTGCTTCTTCGTCAATGGTTTTCTTTACAACTTTAAGTATATTCAAAGATGGCAAAACAATGGCGCATGGTAGGAAAGAAGTTCTCTCCACCATGCGCCTAATTATGTAATATTAGTATTTATTGCCGCCATAAGATGATGTATCTTCAAAATAAATAGGATCAATCTTTACCGTAGGAATCTCAACTTCTTCCTCATTGTAAGTAACCTGAGCCCGCGGTTCTTCTTTTACCTGCACAGTCTCACTGCCGTTATATAGATTAAACTGCTCTACCTGCCCTTTCATGATCTGAGCCTGGCCTGATAATTCCTCACTTGCTGCCGCACTCTGTTCCGCAGTGGCTGAGTTTGTTTGAACCACGCTGGAAATCTGATCAATTCCTTGAGTCACCTGATTTACTGCAACAGCCTGCTTGTCAGAGGCTTCTGCAACATTTTCTATAATCATTTTAATGCGTTTTGTGCTCTCCACCACCTGCTGCATGGATTTTGCGGTATCGGTAGAAATCTTTGTACCATTTTCAACCGCATGCATGCTCTCTTCAATCAGAAGAGTGGTGTTTTTGGCAGCGTCACCTGACTTGCTGGCTAGATTACGAACCTCGTCCGCAACCACCGCAAACCCTTTTCCTGCCTCTCCTGCTCTAGCAGCTTCTACAGCGGCATTCAAAGCCAATATGTTTGTCTGGAACGCAATATCTTCAATGGTCTTAATAATCTTACCTATTTCATTTGATTTGTCGCTAATCTGCGTCATAGCCTGATTCATCTCAACCATCTTCTGGTTGCTTGTCAGTACATTCTTCTCTGCACCCTCTGCTTCCTTACGAGCTTCTTTTGCATTCTGGGCATTGCTATTGATCTGATTTGATATATCATTAATCGTAGCTGCAAGCTCCTGAATGGAAGATGCCTGTTCTGTAGCGCCCTGTGACAAGGCCTGGGCACCAGAGGAAACCTGTTCGGAGCCGTTTGCGACCTGATCTGCAGATTCGTTGATGCGGAAAAGAGCGTCGCTTAGATTATTACGAATATTACGTAATGCTTCCATAATCGGCTCATAATCATAAACATACTGTTCCCTGCATTTGGAGCCCACCTGAAAGTCTCCTGATGCCATTGAACCCAAAAGATAAGTGATATCATCAATAATGTTACCAATATTAAATATGGTCTTTCTCATGCTATCTGCAAGATTACCAAGTTCATCTTTAGATTCGTAGCTTAATTCTACATGCAGACTACCCCTGGCCATCTCTCCTGCCGCCTTCTCAATTTCCTTCACAGGCTTCACAATACCTCTTGTGATGGTAGTTGCCAGCAATATCGTCGCTACTGCTCCAAGGATCTGGAACAATACGATAACGATCCCAGTAACTGTCATAAGGGACTGAGATTGTTTAAAGTCCGAATCTGCGCTTGCCTGAGCAGTACTACTGATATTGACCAGATCATCCTGGATTTTATTAAAAAGTGGTTCCAGTTTATCAAAGAAAAGATTGGATGCCTGACGGTTTTTATTTTCCTTAGACAGGTTATATACTTCCTCTTTAAACGGCTCCGCCTCTTTTAAGTTATTGGCAATATCATCAACTAACGCTTGATCCCCATTGAAGTTCTCTTTTAAATACTTAATTCCTTCTTCAAGCTTAGCAAAATCGCCTTCCGCAGTTTCAATGTATTTGGTCGTTGTATTCATATCCAAACTCATTGTGGCATAACTTACATTCTTAGCAGATGATTGTAAATCACGTCTCATCTCTACGGCTAACACGGTAATCTCGTGGCCGTTATTATAGAACTTAACAAATTTACTGTTATTTGTAATCAAGCCATACAAAGAAGTACAAGAAACAATTAAAAACAAAGCAAAAACAATTCCAAATGCAATTGTAATTCTTTTTCCAATCTTTAAATTTTTCATTTGGTACCCTCCATCAAATATCATCTTCCTTCGTATCTTATATGCCTTTATCGGCATCTTTACAAAATTCTTAAGCATTTCCACGAATTTTCTGGCAATAATTGTATTTTCTTGTCCAGTTTTCTTCTTTTTACTGGTTTATATCCAATAACGGAAGATTTAAGTCCTCAATTCCTTTTAATACAAACTGACCGTCTTTAATAATCAGTACTCTTTTCCCATCTGCGGTTACGGTTTCAATCTTATCAAGTTCTGCGTACGGTATGGTGATATCTGTGTGACAACTATAATAAGCCTTTGATAAATCCAGCTTCCTTAGTTCTGAAACCTCATTGTCCCTTGCAATCACTTCTTTTCCATTTGGATTATAGACTGGGCTATCCTCAGACCAGCTATAGCAGGTATCTCCCACCGCAAAATGAGGGCCCATCTTCTCTACAATTAAAATAGGAAGCTTGTCCAGGATTCCAAATTTTCTGGCCATTGCATAGGCTGTTGTATTGGTTCCAATTGCGAACTCTCCCATAGGAAGTGTATCATGATTCTTTAAGATAACTTGCTTAATCAGCGCTTTTCCTTGATTGGGATCTTCAAAGTTACTACAGGAATAATCCTTGATCATTCCATTTTCAAAGGTCATCATCAGGTCTTTAAACTGAAAATCAGCAATATAAACCGTGCTTACAAACAAGGTACCTTCGGTGCCAGCAAGCACAGGAGATGTAAATACTTCACCAAGAGGAATATTCACATCAGCGACACAGTTCTCAAAATTCGTTTCTTTTTCTCTGTTCTCTAAGTTATGAAGCGCCACTCTTAAGCTGGTTTTATTCTCTCCGCTACCAGTTATCTCCACATACTGTGCTTCATCAAGAGTATCGATGATAATCTGCTGAAGATCTTTATATTTTTCATAATCCAAAGTATTAATGGCTATGGTCTCTTCAAAGATTTCCTCAAACCGTTCCCCTATATCAGGAACTGGAAAAGCAATGATGGTAAAGCTGATCTCGTCTCCGCGGATAAATTGATTTAATATTCTGGAGGATTCGTTAGCCATCTCTGCCGCCAGTTTTTCCTGCTTTGCATCAAGAATATTGGCCTGCACCTTATTAACCGGCTTAAAACCTTCTTTTCCAAAGGTCTCTAAAACTGCAGGACCCGCATATTCAGAAGCTAGATCCTTATACGTCTCATACGCAACCTTCATAACGGAGGCTCTTCTGTCTTTGAATGCCTTATTTAAATAGATGGCATTATCATAGCGGTGATCGTAATCATACTGTCTGTTGGCAGGTGTTCCAAAATAACCACCTCTTCTGCCTACATTTACATTCACAGACCATACTGCCGCGCGACAGAGAATGATGTTAAGCCCCATCTTTTCAAAGTTTTCCATGGCATATTTTATCATGCGTTCAAAGCCAAGCTCATAACGAATCTGTACCGTTTTTTTCTTTGATAAATCTCTGCCCATTACCTCAAATCCCTTACGGTAACCTTCGGTGTAAGTATCTGCCATCAGGCGTACTTTCTCCTCTGGTAGAGAATTTAAAAAGCTAGCAACTTTAAGCTCTGAGTCAGAAATATAATCTCCAAAGTAATACAGGTAGCGAAGATCTGTTAAATCATTATCCTTAATAATATCCACTGCATAAGACAAGGACGGATCAAGACTTTCTCTAATCCGATAAGATATTGTATGATCTGTATAATCGCTGACAAACCAGTAAAGAAGCTCTTTTATGGTAGCTGCCTGAGGCATTTCTTCTTCAAACATATTATATATTTCGATAAAAGCTTCATTTAAGATAGTGATATCTGTCAGTCTATATTCATGGACAAATATAATATCTCCTCGTATTTCCTTGTACAAAAAGGAAAGGAGCTTGCCATATTCTTCTCCAAGCTTTTCAGTCGCATAAGCAGGATCGGCATAACTTTGCTCGTAATTACCTGGTAAAATATCCTCATAAAGTCTGTGGTTCCAATCCTTTAATTCATCGATGGAAGCACTTTTTTGATTTCCCTGTTCAAAGAACTGATAGTATTCTCCAATCATTTGAATGAATGAAGCAGTTCTCTTAAAATAATCCAAATACGGACCTTGCACCGTATCTTCTAAAAATATTCCTCGAATCCTGTCCATTGACAGTTCAAAACGTTCCATTACAATTTCATTGTCCTGCTGAAACATCTTACGATAGTCCAAATCGCTTACCCCCTTATTCCTATAATAATGAGAACTAACCAAAGAATGACAAGAGCAGCGCTAACTGCAATGCCAATCTGGGATAGTAAATATTTTTTCTCTTTTTCAAAAAAAGAAAGAACGCCGTAACCAATGGAAAAAAAGGATATCAGCAAACTGCAAAAACAGACAGCCGCAACATTAAGCTGCGTCTGGCCTCCTGCCATTACAGAGCTGGTAATCCCTATAATTCCCAAAACCAGCGCTCCAATAGAAAGCCCCAGTGACAGAAAACTCTTTCTGGCAAAGGGTTTTCTAATGTAGGATACTCTTTTTTGCTTTTTCACGTTTTTTCCTCCTTACTCTTATGTGCTGCACAATTTTATAAAGAATATAACCGAGGATACCTCCTGCCGTGTTTAAAATCATGTCGTCCACATCAAAGCTCCCAACCTTAAACACAAGCTGAATGGTCTCAATGCTTAAGCTAAAAAGAAAGCTTAACAGAACCGTATTAAAAAAACGGCGGCTCCTGCGGCTAATGACAGGTAGAAAAAAACCAAAGGGCATAAATCCAACTATATTTCCTACGATATTAAGAAGAAATGACTCAATTCCAACTACCTTACGGTAAACAATAAAACGCCGTATCTCCTTTAACGGGATCAGGTTGTAGGCATAGTCCTCCCGGATATGACTTCCTCTTCCGAAATAATCAGAAAAAAACAGAAAATAGACCAAAAGGATAACGTATAACAAAAAGATTACCCACCCCATCTTCTGCCGCCTTGTCGCATTTTTAATCATAACAGCTCCATCTTTATAAAAAGAGAAAGGCTGTTGGAAAACCATTTTTTTCCTACAGCTTCCTCTAAAAGTAATTATATTAGAATGTGATTTCAGATTTTCTTTTCAGCAAAAAGGATCCATTAATAATAGATATGATTCCCACTGCTAGGCCGATAACAGTTATAACAATTCCAACAGCAAGGCTCAGCGCTCCTGCATTTCTCATAGTCTTATAAACTCTTTCCATATCAGGCTCTCCTATCTTACTCCATATGTTTCATAATAAGTATCAATTGCAGCTTTTAAAGCATCGTCAATGATGATTGTGCCGTCATATTCCCTGTTGTACAAATGCTCAATGACCTCTTCCATAGAAACAATAGCTGATGCCTTAAACCCATACTTTTCCTGGATCTCATCAAGGGCACTTTTATCTCCCTTTCCTTTTTCCATACGATTTAAGGAAACCATAAGTCCTAATATTTCTACATCTCCCTGAGCTTTAATGATGGGAAATGTTTCTTCAATGGATTTTCCGGAAGTTGTTACATCCTCAATGATTACCACACGGTCGCCACTTTTAATGGGGCTTCCAAGAAGTATTCCAGTGTCACCATGATCTTTTACTTCTTTTCGGTTGGAGCAATATTTAATCTCTTTGCCGTAAAGATCCTGAAACGCAATGGTAGTTGCAACGCTTAATGGAATTCCTTTGTATGCTGGCCCGAATAATACATCAAAGTCAATACCAAAGTTTTCGTATATTGCCTTTGCATAGTATTCTCCCAGCTTTTTAAGCTGTGCTCCTGTTACATAAGAACCTGCATTCATAAAGAATGGCGATTTTCTTCCGCTTTTCAGTGTGAAGTCGCCAAATTTAAGGACTTTACAATCCACCATAAATTCAATAAATTCCTGCTTATACTGTTCCATTTTTATCCTCTCTATTCAAATAGTTCTTACTGAGACCCTTTTTATTTAACGTACTGCACCAATGAGATCATTGATGTCATCCACACCATACTTTTTCATATAAGCTTCAATGCCCTTTACCACTTCTTCTGTCGCATAAGGATTTCTGAAACTAGCGGTTCCAACAGAAACAGCAGTTGCCCCTGCCAGTATAAACTCAATGGCATCGTCTGCGTCCATAATTCCACCCATACCAATAATCGGAATCTTTACCGCATTTGCCACCTGATATACCATACGGACTGCTATCGGTTTAATGGCAGGACCAGAAAGTCCTCCTGTTTTATTGGCAACCGCAAAGGAACGGCGATTAATGTCTATCTTCATTCCAGTTAACGTGTTAATTAAGGAAAGCACATCAGCGCCTCCCGCTTCTGCTGCTCTTGCCATCTCTCCAATGTCTGTTACATTGGGGCTTAATTTCATAATCACCGGCTGTTTGGCATACTTTTTCACTTCACGGGTAATGGCTTCTACTGCTTTAGGATCTTGTCCGAAGGCAATTCCTCCCTCTTTTACATTAGGGCAGGAAATATTGATCTCCAACATGTCCACAGATTCATTGGAAAGACGTTCTACCACTTCAAGATAATCTTCGGTAGTCTTGCCACAGACGTTGACAATGATCTTTGTATCGTATTGTTTTAGAAACGGGATATCTCTTTGAACAAAAACCTCCATACCAGGATTCTGAAGACCAATGGCATTGAGCATGCCACCATGTGTTTCAGCAATTCTAGGCGTTGGATTGCCAGGCCAAGGGATATTTGCAACCCCTTTCGTGACCACGGCACCAAGGTGGTTTAAATCTATCATCTCACTATATTCTTCACCGGAACCAAATGTACCGGAAGCTGTCATCACAGGGTTTTTCAACTCAATTCCAGCCAGATTTACTTTTGTATTCATCTAAAAGTCTACCTCCTCTGCCTGAAATACTGGTCCGTCCTTGCAGACTCGCTTGTTGTGAACCTTGGAGTGATCATCGACCTCACTGCTTTTGCAGACACATGCAAGGCATGCTCCGATACCACATGCCATTCGTTCCTCCATAGAAAGATAGCACTCGATTCCATTTTCCTTTGCATATGCTTTTATGGCTTTTAACATAGGGGTGGGACCACAGGCAAAAATAACATCTGCACTTAATCCGTGCTCTTTTACCGCGTCTAATACATTCCCTTTTGTTCCTTCACTGCCGTCCTCTGTTGCTACATAAGTGACACCATATGGAGAAAACTCTTCCTTTAAAAATATACTGTCCCGGTATCCAAGAATAATCTGTTTTTCACAGGCAAGATGCTTTGAGAGCTCCAACATAGGAGGAATGCCGATACCACCACCGATTATAAAGGCCCGCTTCCCAGCAGCTCCGGCCTCTATAGAAAATCCATTTCCTAAAGGACCCAGAATCTCAATATAATCTCCTTCTTTATAACAGGAAAATTCC
Source organism: Lacrimispora algidixylanolytica (assembly GCF_003609635.1). GTDB lineage: Bacteria > Bacillota > Clostridia > Lachnospirales > Lachnospiraceae > Lacrimispora > Lacrimispora algidixylanolytica. Next base: position 148,524 of record NZ_MCIA01000032.1, on the reverse strand, counting down.
TCTGTACCACCACCTAGAACCCGGTATACAATTCGTATAAGACCCTTTTCCCTGTCAATTTCACAGATACTAATGGGGCGGGGCAGAAGCTTGGAATTATCCTTTGTATACAAAGAAATAAACTGGCCTGGTAATGCCTCCAAGGCAATCTTTTTTGTCTCGATCCACATGCTGTATACACCGTCAGCCAGTATAACCTGACTGGCAACTCTTGCTAATTCCATTACTTTCGCCATGATGTCCCCCTATAATACTCGGTTGATGTCAGCTACCATATCAATTACCGCCTGTCTTGAGGCCTCACCAAAGTTTTCTGCACCGATTTTTTTATATTTATCCTGTTTGTAAGCCGCGATGATTCCTCTGGAAGAGTTAATCACAGCTCCTAATCCATCTTCATTAAAGCATGGCGCTAGATCTTCTGCCGTTCCTCCCTGAGCACCATAGCCCGGTACAAGGAAATAAGTATTGGGCATAAGCTTACGAAGAACACTGCTCATTTCTGGGTAAGTAGCTCCTACCACGGCACCTACATTGCTGTAAGTTCCATCCATGGAGTCTGCGCCCCATTCCACAACTTTTTGTGCTACATGCTCATACAATGGTTGTCCATCGATGAGGCGGTCCTGAAATTCACCGCTGGAAGGATTGGAGGTCTTAACCAAAACAAAGAGTCCTTTGTCTTCTTCCTTACATACATCTACAAAAGGCTTTACTCCATCTGTGCCCAGATATGGATTAATGGTAAGAAAATCAGTTGCAAATGAAGATAAGCTTTTACTTCCTACTTTTACTTTACCGATATGAGCTGCGGCATAAGCGGACGAAGTGGAACCAATATCGCCTCTTTTCGCATCACCAATGACTAATAAATCTTTTTCATGACAATACTTTACTGTTTTTACGTAAGCCTTTAATCCTTCAATGCCAAATTGTTCATACATGGCAATCTGAGGTTTTACGGAGGGGATCAAATCGTATACATGATCTATAATTTCCTTATTATACTGCCAGATAGCTTCAGCAGCACCTTCCAGGGTTTCACCAAATTCATCCAATGCCCTTTTTAAGACATGCTCTGGTATATAGTCAAGCATCGGGTCAAGTCCTACACAAACCGGTGCCTTCGTCTTCTGGATTTTCTCAATTAATTGCCTGATCATTGTCTCCTCCTAGGTTCCAATTATTCTTATTATTCTCTATTCTTACCAATTCTATCATAAGAAGGAACTAGCTTCAAGCCTTCTTTCAAACTGACTAAAAAAATCCTGCTCCATATCATAAGGCATAAGATAGAAGTCTTTTAACACATGCATACTCACTTGATTGGTGAATGTGGGATCATTTTCTTTTTTGACCCGTTCTTCTAAATCCTTTAGATAGCGATACCACTGAAATACGAATATTTCATATTGTTTTACATCCGTCGTATCCAGCCATTTTTTGACCTTAACTTTTGATTTCCCTTCCATTTTGCACTCATTTGATTGAAGGAAATATCGAATGCCTTCTTCCTCGTATGCCCTGCCTAACGGGAAGAGGCGGCAGATCCCAGGACGGAAGCTATGAATTTGACACCGTCCCTCCTGACTTAAGAAGCTGCACCGCTCTTTTTCATCTGCCATCTTTAAATTAGGAATTACGATCCCAGCCACTACATTTAATTCAAGGTTATTCTGAAGTAGTGTTTCCATGGTGCAAGATAAATTTTTACACAAACGATAACAATCTAGAGGATCTAAAGTCACAGACTGTCCCATCCCCTGACAGCAGTCAGAACAGCCACGGCAGTCCTTGCAATCTGCCTTCACCATGTCATTTATTCCATATAATTTCCCATCGGAAATCTCACTTAAATCAACTTCCCGTTTCATGAATCTCATTCCTCACTTTTACATACTAAACATATGGTTGATGTATCTCCCATGGAGAATAGGTAATGGCAAAACCGATATGTTCTTATTGCTTGTACACATAAAAAGGAGAAGGCTCAGGTAATGAACAGGCCTTCCTCCTCGTTGTATGGCTGCTTTTAACAGTTAAATTCTTTGAAAAATGCAGTCGTTATATAGGTTCCACTTTTAAACGATTTTTTAAGCATAGCATCTTCCGCTTCCAACTTAATGTTCATCCACATTTCTTCTGCTGCGATGGTTAAATGGGACAACATGATCCCAATACTGATATCACGCATGGAAACCAGGGGAGCGGACGGTAAGAATTCTCTACAAGCAAAGATATAAATTCTATCATGGTATACGATAAACCGCCAAGGTTGGTTATTTACAGCAGATGGAGCCAATCTAGCCGCTTTTAAAATATTTTTCAGAGGTTCTTCTGCTTCCTCTTTGAATACACATAGTTCTTTTAATGGCAACCGCTTTGCCGTAGCAGGATCACGATACAACAGTGTTTTGGGATAACCAAAGGCAATTGTAATAACCTGTTTGACCCCATCCATCTCCTGACCTGAAATCTTTGTATTGCCCAAATAGCAGGAACCTATCCCTTTTCCTGTCATGTATAACAGAATTGGTTCTAAAATATATCCTGCATTGGTCAGATACCCCTCCTTTTCCTCGGAGTGAAATACCAGATAATAGGGAGCATCCACCTTCCATAACCCTTTCACAGAAAGATGACCATCCAAATTTTCGCATATTTCCATTTTCACCGAAATGTCCGCATGAAGCTTCAATACACAGTTCCCAAAATAAATGATATCCTTTAATAGCTGTTCTGGAATCTGTTCCCTTTTATATTTTCTGATGGATCTTCTTTTAAATATCATCTGATAAAGATTCATACTTGCTCCCCTCTTTTCAACCCGCAATCGGACCTAAATCAGCTCCCTCATTTCCTTCAAAAGCCCGGCAAACACCAAAAGGGCATCTTTCACCGGCTCTGCCGTGGACATATCTACTCCACAAAGCTTTAAAAGGTCTATGGGAGTCATCGAGTTTCCTCCGCTCAAAAATTCAAAATAACCCTTAATTACTTTTTCATCCCCAGAAAGGATTTTGCTACTAATAGCAACCGCAGCCGAAAAGCCTGTGGCATACTGATATACATAAAATGGAGTGTAAAAATGCGGAATCCTGGACCACTCGAAATCGATTTCCGGATCAATGATCATATCCGGACCAAAGTAAAATTCATTGAGTTTATGATATGTCTTACCCAGAAGTTCCCCAGTCAGTATCTGACCTTCCTTTACCAACCGGTGGGTTTCGTCCTCAAACTCTGCAAACATGGCCTGACGATAAAGTGTTCCACGGAAACTATCCATAAAATGATTCACCAGATAGGCTCGTTCATTCTTATCTTTTGTTGTCGCTAACAGGTGACGGATCAAAAGTGCCTCATTGCAAGTAGACGCAACTTCTGCCACAAATATCTTATACCCCGCATCCACATAAGTCTGGTTCTTATCAGAATACCAACTGTGAAGAGCGTGACCCATCTCATGAGCCAGAGTAAACACACTGTCTAAGGTTCCATTATAATTAAGAAGAACATAAGGATGGATTCCGTAAACTCCCCAGGAGTAAGCTCCACTTCTCTTACCTTCGTTCTCATATACGTCAATCCAGCGATTATCAAAGCCCTCTCTTAGCAGAGACAGATACTCTTCTCCCAAAGGTTTAAGACCTTCTAAAACCATACGTTTGGCATCCTCAAAGGGTATCTTCTTTTCTTCTAAGGAAACCATAGGTACGTATAGATCGTACATATGAAGTTCATCTACTCCAAGAGCTTCTTTTCTAATGGAAACGTATTCATGAAGATATGAGATATCTTCGTGTACCGCTTGGATCAGATTGTCATAAACCGTCTCCGGTATCTCATTCTCCCATAAGGAAAAAGCTCTTGCAGATGTGTAATTCCTAGCAGATGCATAGAAAGAGGCTTTCTTACCATTGGAGAAAAAGGTACTTGCCAAGGTGTTCCCAAACTGTTTGTAAACACTGTAAAGCGCTTCAAATGCAGATTTTCTTACTCTTCTATCCTGCTTCTCCATAAAAGCAATAAAATTACCGTGGGTAATTTGCACCGGCTTTTGATTCTCATCAAGAATTTCAGGAAATTTTGCATCTGCATTATTAAACATATTAAAGATATCCGATGCCCCTGACGTTGCTTCCAGAGATTTTGCTAAAAGTGCCTCTTCCGCAGCAGACAGGGTATGAGCCTTCTTATTCAAGATAATCTCAAGAGTTCTTTTATAACGACTAAGCTGGGGATAGTTCTCCTGATACTCACGCAGGGTTTCTTCTGGGAAGGATAATATCTCAGGCACCAAATAAGCCGACAGACCAGCAGCCTGATAAGATAAGGCTCTCGCTTTTGCTGCAAACTCCTGATATTTCGCATTCCCTGTATCTTCATCCGACTTTTGCTTTCCGTATACAAACAAAGTCTCTATCTTTAAGGACACCTCTTCGTCAAATCGCAGACAGGAAAAAAGCATCTCTCCAGAATCCATAAGATGTCCTTCAAATTCTTTATAACCCGAAAGTTCCTGCTCCGTCTCACGGAACAATTCTTCCCAGGCTGATTCAGACGGTAATATATCCGCCAGGTTCCAGGTGTCGCAAACCGGTATTTCATCTCTCTTTTTCAATGATATCCCTCCAACTGATTTACTTGTGTTTATTCTATCACCCATATTTCAAAGAAACAACTGGAAATATGGAAATATTTCATTGAATTTTAATGTTTTTTTGTATTATACTATAGGAAAACAAACTAGGAGCCCTGATATGAATATAATCCACACCGATACCTTAAACCAAATACAGAAAAACGACGCTATGGTACTGCAGGAAATCTGCAAAAATCATGATCATATTTCTTTGACATTACCAATAGAAGAAGATTGTATCTACTACTTATTATACGACGAAGGAAACCTCTTATCCGTCCTCTGCGCATTTATTACCGAAAATATGGATTATGAATGCAGTGGATTTACTCACCCCCTTCACAGACGAAAGGGACATTTTAAAAGACTCTTAAATGAGTTTTTAGAAAAGGCCGAAGAAAGCGATTTAATCTTTCCCGTGGACGAGTCCTGTGTTGGCACCGTTTCCACCTTAAAGGCCATGGACGCCTCCTTTTGGTATCAGGAACACATTATGGAGTTGCCACTTACTCAGTCCATAAAAATCAACCAACTAAAGAACGGATTTTCCTTTGAAACCCTCTCTCTTTCCATAGCATCCTCACCGGAGGAGACACCCATTCAATGCGTATTTTTATTAGATGGTAATCAAGTAGGATCCTGCTATCTGGATTCTTTAGAAAATGGAGCTTATTTATACGGATTTGAGATTGATGAAGCTTATAGAAATCGAGGATTGGGAAGTGCCTGCCTCTCACTTTTTTTAGATACATATTTCGCACACCCCAATGCAAGGCGTTTTAAAAAGCTGTTTCTTCAGGTTTCCGGCCTTAACAAGCCCGCTATATCACTCTATCAAAAAGCAGGATTCCAGATATTGGAAAGCCTGTCCTATTATGTATATTAACTCCTACTCCTATCACGTATCATACAATACTGTTTTAGGTTATCTAGCGTTTCAACGATTTCATATAATTCAAAGCCAAAATGCTCGTAGAATGACACATTTTTTTCGTTATGAGTTTCCAGAGAAACCATTAGCCTGTATTCATCTGCATAACCAATGGTCTCTCTTAAGAGATGAGTTGAAATACCGTGATGCTGCATGTAGGGCCTGACCGCAAGATAGATGAGATGCAGCCGATCTTTCGTATTAAGCGTTTCTGTCCATTTGGAATTTAAATAATCCTTGCCCTGGTAGAAGTTCCACAACGTTTTAAAAGAAGGATCTTCCTTGATCAGATATCCCTTTGTTTTTAAGTAAGCGGCTGCCTCTGAAATATAGTTTTTTAGTGAATAAGAGGATTCTGATTCATCCCCTACTACTATAATTCCATGAATCTCCTGGCTGTCCGCATAGATCTGACAGGTCTTAAGGAGCTCTTCCATATCGCAGGCAAACAGCTCAGGCAGCAGACGATCTCGTCTTTTTTTATCTGGAATTAGCCTGCAATAGAGAGGGTCAGATTCAAAACACTCAGTCAATAACTCCTTTAATTTTTCTAAATCTTCCTTCTTTACCCGATACAAATGGTCACAGTCCATGGTCTTAAGCCTCTTTTTTATATTTTTACAACAGCCGACTTGGTTCATTTAAGCACAATGGTTTACTCCGTTTAATGGATTTTCACAGACTATTCCCGGTTACCTCACTTGTATTTGTTCTATTATTATTATATAATAATATACATAATGGTTTCCAATTCTTATAGGGGAAGGGCGTGGAATACATATGATAGATCTTAGAAAATTCATCGACTTGGATTCTCTCCAAAAAATCCAGGATCAGTTTTCTGAAGCTACAGGGTTAGCAGCCATTGCAGTCGATGCAGAGGGGAAGTATTTAACAAAAGGAAGTAACTTTACAGATTTTTGTATGAAGCATACCAGAATGAATGAAGAAGGGGCAAAGCGGTGCCAGAAATGCGATGCCGAAGGAAGCGGAACTTATTACTGTCATGCGGGACTTATGGATTTTTCTACTGATATCATTATAAATGGGGAAAAGGTAGGTGCTATCATCGGAGGTCAAGTTCTCCCTGGAGTACCTGATGAGGACAAGTTCAAAACCATTGCAAGAGATCTCGGTATCGTAGAGGAACTGTATGTAACAGCGTTAAAAAAGGTTCCTGTGCGGTCGGAATCTATGATACGAGCCTCTGCAGATATGTTGGGTAATGTGGTAAACCAGTTAGTCAATTTAGAATATATAAAGACCATGACACAAAAAAGAAATAAAGCATTGGATAAAGAGATTGATACCATTGAGACTTCATTAAATGAAGTCACGGAAAAAACCAGTAATCTTCAAAAGATAGCCTCCATGGAAAAGATTCTTTCCATAAATGCCTCCATTGAAGCCGCTAGAGCTGGGGATGCGGGAGTTGGGTTTGCTGTTGTAGCCAGAGAATTTGGCGAAATATCAAAAAGCTCGGGAGACGTGTATCAACGGATTCATGAACTTGTAGGCACAATCAACAAGTCTGTTCGCAATTTAACGGTAGAGGTATAAAAAGAGGAGGAAAGCTTTGGCTTTCCCCCTCTTTTTTTATTCTTCCCAGTTATGGTAAGTTGCTTGTACGTCGTCTTCTGCATCTAGAAGATCTAAAATCTTGTTCATCTTTTTAATTGATTCTTCATCTGTAAGCTCTGCCCAGGTCTGAGGAATCATGGTGATATCAGCTTCTACCACAGGTACCCCTGCTGACTCCAGGGCTTCTCTTACACCACTGAATTCATCTGGGCCAGTGACTACTTCATAACTGTCCTCTTCCTCGGAAAAATCTTCAGCGCCCGCATCCAAAACAACCATCATCAGCTCATCTGGATCCATGTCACATTCTTCTTTATCTATAATAATCTGACCTTTTCTATCAAAAAGAAAGGAAACACAGCCTGGTGTACCAACATTACCGCCACCTTTTGTAAATGCGTTCTTTACATTAGCAGCCGTACGATTTTTATTGTCTGTCAGAGTATCTACGATGATCGCAACCCCATTGGGGCCGTAACCTTCGTATGTAATCGTCTCATAGTTGACAGAACCAGCTTCACCAGCTGCTTTCTTAATTCCGCGGTCAATGGTATCATTAGGCATATTATTTGCTTTTGCCTTTGCAATAATATCACGGAGCCTGCTATTATTTGCAGGGTCTGATCCGCCTTCTTTTACTGCAACAGCAATTTCTCTTCCGATAATTGTAAAAATCTTACCTTTTGCAGAATCGTTTCTTTCTTTTTTGTGTTTAATATTTGCGAACTTTGAATGTCCTGACATTGTTTATAGCACTCCTTTTCTTTCTCTGTTTCGTCCTTATTGTTTAAAAAAATACATCTTAACTATTTTAGCACTTATTAATTCTTCTTGCAAGAAAAAACAATACACAGCCTCCATAAATCACCTGCTTAACAGCAAGAAATTTATGGAGGCTGTGTCAGTATTATGACAGAGCTTCAGAGTGTTCGGGTCCTAGCTTATTAAGAGCATCCTCTTCTCCCTTTGGCTCATCTGCCTCTTGTTTTCGAACCAGTATTGATTGAATGATCTTATTTTTTACCAGAAGAATCTTAAATCGGTACCCAAGAACGGACACCTCAGTCTGTTCTCCCTCCTGAGGAATACGATCCAGTTTCGAGATCAAAAGGCCGTTTATCGTATCATAAGAATCATAATCTTCTTCTTCAAATTCGATATCCAAAACCTTTTCCACATCTTCTAAAAGAGTCATACCGTTCATAATATAAGAACCATCATCCGAGGAAACAATGTATTCCTCATCCACATCGTATTCATCCAAAATATTGCCTACGATTTCTTCTAGAATATCTTCCATCGTAACGACACCAGCCGTCTGACCATACTCATCCACCACAATTACCATATGAATCTTTTCAGACTGCATCTCTTTAAACAATTCATTGATATTTCTTGTTTCGGGAATAAAGACAGCCTCTCGTAAAAGTCCTTCGATCTCACAAAGTTTACGTGTCGCGTTCTTTCTATGTTCCACACAGATAAGGGCATCTTTCATATGAAGAATACCAATGATGTCATCCACATCTTTTTTATAGATAGGGTAACGGGAATTGAGCCCTTGCTTGAGTATGAAATCCACTGCCTCTCGAAGGGGCATATCTCCATCCAAAGCTACAAGGCTTTTTCGATGGGTCATGATGTCACCAGCTTCTTTGTCGTTTAATTCAAAGATATTGGTTATCATCTCAGCTTCTCTGGCTTCTAAAACGCCCTGCTCATGACCTTCGTTAACCATAGACATGATGTCTTCTTCCGTAACGTTCTCATTATCTGTTGCTATACCGATTCCAAACAGTTTCAAGATAAAGAAAGCAACCAGATTTGCAAGCCAGGCAATCGGCATTACCGGGATCATTAAAGTAGATACCATCGGCAGAAGTCCAAACCCCCACTTTTCAGGATTCTTTGCAGCACATCTCTTTGGAATTATAATTCCAAAACTGATTAATAACACGATCAATCCGACTGCGACTACAAAAAGGCTTAAAAACGACAGCCACCTTCCTGCTAAGGCATGATTCCCGATTAAGATCTTCTCAAAATTGGCTCCCAGCTCTTCTAATACAAAAGCTCCGGTTACCATACCGATTAAATTCGTTGTAATTTGAATGGTGTTTACGAAACGGGTAGGTCTGTTAACAATATGTAACAGCTTCCGGGCCTTTTCACTCCCATTCTCCATCTGGTGTTCCAGTTCGCTTGAATTCACATTTTGGATTGCTGCTCCAAAACCATAGAATATTGCGTCTAGTGCGATAAAAGCAATAAAAATAATCACGCGTATAAGCGGATTGCCATCGTCCATATTAACTATCGACTCCTTTTGTTCATCATCATTTGTATTTTAAATGAAACTAATTAGAAATATACCATTTTATCAGCATTCCGTCAATAATGAACTATGTACCCAGTTCCAGGCTGACCCTTAATGCACAGTCCACTTCCTGCTGAAGTTCTTCATCGATATGACAGATCTTTTCTTTTAGTCTCTGCTTATCAATGGTCCGCAGCTGTTCTAAAAGGATAACTGAATCTTTAATCATATCACATTTTTTCGTATCAAGCTCCACATGGGTGGGAAGCTTTGCCTTGTTCATTCTGGAAGTAATTGCAGCACAGATCACAGTTGGACTGTGCTTATTCCCTATGTCGTTTTGTATGATAAGAACCGGGCGAATACCGCCTTGTTCGGAACCTACTACTGGCCTTAGATCAGCATAATAAATGTCTCCACGTCTAATAATCACATTTTTCACACTCCGTCAATTTATTTAAGTCTATTATTGACCTTCTTTGACTCGTGTATACACTTTAGTTTTTCCGCCGCATACCTTATGATATGTTTTGGACATGGAGTTTGTTATCACACCTTTAAAAACCCTTTATAATTATCATCAAAATAATCCTTCGTCCCTACGATTTTGCCATCTTCATAGTACACTCTGGGAACACGTTTACCAATATCACATAAAATTTCATAATGAAATCCTCCGCTGGTATTCGCTAAGTCATCCACCGTAATCTCATGCTCCGCCTGTTTTCCAATCAATACAGCTTCATCGTCTTCCTCTACACCCTCTATGTCAGTGACATCTACCATAAACTGATCCATGCACACTCTTCCAAGGATTTTAGCCCTCTGACCTCGAATCAAAACCTCTCCTTTTCCAGAAAGGTTTCTTGGATATCCGTCTCCATATCCTACGGGTATGGTAGCTACCACCATCTCACGGTCAGCGACAAAGGTTCCTCCATAACTGACTGCCGTACCAGAAGTTATTGTTTTTATGTATGTGACCACACTTTTTAGACCCATAACAGGTATTAGCTTTACTGTGTTTTTATCCACCTGATCCGAAGGATATATGCCATAGATAGAAATACCCGCACGCACTGCATGAAAATTAGCTGCCGGAAGATCCAAAATCCCAGCGCTATTTGAACAATGAAGAATCGGAATTTCTAGGCCTCGTTCCATAAGCATATCTACAAATTTGCGGTAATGCTCCATCTGTCTGTTGGTTGCCGCCTTATCCGTTTCATCTGCCTTTGCAAAATGAGTAAATAATCCTTCTACTTCAATACCAGGAAGACTTTTGATTTTAACAGCCTCATCTGCTGCTTCCTCTGTAATACCAAGCCCTATTCGACTCATACCAGTGTCTGCAACCAGATGGATCACTGCCTTCGTTCCGTGCTTAAGAGCGGTCTCTGAAAGGCGGCAGGCTCTCTTATACTGGAATACTGCAGAAGCAATTTCGTATTCCACCAAAAGGTCATAACCATCATAAGGGACAACACCTAGCACTAGAATTGGCTTTTTAATACCATGTTTTCTCAAGATGACGGCTTCCTCCACTGTAGCCACTGCATATCCCCACACATAAGGGTCAATGGCTATTGCAACAGGAACGGCTCCGTGCCCATACCCATCGCATTTAACAACGCCAATCATCTTAGTTCCTTCTGCCAGATTTGCTTTCATGGCCTCCATATTGTGCCTGACTGCATCCAAATCTACCGTTTCATAAACTCTGCTGTATAATTTCATCTTCCTGCTACCTCGTTTGCTCCTGCAATATTGTATGGATTTCTTCTGTCAACTGGCTTGCCAAAAGGCTATAGCCTCCGTATTTTTCCTGTACCACATCTCCGGCCCGTCCGTGGAGCCAGACACCAAGAGCGGCGGCATCGGATTCTTCCAGACCAAGAGCCAGAAGTCCGGCAATGATTCCTGTCAAAACGTCCCCGGCCCCAGCTTTTGCCATAGAGCTGTTTCCAGAGGAATTCACATAAGTCCTCTGATCTTTTAATGCTCCTATTGTCACAGCGTCCTTTAAAACACATGTAATACCAAATCGATCCGCATATTCCCTTGCTGCAGCAATTAGATTTTTTTTGATGGCTTCTACCGAACTTCCAGTCAGCCTCGCCATCTCTCCCAAATGGGGTGTTACAATAATATTTTCTGTGAAATATCCGGTCAGATCAGGATTATCTGCGATGGCTCCCAAGCCGTCTGCATCAAGGATAATAGGAACGTATGCATTGGTAAGCACTTCTTCCACTAGATTTTTTACGTATGACTCCCGTCCAAGCCCTGGCCCTAGAACAATCACGCTGGCCCACTCACACTGTTTTCCTAGAAGCTCCTTAAAGGCTTCTGTACTTGCGTCAGCTTCCTTAGGATCATATGTTGCGATAATCGCTTCTGGCAACTCTGACTGTAGTATAGTTCGGTTTTCTTCTACTGTAAAGATCTTTACCAGGCCTGCGCCGGTGCGATAAGCTGCCAAAGAGCTTAAATAGGCAGCGCCGCTCATATTGCGACTTCCTGCAACAACTAAGACTTTGCCAAAACTTCCTTTGTTGGAATAAGCCGGACGCAAAGGGACCTTATTTGCATCTCCCGGTTCAAAGGTAAAGAACTCAGATTTTATAGTCGAAAGACTCTGTTCTGGAAAGCCTATCTCAGCCACAACAACCGTTCCGCTGTATTCCTTGCCCGGATAAAGCATAGTTCCAAGTTTCTCCCAACCAAACGTAACCGTTACATCTGCACGAAAAGCAATCCCCATAATCTGGCCAGAACCTGAATGTATGCCAGATGGAATATCTACAGCCACGGTAAGTGCAGGACCGCTTGCTATCACCTGATCCATAATCTCCCGGTAGGAACCAAGCACTTCGCGATTAAGCCCTAAGCCAAATAAGGCATCGACTAAAAGATCACACTCTCCAAAGGTAAAATCAGGATAATCCACGAGATCTACCCCAACCTTTTTGGCAATCTCCAATTGTATCATGGTCTCCCTGGTTGCACTCTCCCTCTTTCCAGCTAGTATTGCAGTGGTTCTATATCCTTTTAAATGAAGCATTCTGGCAATGGCTATGCCATCTCCGCCATTATTACCGTTGCCGCACAAAACCCAGATACGGCTTTTCTTATTCACAAGCTTTTCTATTTCACAAACCACTGCCAAAGCAGCCCGCTCCATAAGGACCAGAGAAGGAATTCCAATTGTATCTATGGTGTAATGATCCACCTCTTTCATCTGATCTCCTGTAACCAGATATCTCAAAATGCATTCACCTTTCTTTCCTATAGAAAAACAGCCGGCAGAAAAGAGTTATCCTCTTTGTCTGCCAGCAGGCTCTCTTTCTATTTAACCAGATTATTTGTCTTCCAGCTCTGTGCCACCATCTTGCATATTGCAGACACGATAGGACAACCGCATCAAGCTCTCTGATAAATGAACATTCTCTACCACAACATCATCAGGTACTGTTAAATCTGTGTGGGCAAAATTCCAGATAGCCTTAATACCTGCCTGCACAAGGAGGTCTGCAATTTCAGGCGCCTTCGTCTTTGGTATGGTAAGGGCTGCAATCTGGACATCATTATCCCGCACAAAGGCCTCTAAATCATCCACGCCCCGAATCTCTATTCCTCGGACTACCAGCCCGATTAGACGCGGATTGATATCGAACATTCCTTTAATCAGGAAACCACGCTTCTCAAAATTGGCATAGTTGGCAATCGCCTGGCCTAAGTTACCAGCGCCAATAATGACAATATTATGCTGCCTGTCGATCCCCAGTATCTTTGCTATCTCCGTATAAAGATATTTTACATTATAGCCATAGCCCTGTTGACCAAATCCACCGAAGTTATTCAGGTCCTGACGGATCTGAGAAGCGGTCACCCTCATTCGTATGCTTAAATCATTGGAGGAAATCCGTTCCACTCCTTCTTCCAGCAGCTCTCCTAGATATCGGTAATATCTAGGAAGCCTGGCAATCACTGCTTTTGAAATTTCTTTATCTGCCACATCTTCACCTTCTTTTACTCAGAATAAACTACCATTATTATAACTTCACGTCAAAATAATGTCAAACTAGTTTTTCCAATGTATCCTTGAAAAAATAAATGACCTATATTATACTAATCCTATTGTCATACACTTACACGGGAGGAAATAAAACCATGATTCTATCATGCAGTAACATAAGCAAAGCCTTTGGAAGCAATGAAGTGATTAAACACGCTTCCTTTCATATAGAGGAAAATGAAAAGGCGGCTATCGTAGGAATCAACGGTGCCGGTAAGTCTACACTCTTAAAAATCATCATCGGGGAACTGCCTGCCGACGAAGGTGAGGTGGTTGCCTCAAAGGGTAAAACCATCGGTTACTTATCTCAACATCAGGACCTTTCCGGAGAGCGAACCGTCTATGAAGAGGTCCTTGAGATCAAACGGCCCATCATCGAAATGGAAGCCAAAATTCGTCAGATGGAACTGGATATGAAACACCTTACAGGTAGCGAGCTTGATAATATGCTCTCCTCCTATAGCCGGCTAAACCACGAATTTGAACAGCAAAACGGTTATGCCTATCAAAGCGAGGTCACTGGTGTTTTAAAAGGTTTGGGCTTTACAGAGGAAGATTTCAAGAAACCTGTCATAGCCTTATCTGGAGGACAAAAAACAAGGGTTGCCTTAGGACGCCTTCTTCTTTCAAAACCAGACATTATCTTACTGGATGAGCCTACCAACCATCTAGATATGGAATCCATCGCTTGGCTGGAAGGTTATCTGGTCAATTACGATGGCAGCGTTATCATCGTTGCTCATGACCGTTACTTTTTAGATCGGGTGGTCACCAAAATCATTGAACTTGATAATGGCATTATGAATGTCTACCAGGGAAATTATACGGAATACAGCGGTAAGAGGGCTATGATTCGGGAAGCAAAGATGAAAGCGTATTTAAACCAGCAGCAAGAAATCAAACATCAGGAAGAAGTTATAACCAAATTAAAATCCTTTAACAGAGAGAAATCCATTAAACGCGCAGAAAGCCGGGAAAAGATGTTGGACAAGATTGATCGTCTGGATCGGCCTACAGAGGTCAATGACGAGATGAAGATCCGTCTGGAGCCTAATATTATCAGTGGTAATGATGTCTTAACTGTTAGAGACCTTAAAAAAGCCTTTGACCAAAATCTTTTATTCGATCATGTGAATTTTGATATTAAAAGAGGAGAACGAATTTCTATTATTGGCGGCAATGGCACGGGGAAAACCACTATTTTAAAGATGCTTAATGGCATTCTGGGTGCAGACCAGGGTGAGATTGTCTTAGGCTCCAAAGTACATATTGGGTACTATGATCAGGAACATCAGGTTCTCCATATGGAAAAGACACTTTTTGATGAGCTCCAGGACACGTACCCTTCCATGAACAACACTCAGATAAGAAATATACTGGCTGCATTCTTATTTACTGGCGACGATGTGTACAAGCGGGTCAAGGATCTAAGCGGTGGAGAACGAGGACGTGTGTCTCTTGCAAAGCTCATGCTTTCTGAGGCCAATTTTCTAATCCTCGATGAGCCTACCAACCATTTGGACATTACGTCAAAAGAAATCCTGGAAGAAGCGCTTAACAACTATACCGGTACAGTACTTTACGTATCCCATGACCGTTATTTTATTAACCGAACCGCCACAAGAATCCTTGATTTAACCAATCAGACTGTGGTTAATTATATCGGTAATTATGATTATTATTTGGAAAAGAAAGATCTAATGACCAGTCTATATGCCGCTTCCCCTATAACAACCTTAGAAGCTAAGGAAGAGACTTCTGAAACAAAATCGGACTGGAAGTCTCAAAAGGAAGAACAGGCACGACTTAGAAAGCGTCAGAATGAGCTTAAAAAAACAGAGGATGAGATTCATAAACTTGAAACCAGAGATGGAGAAATTGATGAACTTCTTGTAAAAGAAGAAATCTTCACCGACGTACCAAAGCTTATGGAACTAAATCAGGAAAAAGATGCCATTGGAAAACAACTGGAAGCGCTTTATCAACAGTGGGAAGAACTGGCGGAATAAAAAAATGCAGGCAGCCAAATGTTTCGGCTGCCTGCATTTTTTCTTTATTTGTCATTAGATAATTTCTGTTTCTTAATGGTTGGATATACCTCAGGATAGTAAACACTCTGGTAAATACTAGAAGTGAACTTGCTCCAGTTTCCTTCCTTCTCCCGTCCAACTTCTGCCAAATAATCTTCCATGTCCTTATCGTACTGATCAATGGACTCTAACAATCCATCGGAATGATAAAATTCCTCATGCTTAAAGGTATCAAGGGGAAGTCTAGGTTTCTTATGGGAATGATCCTTTGGATAGCCTAAAGCAAGACCAACAGCAGGGAAGGTATATTCAGGAAGCTTTAACAATTCAATCAACTCTTCTGGGTTTTTACGTACGCCTCCAATAGGAACAATTCCAAGTCCCAGAGATTCTGCTGAAATAATAGCAGCTCCCATCTGAAGGCCAGCATCAAAGGTTCCAACCATAGTTCCTTCTACGCTTTCATGTATGACCTGAGTAAGACCATTCTTCTCAGCACCTAATTTTGTCTTGTAAAAA
Source organism: Lacrimispora algidixylanolytica (assembly GCF_003609635.1). GTDB lineage: Bacteria > Bacillota > Clostridia > Lachnospirales > Lachnospiraceae > Lacrimispora > Lacrimispora algidixylanolytica. The sequence continues at coordinate 132,423 of NZ_MCIA01000032.1, read as the reverse complement.
TCAATGAGAAACAGCAAAAATACAGGTGCTTCCTCTATCCAGGTTTGGTTACCGGTAAGCTGGGCAATCTTTTTCTTGGCGTCCTTATCTCTGATTACAATAACTGAGGTCTGCTGTCCATTGATCGAATTTGGCATGGCCTGAGCCGTTTTTAAGATCTCATCTATAACGGCATCGTCAACATCCTTATCAAGAAAACTCCTTATAGATCTGTGGTCCTGTATTAATTTGATTGTCTCGTTCATGGTTTATTTCTCCTCTTTTTTTTGATTTAATGAATTAATATGACTCCTAAAAGCACCAGTAATGCCGGCAGTGCCTGTTTGAAAAAAATCGACTTCGAGGAAGTCAGAGCACCGTAACTTCCAGCAAAAACAACGCATGACAGGAAAAATACGGCTATGTTCTTTGCCCATAATACATCCCCTATGAATAAGGACCAAATGAGTCCAGCAGATAGGAATCCATTATACAATCCTTGATTTGCTGCAAGACCCTTTGTTTTTTCAAAAAGCGTATGGTCTATCGAAGTAAATATACGCTTACCTGTCGTCGTCCATGCAAACATCTCTACCCAGAGAATATACAAATGTTCGGCTGCAATGATAGCAACGAATACCTTAGCCAATAATGCCATCTTTTCACTTCCTTTAGTTTTATTAAATTAAATTGTGCTAAACCTTTAAATTGATAATATACCATTTACTAACATTTGTCAATAAAAATTATAACTTTTTATACGACAAAAGCGGCCCCGGTTCGCCCAAAGCCGCTTACTTATCCTTTTTCTGCTCATATAAAATGTTTTTTAAGATACTTACCGCCTCTGGGGATGCCACTTCCATCTCTGATCGTGTGTAAGGAGATTCTACATAGGTACCTATCAGTTTACCAAAATAAAATGCTATGTCATCGGAATAATAATCCGGCACATAGATAAAATCCTCCAGGGAATCCCGGTACATCATTAGGTCCGTGCCTAATTTACTGTTACTTTTATAACAGCCTGAGGCGTACCCAATATACTCGCCGAATGCCTCCGCCAACTCTCCAGGGTTGCAGATCTTAATTTTTTTATAATTCATATCCAACTTATGACCAACATAATAGATCCCGTTTCCTGTCATTGGTGCTGAAAAATATTGCTTATCCGGATAATAAAGAATTTCCCAGCCCTGGTCAATAAATTTCTTTACCCACTGCCTTGGAACATTTTTAGAAGATTCTGTAAACGCCTCTTTTACCTCAGCAGGAAGAGAATAGGAACCTTTCTTACCTTTTACACTGATATCCAGCTCTCGGTTTCGTACTCCTTTTTCATCCATATAGGCCAGTCCTACATACTGATTGGCCGCCATCTGTCCGTTATCAAAAAAATAGTATCGGTTTCCAGATATGTTCTTATAACCAGAGGAAACCATCTCTCCTCTCGTAGAGAACCAATACCAGCTTTCGTCTACATCCTGAAACCAGCCTTTTTGCACTTTCCCATCCTTGCCGTAATAATGCCACTTTTCATCATCCTCATTGTAGCACCAGCCAATCTCCTGCTCACCACTTTCTAAAAAGTAGTATTCCACTCCCTTAATCTTCACCCAGTCCGTGGTCATATAACCATCATTGTCAAAATAATACCAGCTACCGTTTATATCTTCCCAGGTATTCTTTTTAAAGCCCCCCTGGCCATCTACATACTTCCAACCATCAAAATCCTTCTGCCAGCTCCATTTCGTTTCCGGTGTTAAAGATTTGCCACCGGAGGGTGTGGAAACTGCCTCCTCTGCTGAAGAAACCGTGATACAACCCAGGCTTATAAGGATACAGACAGATACCGTAATCCACGTTTTTTTCAAGGATTGTAACACCCCTTCCATACTGTCCCTGTTATTTAATAGAAATTCTACTATAATTTAGGAGAAAAGTACAGGTCATAAGCTATAACTTTTTATTAAGATTCTCTAAGGGCTTCTTTCCAATCTTCATTTTATGAGATATAATAGAAACTATATCAGGTTTAGAAAGCGAGGGATTTCACCCATGAACTTAAAACGCCCACTGGCAATGATTGGAGTTATTTTAATCGTCTCCATGTATATCATTGCATTGTTCTCTGCATTTTCCCATCATCCAGATTCAAAGAACTGGCTGATGGCTGCTATTTTCTCAACCGTTGCTGTTCCTGTCTTTCTTTATGTAGTACAACTGGTGGCCCGCGTCTTAAAGCCAGATGAACGTAATAAAACACGCAACGGGGAAGACGAATAAAGTTATCTTCACAGGCTGCATACTCGCTCTAAGCGAAGATGCAGCCTGTTTGTTGCAAACAGTCTATTTCGCAGTTTGCGTGTAGTTTATATCAGCTAGCTAGGGGCTTTTTAGAAAAATATAAAAAGCTAATTAAAACAATCCTACAATCGAATTTATGAATTTCGGAACCACGCCAACTAATGCATAAATGGTTACAAATAAGTAGAATATGTAACTAATCGTCATACAAATCTGAAGTGCTCTTGGTTCCTTAATTCCACGGTTAATATCTTTTCTCCAGATCATCCGAGTGATAAACAATCCAGCAACTGGTGTTGCTATACCTGTTGCAACATTAGATAAATAGATTAATTGTACCGGAGATTTCCCATAACTAAAGCAAATGGCGGTACCGATTGCAAGAACAATCATAGAACCAATTTTAATATTTTTTCCATCTAATGCCGTTGGCTGATTAACACCTGCATTTAACAATACAACTCCTCTTGCAGTATTTCCTAATATAGCGGAGAAAGCTGCGGAAAGTAAAGCGATTCCCATAACCAGCGGAGCAGCATCACCCAGTACAGGAATCAGCATAGCTGCCAGATCTGCAGGAGCGTTTATCGTAGCCCCCGTCGGATTCATTACAATCGCGCCAACCAGAATAATTGCAATACTGATAACTATAACACCAAAAATATGTGCGGCTGCATCGGTCATCATTACACCGTTGAATAAATCCTGTTTCTTCCACTTCTTTTCATTGCCAAGATAAGTTCCATAAATACCTGTAGTTAAAGAAGCACTGGAACCAATGAATCCTATAATCATCGGAAGACTTCCTGCTGGAAACTTCCATTGAACCAGTCCCCTGGCAGATTCCCTGGCATCAGGTCCACCAGACATGATTAAAACGAACAGAAATGCAATTGTCATTGCACATAATGCAACCATAATTCCTTTTTCTATTTTGTTATAAACATTTTTAGAAAAATAACAAAATATTACCGCAGCCATGATAATAACCGCCCCAAGCTTCCAGTTTATCCCAAAAACCAGATTCATTCCCGCTCCAATACCAGAGATGTTACCGATTGTGAAAAACATACAGGCTAAAAATGTAGCAATGCCAACAAAACCAGCAGCCGTCTTACCATAATAATGACGGATTGCGTGAATGGATGGCATTCCGGTCAGCATGGACAGTCTATAAGTTGTTAACATGAATGTAGTTCCCATAAACAAAACAGGAATCATGATCCACAGCAAACGGTATCCGTATTGAGCACCCATCATGGCTGATGTCGTTAGAGAACCAGGTCCAAGTACAATGCCTGCTAAAATAAACCCTGGTCCCACCTTTTTTAATAGTTCCCCTGTGGGAAGACGTTTAACAGTCTTTGGATCAAACCCCAATACATTATCAGCAGCCTCGATCATATTATTGGACTCCTGAGTCATTACTAAATCCCCCGCATAATTACTTTCCATAAATACCTCCTTAACATTCAAGTAAAATCAATAAGTATAAATTGTGTAAATCAACCAACAAACCTGCATGCAATCGTTTGTTTTTGTTGGTTCATTTTATAACAAACTTCATACATTCGTCAATGTTTACAACTAATCCTGCAATATGTTGCACTTATTGATAATTGTGCACAATTTTTATAACTACAAGCAAGCCCTTACCCAATGTAAGACGAATTCAGTATTGGACATCATATGCTCATAACAGGTCAGTTACGAAAGAAGGCCGATCTCGGATGATCATATCCTCAATCGGCTTTCTTTCATATATTTGATAAATAAAAACGTTTATGTTTCAACTATCTGGATTAATCCAGAAACTGATTCATATCGATTTTTTCAAGTTCACTGCGCTCAAGACCCTGCGCAATCCAATCTTTTTCTTCCTTATTCAATGGCAATACAGGTTTACGCATGAGTCCGGAAGTAAATACTCCTCGCTGTACCAATGCTTCTTTCAAACGCGCATGAGCTTCGCCAGACGGCTGCCCTCCACCATAGATTGCCTGTGAAATATGGTAAATACGATCGGACCAGTTCTGTGCTTCTTTCAAAGTATGTTTATCAGGATTCTTAAATACATCCCATGCCGGACAGATTATTTCAGGAACGCAGCCAGCAAATCCGATTAAAGCTCCATCCATTCCAGGGAACCAGCTCACGCACAGTGTTTCATCGTGACAAGTGATAAGAGAAATATCTGGGCACTCCTGGCGAAGCAAACGTACATCATGCTCATAGATGGAAGTAACACGGGTTCCCATCTTGATACATTTAACATGATCAATTTCTTTGCACATTTTAATTAAAGTTTGTACTGGATAAAATGCCTTACTAATTGCTGGATATAAGTGAATGATGATGTCAATATCAGCACCTTCCGCTACATCTTTTACGTACTCAAATGGTGCATCCTCACTCATTCCAAAACGAAGCCACATATGAGGAGGCATTAACAAAATTCCATCTGCACCAGCTTCCTTTGCTTCTCTTGCCATTTCAATAGACTCTACGGTATTTTCGCAGTTAATACCGGAAACAATTGTCATTACATCACCGCATTCTTCGCTGCAGATTTCAACAACACGTTTCCGTTCTGTACGTGTCAGACCTGTTACTTCTCCAGTATGTCCATTACATACTAACCCCTCAATCCCCTTACCATAAAACGTTTTAATCCAACGAAGATATGCACGAAATTCTTTTTCATCAATAGAATAATCATCTTTTAACGGAACAGATACAGCTGGGAATATTGTTTTAAAGTTTTTAGTTTTTGCCATAATTTTTTTCTCCTTTAATTCGACCATTTGTTTGATATGTAAGCACTGCGCATATGCTCCAAGTTTTAATACAAACGTTTGCATTTCTTGTGTAACTCATTTATATCATGCCGGATGTATGGAGTCAAGACGACGGAGGTTTCCTGCAATTTTTTGCATGTATCAAGAAAACTTTTGAACTATTAGCAAAAACGAAAGGTGGAATAAGTACCATGATTGAGAAAGTATAATATCGCACAAAAGCCAGTAAACAAAGGGGGTTAAGCGTTTTTTATGCTAATGTGACTACATGTGAATACCTAGATAATAAAGATTATTATAGTGTAAATAAGTATAAAAACCCAAAAGCAAGCCGTTGGTGGTACATGTACAGGCATTGACACAAAAGGACTGAAATACTATAATGATTGCATGAATAACAAACGTTTGCAGAGGCTTATATTAACGATTACAAACAGGCTTTATCAACCTATACATAGAACGTACTCCCGGAATAAAAAACGATTAATACTTTAATCTAATAAAATCAGAAAGGAGGTGCCTCTATATGGCCACTCTAAAAGATGTCGCTAAACTGGCCTGTGTTGATGTCAGTACTGCCTCCAGGGCATTAAATAATACTTCTTATGTACATCCGGAAACAAAGGCAAGAATTTATGCTGCGGTCAAACAACTGAGTTACCATCCTAATTTATTGGCCAAAGGACTTCGACAGGGTAAGCGCCATACCATAGGCGTGGTGGTCCCCAGTATCAGCATGTCAGTTTTTTCGGAGATTACCCAGGGAATAGAACTGGAAGCCCGCAAGTTCGGTTATGAAACATTAATCTGCTGTACCAAAGATGATCCGAATGTGGAAAAAGAGTGTTTGAATCGATTGAGAAATGGGTTTGGAGACGGTATTATCATTGCTTCAACGGGAGAGAATGCCCGTCTGATTCGGGATATCAGAGACAGTGGAATATCTGTTGTCCAAGTGGTACGTCGACAGGATAAAACCATGAGCAGTGTAGTAACTGATTATCACGAAATTGCTTATAACGGAGTGAAATATCTGGTTTCAAAGGGCTGTCGCCACATTGGCTTAATTAATGGTTTTTCAAAACTTATTCCATACCGAGATCGCTATCGCGGCTATTATGATGCAATTAGCGAAAGTGGTTTTACAGAAAATGTGGTTGGTCTTTCTGGCCCCTCCCGTAATTATTTTAACGAAGGCTACGAAGGGGTATATCAGCTGCTTAAACAGGATCCTAAGCTAGATGGCATTATGGCTGCGGTAGATATGCATGGGATCGGTGCCCTCAGAGCATTGAAAAAAGAGGGACTGAATTTTCCAGAACAAATCAAGGTCATGAGTCTAACCGGACATTGTATTGGTGATATGCTTGAAACTTCCATGACATCTATGGAGATGCCAGCGTTTGAAATGGGGAGCAAAGCGGTTCAGCTTTTAATAGGAGAAATGGAAACAGAGCAGGAAATAGTACCGGCATATCAACATATTATGTTTCACGCTTCTTTAGCAGAAAGAGAAACTACATAATCGACAATGAGCAATTTAAAAAACAGAGAACAGGACCGGGCACATCCCCTTATCCTTGTTCTCCGTTTTTAATTATTTCTTACTTGCGGTAAATAATCTCATCTCTGCCAGGACCGTTAGATACCATAGTAATTGGTGTCTCTAGTTCCTTCTCAATGAATTCAATATATTTTCTGCAGTTTTCTGGAAGATCTTCGTATTTTGTAATACCACGTGTCTCACATTTCCAGCCTGGAAGGGTGGTGTACACAGGTTTTGCTATATTAAGCTTAGAAGTTGTTGGGAAATCCTTTGTCACTTCTCCGTCAATCTCATATCCGATACAGATAGGAAGCTCATCAAGATATCCCAATACGTCAAGAACGGTCAGTGCAACTTCTGTAGCGCCCTGAATACGGCAACCATATCTGGAAGCAACCGCATCAAACCAACCCATACGTCTTGGTCTTCCTGTGGTAGCTCCGAATTCGCCGCCATCGCCGCCTCTACGTCTTAATTCATCTGCCTCATCACCAAATATCTCACTTACAAATGCACCAGCGCCTACTGCACTAGAATAAGCCTTCACGACTGTTGTAATATTCTTGATTTCATATGGAGGGATTCCTGCTCCAATGGCACCGTAAGCTGCAAGTGTAGAGGATGAGGTTACCATAGGATAAATTCCATGATCCGTATCCTTTAAGGATCCAAGCTGACCTTCTAAAAGAATGGTCTTCCCTTCTTTAATTGCATCATGAAGGTATTTGGAAACATCGCATACGAATGGTTCAACCATCTCACGGTATTCCAAAAGTGTCTGGAATAATTCATCTGAATTAATCGCTGGCTTATGATATAAGTGCTCTAAAAGTATATTCTTTGTCTCGCAAACACGAGCTATCTTTTCCTTTAAAGCTTCTTCATCAAAAAGCTCACTAACCTGAAAACCAATTTTAGCATATTTATCTGAATAAAATGGAGCAATCCCTGATTTTGTAGAACCAAAAGACTGTTTGCCTAGACGTTCTTCTTCATACTGATCGAAAAGAATGTGGTACGGCATAAGAATCTGTGCACGGTCAGATACAAGAATCTGTGGCTTTGGCACACCTTTGCTTACCAAATCATTAACTTCCTTTACAAGAAATGGAATGTTTAATGCCACACCATTGCCTATGATACTTGTCGTATGATCATAAAATACGCCAGAAGGCAGAAGATGAAGCGCAAACTTGCCATAATTGTTGATGATAGTATGTCCAGCGTTGCTACCCCCCTGATAACGTACGATAATATCAGATTCCTTCGCCAGCATGTCTGTAATCTTGCCTTTTCCTTCGTCGCCCCAATTGGCGCCTACGATTGCTCTTACCATTTGATTGTTCCTCCTTCGAGTGAATAATACCTTTTACTTCTATATGATACCGCAAAGAGTTGCATAAGTAAAATCAATATTATTTATATTTGACATAAGCTCAGCTTATGTCGTTCTTCATAAGCTGTAAAAGTCCTTTACCGGCTGGTGAAACAGGCGTTTTCTTATCCGTGATAATGGAGAAATGACGTTTGGGCATTTCTTCTTGGAATTTTAATTCCATAAGATTTCCTCTTTCCAGCTCCACCTTTGCAAATCCCGACATCACACAACCAATGCCCAGATTACGCATGGCAAACTGAACGATCATATCACTGGTTGACAGTTCAAATTCCGGTTCCACTTCCACACCTCTTTCCGCTAGAAACCGATCCATAAAGGCTCTGGTACTGGTATTCTTTTCAAGAAATATGCAGGGTAGCTCTTTTAGAATTTCATAACCAAGCTTTTTTCCTTGCAGGTAGCGGAACTTATCTCCGGCCACAAAAACATTCTCTACTTCCTTTACCGGCATGATGGTCACTTCTGGTCTTGCATCAAAAGGTGTACTGACAACTCCAAAGTCGATTTTCCCTTCATACAAAAAACGCAGGGTTTCCGAGGTCGGTCCATTGGAAACAGTCACCTTAATCCCAGGATGAAGCTCATGGAACCGTTCCAGATAAGGAAGAAGATAAAATTGCAGAGTCATATCGCTGGCTCCGATCCGAACTTCTCCCGTATCCAGATCCTTCATACGTCTAAGCATATTTTCTCCATGCCATATGCTGTCCAAACCGGTTTTGATATAATCATAGAAAAATTCTCCCTCTCTAGTTAGGCGAACTCCTTTTGAAGTTCGTAAAAACAACTGGCTGTCCAAGGACTGTTCCAGCTGCCTTACTGCCTGGCTCACCGCCGGTTGAGAGATACATAATTTTTCCGCTGCTAATGTTATACTTCCCATCTGAGCCACATAATAAAACACTTTATAGTATTCCAAATTAATGCTCATGAATTCCTCCTGACAAAGACAAAAAACAGGCAGACCTTAACAAATTCAGTCTGCCTGCACCATGACTATACGTTAATTTCCGCTGTCATACCAAGAATCTCTTTATTTCTCTCAAGCAAAGGATTGATTCGTTCGCTTAAATAATTTGTTACTTGATAAGGAGCACATCCAACGTATTTTTTCATCTCCATGCTCTGATTCAAATCTTCAAGAGTCAGATTAAAGGTTGGATCCGCTGCAATCAACTCCAAAAGATTATTCTCAAGTCCGCGTTCTTTTACATTACGTCCCGCTTCCATGGATAATTCACGAATTTTTTCGTGAAGTTCCTGGCGATCTCCACCGGCTTTAACAGCATCCATCATAATGTTTTCTGTTGCCATAAAAGGAAGCTCTGCCATCATGTGTTTTTCAATCACCTTTGGATAAACCACAAGTCCATCTACAACATTTAAATAAAGATCCAAAATTCCATCAATGGCTAAAAAGCCTTCCGGAACGCTAAGTCGTTTGTTAGCCGAATCATCCAGAGTACGTTCAAACCACTGAGTAGAGGAAACCAGCATGGGGTTCATCACATCTGCCATAACATAATTGGACAAAGATGCAATTCTCTCGCTTCTCATTGGGTTTCTCTTATATGCCATGGCCGAAGAACCGATCTGGCTCTTTTCAAAGGGCTCTTCAATTTCCTTTAAGTGCTGTAACAGACGGATGTCATTGGAGAACTTATGAGCACTCTGTGCAATTCCTGCCAAGACATTCACCACACGGCTGTCCACTTTTCTGGAATAGGTCTGTCCAGAAACTGGATAACAACCAGCATAACCCATCTTATCTGCAATGAGGGTATCCACCTGTTTCACTTTTTCCATATCTCCGTCAAACAGCTCTAAAAAGCTTGCCTGAGTTCCTGTGGTGCCCTTGGATCCAAGAAGGCGGATAGAGTCTAAAAGATAATCCAGATCTTCTAAATCCATTACCAGATCATGAATCCAGAGTGTTGCACGCTTTCCTACTGTCGTAGGCTGTGCCGGCTGGAAATGAGTGAATGCAAGAGTAGGAAGATCTTTATATGAATCTGCAAATGAAGCTAATTCTCCAATTACATTGATCAGCTTCTTTCTTACTAGCTTAAGAGCCTCTGTCATTACAATAATATCCGTATTATCTCCAACGTAGCAGGAGGTTGCTCCTAAATGAATGATACCCTTTGCTTTTGGACACTGGACGCCGTATGCGTATACGTGGGACATAACATCATGACGGACCTCTTTTTCCCTCTGTATGGCCACATCGTAATTAATCTCATCCTGGTGCGCCTTTAATTCTTCTATCTGCTCTTGTGTAACAGGAAGACCCAGCTCCTTTTCCGCTTCCGCAAGTGCAATCCAGAGCTTTCTCCATGTCCTGAATTTCTTATCCGGTGAAAAAATGTACTGCATCTCTTTGCTGGCATATCGCTCAGATAGCGGGCTTTGGTAACGATCTGTCATGTCTCTTATATTCCTCCTTGGTTCGTATTGGTTTAATGGTATCATATATTTGAACGTTTGGGAAGAGGTAGAAAAACCGTCTGAGGGCCCTTCTTTGCAGGCAGACAAACGGTCCTTCCAATCACTTCAAAATATTACCTGTTATATTCTCCCCTAATATCCTCTTTTGGAGGCTCAATGGGATAATTTCCACTAAAGCATGCCGTGCAGATAGGCAAACCCTCTGCCATATCAGCTAACCGCTCAATCTTTAAATAGGATAAGGAGTCCGCTCCCAATAATTCTCTTACTTCATCCGTGGTACGATTATGTGCGATCAACTGATCCTGATCTGGTATGTCCGTTCCAAAGTAACATGGATGGAGAAATGGAGGCGCACTGATACGGACATGAACCTCTTTTGCTCCCGATTCCCGCAGCATATTAACGATAAGTGCACTAGTTGTTCCTCTGACAATAGAATCATCTATCATAATGACACGTTTTCCTACGACCGCTTCTTTTAAAACATTCAGTTTAATCCGTACAGAGGATTCCCGGTTGCTTTGCTTTGGCTTAATAAAGGTTCTGCCTACATAGGAGTTCTTTATAAACGCAGTCCCATAAGGGATACCCGACTGAAGGGAATAGCCAAGAGCTGCTGCATTGCCTGATTCAGGAACCCCAACCACAAGATCTGCTTCTACAGGTGAATCTATTGCCAGGGCACGGCCAGCACTAATCCTTGCATGATAAACGCTGACACCATCAAATACACTGTCTGGTCTTGCAAAGTAAATATATTCAAAGACACATCTAGCTTCCTTAGATTTATCTTTGGGACAAAGACTGGTATCGGATTTTATTCCTTCCTTTGTTATGGTTACAATCTCTCCCGGCTGAACATCCCGGACAAACTCAGCTCCAATGGTATCAAGAGCGCAGCTTTCTGAAACTATGATATAAGCATTGTCCCTTTTCCCGATGCATAAAGGCTTAAATCCATAAGGATCTCTTGCTCCAATTAGCTTACGTGGACTCATTACCACAAGAGAATATGCTCCCACGATCTTTTTCATGGCATTTGCCACAGCCGCCTCTACCGATGGGGCTTTTACTCGTTCTCTTGCGATATGATAGGCAATTACTTCAGAATCTATGGTGGTCTGGAAAATAGCTCCGTTATACTCAAGCTCCTTACGTAGCTCCAATGCATTCACCAAATTGCCATTGTGAGCCATCGCAAGAGTTCCTTTTAAGTAATTAAGGACAAGAGGCTGTGCATTCTCTCTTGTACTGCTTCCTGCAGTGGAATAACGAACATGACCTACTCCGATATTGCCATGAAGACCTTCTAAAATCTCTGGAGTAAATACCTCATTACATAATCCCATCCCTTTATAAGCATTTACTTTTCCCTTAGGACCTTCTGTATCGCTGACGGCAATTCCGCAGCTTTCCTGGCCTCTATGCTGTAAAGCAAATAATCCGTAATAAATGGTAGATGCAACGTCAGCGCCGTCAAAATCATACATACCGAGGACGCCACATTCTTCGTGCAACTCTTCCTCAATGTTGAAGTTTAATTCGTTACTCATCTAGTGTTTTCCCTCTCTGTGCGTTTACTGAATCCCAAGACGGCGGAAGACTTCTTCATATGCATCTTCCACATTTCCCATATCCCTGCGGAAACGATCCTTGTCCAGTTTTTCATGGGTATCTTTATCCCACAGTCTGCAGGTATCCGGTGAAATCTCGTCAGCCAGTATAATAGTTCCGTGATAGCGGCCAAATTCAATCTTAAAATCGATGAGATCTATATTTAAAGCTTCAAAATATTCAATCAATGCTTCATTCACCATAAATGCATACTTTGTTATGGCCTCAATCTCTTCTTTGGTGGCAAGATTTAAGGCAAGTGCATAGTAATCATTGATGAAGGGGTCTCCCAGTTCATCATCTTTATAGCTGAATTCAAGAGTTGGACAAGAAAACTTTACGCCTTCTTCCATTCCCATCTTTTTGGCGAAGCTGCCGGCGGAGAAATTTCTAACGATTACTTCTAGAGGTACGATCTCCACTTTCTTTACCGCTGTCTCACGGTCATTTAATTCTTCTACCAGATGAGTGGGAACACCTTTGGCTTCTAATTTCTTGAAGATAAAATTGGTCATCCGATTGTTAATTGCACCTTTTCCAACAATCGTACCCTTTTTAAGACCATTCAACGCTGTAGCATCATCTTTATATGAGACAATTAATACGTCAGAATCTTCCGTCGTATAAACTTTCTTTGCTTTTCCTTCATACAGCATTTCTTTTTTCTCCATGGTAGCCACCTGTCCTTTTCTGAATTAATTTATAAGTCTTTCAAATAAAACTCTGGTGTTTCAGTAGAAATTATAATACACCGAAAATAGGATTGCAACTGATTTTCTTATTATAAATACTAATGACCAAACCATGGTTCTGTTTCTCAATCAGGTTTTTGATACACCACTCGCTCTACTTTCTTCCAGATTTTGACCTTTCCTTCTTTCAAATCAAGGAAAAATCCATTCTCCTTCGTTTCCCCTTCATTCCCCCTGTTAGTATCATTACTTTTGGTCTGGAGTTCCAGCTCCTGATTGATAGAAAACAGATATTTCGTATAAAAAAGTAAGTCTTCTTTACACCGAGGGATCAGAACAGAGGCTTCTAAAAAGACAAGCAAAAGCAGGCACAACCTGACAAAATACAAAAAGCATTTCTTTTTGTAAGCAATCAATTGCACCTTTCTCCAAGGTTTTCTTGTATTATTGTACCGGTATACCCTATATGTTTTGTAACTATTTGTCATAAAAAATCGCCTCCTAAAGTAAGGCTTTCGTTATTAGGGAATCAAAGGAATAAAGCAGTGACTAGAAAAGAGCAGCCATAAACTATGGCAAGATATGTTGCACCTTATTATAACCTATAACAAAAAAAGCTTCAAGCATAAAATCTCTGCCTGAAGCTTTTTTTGTAAGAATCTAGATTATTTTGCTGTTGTACTTTCAGTTGTTGGCTGGCCATTGCTTTCGCCTGTAATCTTGTCAACACCTTTTTCTACATCATTTACTACACCGTTGACAACTCCAGTGCTTTCAGTTCCTGCTCCAGCACCTCCTGCAGCGGTTGTTGTAGCAGCATCCTTTTTTGTAGCTGCTGCTGTCGTCTGTGTTGTTGCTCCAGTCGTAGCTGCAGAAGTACCTCCATTCTTATTCGGTGTTCCGCAAGCAGAAAGAGACATAACGGTAATGATTACCAGAAGGGCAATTACATATGGTTTTATTCTTTTCATAATACATTCTCCTTTCATTTTCTACAATTAGTATGTGTAAAGGTTAAATGAATTATGGTGGGAAATTTTGGAATAATTATGATTCAATCACATCTTTCATTGTATATAAACCAGGGCCTTTTCCAGCCAAATATTTTGCTGCTGATACTGCACCTTGGGCAAAAATCGTTTTGGAATAAGCTGTATGATTAAAAGTAACTACTTCGTCTTTTCCTGCAAAAATCACATCATGCTCTCCAACAATGGTTCCTCCACGAACAGCCTGAATTCCGATTTCTTTTTTATCTCTAGCCTTTCTTAACTGGCTTCTGTCATAAACATAATGATATTCCTGATCCATGGCTTCGTTAATTGAATCTGCCAGTGCCAGCGCCGTTCCACTTGGGGCATCTACTTTTTTATTATGATGCTTTTCTAAAATCTCAATATCAAATCCAGCAATTGCAAGAACCTCTGCAGCTTCCTTCACCAGCTTCATAAGAAGATTTACGCCCAAAGACATGTTGGCTGACCTTAGTACGGCAACATGATTAGAAACTTCTTCTATCTTTTTGATTTGCTCTTCTGACAGACCGGTAGTGCATACTACCACAGGTATTTTCTTTTCCCTACTGTAGTCAAGAAGTCCATCCACTGCCTTGACAGAAGCGAAATCAACAATCACATCGGCCAGAATATCACACTCTTCAAGGGAAGGAAACACTGGAAAAGAATCATTCTTCCTTTCACTGGGATCAATTCCTGCTACGATCGTAATGTTCTTTTCTTCTGCCACAAGTCCGGTGATCACTTGTCCCATTGCTCCGTTGCAGCCGTGCATTATAATCTTAATCATGTTATCCTCCTAAGTATATCTTTTACCTTTTATAAAATTCCATACTCCATCATTGCCTTTTTCAGACACACCTGATTGTTCTCTTCCATCTCAGTAAGTGGCAAACGTAATGGTCCTGCGTTCTTACCCATGAGATTTAGAGCTGCCTTTACTGGAATTGGATTTACTTCACAAAAGAGAGCATTAATAAGAGGGATTGCATCAATCTGTAATTTAGCACTGAGTTTTACATCTCCGTCAAAATAAGCCTGGCAGATCTGGTGTGTTTGGGAAGGTGCCACATTGGACAGAACGGAAATTACACCTTTTCCACCCAGGGATAAAATAGGTACAATTTGATTGTCATTGCCAGAATACACATCTACATTCCCATCGGTAAGGTACATTAAGTCTGCTATTGCACAGAAATTGCCACTTGCTTCCTTTACTCCCAGAATATTTGATACGTTCTTACATAGATCGGCTATGGTTTCCGCCTTAATATCCACTCCAGTTCTAGAAGGCACGTTATATAAAAGAATTGGGATTTTCACATTATCTGCAACTGCTTTAAAATGTATCTTTAAGCCTTTTTGAGTCGCTTTGTTGTAGTAAGGAGACACCAAAAGAAGTCCGTCTGCTCCACATTTTTCTGCCTCCCGGGACAAATAAATGGCAGTATCCGTACAATTAGAACCAGTTCCTGCAATCACAGGGATTCTCTTGTCAGTGACTTCGCATACGTATTTAATAACGGACACATGCTCTTCATGTGTCATCGTGGAAGCTTCCCCAGTTGTACCGCAGGCTATGATGGAATCCGTTCCTCCCGCAATTTGTTCCTCAACCAGTTCTTCCAGCTTCTCGTAGTTTACTTCTCCGTTTTCCTTAAATGGTGTTACCAGCGCAACACCGGCACCCTCAAAAATTGCCATGATCTCATCCTCCTGATCCATTTTCATCATACATAGTAAACCTTCATCCGGCAGAAGCCTTCTTTTTGTTTTCCTGTAGGCAGCCTAGGAAAATCGTCAGATTTGGATTCCTTGACGCATTTGCTAGCTGTGAACGAAAAAACAGAGCTGACAGCAGGGTCAGCTCTTAAAGTGCAGAATTTGGTAATATCATCTCTCTTTAAGTAGCTCCCCATCCAACTTGGATGACAGTCATATGGCTCTTAACCATATGCCCAGATGGATACGCTCAGAACGTACCTATCTTCGGCGTCTCTTCCTTCCCTCTGCCCTCATCTGTACCTGATACATCGGACAGAGTACTAATAAGCGACGCAACCTCTACTCTATTATGTATGTTACCATACTATCATTATTGTTTTGTGTTGTCAACTTTAACGTGATTGATTTCTAAAATGCTGTCAACATAAGGTTCTATTTCTTTAGAGAATACCTTGCCTGTCAAAACAACTTCCATATCGTCAACCTTTGACTGCAAAAGCCGGATCAGCTCCTGCGCCTCTATTATGTTTTGATCTAGTATTCCTAGAATCTCATCAAGAATAAGCAAATCGCATTCCCCTGTGGAAACGACTTTCCTAGCAAAATTCAGACCATTGCGGATATTCATCTGCTCCTCTTCTTGCTCTTCTTTTGACAGATTTTCAAAAAGACCGTCACATTTTTCAAATCGGAATATCTTCAACTCCGGTTCCAGGCGCTTGATAATATCAAGTGAACCTCGACCGGTACAGCCTTTTAAAAACTGTATGATGATAACATTCCTGTTCTTCATCAGAGCTTCGATTCCCATACCAAATGCAGCAGTGGTCTTTCCTTTCCCTTCGCCGCATATTACTTGTATCGTACCTCTATTCATCCTTTCGCACCTCATAACAGCTAAAATGCAATAACATACATATTACGTTAGAACCTGCTTATAGTATCATAAATTTAAAACTTTTGCAAGTTTTCTTACCATTTTCTTAATATATGAATTACAGTTTTTACTCTGTACATTCCAGCTTGCTGACGGAGACTTCATATGCAATGCGCTTTTCACATTCTGTCTCTGTTAATTTTTTAGTGTACTCCCTGCTTTGGACTCTTCCCCATACTCGAACTCTGGTGCCCACATTAAAACTGGAAGCAAATCTTGCATTTCTTCCCCAAGCGATACAGGGTATGTAATCGGATTTTCCATAAGGCCGGTTTACTGCCAGGAGCAAATCAGCGATCTCCCTTCCAAGAGGAGTCTTTCTGTAGATTGGAGCTTTACATATGTATCCATCTAGTATAATCTGATTGGTCTTCGTATAATCGGTAAATTCTTCCATAAAGTGAATTTCTCTTACAAAAACAGAAAGCACCAGGCGGTTTTTCGTTCCTTCATGACGATTGTAAGAACGGAATTGACCAACGGACTCGATGGTACAGCCAGAATAATCTCCATTGACGTCAATCAAACGTTCTGAAATCATGAGAGGAATGACATCAGCTTGGTCACTTAAACGGTTTACTGCTAGATCCACCATATAGAATCCTTCTCCAAATACCTCGTGGCTGAAGGTGAAGCCGGAGACAATCTCCCCGATAACGCTTACTTTGTTGTTCTCAATCATTTTTTCTGACATTGTATTTCTCCTCTTCTTTCACTTAATTTACTTATACGCTTTGCAGCTAATATTAAATTTATGTGATAGATTACACAAAAATGATAAAAAACAATCCAAAAATATCGACAGGACCAGGCATAATGCACAAAAAAAAAGGAGAATGCTGGTCCATTGCCAATTTCTTGGCGATGAATGGCAGCATTCTCCATTATATTACAGATTAACCTAAAGCTTTTTTATTTGAAGTATTTCTTTTTCTAACAGTTGGATCAAGAACCTTCTTTCGAATTCGAAGACTTAAAGGAGTGATTTCTAAAAGTTCATCTGTATCGATGAAATCAAGACTCTGCTCCAGACTCATTTCTTTTGGAGTTGTCAGCTTAAGAGCATCATCTGCACCAGAAGAACGAGTATTCGTAAGTTTCTTTGATTTGCAGACATTGATTTCCATGTCTTCTGCCTTTGGATTTTGTCCGATGACCATACCAGAGTAAACCTTTACTCCTGCTCCAATGAAAAGAGTACCTCTTTCCTGAGCGTTATAAAGACCGTAGGTAATGGATTCTCCTGACTCATAAGCGATTAAGGAACCAGTCTTTCTATAAGAGATCTCTCCCTTAAATGGTGCATAACCGTCAAAAGCAGTATTCATAATACCATTTCCCTTAGTATCTGTCATGAATTCACCACGGTAACCGATAAGACCTCTGGAAGGAATAGAAATCTCCAGTCTTGTGTAACCACCATTTGAAGGACTCATGCCCTGAAGTTCACCTTTACGGCTAGTAAGCTTTTGAATAACAGCTCCCGTAAATTCTTCTGGTACATCGATATAAGCAATTTCCATTGGCTCAAGCTTCTGGTTTCTTTCATCAAAATGATAGAGAACCTCTGCCTTACTAACTGCAAATTCAAAACCTTCTCTTCTCATGTTTTCAATTAAAACGGATAAATGAAGCTCTCCTCTTCCAGATACTTTAAAGCAGTCTGGGGAATCGGTTTCTTCTACACGAAGGCTGACGTCTGTATTTAATTCTCTAAATAAACGCTCTCTGATATGACGGGAAGTAACAAACTTTCCTTCCTGGCCAGCTAGAGGGCTGTCATTGATAATAAAGTTCATGGCAATCGTCGGCTCGGAGATCTTCTGGAAAGGAATGGCCTCAGGATTCTCTGTAGAGCAAAGGGTGTCACCGATATGGATATCAGCAATACCAGATATAGCTATAATCGCACCGATTGATGCCTCCTGAACCTCTACCTTATTAAGACCTTCATACTCATAAAGCTTTCCAACTTTTACCTTGCGGAATTTGTCGGGTTCGTGGTGGTTTACGATGACGCATTCCTGATTTACACGAATTTTACCGTTATCCACTTTACCTACACCAATACGTCCTACATACTCATTGAAGTCAATGGTGCTTATTAAAAGCTGAGTAGAAGCTTCTGGATCACCTTCAGGAGCTGGAATGTGATTAATTACAGTCTGGAATAAAGGAGACATATCCTCAGATGGGTCATCTAGGGACATCTTAGCAAATCCTGTCTTTGCAGAAGCATAAACAAAAGGACAGTCAAGCTGCTCTTCGCTAGCATCAAGATCCATAAGAAGCTCTAATACTTCTTCCTCTACTTCCTCAGGTCTTGCTTCAGGACGGTCTATCTTATTAATACAGGTAACTACGGAAAGGCCTAGTTCCAGTGCTTTTCTAAGAACAAATTTAGTCTGAGGCATTACACCTTCATAAGCATCTACTACGAGAACAACGCCGTTAACCAATTTTAATACACGCTCTACTTCACCACCAAAATCGGCATGTCCAGGTGTATCAATGATATTAATTTTAGTGCCTTTGTAATGAACTGCTGTATTTTTGGACAGGATCGTGATACCACGCTCTCGTTCAATATCATTGGAGTCCATAACGCGCTCCATAACTTCCTGATTTTCACGGAAAACACCGCTTTGCTTTAACAGGGAATCCACCAGTGTAGTTTTACCGTGGTCGACGTGGGCAATAATTGCCACATTTCTTACGTCTTCTCTTTTCATCATCATAAAATGTACTCTTCTTTCTCTTCGTTCAACAAAGATTGCCCCCAGCTGCCAAAAAACACAAAGCCAGAGAACCTTTTATAATACAGGATCAGCCATCCTATATCATAAAAAACTAAGGACATTTTTGCCCTTAGTTCTATTAACATTATCACAATTAGCAAGTATAGCATCATGTTTTTCATATTGCAAGATTTTTTTCTTGTTTTTTTTCAAATACTTCACTAAATATTGAATAATATCGCTTCTTTTTCCAGCATGCTATAATAAACATCCTCAAGCTCTAAGATAGCAGCTTTTCCGCTTGTAACCTCAGTTATTTCGGCCTCTAAACTGACAATTTTCTCATCTGGCACAAGTACAATCAAACCCACTTTGTCTGTATATTCGCTTTCCAGTATTTTCATCTCCTGCTGCAAAAGAATATAATGAATCTTACCAATTCCGTTGTAATCCGTGGTTATTGAAATTTTCTTTGCTGGTTCAACCGTAAGTATAGTACAGGACTCAAGCCCCTCCTTTACGGCACTAGAATAAGCTCTCACAAGTCCGCCTGTCCCTAATAAAGTTCCACCAAAATATCGGGTCACCACCACACAGATATTGACGATTTTTTCTCTTTCTAGCACTTCAAGCATGGGTTTTCCTGCCGTTTGGCTTGGTTCTCCATCATCGCTTGAGCGTTTTTCTTCTCCGTTTTTTCCTATTACCCAGGCGTAGCAGTTATGGCTGGCATCCCAATATTTTTTTCTAAGTTCATCTATAAAGGCCATTGCCTCAACTTCTGATTTCACCGGCCGGAACGTTGCAATAAAACGGGATTTTTTCTCTGTGATCTCCCCAACTGCTCCTTCATATAAAACCCGATAAGCCTGTCTCATAAGCATCCTCATTTCTATATTATATCCAATCATCGGAAATTTCTCTCATTATATACAAAATAAAGTCTTCAATCAAGTCTCCATGTATATTTCTCCCTTTTTCTTCCGAAAATGGTAAGTGTTGAATTGCTATATAATTTTTGGTATAATGGACCGGTAAAGGAGGTTTCCTATGAATTACGGCAAACAATCGACAGAGAAAAAAATTCGATCTACCAATTCAAAAACAAGGAAATACGCCACTAAAGTTTTTCTGGCTTTTATTAAAAGTCTGTTTGTACTTTGCTTATTCGTGGGCATCGTTGCCGCCAGCGTCGGAATCGGCATGGTAAAAGGGATCATAGACAATACTCCTAATGTAGATATTTCCACAATCGTACCAAATGAATACGCTTCCACAGTCTATGACAGCGCCGGCAAAGTAACGGAAACCCTGGTTACAGCTGGTTCTAACAGAGAGGAAGCCACTTATGAGGAACTTCCAAAAAATTTAATAAATGCGTTTGTTTCTTATGAAGATTCCCGTTATTGGGAACACAACGGCATTGATATGCGGTCCATTCTTCGTGCAGTAAAAGGCGTTTTAACCGGCGATTCCTCTGCTGGAGGTGGGAGTACCATTACTCAACAGCTCATTAAAAACAGTGTGTTTGGTGGTGGTATGGAGAAAAGCTTTGGAGAACGGCTGGAGCGGAAACTTCAGGAATGGTTTTTGGCCGTCAAGCTAGATGGTGTCATGTCCAAGGAACAGATTATTACGAATTATCTAAACACCATCAATCTAGGCAACAATACCCTAGGAGTAAAGGTGGCCGCCAAAAGATATTTCAATAAGGATGTAAAGGACCTGACTTTATCAGAATGCGCTGTTTTAGCAGGCATAACCCAGAACCCCTCTAAATTTAACCCAATCACAGAGCAAAAGAATAACGCTGCCAAGAGAAAAGTAATTCTTCAATATTTGAATGATCAGGGATATATCTCCAAGGAAGAAGAAGAAAAAGCTCTGACTGATGATGTCTATTCCAGAATTCAAAATGTGGACATGGCCGCAAAGGAAACTTCTACCCCCTATAGTTATTTTACGGACGAGTTGGTAGAACAGGTCATCATAGCCATGAAGAGTCAGCTAGGGTATACGGAGACTCAAGCACACAACATGTTATACAGTGGCGGATTGTCCATATATACCACCCAGGACCCAAGCATACAAACCATTGTTGATGAGGAAATTAACAATCCTGAGAATTATTCAGCCGCCCGCTATTCCATTGAATATCGGCTTTCTGTAACCCATAAGGATGGCACTACCAAGCATTATTCCGATAAAAACATTAACAGTTACCACAGGGAATATAAGGATCAGACATTTGATGGTCTCTATAACAGTGAAGATGAAATAAATGCTGATATCAATGGATATAAAGCAGAAATAGTCAAAGAAGG
Source organism: Lacrimispora algidixylanolytica (assembly GCF_003609635.1). Taxonomy (GTDB): domain Bacteria; phylum Bacillota; class Clostridia; order Lachnospirales; family Lachnospiraceae; genus Lacrimispora; species Lacrimispora algidixylanolytica. The sequence continues at coordinate 110,897 of NZ_MCIA01000032.1, read as the reverse complement.
AGATACCATAATTGGCGAAAGCCTCCATAAGACATTGGAACCTCAGGCCTCTTTCGTTTTGATGGATCAAAAAACCGGAGAAGTAAAAGCAATTAGTGGAGGTAGGGGCCAAAAACTGGCAAGCCTTACTCTTAACAGGGCTACGAACACCTATCGTCAACCTGGTTCTACCTTTAAGATACTCACTGCCTTTGCACCCGCTTTGGACACCAGCGGATCTACACTTGGAACGGTTTACTATGACTCGCTTTATAAAGTAGGAAACAAAACATTTTCCAACTGGTATAGTTCCGGCTATCAGGGCTATTCCAGTATCAGGGAAGGAATTATTTATTCCATGAACATCGTTGCTGTTCGCTGTCTGATGGAGACGGTAACACCTCAGCTTGGCGTAGAATATGCTAAGAACTTTGGTATTAACTCTCTTACCGATACCGATTTTAACCCTGCTCTCGCACTAGGTGGTATTACAAAGGGTGTGTCAAACCTGGAGCTTACCGGCGCCTTTGCTACGGTAGCCAACGGCGGCGTATATACAAAACCTGTATTCTTTACAAAGATTTTAGATCATGATGGAAAAGTCTTAATCGAGAACAAACCAGATACTCATCGAGTTTTAAAGGATTCCACTGCATTTCTTTTAACAGACGCCATGGCGGACTCCATGAAGAGCAGCCGGAAATTCTCTAGCAATGGCCCTTCCTCAACCAGTACAGCAGCCGGAATACCTGGTATGTCGGCCGCTGGAAAAAGTGGTACCACATCTGCAAACAATGATATCTGGTTTGTAGGATATTCCCCCTACTACACGGCTGGAATCTGGGGCGGATGCGATGATAACCAGAAGCTTAACAAGCAAAACGGCGGCGCCTCTTTCCACAAGGCCATTTGGCGTAAGATCATGACCCGTGTTCATGAGGGGATGTCAGATCCCGGATTTCCAGTGCCAGACAGTATAGAAACCGCCCAAATCTGCAGAAAATCAGGAAAACTTGCTGTTACGGGAGTTTGTACCGATGATCCCAGAGGCAATGCAGTTTATACCGAATATTTTGCAAAGGGTTCTGTCCCTACGGAAGTATGTAACAACCATGTTAGAGCTACGGTTTGTGCAGTATCTCACAAGCTTCCAAGTCCTTATTGCCCAGTACGGACAACGGCCGTATTTATAGCGCTTCCTACTGGAGATGAAACCGGCACAGATGATTCCAAATATGCGATGCCAGGATACTGTACCATCCATTCGGCAAATTCATTCATCATACCACCGGGAAATGAACCTGAAAGTTCCGGATCGTATGAAAACGGACCTCAACAGTCAGCCCCTGGTAACGTACCTCAGACTCCTGGAGGAGTGTTTGGACCGTGGGGATTTTAATAAGCATAAAAAAGAACGCTGAAGTCATATTTCAGCGTTCTTTTACTATTAGCTTTTCATTCTAGGTTTAAAAATAACGGAACCAAGATAACCAAAAATTAATGCACCAGATATTCCCACGGAACTGGCAGTAAATCCGCCTTTAAAGATTCCAATAAATCCATCTTCTCCAATGCTCTTCCATACACCCTTCCAAAGGCTGTTTCCAAAGCCTAGTAGTGGAACTGTGGCTCCTGCTCCTGCCCAGTCGGCAAAAGGCTGATATACTCCAACTGCACCTAATATGCTTCCAACGACTACAAGGAGCACCATGATGCGTCCAGGCATCAGCTTCGTGTTGTCCATAAGGATTTGGATCACTACGCAGATCAGCCCTCCTACAACAAATGCTTTTACATAATCCATAGTTTTCTCCTTTTCTCTTATGATTAATTCCCGATATGCTCAATCACAACTCCATGGGCGATGCCGGGAATGGTTTCTCCTTCATTGAAGCTGACAGTAGAAAGCAGAGCGCCTGTGGGTACGAATAGAACACGCTTCCACTCTCCACTTTGTACCTTTGGCAGAATGTAAGAACAAAGAACGGATGCAGAGCAGCCACAGCCACTTCCGCCTGCATGGGTGTCCTGCGTTTCGCTGTCAAAGATTTCCAGACCGCAGTCCGTATGAACAGATTCCAAATTATGTCCTTTATTTTTCATAAAATCCAATAATATCGTACGGCCGACTTTTCCCAAATCGCCGGTTATTATTTTGTCATAATAAGACTCATCTACCTGAAAATCATCAAAATTCTGTTGTATGGTATGGAATGCAGATGGAGCCATAGCAGCTCCCATATTCATGGAATCCCTGATACCCATATCAACCATACGTCCGGTAGTAATTCCGGTGATTGCTGCAATTCCTTCTTTTTTATGTTTTCCAAGAACAACAGAGCCACAGCCAGTCACTGTCCATGAGGACGAATATGGTCTTTGGTTTCCATAACCCAAAGGAAAACGAAACTGCTTTTCCGCTGTTGCAAAATGACTGGAGGCCATTGCCATTACTTTGTCCGCGAAACCTCCTGCTATTGCCATAGAACCAAGATTTAAGGCCTCGCCCATGGTGGAGCACGCACCAAATAATCCAAATAGTGGAATCTCTAAATCAACCGTTCCAAAAGATGTTGCAATGAGCTGTCCCAGCAGATCACCTGCAAAAAGATAACGAATGTCCTTTCTCCTGATATCTCCCTTTTCAATTGCAAGGTCTGCGGTTTGCTTTTGTAAGGTACTTTCTGCCTTCTCCCAGGTATCAGCACCAAACATATCATCTTGCTCAACCATATCAAACATTTTTCCAAGGGGACCTTCCCCTTCTTTTTTACCAACAATGGAAGCCATGCTTAAAATGACCGGAGGTTCTTCAAATTTAACACTTGCTTTTCCTAGCTGCATCTTCTCTCTCCATTTCTCTGCTTGTTCATTCCTACAGTATGCCAAAAGCCATCAATACATAGGCGATGACTCCAAGAATCCAGGAGCTTAAAATCCCATATAAAATAACAGGACCGGCTATGGTAAATATCTTACAGCCGATACCAAATATCTGTCCTTCTGACTTAAATTCAACGGCAGGAGCTACCACTGAATTGGCAAAACCTGTAATGGGTACCAATGCACCAGCTCCTCCGAATTTTACAATTTTAGGATAAATGTTTAAACCAGTTAAAATTACACTGGAAGCAATTAAAATTAAGGTGGTCCAAGCAGAAGCTACTTCTTTTTCAAAACCGCCATTTATAAATAGGCTCGTGCAGAGCTGACCTAACGTACAAATAATTCCTCCCACAAGAAATGCTCGAAAAATGCTAGGCCATCTCTTGTGTACTGGTGTTACCTCTTTTACATATGCCTCGTAAGCTTTTTTATTTATTTCCATTATTTACCTCTATTCTGTATGATCTTTTCTGTCTATTTTCCCAATCGTTCTGCAAAAAACACAAGGGAACCCAGTAACTTTCCTGCTCCTATGGATAAAATGATATACTGCAAACCAACTCCTAGATTGATTCTTCGGCTAAATATTGGAAGTGCCTTAAGTGTTTCTGCCAGTGACATAACCAGGCATCCGATGAATATTCCTACCGATATACCGTAAATGCCCATCACTAGATTCCCTCCATAACCGATAGGGAATTTATAGATATCCAGAACATTTCCAATAATTCCTCCTAGGATGATGCACGTTTCAAAAAGCAGAATGTGTTTGTTAGTCCGTGTATAACCTATAAGCCTAGGGAAAATTCCAATCATTACCAGGAAAGCAAAAACGCCGGCCGCTACAATGCCGCCAGCGCTTAACCCGATAAAGCAAAGAAATATTTCTTTAAGAAACATCGATGTCCTGCTCCTTTCTTCCATCGTTCTGAATCAGGGTTTCGCTGACGTTATCTTCGTAAATCCGCATTTCAACTTCAATCGGTGTTGGGTCAGTAGTAAACTTGTACTTTGTGAAATGATTAAAAAATACAATAATTCCAATAGCCAGGCCCACAGAATAGCTTAATTCCAAGATTGTAAATCCACTGGATTCTTTTCTCATAACAATCTTGTAAATTTCCTTAAAAACATCACCAACGCTGACATCATTGTTAAATGTCATAATAGCAAATGAAGCACCACAGAAACAAACAATACATACAAAGATGGTTTTAGTCCATTGCCAGACCCAGTTAGGGGCCTTCTTTTTGTGGTAATCAATGATATAATTTACTTCTCCAACATTATTTACAGAAATAGATGGGTCCATTTCCACAAGTTTCTTGATGACATCAAGCGTACTTTCAATATATCTTTTGTTTCGCTCCTCGTGTATGGTCTTGATGCGCAGCGCTTTGCATTTATTCGTTACGGCAGAATCATCACAATAAACATCTGCCACATCTTTTAGCTGGACTTCTTTATGATGGACTTCAGTGATTTGGTTAATATTTAAGTAAACCGTTTTGCTCATGAAATCATCATCTCCAATCCTGGAAATGCCTCCACAAGAGTCCCTTCCTTTTCAAGCCCATCCGGCATAACAACAATCATGTACCAGATAGCTACCGCAATTGCAATCAGGCACAAAACAAGAAGAGCCATGACAAGCTTATGTTTTACGGATTCCATACGTGCTCACATCCTTTACTCTGGTTTTTCAAAGTTAGTATGAGCCGTACAATTTTTTTTATTCTATAATTTTTCTCTCATTTGCTTTAGAATCTTTTTTTCTAATCTGGAGACCTGAACTTGTGAAATTCCAAGTTTTGTAGCAATTTGACTTTGCGTTTCATTGTAATAGTATCTTCGAATTATAATTTCTCTATCCTTATCAGAGAGCTGTATAAGCAAGTCTCGAAGTACCATACGATTAATAAGTTCTTCCTGGGCAGAACTTTCCTCTTCGATCTTATCAATGAGCAAAATACTGTTTTCGTCATTTTTATTGACGGAACGATATAAGGACTCCACTTCTGCTCCAGCTTCAATGGAAGCTGCCACTTCTTCTCTACTGGCCCCTATTTCGCCAGCAATCTCTTCTACCGTTGGTTCTCGTCCAAAACGAAATACAAGCTCCTCGCGTACCCGTTTCACCTTAAGAGCCATCTCTTTAATGGACCGGCTGACTTTAATAATTCCGTCGTCTCTTAAAAAACGTTTAATTTCTCCTGTTATCATAGGAACAGCATACGTAGAGAATTTAACGTCATAGGACATATCAAACTTGTCGATTGCCTTCATAATACCGATGCATCCAATCTGGAATAAATCCTCTGGCTCATAGCCGCGCCCCATAAATCTGCGCACAATACTCCAGATCAAACCAAAATTTTCGGTTACAAGCTGATCCCTTGCCGCTTTATCTCCCTCGTGAGCCATTTCTATTAATTTCATGGTCTCATCCATAAGGCTCACCCGCTGATTTTCTTTTTCATGGTTACGGCAGTTCCTTCTCCAGGAACCGACTGTACCTCCACCTGATCCATAAATGCTTCCATAAAGGAAAATCCCATTCCAGTTCGTTCTCCATCGGGGTCTGTGGTATACAATGGCTCCATTGCCTGCTTAATATCTGGTATGCCAATTCCTATATCCCGGATGGTGATCGTAAATTCTTGATCCATGACTTCCACTTCCAGGTAAATCATTCCACCCTTTCCCTGATATCCATGAATGACTGCATTGGTAACCGCCTCCGACACGGCTGTTTTTACATCATCCACCTCTTCCAGAGTCGGATTTAACCTTGCCAGAAAGACAGCTACTGCGACCCTGGCAAACTCCTCATTCTTTGATAATGCCTCTACTTCCATTTTTAGAATTTCTGGTTTATTCTGTTCAGACATATGTTCCTCCTCAACCTGTGACTGCAGCTTCTTTTGAGTCATATAGTTTCATTAATTTTAAAATGCCTCCCATTTTAAGAATGCGGAGAGCTTGGGCTCCAGCACCATAGATTGCAACTGTTCCCCCGCTTAAAGCCATTTGTTTATAACGATTCAATAAAATTCCTAACCCCGATGAATCCATAAATCTGGTTTTTGAAAAATCAAACAAAATTCGTCTGATATAATTTTCAGATAAAATGATATCGGTTTCGTATTTCAGCCCTGAGCAGTTATGATGGTCCAGCTCCTCCGGCAAATGTACGATTAGGGTATTACCTTCTGCCTCATATGTAAAGTGTGGTTGATTCATATGCAATCTCCTCCATTCCTTATTTTCTGCCCGTAATAGAAAAAAAAGACACTACAAAAAAAGAGTTTTCTTCTGTAGTGTCTTTCTTTAATACTGCATCTTAAAAACCACGTTCGGTTTTTGCCTTTGTTGCTAATTCTACGTCTTTGCTGTTATTGATGACATCTGAGAACAGTCCATTGGCCTGGTCTTTTTCTCCCATTGCTTTATAAATCATGGCAGCCTTATATTTCGCCTGCCAACTTGCGGGCTTTAATTCAAAACACTTAGAGTAGTAAACAAGTGCGGTAGGACTGTCACCAGCCGCCATAGATTTATCTCCAAGGCCTTCCAATACGGTTATGCCATTCTCTGACATATCCTTTCTAATCTCCCCAATGACAGCCTGTACCCCTTCCGAGGTGATGAGTGTAGAATCCAGGCCAGCATATAGTTTAACGACGGTAGGGAAATCGTTCTTTTTATATGCATTTAAAATTCCAATCACAGTCTGATACTGAGCTAAAATGCTATCTGCATTATTCGTCAGGGAAGCAAGAGAATCCTCTGTTGCTTTTTTCTCTGTTTTTAAGGTTTCAAGCTGGTCATTAAGGCTGGTGGATTTTTTGTTGGCTTGACTGAGCTGTTCACTGTATTTTGAGATTTCTTTATTATGATTCTCATTTATGCTTTTTGTTTGAGCTGGCATGACCAGAAAAAGGACAACCGCAGCTCCTAAAACTAAACCTGCCAAAATATTTAAGACTGCCTGATCCTTCGTATTCTCCCGGTAGCTAGGGGGGATAATTACATCATCATCTTCCATCTGCCTATGGGATACCACATTTTTAAGCTTTCGCTTTTCCGGCTCCGGCTTTGCATTAACTCCTGAGGCTTTTAATAATGATTTATAATATAAGGCTTTGGAATTGTTGCAGTCGATCTGTAACACTTTGCTTACGGCTTTTGAGGCTTTTTGGTAATCCTCTCTTGCAATACAAAGGAGTGCAAACAAAAGCTGTGCCTTAACGTAACCTGGTTTTCCTTCCACAACTTTGTTAAGCTGCATAATAGCCAGATCTTCGCTGCCATTTTGAGCATATACCAACGCCTGATTAAATCTACGAACGGCACGGCGCTCATTATCCATAGTACCCTTTTTTCGTTGTATTTCTCCCAGATAATAATCGGCCCGATTGTCTTCCGGCTGCAAGTTCATGCTGATTACCCACTGGACAAGGGCATCTCCCACCTCACCGACCTCATAATAAATCAGTCCCAAAAGGTTTCTGGCATCTGTCATATACTTATTAAAATGCAGACTTTTTTTCAGGCATTCTGCCGCTCCGGACAAATCCCGCAGCCTGGCTCGTTCCAGCCCCATGTTGTAATAGCTGTTTGCAATCACACGGGTTTTTCTTCCATAATCCATATTCTAACCGCCTATTCCTTGCTGACTTCTTTTATAAGACCCATCATGATATCATTCATGTCTGTAAGATCACTTTTAACAATGGCATCTTCCACCGCATCTACTTCAAGGCTTGGCCTGTATTCATTTATTTCCGCTTCAAAATCCATCATATTTGTTCCTCCTTAAAACCGTTTTTATCTCACCCATCAAATAGAGAGAACCTACACAGAAAATCAGACGGTCTTCAGCCCTTTCCTGAAGCAGGAATGATAAAGCCTCTTCAATAGAAGAAAATCCCTTTACCTGACTTCCACAGACTTCCTGAAATTCCTTAAGAAGTATTTCTGTCTTAAGACCCCTTTCCGAATCAATATGCGCTACTGCCACATGATTGAGGGGGAGTGTATTTGCAACCTTTTTTATCATCAAACCGTAGTCTTTATCAGATACTGCCGAAAACATGATATCTGCCTTCTTTTGCCTTGTCTGACAAAGCATTAATGCCGCTTCTAAAAACGCTTCAATTCCTGCCGGATTATGAGCCCCGTCTAAAAACACACCTGGCATAACCTCTTCCATCCTAGCAGGCCACTGCATATTAGAAAACCCTTCCTTTATACTCGTTATGGCACCTAATCCAGCCGCTTCCAATGCTCGGAAGGATAAAAGGGCGTTCATTACCTGATATTCTCCATGAGATGGAATCATTAATTCATGATTTTTCCCATTTGTGTCCAAAAATCGAACACGAAATCCTATATCATTGGTATCAATTATTTTATAATCTTGCTTGTCCACCTGATCAAAAGAGACCAAAAGCTCCTTAGCCCTACTTTTTATAACAGCAGAGGCACTAATATCATTTCCATCAAAAACGACTGGAACACCTTCTTTTATGATTCCGGCTTTTTCCCGCGCTATTTTCTCTATGGTATCTCCAAGATATTCCGTATGATCCAAACTAATGGAGGTAATTATTGAAACAAGAGGGTGCCTTATAACGTTGGTGGTATCAAGTCTCCCCCCTAGTCCGGTTTCCAAAATAACATAATCTACTTCTGCCTGATCAAACATGTCCATCGCCATATAAAAGAGAAACTCAAAATATGAGGGATGGCAAAATCCCTTTTCCATCATGCGCTTAGAAAGCTTTTTCACTCGCTCACAGCTTTGGGAAAAGGTATCTTCTGAAACCATCTCTCCATTGATACAAAAACGTTCCTTAATATCAATTAGATGGGGTGAGGTAAACGTGCCAGCTCGGTACCCGGCGTTTATTAAGGCAGACTGGAGAAATGCACAAACGGACCCTTTGCCATTGGTTCCGGCTACATGAAAGATCTTCATACTTTCATCAGGTTCTCCCATTTCGTACAAGAATCTACGGATATCTTCAAGGGAATTCTTTTTTCTTGCCCACATTGGAATCTGGTTTATGTATTCTTCTGCCGTTTCATTCACATTCATCGTAAGAGTACCAACTTCCATTATTAAATTAATCTTGATTTTCTTCTTGAAGGTAAAAACTTCCATTCGATTGATATAAGTACCTATCGAACTTCCTCAATTTATTATAATATAAGTCCGTCAATATGCAACCCATTTCTTTCGCAAAAAGCCCTTAATTTCTACAAGTGGACCCGATTTGCTTCATTTAGACAGTCCATTACAAAAAGAGAGTACCGCATCCTGACATGCCTGTACTCCCTTTTATCCTTAGTAACGCTTCGTTTATTCTAGTTTTTATTCTCCGCAGTAAGCGACTGCTTCGATTTCAATTAATGAGTCTTTTGGTAATGCTGCAACTTCAAATGCCGCCCTTGCAGGACATGCACCTTCAAAAAAAGTTGCATACACTTCATTCATCGCGCCAAAATCGCTGATGTTTTTCAATAACACAGTTGTCTTTACGATATTTGCCATAGTAAGACCATCGCTTTCAAGGATAGCGCGGATGTTTGTCAAAGATTGTCTTGTCTGAGAAACAATATCTTCACCTGCAAAAGCGCCTGTAGCTGGATCAATTGGTAGCTGACCTGATACAAATACCATATCTCCACAACGTACACCCTGGGAATATGGCCCGATTGCTGATGGAGCCTTTTCTGTCGCAATTACTTTTTTCATGATTGTGTATCTCCTCTCCTATGCGAAATGAATAGTTTTAGATTAGCATACATTCTTTAAATGTCAAGAATATCTTATTTATCGCCTTTTACCTCTTGTCATCTGGTATTGAATACTATATAATATGACAAAGGGTATGATCCCTTATGTGGGGGCATTCTGCACACAGAACGGAGGAACACATGAAAACAAACGACGAAAGAATGCAGGATATTTTAGAGCACCTGAAATCAATTCAGCACATTAAGCCGGAAACCATCCCTAATATAGATTTATATATGGATCAGGTCACCACATTCATGGATGCGCATTTAAAAGACACCAAGCGCTATTCAGATGACAAGGTTCTTACAAAAACCATGATTAACAATTATGCGAAGAATAACCTTCTCCCAGCTCCAAACAAGAAGAAATATACGAGAGAACATATTCTTTTGCTCATATTTATCTATTATTTTAAGAATCTTCTTTCTTTTCATGACATCGAACAGCTATTTAAGCCCATTACAGATAAGCACTTTAATACTCCCGATGATCTGCCCTTAGAAGACATCTACAAAGAGATTTTTTCTCGGGAAGAATCAGATCTAGACCGTATTCAAGCAGACATTATGGATAAATTCGAAAAATCCAAGACTGCCTTTACGGATAAGAATTTAGATCCTGAAGATCTGGAATATCTACAGCTTTTTTCTTGGATCTCCGGACTTTCCTTTGATGTATATTTGAAAAAGCAGGTAATAGAAAAGCTCATTGACGATTTATATGAAACAGGGCCTGGAAAAAAGAAAAAGTAAAAAAATGGGGACAGAGCAATTAAGCTTGTCCCCATTTTTTATTCCTGTCTTTTATCCTCTAAACGTTTAAAGACCATGTCATACCCGTCATTTCCATAATTCAATGAGCGGTTAACACGGCTTATGGTTGCAGTGGAGGCACCTGTCTTCTCTGCTATTTCCAGATAAGTACGACCCTCCCTCAGCATTTTAGCCACTTCATACCTTTGAGATAAGCTTAAAAGCTCATTCACCGTACAAACATCCTCAAAGAAGATGTAACACTCTTCTGGTGTCTTTAAGGTCAAAATGGCTTCAAACAGATGATCAACTACATCTGTCTTAATTTTTTTATTCATAGTATTATTCAATCCCCTTTTTTTCACTTTTACTATTAGGTACATTTTAACATATTAAAGTTGTAAAATCCACCCCTGACTATCAGGAAAGCATAAATTTTTCTATTACATGAGCAACTCCATCGTCGTTATTCGAATACGTGATATAATCTGCTGCCTTCTTTACTGGAAGAACTGCATTTTCCATAGCAACTCCAAGGCCTGCATACTCAATCATAGATAGATCGTTATATCCATCTCCACAAGCAATCATCTCATCCTTGTTCATAGAAAGACGGGAAAGCAAGCGTTCCAAACTGGCTGCTTTATCAATTCCTTTTGGAAGAATTTCTAAAAAGTAAGGCTCAGAACGATAAACGCTGTAGTCACGACCCAAAAACGACTTTACCTTTGGCTCTACCATCTGAAGAATCTCTCCTTCTTCAAGCATCATGAATTTAACAACTGGAAATCTTGCGTAAGCTTCCATATCCTGTACTTCTTTTACCTTTAACTTATTAATGAATGCTTCCTTCTGGACATATTCATCTAAGGCATTGGGCGTAATAATCACGTCATCCTCATAAGTTAAGACATTCACTCCATAGTCTTTGGATAGCTTTATAATCTTTTCATTTGATTCTACAGGTAGTTCTTTTGAAAATACCGCTTCTCCTGTACTTAAGTCTATAATTCGGCCGCCATTATAGGATAAAATATATCCTCCTGTCTCATGAAGCTCTAATTCTCTGGCAAGAGGCATGATGCCATAGGTGGGTCGCCCGGAAGCCAGGACAATGATACCCCCCTGCCGTTTTAATTCAAAAAGTGCCTCTTTGGTTCTAGATGTGATCACCTTATCCTTATTAGTCAAAGTCCCATCCAAATCCAGCACAATCATCCGATAGTTCATTACATTTCTCCTGCTTTTGCTGATTTACCATAGCAGTATACCACAGTTTGTCCTCTTATTCCATTTCATTTTTATTAAATATAGAAATGCCAGAACAAAGGCAAGCGTGCCTTCATACAATGCTACCAGAACAACGAAAGAAGGGGGAACCTTGTGAATCGGATCATCGTTATAATACTGGCTTCTTTCATGGTGGTTGCTTCTTTAACAAGCTGCAGGCACTCTTACCGAAAACAAATTAGACCACTTTTCTCTTATATCTCATATGAGAACGTAAAAATATAATTTTTTTAAAGACAAGGTACCATTTCACTACTGATTAATACAATGTAGTATTAGATTCCCTAAGGAGGATTGTATGAGAAAGGTTCTACACTTTTTTCTGACTGCCATATTCACCGGGGCTGCCATCGTAAGCCTGACCGGCTGCGGATCCAAAGGAAAGCCATCCGATTTAACTCCGGTAACTTTAAATGAAGTTGCCCATTCCATCTTTTATGCACCACAATATGCAGCCCTTGAGCTTGGATATTTCAAAGATGAAGGCATTGACTTGACCCTAGTGAATGGAGCCGGGGCTGATAAAGTCATGACTGCCCTGATTTCTGGAGATGCTGATATTGGATTTATGGGGTCAGAAGCCAGCATTTATACTTATGCCAACGGTTCTGATGATTACGCCGTTAATTTTGCACAGCTAACCCAGCGTGCTGGTAATTTCCTGGTTGGAAGAAGCAGCCAGCCAAGTTTTAAATGGACGGATTTAAAAGGTAAAAAAGTACTTGGAGGAAGAGCAGGGGGAATGCCCCAGATGGTATTTGAGTATATATTAAAGAAAAACGGCATTGATCCTGCTACAGATCTTGCCATTGACCAGAGCATTCAATTTGGCCTGACTGCTGCCGCTTTTACCAGCAATGACGCCGACTATACCGTTGAATTTGAACCATTTGCTACAGGATTAGAAAAAGAAGGAAGTGGATTTGTAGTTGCTTCCTTAGGCGTTGATTCTGGATATGTTCCTTATACGGCGTACAGCGTAAAGAAAAGTTATTTAAAAAAGAATCCAGAGACCGTTCAAAAATTCACAAATGCGATCCAAAAAGGAATGGAGTTTGTAAACACACATTCTTCCGATGAAATCGCAAAGGTAATTCAGCCTCAATTTAAGGAAACCGATGTTAAGACCATTGCTGCCATTGTAGATCGTTACAAATCACAGGATTCCTGGAAAAAGGATACTGTGTTTGAAAAAGACAGCTTTGAGCTTCTGGAGAATATTTTAGAAGAGGCAGGTCAGTTAAAGGAACGGGTTCCTTATGAAGAATTGGTTACAACTGAGTTTTCTGAGAAAGCAGCAAAATAAGCAATAAAACAATAAAGGGGGCGTTGCAACATGCAATTGTCCCCTTATATCTCTTTATTGCTATGAAAGCCACATTATGAGGTATAATCCATGGATATTCCATTAAATCAGGTAATGAATCCTACCAATGAACAGCGACATGAAATGATTAGAGATTCATTAGAAACGGCCGGTCGGCCGGAAGATTACGACTATATTGTTCCTTTGCTAAGTCCTCCCCCAGATATTACAAATTATGCTTTGCCAGGAGATCTAAAAGGTGTAAAAATAGGTGTCATAGGAGGAGGCCTTTCCGGTTTATCCGCTGCATTTGAGCTTCGCAAGCTGGGAGCCGATATTACCATTCTAGAGGCCAACGATAAAAGAATCGGAGGTAGAGTTTATACCTACTATTACGACCAGGAAGGTAGATACTATAATGAATTTGGTGCTCAAAGAATACCGGCATCCCATGAAACCACCTGGCACTATATCAATTCGTTTGGTCTAAATACCCGTCCTCTGTCTCTAAGGCGGCGCAATAATTTTTTATACGTACATAATACCCGCTTGAGAACATCAGATTCCATTGAGCAGATGCTCTATCCCTTATATGATTTGACGCCTCAGGAAAGAAATACTCCCTGGGCAGAGCTTGATGACTATGCCTTCTTGTACATGATGATGCAGCTTCCACCTGATATCCGGTCGGAGCTAATACAAATATTACCAAAATATTCCCCGGAATATCTGCCATTTACAAATTATTCCATTCGACAGACTCTGGAAAATCTGGGATTAAGTCAGGGGGCAATCAGCTTGATCTCAGGAGTCGATCCAGGGACTGGAGCATTGTTTGATACCAGCTATGCGGAAACCGTCCACGAGGAATACACCATGGACTACCGCAACACCTATACCATTGAGGGCGGCATGGTAAACTTGCCCTATGCTTTTATAAAGTCCTTCTTCACGGACAAATCGCCTCAGTATCAAGATATTCCGTCTTCTCAGCTTGGCACAGTTACTTACCTATCTGGTCAGACGGTTACAGGCATTTATCAGCAGCAAAACAGCAATCAAATTGTTCTTGCTCATCGCAATGTTCGGACTTTAAGCAAAACGAACGACGTTTTTGATTACGTTATATGTGCAATTCCTTTTTCCACTCTGAGGGAAGTTGAGATTAAACCACTTTTTAGCAATCCTAAGATGCAGTCCATCTTAGAATTTAATTATACGAATTCGCAAAAGACATCATTTTTATGCAAAGAGCGCTTTTGGGAACAGGATGCCGATTACGGACGTATGGTGGGAGGTTTTTCCCAGACAGACCTACCCATTCAGTATATCTTCTATCCGAGCGATCACATTCTGTGTCCTGATGTATCCTCCTGTTCGCCAAATGAACCGGGTGTGCTGGTAGCTTCCTATAATTATCATTTAAATGCGACAAGAGTGGGAAATATGGAAGAAACACTCCGGTTTGATCTGATAAAACAAAATGTGGAGGAAGTTCACGGATTGCCAAGGGGATTCTTAGATTCTATTGTAAAAGACCATAAGACGGTGGTATGGGATAATCAGCCTTATAACCGAGGAGCTTTTGCTGTGGCACTCCCAGGTCAGAAAGAATTATTTTCTTATGAGATGCTAAAGCCTGAATATAATCAGAGGATTTACTTTGCTGGGGAGCACCTATCCACAAAACATGGCTGGATGCAGGGGGCATTGTATACAGGTATGGAAGCCGCGAACCAGCTAGCCAGTTCTTTTCACAGGCGACTTTCGTAACATTATAGATTTACATGGGAAAATATTTATTGGCAACAGTGCATTACAATAAAAGGCTACCAAATAGAACAAATAGGTATTTAAAAATCCCCTATGCAACAGCTAAGAATAAGCTGGATACATAGGGGATTTTAATATTTTAAACATTATACGAACTAAGGCTGCATGCTGCCTTTTTGCTCTCAAACCATTAAGCGTAGTTGACTTAGATCCTATTTTATCGTATGTCTAAAATATGATTATTTAGCCATTATTTTGTTTTTTATATACACTCTTATAAAGGAATGTCAACAAAAGACCTATTACTGAAATTGCCATTGCAAACAGGAATGCCTTTTGGTAGGATCCACTGGCATCGAATATTAAGTTTAAAATAATTGGACCAATCGTACCTGCTACTGCAAAACCAATAAACATGATACCATAGTTTACACTATTATTCTTTGGACCAAACTGGTCAGCCGTGAAGCCTGGGAATACGCCCATAAAAGAACCAAAACTAATTCCGATAATACAAATGGCGATATAAAATGTGGTGACCGTGCCTTCCCCTGAAATATACATCAATATAAGAGCAAAAATTGATAATATATAGGCAAGTGTCAACGTATTGATACGGCCGATTTTATCAGAAATCGTACCTGCAAGCACTCTTCCCAATACATTAAACAACGCAAGTGTAGATACAGCAGCGGTTGCAGCAGGTGCTGACATACCAATCATCTTCTGAGCAATTGGGGATGCCAAAGGGATAAACATTAATGCTGCAAATGCACCGCATGTTAATATTACGATCATAATATAAAAGATTGGTGTTGAAAGCATACCTTTCCAATCCATGTTCACAGCAGCTTTTGCCTTTCCAGTAGGAACTGGAGGTGTCCAGCCATCTGGAACAAAATCAGCAGGACATTTTTCAATAAAGAATGCACTTCCGCAAACGATAACAGCAAATACAACACCAATAATTTTAAATGCTGCTGTTGGTCCGGTAGTTGCCATAATAGCAGAGGCAACTGGAGGTATAATCACAGAGCTAATTCCAAAGGTTGCAGTTGTCAAACCACCTACAAGACCTCTTTTATCTGGGAAAAACTTAATGGAAGTACTGATGGTTGTACCATATACCATTCCTAATCCCAGACCAAGCAACAGAGAGTAGGTGAAAATCAGGAAGCCTACGCTGTGTGCAAAGCCAGATAAAAACATACCGCCGCCAAACATCAAGCCTCCGATAAATACTACCAGCTTTGGTCCAAATGTATCATTGACCTTACCCCCAGCAATCATTGTAATCGGTCCAACTGCGTTGGCGATAACGAAAACTATGGACAAATCTCTTGCAGTTAATTTCACCCCGTTTAACTGACTTAGATATTCTGCCATTGGGCCTGCCAATACACTCCAGGCGTACAGGGAGCCGATGCAAAGATTGATAAAACAACTTGCAATTAAAATGGTCCAACGCTTTTTTGTAAAGTTCATTTGATACCCCTCCTACATTGTTATTTTTATAACAATATTTATAACACAAACCACGAATCATGTCAATGTATACATGTTTAGTTGTCTATTTTTGTCTATTCCAAATTGAGATGATTCATTGACATGTCATGCAAATATGATATAGTTGATAAAAAAGAATGGGAATGCAACGAACATTCCATCTAGTTATTTATTTAACATTTACATATGAAAAGGATTGAGACTATGCGAGCTTTAAAGTATGCCATTTTAGGACTTTTAATCAAACGACCGATGACCGGCTATGAGATTGCAAAAGAATTTAGTTATGAACTGGCTGAATTTTGGTATGCAAATCATAGCCAGATCTACCCAGAACTAAAAAAGCTAACATCAGAAGGACATGTGGTTTTTAACATTGAAATTAGCGGAGACATACTAGAAGCCAAACGATATACCATTACCGATAAAGGAATAAAAGATTTCACCCAGTGGATTCTCAAAGATGAAAATTTACAAAGAACACCAAAAGATATTTTCCGTCTTCGCATGTACTTCTCAAACAATTTAGAGGTCGGCAGCAGAATCCATCTTCTTGAAAACCAGCGTCTCCAGCACGTAAATCGTCTCAATACCTTAAAAAAGATATTTGAGCAGTACCTAGAAGTTCCCTCTGCCTCGTCTGATCGGTTCGGTGACTTTTTAGTACTTCGAGGTGCAATTATGAGGGAGGAAAATTATATCGCATGGATTGATGAATGCATTATGTACTCAAAGGAAAACCCGCAAACATCACCAAAGTAACCCCTCTCCTCTTTTTAATTCATTGCCCCGGTGGTATAATCAAATATGCAGAGCCTTTATTTCTTTGGTTTCTAAATTATAAAAAGATGGGAGTTATGCTTATGAATATCGTATTGTTAGAATCACTTGGAATTCCAAACAACCTGTTAATGGATTATGCCAAACCTCTTATGGAAGCAGGACATAGCTTTACTGCCTACGAAAAAGACACGAATCCACAGGTTCAGATAGAACGTGCCAAAGAAGCAGATATCATTATAATCGCCAATATGCCTCTTACCGGAGAAGTAATATCCTCCTGTAAAAACCTTAAATTCATTGATGTGGCTTTTACGGGAGTCGACCACGTAGACCTCTCGGCTGCAAAATCAAAAGGAATCCAGGTAAGCAATGCCGCCGGATACTCCACTCAAGCCGTAGCAGAATTGACCATCTGCATGATGCTCTCTCTCCTTAGAAATATTCCTCAGGTAGAAGCACGTTGCCGGGAAGGAAAAACGAAAGATGGTCTGGTGGGAAGCGAAATCATGGGAAAAACCGTGGGAATAATAGGCATGGGGGCCATTGGAACAAGAACTGCGGATCTTTTAAACGTATTTGGCTGTCACATTTTGGGAAACAAACGGCATATAACAGGAACAGAGCCTTCATTTATAGAATTCACTTCTTTAGAAGATCTCCTATCCCGCTCTGATATCGTAAGCCTTCACTGCCCTCTTAATGAGGACTCAAGACATCTAATTAATAGGGATACCATTGGCAAGATGAAACAGGGCGCTTACTTAATCAATGCATCTAGAGGCCCTGTTGTAGATTCTCAGGCGTTGGCAGATGCATTAAATTCCGGTTATCTTTCTGGTGCAGGGATTGACGTATTTGAAAGCGAACCTCCACTAGATACCAGCCACCCTCTCCTCAACTGCAAAAATACCATGGTAACGCCCCATGTTGCATTTGCTTCTGTTCAGTCCATGGAAGCAAGAGCTAAAATCGTATTTGATAACATTGCTACGTGGATGGAAGGCAATCAGACCAACATAGTATTATAGAAATCACACAAAACTTTCATAACATTCCCAGCCTGAGTGTGCAGATTCTACTTGTATTTCAAAATCTTAGTGCTATAATCTAGGCAAGGGGATATAGCTCAGATGGGAGAGCGATGCGTTCGCAACGCATAGGTCACGAGTTCGAGTCTCGCTATCTCCAGAATAAGAAGTATAGCTCAGCCGGGATGAGCGTTCGCATTACACGCGAAAGGCCATGGGTTAAACCCCCTTTACTTCCAGTTCTAATAAACAGCCAAGACACCGGGATTTCCTTATTTAGAGGGAATTCCGGTGTTCTTGTTTTATCAACATTTCCAAATTGTTTAATCTTACTATCCTGAGCACTTTTATAAAGTAGCCAGTTACGAAATCCCATTAATAACCTTTCAAAACTTTACCTTTTGCTTTAACACTTGCTGTTTTTTTATACCCTATTTATATAAAAAAGTGCTGTCTTCCTCTTTGCATTTTATAAATACAATGTGTTATACTGCTAATATGACACAGCATGAGGAGGAGTACAATGAAGATCACCGTAATTACTGGCACCGAACAAAAGGGCTGCACCTATCGCATCAAAGAGATTTTCTTAAATGCACTTGGTACAGGCCATGAAATTACACAATATTACCTCCCAAGCGATCTGCCTGATTTCTGCTGTGGATGTAAGATATGCTTTCTGCACGACGAAAACCTTTGTCCTCATGCGGCTCACGTTGTACCGATCTGGAATTCTTTGTTGGAATCTGATTTGCTAGTCTTTGCATCCCCTGTTTATGCACTGAGGACCACGGCGCAAATGAAATCACTGCTGGATCATTTATGCGTCCATTGGATGGTACATCGACCAGATGAGCGCATGTTTTCTAAAAAGGCGGTCATTCTTACAAATGCAGTAGGACCAATTCAAAAAGGGGCACAAAGTGATATTGCTACCAGCCTTAGATGGCTTGGAGTCTCACAGATTCGCACACTGGGTATCGGATTGATGGAAGGTATTATCTTTAACCAATTGTCTGACAAACGTCAGAAGGACATCACAAGAAAAACAGTTAAATTCGCAAAGAAATTTAAAAATCCATCCCCGCCCCATAACGGACTAAAAGTCAGGGGACTCTTTGCCCTTTGCAGACTTTTACACCAGCAGGCTGCAAGGAAAGAGGTCATACTATCTGCCGACAATCGGTACTGGGTTGAGAAAGGCTTTATAAAACCTTCCATAAAAAAGCAAGGATAAACAGTTTTTTGCCGCTCATATTAAATTCCTGTCTGCATAATATAGAACAAATGCATCTTTTGGATCAGGCTGGTGGGTAAATTTGGAAAAAATTATAGATAATAACTATTATGATCTTATTATCAATAACGTCTCGATTCCCACATATGATTCGGGCGATAACATAACCTTGCTTAATTTAAGACATTCTCTGTTAAATGTCCCGGTTGCAGAATTTGATCCTTGCATTCTCGGGAGTTTTCCTTATAATAATTTTCCTACTTTATATACTCTTACCTCTACAATCAGCATTGAAAAATCAGGAATTGGAACGGTTCAGCGAAATCCTTTTCTTGGTCTTTTCGGCAGAGGTGTTATCATTGGTATCATTGATACAGGGATTGATTATCTCCATCAAGCTTTTTTGCATAACGACAATACCACAAGAATACTTTCCATCTGGGATCAGACCATTCAGGACGGCCCTCCTCCTCAAGGCTTTACATTCGGAACGGAATACAACAGGGATACAATCAATCTCGCATTAAGATCTGAAAATCCTCGTACCATTGTCCCAACTACGGATACCAATGGCCATGGTACTTCTATCGCAAGTATCATTGCTGGAAGGCCAAACGAGGAGAACACATTTTCAGGAGTCGTACCTGAATCAGAACTAGTCGTTGTAAAGCTTAAAGAGGCAAAGCCAATCAGTAAACAAATCATGTTTGTACCGGAAGATAAGCTTTGTTATCAGGAATCCGACATCATACTGGCACTACGTTATATGGAGACTTACGCTTCAACCTCAAGCCGCCCTATTGTCATCTGTATCGCCTTAGGCAGCAGTATGGGCTCACACGATGGAAGCAGTGCCGTTAGCAATTACGTGAATTATCTGGCAAGGGTCCCTGGAATTGGTTTATCTGTTTCAGCAGGCAATGAAGGAAGCAGCCGCAGGCATTATTTCAACAGTACCACAACTGCCCCATTTTATAACGATTTCGAATTACGAATTGGGGAAAATGACAAGCTTTTTTCCATGGAAATCTGGCCCTACGCTTTAGGTCGTCTCTCAATTGACATCTCCTCCCCGAACAGAGAATCCACACAGCAGGTTTACCCTGCTATTAGTGATTGTAGAATGTTCGACTTTATATTTACTCCCAGTGTCTTATGGGTTAACAACTTTATTTTCGAGGAAGAAACTGGTGATCAACTGATACTAGTTCGCTTCCAGAATGCTCTTTCCGGAGTATGGAGAATCCGAATTCAAAGCCTGGATAATTCTCCGTTGTCCTTTCATGCATGGATGCCCTCAGGAAATCTAATTTCCAATGAAACTTTTTTTCTTAACCCAAACCCAGATACAACCATCACGTCTCCTGGAAATGGGGTCAGTCAGATGACCGTTACCGCATACAATCAGTTTGATGAAAGCATCCTATTAGAATCAAGTAGAGGTTATGCCAGAAATGGTCTTGTTACACCAGATATCGCTTCTCCTGGATATCAAATCCCCTGTGCTTTGCCTGGAAATATATACGGAACTTTGACTGGGACTGGTGCCGCAGCAGCCCATGCTGCTGGAGCCATGGCTATGCTTATGGAATGGGGAATTACAAGGGGAAATTACACCTTGATGAGCGGATTCGATGCTAGCCGGCTTATTATAAGAGGGGCAAGGCGTGATAGTTCCCTGGTCTATCCCAATAATATTTGGGGATATGGAAAACTGGAAGTAAATAGCTTATTTGAACGTCTTACAAATATCTGATGCCTTCTTGTACTATCTGACCGCTCATAAAGGTCATTGCCTTGCATAATATATATTATACGCTTCATCAGATTAGACAGGAGGCTGGAACTTGAGCAAAATTCTAGACAATGATTATTACGACATAATCTTAAGCAATATATCTGTCCCAGCCTTTGACAAGGGGGATAATATTACCTTTCTCACTGAACGCAACTCTTTAGTCCATGTCCTAAGAACCGATATGGATCCTTGTAGTTTAGGAGGCCAGCCATACAATGCATTTCCTGCCCTCTATACCCTTGAATCAACTATCAGCATTGAAAAATCAGGGATTGGAACGGTCCAACGAAATCCCTTTCTCGGCCTGTTCGGCCGTGGGGTTATGATTGGTGTTATTGACACCGGTATCGATTACCTTCATGAGGCATTCCGAAATAACGACGGGACTACCCGCATACAAACAATTTGGGATCAGACCATACAAACAGGTACCCCGCCTGATGGATTTACCTTTGGCAGCGAGTACAACCGGGATACGATCAATCAGGCTTTACGCTCTGAAGATCCTCTTTCCCTTGTTCCCTCTGTGGATAGCAACGGCCACGGTACCGCTATTACGAGCATCATTGCAGGAAAGCCCAATGAGGATCTAACCTTTTCTGGCATTGTTCCAGAATCTGATATTGTGATTGTAAAACTTAAAGAGGCTAAGAAAAATTTAAAAGAATTATTTTTTGTCAAGCCCAACGCTTATTGCTTTCAGGAGTCAGATATCTTGCTTGGTACAAGGTATCTTCAACTTATATCACAAAAAATAGGCCGTCCAATCGTCATATGCGTGGCCTTAGGGAGCAATCAAGGGGGGCATGACGGGCGAGGTATCTTAAGCAGTTATTTGACCTATGTGGTACAACTTCCTGGAATCGGAGTCACTGTCTCGGCCGGTAATGAAGGAAATAAGCGGAGGCATTATTTCAACAGTACTACCACTCCCCCATTATACAATGATTTTGAATTAAGAATTGGGGAAAATGAGCCTCTTTTGTGGATGGAGATATGGCCCTATGCACCGGAACGAATCTCCATAGATGTCTCTTCACCTAACAGGGAATCTACCCAGAGAGTTTTTCCTACCATCAACGAATGCAGAAAATTTGAATTCATATTTACTCAAAGTATTGTATGGGTCAATAATATTGTTTTAGAGGAGGAAACCGGTGATCAGCTAATTCTCATCCGTTTTCAAAATCCGGCGGCTGGTATCTGGTATTTTCGTGCTCAAAGTGTTGGAAATGAACCTTTTTCCTTTCATTGCTGGCTTCCTAGTGGGGATTTAATTTCAAATGATACCTTTTTTCTTAACCCAAATCCAGATACTACTATTACTTCCCCAGGAAACGGTGTCAATCAACTGACGGTTACTGCCTATAATCAACTGACTGACAGCATATTAGGTGAATCTAGCAGGGGGTATGCTAGAAATGGGCTTGTGAAGCCTGATATTGCCGCACCTGGCTTTGAGCTTCCCTGCGCAGTCCCAGGTAACCTTTACGGAACAGCTACGGGAACAGGAGCCGCCAGTGCTCACGCAGCAGGAATTGTGGCTATGGTTATGGAATGGGCCGTCCCAAGAGGAAATTATCCATCTATGACTGGCAATGATATCAACCGTCTGATTATTCGCGGCGCAAGACGTTCGACTACTGAAGTTTATCCCAATAACGTATGGGGCTATGGTCAGATAGATATCAATAACTTATTTCAGGGACTTACTAACATATAAACTTATGAAACATGGCATCATCTTAATGAGAAGGAGGAAACACATATGAAAAAATACGTTGTAATTATCGGAATCTTATTCGTATGGATTATAGGGACATTGTTTCATTTCGTATATGAATGGTCAGGCGAAAATTTGATTGTGGGACTTATTTCCCCTGTCAATGAATCCGTTTGGGAACATATGAAACTAATCTTTTTTCCTATGTTACTATTTGGTTTGCTCACAAAGAATAAGGATACGAATCCTTGCCAGACCTCGGCCTATTATGCCGGCATGTTAATTGGCACTCTTCTCATACCTGTTATGTTTTACCTCTACACCCCCATACTTGGAAAAAGCAGCCTGGTTATTGATATTCTTATTTTCTATCTATCTGTTTTTATTGCCTTTGCATTCAGTTATTATTTATCAAAAAACTGCTTGCTCCGTAAGTACAATGGTCTTTTGTTCTTTGCCGTCACGCTACTTATGCTACTGTTTTTTATATTTACTTTTGTACCACCCCCTCTTCCTATATTTAGTACTCCGTAATCAGCTATGTAATGTTGTCCATATTTATCTTCAATTTTTGTGCAAGTTTTCATAGAAACTTCCTATTTTTCACACATACTAAGTTTAGAAAAACAGGAGGTATACCATGTTCCCGGATAAAATTTATTATGAGCCCGACTCTCTCCAATATGAGCTAGGCCAACATTTAAAAGAAAAATACAGTGACGTTCCCTGGGTCCCTATTGAAACACACAATAAGATTGATGAACTCAGAACCCGTCCTAATAAAGATTTTCCATCCTTAAAGCAAGTTATTGTCATTGGGGTACGAAAGACCCACAACTACGTTCCAAATCATAAAGTGTCTGATTTTCTAGTTCCCTATACATCGTCGGGCTGTACCGCCATGTGTCATTACTGTTACTTAGTATGCAATTATAATAAATGTGCTTATCTTCGCCTGTTTGTAAACCGAGATCAGATGCTGAAAAAGATCATTGATCATGGAATCCGTTCTCAAAAGGATTATACCTACGAAATCGGCAGTAACAGTGACTTAGTTCTTGAGAACACCATAACTGGAAATCTATCTTGGACAATTGAAAATTTCAGTAAAAGTCAATACGGTTCTCTCACCTTTCCCACTAAATTCAACCAGGTTGAGCCTCTTTTGGGTTTAAATCACAGGGGCAGAATTATTATTCGAATGAGTGTAAATCCCCAATCCATTATCAGCCGCTTTGAACCGGGCACCTCAAACTTAAATGCCAGACTAACGGCCTTAAACCGCATGTGTGATGCCGGTTATCAGGTTGGGCTATTAATTGCTCCTGTCATATTAACAGAAGACTGGAAAACCCTTTATACAGAGCTTATTGACACCCTCTCGATGCAGTTAACTGATAAAGCGAAAAAACAAGCTCCCATTGAAATCATCTTCATGACCTATAGCTATGTCCATAATGCCATCAACACAGAAGCATTCCCTCAATCTGAACAACTTTACTCCAAAGAGCTAATGACTGGACGGGGCAGGGGAAGATACTGCTACCGAAATGAATTAAAGGCGGACGGTGAGATATTCTTAAGACAAATGATTGAAACAAAATTAAAAGAAATGACAATCCTATACGTAGTTTAACCTTACAAAAATGCCCGGACTTTTTCCTGGCATTTTTTTTATTTTCATTTTATTTATAATAAAATACCGTTACAATTTGTACATTAATATGAAGTACGCATAATTATAGTAACTTTTTTTCATTTTTCCTATTATTTTTTTGTCGATTCATGTCGAATATACTCATGTTGAGCAGATATAATCTGAATTAAAATAAGAAAGGAGGTTATTCTCTTATATTCACTCAAAATCTTACTGCAACTCGTGCAGTATATTTTTTGTCTAATTAATGGTAAATTTATCCAACAAAACTATATAGCGCTGCGCAGGGAGGTTCGTTTATTTACCAATTTATTTAATTAAGGGAGCATAACACTATGAAAAACAAGAAAAAATTGAATTTCAACGATTTCAAGCTTGCAACAAAAATGTCCATCGTAACGGGCGTTATCCTTGCAGTGAGTTTGACTCTGTTGATCGCAATCTCTGCCATGCAGACAAGCATCTCATTATCAAAAGCAATTAACGGGGAATTTAGCGGAATCGCCGGCAAAAATGGCCTTATGGTTCAATCCATGGTCAGTGGCGCTTCAGGCTCTGCAAAAGAATTACAGGAATACTTAAACAATGTATACGGCGGTAACAAATTGGCTGCCGGAGATTGGAATGGGGAAGGAATTCAAAGTCATATTTACAACGCACAACTAACAGAATCCAATTATGCAATTGAGACCTATGTAATGAATTCTGCATGGGCAGCCCTTAACAATAGTGCTGATCTTTACGGTATCGGTGCTTTTTTTGAGCCAGGCCAGTTTGATTCTTCTGTTAAGGATTACTCTGTTTATATTGATCGAGATAATGCAAAAAATAAAACAGCTCAATCTCTTGGGGCATACAGTGAGTATTCAAAGAACGCTTACTATAAAGTTGCTAGGGATACCAAAGCTCCTTTTATTACTGATCCGTTTGATTACAAAGGAACCATGATGAGTACAGTCGCCTACCCGATCATGAAAGGGGACAATGTAATTGGAGTCGTTTTGGCAGATATCAGTCTTGCAAATTTCTCCAAGATAAAGACAACAGATGCAAAATATCGTACTATGTATGTAGATATTTACACAGAAGGTAATATCATCTCTTTTGACAGCAAGTCCAGTGACAATATTGGGAAAAAGCTGGAAGAAATGCTGCCTGCTTCTGAATACAGTAAAATTGTGGAGGCTCAGAAAACAAAGCAGGAATTTCATGTTGATACAAGAAGAGCTGACGGCACCTTTGAATCCAGACATTACTACCCCATTACCTGTGAATCACAGACCTGGTGGGCATCAAGCAGTCTGGATAAGAGTGATTTAAATAAAGATGTATACTTAATTGTGGCTGTGATGCTTGTTATGGCTGTTCTTGCAACCGCTGTTATCATTTGTGTAGTTACCTTTGTTATGAAGAAGACTCTTCGCCCAATTGAAGGAGTTGTGACGGCCGCTTCTAATATTGCTGCCGGTAACCTTGATATACAGTTGGATATCAAATCCAATGATGAGATTGGAATTCTTTCTAAGAATTTCGTTTCTATGGCAGATAACTTAAAGCTAATTATTGAAGACATTAACTACGTTTTGGGTGCGATGAGCAATGGTGATTTCACGGTAACTACCACGAAAGAGGATAAATACGTTGGTTCCTACCGTTATATCCTGGAAGCGATGCACAACATTCGTTTAACCTTAAGCAATGCTCTCTTAGAGATTGATCATGCCTCTGAACAAGTATCAACCGGTGCTTCCCAGGTATCTGACGCTGCCCAGGCCTTAAGCCAGGGTGCTACGGAACAGGCATCAAGCATTGAAGAATTATCTGCAACGATTACAGATATCTCCGACCGTATTAACCAAAATGCGTCCAACGCATTAGAGGCCAATACACTGTCTCAGGAAGCCAGCGAAGGCGTATTGGCCGGCAACCAGAAGATGAAAGATATGATTGCTGCTATGAATGATATCGCCAGCACCTCCAATGAGATTAGTAAGATCATTAGAACCATTGATGATATCGCTTTCCAGACCAACATCCTGGCTCTAAATGCGGCTGTAGAGGCAGCAAGAGCCGGTTCTGCCGGAAAGGGCTTTGCCGTAGTTGCAGATGAAGTCCGTAATTTAGCAGGAAAGTCTGCAGAGGCTGCAAAAAACACCACAACCCTGATTGAAAATGCCATTACTGCAATTGGAAATGGCACAAAGATTGCTGGGGAAACCGCTGATGCTCTTCGACTGGTAGTGGAGAAGTCAAATACCTCTGCGGTTCGCATTGCTGAGATAGCAGAAGCTTCCACAGCCCAGGCAGACGCTGTAATGCAGGTCACAACCGGCATTGATCAGATCTCTGCTGTGGTACAGACTACCTCTGCAACATCAGAAGAAAGCGCTGCTACCTCTGAAGAATTATCTGCTCAGGCAGTAACCTTAAAATCACTGGTAGGAAAATTCAAACTGATGGATTCTCAATCAAACGATTATACTCAGTTATCAGAACCAACTACAAAGTTAGAAGATACTTTTGAGGATGATTATAAGAATCATACAAACAGCAAATATTAAAAAGTTTAATTAAACAGGTGTCTGCAAGGTATGTTTTAAAACTTGCAGATGCCTGCTTTTTATTTATTCCTTCCCCCTCATTGTCAATCTTTACTTTTATAACTACTTATGATAAAGTAAACCATATCTGATTTTTGATAAAACAATTTGCTATGCTCTAACGAAAAGGAGAAACCAATGCTCACAGATGATTACGCAACAAGGATGACCAATAGTGCGGTAGGCACCTTATTAAAGCTGATTTTTAATATAGAACTTGGTAAAAATGAAGAGAATGCATGGAAAGATGAAACGTATCTTAATCTCTATCATGAGCTGACGAAGATGATTGATGACGGAAACATAAACGATGCAGAAAATAAACTGTTTGATTTATTAGATCCAGCCAACATGGAGATTTTTAAGCTTTCACTTATGTTCTATTATTATATGAATGATATGGACGGAGCCTTTCTTGAAAAGAATGATTATACCAAATTAGAGATTACAGATGGTCTAAGACACGTATCAGGCCTTTACGGCTATGAAAGTATGGCAGGAGCCCTTTTTGGACATGCTTCTGAATAAAAATAAGACTGCACCGATTCAAAGATAAATTCCTTTGAACCGATGCAGTCTTTTCTTTTTCTAATACATTACTTTGTCATGTGGCTATTGAGTTTTTCTACTAATGGTTCTACTGGAACGCCATGTACCATACAAGCCTCTTCCAGACTTTCCATGGTTGAGGAAGGACATCCTAAACAGTGCATTCCCATTTCAAAAAAGTAAGGTGCTGTAGACTGATCCTCTCTTAAGATCTCTCCAATTAAAGTTTCTTTTGTCACTGTCATTTAAATTACCTCTCTTCTTAAATTTGTTTTACCAGAATCAAATGCTTCTAAAAAACGTCCGCTTCCTTCTTTTTGCATTAACACCTGCTCAAGTCTTGGAAGGGAAATACCAAGTGTTTCTCTTAGCACATCCTCTACGGTTTCCACTGGTATGATAGTTAGCTGTTCTTTGATTTCTTCAGGTACATCTTTTAAATCTACCAAGTTATCTTTTGGAATCAGAACCTTTTTTATACCTGCCCGCTGAGCTCCTAAAAGCTTTTCCTTTAATCCGCCAATGGGAAGTACTGCTCCACGCAAGGTAGTTTCACCTGTCATTGCTAATCTAGAATCCACCTTATGGCCTGTTACCAAAGATGCTAGTGCCGTAAAGAGTGCAATTCCAGCAGACGGTCCGTCTTTTGGTACGGCACCTGATGGCACATGAATGTGTAAATCCTTTTCCTTAAAATTAAAGGTGTTAAGAGGCAGCCTTGATTTTAAAAGGCTAAGGGATATCCTTGCGGATTCTTTCATAACATCTCCCAATTTACCAGTTAAGATCACGTTGCCACTTCCAGGCATATCAGTGGCTTCAATAAAGAGAATTTCTCCTCCCACTGGTGTATAGGCAAGTCCTGTTACCACTCCAGGTGGATTGTCATTTTGTGCCTTTTCATGGCGGGAAACTCTTCTTCCAAGTAGATCTTCCAGATCCTCTTCCTTAACGGTAAAAGGTCCTTCGCTCTTTTTGGAAACAATTCTCTCGCCTACAATTCTGGCCAGAGCAGCAAGCTGCTTTTTAAGGCCTCTTACACCTGCTTCCATGGTATAATCACTGATGATTTTTTTAAGGACAACATCTTCTAATACAATCTGATCCTTTGGAATACCATGGTCTTCTAACACTGCCGAGAGAAGGTGGTCTTTACCAATATGGAACTTTTCTTCTATGGTATAGCTAGAGATTGGAATCACTTCCATACGGTCCAAGAGAGGCAATGGAATGCTCTCTAGAGAATTGGCAGTTGCAATAAAGAATACATCGGATAAGTCATAAGGAAGATCCAGATAGTGATCTGTAAAGGTGGAATTTTGTTCCGGATCTAGAACCTCTAACAATGCACTGGAAGGATCTCCGTGAAATCCGCCAGACATCAGCTTATCTACTTCATCAAGAACCATAACCGGATTGGTATGCCCTGCCTTTTTTAGACTCTGAATAATTCTACCTGGCATAGCTCCTACATAGGTTCTGCGGTGACCACGTATCTCTGATTCATCTCTTACACCGCCTAGGCTTAGCCTAACGTATTCTCTTCCAAGAGCTTCTGCTATACTTTTTCCAAGGCTTGTCTTTCCTGTACCAGGAGGACCTACTAGTAATAGGATTGAACCTTTTTTATTCTTATTTAACTGCATAACTGCAAGGTGTTGTATGATTCTCTCTTTCACCTTTTCAAGACCATAGTGTTGCTGATTTAATATCTGTCTGGCTTCTTCAAGATTGACCGCTTTTGCCTCTTCCTTTTTCCAAGGAAGCTGAACCAAAAGATCTAAATAATTTTTAATTACATTGTAATCTGGCTTATTTGGTCCCTGTTCTTCCAGTTTATTAAATTCCTCAATGGCAGCTTCCTTAACCTCCTCAGGCATTCCTGCCTCTTCAATTTTGGTTAAATAATCCGCGTCTTTTTTCCCACTTTGTTCTTTACCTTCGTTTAACTCTTCTTGAATTGCCTTAAGCTGTTCTCTTAATACTGTCTCCCTATAGTAACGATTGGTCCGCTCAGAGAATTTTTCTGAGATTTCCATCTGGAACTGAATCATCTCTTTGTTCTTTAGAAGATGATCCAAAAAGCGAAGGCCTCGCTCCTTTTCCGACTTCAACTCTAAAAGTTCATACCGCTCAATGGCAGGAATCTGGAGAAACTGAGACAAGTATACGATCAAGGAATTTAAATCCTCAAAGCCTTCTACGATTCTTTGATACTGTTCTCCGCCTGTAAACTTAGAGCTGATCTCGCCACTGGTCTTCTTAACGTATCCTACCATCTCTTTTTTGCTTTTCTCGTCCAAATCCATTACACCAGGGGAAATGTCATAAGCGGCCAGCATAACGTCTTCTTCTTGCAATAATTCTTTTATTTCAACTCGCTCCAGAAGTTTTACAGAAAGTCTTACTCCTTTTTCGGTTCTTTCAAGACTTATTACCTCAAATGTAACTCCAGTACGATAAAAGTCTTCTTCTATCTTTTTTGATTTGCCGAAATTCTGTTTCAACGGCACCGCTATCTTTACAACCTCTTCGTTCTCCAAATACTCCGCCAGAGCATCATCCAAAGATTCCATTTGAATCGAAGTTACGACATTAGGCAATAAAACCTTATATGAAACTGGAAATACAATTCCTAATTGTTTATTTAAGTAATTTTTCATAGTTTTATCCTTTCTGTGCGTATTCTAAAGTGAATATTCATTTATAATAGAATATTTTTTTGCGAGATTTCTTGCAAATCCTAATGCAAAACAATCCCGCCTTATAACTATCGCAATATCGCATACTGTATGATATTAATCATCTCTTCCAGTAGCTCTTCCTTTTGTGCCTTTGTTTTTCTGTTATCAACTGCTATTGCCTTAACCGGTTGAAACATAATCGCCAAAATATTATCTTCTCTGTAATCCTTAATGATATTTTGTACTTTCATCTCTTCCACAAGGCTGTAGATATTACAGATTCCCCGTTTTCCGGTACACTTACCTCCAAGAGAGGGACAATTGGAAAACTGTTCCACAAAACTAAATATCTCTTTGTTATCTAAAATATAGCTGTAATAACTGCGTATGAGAATTTCGATCTGCTTCTGCCCTTCCATCTTCCTGTCTATGCTGTCCAAAAGGTATGCATAAATCTCTTCTGAATATTCTATATAGATATCATGAAGCATAACGTCTTTATTCTCAAAGTAAATGTATACCGTCGCCGGCGAAACCCCTGCCATCTTAGCGATTTTAGAGACAGAAGTGCCATGAAAGCCCTCCTGCAGGATCAGCTTAATTACTGCTTCTTTTATGCTTCTCACTTTTTCGTCGTCTTTTTTTCTCATGTCATCACCTCTATGGTTCTATAATAAATGATCGTTCACTTATTGTCAAGTTATTTTTCACTAACTCACATGGTACTTTTATATTCTTATTAAGGCAGTTGTCAAATCTAATTACAAAAAAGCCTCCGGGCGGCTGTTTCCAGCTCTCCGGAGACTTTTTGTCTAAACCTGTTGTTATATCATAACACTCCCCTTGCAATCAATCACAACAGATACGTTTCTCTTATACTGCTTCTTTCAATTCTTCGATATAAGCAGTCAGGGCATCCATACCACCCATTTGGTAACGCTTAATAAATTCAGTTCCTATAATCGCACCATCGGCACCGTTTTTCACCACTTCTTTCACATCCTTAGAAGACTTAATACCAAAGCCTACAAAAGCGGGAATAGAAGTTAAGCCTTTCACCCGTTTTATCACCTCAATATACTCCGTCGGGAGAGATTCAAAAGAACCAGTTTTCCCCTCTCCGGAAACAACATAGGCAAATAGCTGGTTATGCTCAAGGGCTACTGAAAGTGCTCTGTCATCATAGGATTTACTTATTACAGAGATCTGGTTTGGAAAGGTTCCTGTTGGGTAATCACCATCCACACATAGAAAACCATGATACAAATCCTTAGAGACCTCACTTAGGCGGAAATGCTCCACGCCTTCTTTGTAGGTCATGAGTACTACTTTAAACCGGAAACGTCTTTTTATTTCTTCTAATGTGTCTACCACATCCTCAGGGGTGATATCTCGGGCCAATGTTTCCTTATTAATTTCTTTAATTACGTCACCATCCATAAAGGGATCGGAAACCGGTATGCCTATTTCAAGATATCCGGCTTCTTCCTGATCCAGAAGCTCCAGTATTCGGAAGAAACCTTCTCTATCCGGATAGTGTAGCGTAAGGTAAAACACAAGATTTTTCATTACATACCTCCAAATAATTTAAGCACCAAACCTAAAATCGGGCCGTAGAAGGAGTAATCTGTCTCGCTTAAGATACGCATGATCGGCGCATAGCTTCCGATCATTGGAAGAAGAAGCGCCTGTCCGAAAATCAGGATCAGACCGTTTACAAAGGAACCGATAATGGCACCTCTGCGTCCTCCGTGGGCATTACCAAAGATAGCTGTAATCGCACCAGTGAAAAAGGTAGGAATCAGTGCCGGGAATACCACTACCGGATAATTCATCATTCCAAGAATCATCATTCCGATCAGGCCTGCAATCAAACTGGTAAGAAAACCTACGATTACGGAATTTGGATAGTTAGGGAATAACAGTGGAATATCAAGTCCTGGTACGGAATTAGGAATGATTTTGTTGGCAATTCCGTGGAATGCTGCAATAATTTCAGAAAGCATCATTCTTACACCAGTAATAATAACAGTGATCCACATACCAAAGGATACTCCTCGTAAAATACTAAATACTACGATATCCTGACCGCTTGTTACATTTTCACGAACCCATGTTGGCCCGGCTATGAGGCATAATACAAAGAACAAAATCGTCATTACAATGGTCAGTGAAATAGTCATTTCTCTTAAAAAGTTAAGCTTCTTTGGTACCTTAATATTCTCAAGATCATTTTCCTTGTTTCCAAAGGCTTTACCAAGGAGAGAAGAAATAAGAATTCCAACAGAGCTGGAATGAGCAAGAGTAAAGCCCTCTCCACCTTTTACTTCTTTCATAAACAGTGCAACATATGCACAAGAAAATGTCATATACACTCCAAGGATTACAGAACCAATTAAAACCAGCGGAACAAAGGAAAGACTAGTTCCGAATTTCAGCAACGCTGCGATTAGACCTGCGTAAAAGAAGGATACGTGTGCTGATAAGTGAACGTATTTAAAACGGGTAAATCTTGCAAGAAGAAGATTTACGAGAAATCCTAAAGCAAAAATCAGTGCCATCTCAGTTCCGATTCCAGTAAGACTTTCGCTTTGAGCCGCTCCGATATCCGCAGATACGGCAGGCACATTGAAAATTTTAGAAATCAAACTCTGGAGAGGCAAAAGTGCCATACCAAGGGTCTGTCCTCCTACGTTGATCATGGTAAAGCCGATCATGGTCTTGATTACGCTTGGAAGAATCTGATCCCAGGTTTTCTTCTGAGCCGCCATACCAACGATGACTACGATTCCAATGATGAATACGGCCTGGCTGAAAACATTATTAATCAGATACATTAATACTCCCATTTTTATCTCCCTTCTAAGGCTTACCTAAGCCCCCTTAAGTGAATTACTTCTTGTTAATTGCCTCAAGAAGCTGTTCTTTTAAATACTGTTTGTCCATCATATTGTCGATTCGGATAATATGAGCCTTTGAATCTCTGAGTACATCAGCAAAATCTGAAGTAGTAATTAGTATGTCATATAAATCCGGACTAACTGATCCGATATCCGAAGCATCAACCGTTGCTTCTATTTTTTCAGCATCAAGAATCTGCTGGGTGAACAAACGAAGCATCATTGAACTACCTACACCTGCACCACATACTGTTACGATCTTAATCATAATGATTCCTCCTTAATAATATCTAAGATTTGTTCTGCATTTTCCGCCATAATCAGGCGTTCCACTTTATTTTCATCCATCAATATATCTGCAAGCTCTGTCAGGGCCTTTAGATGGGACTGATGGTCAATGGCACATAAGCCTACGACGATCTTAACTGGATCGTTCTTTGGATGACCGAATGGAATCGGCTCTTTTAATGTTACAATGCTAAGTCCTATATCCAGAGCGCCTTCCTCTGGTCTTGCATGAGGCATTGCAATTCCTGGTGCAATGACGATATAAGTGCCGTTTACCTCGACATTCTTTATCATGGCACGAATATAGGCTTCCTCAGCCAGCCCTTTATGAACCAGAAGCCTTCCGCTTTCCGTTACGGCTTCATCCCGGCTGGTAGCTTCAAATTTCGCTGAAATCAGTTCAGTGGTCAAAATTTCTTTTAACATAGGTTGATATATTCCTTTCTTTAATTGTGATTTTTCTGTAATTCCCAAATAGATACTCAATTCGTTCTTTAAGTGAGGCAGTTGATCCTCCTCCACCTTAACGTATTTGTGAATGATATTCATCACATCTGATATATGAATCCTTGCCGTGAGAAAGGACAATTGATTCTGTATTTCTTTGATATCATAGTCTGAAAGGTATGGAGTCACCTTAATGACTGGGATATCTCTGAATCTAAATGGTACGGTTGAAATGATAAAATCAGGATAGTGTTCCTTAAGCCACAGGGCGGCATTCCTTACACCAAAGGTTCCAAGAATGTTTACATGGAAGATGGATTGAAGCCTGCTCTTTAATATCTCAGAGGTACTAATACCCGCATTGCATACAATAATCACATTGGGTGTCCTGCGGACCTGTTTCTCATTGCGTTCGATGACAGAGGCGAAAAATAAAGTAAAGTAAGATATTTCATGCTCATGAAACGTTACCTTTAGCTTGTCCTCTAATACCTTGGCACCCTTTTCCACTGCCTTGTTAAGCCTTGAAAAATGATCTAACACGTATTGAAGCAATGGATTTTCTGCCCATTCCGAAGACAATGCCCTCTTATAGGCAGGACGCAGATGATTGAGAAGTCCCTCATAAAGTTTGGAATCCGTTAAAAATGCCTCAAAACCATATTCCTTTTCTACTGCTTCAATAAATTCATTTGTAACGAGATGAAAGGGAAGCCATTTTTCAGATAGCAGCTCCTCGTATTTAACTACGGAAGCTTCTCCTAGTTTATTGGCCAGATAAAAGCAGTCATCCACTGGTACCTCTTTGCCAAAGAGTTCTTCCAGCTCCTTCTTTCGTTCTACAAAGGTGATTTCTTCCCTGGTCAGGGGCTCCCTGGGACCTTCTGGAAACCATTTTCCGATGGAAAGTCTGGCATAGGTGACCCAAACAGTTACTAACATTCTCTGAAACGATACATCGCTTAATTCTACATTCAGCCGTTTTGCCACATCATCTAGAAATGCTTCACAGGAATAAAGGAACTGGGAATTGCGTTTTTCTAATTTATCCTCAAAAAACAATGGATCTTCGCTGATTGTAAGGATGAGTAAATTTCTTATACTTCTCTCATTTCCAGTGATTTGGTATCCCTTAAAGGGTAAGGCCTCCATCCCTATGGTGTGGAAACGAAATATCTCCTTTATCTCCTTTAGATCTCCAAGGAGCGTATTTCTGGATATGTCCAGCTCTTTGACTAAATCTTCTACCGTAAAATGGTCTCCGGATAATAAGATGGATTCTATCACACGTAGCCTGCGAAATCTCTGGTTGGATAAGACAAAATTAGAGGTTGAACCAATTAGCTCCTCAAATTCAATGATTAAAGGCTCCTCATAGATCAGTTTACCTTTATCTGCATTAATGACTGGATACCCGGCAGCCTCTAGCATCTCATTTAATTTTTTTATATCGCTGTATATCGTCCTGGTACTTACAGCCATCTGCAGCGCCAGCTCCCGGACTGTGAATTCACGTTTGTTCTGGCATACTAGCAGGAATATGTTTGGAAGTCGATTCTCCATTGGTTCCTCCTTTATGATGAAAGTATAACATTTGTGCAAAACCATCAACAAATCCAATTTGTTTCAATAATTTTGAACAGATATGTATATGATGTGTAAATATAATATTTTCTATCGCTAAAATATCTGATTTTTCATTTTTTATCCTTTTTTCTTGGATTTGAAGGAAACCAACCCTTTTCCACTCGTTTCTCCTGCTCGAATAATTCTCCAATACTCCAGAGCAGGGAGAACCCCATTACCGCGGATACACAGGAGGCAGCAATGTGAGCGAGAAAAAGAGACAAACCAATAAAAACAATTCCAGAAACCAGAAACAAAGGCCATACCTTCGTTCCAAAGTAATACTCCGATTTGATTACAACCGGATGCAGCAGCCCTATGATAAGAAAGGTTCCAATTCCGGTTATGATTCCTAAATAATTCATACGTCCCTCCCTACGGATCTCCCATGATATTAACAGAAAGATCTTTTTCGCTTTATATGTTATCTTATTTTCAATTGGATGGAATTATACAATATCCCATGGCTTATGAATAGACGCAAAAATCGAAGGCATGCATCTACATACCTTCGATCGTTTTACGCTCACATACTTATCTGTTTTTCTTAAATAAAACTATGGATCAGGTTATCAAGGACACCCTTATCCCGCTCCTGATCAAGCAGAGGTTTTCCGTCCTTTAGCAGAACATGCTTCTTATGGAAATCTGGTTTATCCTCTCTATAAATAATTCCAGTAGGAATTTTATCATCTAATCCCATTGCAATTCTCATAGCCTCCAGCTTATCTGACGGATCATAATCCTCTGGAAGAGGTTTGACTGCATTTTTATAATAAGCGAAGGTATTTATCTTATTAAAGGTGATACATGGCTGCATGATATCCACATAGGCGTACCCTGGATATTCGATTGCCGCTTTCATAATGGCAGTCAACTGCTTTGCATCTCCGCTAAAACCTCTCGCCACAAAACCAGCTCCTGACGCCAAAGCCAAAAGCATAGGATTTAAAGGAGCATTGATATTACCTTCTGTCTGCACTACGGTCACATGACCTTCTGCTGTGGTTGGAGATGCCTGCCCTTTGGTTAGACCATAAATCTGATTGTCATGTACAAAGTGGGCGATATTAACGTTTCTTCTTATATTGTGAATAAAGTGATTTCCACCCTCCCCATAAGAATCCCCGTCTCCGGAATTGACGATTACGGTAAGGTCCTCATTGGCTATTTTAGCTGCCACTGCTGCTGGAAGTGCTCTGCCGTGAAGGCCGCAAAAGCTATTGGCACTGATATATTGAGGTGTTTTCGCCGCCTGTCCGATGCCGCCAAGCATTAGAACCTCATGGGGACTTTTTCCTAACTCTTCTAAGGCCGTTTTTAAACTGTTTAATATGGAAAAATTACCGCAGCCAGGACACCAGGCTGTTTCATATGTTTTAAATTCACTCATGACTTTTGACCTCCTTCCAGAAGCTGTGCTACAATTTCTTCCCCAGTGATCTGGCGTCCATCGTATTTTAAGATGCTATCATGACATGCAATTCCAGTTTCTCCACGGATGAGGGAAGCTAGTTGACCCGTTGCATTTTGCTCTACATTAATTAATGTTCTGCCTTCAGTATATTTTTTCAGTTGTTTTTGAGGAAGTGGATAAATATCACCAAACACAAGGGCTCCATAGCTTCCTCCATTCCGATTTAAAGTTTGCACTGCTTCCTTTAAAGGACCAGAGAGAGAACCCCAGCCAAGGAGAAGCGTGGTACAATTCTCAGCTCCCATAAATTCTGGTTCCAAAAGTTCATCACAAAGGCCATCTAATTTCTTCATACGCTTTTCCACCATCTGATTTCGAACAGTGGCGGATTCTGTGATCCAACCTCTTTCATCATGCTCATCACTGTCTGCTGCTACCAGATGTTTTGTCTTACCTGGAATCAGACGTTTTGAGATGCCATCCTCCGTAAGTCTGTAACGAAGGTAGTCCCCTTCTGTTTCTGTGTCGTAATTTACCATAGAGATCTTTGATACGTCGTAAGGCTTCACACAGGCGGTTGTGTCACCAAGATACTGATCACTTAAAAGAATGATCGGAATCTGATATTTTTCTGCTAGGTTTAAGGCTCTGGCTGTTTGGTAAAAAGCATCTTCCTGAGTTCTTAGAGCAATCACCATACGAGGGAATTCTCCCTGGGAAGCAGAGACAACGAATTTCAAATCACTTTGTTCTGTTCTGGTAGGAAGACCGGTTGCAGGACCTGGCCTTTGTACATCCACGACCACAAGAGGAATCTCTGCAATTCCAGAAAAACCTAAGGCCTCCACCTTAAGACAAAATCCACCGCCGCTGGTCCCTGTCATGGCTCTCGCACCTGCAAAGGAAGCACCCAGGGCCATGTTAACCGCCGCTATCTCATCCTCTGCCTGTTCCACTAAAACCTTTGCAGAGTTTCCTACTGATGCTAGATATTCAAGAACCGCTGTGGATGGAGACATTGGGTAAGCAGCATAAAATTTAAGCCCTCCTGCCACCGCTCCCAGTCCTAAGGCTTCACTTCCTGAAATCAACATATAGTCCGAAAATCCACCCTCTAGATGTTCGAATAACGATTCCACGCTTTTATAACCAGCATCTGCGGCTTTAACATTCACTTCAAGAATCTTATCTTTCATCTGACTGGTCATAACCTCTTCCACATAGGAAAATGGTTCTCCAAACAACTTTAAAACGGCACCAACGGCGACGCTACCTGAGGCCCTTATATTTCCCAGCTCTTTTGCGATCTGAGTCATGGGAATTTTTATAATGTTTAAGTCCGGATCTGAATATTCTAGACTGCTATCACATAAAATAAAACCTTTCTTATTTAGTTTGTCCTTATGTAATTCTATGGTCTCTTCATTCAGTGCAATGATTCCATCGAGAATATAACTATGAGAAGTAATTTCCTCTGTTCCAAACCGGAGCAAAGAAAAGTTATGGCCACCGCGTACACGGGACATGAAATCTCTGGTTGTAAAAATATAGTAACCGGAACGCTT
Source organism: Lacrimispora algidixylanolytica (assembly GCF_003609635.1). Classification (GTDB taxonomy): domain Bacteria; phylum Bacillota; class Clostridia; order Lachnospirales; family Lachnospiraceae; genus Lacrimispora; species Lacrimispora algidixylanolytica. The sequence continues at coordinate 72,295 of NZ_MCIA01000032.1, read as the reverse complement.
TAAAAGCTTTTCCAGAATCGATACTGTGGTGTCAATGCCCTGTCCTGCTGCACCGCCAACTAAAATATTATACATATGCTTACCTCCTTTAATTCTTTTGTTAATCATAACCTATTTCAACAGAATTTGCAATATTTATCGCAATTGCAATAGAAGTTTAATTATTCGTTTATTAATTCTTTATTTTTATTATATTTATTTGGTATTCTCATACAAAAACAGGAGAAACAATCTAAGTATTTCATCTCTTAACAAAATAAAATCTTGACTCATCTTCCTCCGAGAAGCTTTGTATTTTCACGCCAAAGGTTTCTCCAATTCGCTCATGAAGTCTCTGATCCGTAACCAGATTAGATCCCTTAATCCTTCCCTTATTCATTAATATGATATTGTCCGCATAATTTAATGCCAGATTCATATCATGAAGAACCATTATCACAGTCTTTCCCACTTTTTGATTCATGTCACGAATCAATTCCATCATCTCATAAGATACATTGATATCCAGATATGTGGTTGGCTCATCTAGAAATATGATATGGGTATCCTGTGCCAGAATCATAGCAAGAAAAACCCTTTGACATTCCCCCCCGGATAGTTGACACATACGCTTCTCTCTTAAGACTTTGCAATCAGCCATATCTATGGCCTGATCAATCATGAGATGATCCTCTTTGGTAGCTGGCTTTAAGAATGACTGGTGGGGATATCTTCCGGATAAGACAGCCTGTTCCACTGTCATGTCTGGTATATGACCATTTTGCAACAACACGGAGATCTCTCTCGCAAAAGACTTTCTACGGATTGAACTGATTTCCACCCCATGTAACAAGATCCTTCCGCTATGGGGCTTTAACAAGCGGGACGCCAGCTTAATCACCGTGCTCTTTCCACAGCCGTTTGGACCAATGACTGCAGTTATCTTGCCATCTTCAAAACATAGATTCATATCCTCAATGAAAGGAGTTTTATTGTACGAATACGTTACGTGCTCAAATTGAATCATATCATAATCTCCTTTCCTTATCCTGTGAAGCCATTTCGTTTGTACTTTAACATCAAATATAGAAAACACGGGCTTCCAATCAAAGATAGGAAAATACCTACAGGCAGTTCATAAGGCAAAAATATGACTCTCGCAAGTAAGTCACAGACAATGACGAACAAACCTCCAGTGAGAGCACTTGCAGGAATCACAAACCGGTTATCTGAGCCAATGAGTAATTTAACGCCATGAGGAACTAAGAGCCCTACAAAACCGATTAATCCACAAAAGCTAACGGCTGCACCAGCTAGAATAGAAGCTACAAAAAGAAAAGCGCATCGGCTTACGGTCACATTCATTCCAAGGGTCTTGGCATAATCCGCTCCAAGATTTAAAAGATTCAGGCCTTTGGCGCACAACATTGCCAGGATTAGACCAAGAATGATGAAAAAAGAGGGGCAGGCAATGGCCCTTAAAGTTACAGAAGACAATCCTCCTGCTAAAAAATTGCCTGAGCCCACATAGGCATCTGGATACAAAATCATAATCACATTCATTCCAGCGGTGAATATGCTATTTACCACAAATCCGATTAATACCAGCATAAGCTGTGACATCTGGCCCAAAGCTCCTGCTAATAGCACCACGATGCAGGCAAGTAGGGAACCGAAAAATGCAGCGATGGGTAGCAAGTAAGTGGAAGGTGGAAACATAGCAGAAGCCAATAAAACAAAGAATCCAGCTCCCGCATTAACTCCAATGATGTTGGGACTGGCGAGGGGATTATTTAATACAGACTGAATGATGGTACCTGAAACTGCCAGCCCACTTCCTGCTAAAAGTGCACCAAGGACTCTTGGCAACCGTACCGTCATAATAATTCGGTATAAAAAATCATCCGAATTCTTTTGATTTAGGGTTTTTAAGAACAAGGATAGTTTCATTGGATTGGCTCCCAGACACAATCCTGCTCCCACACCAATGAGTAGCCCTATGGATGCCCAAAGTAGAAAAGCCCAAGCTTTACGATTTTTCCCCTGAAAGAATCTTTGAAAGATATTCATAGCTCTCTCCCCATCTTGCATCTGGTTTATAAAGAAACTTTTCTTTTGGTAAGATAATATACTTACCATTCTTTACTGCCTGAAGACCATTCCAGGCAGAATTGCTTTCTATCGTTTCTTTAAGATTCTTTTTTGCCAGCGCTTCATCATTTCCCATGGGCACCACAAAAATATAATCCGGGTCGTCCTTCATGATGGATTCCATGCTAAATTCCTTTAATAGACTTTTGTCCTCATCGGCAATGTTATTGCAACCTAAGTCCTTTAGCATCTTACCAGTCATGGACTCAGAGTTCTTTACGACTGCTCCACCGGAGTATGTAACGAGAAAGAGAATAGAGGGCGAAGGTAAGCTGCTCTTTTTTGATATGATGGAATCAATTTTTTCTTTTACCTCTAGACCGTTCTTTATATAAAGATCCTCTCGTCCTGTAATATCTGTACAGACCTTAAGCATCTTTAGATAGTCCTCAAAATAGGTTACCTGAAAGTAGGCAGAAGGGATTCCTGCCTGTTTTAAGGTATCTTTGATTGCTACATGCTCCCTTGTTTCCGAAGACAGGATCACCAAATCCGGCGAACACCCTATGATTTTTTCCACGTTGGGACTGTTATATGTCCCAACGGTTACCATATCCTTTGAAAGGGCAAGCCCTCTTTCGTCAAAGGCATCATCAGTAACTGCCGTCAATTCTCCCCCTGCATTCAGCCAGGTTTCCGCAAAGCTTCCCATAAGAGCCACCACCTTCTTTGGGTTCTTAACCGTGATTTCCTGTCCCAGCGCATCGGCAAACCGGTAACCTTCTAAGGTAGGAGCTGGTTCTTCTGTCTTGGGATTGCAGCCAGACAAAAGCATTGCAAGCAGTAACAGAACAAATGGTATTATGATGGATTTTAGTTTCACGCCAAAGTCCCTCCTGTCTCCAATTGTTTCCCATAGGCACAGTAGCTGTCCTCTGCCATATAATCACCTTCGTGGTAATATCCTGCTCTTGCCCGACATCCACCGCATTCTTTTTCATAGGTGCAGCCACAACATGTCCCTTTGTAATGCTGTGTCCTCAGATGGTTTAAGAGATGGCTGTTCTTCCATATCTCATCAAAGGGTTCCTCTCGCACATTCCCCGCCTCCTCCGTCATGTAGGCGCAGGGCCTTACATTTCCCAAAGGGTCTATAATGCAATAGGATAATCCAGCAAGGCAACCTCTTTGGAACCTGGTTTTTACGTCCATTTGATTGGCAACACGAATAAACTGGGGGGCGCAGGTAGGTTTGATATCAATAGGCACTTGTTTTTGTTTTTCCATAATGGTCATTAAGAGCTTTTCATATTCTACTACCTCAAGCGCTGTTTCTTCCAGGAATTTACCTCTGCCAACAGGGATAAGGAAGAATAGGTAACAGGCAATGGCTCCTACCTTTACACTAAAATCAATAATGTCACATACTTCATTCTGATTCCAATCCATAACGGTGGTATGTATCTGAAAGGGCAGATCTGCCTTTTTGCAGTTTTCTATGCCTTCCATGGTCAGTTGAAATGCGTCCTCTTTTCCTCTAAAATAATTGTGTTTTTCCTCCTCTAAGCTATCAATGCTGATTCCCATTGCTTTTGCACCCCAACTCTTTAGCTTTTTTGCTGTCTCTTCCGTAATCAGAGTTCCATTGGTGCCAAAAACAGGACGCAGTCCCTGTAAAGAGGCATAGGATACCAGCTCATAGATGTCAGGGCGCATCAGCGGCTCTCCTCCACTAAATATCATAATCTTAAAACCAGCAGATTTTATTTCCTCGATCATTTTCTTTGCTTCTTCTGTGGTCAGCTCTTTTGCAGATTTGCTTCCCGCATCCTGATAGCAATGCCTGCATTTTAAATTGCACTGATTGGTGGTCAGCCATGATACAATCATTCTTTTTCTCCTTCCATTCCTGTCCATACCGTTTGCCGCAAAGCCAAAAAGTATATGCTATTATATGTCAATGACTTGACCCATAGAATCAAAGCTTCTTTGAAATAATAAAGCTGATATTTACATTTTCACTGAGAATGGTATAATGAAATGAGTGATTTGGATACCTGATATACTTTCTATACTGAAAAGAGGTGCTTTCTTGTCTACAAATGTGATCTGCAGCAAACCCATGCATGAAGAATGTTATATGAAAAATCAATGCTTAAAATACAATGTCTGCCCCATGGCTATGGTACAGGACTTGGTTTCTGGTAAGTGGAAAATCCTGATTCTCTGGTACTTAAGCAGCAACACCTTACGTTTTAGTGAGATAAAGAAACGACTTCCCCAGATTACCCAAAAGATGCTCACCTCTCAACTACGCAGTCTGGAAGAGGATAAATTGGTGAGTCGCAAGGTCTATCCCGTGGTCCCCTCCAGGGTAGAATACAGCTTAACAGGCTTAGGGGAAAAGATTATTCCAATTCTTGAGCTGATGCATACGTTTGGCAGCCAGTACCTAAATGCAGAACTTGATACAGAATCTGATCAGGAAGAACGTATCGCGCAAATTTAAAAGCCCCAGGATCCTTGGGACCGATTAACGGTCCTAAGAATCGTGAGGCTTTTAATTTGCTGTATTATAATTGAATTTAATTATTTGATAGATTGATGACAGTTACTTTTGGCCTTGACATGGACTCGATGGAGTAGCGGATTCCCTGAGTTCCAATACCGGAAGCTTTTACTCCCAGGAATGGAAAATGGTCTGGTCCTCTCTCTGTTTTGTTGTTGACCTGAACCGTACCTACCTCCAGCTTATTTGCTACATAAAAGGCATTGTTGATATTCTGGGTAAAGACTGCGGATTGTAAGCCATATTCTGACTCATTGGCCAGCTTTATGGCCTCATCTTTGTCTTTGACTCTGATAATAGGGAGAACAGGGCCAAATGGCTCTTCCCATGCCAAACGCATATCAGTTGTTACATTGTCAAACAAGGTTGGCTGAATAAGATTACCTTCTCTATTACCACCAAACAATAACTTGGCGCCCTTTTCCTTGGCATCAGCAATTAGCTCGCAGACAAAATCTGCTGCGTTGGTACTGATCAGGGGAACGATATCTACATCCCTATCCAAGGGATTTCCCATCGTAAGCTTTTCTAGTTTAGGTAGGATTTTTTCAATTAACTGGTCAGCTACCTCTTCTACCACAAGGATTCTCTTTACTGCGGTACATCTCTGTCCGGAATAAGAATAGCCGCCTGCAACGATATTACTAGCTGTCAGTTCCAGATCTGCATCCTCTAATACGATAGCCGCATCCTTTCCTCCAAGTTCCATTAACAACGGTACCATACTGGTTATACTGGAGATATGGGCGCCCACCTCAGTACTTCCAGTAAAGTTAATAAAATCAATTCCCTTATGAGTGGTGATATAATCTCCAATCTCACTGCCTTTTCCAGTCACAGTATTTAATACTCCAGCGGGAACTCCAGCCTCTTGAAACGCTCTGGCCAGATACAGACCGCACAGGCAACCCTGAGAAGCAGGCTTTAAAACAATAGAGTTACCAGCCATTAAGCCTGGCGCAATTTTGGAAGCTGCAAGATTTACTGGATAGTTAAATGGAGATATTGCTAAGACAACTCCTAAGGGCTCTCTTCTTACGATGGATACTTTATTGTTTTTTCCGCCTGGGAAGCTGTCTCCTGGAATGCTTTCACCAGAGATGTTCTTTCCAGTATCTGCAGTGAACCGGATAAAGTCAGCCGTTCTTTCCACCTCGGAATAACAGCTTTTTCTATCCTTTGAGATCTCGCGGACCATTAATTCTGCCAGTTCTTCTTTATACTTTAGCAGGATATCTGCTGCCCGGTATAAGATCTCTGCTTTTTCATCTGTGGTTACATTTCTCCATTGCTTTTGCGCTTTTTTCGCTGTCTCAATGGCCATATCCACCTCTTCCTTTGACATGGCTGGTACCATTCCTAAGACAGTATCGTCTATTGGCGATTTTATTGTAATATAAGTATCATTCCTGCTTTCGACCCATTGGCCGTTTTGCAGATTTCTGTATCTGTTCTTCTCGTCTCTAATGGCTGTTATCATGAAACCACACTCCTATCTTTTTATTTATATTATGGATGCCTAAAGTCCAGGCTGTTACTTTTTACTGATTGCCTTTTCTAGACAGTATCCTTTTCTCTGTCTCTATAGTTCATATTATAACATTTACATTGTTTTATCCAGTAGGCACTATTTTGACACACAGTATCAAAAAAGTAACTATGAAAATCAAACGAACAATTTGATGGCTTTTTTAGTACCTTATTGACAAAAAATCGCACCTACTAACATTATGATCCTAAATAGATGAAAAAATGTAAAAATCACCTCCTGAGCTATTTACATTTTTAATAGGAAAGGATACAATTATTTATAAGAAAATAAAACCTAATTACGGCGCCTTTTTTAATGGAGCCGTTTTCCTGATATTTGGTCGGGAAGCTATCATACGTACCAATTCTATATGATGTGTTTACAGGTTATAACGCAAAGGAGTAAATTATGAGTGATTATTCTATATCTAAAGTTTCTTCAAATGATAAAAGGAGCAACCAGCTCATTGATCAGCTTCTCTTAGGTGAAGGAATACGAAGAGATAAGAATCTGGATTATACATGCGCTATGTTTGACGAAGATTTTAATGTTGTGGCTACAGGAAGTTGCTATGGCAATACTTTAAGATGTCTTGCTGTAAGCAGTGAGCATCAGGGGGAAGGTCTGATGAACCAGGTGATGTCCCATCTCACTGAGGTGCAGTTTTCTCAGGGCAACTCTCACATTTTCCTATATACAAAATCATCTGCCGCCAGATTTTTCTCTGATTTAGGTTTTTATGAGATCGTAAGGATTGAAGGCAAAGTTGTTTTTATGGAAAATAAGAGAAGTGGCTTTAAAGATTATATCGACCGTCTTGGTACCAATAAAAAAGAAGGAGATAACGTTGCTGCCATTGTAATGAATGCCAACCCTTTTACTCTGGGACATCTTACCCTTGTTGAAAAGGCAGCGACTGAAAATGATATGGTTCACTTATTTATTGTCAGCGAGGATGTAAGCTTGATCCCATTCTCAGTAAGAAAACGTCTGATCCTAGAAGGTACCTCTCATCTCACCAATATCTGCTATCATGATAGCGGCCCTTATATCATTAGCAACGCCACCTTCCCAAGTTATTTTCAAAAGGATGATAATGCAGTCATTGAAAGCCATGCACTTTTGGATCTGGGTATCTTCATTAAGATTTCAGAGTCTCTTGGTATTAACAGAAGATACGTTGGAGAAGAGCCTACAAGTCTGGTCACAGCCCTTTATAATGATATTATGAAGGAAAGGCTGCCTCAAGCAGGAATTGAATGCATTATCATTCCCAGAAAGGAAGCTGCTGGCGCCCCAATCAGTGCATCAACCGTTCGAACGCTGATTAAAGAAGGGGATTTCTCTCATTTAAGCAACTTTCTACCGGAGACTACCTTACGCTTTTTCCAAAGCGAGGAGGCTCAGCCTATTATTCAAAAAATCAAAGAAGCAGATCAAGTCATCCATTACTAAAAGAATGAACGGCGGTTCTCAAAAGGAACCGCCGCTTTTTTTAATTCTTTATTTAGAAGGTCTCTGCAATTTTCTTAGCTTCTTCAATTTCTTTTGCTACTATTTCCTCTACATCGACTCCTACCACATCAAGCTGCTCGGCAGCTATGGTAGTAAAGTCAAGGACTCCCATAAAGCCTAAGATAGTTCTCAGATATTTATCTCCCAATTCATACTCTTTTGCTATGGCAGAGCTGTAATTTCCACCTCTGGTGGTAATGTTAATTGCCTTTTTACCATTGCAAAGGCCAGCAGGACCCTCAGCCGTATAATGAAAGGTGATACCGGAGACGCAGATATAATCAATGTAAGCTTTTAAGATAGCTGGGATGCTCAGATTCCATAAAGGCTCTGCAAATACGTATTTGTCTGCCTCTAAAAACTGATAAGCATATTTTAAAACTGGATGATCCTTTCCTACACCAGGTGCTGGATTATGATATTCAAGATCCTCTCCCTCTAGAAAATGAATCCCAAGTTTATATAAATCGAGAACTACCACATTATCTTCTGGGTGATGTTTCTTATACTGCTCCACAAATGAGTCTGATATCTGAAATGTTCTTGAAACTCCATCTGGTTTTGAATTTGCTTTGATATATAGAACTTTACTCATAGTTATAATCTCCTTTTTGATAAATATTTGACAAATGGATGGTCACTTTGTTTACGTCTGCCATCTATTGGATAATTTTATTATAACACTCCAACAAAAATACGCAAGTAGGCACAATTTAGTGGTGTGGTTACCAAAAAGATACTACCACAATTATTATGCTTGTTTTACCAATTACTATGTATCTTGGTGGTATCAATTAAGTAACTTAGTAACTTATTGGTGCCTACTTTACTGGGGCGGAAGACGGTATTATAATAAGAAATATACTTTAACTGACGAAAAGTCAAAGATTACATACTAATATAATGGCACGTATTTTCTATTTAAGAATGGAGGTGTTTGAAATGCTAGCTACCATCATTATTTTTGCTCTCATTGCAGCTTATGCTGGTTTTATCGTTATAAAAGGTATTCGGAAACTCAAACGTGGAGAGTCTGGGTGCGGCTGTGGGTGCTCAGATTGTTCAAAAAGCAAGGAATGATTTATAAGGAATCTTAGATAAAAAACGTACCAAGGGTGGTTCATACAACACAAGCCCTCGGTACGTTTTCTTTTTTTATTTCATGAAACGAAAGCCCTTGCTGCCTCCGTCTCCAATGTAGAGTACCTCATCAAATGCATTTGGATTCAGACGTCCGGATTCACTTAAGTAAGACTCTGCCACAAGACGGCCTTTAATCTTCGCCAAAATGTTGGTAATCCCATAATGGTTCTGACTTTCAAACACATCGGTCAGCCTGCATTCAATAGAGATCGGGCATTCTTCGATGATTGGAGCACTGATCACTTTAGACGGTACTGGAGTCAGGTTAATGCTGTCAAACTTCCTACATTCCGCTCCTGTATTCTTTCCGCAGAAATTAATCGCCTCAATTTGGCTGCTGTCTGCAATATTGACTACAAAATCAGATACTTCTTTAATCCGGTTCAGAGCGTAACCCTTTGTGCTAAATCCCAATGCCATCATATCCCTTAAGGTATAGGATGAGGACACGGTAGTCACATTGGGTGTGCCGTCCGTATCATAATAACTTACAAGAATGACGGGGAAGCCGTAATACAGCTTGTCATAAAATACATTTACTTTTTTCATGATTACCTCCACTAACTAAAATTGTTTAAAAGTTATTGTAAGCCAGCACTTACCTCATTTACTATCAAAAAAACAGGTCAGGGACATTGCCTGTGCAACGTCTATGACCTGCTAATATTGAAATAATTATGCGTTCATGAATAATTCCATATCTTCATCCACGCTTCCGATTCCAGCAATACCAAAGGTATCTACAAGAACATTAACAACATTAGGGGATAAGAATCCTGGTATTGTTGGGCCTAAGTGAATGTTCTTTACACCTAAGTGAAGAAGTGCAAGAAGCACGATTACAGCCTTCTGCTCATACCAAGCGATATTGTAAGCGATTGGAAGTTCGTTAATATCATTAAGCTCGAATACTTCTTTTAACTTAAGTGCGATCAGTGCAAGAGAATAGGAGTCATTACACTGTCCTGCATCTAATACTCTTGGAATACCGCCGATATCGCCAAGCTCAAGCTTGTTGTATCTGTATTTTGCACAACCAGCAGTTAAAATAACAGTATCTTTTGGAAGCTTATCAGCAAACTCTGTATAGTAGTCTCTGGATTTCATTCTTCCATCACAACCTGCCATTACAAAGAATTTCTTGATTGCGCCGGATTTAACAGCGTCAACAACCTTATCAGCAAGTGCGAATACCTGATTGTGAGCAAATCCACCTACGATAGTACCTGTCTCGATCTCATCTGGGCTTGAAAGAGTCTTAGCAAGAGCGATGATTTCAGAGAAATCCTTCTTACCACTCTCGTCCGCTACGATGTGCTTGCAACCTGGGAAACCTGTAGCCCCTGTGGTGTAGATTCTTCCAGCAACTTCTGGATTCTTAGGAGGAACGATACAGTTCGTTGTAAACAGGATTGGTCCACGGAAGGATTCAAATTCAGTCACCTGTTTCCACCAAGCATTTCCGTAGTTTCCTGCGAAGTTATCATATTTCTTGAATGCTGGATAGTAGTGAGCTGGAAGCATCTCGCCGTGTGTATAAACATCAACGCCTGTTCCCTTAGTCTGCTCTAAAAGCTGTTCCATATCAGTTAAGTCATGACCAGAGATAAGGATAGCTGGGTTCTTCTTAACGCCGATATTAACAGTTGTGATCTCTGGATTTCCGTAACGGGATGTATTAGCTTCATCAAGAAGCGCCATAGCACTTACGCCAAGCTCACCTGTCTTTAAGGTTAATGCAACCAGATCATCTGCTGACAGAGAATCATTCAAAGTTGCTGCAAGAGCTTCGTAGGTAAATGCATAGATATCGTCATTTTCTTTTCCAAGGTTCAGGGCATGATCTACATAAGCTGCCATTCCCTTAACACCGTAGATGATCAGTTCTCTTAAAGAACGAACATCTTCGTTTTCAGTTGCAAGAACACCAACACTAGCAGCCTTTACAAGCATAGACTCTCTTGAGCTTACAGTGAAAGTTGCTGCATCATTATTTCCCTGATAGCCAGCATCTTTTGCCAACTGATCTCTTAATCCAAGTACGTTTACGATCTGAACTTCAATGGCATCTGCATCAAAGTTTGCGTTTGTGATTGTGATAAAAAGGCTCTTAATCACTTCATGGTTGATCTTAGCAATGTCAGCAACGCTAGTATTTGTCTTAACTACAATTTCAGAAATACCTTTTACCGCATAAATAAGAAGATCTTGAAGATTAGCTACCTCTTCTGTCTTACCACATACACCCATAACTGTACAACCCGTGTTCTTTGCCGTCTCCTGGCACTGATAACAAAACATGCTCATATTCATTACCTCCTAAAGTAAATTATTATGCACAGCACCTTTTTAATTTGGTGCAAATACTCTTCAACATTTTGTTGAGTTTCATATGGAAGAGGTTCCTTAGGCACTTGCCTTGCCCTCATTCCTTGTACAGGATAACATTATAAAGGAATCATGTCTGTTGTTATTACAACGTACTGCAATCTTTTTAATTTTTTATTTTAAAATGCTATAAAAGCATGGAATAGAGTATGTTTCGTATAACTTCTCTTTTATCAGAAATAATAAGTAGAAAACGAAAGGGAGAAATCCTAATGAAACATAAAACAAAAGGTCTTAGCGCGAGCCGCTTAACAATGATGGCTCTAGGAACCGTAATCGGTGGTTCTTTTTTCTTAGGTTCATCGGTTGCCATACAAGCCGCCGGACCAGCAATAATACTCTCTTATCTGATTTGCGCAGTCATGGTTTATTTCATTTTATTTGCACTTTCAGAAATGACAGTATCAAATCCTGATTCCGCATCCTTTCGCACATTTGCCTCTCAGTACATCAATAAAGGGACGGGCTTTGTGGTTGGCTGGGTGTATTGGACCGGAATGGTCATTTCCATGTCCAGTGAGGCTACTGCTGTTTCTTTATTGTTTCGAACTTGGTTTCCTGGCATCTCAATTCCTATCCTGGGTACCGTTCTCATTGTAGGGGTGACGTTATTAAACCTATTAGGTGCAAAACAGCTAAGCCATTTGGAAAGCATTCTATCTGCCATTAAGATCATAGCGATCATCGGATTTATCTTATTAGGATGTCTCATCGTGTTTGGAATATTACCAGGCGTTCGCCCGTTGGGAACAAGTATCCTGCGCTCAGAGCCCTTTCTCCCCGGCGGTTTGAAAAGCCTGGCAGGAAGCATGCTAATCGTTCTATTCACCTATGCTGGTTTTGAAATCATTGGACTAGCCGCCAGTGAAACAGAGAACAAGCAAAAGGATGTGCCCCGCGCCATTCATCTAACCGTATTCTGGCTTGTGACACTATATATTCTCTGTATTTCCGTACTTTTGCTGCTGATACCCACAGGATCTTTAAGTGAGGAAGTCAGCCCCATGGTTACAGCCTTAAACCGCTATCAAATGACCTGGGCTGGTACTGCCATGACCATAATCTTAATCAGCGCAATCTTATCAACGATGTTAGCTGCCATGTTTGGAATCGGAAGAATGCTTCGGTCTCTTGTGGAGGAGGGACTCGGACCAACCTTTTTAAGAGATAAAACTGACGTTCCTTACCGGGGGATCTTATTTTCCGGTCTCTCCATGTTGCTGTTTCTCTATGTGGGATTATTATTCCCCGAAGTTTATTTGTTTTTGATCAGCTCCGGTGGATTTGCACTGCTTTTCACTTATATTATTCTCATGTTCACCCACATCCGTTTTCGGAAAAAGAACGGGAAACCAAAAGGAAACTGTCGGCTTTGCGGATTTCCGTATAGTTCTGTGTTTACCTTAGCAGGACTTATCATTGCCATGTTCAGCATGCCCTTTTTAAAGGGGCAGACACTGGGATTTCTTGCAGGGATTGCTCTCGTCATCTTCTTCACAGTTTGTTATGGATTTGTAAAAGCAGCAAACAAGCGAAAGCTAATTAAGCAGAATTCATATTTGCAAGGTACACCAGGGCATCGTCGTATCCTAACCGAATTTTCAGAAGAAATCTATGACCCGGATGAAAAAAAAGATAAAACCAATTAAAAAAAGGCCTTAGAAGACCAAAGAAGCTGGTAAATGACGGAACCTTCCCCTCATTTACCAGCCTGATTTAAATACTTAGTTTTGTTAACTGTATCATTACATCCTAAAGCATTTGAACTGCGTTTAAATAAGAATCCATATGCTTTTGAAATGTAGATAGTGCCTGATTTAGAGAACCACTGCGGCAGGCATCAACAATCTTCTGATGCTCTTCGTATTTTTCCTCAGCAGAACCTAAGGTGGAAGCATCCTTATTCATAGCAGCCAGTAATTGAAAGTACTGGTTTTGTAAAATATCGGCTCTTCGAAAGCTTTCTGATTTCTTCCAGAAAAATTCATGAAATGCAAGATCATAAGTATTAAAAATAAATTTTTTCTCTTTCTCATCTGAAATAGTATCTTCGTCTAACGATATCATTTTCTTATTCAGAGCTTCCAGATATTCCAGGTCTTTCTCATCTAAGAGTTCCTTCTCAAATATAATGGTAAGTACCTGCATTTCCAAAGGAATTCGAATGGAAAAAATCTCTGCAATATCTTTCATATCCAGATTTAGAATCTGACTTCCCTTTTTCGGTGAAAACAAAAGAAACCCTCTCATATGAAGTTCTCTTAACGCCTCCCGTATTGGTGCTCTGCTTATCTGAAGTTCTTCGGACATGTCTGTTTCAACCAAACGGTCCCCACTTTTCAATTCTCCCGTAAGAATCTTGTTTTTCACATAAGTTACTACAATCTCGCTTAGATTGGATTTGGAATATGTGATCATGTTATTTATCTCATACGAATTAAATAGCATCTGTCCACCTCTCAATGTATTTTATGCCTCTAACAGAACATTATACTATAGATGGAAGGCAAATCAAATTAAGATTTTATCTTTTATAATAATTCTTTGCATAATTTATAAATAATTCCTGTGCTGGTGTTAAGATCATATCTTTCTTTAATACGTAAAAGATATCTCGACTCAATTCTTCCGATTCAATTTCCACCATATTTACTAAATTCAAACGCTTATAAATCGAAGCTGCTGCTTTTGATACAAATGAAATACCCAAACCTTTTGATACCGCTTCCACAATACCCTGTGTGCTGCTAAAGTAAGCAACAATTTTCATATCTTTTTCATACATTTTGTTTTGATTGAGAAACAATTGCATCTTTGCCCTGGTACCAGATCCTAGCTCACGCATAATAAAGTTCTTATTGCTGATAAAAGATACAATATCCGAAGCGTTACGGCATCCCGTGTATCTCATACTTTTGGGAAGTACTAATACTAGCTGATCTTTACAGAAAGCAGTCAATTTATAGCGACTGCTTTCTGTTTCCGTGCCAACAAAGCCAATATCATACTGATATTGGCTTAACTCTTCAAAAACCACTCCACTATCTCTCTGGTATAATCGAAAGACAATGTTTGTATATTCTTTATTGAAATCAGAAATCAACTGTGGCAGTAAATATTGGGCCGGAACACTAGATGCAAGAATATTAATTTCTCCCGCACATTCTTTCGTGAATTTACCCATTTCAAACAAAGACTGATCTCGCAATGCCAGCATGTTCTGAGCATGTTCGTAAAATTTTACTCCTGCCTTTGTTGGATAGATCTTTTTCGTAGAACGAACTAACAACTGCGTCCCAATCTCTTTTTCCAGTATATTGATCTGATTGCTCAATGTGGGCTGAGTTAAAAATAAAGCCTCCGATGCTTTCGAAAAACTCTGCAGTTTGGAAATTTGTACAAATGCTTCTAGTTGTTTAAAATCCATACGTTTCTCCACTTTCCTTCTGATTGTAATTCCGTGTGCTTACTTCTTACTTTTCTTTTGTATCCTCCGACCTCAATGCCTTTAACAAGCACACACAGGATAGTAACATGATAATTGCCAAAGGAAATGCCGCAACAATGGAACAATTCTTTAAGGAATCCAGTCCCCCTGACTTGAGTAATACCAATGTCAAAAGTGCCAGAAGTGCTCCCCACAGAATCTTTTTCCCATTTCCAGGATTCATCTCTCCATTACAAGAAAACATGGACAGCGCAAAAATTCCTGAATTTGCCGAGGTAATCGAAAACGTTGCCAGCAGACAGATTGCAATTACTGAAAACAAGCTACCTAGAGGATATTCTCGTAAAACCACAAATAAAACAGTTTCCGTTGATTCCACTGCTTTTAAAATGATCTTTGTGTCCAAATTAAGTCCAAGACTTCCAAAGATAGAAAACCATATAAAGGACACGATGGAGGGTGCAAAAATAACCCCAATCACAAATTCCCGAATCGTCCTTCCCCTTGATATTCTGGCAATAAAAGTACCTACAAATGGTCCCCAGGCAATCCACCAGGCCCAGTAGAAGATCGTCCAGGACCCAAGCCATGTTTTATCTTCAAAAGGACTTGTTGCAAAGCTATCTGCTAAAAAGCTGTTTACATAGCTTCCCAGCGAATTCATAAAGACATTAATAGATAAGAGCTTTGGACCAATGATAAATGCACCAAGCAATATGGTAATTGCCAATACAAAATTTATATCGGATAAAAATTTGACTCCCTTATCAATTCCTTTCACTGCCGTCCATGTGTAAATCACCATTAAAGTAAATATAATTATAATCTGAATTGTAATGGTTTTTGGCACTTGAAACAAGAAGTTAAGACCAGAATTGATTTGCATGGTTCCCTGCCCCAAAGAGGTAGCAAAACCAGCCACTGTGGCAAATACTGCACAAATATCAATTAATTTACCAATGGGCCCCTTTATCCCCTTTTCTCCAAGGAGCGGATAAAAAATACTGCTGATCAAACCTGGGGCATTTTTTCTGTACTGGAAATAACCAAGAGACATACCAATAATAGCATAAGCAGCCCATGGTTGAAATCCCCAATGCATAAAGACTTTTTTCATTGCCAGATTCGCTGCCCCCTCATTTGCTCCAAAGCTGACAAAATGGGTTAGGGGCTCTGCTGCTCCCCAAAACACAAGTCCAATGCCCATGCCTGCTGCAAAAAGCATTGCAAACCATGATCGGTTGCTGTATTCAGGCACCGAATCATCTGGCCCTAATTTGATTTTTCCATATTTGCTAAATGCAATTCCTAATGAAAATACTACAAAAACCAACATACAGAATAAGTAAAACCACCCAAAATATTGAACTAGAAAATCTTTTGCCGCAATGGTTGCTGCCGTAAACACATCTTTTGCAATGAGACCAAGTGCAATAAATACAGCAGTTATAAAAAGTGATATGTAAAAAACAAGGTTTTTCTTCATTACAAACCTCCTCCTTAAAGTTTAAATTCATACAGATATCTTTGCAAAATTGCTTTGATGATAGAAAAACACTTTACACCAAGTTTGTGAAAAGTGTTTTTCCATCATGTATTAGTTCTGGACTAAATTTTAACTTTAAAGACCTGAGGTTCTTCTATCTCACTGGTTAACGCATCAAGTGCCACTCCTACTCTGTGATAACGAAGCTTAAACTGCTCTTCCCTGGATGTCGCTGGATCTCCAAGCGGATAAGGAATTGAGATGGTTGGAACCAAACGGTTTACTCCAACGGTTTTTGCTACTGGAATTAAGTTTGCCATCTGAACAATGGTGATTCCTTCTCTTTCGATTTCTCTTGTCATTGTTGCACCGCAACGTGTACAAGTCCCTCATGTGGAGGTCAGAATTGCGGCTCGTATCCCATCCTTTTTTAGTACTCTAGCTATTTCCTTTCCCATTCTTGAAGCTTCTGCCTGAGTAGTTCCCGTTCCTACGGTAGAGAAGAAATGCTTATAAACTCCACCGATCTTCCCTTCTTTTTGATGCTTTCTCATTGCATCCAAAGGAACGATTACATCTGAATCATTATTTGCTGCTGCTGGATCAAATCCAGCATGGATGGTCATGTATTCCCCTTTGACTAAATCATCGATCTGGGAAATATCATATTTGCCCCATTTGGTTGCTGATGCAGACTGAATACGGTCTGGATTTCCTACTGGAACAATTCCTCCAGAGGTAAGCAGAGCAACCTCCATGGTGCTTAGTTCCTCCGGCGTAATTGCAGGAGCAATTGCCACCCGGTCAGATTTTGGTATGGAAAGCTCTGTCTCAAAAGGCTCTCCATGTACCTTTTTTAGAAGCATATCAATGACACGATCTGCCCCAGTAACAGGTGGATCCAGCCAAATCTGTTCTCTGATGCCTCTTCCAAAGTAACCTTCGGTTACTGCTGGGAGTAAGGTCTCTCCTTTTAATAGCTTAAGACCAAATTTTGCCATAGCGCTTACATCTTTTTTCATGCTTGCAGCACTGGCTCCACCCTTGAACACGTACATTTCCTTACGGAACATCTCAACGCCAGGGTTTTCATCATTCATGGAAGTGATTACCGGCACGTGAAACTCCTGCTTAACAGCCTTGCAGATATGGCCGCAGGCAGAGCCGTAACGACCTGCGCGAAACGCTGGACCGGCAAAGAATATATCTATTTCCTTGCCTTTGAGCATAGAAATTATAGTTTCTACCGCTTCTTCTGTATTGGAACCAATGAAGTTATCCCCACAAATTATGGTATGGGTTATCTCAACTTCATTTCCAAGTACCGCCTGTAAAGCCATTGCCGGACCTACAAGGCCCTCTCTAATTTCAGGCTTAAAATCAGCAAGTTCTTCTCCACCAATTTGGCCAAAGAACTGATTTAAGTATAAAATCCCCTTCATCTTTTCCCCTCCTTTAATATTCTGCCATTGTCTTTGTTGACCACCCAACCACCCGGTCTCCGCAGAACATTGCATTATTCTCCATTATAATAGATCCATCCTCTTTTACAGATGCTCCCAGAATCTCATCATTGGACCAGCCTCCTGACATTCCATCTCTCGCCAGGGCCTCCAGCTCACCCAAGACAGTTTCCATTTTGGGTAAACGGATGAGCGTGGAAACATTTCCGCAGGATACAATTGCATTTTCCTTTTCATCAAGGGATACAAGAGGCTGGCTCGCACCATCTCGACCCGTACATTCATTGGTGAGTCCCACGGTCTTTACGTTTGCATTCTCTAATGCTACAATGCAGCCTGTAAAATCAGCATCCGGATTGCCATACCCTTCCTCTGCAACAACTGCAGAATCTGCTCCCAGAGACTTCGCCATCTGAGCCACAAACAATGCTGCTCTGTCTTTCTGTTCAAGAGCTACATTTAAGTTTGACATGATGACACCAAGGAAATTAATTGTTTTTCCATGTTCACCATAAAGCTTGCGGATCATGGGGAGATTCTGAAAATCATAGGTAGACCACTTGGATGAACACGGCATGAAAGAACCGCTAATCATAGCTCCATCTAACACCTCATTGGGATGCATAAATGTGGGAAGCATCCGGTTTGTATCCCAACCATAATTTAGATCATTATAGCCGCCCTCTTCCATCTGAGATTGAGGCTGAAGCACTAAAACAACGCTTGGAAGATCATTTACTTCCTTACTTCTTTTTGTTACAGGTTCCAGCTCAAAGGTTTCCACCTCATCCGGTGTTAAATCCTTTGTCACAGCACCAATGTATTCTGAAAGGCGCATGCCTGCCCATCTTAATGCTTTGTTCTTTTTCTGCTGTTCTCTTTGTTCAATGACTTCATCACTGTCCGCTACCAGAACTAGGTTTTTTAACTGAGAGTAGTAGGTGTATTTTGCGCCCTCTCCGCCCATATCAATGAGCCCATCCTGAAATCCGCCGTAATGTTTTCCAACCACTAATACACTCATGTCTTTTAACGCGTATGTGGTGCCATCCCCCGCCTGCATAAGATCTCCTGTCACA
Organism: Lacrimispora algidixylanolytica; assembly: GCF_003609635.1. Taxonomy (GTDB): domain Bacteria; phylum Bacillota; class Clostridia; order Lachnospirales; family Lachnospiraceae; genus Lacrimispora; species Lacrimispora algidixylanolytica. The sequence continues at coordinate 53,603 of NZ_MCIA01000032.1, read as the reverse complement.
CCTGGGAAAACAGGACCTCCTCCAACACGGTAACGTGGTTCTATTGCTTCTTTTACAGGAACAAGCCGAACCATATCTCCCGGTGAAACAATATAAAGTTCTGCTTCTGTAATATGCTCATCTTCTTTTATGACCGCAAGAGCCTCCTCTTTGTTCACAGTAAGAATCCCATCTTTTAAAGAAGTTTTTTCACCAAAGCAAATATCTTTTACATAAAAATTGCCTAATTCCAACTTCATTGGGTGTCTCCTTTCAAAAAAGACATGATGCTTTCTTTCCATGCATCTTAAGTCTTTATAATTGATTTAAAAAATCTGCCGCTGTTTGAATTTCAACTTCATTCATAGTCCTTACATCAAACAGCACTTTGTTTTTCCATATTCTTGTTACAATTGGGGTGGAATTCTCTCTGAGCATTTGTTCCAGCATTCCTTCTGAGATATCGTTTCTGCATACACAAACTGCATAGGAGGAAAGGCTTACCCCTGGCATAGAACCCCCGCCGATCTGCCCCTGTGTCTCCACTACTTCATATTCCGCCTCTGGACACTCATCCAGTGACTGAAGAAAGAACTGTGCCCTTTTCTCCAGGAGCTCCAAAGGCTGCATAATCATATTTAGGGTTGGTATCCTCTCCATAGCAGCAGCTTCGTCTAGGTACTCTCTCAACGTAAGCTCCAGGGCTGTTAAGGTAAGTTTATCAATTCTCAGTGCTCGTAGAAGATGATTTTTCTTCATTTTGCTTATGTATTCCTTACTTCCAACTATAATCCCAGCCTGAGGACCTCCAAGCAGTTTGTCTCCGCTAAAGCAGACCACATCCGCCCCGTCCTCCAAACACTTTTTAACAGTAGGCTCTTCTCCAATTCCATAAGCCTGAAGATCAATTAAAAGACCGGAGCCCAGATCATATATAACCGGGAGTTGATGCCTGATACCGATTGCTTTCAGCCGTTCTACTGAGACCTCTTCTGTAAAGCCAATGATTTTATAGTTGCTGGTATGGACTTTTAAAAGCGCACCGGTATTCTCACTAATACCATCTAAAAAATCGGATTCATGAGTCTTATTAGTAGTCCCCACCTCTACCAGGTTACAACCGCTGGCCTTCATAATTTCCGGTACCCGAAAAGAGCCGCCGATTTCTACCAGTTCCCCCCTTGAGACAATTACTTCTTTTTCCCTTACCAGAGAATTCAGTATTAAAAATACAGCTGCTGCATTATTATTTACAACCAAAGCTGCCTCAGCACCTGTTAAAAAAGTAAGAAGCTGCTCCACATGAGAATATCTTGACCCTCTTTCGCCAGCTTCCAGATCATACTCCAGATTGGAATAATACGCACCGATATCTTTCATTTGATCAGAAACTTGATTGGCAAGCATTGCTCTACCCAAATTTGTGTGAAGAACAATTCCAGTGGCATTAATGACTCGCTTCAAATGCGGCCGATTCTGCCTTTTTATTTCACCTTCAATCCGCTCTAATAAAGCTTCACGTGTGCACCCAGTGGATTCACCTGCTAATATTTTCTCTCTCTCAGCATCTATCTCTTTTTTAACAGCCAGTTTTATTAGAACTTCAGGCGCTTTTACGGCTCGTTCTATGATAATACAACGTATTATTTCATCTACTTTTGGCAGTTGTCTCATTAAACTGTTTTTATCGGTCATTCCATCACCCTTTAAAGAAACGTTTTCTTAACCCATATTTATCATTTCTTCTTAGCCAATAAACTTTTTCTGGCTTAGAATATTCCTTGCTTGTTCCAGATTGTGTTCCCCAACAAGAACCACAGGTCCTGTGAAGCCCATACCGCTCTCTGCATAGATGCCGGCTTTCCATAAGCAGGTAACCGCATCCTCCAGATCCATAATTTCAATGCCAAGGATCTCCTCTGTTACAACTTCCTTTGGAGGTGCCTTTACTTCTACTGCTGTCTCTTCCCGTTTTCCAGCTTTAAGTTCAACCAGGATATCATTTAGACCAGCTTTTCTGGCTTTATTAAATTCCGCTGCTAATACCTTTTGGTATTCACCTAAGAGCATCTCTTTGGCAAATTCAATTGCACCTGCAATCACAGGAACTCCCGATGCTCTTGATACAATCATGATCAGCTTATCAAAGTCTTCGCCAATGCCAGGACCGTAACCAAAGCCCATGGATTCATACTTACCTCCTGTGGTATAGGAAGATAAAAGCTTAGACAGTACGTTGCCGGTTAAGGAATCCATAACCATTACATCTGCAGAGGCTGTCAATAGATCATTTCCACGCATAATCATGCCACCATCACTTCTTCCTGAAGTAGCAAAGTTAATATCGTATCCATTTTCTTTAAGCTTCTGCAATGCAATTTCCGTCTGACGGGCTCCATCCACATTTAAGATTCCTACGGTGGGCTGGTTCACTCCACAGGCTTTGGCTGTAATAATGCCGTAAATGGCATTTTTTATCATTCCCTCCACCCGGTTGACAGAAGAGGTACCCGTAGTGGTCGCAAGATACATCTTTCTCCCGGCTGCCGGTGTAATCACACGCCCAACCGTAGATACTCCAATTGGAAATGGATAGTGCATGGTTACTGCGCCATAAGCAACTTTTTCAGAGAGCATTTCATCCATTTTTTTGTGACCCTCTTCTTCCGAAGAAACGAGAATGGACTCAAGATTTTCTGCCTTTACGTCTCTGGTTCCAATCACCTTTACACAAATTCCTTTTTTTGCAGCTTCCAGGGCTGCGTTGTAAATAGTCTCTTCACCGTGCTCACTGCCAATGGCTGTAACTAAAATTGGCATCTTCTTGCCTGACTGCCCGGTTTCCAGTATTTGTGCCAGATCAAGAAAGGTGCTGGCGACTATTTTTTTTATTTTTTCATCAGACATAGGTTCACCCCTCATCACCTTGAAGGTGCTTTGCAAAGTCCTTTAGTGAATCAGCAATCAACTTTCTGACACTGGTTTCTGAAACAGACTTTTCTTCTCCGGCACCACTGTTTTGCTGAAGGATAAAAGATACTCCATCAAACAAGTTGGTCATTCTGCCAAGAAACAGGCTGCCCTTTCCAATTACCATGACTCTGTTAAGCTTTTTATCCATTAGTTCCTGTCTGGCAAAGCCAAGATAAGGAACACCGGATGGGATATGTCCCTGGGTAGGTGCCCAGCCAACCAGGCCATGTTCTGAAACAAAGTCTGCAAGCTGTGACTTTTCAATTTCTTTTCGCATGGCAGCAAGCGCCCCAATCATCTTATAATTGGCTTCCGGCACATTGCCTGCTCCAGCCGGCTTTGTAATATCCGGGTTTTGCATTTCCACGGAATACTTGTCAATATCTGATAATTTCAGTCCCACCTTTTCGAGTGGTATTGCAGTCAGGGAAGAGATGACATTCTGTGGAGATGACCCTGTTCCCACTGTATGTCGTCCTACAATGTCACTGTTGATTTCCGGACTTACTCCATCGTTAGCACTGATTAACACTGCAAATCCAGCAACGCAGTCTTCCAGTATTGGCATGTTCTTATTTACGTGGTCTTTTCCGTTCATACCAAGTTTAGCGGTGGATCCGCCAGCAGCAACAATTACATGTTTAAAGGTTCCGGATTTGACCAGGGCCGCTGCATGAAGCAAAGCATGAGCTGGACCTGCACAAAATCCTCTAACATCAGAACCGGTAGCATTTACAAGACCTGCCATTTCAGAGGCAGCTTTTGCAAAGTTTCCTCCACCTCTCTGATTCATATCTCCACACGCTTCTTCCGAGCACTCAATTACATAATCGATCTCTTCTGCATTAACTTCTGTTTTGCCGATGAGATGTAATAAGGATAAAACACAGGATGCTTTCGAAACAAGATTCTCAAAAATGACATGTGCAGAAAGTGATTGGTCAATATCGTGTGCCGCTTTGATGCATCCAACTATGTTGCCATTAAAGTACAAGGGCTCTACACGAGTATCCTCAATCAACTGCTTTACTTCAGGCAATGCAACTCCCTTTTCGAGGGCTTTTAATAGGGCTGGATTGATCAGGCTGTGTGATTCCAGTTTCGACCTTACGGTATTGGCAAAATTCACTTCCAACTTTACCAGGTCAAATACATCACATATGGCAATCAGGCCGATAAATTCATCTTCCGGCATGATTTCTCCGAACTTGCCTTCTCTTTCTGTGTGTTCAGACTTCTGCAAAAACCATGGTTGCTCGTATCCAGCCAGCTCCTGTGGCGTCATATTTCCAATATAGGTCTGATTGGGGAGATACGCCTTGCACTCTTCATAGGTGCGCAGGCTCTTATCCAGGTTTTTTAAATATTCAGATTCCGGATCAATGGTTCTTTGCGTAGTTTGTGTCGTGCCATTGTGAATGACCATATCCGGCGTATGAGCAAGAATATAACTTGCTCCTTTTAAGACACTATACATATTCGCCTCCTAATAATAAATCAATTCCTGTAAAATGTTTACCTTATACCATTTCACAAGAATTGATCTGTAAAGAGAAGATACTAGTATTTACAATACTCGTCTCTTATCGTCGACATTTCCTTTATAATATCATCTACATCTAAAACCATTTCCATCATACTGATCTGCTCGTCATAAACAGCACTGTCTACTTCGTCTTTTACTTCTGGCTCACAGACATGATATACTTTTAGTCCCAACTGGACTCCTGCTAAAGGTCCTGCATAAGTAGGGTCTCCTGCAGTAACAGTCTCAGCAGCAAGGCCTGCGGCCTCACCTTCTGCGGCACCTAAAATAACAATAATATTTTCAGGTCCATACTGTTCTGCTAATGCTTTCACCCTCTTTTGATTCTCAAGATCCATAGCACCCGCAGCCGTTCAGACAAAGCATTCTGTTGATGAGAATACTACTTGTACGCCAGCTGTTTTTACACACTCTTCAATGGCAGGGCCGGGAATGCCGTCTCTGTCACCGATAATGATGGCTTTTTTGTCTCTCAGCATCATATATTCCTCCTTTTATTATTTATATTAACGCAAATTACCAGGTGAGGCCCAATGCAAAGCATACAGCCCACACAAGAATTTTGGCGCTATTACCGATGTTTGGTTTGTTTCCTTTATTCAGCTAAAGCATACCTTTTAACCATTTCTTCAATGCGATCAGTAGTCGCATCTTCTTTGACCAGCTCTTCTACCTTTTCTCCGCCTTTGTAGATTGCCATGACAGGAAGACCAAGTATCTTTTGTGATATAGCAAGTCTCCTGGCCTTTGTCGTGTTAAGCTTTGTAAATTTCAGCTTATCTCCATATTCCTCTGCCAGCTTTTCCACATGTGGCAAAAGAGCCTTACAGGGCTCACAGCCATCTCCAAAGAAATCCACGAAAACAAAGCCTTCTGCCTCTAGAACTTCTGGTACAAATGTGTCCTTATCAACGATTAACATAGCAATTCCTCCTCTATTCTGAAACATATTTTTCAGCCATTACTGCGGCAATCGCACCATCCGCACATGCTGTAACAACCTGCCTCAACTCTTTTACTCTGATATCTCCCACCGCATAAACGCCTGGAATATTGGTCTCCATATTCTCGTTTGTCTTAATGTAGCCGTAATCCATATCCAAAATGCCATCGTAGCACTTTGACTGGGGAAGATATCCGATAAATCCAAACAAGCCGAATGTACCATCCTCTTCATCGGCCACGATTTCCTTTTTCTCCCCGGTTTTCAGGTTCTCTACCATCATACTCTGAACCATTCCGTCACCGCCTACTTCTTTCACCACAGAATCCCACATAAATTCGATCTTCTTATTTTTGAAGGCCTTTTCCTGAATGGATTTTGCAGCTCTTAATTCATCTCTTCTATGAATAATGGTGACTTTACGGCCAAACTTGGTGAGATAAATTGCTTCTTCCACTGCGGTATCCCCGCCGCCTACCACATAAATCTCAAAATCCTCAAAAAAATTACCATCACAGGTGGCGCAGTAGGATACGCCTTTTCCAATATATTTTTTCTCCCCTTCACATCCAATGGGCCTTGGAAATGCTCCGGTTGCAATGATGACTGTCTTGGCATAGTAATCATTCTTTTTGCCGTGAAGTACTTTAACATCATTTGAAAAATCTACGGCTTCCACACAATCTGCAGCTCTTTCTATTCCAAACGTCTCCACCTGCTTTGCCATTCTCTTTACCAGAGAACTTCCTGACTCTTCTGGAAGACATCCTGGATAATTCTCAATCTCAGAGGTGATGACAATCTGTCCTCCATCCTTTTCTTTCTCAATCAGCAACGCATCTAGCCTTGCTCTTCCTGCATAAAGTCCGGCTGAAAGTCCGGCTGGTCCCCCTCCAATTATTACAACATCGTAAATTTTCACTTGATACCCCCATGTATTTTAATTTGTATTTCAGACGATGATTCGATCTTCCCCCTGTCGCTTTGTAAACTTTTCCTGGTCAAACCGCTCCAATAATAGTAAGGCAAACTTTCGGCTAGTTCCAGCCATATCCCTGAAGTCTGATAGCTTTAACATACCTTTCTGAGTAAAAAGTTTTTTTGCTTGCTCTTTTAATTCTTCATATTGACTTCGATTCATTATGTATTGACCTGGAAGCAGGAACAGTTCTTCCTTTAACATAAATTCAAGGACTTGCTGCCTGTCTTTTTTATTCTCAGTAAGTTCAGCGATGGTCATAAGTGAATAACCACTGATATGAATCCTGCTTAACAATTCTTCCTTTATCATTTGCTGGTTTTGTGTCAATTCAGGCTGAAAAGAAATAGTGGATACGAGATTTTGTTCCAGCTTTATCCGTTTTATTTCAGACAGGTACTGAAGAAGAATCTCTCCCTGTTTTTTATTAGCCAGATTGAATTTTTCAATCAGCTCTGCTTTTGGCATCCCATTTCTAAGGGGGTTCCTTTTATGGTAGTCCATTAATACCGATTCGACTCCAGACTGAAATCGTATCAAAAATTCTCTATGTAAATATTGCTTTCCAATCTGTATGACAGTTCCTTTTTCCATCAGGTCTTTAAGTTCAGCTCCCACCCTTTCATCATTGATGAATGCAGCGATTTCTTCCAGAACAGAAAAGGGATGCCCTTTTACATATTCGTCCATAATCTCATCTACAGACGAGGAATTCTTTAGATCCACAGACTTTATAAGCTCTTCTGTGAATTTTTTATATCGCTGAGGCTTTGGATCAATAATAATACCGCCTCCTATGGTTGTTACCGGAGTAATGGTTCGTAAGACAAAACGGTCTCCTTTTAATACAACAATAGGGTGATCTAACATGATCTGAGCATAGCCCTCATCTTTTGCTTTCACTGTTTTATGGGTGATTGGAACAATTTTGGCTAGCACTTCCGTTGAGCCTACATAAAGCTTCAAACGAGAGAATTTCTTTAATTCAAACTTTGTATCTGCTACGATCCGAAACTTCACATCTATAATATTTGTTACATATACGCTGTCTTTTACTGCGACCGTGTTTCCTCTTTTTAATTCTTCCAACGAAAGACCGGATAGATTAATTGCTGTTCTTTGCCCTGCATATGCCTCCTCTACATTATGGTCATGAACCTGGAGATTTCTCACCTTTGCTGATATTCCCTGGGGGAAAACAGTAAGTTCATCATTTACCTTTATGACCCCCTCCATCAGCGTTCCGGTGACTACCGTCCCGTACCCTTTTATAGAAAAAACCCTGTCTACATTCATACGGGGTTTTTTCGTGAAGCTTCTTTCTTGAATATCAAAAGACAGATTCTCAAGTTCCTTAATCAGAGTATCCAATCCCTTTCGGCTAATGGAATCCACTTCAACGATCTTGGTCTGAGCCAGGAAAGTTTCTTTTAAAAAATCTCTGATGTCTTCCACTACCAATTCCTTAAATTCTTCATCCACCATATCGACTTTTGTAAGCACAATCAAATATTTCTGAATTCCTAAATACCCAAGGATTTCTATATGCTCCCTTGTCTGTGGCATAATACCTTCTGTTGCCGCTATGATGATCAGTGCAAGATCGATTCCGGTTGCTCCAGCTAACATGTTCTTAATAAATCTCTCATGTCCTGGTACATCTACAATACCAATGTTTCGTCCATTCGGCAGCCGAAAGCTGGCAAAGCCAAGATTGATTGAAATTCCCCGTTTCTTCTCTTCTGCCAGCGTATCCGTATCGCAGCCGGTAAGTGCTTTTACCAAAGCTGTTTTTCCGTGGTCAATGTGACCTGCTGTCCCCACAATAATGCTATCCATGGAATCCCCCATCCCAATCCTTTACTTCTTTCATAAGGCAATCAAATATATGTAAATGTTAATTATTTTTGGCGGAAACATATGGGAATCGAACCCACCCACGGCAGTTAATACCGCAACACGGTTTTGAAGACCGGTAGGCACACCAGTTACCTCTCTGTTTCCATTGTTGTTAGTATTGTAGATTGTCTACAATACATATCCTTATTATAGCATTCTGAAATTCATTATCAATCTGGATATGGCTATATTGTTATGCAACTTTATTTGTTTTTTTTATAAATACCAGAATTTTATAGGCACATTGTACAATCCCTTTGTATCCGCCTTATGTCTTTTGACCCGTTTCTTGATCATGCTTTAAGACAGAAAAACAATCTATGTATGCAAGGTTTCTATCTGTAGTTCTACATACAAACCGGAGTTCTTCCTATATATACCCCGGGGAGAAATGCTGCTGCTTTTCAACAAATGGTATGCACAAAGACCATCAGCCTCTGGCAGGCGCAGACAAAGCCCGCATCCGGCTGTAATTACTTCTGGCATCGGCATTACCTTTACTGGTATATTTGCTTCAAGCAAGATCTTCTCAGCTAAAATTGAATGATGCGTGTTGTGAAATGTAAATAAGATATCCTCCATAAGGCATCCCTTCTTCAATTAAAAATTCATGTGGCATATCTATAGATTAATGACTGTACCTGCCAATGCCATCTCTTCTGTTATGGTCATCATATTTACAATTTGCCCAACACCGATGGAAGATTTCACAGAATAGTAATCCGCACAGGTTCCGCATATTTTAATTTGAGTGCCGGCCTGTTCAAGTGCAAGCAAATCTTCCAATGTATTAGCTTCTTTCACAGTAAGAAGGACTCCCGAATTAAAAAACAGGAGTGATTTTGGGAGATCTTCAAGCTGTGTGAGGGAAAATACAAATCCTTTTATAAGAATTTTTCCTAATTCTTCACTTCCCTGCCCCATGGAATCTTTACTGATTACAACCACCAGGCCATTCTCTCCTTTATTAACAGGGGTTTTCTCTTCAAAAGATTGAGTTTTTATGATTTCCTGGGATTGTGCCGTAACCTTTATGATTACCCGGTATCTACCTGGCTCAAGCATCTCTTCCTTTGCGGTGTATCCCATACCATCCGCCATACTTTTTAAGTTTTCACATGCAGGTAGGTTATCCACCAGTACCTGTAATTCTCCACCTTCTAAGGCAAGTCTAGCTGCTTCTTTTTTGGCTAAGACTACCGGTATGGGACAGGCTTTTCCCATAGCATCAATAATTTTCATATTAGTAAACTCCTCTGCACAAGGTCTGCAACGCATGGATTGCGATCTCAACCTCTTTTCTTGTATTGCTATGTGAAAAGGAAAATCGGACCGCTCCTGTATCTTGTGTTCCCAGAGCCTGATGCATGAGGGGAGCACAATGAGCTCCTGCACGAACAAAAATATCATACTTCTCACTAAGTTCATACGCCAATTCACTGCTGGCAATTTTATCTGAATTAATTGTTACCACTGGCGTACGCAGACTGCTTTTCATATCACCATACACTTTAATAGAAGGTATCTTCAATAACTCTTCTACAAAATAATTTGACAATTCTAGAGCCTCATTTAAAAACTGTTCTCTTTTATCACTTACATAACGGACACCTGCTAGCAGACCTGCAATCCCCTGAGCATTTTGAGTGCCTGCCTCCAGACGCTCCGGCATTTCTTCTGGGCCAGTTTTAGAAAAGGAATTGTTTCCGCTTCCTCCCGTCAAAATAGGAGTGATAGAAAATTCCGGCTTTACACAGATTGCGCCTGTTCCCTGTGGCCCATATAGGGATTTATGGCCGCTAAAGCAAAGTGCTGTAATATTCATAGCTTTCATATCAATAGGAAGTAGCCCAGCAGACTGTGAGGCATCTACAATAAAAAAGATCCCTTTTCTTTTACAGATTTCACCTACTTTAGAAATATCGTAACCATTCCCAGTTACATTGGAAGCATGAGTCATAACAATTGCCTCAGTATCTGGACGAATTGCCTTTTCCATCTGGTCTAAATCCAGTCTTCCTTTCCCATCAACAGGTGCAATGGTATAATTACCATGCCGGTAGACCGGCCTAAGTACACTATTATGTTCAGCCGCAGTTGTGACTATATGTTTTTGAACTGACCCAATGACCTGATTCAATGCCATCGTAGCATTTTGACAGAATGCAACATCGACCTCATTCTCACCCCCAAAAAAACGAGAAATTTCCTGCCTTGCATCTGTGATACACCGAAGCCCGTCAAGGGAAGCTTTGTTAACGCCTCTTAATGGATTACCAAATGTTAGCATTGCAGAGGTAACTGCATCAATTACACACGGAGGTTTTGGCAATGAAGTAGCAGCACTATTAAAGTACATAATAAAGTCCTTTCTGGCATCAGCAAAACACTGATCCCAATCATCTTTTAGAATTTTAAATCATTACTGCAGTTCCTTATAGTAATTAAGAAGAAAGGTTTGAAACAACTTTTGCACTGGCTGTAAAATCATTTCTTTTTTTGATAACAGATAAAAGTTCCGTTTCACGATGAATTCTTTTAAATCAATCGTCTTAATTAGTCTCATTTTTGTGTATAAGTCTGTAGAAGCTCTGGAAACAAATGAAATACCTGCTCCGCTGGAAACAGCCTGCAAGATCCCATGTGTATTGTTAAAGCTACAGACGGTATTTAAATGATCCAGAGTTAGATTGATTCGATTCAAAAAACTTTCCAGCTCCTTCTTAGTTCCGGATCCATCCTCTCTCATAATAAAAGGCTGGGTTCGGAGTATTTTTATTAATGCTTCTAGTGACATGTCTTTAGGAACGGTAAAGCCCACAGGAACAGCAAGCACCAATGCATCATGATAAAAAGAAGATTGAACAAATCTGTTTCCAGTTATTTTTGTGCCTGTAATTCCAAAATCATAAATACAGTTTGAAAGCATCTTTCCTACCTGTTCACTGTCACTTTGTTTGACTTTAAAAAAAATGTCAGGATAAGCTTTTTGAAATACTGCAATGAATGATGGCAGCAAATATTGAGCCGGAACACTAGAGGCCAAAAGAGAAATCTCTCCTCTAATACAACGAACAGACTGTGCGACTGAATGAATGGCCTCGTCACGCAATGCCAGCATATTTTGAGCATACACATAAAAATCCAGACCGCTTTTCGTTGGATATACTTCTTTTGTAGAGCGTATTAACAACTGCGTACCTAATTCTTTTTCCAACGCATTGATATGGGAACTGATCGTAGGCTGAGATAAATAAATTGTATCAGCCGCTTTAGAGAAGCTATTTAACTTTGCAACATAAACAAATGCTTCAAGTTGCCTTAAATCCATAATGACACAACCTTTCAATCAAAGAAGAATCCCAATATGTAATGGATCAGCCAGAGATAATGATGTTCTTATCTTGACGTAATATGACGGAAGCAATGTTAGCACTTATTATTTTCAAGTCAGCCAGATCCTCTAACAGCGCTTTGGTATCCCGCGGGTCCACACTAAGCAGCAAACCTCCGGAAGTTTGGGGATCAAATAATATTTCCTGTATTGGTCTGGAAACCTGTTCAAACCGTAGTTTGTCCTGTAAAAATTTGCGATTTTTCTGACCGCCACCCGTAATCAAATATTGCTCTGCCAGATGAAATGCTTCCGGGATATAATGGATGCGGGAACAATCTACTTGAATGGAATATTCTTCTGTAACCATTTCATTTAGATGTCCTAAGAAACCAAATCCAGTTACATCGGTGATCGCATGCACCCGGTATTTTTTACTTGCTTGTGCGGCGTACTTATTTAATGTCTGCATGCTTTGAACGGCTTGTTTATAGCTTTCAAGAGAAGCCTCACCCGCTTTATAAGAGGAACATACCAAGCCCACCCCTAATGGCTTGGTGAGGATGATATCATCCCCCATCTGGCAAGCATTATTTCTCATGATTTTTTCTGGATGAATGATGCCAGTCACAGATAAACCATATTTTGTTTCCTTATCTGCAATAGAATGTCCTCCACAAAGGACTCCTCCTGCTTCTTTTACCTTTTCCGCTCCTCCTCTAAGAATTTCTCCCAAAATTCCAGGGTCTTCATCTTCAGGAAAGCAGACGATATTAAGCGCAACCTTAACTTCACCCCCCATCGCATAAATATCACTTAATGCATTTGCTGCTGCAATCTTCCCGAATAAATAAGGGTCTTCCACCATTGGCGGGAAGAAATCAAGTGTTTGTATGATTGCCAGATCATCCGTTAAACGATACACTGCCCCATCATCAGAAGTATCAAATCCAACAATAAGATTTTGATCGTCAAAATGAGGTATATTTAACAACGCCTCTTTTAACATACCCTGGGGCAGTTTGGCAATACAGCCTCCACAGGTGGTAAACTTATTAATCTTACGAATGTCCATAACTTCTCCTTAAACCAGTTAGACTTTATAAAGGTTTTATAAATTCTTTGTAAGACAGGAGTACTGCTTTTACATGCTTCCTGTTTGAAACACGCCAAACTGTAGATTGTCTACAATCAACAGTTATATCATAATAGAACACACTATCTTTTACAAGCAAATATTGACAATATAGGTGGTATTCTTTATTAGTTTTATCTATAAAGCATCGTTATTTCGACATTTTTGTGTATACTTCTCACATATTCAATTTGTATTGATGATATTTTTATACAAAAATGCACAATTGAAGACTCCCAATTGTGCATTTTGTATTTGTTTTATTATGGTTCCACATCTCATGCTTTTAATGCTGCTCCAATTGCCCCCGCGTAACGGGATAGTTGAGATACATGAATTGGGTGCCCAACCTGTTGTTCCAGTACCTTTCTCATTCCTTCAAAGTCTGCCAATCCACCAGTTAGAAGGATGGGAGATTCCACAAAAACTCTTCCCGCCAGCGCCATCACCCTTTGTACTACGGATTGAACAATTCCTCCAGCAATTTCTTCACGGCTTTTCCCCGCTGCCAATAAGGATACGATTTCTGAATCAGCAAACACGGCACACATACTGCTAAGAGAACAACATTTACCTTCCTCTAATAATTTTTTAAATTCATTTAAGTCGACTCCCATGCGGTGAGCAGACATTTCCAAAAATCTTCCTGTACCGGCGGCACATTTGTCATTCATCTGAAAAGATATTACTTTGCCACTTTCTACCGATATAACTTTAGAATCCTGACCACCAATATCAATGATTGTGTGTACTTTAGGCAGAAGATAATCTGCGCCTAATGCATGACACGTGATTTCAGTGATTCTTTTATGAGCAAAATCAATTCCCACTCTTCCATATCCAGTTGCCACTACACATGTTTCTTCTTCAAGAATCCCTGCCTGTTCCATCAACTCCTGATACACTGCCTTTGCAGTATCTCTTGGACTCCAGCCAGTTGGTTTCACACAAGTGGCGGCAACCAGATTTTCTTTTAGGAGAACTCCTTTGCAAGCGGCCGAGCCGCAATCAATTCCTACTGCTATCTTTTCCATTCTTTATAACATCTCCACAAATGCACCAGCTCTTGTTGATAGCTGACCAATATCAGCGGTGCTATAATCTGTTTCTAACTGTAGATAAGGAATATTCTTTTCTTTCAGAAATGTCTTTACGGTATATGACTCCACTGCATAAGTATGACAAGCCTGTAAGGTCATCTCCACCACGCCGTTTACATGAAACTGTTCGCATAACCTGCCTAAAAGCTCGAAACGGTTGGGATTAGGCGTCATAATAGAACAGCCAATCTGGAGATAATGATCTGCAATATTAGTCAGTGGATCTCCCTCCTCCCTGCATTGTCTATCCATTTGCTTTGCACCCGTACAGTTTTCATAAGCAACAACGACAGCACCAGCCTCTTCTATTACTTTAACTACCTTTTCTGTTACGCCCCCCATGGGACAGCCTGTAATGAGGATACGGGGTGCATCTTCTGAAACTGGACGCTCACCAGCCTCATACGCTTCCTTTATATTCTTGATTGCACTTCGTATTTCATCCGTCTTTTCCTGCCAGTCAAATTTAAACTGAGAGCCAAACAAGATCTGGAGCTGGCGAAGACCGGTAATTGGGGGAGGACACATGGTGCTCAGCTCATACAGCTCCTTTAATAATCTTCGCTCAACGTTACGCTTCTTTATCGCATCAACTAGATTGTCATCCGTAATTGTCACACCAAAATCTTTTTCTACCCGCTCCTTTAGACGTATTAGTTCCGATTTCCAAAGTGCCTTTGCTTCTGTTGTAAACTGATTACGAGGAAGCTGAAGGATATGAAGATTTTTCTTTTTTGCAAGCAATTCATACATTTTCACCTTTCCATCGCAGGTCGTTTCTCCTACTACCAAATCAGCAAAATACATATAAGGACATTTATCCGTAACCGCAAAACCATAGCTTGATTTAATAAGAGGACATAGATTACTTGGCAGATCTTTTTCTGCCTCAGGTATTGTCTCATCACTGGTGGAACAAAGGCTTACGGATACCAAATCAGCAGCCATGAAAATTTCAAGGGGTGTATAAGTGCAAAACTGACCCACTACTCCTTTTCCGGAATCTTTAATTTTTTTCACTGCAAGAAACCCATTTTTTCTTGCTTCCGCAAAACTATCAAAAACCTGAGGTAGCTCTTTTTTCATCTGTATCATCGTATAACTCCCTTCTTTTATAACCCTCTATTTTTAACAGAAAGACTGATCAATTTACATTATAATCCAGGAAACGTTTCAGTCTCTCATCCTTAGGAAAATCTAATATCTCTTCAGGTGTCCCATCCGCAACAATGGTTCCTTCTGCCATAAACAAGATTCTGGTGGCTATCTTCCTGGCAAACATAATTTCATGAGTCACCAAAACCATGGTGGCACCTTCCTGTGCAACTTTTTGAATGGTACTTAATACCTCACCCACTAGTTCAGGATCAAGGGCAGAGGTAGGTTCATCAAACAAAAGTACCTCTGGCTCCACTGCCAATGCTCTGGCAATGCCGATACGCTGCTGCTGACCACCAGAAAGCTTAGAAGGATAAAAATCCTTCCGATCCAGCATTCCAACCTTTTCTAATAACTGCAATCCAATTCTCTGAGCATCTTTCTTACTCTTTTTATTGATACAGATCAGCGCTTCTATGATATTTTCCATGGCTGTCTTATTTTTAAATAGATTATAATTTTGAAATACCATAGCGGAATGACTGCGAAGTTCCATGATGTCTTTCTTAGTATGTTTTTTTGCATCAATGGATGTGGTACCGATTCTAATGCTTCCATTTGTGGGTTTGGTCAGATAATTCAGGCATCTGAGCAATGTGGATTTTCCGGTTCCAGACGAACCAAGAATTGCCACGATCTCTCCTTTTTTAATGGTAATATTAATATCCTTTAAAATATCTGTCCGCCCATCAAAGGACTTGCGCAGGTCTCGTATTTCAATCATTTCCTTTCCCTCTTCCTTGCTCAATCACGAATCATTTTCGTCATGTCGGAATACATCCATTTGGTAATGATTTTCGAGGTAGTACCATCTTTCATCATCTCATCAAGAACCTGATTTACTTCATTGCATAGTTCCTGTCCCTTATCGTTTTGTTGAAAATAATACGCTACATTATTCGCCAATAATCTGTTATCTAAAATATGGAACTTCATATTCTGAGACTTCTCATATTTATGAACGAGGCTGTCCGTGGTTGCCATGGCATTGATTCTCTTTAAGTAAAGATCTTGGTAGCCCGTATCACTTGTTTCATAAACTACAACATTCCACTGATATGTATCCGCTAATTTTTCTACAGACACCTGAGAAGCCTGTCCCTGGGTTACCCCAATTGTTATGCCTTTTAGCTCCTCCAATGTATTGATATCCGATTGATCTTCGTTGACGATTACACACTGGGCATCCCCATAATAAGGGTGAGACGTAATATATTTTTCCATCCTGGCTTTTGTTGTTGCAAAACAGTTTGCTGCTACATCAATGCGTCCAGCATCCAGTTCTCCAAACAAGGAGGAGAACTCCGCTTGCTTAAATTCAATCTCCCAGCCTGTACGTTTTGAAATTTCACTCCACATCTCTGCATCAATTCCAGTCCAGTCTTTCCCGTCACTACTAAGCAAACTATAAGGCTCTCCTGTGCCACCTGTTGCAATTCTTACTTTACGGTGCTCAACATTAGCACTTTTTTCGGTGATGGATTCTTTATTTACTGGATTGGATAAAGTGCTTTTGCTACAGCCACAAAGTGCAACTGCCGCAGCTACCAGTAGAATCGGTATCATTTTTTTCATTCGTATTTCCTCCCTAATTTAAGTTTCTTTTTAGTACATATCCATACATTTTCTATCCATAATCTTATGAAAATGAGAAAATCCCAAAACTAAAATCCAATAAATAATCATTACGGCCAGATATATCTCAAAGTAACGAAAAGATTGAGCCCCTTCACTTTTGGCCTGTCCCATAATATCTCTCACACCTAGCATAAACGCCAGCGAGGTAGCCTTTAAAAGATTTATTAAATCATTAAATAGAGATGGCAATGACACTCTAAACGCCTGAGGCAAAACAATCCTTTTGATGGTTTGAAGTTCTGACATACCTAACATAGCAGCCGCTTCCTTTTGGCCGGAATCAACAGATAGCAGGCCACCACGTATGCTTTCCGACATAAAGGCACCGGTATTTAAGCTTAATACCAGAGCCACTGCTGTCAACGGTTTCATATTTAACACAATTTCACTGACCCGCGCCAGTCCATAGTAAAAAAAATATAACTGTGCAACGAGAGGGGTTCCCCTTAAAATCGAAAGATAAAAGCGGGTAATTGGATATAAGAAACATATTTTATAATATCCGATTACCGCAATTATGACGCCGATAACAATGGAAAAAATAGCTGCTGTTAAAGTCAAGGAAAGCGTCACTTGTAATTTTGAAGCAATGACTGGAAATACCCCGAAAAAATAAGAGAGATCAAACACGTTATATACTCCTTAATCTATAATGAATTCTAGCACGATTATAGCATTAGGGCGTATTCGAAACAAATTCAAAATATGTATCAGTCTTTCACTCACCTATACATAATACGAATATTTATATCAAAACAAAAAAAGCCAGCCGCTCATAAAAAAGCGGCTGGAAGATAGGAATCTATCTATATTACGTTTTATCTTTCACCTTAATATCTAAAATATCCAAAAAGAACATAAAAAGCGGAATTCCAAAAAGAAGTCCCCAAACTCCAATATAATGTTCGCTCACTAACAAAATTAAGAATACTAAAAATACGGGTATTTTTGTTTTGGCTGACATCAATTTAGGATTTAACACGTAAGTCTCCAGAGAGTGAAGTATAACGATCATCACGATTACCTCAATAATCTTAATCGCACCACCTATATTAAATGCAATAATGGTAAGAGGAACGAGAGAAATAATCACTCCTGCTACTGGTATCAGTCCTAGAATAAATATCATAGCCCCAAGGCCCAGTGTCTGAGGAAAGCCCATAATCGTTAGAGCCAAAACAGACAATAGCGAATTAATGAATGCAATAACAATCTGTAATTCAATCACCTTACCAAAGGAATTTAAAAACTTTTTGCCGTAAAATACAAAGTACTCATAGAGAAAAGACACCTTGCTGTTCTCCATCTGCTTTAAAAAACCAAGAATCTCATCCCGCTCTAATAAAAAGAGGAAACTGATTAAGAAAGAAAGCACTAAATTAATGCTGAAGGTACCAGCGGTTGCAACAAAACCAAGAAGATGACTTTCTGCCATCCGGATATATCCGTCAATCTGTTCCTTTGGAATGCTGTTAATGATACTAATATTTATTTCTGATTGTACCTGATTTAAGTCAAACTTGGAGATCAGATTGACAATATCAAATAACTGCTGAGTAACCTTTGGAATATATACAATTCCACAGATCGTAAAGATCAGAAGAATTACCAGATACATCAGTATAGTGATCAGCTTACGACTAACTTTTATACGGGCATTCACCTTATCGTATATATATTTTTGCAACTGCCCTAAAATAAATGTAATGATAAAAATGAGCAGAAGCTGATTAAACATTCCCCGAAATAAATACATAAACAGGGCAAGCAATATAACACTTAAAATCTTTTTCGCAAGAGTGTTATTAACAATATCATCAAATCGATTCATCCAGAATGCCTCTCTATTCCCCAAAACTGGGCTTTATCCATTATGTACCACTTTTCGCCAAATTAAGCATACCTAATAAATTATAATATAAAATGAGCATTATGAGAATACCTGGATTATTATAATTTGTATCTTGTTTCCTTAAGGTTTTCTTATGACGCCGTGCTCCATCAAATAATTTGTCCAAATACTATAGTAAGCGGCCTTTAAATGAACATTATCAAAAGTATATTCCGAAGGAATTCCACCAGAATCATCCATAATGACCTGATTAACATCAATATAATAGATAGAACTATTATCTGCCAGAGTCTCAATTGCTGCATTTCTTTCCTGTATATTTTTATTGTTAAATATAGGATCTGAATCTGATTTTTTCTTGGAAACTCCCATGATTCCTTCAATGAAGATGATGGCATCTGGCTGGAGCTCTCTGATTCTTCCAATTACCTGACTATACTTCCTTGCAAATGTTTCCGTTGTCCCTCTTCCAAGTTCATTGATCCCCAGCATAATATAAATCTTACCAAATTTCTGTCTTTGAAGAGCCTGGTCTATATTCATGGTCTCCCCATTTACATTTGCGATTTCTTTATCAAATACATGATATACCGTAAGGCCTACATCAGCATAATAGACTGGATTTTTCCAATTGGAATACTCAGACAGACCAACTGTCCTGGAATCTCCGATAAATAAAGCATCATCAAAATATCTTTCATCTACCTTTGTAAATGGATTGGATTCTTGGGCCTGAGAAGGGGTCGCCTCTTTAGTTGATGCAGTCTCTACTTCCCAGGCGGGCTCTATGACTGGTACTTCCTCCTTTTTCACCTCAATCTCTTTTGATACTTCCTCTGTTTTAGTTGGCTGAGCTAAAACATCCCATGGGTATTTCCCCTGCTTTACCCCTTCAAACACTACCATAAGCTGAGGTGACTTCAACAAATCAATTGTATTATCTGCATATACCGTATTTTTCCCTGCGAATCCAATGGACGACAGAATCAAGGTGCTGACAAAAATCAGAGCAAGCAAACGGTATCTTTTAAAATCTTTTAACTGTTTCATTCTAACCCTTTCTTCATATATGTACTTCTAAAACTTAAAATATAGGAAGGGATTATTTACCCCATTGGAAATAAGGTACACGGAGTACCAGAATAGAAACAACAGGAATATGGTACACGCCAGGCTGTTTTGAAACCGATTAAATAACCGCCTTCCGTAAGGGAAGCAAAGAAAACCTCCAATGAGAAACATCCATTTATATTGACTGAGATATCGAATATAATCATGTTGATTTACATTAAAGCCGTGACTAATTCCAAACATTCTTCCAAGGTAGATTATTAAATCTTTACTTTGATTGATGGCAAAGATCATCCAGGTTACAGGCATCACAAAAAGCATATAGAGTCTTGCAAGAACCCTTGACCGATCAAGCAAAGGCTTATAGAATAGCTTTTCAAGTAGAATTAAGAGGAACAACAAAAATCCCCATAATATGAAGTTCCAGCTTGCTCCGTGCCAAAGCCCCGTAAGAATCCATACTGCAAGAAGGTTTGCTACAAGCCGTTTCATGCCGTAACGGTTTCCACCTAAGGGAATGTACACATAGCTTCGAAACCACATACCAAGGGTCATATGCCACCTCCGCCAAAATTCAGTGACGGATTTAGACATATAGGGGTGATTAAAATTGTTTGGAAGGTGAAATCCCAGCATTCTTCCTATTCCTATCGCCATAAGGGAATATCCTTGGAAATCCAGATAAATCTGTATACTGTATGCCATGGAACCAAGCCATGCAAGGGGGGTGGAGATACTTTGAAAACCTATAGTCTGTATATCATTCCATAACATTCCAATACGGTCTGCTACAAGAACCTTCATTCCCAACCCTAAGATAAAAAGCCTCAGTCCCATTTCTATCTTAAAGATGTTGTACTTTCTGGTTGTCAGTTCGTCTGAGATCTCTCCATAGGAAGTAATTGGCCCAGATAATATTTTAGGGAACATGGTTACATAGGTAGCGAACCGAAAAAACGTTAGTTCTTCTTTTATTTCCTTTCGATAAACATCTACAACACATGAGATGATTTGAAACGTATAAAAGCTAATCCCCAAAGGTAAGCCAAGATTCAAAAGAGGCAGGTTTTTCTCATAGTGACTAATCCTTAAAAGGGTATTCACATTTTCAATTAGAAAATTGGAGTATTTAAAGAAAAATAATGTCCCTATATTATACAACAGGGATACAAAAAGCCAGATCTTTTCATGATTGCGATGACGAATCATCTGTCTGACTGCAAGGTAATTAACGAAAACAGATACTATAATAATAGGAAGATACCTAATATCACCCAGGGCATAAAAACAAAGACTTCCTATTAGAAGGACTTTATTTCTATGCTTTTCGGCCACCAGATAATAGAGTGCCAGAAATGCCGGAAAAAAACGAAAAACAAATTCTAAACTACTAAATGCCACTCTTATGTCCTCCTCACGCTGCTATGTGTGGCTGACCCACAAAGACCTATTATATACCTTTATTTTAAGAAAGCCATTAAGTAAGCATTAATTAATTTTAAGTTTTCTTGTATTTGTTTACAAAATTATAACATAAAAGAAATCCCCGCTGACCAATCCAGTCAACGAGGATATTATGTTTTTAATTATATTTAATTTTCCTTATCATATGGCTTTCCTGCTTCCCAGTCTTTCGTCAGCTTTATAACAACGCCTCCAAGCAATGTAATCGCCAATATATTTGGAATAACCATGAGACCATTGAAGAGATCTGCCAAACTCCAGACTAGATCTACCTTTAGTGCGCAGCCAATTCCCACAAATATCGAAACCATCACTGCATAAAACGGAATGGCTTTCTTACCAAAGAGATACTTCACATTGGCAAGGCCAAAAAAGTACCAACCCATGATAGTAGCAAATGCAAAGAAAAACACACAGATCGCTATAATAACGTAGCCAAAGTGGCCAAAGACTTGAGCAAAGGCAGATTGAGTCAGCTCAATTCCGGTTACAAATTCCCCTGCTGCATCTCTAGATCCAAGGACACCAGTCGTTAAGATAGCCAACACAGTTAATGGCAACAATACGATGGTATCCACAAAAACTCCCATCATAGCAACAAGACCCTGTTCACATGGGTTTTTCACACGTGCCAGCGCATGAGCATGAGGTGTTGACCCCATACCAGCTTCATGAGTGAATAAACCTCTGGCAATTCCAAAACGCATGGCTTTTTGTACAGTAACTCCAAGAACTCCGCCTAACACTGCCTTAGGATTAAACGCGCCTACAAAGATATCATAAAAAGCTGGAATGATGTTACGGAAATTCACGATCATGATAATTAGGGATGCTAAGGTAAAGAAAATTGCCATAAAGGGGACTACTTTTTCCGCTACCGCAACAATTCGTTTTACACCGCCTAAAAAGACTAGAAGCGATAAAATCGCCAGGGCAACTCCCACGTATTCAGAACGAATTCCAAATGCCGCTTCCATAGCTCCTCCTACCGAGTTTGCCTGAACCATATTTCCCATGAAACCAAGGGCTATAATGATGAGCACAGAGAAAACTGCTGCTACCATTTTCCCCGCTGGACCTTTGATGGCAGCCCTAATATAATAAACTGGTCCGCCTACCAACTCACCATTCACTATGGTCTTATAACGCTGAGCCAAAGTCGCTTCTGCATAGATGGTAGCCATGCCTAAGATCGCGCTGACCCACATCCAAAATACGGAACCAGGTCCTCCAGAAATCATAGCTGTCGCAACACCCGCCAGATTACCTGTACCTATCTGCGCAGATACTGAGGTGAGAAGGGACTGAAAAGATGTCATGCCCTCTTTTTCACTGGCTTCTTTCCCTTTAAAGGTAATAGACCCAAAGGTCATCCGAAAACTATCCTTAAATCTACGAAATTGTATGCCCCTGGTCCTTACGGTAAAATAAAGACCTACACCACACAGTACAACAATTAAAAATACATCCCATAAAACTTTGTTAATACTTAGGACCAATCCAGAAAACCATTCCATACTCGAACACTCCTTATAAATTTTTGCAAAAATTTCTTGCATCAACAAATAAAAAAGCCAAACCAAAAAATGGTTTGACTCCGGATATGCACAAAAAAACCCCAAAAAAATCACATATAGGTTCTCTGTCCTTTTGCCTGAGAGATTAAAACGGTTTTATCCGTCCCTTACACCTTCGGCACCCTTAAAAGGGATTCTCCAGAGTTACATCCATTTATAGTCCACACCCGATTTTTCGGGCACCTGAGAGTGTTACTCCTTCGGTAGGCTTACGCCATTTTCCTACAAACTTCACTTGTTGATGTCACTTCATTTTCTATACTACCACATTAATTTAATAAAGTCAAATCTTGGGATTGATAACCAGATCAAAAAAGGTGCAAACAAATTTCTCTTTCAGAAACTTATTTACACCTTATTTTTAACTCCTATTCCCCATCAATAGATCCGATAACTGTTTAACTCACCATCTACCCAATTGATATCCACTGTTTTTCCGTTCTTGATTCTAAGCCCCTTTACATATCCAGTGCCAAATTGAGCTGGCATTGCAGGTAAGATCTTAATCTCTCCGTTTCGGTCTTGAACCATCATGTTGGCTAATCCAGCAGCTCCTCCAAAGTTTCCATCAATCTGAAATGGCGGATGAGCAGACCAAAGATTTTCGTAGGTGGATCTTGTCAAAAGGGTATTTAAATAATGGTATGCATTTTCTGCATCCCCTAAAACCGCAAATAAATTAATAATCCAGGCACAACTCCAACCCGTATGACCGCTACCGCTGCTTAAACGCAGGGACATAGACTTTTTGCAAGCCTCTGTAAGTTTCTCATCTCCTTCAAATATCTCTCCAGGAAACATTCCGTATAGATGAGATAGATGACGATGGCCAGGCTCGCACTCTTCAAACTCCTTATTCCATTCAAGAAGCTGTCCCTTGCTTCCTACTTTAAATGGAGTGAGCTTTGAAAGTCTTTCGGATATTTCTTCTAAAATTTCATCATCAATCTTTAAGATCTCACAGGTTTTCTGGAAATTCCCAAACACTTCCCGAATGATAGCAAGGTCCATGGCAGAAGACATAGCCACTGAACTAGGAGCACCCGATGGCGCTTTAAACTTATTTTCCGGAGAAGTTGATGGACAGGTTACATAGTTGCCCTCATATTCGTAAAGCCAGTCTATTAAAAACATGGCGGATTCTTTTAAAACCGGATAGACGGTATCTTTTAAAAATTCCTCATCTGGATTATATTCGTAATGGCGAAACAATTCACTGGTCAACCATGCACCACCCATGGGCCACATAGACCAGGTAACAGATTCTTCCTCTCCATGATCAACTCCATAGGCCACACCAACTGGATTTGTATTGCACCAGTAATCCGCATTGTGATGATGGACAAAACCTCTGCAGTTATAATGAACCTTTGCAGTCTTTTTTCCTTCCTCACAAAGCTTATTGACTAATTCAAAGTATGGAGGCAGGCATTCCTTAAGATTGCAACTCTGAGCAAGCCAGTAATTCATCTGCGCATTGATATTGGTGGTCCAGTTGCAGCTCCATGGTGCTCTAAACTGCCAGCTCCAGATTCCCTGTAAATTAGCAGGCAGACTTCCCTGTCTGGATGAGCTGATTAATAGATATCTGCCATACTGAAAGAACAGGACATACAAAGAATTGTCCTCTTCACCCTTTCTCAGTCGCTCAAGCCTTTCATCGGTTGTAAGATCATTATCTTCACCAAGATAAAGCTCCACCTTCTCATATAAGGCCCTATAATCCTTAATATGTATCTCCTTCATCTCGTCATAGGACATGGAAGGATTATATTCTGGCTCTTTTACCGCAGAAAATGCTAGAATCACTGTCGATGCATTGGTAATACTTATGGACTGTTCTTCTTTTTCTATGGTTCCATCACACTTTATTACGCTTAATCCTGCATGAAACTTCATGCCTTTATCTCCCTGAATCACAGGGTTCTCATTGACATCTATGTAGGATGGGTCTACATGCTCTGGACAAACACCCGTTATCTTTAAACCATCTAAAGAATAAGTTGTCTCACTGCTCATCTCTGATTCAAAGGAAACCTTGAAATTTAAGGCCGGGCTGTTACATTGAAGCTTTATAAAAATTGCCTTAGCTGGATAGCTTGCAAAGTATTCTCTTGTATAGCGATGTTCTCCTATCTGATAGCTGACCTTTGAAACCGAATGTTCCAGGTCTAGAGAACGTTTGTAGTTTTTAATTTCTTCTCCATGATCAAAGGTAAAATAAAGATTGCCAAGAGGCATATAAGATTCATTATATTCCCCTAACATATTTTCCCGAATGACCTTTTCTGCCTGTTCAAACGCTTCCCCTTCTACGAGCCTACGGCACTCTTCAAGGTGTTCAAAAGCCTTATTGTTATTCTTATCGTGGTAATAACCTGACCACAGGCTTTCTTCGTTCAGTCCCAGACATTCTTTCTTTGCATCGCCCCATATCATGGCACCAAGACTGCCATTTCCAATAGGCAAGGTTTCTTCCCATTTCATTGCCGGTTTGGTATAAAATAACTTCATCTCGCTTTACCCCTATTTATCATTGATTTTGACAAAGCTGATTGCAGATCATTGATCCTATCTAGTTGTTCCCTTTTGCCCCAGTGACAGTCAGTCAGACACTCCATAAAAAAAGGCAGGGCTGGAATGGATGCAAAACGGATCCACCCCTTCCCTGCCATTATGGGTCTATATATCTGTTAAATCTCCCCCATTTGATTCTATTACTTTTTTATACCAGTAAAACGATTTTTTCCTAGATCGTTTCATGGTTCCGTTCCCTTGATCGTCTTTATCCACATAAATAAATCCATACCGCTTTCGCATCTCTCCTGTACCGGAGCTTACAATATCAAGAGCAGACCAGACTGTATATCCGAACAAATCAACTTTGTTGAGAATGGCTTTTTCCATCTCAATTATGTGCTGTCTTAAGTAGTTTATCCTATAATTGTCATGAATGCAACCGTTTTCATCCGGTTCATCTACAGCCCCTAATCCGTTCTCAACAATGAAGATAGGAATGCCATATCGGTCATTGATTTTGTTCAGTGTATAGAGCAAACCTTTGGGATCTATCTGCCATCCCCACTGGGTTGTTTCCAGGTAAGGATTCTTTACTCCACCTAGCAAATTGCCAAGAGTTGTAGCATGTCCATCCTCTGTTGTGATGCAGTTGCTCATATAGTAGGAGAAGGAATAAAAATCAACGCGGCCCTCTAATAACGTGGCTTCATCTCCTGGCTCAAAGACTAAATTCACTTCTTTTTCTTCCAGGTAACGCAAGGCATAACTAGGGTACTTTCCTTTTACCTGCACATCTCCGCAAAAATCATTGATGACATGATCAAGCTCCTGTAAGAGCAGCATATCTTCTGGCCTGCTAGTCAAAGGATACATGGTAATGTGAGCGATCATACAACCCACTTTAAAATCAGGATTGATTTCCTTTGCTGCGATTACAGCTCTGGCGCTGGCAAGAAACACATGGTGCAGTGCCTGAAAGCGGAGGTTTACATCATCGAGAGGATTTGCCACTTCATCATTTTCCCGGTTGATAATCCCTAGAACTTCAAGATTACCCATTGGCATGGTGGCAAAGTTGATCTCATTAAAAGTCAGCCAGTATTTCACCTTGTCTTTGTAACGTGTCATAACACATCTGGCGTACCGTTCAAAGTAATCAATGACCTTACGGTCTACAAATCCCTGATACGCTTTTACCAGATGATACGGTATCTCAAAGTGGCTTAAAGTGACCATTGGTTCTATGCCATACTTTTTGCATTCGTCAAAGACCTGGTCATAGAATTTAAGGCCTTCTTCATTAGGAATTTCATCATCTCCGTTGGGAAATATTCTGCTCCAGGCAATGGATAGCCGAAAAACCTTAAATCCCATTTCTGCAAATAATGCAATATCTTCTTTGTAACGGTGGTAAAAATCGACTGCTTCATGGCTGGGATAACTCTCATCTGGCAAAATTTCAGTCGTAAATACCCGATTTTTATTCCGGGAACCTGCTGTTAGATGATCGCCAATGCTATCCCATTTACCATCAGCCCTCCAGGCTCCCTCACACTGGTTGGCTGCAACCGCACCGCCCCATAAAAAATGATCTGGAAACAATTTCATTCCTCCTGTCTGTTATAATACGGCAATCAAATCATCGCCGCAATGAACGGTAGAGCCACTGTTATTAATTGCAATGACTTCCATATAATCCTTCGTATTAGTAACTAAAATCGGGGTGTCCAAAGAATACCCTTCTTCTTCAATGGCATCTTTGTCAAAGGAAATAAGAAGGTCGCCCTTTTTCACCCTATCTCCTTCTTTTACGTGGGCTTCAAAATATTTTCCACTTAGCTGCACCGTATCCATTCCTACGTGAATGATAATCTCACACCCATGGTCAGACATCAGTCCTACTGCATGCTTGGTGGGGAATAACATCACCACGGTACCGTCAAAAGGAGCGGTAACCTTTCCTTCTGTTGGTGTAATAGCAACGCCTTGTCCCAGAGTTCCGCTTGCAAAAGCTGCATCCTTTACCTGATCAAGGGCCATAACTTTACCATTTATTGGACTAGCAATGACATCCTTTTTGTATTTCTCAGAAGTATCTTCATCCTTTGTATTTAAAGGTGCTTCATCTTTAAACGTAACAAAGGAAACAACAAAACCAACTACAAGAGAAACTGAAGCTGCAATCAGTGAATAGATCAAACTTCTGCCAGGCTGTGCAGGATCAAGCAACGCTGGGATTTCGAAAAGTCCCATACCTGCCATGGTGTGATACTTTAAACCTAATGCTGCAGTGGCGGCACCTGCAAAAGCACCACAGAGACAGGACAAAACAAACTGTTTCATTCTTGGAAGCAAGATTCCATAAATTGCTGGCTCGGTTACTCCAAAGAACCCAGAAATCCATGCAGGAAGTGCAATCTGCTTTAAAGACTTATCTTTTGTCTTCAACCATATTGCAAATATCATTCCGGTTGTTGAGAAGGTAACGAAGGTAGTAAATGCCAAAATAGGATCTGGTGTTCCTGCTATGATGTTTGTAATACACAAAACCACCAAAACAATCTGAACGCCAAATACGATCATGATCTGCCACAATCCGCCTACTAAAAATCCAGCGATAATAGGATTCAGTTTGTATACAGATAACACACTCTGTGAAATGCCGTTAGAAAGCATATTGGCAAGAGGGCCAATGACTACAAAGCCGATTGGTAAGGCTATTAGCAGCACTAACATTGGTGTAATAAAGGTCTTTATCATATCAGGAATTACCCGGTTAAAAAAGCTCTCCAAAGGTTTTGCCAGGAATACAATCAAAATGACTGGTAGTAAGGTTGAAGTATAAGTCGTGTTAATTACATGGCCAAATAAAGGTACATCCGTTCCATTGATGGTTGGATAGCACAGTGCCGCTCCAATAATCAGGCCTAAGAATGGATTCATATTTATCTTCTTCGCTGTGTTAAAGCCAATCACAACCGGGAAGAAGAAGAAAATAGAATCGCCTATGGCATTGAGCAGAATATAGATTCCATCAGCATCAGAATAAAGTCCAAGGTATGCTAGAATGGAATTTAGTCCTTTTAACATACCGCAGGCACACAAGATGCCGATAGCTGGCATCATGATGCCGGAAATAAGATCCAAAGATTTTTCTCTAAAACTCATCCGCTTTTTCTCTGGCGCCGCCTCTGTTTTAATATTTGCCAGATTGCATACATCTGCAAATACCTGAGGCACATGATTTCCAATAACAACCTGATACTGTCCAGCGCTATGCATTACGGTTATGCAGCCCTCCGTATGTTTTAACGCTTCATCGTCTGCCAGACTTTCGTCTTTTAAGTTAAAACGCAGACGGGTTACACAGTGGACAAGGCTTACGATATTATCCTTGCCGCCGACTTTTTTGATGATGTCTTTTGCCAACAGGTCATATTTTCCCATTGTTATTACCTCCATTTTTCTTTTATATGAAATATGAAAGTTTAGCCAACTTAATGTAACCATCTCGTCATAAAACAGTCTTATATACCACTCGTTCGATGTGGAGTGTCAGATAAAGCAACTCATCACTGGATGCGTCATACTTGTACTTTTTCTTGAGAAATTCACATATCTTTTCTGCGCATTCGTATGCATTTACATATTTTTTCTTGATGATCTGAAGAAGATCATCTTGTTCATCATCAAGATAGGTTTTTCCCTCTAACAACCTTTGAGCAAAAAACTTCAAATGAGTGATGAATCGGAAATAATATAAGGAATCTTCGTTAAAAAATATGTGAAAATTATAAGATACAATGTTTGTGATCTCGGATATAATTTCAGCCACCTGGTGAATATCCTGGGCACCCTTTCGTGTAACTGCTTCCACAAGGTGAATGGCTATGAAACCAGCTTCGTCTTCTGGCAACCGGATGGAAAATCGCTTTTCAATCATATCAAGTGCCTTTAATCCAATCTCAAATTCCTTTTTATAAAATTTTCTAATATCCCAGAGAATGGCATTTTTAATCCCGATGCCTTCCTGAAATCGTCTCACAGCGGAATGCAGGTGATCGATGAGGGAGAGATATATGGTGTCATTTAAATCCACTTCCAGGACCTTAGCCGCATATTCTATGATTTCTTCTCCCAGTTCCACATAATCTATGGGAATGCTTGCAACCAGCTCCTGAAATCGGTTGTTGACCAAAGGATCGGACAGGACAAAGATCTTATCAATCTTACTTTCATCCAGTTCGTCACCGTTCTTCTTTTTGAAGGCCAGACCGCAGCCCATAACAACTTTTTCCACCCCGTTTTCATCTTTAATTACGACTGCATTGTTATTAAACACTTTGTAAATGATCATGGTCTTCACCCCTATCTCTTGTGATAAATCATCTTTAAAATTCTGCCTTTAGCGAAAAAAAACCTGCTTACTATGCTATTATAGGCTAAAAAAGCCAAAATAACATAATAAACAGGTATAGCTTGCTAGCGCAATCACCATCCACTGACTATAGTATAGTGGAACAAAGCAATTTTAGCAACATATTTTTTAGAGTTTCTATAAATTACTATTCATTATTACTAATTACCAATTTTAATTTGTGACAGACGGTAAACTGCTTAAATTATTGCTTTCACTGCCATCAGGAAGAGATTTTAAATACTCACTTCCATTTCTGGAGGAAACTCCCACACCTTGTATGCCACCCTGCTTTGCTAGCTCTACTCCGTTTTCCTTATTAAGAATTCTTCCATCGGATAGCTTATATCCGGTGACCCGACCGCTTTCCTTTACTAATGCGACGATCTGCTTAGCATCTGCGTTTGGTTCTGGAATTTCTTTCAGTGCCATCATTGGAAGATCATTTGCTGTACTAAGAAATTTGTTATCTTGCATTGTGATTCCCTCCTGTCTTATTGATTATTTTTATTTAAGATTAGTGTTTCAATTCTCCACCGAATTATTCAGGTACTATTATGCAATAAAAAACTTGACGCATGGCTTCGCTTGTGCTATACCTATTTTGTTAGTTTTGACTAACTATTATTTGCAGTATGAAACTGCAACATCCTAAAGGAGAATTCAAATCAATGATATTTTTAATCGCACTATTGGAAGCTGTTCTATTTGTTTTTCTTTGCAAAGGTGCAATCAAAAAACACCCAGGCGTTTTTTACGTTCTTTCCGTAGCAATCATTGCATTTTGCGCATGCTACAAGATAATGGATCTTTACTCCGTCTTTCCAGAATGGACCTATACTTATATTATTTCAGTCTTTTGGAGAGGCGCCTTTTCTACTGCCTTATTTGTAATCGTCATGTATATTGGTGCTTTGGATCGTAAAAGTAAAGTCGTTAAGGCTTTGATGCCAATTCGAGGGTATTTATCTATTATCGCCTGCCTGATTACATTGGCTCATTCCTTTGCCTATGGAGCATATTACATTCCAACTTTGTTCAACAGTCCCAAAGAACTGGATCTTAGGGGAATCATTGCACTGATTATCACGGCTCCTTTGTTTTCTATTATGATACTATTAATGGTAACTTCTTTTATAAAGGTTCGTCGTAAGATGAAACCGCAGGTATGGAAGAAGGTTCAGCGGCTTGCTTATCCGTGGTTTGCACTGCTCTACATATATCTGATGGTACTCTTTATTCCCTCCATCATAAAATCTTTTGATCCTGCCTCAGAAATAAGTATGTTTTATCGGGTAAATTATGTGATAACGATTGTTGTCTATAACTTGGTATTCGGTGGATATCTGATTTTAAGAGTAAGAAAATACCGACTGGACAAAGCAAGGAATTAGTACCTTTCACAATCTCTTCACACATCTATCAAAATCCCGTCACACTTTCCAAGTATAGTTAGAGACACAAGAGGTGAGAAACCTTTTTATAATATACTTTTTCATACTTCAGCCGGCAGGACCTTTAGGTTCTGCCGGCCCCTCCATGTAAAGGAAAAATATGTCTGCTTCGTATCGGTTTTAATTAATCTATTGGTTTTACGCTCTATTAACTTATTTATCATCGGTTGACAATATAGATAAATCAATTTATACTTAATCCATTCATATAATCAGCGAGGTGACTACTGTGTCATTAATTAAATTTACTAATAGAGAACTGAAAGTAATGTATATTTTATGGGAGTCAGATAGAGCATTGACTGCCTCGGAAATCTTTGAATTCATCGGAGATAACAAATTTAGTATCTTTAGTATACAGAATGCTCTTCAATCTCTTCTATCAAAAAATGCGGTTGCAGTAGCTTCCTATACAAAAGTCTTTAAGACAACTGCGCGTAAATACAAACCTGCTATCAGTTCGAATGATTATGCTTTTATGCAATTCTCCCAATATTATTCTCCAAAGGAAAGTAAGTCCGATATCCCAAATTTGGTATCAACATTAATTAAGTCTGAAGGCGAAAATATTGATAAGGAAACCTTAGACGAATTAGAAAAGTTGATAGAAATAAAAAAAGCTCAATATAAACAAGCGCAAGAGAAAAATGTTAGGAGACCAATTGATGATAACAACTTGGAGCATTCTGACCACAATAACCATTAGCTGCTTATTTATTGTAATGTTTTGTATATTAGCTAGGAAGGGCGTGTTGCAAAACTGTTTTTACAAACGGTTTTGCAACACGTTCTTTATTTATTGTTAAGTTCCAATTAGGAACATAAACTGCAAATGCTAAAGTTTAAATTATTTTATAGCTATATTGTTTTTACCACATAAAAAAGTCTTTCTGTCAGTTTACACTCTTGGATCTGTTTTATTTTCTTTTATGTTTATTAAATTCTCTAATTCCTAAAAAGAATAGTGTAATTCCCAATACAAAGCTAATGACTATTTTTATAAATTCCATCGGAATACCTCCATTTTTACTATCACTAAAGCATATTATACACATAGTAACAATTATAGTCAACCGTTAATTATTTTTATAAATTTGTACTGACACATTTATTTTTATCGATTAATATAAAATAACAACCGTTGCAAAATTTTATTCATTTAAAGCCCATTGTAACGCTTAAGAAAGGAGAAAACAAAAGAAAGCATTTAATTAACGCCTATCAATTTACAACGGTCTTTAATGTATAAAATCACATTTTCTAATATAGGTTTAGCAAGTAAAATTTGGGGAATTGCTGATGTTCAAGATTATTGTTTCGGGGGTTAATATTTTTAACTTAATTTATTAAAAAATGTGTTTTTATATCTAGTTCATAGGCCTAGTTGTAATTCTGATATATTTCTACCAAATATAAAAAGCATCTGTAAGTTTTTTGCAGATACTACGCATGATAGAAAAAGCGACTGAAGAAATTCAGCCGCTTTTTCTATATCCCTAAAATTATTCTCCATCATGCTTGTTGCCCGTTTTATAATCATCTCTTGCCCAGTTAGGTGCATTAATAGGACCAGCCTTTTCATCCCCATTTTTTGCAGCTCCCTGAATTTCTGGTACCTGAGCTTGTTCATTTTTGGGACGGTGCATTTTTTCATGATTTTCTGTTCCATGATTGTTGGAATCATAGGGACTTGGTCTTCTCATTCCTGCTTTTGCCATGATAATACCTCCTATTCTTCCATAGTCTCTGTATTTTCAAGGAAAGTATGCAGGTATTGTTCCCTTTCCTAAAATCATTAAAAATGATTGGCAATTAATTGATTTGCATGTTTTAAGAACTCCTGAATGAGTTTTAATTCATTGTCGTTTAGCCCGTCGAGATAACTAAATAGAGGGCTATCAAATTCTTTATGGTATTCTTGATGAAGCTCATCTCCTATAATAAGAATTTATATATTATAACTTCTTGTTAAATAGGTACAAAAAAAGCCCGCACTTTTCTGTGAGGGCCTATCATACCATTTGATTCTATTTGATTATCCTTATAATAGTCCAGCTACCATAGCAGATTGCGCTTTAGATATCTTTTGAAATATTTAACCCCTCTGCCCATTTTATTGCCTTAGTTGTATTCCCATCGGATTTCCTGAGTGGTTCAACAAAATCAATCACACTTAGAAACTCATTTCCCGGAAGAGCTTTCTTTAGCTTTTCAAAACACTTTGCAGCTCCCCCACCGCCATGACATGCAAACATCCCTATCTTTTTTCCCTGGATGGGATACTGACTGATCAGGCTTTTTATAGGCGGTGCAAAAGTTCCTGCCCACACTGGTGTACCGATTATAATAACATCATACTGTTTCATATCAATGGGTTGATTGATCAACTCCGGTTTCTCACCGAAGATAACACTTTTTCCACCCCAAAAAAACTTTCCAATGCCTTCTTTGGGATAAACCTTACTGGTCTTGAGCTCCACAAGATCGGCGTTTATTGTCTCTGATATCTTTTTTGCAACTAATTTTGTATTACCCTCAAATGAAAAATACACTACTAAAGCTTTCATAGCATTCTCCTTCTTTCAATCATTTTCTATTCTATATTAATGGGTTCGCTTTTTTGATATTCCAAAACCGATGGCCTGTTTCGGACAAATATCAACACACGCCAAGCAGCTTATGCATTCTTTTGAATCCATATTACCAGACTTTACCATATGGGAAACGTCTAACCCCATGGGACATTCTTTTGTACACTTTTTGCAGGAAACACAAGAATCGGGATTGGGTTTAAGCCTGAACCTTGGGATGTGTAGAAAATCGGAAATCGTTTCTCCTATGACCATAAAAGGAGCCATCCAACAAAGACTATGGCACATTCCCCGTCTTCCCGTACTAATTGTAAACAGGTATATAATCGTCATAACAATGGCATATATCATCATATATTGCCCATCCATCTGATATAAATACAAGAACTCTCCCTTTAAGGGACGATGTTTTATCCAGAGAAACAGAATAAAAGAAAACCACACAGCCCAGATTATGTATTTTGACAGGTTTTTCCCTTTGCTATTCCAGTTTCTTTTATTTGCGCCAGAGATAAGGTCCTGGACTGCTCCGCCGGGGCAAATCCAGCCACAGTAGATACGGCTAAATAAAATGGAACATAATAGAAGGAAGCCAAATACCATGGCACTGCCATTTATCACACCTGTAGTGGCAGACAAAACAATGACATAAGGTGATAAAAAGAAAAAAGTTAGTGGAAACATTAACACCGAAAATGCAAGTATGCCTTTACGTATTCTTTGTCTCATGGTTCTTTTCCCCTTTCGCAGAAATTATACCCTTTGCTTCAATGGCCCAAGCCTTCATAGCAGAATACAGATGAATGCCGCAAAGAGCTGTCAATTTGCTGTAGGTGCAGTCAAAATTCTGTCCTTTTTCTCCCTCCATCTCTTCCATATAACCGTTCATATCCTCAAGGAGCTTCTCATTCCTTTTCATAAATTCATCCAGATGTCCAAGAAGCACTTCTTTTGTGGTATTATCTCCAAATGATATTTTAAGCAAGATTTCATATCTAAATTTTTCAATCTCAGGCGCTTTGGAAAGCCAGTCAGACAGCTCCTTTTTACCTGGTTCTGTAATGGTATATATAATCTGCCCCCTCCCGTTACCATGTTCTGAATTATGTGAGCTGACTGCAAGACCCTCTTCTACAAGCTTTTTAAGGGTGGGATAAATCTGCCCATAGCTTTCCTGCCAGAAATGACTGTACTCATTCTCCAGCCATTTTTTAATCGTATAGCCAGTCTGGGGCGTGAGCGCAAGCATTCCAAGCATTACATATTTGGATTTTCCTGTGTTCTCTTTCATGGGTGCACCTCTGTTTCTGATATAACATTATAATATATCATAATGTTATATCATGTCAAGAAAGAACTTCATTTTTATTCGTCCAAAATGCTCTTAATTTTTCACGTGGATAAAATGTGTAGTTGCAACACTACATTTATAACAAATAACACTATCAGAGGAAAAATAACTGTTTTTTTCTCGACACGAATAATAATAATCTTCCAAACAACAGACTTCTCCCACAATAGACTTGCTTTTATCCGTCACATATGGTATAATACTATTAATTGGATATAAAAGAACCGTCTTTTGAAGAAGGGCTTTTCTTAGTTTCATTTTAGGATGAAACAATGAAAGCCCTTCTTTTTCAGTAACAGGCTATTTTATACCATACAATTCACAAGGAGGATCACAATGGATATTATTACTGTGGAAAAACGTAATGAACAATTAAAGGCAAAGCAATTGCGAAGAAAAGGCATTGTACCTTGCTGTGTATATGGAGGCGGACTTGCCAATACTATCTCGATTCAGATGGAACAAAAAACTGCCGACAAACTGCTTCGAGTACTACGGCTGGGAAGCAAGGTTCAACTTAAATTAGATGACCAAAACATAATCACACAGATTAAGGACAAATACTTTGCTAATGGTAAAGTCGAGCATATTGATTTTCAGGCATTGGACCCACAAACAAAAGTTAATAGTGTAGCACACATCATTTTAGAAAATAGTGATGTTGTCACCGGTGTTTTGGATAAAATGTTAATGGAGATTCCATATGCCTCTTTACCAAAAGATATGATTGATACTATTACAGTAGATCTAGAAGGTAAAGCGGTTGGAACAACCATAGCGGTCAAAGACATTCCGGAATTCTCAAACGAAAACATTGAATTGCAAGTGGAAACAGATAGCATTATTTTAAAAATTTCAGAAAAGAAATCTTCAATTTCAAAGGATAATGCGTTAGCAAATGAATAACGAATATTTAGATTTGTTGGATTCCATAAGAGCCTTGATTGTCGATTTATCATGAGACATGAGAGGCTCTGTGTTTTCATATACAGAGGTGTATATGAAATACAACTCCAGATTTACTATTAATTAGAACATGTACAAGAAACACCATAAATTTAGGGAGGGATAAAATGCCAGCAGCAGAACAAAAGAATGTAGATGCAACGATTGAAACAAAACAACTGGATACCTATGTAGACGATTCTATAAAAATGTATCTATTGCAAGCAGGTGAATCCCCTTTGCTGACTCAACAAGAAGAATATCAACTTGCCAAACTTTCTGCGCAAGGAAATAGGGAGGCAAAAAACAGACTTGTTTGCTCTAATCTCAGGCTTGTCGTCAGTATTGCAAAAAAACATGAACCATATGTACAATCCTTAACCTTGCTTGACTTAATTCAGGAAGGAAATATCGGTCTTATGAAAGCGGTGGAACGGTATGATTATTCGCTGGGATATCGTTTTTCTACCTATGCTACCTGGTGGATTCGTCAGGCAATCACTCGGGGAATCGCAGACCAGGACCGTGCGATTCGTTTACCTGTACATCACAGAGATGACTTAAATCTAATCCATCAAATTCTGCGTCAACTCGATCATAAGCAAGAATCCTTTACAACTCAAGACGTGTCTGAATTAACAGGATTTTCTGTAGAAAAAATAGATAAGCTTCTGCTGGATTCTGCATCAATTGCCTCACTTGACACTCCACTTATGGATGATAATTCATGCTTCTTGGGTGATTTTATTGAAGATAAAACTATTTTATCTCCCGAAAAAAGTGTAATTGATATTATGCTTAAAGAAGAAATTAATAAGCAGCTATCATCTTTAAAACCGAGAGAGCAGATAGTTGTCAATATGAGATTTGGACTCAATGGAGAAAACCCCCATACTCTGGAAGAAGTAGGAAACCATATCGGAGTCACGAGAGAACGAATTAGACAAATCGAAACTCGGGCCTTAAGCAGTCTCCGCGTGGCAAAACGCAGCAAACATCTGGTCGATTTTTTGTAAGCCTTACACCTCCTCTTCCTTATGAAAGTTCTGTTCATGGTCCAGAAGCCATTTTTTTCGTTCTCGTCCACCACCATAACCGCCAATATCTCCACTGGTTTGAATCACTCTGTGACAAGGAATTATAACAGCCAACTGATTGGCTCCATTTGCATTGCCTACGGCTCTAACACCATCAGGAGTGCCGATTTGAGATGCTATTTTTTTATAGGTGGAAACCTCTCCTGCCGGAATTTCTTGTAACGCATTCCATACCTTTTTTTGAAAATCAGACCCGAGGAAAAAGACAGGAGTCTGAAAATGAATCAGCTTATTATTAAAATACAGGGACAGTTCCTCCTCGATCTGTTTTGATATCTTAGTTTCTCCAGGTAATATAGTTGCCTTTAATTTGTTTCTCAACCGTTCAATCTCCCGCTCCAATCCACGGCGGTCAACAAATTCAAGCAGATAAAGATACGTGTCATCCGAAATACTGAGCATAGGACCAAGCTTTGTATTGATCCATTTGGCATACAGAAGCTGAATCTGCCCTTTTTGATTGGCGGATTTCCCATAATCTTTGAAAATGCATCATAAAATCCACTGGCAGAATCATAGCCAGCATTTAACTGAGCATCAATCACCTTTTCTCCCAGTCGTATGGATTGCAGGGCAAGTCCCATTCTACGAGCCCTTGCATA
Organism: Lacrimispora algidixylanolytica; assembly: GCF_003609635.1. Taxonomy (GTDB): domain Bacteria; phylum Bacillota; class Clostridia; order Lachnospirales; family Lachnospiraceae; genus Lacrimispora; species Lacrimispora algidixylanolytica. The sequence goes on along the minus strand of NZ_MCIA01000032.1, from coordinate 15,978 downwards.
CTGAACAAACGTCATGCCATAAGCCTGTTTGAATTGCCGTCTAGCGGTTGCCGGATGAGCGCCTAAGACCTTGAAGTCTTCTTCCTTCCATCTCTTTTGTGGATTCTCCTCCACCAGTGTTACAATCTCTTTTACTAATGGAGATAGATCATGGGGATAAGAAAGAGGGTTACAGCGTTTGCAGGGTCTAAAACCGGACAATAAAGCCGACTGGGCATCTTCAAAAAACAGACAGTTCTCATATTTGGGTTTTCTTGCAGGGCAAGTGGCATGGCAGAAAACACCTGTGGTCTTGATTGCCGCAAAAAATATACCGTCATAATTTGCATCTTTTCGTACCAATGCTTCGTAATATCTCTTTTTTATTTTTTCTTCTTCTATCATAATTTTACCTCTTATCTATCAGAAACCGTATTTTTTTCTTATCAACAATAGCATTTTTTGTCGTATGTCGATTAACAGAAATTAATTTACTTGTTACATCAATGGATCAGTCTATTAAATTGCTGCCTTAATTAATCCTAATTGTATTTTATATCATACAGAAGGATTGATTCATTTGCATACGAAAAATGAACATCTATTTTTAAATAAAAAACCGCCCACTATTATCAAATAGTTAGCGGCGGTTTCTCTCCTATCTCTATAAAAATCGTTGTAAAAAATTAAGTAAATCACGTTTACTTACGGGTTCACTGTGTCCAACCACTGCTATGTCAAAATCAATTGCACTTAATTCTCTGTGAAGCTCCCTTGTCTTATCCAAATCTCTGTAATGATTGCGATAAAAATCATCGTTATAGATATCACCAAGAAATATAACCTTCTCTTCTGGGATATATACAACCACTGAATCATCACTATGGGCGGACTCAAGATGCATACATACACATGTGATTGCGCCACAATCAATCACCATCTTGCTATCAAAGGTCAGAGCTGCAGGCACAACTTTGATTTCATTTAGATCGGAATACTCTGCCCGAATATGCTCATCTGCGAATTCAATGTCTTCTCCAGAAATTAAACGTTCCTTCATATTTTTATCATCCCAAACCCAAGATGACATCCGGTCTAATTCTTCATTGGTCTTAAAATGTGCTATGGTTTCCGCATTTAAAGCATGCATTCCAAATGTATGATCCCAGTGCCAATGTGTAATAATACAGTATTTCGGTATCTTCAATCCTTTTTCTAAGAGCAGAGAATTGTATTCACTCACATGATTTGCTGAATTTCCTGCATCGATCATAACGGAAAAATCTTTTCCATGAATGTAACCAAGAACTGGCCGGTCATTACTGGAATCACATTCTGTATATAAAATATGTTCTTTCAATGTTCTAAGTTTCATATCTTTATCTCCTAATTCTCAAAACCGCTATTAGCAAACGTTTCAATGGCTGCGATTGCTTTCCTCTCATCGTCCCCACTTGCCTCAAAAGTCAATTTATCATCAAATAACGCATTTAAATCCATCACGGAGAGGACATTTTTCACATCACATTTCCTGGAGCTATCCTCATTTTTATATACTGTGATGTGACAGTTAAACGCCTTTACCAACTTTGTTAATAAACTTGACGGCCTTGCATGCAGTCCTAGTGGATCATTTACGGTTACCGTTACTATTTCCATGTTCTTCCTCCTTTCACCTACAGATGACTGCAATTATGTTATAAAACACACTCGATCTCTCTAATAAAAGTATAATGAATAATATGGTATCTGTAAAGTAAAAAGCAAGCCAAATGAATCATTTAACTTGCTTTTTGCTAATTCAAATTAGTTTCCTTACTTAATCCCTGACGGCCTTTGTTATGGTTAGGGTATAAGCCTTTGTTGTGCCATCTTCTGCAACCACTTTAATATTTAATGTTTCTATATCCGACGTCAGAATCAACCTTCTGATCGCCTTATCATCAATTAAGATGTTATTTACATAGACTAGTGCATTATTTTGTTCTGGTGTAATCTTTATATCCCCATAGTCTTCTTCTCGTTCCACATAACCACCATAGGAGTTATCTGTTACACTTGCTTCTTTTCCACTTACAATGATGCTTTTTAAACGGGCATTGCTGCTGTAGTCCTTAAGGATAGAAAGAGTATCAAAGACTCCACCTACATAACTATTACCCCGATTTGAATATTTAACTGTAATTTTTGATTTCCCATCAAGCCAATCCTTTGGAATCTTATAGCGGACTTCGTAAAATCCAGTAGGATTTTTCGCCTGAATGGTTTCTTCCACAAGTAAGCGATTGTCTACATGAACGTTAAAGGTTCTTCCAGCATCACCACTATAGTACTTTGTACTGATATAGTTGGTCGCAGTTGGATTGATGTTCAAGTCATAACTAAACCAGCCTTGCCCGTCGGCTTTTCCATGAACATGACGGTAATTATATCCGCCAAAAGAACCACCAGAGGAGTTTCCCTGTAAATTGTGGACAAGCTCGTGTTGATCGTTGGTTATCTGTATTTCATCAATGGTGGCTTCCACCTTTTTTGCTGCATTTTTGCTATTTTTAATCCCTTCTTGAAACTCTGGAGAATCAATGGCTGACAAATTAAAATAGATGCCATATCGATCCGTATATCTCCGATAATGAGGTGTGAATTTCAAACGGTTATCTTCATCCGTATTTTTTAGCGTAAACTCGAGTTTTCCTGGTTTTTGTACCAGATTATTTTTGATATTGGCAATCCATGCATCTACGGACTTCTCTTTAATTAGAATGTAATCCTTAATGAGAACGCCTTGAGGTATGGTCGCTTTTGCAGAAGCCAAATGTCCGGCTGAAACCATCTTCTCCGTTCCAAGTCCAGCGCTTAAAACCACTGGTCCATACTTAAATGCAACTGCATTTGGATTATCAGGAAGTCTTTCTGCCTTGACTTCCATAGGAAAATTAAGTTCTATTTTATCGCCAGCTTTAAAGACTCTGTTTACCTCAAGATACCCATTCTTTTTTACTGGATAAAACGCTATATTATTAATCGTAATTGAAACATTCTGACCTGCTGCAATCCAATAGGGGGCTCTAAATTTGATATTAATTGCTGACACAGGTGCCATACCAACCGTAAAAACCACGTTTCCAGACAACGGGATATTGGTAGACTGGGTTAAAGCAAAGCCTTTTTCTGCCCAATTTAATTCAGAACTCACATACATATTGACGTACAAATCATTGCCATTATTAAAATAGATACTGTCATTTAGTTTTGTATAGTTCTCCATTCCACTGCCTGTGCAGCACCAAAATGAATTGGTTTCTGTTCCAAACAGTTTGAAATATCCGGTTCCCATTGGTTTAAAGTAGGTTGTCATTCCTGTTTCCGGATTAATTCCTGAAATAATTTCATTGATATATGCATTTTCATAATAATCCGCATATTGAATGTCACCAGTGATTTTAAACAATTCTCTGGCCAGCTTTAACATGTTATAGGAATTACAAGATTCATTGTTTATATTATTTCTTGTGGAATCCAACTTACCAGGGGTTCGGAAACGTTCATTTTCACTGTTTCCACCCGTGATATAGGTATGGTCCCTTAATACCATATAAAAAAACTGCTTTGCCGCATTTAAATAAAAGCTTTCAGCTTCGCCCAACGTGCGGTACCTATTTAATGCACCCACAAACTTAGGAATTTGAGTATTTGCATGGAGGTTTTCTAACACATTGCTACCATTTCCTATGGCAGTAAATAAGGAGTCTTCGTCAAACTTATGAGCTGCTGCCAAGTGTCTGATGTTTCTGGTATTCTTATAAAGTTCATATAAACAATCATTCATTCCTCCATATTCAACACTCAGCACTTTCTTTTGTAGGGAGCTGTCCCAGGCGGAGGTTCTGTTGTATGCCCAGTCTCCTAACCTGCCCGCCACCAGTAAAGCATCTGAATTCCCGGTGTATTTGTATACATCTACTAGGCCTGAGATAATCTTGTGCATGGTATACCAAGGAACCCAGTTATCACCTGTAGCTTTCCCTTCAATTATGTCAAAATGAACCTCAGGAGAGGCGAATAAATAACCATTCTTACTTTTATTCTGAAAACTTTTTAATTGTCCCACAACATAACCCAGCGTTTGGTTTATCTGGAGATTTTGATTTGGATGACTGCGTTTGGTTTGTTTATAGGCTTGTGCCATTGCGGTGAGATAATGCCCTAAGGTATGGCCTCTTAACAGACTCCAGCTGCCTTCCCACCCACCGTATAAGTTTAGACCTGATGCGTTTTTGGGATCTTTTCCTTCGGATACTGCCCTAAAGCCAGCCAATAGCCGATCCGCCTCCAGAGATAGAAGGTAATTCAAATCCTTTTCAAGTATCGCTACGTAATATTCATCTGTAACCCTTACCTGTTCCATATCAAACTCTTTCATGGTTAAAACTTCTGTTGATAATGAACTCATTCTCTCTTCTAACAAAATTATTTCCCCCTATGAAAACAGACATGAATGATTCCGATCTAACCTCAAAACACCCGGCATTTTATCGCCGGGTGTTTGTAACACAGGCCGGATCTTCTATAGGCCTGTACCATATCAATCAAATACTATGGTATAGACGGCAGGAATATCTTCATTCTTATCATTACTTATAATTACTTATAATTTCTTATAACTCCCAGATCCCAAATAATCTGCTGATAAGGCCCTGATAGGCTGTTCGTACCCTGAATCAGGAACTCAACCCTGTCTATATTATTTATTTCCAACTTCTGATTGTAGCCAGCACGAATAATTTCACCGTGAGATACGTTAGTCGTCCATTTGTCGGCTTTATAGCTTAAATTGCCTCTCCACGCCCATTTCTCAGATAGCTTATTCCATGGGCCACCGGCATTTCTTGATGTCCATAACTCATAATAACGTCCATCCTTTTGATCTTCAATTGTCAAATAATACTGACCATCTGCCAAAGATTTATAAACGTTTGCACCTTCAAACGTATCCGATAATGCTACGGATGGAGAACCCCAGCCTGTGGGGAAATTAGAAAGTGATGTTTTTCTTACAAATAATCTTCCAGAACCATCACTTGGCGTATTATACATATAAGCAAAGGAATCGTCACAAATAACATAGTAATCCCAGCCCATATTTCCTGACATACCAAGGGACTTTGGCCCTGACCAGGATTTAGGGTCTGCTATATTGGTAGTTGTGGAATATGCTGCGCCATGTGTTCCGTCTTGGTAAATCAGATACCATAATTTTTTAGGCTCAAAATAAAATACCTGAGGTGCACAAAAATAACTTTCCCCAATGGAGCTCATATAGGTTCTCGCAGAGTTCTTAAGACCTGAGATTGTGGATGCTGACGTATAAAGCATCTGCCAGCCGCCGCCTTGATTGGCTCCTGTATAAAACACATGGTATTTGCCCCCATAATATACGATGGTAGGATCTTTTGCACCATAATAATCATAAGGTTTTGCTTGCCCATGAAAAATAACTCTCTCATCCACATACCATGTGGGGTTTGTAATTGCTGTTGCACTCATTAACTTTTTCATAAAAACTCTCTCCCTTATTTCCTTTATTTCATTTATTTTCTTTTCTACTCCTATACACCCTTACATCATTTACCGATCAATATTTGCCTTTTCAAATGTTATTTTATCACCTCCCATTACTATTTTATGCACCTGAGACAACTTACGCTCCCACTTACCTCCTGAACCAAAGTTTAGTGACTCAATATATTATGCTACTTGTTTTAAATCGTTCTATTCCTATAAAATAAGGATTATTATAAAAGAAAAAACTAATAAAAATTAAACTAACTATTACCAAACACTTAAACTATATCAAGTTAAATTATTGCATAAAAATAGACATGATTTTTCATCATGTCTATTGAAATATTTGAGAGATAACCTTTATCTCTGTTTTTTATGAAGAAGGAATCAAACCAACAATCCTCGTAACTGTTCTCACATATCTAAATTCTGATTCTTACTTTCTTCTGCTTCTAATCTATATAGGGCAAGGCTTCTCCCCATTAAGTACTGTAAAATCAGGGTTTCTTGCAAATACTGTGTATATAAACAAGAGTAATAACAGTTATATTGGTTGTTTTGGTTATTATTTTTTACGAATTGTATTTAATTTGAAATTGTGTATAAAAATGCAACTTATTGATTGATAAATTCACTTTAGTGTGGTATAGTGTTAACGAATGTTTAGCCACATTCGTACAATGCTTAACAGAGCCAAACTGATTCAGTTGGCTCTGTTCTTTATTTTTATAGATATGACTTTTATCCATTGGAGTTCTTATATTTGGATCAATTTTTGCATTTTAATAGCTGTATGAAATTATCGGCTAGATGATTTAATTTTTCCTTGTTCGCAGAAGTTCTGGTATATACCCGAACACCAAGTAATGTACCATGTAAAATATCTGCCAATGCATCCGCACTGAGGTCGCATGTAAATTCACCAGATTTCTGACCTTTTAAAACAAGTTCTTTTATCAGTCCCTCAGTTTGTTTAAATACCGCGTCTGTCTTTTCCTCAACCTCTTGATCCCGCAACGCAAGCTCAGTGGCTGCATTTACAATAAAGCACCCCCAGGGACACTCTTTACTGCCATGGATCATGATGTCGAAGATAGCCTTTACTCCTTCGCCTGCCGTCTTAGTGTCTGATAGTACACATGTTAATCTCTCCGAAGTATTCTCACGATAATGATCTATGGTCTTTAGATATAACGAATGCTTGTCTCCAAAAGTATCGTATAAGCTCTTACGGTGAATTCCCATATGCTCTACCAAATCGCTCATAGAAGTCTTTTCATATCCCTGCTCCCAAAACAATTCCATCGCTTTTTGAAGAACAACCTCTTCATCAAATTCCTTCGTTCGTCCCATTGCTTCACCTCCGACCTTTACATCATATCATTAACAGAACGGATGACCAAGTATATTTTTCCTAATTAAATCCCTTCGTTATCTCACAAGCCTACGTTATGCAACTTTTTCTTAATCACATATAAAACAGTCCTATCAATACAGATGCATATTAGCTAATGATACATCTGTATCGATTGATCGCTCTAGCCAAAGCGATATTAACGGTATAGAAGAGTCATTTGATCACTCTTTATTCATTATAAAATGAAACTGATAATGGCTGTCTTTCTGTAAAACGTTTGAAGCTATGTTTTGGATATCCTACCATAACACAACCAGTTATAATCTTTTTATCTGAAATGTTTAATAACTTATGTATGGGAGAATCTTCGTTACGGGCACATATTTCTAATATTCCTGCCCAACATGATCCCAAACCAAGAGATGGAGCAAATAATTCAAGATAAGTCAATTGAAAAATGGAGTTCTCTCTGGCATTGCGAAAATCCTTATCTGCTAATGATAAAATTAAGCTGGGAGCATCTCTTAAAATCCCATCCGCATTATATTCTCTGTATCCCTTTGTCAAACCACCCAATAATTTACCAAAGACAGGATGATTTTCAAACCAAATGACACATTCTTCTACGATTGCTTCAATTGTTTTCTTATCGTCTATTATCAGATAGGAAATCCCTTGTGTATTACTGGCAGTTGGAGCTAAATTAGCAACCTCTACAAGCTGTAAAAGCTTTTCTCTTTCTACCGCATCGGTCTTGTAAGAGCGAATAGAACGGCGTGAACGCATAAAGTTCTTAGCCTGTTCTGGATCTAATTTAGGCAGCTCTAAAACTTTACTTTGCAGAGCAAGTGGTGATTTTTCATTGTCTATGGCTTCCTTTGGGCATACTGCTACACAATGGCCACATGCGATACATGCATTTCCATTCATCTCAACTGGTCCATCTGATTCTAATTTTAATACTCTTGTTGGACATTCCTCTACACATAATCCGCATTTAATACAACTTTCTTGATCTACTGTGATTAAACTCATATTGATTCTCTCCTTGTTATTGACCTCTTTGATTTCAAATCGCCGACACTTGGTAACGGGTATAACTAGTTGTTACGCGATCAATCACCAGCCGCATTAACTGATGATTGATAATTGTAGAATGATCATTCTTTAATTTATAGCCAGTATATCTATTTTAGAACGATTAGTCAAGTATTTTTCTTAATAATTATCTCAGTGTCGTAACAGGAGTACTTTTTAAATCCTCATCCACCGTTTCACCGACTTTGGAATAGGTGCGTTTCTTCCCACAATACTCTTCAATGGGTATCGGTCCTCTAACTACGGTACGAAGGATCTGAAGACCACCATTTTCATCAGCTGCGATTCTCCAGTCAACCATTAAAATTTCACCATTTAAAATCTCAATTCCTGATATTCCTCGAGTCCTGGTGCAACATCCTGTATTAAAATATGGCAGGTCATTGTCCTTTGGAAATTTAGGTCTATGGGTATGTCCACAAATAAGCATGACTTTACGTCTTCTGATCCATTCATCATATATCCTCTCCACCTTATGCCTTTTAAACAAATTGCGAGCTGGGCTTGTGGGGTTATCAAAACCCACCAAATGGAGATATCTCCAGAAATAGCGAAGCAACAACATGGAAAAAAACCAGAGCTGATCGTTAATAATATCACCCTGGTGCCCATGAAGAACAAAAATCTTTTGTCCGCTATTTTTATATTCCAGGACCAAAGCCTCCTTCGGTTCCAGGCCCCGAAATAAATCCACTTTCTTTTGATTGTATTCATCATAATATTCGAAATAATTTGTCTTTACAAAACGTTTGGATTTCAAATATATATTATGATTTCCATATAACATGATGAACCGACCGGTGTCATAAAACTTCTTTATTACCGTAAATACGTCCGTATGAGCTAGGCGAATAACACTGAAATTCTTATATTCCCATAGTTCATCACCATCACCTACTTCTATATAAGTATAACCTTCTTTATAATAATAGTTTAATGCATGTAAAAAGATGTTCTGGTTTCTGATAAACTCGTCCGATACACTATCATCGCCGCGATGACAATCACTAAAAAATATATATTTTGAATTTTTATCAAATGGTATTCTCTTCGCATTTTCAAATGCCTTGGTTAGTCTTTTATTGGCTCTCATATTTGCTCCATTATCCTTTTTTTATATAGTATTAAACTTATCTTCTGTTTTATACGGATCGAAATGGGACAATGATAAAACACGTGAGACACCTTTCCTACTGGTAATACTCAAGACTATTTAAAGAAAGCACACGAAAGATAGATCAATTGGATTAATCGGACTTTCGTATGCTTTTTCAATTACTATGGAAATAGAATTATAAACTTACCTTTTATTATTGAATCATAGGTTATAACCGAAGAATTTTATCATCCCCAGGATTTGGAAGCCCTCTCCCATCCTTATTACTGGTACTAAGATAGACAGATCCGTCCATGGCTTCATAGACATCTCTTAAACGTCCGTAATCGTTTTCTAATAACCGTTCCACTTGAACCACCTGTGTCCCTGTTTCATCAAACGTGATTGCCAGTAAAACATTCCCACGGAGTGTCGCTACTAGAAGCTGCCCCTTTCTGGGACCATCGGTTACAAACGTGATTCCAGCTGGAGCCCAGGTAGTATCACCACTTTGTATTACAGGTCTAATAAAATTTGATTCCGGCATTTCTTCATCACCAGTCACCAAAGGCCATCCATAATTTCCTCCTGGCTGAATGATGTTAATTTCATCATGGGCCCTGTCTCCATGATCGGAGGCATATAACACATTGTTATCATTCCATGCCAGGCCCTGGGGGTTTCTAAGTCCCAGAGCATAAACTGTCGAACCGGGAAATGGATTATCTGAGGGAATGCTTCCATCGGTTCCAATTCGCAGAATTTTACCTGCCAGACTATTCCTATCCTGAGAAAGATTGCGATCTCCTGCATCTCCCGTAGTGATATACAAATAACCGTCTGGACCAATTTTCAACCGTCCGCCGTTATGGGACGGACCGGCTGGAATCCGGTCCAAAAGAATCTCTTCTTCGGATGCGGCATTGCCCTCCACTCTCATGCGCACCACACGGTTAAAAAGCCTTCCATCTTCTCCGTACGTATACATAAGGTAAATATATCCGTTGGAAAGAAAATTACTATCAAGTGCAAGTCCCATAAGCCCTCCTTCTCCGCTGCTAACGAAAGGAGTGCCAAATGCATGGACAGGTACCGGATTTAACATTCCATATTCTACAACACGAAGGTTTCCGCCCCGTTCTGTAATGAACAGCCTACCGTCTTCACTTACCTCCATGGCCCATGGTACAGAAAGGTCTTCCCCGATAATCTGAGGCTGTAAGGGAGGATTTTGAAGGTCATAGATATGGAAAAGGCTATGATTTTGGTTCCAATCCCAGGTTGTTAAATAGCTTAATGTACTAAAATTCTTGCTAATCATGGTGTCACCTTAAATACTTTTGGTATTGCCTACCACGTTCTTCCTAGCATTATATGGAAAGAAAAAGATTTATGTGAGAAGCTCTTCCGTACTTACCTAAAGATAATGATAAGTCAGTGATAAATGTGGTATACTTAACTTTATCAAGGAGCAAATACTCGTAAACTACATAATGGGTATTGTTAAAGCTTTTTAATCGATATTTACAAGACAGGAGGATTCTTATGAAATCAAACAATAAAAAAGTGCTTATTTTTTCCGCATTGCTTACAATACTGTTGGTGTTTGCCACCACACCAGTATTTGCGGCGGAAGATGCCATACCATCGATTCGTCTGGATGTCTCGCTTCAAGAGAATGGTTCTGCCGTCATAACAGAGACTTGGGATGTTAGGGGGGTATCTAGTGGCACGGAATATTACAAGGCTATTAATAACGCAGATGGAATGAACGTTCGCTCTCTTCTTGTATGGGACGAAACTGGAACTAAGTTTAAAACGCTGGACAATTGGAATACCAATCTCTCCAGAGCAGAAAAAACTCATACCAGCGGCATCTTAAAAACCTCAAAAGGATATGAACTTTGTTGGGGCATCGGAACCTATGGAGATCATCAATATACCATTCAATACACACTTGATGGATTGGTAAAAGATTATGGGGACTATGCTGGATTTTATCACCAATTTATATCAGAGCTCTCTAGTGCTCCACAGTCCGCTTCTATTAAGATTTCGATGCCAAATACTCGTTTCGATGGAAACAACGCCCGCATTTCAGCTTATGGATTTAAAGGAGAAGTTGGAAATGGGAGCGATGGAAGCTTTACGGTTCTTTCATCGAAGGCCTTAGGAAACAATGATTACGTGAATGTCCTTTGCCGCTTTGACAGAGGATTGTTTCCCTCTGCCTCCACAGCCAATATGTCTTTTGAGAAGCTTCAAAAATCTGCAGAGAATGCAAACTCAAATTTAGGTTTGTATATCACCTTAGGAATTTTAGGGGCAATCATTGTTATAATCATTTCTCTCATTTCCTTCTACTATTCAAGATTTAAGCTGGCAGACGGAACAACCGTGCGATTACCTGGAAATAATAAAATAGACGTCAACTGGTGGGTTCCTTTCGAAGGTAGCATTCCTGCTGTTTATTCTATGATGAAACTGCTTCGCAGGGATATTTCATATGAAAAACTTATGGGAGCCTATTTGATACGTTGGCAGGAGGCGGGATACATCCGCATGGAAGAACGTCCAAATGAGGGAAATACGAAGAAACCAAAAAAAGAAGAAGCCATTCTATTAAACCTAGACAAAACACCTGACCAGGAAGTGGAGAAGAGTCTATATAAAATCTTAATCGGCATTGCTGACGGTAAAGACATTCTTTGGACCTCTGATATAGAAAAACATGCGAAGAAACTTCAGGAAAAACTCACTGTATGGGCAGAAGAAGTGAAGCAAAACGGTGAAAATGAATTAATGCGTTTAGGTGCTGCCGCAACGAACCAAAAAGGGACTGTCTCACTCACTTCTTTTGGCTTTGAGCAGGCAGTCAAGATAATTGGTTTCCAGAAATATCTTATGAATATGAGTAAACCAAGGGAAGACAAGACGGCTCCGAGAGAGCTTTGGGGGGATTATCTTGTATTTGCAACCTTGTTTAGCATCGGAGAGCAGGTTTTAAAGAGTATGAAAGCCCTTGATCCTACCCACTTTGATTCCTTTGCAGGCATGTATGGATGTAACTCCTATAGTATGATCTACCTTTTGACTATGACAAACCATATATCCGGTGCCGCATCACCTAACTCAGGCATGAATGGAGCCGGAGGCGTTAGTTCTGTTGGTGGTGGAGGTTTCTCCGGAGGTGGAGGTGGAGGCAGCCGATAATCGGCTTGCCCCCACCTTTTTTTATTAAATCTTATTGGAATGTAACTATAGAAATTAAGAAATCAATTTATGTTCCTTTAAAAATTCAAGAGCGACCTCTGATGGCTTCTCCTGTAACTCATCCACCTTGTAATTTAGCTCTCTCATGACCTCATCCGTTAACAGAGGACTTAATTCCTCCAAGATAGCTGAAATTTCCGGATACTTTTCAAGGACTTCACCACGAATGATTGGCATTGCAAAATATGGTGGAAAGAATTTCTCATCATCCACAAGAGATTTTAATCCAAACTTCTTTAAAAGCCCGTCTGTTGCATAAGCATCTATGACATCAACGGTCCCATTTTGAAGGGCCGCATAGCGAGGTGCGTTGTCTAAGGTGATGTTTTTGCCTAACTGAAAATGATAAGTCTTTTGCAGACCACTAAGACCGTCTTCCCGGTTGGTGAATTCAAAGGTAAGACCAGAGGTCAGTCCACCAGCTTCTTTAGCTAAATCACTAATGTTCTCAAGTCCATACTTTTTTGCCGTCTCCTGCGTTACCGCAAGTACAAAGGTATTATTAAAGTTCATCTGCTTTAAAACGTTGATATCATATTTCTCTTTCAATTCAGTCTTCACCGTCTCATATACCTGATCCATATCATTGATCGGAGGATGTTTTAGCGTATCTGTATAAGCAGTCCCGCTGTATTCAACGTAGAGATCAATATCCCCATTTTTCAGTGCTTCAAAGCAAACCTGGGTTCCCCCAAGATTCAGCCTTCTTTTTACAGAAATATCCGTGCGATCCTCGATAAGATCTGCCATCATGTTTCCGATGATCTCTTGTTCTGTGAAGTCTTTGGAACCGATAGAGATAGACCGGGCACTCTCCACGCGACCTCCAGTGGATGTGAAAAGAAAGATTCCTGCCAATATCAGTGCTGCCACACTGAGTGAAGATTTTTGGATGGTACGCTTTTTCTTCTTTAACGCCTCATCTCCCTTTTGAAGGTTCATTGGAGTCACCAGTTTTTCAACCAGTCCGATCAAATAATCCACCATAAGGGCCAGTAAGCAGGCAGGTATGGCTCCAGCCAGAATCTGGCTGTTATTGACTGTCCTTATACCCGAAAAGACAAGATAACCAAGACCTCCAGCACCGATAAATGCCGCCATGGTCATCAGTCCCACTGCTGTTACCGAAGCGATTCGAACTCCTGCCATAATAACTGGAAGAGCCAAAGGAATCTGTATTTTGATCAGTACCTGAAACGGAGTTAATCCAATTCCCCTTGCAGCCTCTAGAGTCTGGGGATTGATATTTTCAATTCCCGTGTACGTATTCTTAATGATGGGAAGTAGAGAATAGAGCACAACTGCAACAATTGCCGGAATGGTGCCGATTCCAAACAGAGGAATCATAAATCCTAAAAGTGCCATACTTGGGATTGCCTGAATTACATTGGCGACAGATAAAATAGCTTTTTCTACTTTTGATGTGTAGGAAACGAAGATACCAAGAGGAACTCCAATTACGATAGCCAGACCTACGGAAATGGCGGTTAGTTTTAAATGTTCTATTAATAATGATAGAATCTGAGGATAATTGCTTCCTATATAATCTAAAAAACTCATTGCAGCTCTCCTCCTTCATAATCAAAGTACTGCTGACTTAAAGTCGTTACCAAGCTGCTTCGTGTAATTAAACCGGTGAGACGTTTTTGCTCATCCACCACCGGTACGGTGGATACATGGTTTTCCGTTACTATTTTTAGTGCATCCAGGATACATTGCTCTGGTGATAGAGATGGAAAATCTTCATACATATATTCTTCTGCCGGCCTGGACCTATCTTCCACTCCACGTAATCTGCCAGCTTTTACGATTCCTGCCAATTGCCTGGTTCCTCGTTCTACGATCAAAAGACTGTCTACCTTATTCTGGCGCATCTTATCAATGCACTTTAACACGGTAAGATCTCGAAACGCAGTAACAGGATTTTCAATCATAATATCAGACACTTTTATATATTCTGGTGAAGACCAGATCCTGTTTCTTCCAACGAAGCTGGATACAAAATCATCACTAGGATTATTCAGAATATTTTCCGGCGTGTCGTATTGAAGAATATCGCCATCCTTCATAATACAAATCATATCTGCAATTTTAATGGCCTCATCCATATCATGAGTCACGAAAACAATGGTCTTTTTTAATTTAGCATGCAACTGTACTAACTCATCTTGAAGGTCAGCTCTAGTCATTGGGTCCAAAGCAGAAAAGGGCTCATCCATAAGGATAATATCTGGGTCCGTAGCAAATGCTCTGGCCACCCCCACTCGCTGCTGCTGTCCACCACTAAGTTCTGTTGGATAGCGATGTAAAAACTCTTTGCCGTCAAGCCCTACCATTTGCATTAATTCTTCTGTGTTTTTTTCAATCTCCTGAGCAGGTTTCTTTTCAAGCTTTGATATTAGTTCGATATTTTCCTTCACTGTCATGTGGGGAAACAATCCTGTTTGCTGGATTACATAGCCAATACTTCTTCGTAAAGTCACTTCATCCATACTGCTGATACTCTTATCATCAATGTAAATCATACCAGATGTTGGTTTAATCAAACGATTAATCATTTTAAGGAGAGTTGTCTTTCCACAACCACTCTCACCAATCACCGCCACCAGGCTGCCACTTTCAATCGTAAAAGTAACTTCATTTAGAACTTGTTTTGTTTTGTACCGTTTTGAAATGCCTTCAAAATGGATCATATTTATGCCTCCTTCTCAACAAAGTAACAACTTAATTATATTCCAAAGTTGTCACTTTGTCAAATCGGGACATGAAAATAGCCTGAAGCAAAACTGCTCCAGGCCTTATAGTTAGGGCTTATTTTGATGGATATAAAAATTCTTTTACCCTGTCCAAAGTGTCATCTTGTGTCACAAAATAGATGGTGTCATTTTCCGAAAGAGCAACATATGGTCCTGGTGACTTCATAAGAGTATTGTTCCTACTGACTCCTATGACAGTTGCACCTGTGCGCTGCCAAAATTGTATTTCCGTCACTGTCTTATTTAGATACACACAATCCGGGGTAATCCTAATTTCAAATGGCATAAACGGATTCATAGACCGGAAGTGTACCGATGCTTCAATAAGATCCTTTAAACAATCGTTTAAAGTCTCCATTTCTTGTTTTTGACGGCTTACACTTTTTAATAGATTCTCTTTGATGGTGTCAATGGTCTGCCGCTTGCCATTTTGTTGAATGTACTCCGAAGCCTTTTTCTGAGATCTAATAATAATCCCATTGCCCTTTTCGGATGTAACGATTCCAAGATCGCTAAGAATGCAGATCGCCCGTCTAGCAGTTTCCGGGGATACGCTATATTGACTGGCAAGAGAGGATCGGGCATAAATTTTCTCTCCCTCTATATATTCTCCATTGGCAATACGGGCTGCCACTTCCACGGCTATCTGCTGATAGCGGGGAATCGCTGTTTTAGTTTTTATCTCTTCGGCCATGTGATTTTCATTTCCTTTACTCATTTGATGATGTTACGTCAAAATCAGTATAGCCTAAAACAATATATAAGGCAAGGTGGACAATATTTCCTACGTTTACAAGTTCAAAAACTGTCCCATAACAGCCCTCCTTATCGTACAAATCCAAAACAAAAAAAAG
>NZ_MCIA01000031.1 GCF_003609635.1 Lacrimispora algidixylanolytica | reverse complement strand
TTTTATGATTCATAATGAGCTTCGCTGCAATAGTTAGCCAGTATATCAAGATAAGCTTTCGCATACTTAGGCAGGTACCGGTTCTTTTGGTAGGCGGCGATGAGCGTATTTTCCATTCGCTCCTTCCCTATGGAGAGGCAGACGGATTCCTTTGGCTCTCTCTTTTTTAGATAGTGGTAATAGCTCTCTGGTGCAAATGCAGCCCCAAGACCTTCCATGGCAAGGCAAATGGACATCTCACTGTTTCTGGTATGCAAGAGAATATCTGGCTCCATGTGGTAATCTTTAAAAAGCTTTAGGGCCAGGCCGCCGGTATTTTGATCAGGATAGAGAAGGATAAACGGTTCCTTGGATAAAAGACTTAGATCAATCCATGGATACCCATAACCTTCTTTTTTTTCTGCCAGGGAGACCAAAGGGTTATGAGCCGATAAAACCAGAACCATCTCTTCCTTACCGATGATTTGGTAGTCGAGGTTCGTAGGAAATTCGTGTACGTTGTAAAAGGTTAAATCCACCGTATGGTCCGTCAGCGTGTGTTCCGCAACAAAGTTAACTTCCTCCAACATGTTGACGGTGACGTTAGGATATTGTTTATGAAAATTAAAAAGAGTTGGGCCAATTAGACTATTACCAAGCATGATGGGAATGGCAATGTTTAAGCGACCGTGGTTCTGGTGCATAATATCATCAAATTCAATATCCCATTCTATCCCGTATTCTACGATTTTCTCCGCATAATGAATATAACGTTCTCCAATATAAGTGGGGGAATATCTGCTTCCAATCCGGTCGAAAAGGCGAGTTCCAAGCTGCAGTTCCAAATTTTTTAAATATTTACTCAAAGACGGCTGGGAGATGAAAAGAGTTTCTGCCGCTTTACTGATGTTTTGTTCCTTTGCAATGGCCAGGATATATCTCGCTTCCTTTAATTCCATAATAATGATCTCCTTTTTGTCAGGTGATTGTCCAAACTATAGCTTTTATGCATAGAAAATATAGATTATATGTATTTGACGTACAGTATATCATAAATTATAATAAAAGTACAGAGATAAATTAACGTAGCTTATAAATGGTTATAAGAAAAACCAATGAATTACGATATAAGACGCATGGAGAGGGTAAGATGAAGAAAAGTAGTGCATTTATTATGGTGGTGCCAGGGCTAGTGATCCTGGCAATTTGTCTGTTTCTTCCGCTTTTAAGGGTATTGGTACCGACCTTTTATACAGGAGATTATTTATTTAGTGCTTACGCAGACTTTTTTAAGGACAGTTATTACTTGAAAATCTTTGTAAGAACCGTGAAGGTTGCTGTAATCACTACGATCGTGTGTATGGCAGCAGGAGTCCCTACGGCCTACTTTATCAGCCGATGTGATAAAAAATGGAGAGGAATTCTTCTTTCGGTTTCTATTTTCCCCATGATGACCAACTCCGTAATCCGAAGTTTTGCCTGGATTAATATATTAGGAAGCAACGGCATCGTGAACCGATTCCTAATGATGTCTGGACTTGTGGACAAACCAGTAAAGCTCTTATATACGGATTTTGCTATTATCATTGGTTCCGTATACTTATTTCTCCCATTGATGATTGTTACGGTAGCCGGTGTTATGGAAAATATCGGAGACGATATGATGGAAGCAGCATTAAGTCTTGGAGCAGACCGTCTTAAGGCATTTATGAAAGTCATCTTCCCTATGAGCTTACCAGGAATCATAGTAGGTGGGATTTTAGTGTTCACAGGTACCTTAACTGCGTATACCACTCCTCAGCTTTTAGGAGGAAATAAAAACATGGTGCTTGCCACCTTCATCTACCAGAGAGCAATGAGCGTGGGTGACTGGAATGGAGCCGCTGTAATTTCCCTAATTATGATTGTGGTGACTCTGGCTGTGATAAAAGGCTTTAATGCCCTGGCAGCAAGGCTGGATAAAAGAGGAGGAGACCATGCGTAAAAATAAACTACTGACCGCATTTGCCATCTTGGTATTTGTATTCATGATCGCACCGCTTATTATTATCACGGTGACCGCATTTGGTGAAGGAAGTGCTATCACCTTCCCCATTAAGACTTTTTCTGTAAAATGGTTTGTCAATGTATTTGCCTTAAAATCGTTTCGTATTTCCTTTGTAACCAGCTTGGAAATTGCACTACTTGCTACGGTAATTGCCCTTTTGGTGGGAATTCCAGCAGCGTATGCTCTTGCCAGATCAGGAATGAAAGGAAGAGGATTTTTAAAATCCGTATTCTTGTCTCCAACCATAGTTCCTGGAATTGTTATTGGCTTTGTGCTTTACCAGTTTTTAGTGCTTACCCTTAAAATCCCTGTGTTTGTAGGACTACTTGCAGGACATTTTATGGTGACGTTGCCTTACGTGATCCGAGTGGTTGGATCAAGTTTGGATCAGTTTGATTTTTCTGTGGAAGAGGCGGCCTGGAGTCTTGGGTGTACAAAAACCGGCGCTTTCTTTCGGGTGGTTCTTCCAAACATAACATCTGGGATATCGGCTGCATTTATGCTTGCTTTTATCAATTCATTTAACAACATTCCAGTTTCCATGTTTCTCTCAGGTCCAGGCGTATCCACATTCCCTGCAACCTTGATGAACTACATCGAATACAATTACGACCCTACCGTGTCAGCGGTTTCCGTCGTCTTAATGGCGGTAACGGTTCTGCTCATGGTAATTGTTGATAAAACGCTGGGCGTTGCAGCTTTGGCAAAATAGGAGGAAAACCATGGCATTTATGACATTGCAAGATATTGATGTCCGTTATGATAAAAAGAAGCAGATTTTAAAAGGACTTAATCTGGAAGTGAAAGAGGGAGAACTGGTTTCCCTTTTAGGCCCCAGTGGTTGCGGAAAGACCACGACACTTCGTGTGGTCGCTGGATTTATAGAGCCAGAAAACGGCGTTTTCGCCCTGGATGGAGAAGACTTAACAAAGGTTCCAGTTCATAAAAGAAACTTTGGAATCGTATTTCAAAGCTACGCTTTATTTCCACACTTAAGCGTTTATGACAATGTTGCATTTGGTCTTAAGATGAGAAAATTAAGCAAAGCAGAAGTAGATAAAAAAGTGAAAAACATTCTTGAAATATGCGGTCTCACGGAATTTTCTGTCCGGTTTCCTCAGCAGATGTCTGGCGGACAGAGACAAAGAGTGGCGCTTGCAAGGGCACTGGTCATTGAACCAAAGCTCCTTTTGCTGGACGAGCCTTTAAGCAACCTGGATGCAAAGCTGCGAATCAATATGCGCGTAGAAATTAAAAGAATTCAAAAACAGTTAGGAATTACTACTTTATTTGTTACCCATGACCAGGAGGAGTGTTTTTCTATCTCTGATAAGGTGGCTGTCATGAACCAGGGGGTCATCGAACAGTTCGATACACCTGAAACTATATATCACAGACCCAAAACTGAGTTTGTGGCAAGATTCATTGGTTTTGAAAACTTCCTGCCTTTAAATAAGCATGGAGATGTATATAAATCAGAGGCTGGAGCAGTATTTACGGTAGAAGGTGCCAGTGGAGAAGATTCTCTTATGGGAACCATACGACCAGAGGATATCCGTGTGGCAGAAGAAGGCCAGACAAAAAACATTCTGACGGGCACCATAGGAGTTAGAACGTTTCTTGGCAAAACCTATCAGTATGAAGTTGAAACGGAAGCAGGCAAGTTTTTAGTAAACAGACCTGCAGATGAATCTTATGAAGAGGGAAGCACCCTTCGCCTTTATCTTCCAGAGACCAAGCTTATCCTAGTTAAGAGGTAACAGCGGCAAATTGCCGGTTAATGATAAAAAGAGAGGAACTACATTATGAAAAAAGTATTAGCATTATCCTTATGTGCCGCCATGGCATTAACTGGCTGCGCAGGCGCTGCTCCAAAGGGAGAAAGCAAAAGCACAGAAGCAAAGAAATTGGTTTTATCTACTTATGGTTTAAGTGAAGACATCTCTGCAGAGGAAGTTTACAAGCCTTTTGAAGACCAGTTTGGCTGTAAGATCATCACAGAGACAGGAAGCACCAATGAGCGTTATACAAAGCTTTCTGCTAACGCTGAGAGCTCCATTGATGTGATTGAGTTATCTCAGGCTATGACTGCAAAAGGAATAGAAGAAGGTCTTTTTGAGCCTTTGGATTTAAAAAAGATTGAGAACAGCCAAAATCTCATTGGAACAGCAAAAACCATGGCTGAGGCTGGCCAGGGAGTTGCTTATACCATCAACAGCATCGGCATTATGTATGATCCAGAAGCAGTTGGATTTGAGATTAAGAGCTTTGATGATTTATGGAAAGCAGAATTAGAAGGCAGCGTTGCAATTCCTGATATCACAACTACATTTGGACCAGCTATGGTTTACATGGCAAGTGATTACAAGGGAGTTGATGTAACAAGCGACAAGGGCAAAGCTGCATTTGAAGCATTAGAGGAATTAAAGCCAAACCTAGTTAAGACTTATGCAAAATCTTCAGATTTAATCAATATGTTTACTTCCGGAGAAATCAAAGCTGCAATTGTGGGTGATTTTGGCGTGCCTACCATTCAGAAGGCAAATCCAAACCTGGTATTTGTATCACCAGAAGTAACTTATGCAAACTTTAACACTATCAGCATTACCAAGAACTGCAAAGATAAAGAACTTGCTTATGCATACATTAATTACCGTTTAAGCAAGGAATTACAGGATAAAACCACAAAGGCTTTAAATGAAGCTCCTACCAACAATCAGGTAACCGTTGCAGAAGAAAATTCTAAAAACATGACTTACGGACCAATTGCAGAAAATGCAAAAGTTCTTGACTACACCTTTGTAAATCCAGTTTTAAGTGATTGGATCGACCAGTGGAACCGTATTATCAATAATTAAGGACAGTGAAAATATGAAGGTTGACTTATTAATCCAAAATGGATGGGTCTACCGGACATACAGGCAATGTTTTGAACAGGCAGACATTGCAATAGTGGGGGAAAAGTTTTACGACATTTCCCCTGCTTCCTGTTATGAGGCAGATTCCGTAGTAGATGCAAAAGGAAAATATATTATTCCCGGGCTTATTGATATACACATGCATATTGAAAGCTCTATGACCTTTCCTGGCGAATTTTCAGCGGCAGTGCTGCCCTTTGGTGTTACGACAGTGGTGGCAGACCCCCATGAAATAGCCAATGTATTTGGATTGGAAGGAATTAAAAGCTTTTTATCCCAGGAAACAAAGCTGGATATTTTTTATGGTATCCCATCTTGCGTTCCATCTACAAGCCCAGAGCTTGAGACCTCCGGAGGCATCATTGGAGAGGCTGAGGTTATGGAATTGCTTCAAGATGACAGAGTCTTATGTCTAGGTGAGGTGATGAACGATACTGACCTCCTTTCTGGTGAAGATACTCTGATCAAACGAATCGTGGCCCTTTGTAAGAAGGATGGTAGAAATCTACGGATTGAAGGTCATTGCCCTGCCCTTACCAAAGAAGAACTGGCTGCCTTTATCGGAAGTGGTGTGGATGCAGATCATACCCAGCAGACTCCGGAATCCGTTCTGGAAAAAACAGATATGGGGATGTTTTTGGAATTACAGAAAAAATCTTTGACACCGGAAGTAGTACAAGCGGTGGTTGCCAATAATCTATATGAAAATATTGCACTCGTAACTGACGATACTATGCCGGATCATCTTGCAAACGGCCATTTAAACAAAATCCTTTCCCTTGCAGTGGAATGTGGCATGCCCATAGAAAAGGCAATTTACTGTGGAACCTTAACACCGGCAAGAAGAATGGGTCTTCATGACAGGGGAATGATCGCCCCAGGTAAGCTGGCGGATTTTGCAATTTATGATAATCTTACAAATTTTGATCCTGTTAGTGTCTATAAAAATGGGATACAGTATACAAAAGAAGCTAACATAGAAAAGGCCGCATTCCCAGATTATTTTTATCAGTCCGTGAAATGCCGTTTGGCCCTCCCTTCTGATTTTAACTTAAACCGATGTGAGATCGAAGAAGGGACTGCTATTGTCAATGTAATGCAGGTCCAAAGCTTTGGGACCAGGATACGCCATGTGAAGCGAGAGATACCTGTAAAAGGCGGCTCCTTACGCTGGCAAGAGGCAGGACTATGTCTGGCTGTTGTTTATGAGCGATACGGAAAAACTGGTGATGTAGCGTATGGATTGGTGGAACATGGATTTAAATTAAAAGGCGCAGTTGCTACCACATGGAGTCATGACAGCCATAATTTGCTGGTCTTAGGAAACTCCGTAAATGACATGGTGCTTGCCCAGAATCAGATCGTTCACATGCAAGGGGGATATGTGACTGCTAGTGACAGCAAAGTAACCTCATCGGCCGCCCTCCCTGTTGGAGGTATTTTATGGGATGGCAGTCTTACGACTCTTTCAAAAGAACTTTCTGGTGTACGGCGTCAGATTGAAGTTATGGGATATGAAAACAGCAATGTAATCATGTCCATTTCTACCCTGACTCTTTTGGTATCACCAGAATTAAAGTTAAGCGATAAGGGGTTGTTTGATGTGAGGACGAAAAGGAAGGTCCCTTTGGTGGAAAGCTACAATCCGTCCTAAGGGAAAAGGTTGATAAGTGTGAAAACTGTAATCAAAAATGTAATCGTTGTAACGATGAATCACAAGAGAGAAATCTATAATCCCGGTTATCTCTTGTTTGAAAATGACATCATAAAAGCCGTTGGGCCAATGGAAGAGTTGGATAAACATGATTTATTAGGTGCTTCTTTGGTGGATGGAAAACAAGGTATCTTAATGCCTGGAATGGTCAATCTCCATACTCATATGGGGATGATTCCATTCCGAGGACTTGGAGATGACTGTAAGGACCGTCTTCGAGTATTTTTAATTCCTATGGAAAATAAGGCGATGGATGAAGAAATGGTGTATTTATCCACCCGCTATGCAGCAGGCGAAATGCTCCTTTCAGGCGTAACTTCTGTCCTTGATATGTATTATTATGAAGAAGAAGCAGCAAAGGCCATGGATGAAATGGGAATTAGAGGCATAGCAGGCCAGACGATAATGGAAGAAGGCGCATGTGATTTTTCCGATCCCTATGAGGCTATTTCTTATGGAGAGAGACTCATTAAAAAATACCAGTCCCATCCTCGCATTTCCGGTTGCATTGCACCACACGGTACCAGTACCTGCTCCAGCGAAGTACTTAAGGCAGCTTATGAAATCGATTCTTCTTATCAGGTTCCATTTACCCTTCATACGGCAGAGATGGATTATGAGATGAAATATTTTGAACAAGAATATTCCATGACACCTGCTGCGTATTTGGATCGCATTGGTGTTCTGGGAGAGGATACCCTGGCAGCGCATTGCATTCATATGACAAAAGAAGATCTGGATCTTTTTAAACGAAAGGGAGCAAGAGTCGCTCATTGCATCGGCTCCAATACAAAGGCCGCAAAGGGAGTGGCACCTGTAACGGAAATGATTGAGAGAGACATCCCGGTTGGACTTGGAACCGATGGTCCCGCCAGCGGAAACACTCTGGATATCTTAACCCAGATGAAGCTCTTTGCTGATTTTCATAAAAATGAGACGAAAGATAGAAGTGTATTTCCAGCAGAAACCATTGTTTCGCTCGCTACCATAGAAGGAGCAAAGGCCATGGGATTACATTTAATAACTGGTTCCTTGGAGCCAGGAAAACAGGCGGATTTGGTTCTAATAGAAACGTTATCTGCCAATATGTTCCCTGTTTATGATCCATATTCAGCCTTGGTCTATAGCGCAAACCCCTCCAATGTGGAATCGGTGTTTGTGGCAGGAGAGTGTCTGGTGAAGGATAAAAAGCTGGTTAAATCCAATCTGGAAGAGATCAGAAAAGATTTAGTGGAAAAAATGAAACAAACAGACTTTAGAACCCATATGACACAGGATCAGTAAAGATAAGAAAGCGGTTTGCATTTTCACAAAGCAAGGAGTATGATGGAATGGTACATATCAGCCGGTCAAACTCCGGTATCTTTTCAAAAGCAGGAGGGACACCGCCGTGTTTATAAAAAAGAAATGGTTTTTGGTTTACACCTGCGTAAAACTGGAAACCATGTATAAAGCAGAGAATTTATTGGCCAATGATGGTATTTTATATAAAACAAATGCGTTTAGTCGTAATTTGACTTCAGCGATGAGAGACTTTAACCGTGGACGTCTGCTGCTTTTTAGAAGCGGAAGAGAAGAAACCATTTATAGGATTTATACATCAAAGGAAAATGAAGAAAAGGCCAAATTTCTTTTATCAACGATTTAGACTCCATGGGGATAGAAATAATTGACAAGCATATATCCCTGTGGTAAACTATATAAGTAAAAATTTGCGCCGATACCCGGTAGTTTGGCCACTCCAGCCGTTGCTTGGTATACGGTAAGAATCATTCATTTAAGGAGGAAATCAACATGATTTCAAAGGAAAAGAAAACAGCTATTATCGCAGAATTTGGCAGAAAGCCTGGCGACACAGGTTCACCTGAAGTACAGATTGCAATTCTTACAGAAAGAATTACAGAATTAACTGGTCATCTTCAGCAGAACTCAAAAGATCATCACTCCAGAAGAGGACTTCTGATGATGGTTGGACAGAGAAGAGGCCTTCTTAATTACTTAAAGAAGACTGACTTACAGGGCTATCGTGCTTTGATCGAGAGATTAGGAATCAGAAAATAATAGACCATTTAGGGTGGAGAACTTCTCCACCCTATCTGTCTATATATGAAAAGATATTTAATAGGCAGAAGCATACCCCGAGACCGCTGATGTGGGCGCAATTATCTAATTTTTAACCCGTTAGATACGGTTTGCGTGTAGATCAGTAGTTTCGGCGCTTTCTGCAATTAATATAAAATTATTAATTTTTAAAGGAGATCCAATATGTTCAAGAGTTATAGTATGGAACTGGCTGGCAGAACGTTAACCGTTGAAGTCGGCAGAGTAGCGAAGCAGGCAAGTGGAGCGGCATTCATGCACTATGGAGAGACCGTAGTACTTGCGACCGCAACTGCTTCTGACAAGCCAAGAGATGGAATTGATTTCTTTCCTCTTAGCGTAGAGTATGAAGAGAAGCTTTATTCCGTAGGTAAGATTCCAGGCGGATTTAACAAAAGAGAGGGAAAAGCATCTGAGAATTCAGTTCTGACTTCCCGTGTTATTGACCGTCCAATGAGACCTTTATTCCCAAAAGATTATCGTAATGATGTGACTTTGGACAATATCGTAATGTCAGTTGACCAGGACTGCAGTCCAGAACTTACGGCTATGTTAGGTTCTGCTATTGCTACCTCTATTTCTGACATTCCTTTTGATGGTCCTTGTGCTACCACACAGGTAGGCCTTGTTGATGGAGAGCTTGTAATCAATCCAACTCAGGCACAGAAGCAGGCTTCTGACATGGCTCTTACTGTTGCATCTGTAAGAGACAAAGTTATTATGATTGAAGCTGGAGCCAATGAAGTTTCAGAGGATATCATGATTGAAGCTATCTTTAAGGCTCATGAAGTAAACAAAGAAATCATCAAATTTATCGATACAATCGTAGCAGAATGCGGAAAACCAAAGCACACATATACAAGCTGTGCAGTTCCGGATGAATTATTTGCTGCCATTCGTGAAGTAGTACCTCCAGCAGAGATGGAAGTTGCTGTATTTACAGATGAAAAGCAGATAAGAGAAGAGAATATCAAAAATATTACAGCGAAGCTTCAGGAAGCATTTGCAGACAAGGAAGAATGGCTTTCTGTACTGGGAGAAGCAATTTACCAGTATCAGAAGAAGACAGTTCGCAAGATGATCTTAAAGGATCACAAGCGTCCTGATGGCCGTGCTATGGATCAGATCCGTCATCTGGCGGCTGAAGTAGATATGCTTCCTAGAGTTCACGGTTCTGCTATGTTTACTCGTGGCCAGACTCAGATTTTAAATATTTGTACTCTTGCTCCATTATCCGAAAGCCAGAGATTAGACGGCATTGATAATATGGAGACTTCCAAGAGATACATGCACCACTATAATTTCCCTTCTTTCTCCGTAGGAGAGACAAGACCATCAAGAGGTCCTGGACGTCGTGAAATCGGTCATGGTGCATTGGCTGAAAAAGCATTGGTTCCAGTTCTTCCATCAGAGATTGAATTCCCATATGCAATTCGTACGGTATCTGAGACCATGGAATCCAACGGTTCTACTTCTCAGGCAAGTATCTGTTCTTCCTCTATGGCGTTAATGGCAGCAGGTGTTCCAATTAAAGCAGCTGTAGCAGGTATTTCCTGCGGTCTGGTTACTGGAGATACAGATGACGATTATATCGTTCTTACTGATATTCAGGGCCTGGAAGATTTCTTTGGCGATATGGACTTTAAGGTAGGCGGTACCCATAAGGGAATCACAGCCATTCAGATGGATATTAAGATCCACGGCTTAACAAGACCAATCATTGAAGAAGCAATCCGTACAACCAGAGAAGCAAGACTCTATATCCTTGATGAGATTATGGCTAAGGCAATTAGTGAACCTCGTAAGGAAGTTGGAACGTATGCTCCTAAGATTGATCAGATCAAAATCGATCCTCAGAAGATTGGTGATGTGGTTGGTAAGCAGGGTAAAGTCATCAATAAGATTATTGAAGAGACCGGCGTTAAGATCGACATCTCCGATGACGGAAGCGTTTCTGTATGTGGAACCGATCAGTCAAAGATCGATCGTGCTGTTGAGATTATTAAGAGCATCGTAACTGAAATTGAATCAGGTAGTATTATAACTGGTAAAGTAGTTAGAGTCATGAACTTTGGAGCTTTCGTAGAGCTGGCACCAAACAAAGATGGTATGGTTCATATCTCAAAGCTTTCTGATAAGAGAGTTGAAAAGGTTGAAGATGTAGTAAACATTGGCGACATGGTAACCGTTAAGGTTGTTGAGGTTGATAAGATGGGAAGAATCAACTTAAGCATGAAACCAGGCGATCTTGTAGCAAAGACAGAAGTAGTAAAAGAAGAAGAAAACAAATAAAACGGCGAAGCCGTATCATAGGCAGCAGACAGACCTTTTGGGTTTGCCTGTTGCTTTTTTTATGTAATAGGAAATTGCAGCTTATTACATAAAAAGCCCTACCGGGTGGGAGGCATATGAAACGCTTAAGAAAGAATATTGATTATTATATAATAACTAAACAAATGAGCATTTATAGAGAAAAAGGAAAAAGTTTGCCTATAATCTGCCCACAATTTATAAAAAAGAGTTGAATGAGACATTGAATAATTTACAATTATCTTAAGATAGATGTTATTGGTGTTATTATCTATAATTTAACTCATTATTAAAAAATAAAATTTTAATGGAATTCAAAATTTCACTTTATGGCGAAAATTAGACAATAATGTTGAATTTTGTTGACTTTTTCGGATTGTACATCTAAAATGTAAATTGGTAAATATTGGAATTATACAGAATTAATCGTGACTGCGGTCACAGAGTTTTATTATACTTCGGGACGAAATATGATTGAAGGATACCAGATCGTAAAAGAAGTATAAGATTTATGGGGAGAGAGACTGCGAACATTACAATCATTGGTGCATCGGGGAGAATTTCAAGAGCTGTTAAGTTCAGCTATATATGGGCTATCCATAAAGATGCTGTAAAACCAAAGGATGAAAGAGGAGTGGCAGGTACAGTATGAAGGAGGAACCCAATGGGAGAGAATGAGTTAACAAATGTGGGCCAGGAAAAGTCATTATTTACAGTAAAAAGGATTTTAAGAGCACTTTCGTTGCTATGTATAATTTTTGTTTTTTGTCCATCGTTTTTAGTATCGTGTTCAGGACGGAATGTTAATGTAAGTGCCATGACAGCAGTTGGAGGTGTTTCGGCATACGGGAAAAGAATGGTGGATCCTCATCCAATCATGTTGATTTGTCTTCTTATACCAGTAGCAATTTTGGTATTGATGTTTATAAAGAAGTTCACTGACAATAAGACTGCCTTAATTACGCTTATATGTTCAATTGTTGATTTTGTTATTTGGCTTATATTTAGATCTTCGGTAAAGAGAATTGCCGAAGAGAACTATTGTTCATTTAAAACAACTGCATGGTTTGGGTTTAACATAATTGCACTTATTTTGATAATTCTTTTATCAATGTTGGTTGTGTTAAAAAAGATGAAAATGGATACAGATTTGATCAGCATCTTTTCTGGTGACAATAAACAAAATACATTAAATCAGATGTCAAATGCAGTAACACAAATATCGAGTGCTGTTAGTCAAATGGCAGGGAATGTTGCATCAAACATCAGTAATAAAACTTCAAAAGAAAATGCTATAGGTTTCTGTTCGAAATGTGGTAGTCCGATAGTCGATGGATGTAAATTCTGTACATCTTGTGGAAGTCCAGTTCCAGAAAATGTGTTGGAAGAGGCAGAAGCTGCAAAGAAAGCAGCTGAGGAAGAGGCCAAAAGAAGAGAAGAAGAAAAACATGCAGCAGAGAAAGAAGCCGCGACATCGCGAAATGAATCGGCTGATCCGATATCTCAAGAAGACAATGTTAGTCCATTATTTTACTGCCAGCAATGTGGCACGAAATTAGAACCAGATGCGACGTTCTGTGAGTCTTGTGGAACTAAAATAGAGTAATTGAAATTAACCCTGCCGAATGATTATGTTCGGGAGGGTTTTATAAGGAGTGAAGGTATATGTTTTGTAAGAAGTGCGGTACACAATTAGGGGATGATGCAAAGTTCTGTAAGAAGTGTGGTACACCAACAAGTATCACAAAAAAATCTAATGATAACAAACAAGAATCGACTATTGATGGGGATGCAGATTTTGGTGAGAAAGAATCTCTTGAATCATCTTATAATTCACAGAAGAAAAGCAGAAAAGAAAAGAAAGTAGAAAAGAAAATCAAGAAAAAGGCTAAAAAATCTCAATGGTCTAAGGGGAAAATAATAAGACGATTTTTTGTCCGTTTAATCTTGTTGCTTATTATGGTTTTACTGATAACAGTATTATTAAATTACCTTGGAGTAATCCAAATCCCAATAATAAACAGTCTTATGACTAATATTGGAGTGGAAAAAGAATTGACGGAAATAGAAGAAGTGGATGTAGATAGTCTAAAAATAGAACATCCTGATGCAGATGCGTACTATAAAAAGAATACAGAGATTATTTCAGAAATCAGTGCAAAGAAATCAAATGAAGTTCAGACAGAAAAGGAACTGATGTCATCTGTTGAGTCCAGAGGTTTTACGAAATATCCTATATCCTCTGAGTATTCTATTGACGGAGAGTATTATACCGCTACAAACATTACTAATGATTCATCTGATAAGCATCCTATTTATCAAACTTATTATCAATCGTCGAGCAATGACTTATGGACAATATTTATTATAAATGGCGCTGTGATTGCTAATCCGGTGACCTATAATATGCAATCCAAATTAGGAGTTCAATTATTAATATCTGAATCCGAAACAATTACCAGTTATGACAGCGCGACAAATAAATTTTATAAGACTATTCCAAATGAATCTGAAGTGATTATTAAGGTTGTGAATAGAATCGATACTGAAACATTAGATAAATTGACTATTGGAGTGATTGATGGGTTATGATAAATATAACGATAAAAAAAATATTGACACGCGTAATTATATCATTACTATTCATAAGTGTTTTGTTACAGTCACAAAGTATATGTGTTTATGCAGAAGAAATAGAAGAACATCAGATAATGGTGTCTGTGGGTGATTCATATTCATCGGGAGAGGGGATTGAACCATTTTATGGGCAGTCTGATGACAAGTCAGAAAAGGTTAAAAATCCAGATTGGATTGCACATAGATCCAAAAACGCATGGCCTGGGATGTTAACATTACCTCGCAATGAAGGAACAATGATGGATAATAAAGATGAATATTGGTTTTTTGAGGCAGCTTCAGGTGCAGTAACAGACAATTTTAAATATGCTTTTACTAAAACGTATAATAAGGGGAAATATGAGGGGATATATAATCTGAATCCACAGTTATCGATTTTCGACGAATTAGGAGATCGCAAGGCTGATTACGTCACAATGACAATTGGCGGTAACGATGTCGGATTTACAAATATTATCACTTCTTGCGCTGTGGGAAGTAAGGTCTTAAACTTTGGTGGCTTAGAAGATAGATTGAATCATACTTGGGATGTTTTCTATACAGAGGGAGGAACGAAGGATAGAATAACAGATGCCTATATGAATGTAGCTGATAAAGCAGGAGAAAATGCACAAATAATAGTTGCAGGTTATCCACAATTACTTGATAAGAGTGGAAAAGGTTTATTAATTCATGAAGAAGAAGCACAAGCTGTTAATGATAATATCAGCAAATTTAATAATGCTATAGAAGAGATAGTAAAAGCATATCAAAAATCAGGTATGAATATCAGTTTTGTGTCTGTAGAAGATGCATTTAGTGGACACGAGGCTTATTCGGATGATCCATATATTAATAGTATTATTTTCCCCCCAAAATCAGAAGATCTTAAGGATATAGGGATTACGAGTGCATATTCAATTCATCCCAATGCTGAGGGCGCAAAAGCATATGCTAAATGTGTACAAGAAAAAATAGATGAAATTGAGGAAAAAAAAGAATTAGTTAAAAGTGAAGAAGGAGAAAAGGATCTGTCAGAGAATCCTGAGGCAACTGATGATGAAATAAATGCAAAAGCTAAACATTATTCTGGAATGGTTCTTCAACCTGAAGATGTGGTATTAAAGATGTTTGATGCCTTGCAGGATGGAGACTATGAATTAGCAGCAAGGTGTTTGGACCCGGCTACAGAACAGCAAATTAACTTTTGGGGTGGTATCGCATCTACTTTAGTGGGCTTGTTTACAGGAGAAGATGTATCCTGGGGACAATTAGTTCTTGAGGCTGCGGGTGCGACGGATGTAGATTTAATAGAGTGCGATTCAGATAATTTGGTTATGGAATCAAATGTTGATATATTTTCTGAATGGTTACCTAAGATTCCGGGACTTAGAAATCTTGTATGTACAGAGTCGGATGTATATGTGAAATATCGTTATAAATATAGTGATGAATATTATATCAAAGAAGAGACTTGCCATGTTAGGCGGTATGAGTGGTCAGGATGGCGTATTGAACGGTGATACTAACAAATACAAATGTTATCTAAAGAGGGATTGTAAGTTATGAGCGTAAAATTATTAAAAACAATAAGAATTCTTTGTTTCATTCCATTCATTGCTATTACTAATGTCATTGTATAATTCTTGGAATGGGTTAAATTCGTTTGTTAATTCGAAATACTATGGTTATATAGCATTTGCATATACCATACTAGCATATAGAATAACCTATTATTGGATTGGTATCATTTGTTTTTGTATTATAATTTTAACAACTATTATATTAAAGAAGAAACGAAAAGAATGATTTTGTGGATATTATAAGTATGTAATGGGATAAAAATCTCTTTATTAATAAACTTATCAGGAGGATAAAGTATGTTTTGTGGTAATTGTGGAGTAGAAAATGCCAATGGGGCAAAATTCTGCAAAGGTTGTGGTAAGTCACTGGGAGATGGTGGTAATACGGGAGTGAAAATAACTCCGCCTCAAAATACGTCAATGGGCACGGATAATAGAAGTATTATTTCAGCATATAAAATAAATATGGGACATATGACAAACAAAATCAAGTCGATTCCCCGAAATATATTAATTGGATTATGTGCAGCGGCTATTGCACTTGTTATAATTATTTTTGTTGCTGTTAATACTGGAAATACAATAAAATTGGATAAGTATCTTACTGTACAGACAACAGGATATGATGGATATGGTACAGCAACAGCTACTATAGATTGGGCTGCTATAGAAAAAAAGTATGGATCTAAACTTTCATTTACAAGCGCAGCAAAAAATGAATATGGCGGATTTATGGGCTTAATGACACCAATAGACGCTATTAAGGATTGTGTGAGTGTTAAGTTTGAAAAAAGCAGTGGTTTATCTAATGGTGAAACAATTGCATATACTTGGAATGTTGATGATAATTTATCAAAATATGTCAAGCATAAGGTGAAATTTAAGAATAATAAATATACAGTAACCGGACTCACTGAAGTAGGGACTTTTGATGCTTTTGCAAATCTAGACGTAAAGTTTTCTGGTGTGGCTCCAAATGCTAGTGCAAAATTTAATTATACTGGATCAGAAATGAGTTATTATGATTTTAATTGTGATAAAACAAGTGACCTTAGCAATGGTGATATAATAAAAGTAACAATTGATAAAAGTAAACTTGAATATTATGCAAAAAATCTTGGGAAGGTACCTGCAGATTTAGAGAAAGAATATAAGGTAGAAGGACTTGAAAGCTATTTAACAAAAATTAGCCAAATAGATGAAGTAGCATTAACAGCTATGCAAAATCAGGCTACAGACGTATATAGAGCTAAGATGGCTAAAGATGGTGGAGAAGGAGAAACACTGGAAACATTAACCTATATTGGAAATTATCTTCTTACAGTAAAGAACAAAGATTCTTTGAACAGTAATAACTATTTATACCTAATTTATAAGTCTCAGATTAGAAATAATTATTCTAATAATGAGAAATCATATAATGAGTTGAATGACATCTATTGGTACATAGGTTATGAGGACTTGACGGTTGGGGCAAATGGATTAGTGACTGTTGATGTGAACGAAAACAATACTCCGAATAACCGCTTCACAATTGATTCTGGAGTAGGCAGTGGTTGGTGGAGTACAAAGTCATGGTATTATTATGGATATCAGACAATAGATGACCTTTATAAAGCAGTGGTTACATCTAATTTGGATTCCTATAATCATGAAGACAATGTGGATAAGAGTATTGCCCCTCAAACTGTTAAGGAAGAGGAAATAGCTACTAAGAGTGGATATATACTTCCTAATAGTGATACAAAATTATTAACAAAAGATGATTTGAAAGGGCTTACTGCTGAGGAGTGCAAAATTGCGAGAAATGAAATCTATGCAAGACATGGCAGAAAATTCAAGGATCAGGATATTCAATCATATTTTGATGCTTTAGACTGGTATAAGGGAACAATTAGTCCAGAGGATTTTGATGAGAGTGTTTTATCAGATATTGAGATTACAAATAGGAATTTGATTGTATCCTATGAGGAGGAAAAAGAATATAGTTGATTCGTCGTATAAATCATCTAGTCTTTGTTCTTTTATAAAGTTTTCTAGAGGAACTCTGTGATAATTGTAATAAAGCGCCACGAACACCACCCAACAGAAGCCATCATCAGGCTCCACCTTCTGAAATCAGACAATGAGTGTGAGGACTCATTTGAGAGGACACGCAGTTAATCATTCTTGTCAACGTTTTCAATAACAACTTAACGAGGGTGCAAAATATATAATATTTCTACATAATGGCTTTGAAGATATCTTAGAGTATGCTTATGAGTCCATTATGAAAAAAAGGATAGAAAAAGAAATCCCTAAATCTCCTCACGAATGAGGGGATAGGGGAGCTGAAGTGTCGAAGACACTTATTTATATGAAAAAAGTCCATGGGGGATGAAATGAAAGATATCTATTATAATGCAGTAATATTCGTGCAAATGGGTCTGGAAGCAGAAGCCATGGGAGTTGAGAATGGAAGAATTGTATTTGCCGGAACGCTTTTCGAGGCGAGGAAAAAGTATGATAAAGAGATGGTTAACTGGCACGATTTAAAAGGTGCTTTTGTAGTGCCTGGATTTAATGATTCCCACTTGCATCTTCTCCAATATGGTCATGGGTTAAGCTGTCCTGATCTTTCAAAGCATACCTCATCCATAAAAGAGATAAAGGAAGTTCTTCATGACTTTAGACAGATAAAACAAGATAAGCCAGGAGCCTGGCTCATTTTAAGAGGTTGGAATCAGGAGAGTTTTGACGGAGAAAAACGAATGCCTACTCGCCACGATTTAGATCAGGTGTCAAAGGAGCAACCGATTCTGATATACCGCTCCTGCGGACATATTGCCTGTGCCAATTCTGCAGCGCTTCATATTGCTGGTATTACCAGAGAAAGCAAAGATCCAGAAGGAGGTTCCATTGATTTTGACGAGGCTTTAGAGCCTACAGGGATCCTTCGGGAGTACGCAATCAATCTGGTGAGTGAAAAAGTCCCACCTCCTGATAGAGCTGAAATAAAAGCTGATATCATAAGAGCCATGAAACAATTAAATTCCTATGGAATCACTTCTGTACAAAGCGATGACTTTGGTTCGTTTCCTGGACTTTCTTATGAAACAGTAATGGAAGTATATAAAGAGCTGGAGGCAGAGGGAGGGCTGACGGTTAAGGTATACGAGCAGTGTTTGATTTCGAACAAGAAAGATTTAGAAGATTTTATAGAAAAAGGTTACAAGACAGGTAAAGGCAGTTCCTTTTTTACCATTGGTCTATTAAAGCTCATTGGTGATGGCTCTTTAGGGGCCAGAACTGCTTGTTTAAGCAGTCCTTACGCGGATGACGAACTTTATCCCGAAAACTGCGGTATATCCGTCTACAGCCAGTCAGAGCTTGATGATAGGGTAAGCTATGGGGCAGATCATGGAATGCAGATTGCCATTCATGCCATAGGAGATAAGGCGATGGAAATGGCAGCCCATTCGATTAAAAAGGCTCTTAAAGGCAATATGGACAATCCCATGCGACATGGAATTGTCCATTGCCAGATAACTACCAAAGAGCTTATTAAGACATTTCAGGAGCTAAATCTCCACATCTATGTGCAGACCATTTTTATGGATCATGACAATCATGTGGTGGAGAAACGGGTGGGCTGGGAACTGGCTGCCGACACTTATGCATTTAAGACCTTATTGGATTTGGGTATTCATGTGTCCAATGGTTCTGATGCTCCGGTGGAAGAACCTGATGTGTTATCAGGAATCCAGTGTGCGGTGACAAGAACCACCTTAGATGGAACAAAAACGTTTCTTCCAGAGCAATCCATAACGGTAGAAGAGGCTCTTCATACCTTCACCGCCATGAGCGCAAGGGCAAGCTTTGAGGAGAATGAAAAAGGGTCTCTCCTTCCTGGAATGGCAGCCGATTTTACCGTATTATCTTTCGATATCCGAACCTGCAATCCAAAGCAAATTAGAGAAGCATCGGTATGCCAGACCTTTGTAAATGGAATTTGTGTCTATGATTCTTTGGCCTGAAACAAAAGGTGGAAATTGCTGTGACGGTGAAGGGAATTAAGACCTTGTCTGATAAATTCCCAGGTATCGTTATAATCTCCTGGAACAGTAAAATCACTGTCTGATAAAAAGGAGATAAATTCCGAAGGATTGGTAAGATAGTGTTCTGCAAAGGTATCTGCAAAGGTGACTTTTTCTTCATCCGTAAGGTTCCCAGTTCTGTCGTGAAAGACATGCTCTAAGTTCCGGGAGAAATAATACACCTGATAAGGTATGGTTCCCACCTTACCTGTTTCAGAAAGCCGGTTTAAGATACTGGATTTTCTCTCGTTTCGTTCCTGAACCCGTTGCGGATTTGATGCTTCTACCCGGTCGTCATAGTATTGAATGTCTCTTACCTTTTGATGAGTCACTTTGTCAGGTGGAATGAAAACGCCATCAATATCGACTAGATGTATTACCTTTAGAATATCATTTTTTTGATATCCATACCGTTGCCTCTCGGTTTCTACATGTTGGTAAACGGTTTTCATGGCATTGTTCACAGAAACCGCCCAGTTGCTGGTCATATCACCGTGTACAATATGAAAGCGAACCTCTTCATTATGAAAGATTTTCTTTAAGACTGGGCTTAGGGTGTCCTCATCCGTTGGTCCTTCTGCGATAAATATGAGGACTTTTTTACTTTTGGATATCATGAAAGACCCCCTTTCCAGCCCTGCGGAAAGCCCGTCCAATCTCCACGGTATCTGTTTCGGAGTAGACTTCCTCCTTCTGGCCGCCTAGGGTAATGCTCCGCAGATAGAGGTCTCTTAGATTGTTGCTGTTCTTCACATTTTGAAGCCGGATATAGCGGTTCGCCGGATTGGTAGTGGAAAAAACAATGCTTTTTCTATGGAGCATTTCAAGCGCTCTCAAGTTATGGGAGGTAAATATCAGTTGCCCCTTTGCCCCTTTTTCCATGACGGCAAGCAGTTCTCCAAGAAGAAATTCATAGATTCCAGCATCCAACTCATCAATGATCAGGCACATAGAGGGATGATTATAAATGCACATTAAGACATTTAATACCGAAATTATTTTAATAATACCTTCGGATTCGTACTTCAAGGGAATGATAATGTCATCTCGTTTTGATATCAGCTCTATCTTATTGCCCTCTGTCCCATTTTCCCGAAGCTGCTCCCCGAAATTGTGAATCCCGATGGAGAGTCCTGGGATCATTGCGGATATAACAGCGTTCATATCTTCAATAATCTGGCTTACAATGTGGTACTGTTCTTTCGTAATAATGGATGGACCGTCAAGGCGTATGGGCAGTTCTCCCTTTTCCACCTTTTTTCCTACTTTAAGGCGAAATGCAAAGGGGAGCATAAAATTCATACTGATGGAACCGGAGTGAGCATTGGTGATGACAAATAAGTTATAGCTGGCATATTGGTGCAGCGCCTTTATAATATAGGCGTATTCCTCTGAGATTTCATCAGGGGCAGATAAAAAGATGTTTCTTCCTTCACTTCCAAAGATAAAAGAAACCATGTTTTTCTGGGCCAGCTTTTTGGCAACGTTTAGATTGATTTTGTTTTCCTCGTTGCTTTTCACTAACTGGTCAAATCGGTACTTTGGTGTAAATACGGAACCTTTGGAGGTAGAACAGTAGTCGATTAAGCTTTTTCTGCTTTCAAACTTTTCTCCATTCCAAAGAGCAGCGGTCAAAATCTCGTTTGTTATCTCAAATTCTCTATCTGGTAATTTTCCTAATATGACTGCATAATCAATGGTAGCAGATTTCTGAGCAGTCTGGATCATAAAGGTTACACCGATTTTTAAGGAATCCATATCTTCTGAAATAAAATGTCCAGTTTCTTTGGGAAGCGATTTTCCTGTTAGCAGTATCTGAAGAAGAGCCATGGCCTCTACCACTGCAGTTTTACCTGATCCATTTTGACCATAGATTCCAAGAATGTCGGCGGATAAGGAAAAGTAATCTTTTTCTATGGCAGAGGGCATTTCGATTTGTCCGTACTGTGTATTTTTAATTCCTGAAATTTCAATTTTACTTATTCGGACTGAGGTTTCGTTCATTCGATTGTATCCTTTCCTATTTTTAATTCTATAGTAGCATATTGTGGTGAAATGGCAAGAAAATATTAGTGGTTCGGTATATTTTATATCAATTTTAAATATTATTTACTTATATTACGAATTTATTCCGTAAAAATGGAATTAATTGCTGACTTAGATAGAATCAGGGAATGAATGGATATGAGTGAGCAAATCAGGAAGACTTCGTATGAACGTATTATAAGTGGGATATCCCTTGATTTTATCTGGGCTAAATTGAAAACCCATTTGTTGTAACTATAGAATTCCTTAAGAAAAGTTAGGTGCCTTATGAAGATGAGATAAAAGAATCCATATTGACAAATAAAATGATTCAACGTATAATGTCCTTACTCAAAGAAAAATAGTATTTTAATTGAATATAGAATTCGTTAAAAGGGAGTAGTTTTAATGCATTGTCAACATCCTGGCGTTTTAAGGCAGCCTGGTAGTGCATGCCCAATCGTGGTTACCAGACTTTTAATGTATTTCTTTTGTGGATCTAAGATCCGTGAAAGAATGCATTAAAAGTCTTTTTTTTATACTTTTATCACTAGTTATAGGAAGCTTAGGGAACATTTTGATGCGACTGTCTCAATGAGACAGCGGAATGGAGGAACGTTTGAAAGATTGGTATCAAAAAAGTGGAGAAGAGGTTTTGATTGATCTTCATACAAAAAAGGAGGGCTTAAGCTCAGAGGAAGCTGTAACACTTCTTGAGAAGGGAGAAAACATCCTTTCAGAGGGCAAAAAGAAAAGCACTCTTCAGGTCTTTGTCGAACAGTTTAAGGATCTCCTAGTCATCATACTGATTGCGGCTGCCACTATTTCCATGATTTCCGGCAATGTGGAAAGTACAGTGGTTATTGTAGCTGTTATTATGCTCAACGCTATTTTAGGAACGGTACAGCACGAGAAGGCGCAGAAATCTCTTGAAAGCTTAAAGTCGTTGTCCTCACCCACAGCAAAAGTTATCAGGGACGGACAAAAAATAGAAATCAACTCCAGAAAAGTGGTTCCAGGAGATATTCTTCTTTTGGAAGCTGGAGATATGGTGGTAGCTGATGGCAGAATTTTAAATAACTATTCCCTTCAGGTGAATGAAAGTTCTCTCACGGGTGAATCCACCAATGTAGATAAGGAAGAAGTAGCATTTGATAATGAAATGCCTTTGGCAGACCGTACCAACATGGTCTATTCCGGCAGTCTTGTCACATATGGAAGAGCCATGGTGGCAGTTACGGGAACGGGTATGGATACGGAAATTGGTAAAATCGCCAGCCTTATGAATGCCACAAAGGAAAAAAAGACTCCTCTGCAGGCCAGCATGGACCAGTTTTCCAGCCGCCTTGCTGCTATTATTATGGTTATCTGTGCCCTGGTATTTCTCTTAAGTCTTTACCGCAGAATGCCTGTTTTAGATTCCCTTATGTTTGCAGTAGCACTTGCGGTTGCAGCTATACCAGAAGCCTTAAGCTCCATTGTAACCATTGTACAGGCCATGGGAACTCAAAGAATGGCCAAAGAACATGCGATTATTAAGGAATTAAAGGCAGTGGAAAGTCTTGGTTGTGTTTCTGTCATATGTTCAGACAAAACTGGAACGCTCACTCAGAATAAAATGACGGTTCAGGATATCTATATTGATGGAAAAACCATGATGCCAGAGGATATGGACATTAGCAGTCAGCTTCACCGGTACTTGATTTACGATGCAGTCCTCACCAATGACTCAGCAATTGTGGAAGGGAAGGGGATTGGTGATCCTACGGAATATGCCCTTCTTGAAATGACCGGGAAAATCAAGGTGAGCCATGATTATTTGCGTGATTTAATGCACCGATTAGAGGAACTTCCCTTTGATTCAGACCGTAAGCTTATGAGCACCAAATACCGTCTTCATGGAGTTCCAACTGTTTTAACCAAAGGAGCCGTAGATGTTTTACTAGACCGAATGACACATATTCGGACATCAGAAGGGATCAGAGAGCTAGATCAAAAAGACCGGGAAGAGATAATAAATCAGAATCAAAGATTCTCGGAAAATGGTCTTCGTGTCCTGGGATTTGCTTATAAAGAGGTGGAAGATGATCATGTACTTTCATTAAACTCAGAGACTGGTTTTACATTCCTTGGCCTTATTTCCATGGTGGACCCTCCAAGAGAAGAGTCCAAAGCAGCCGTTATGGATGCAAAGCGTGCGGGTATTCGCACTGTTATGATTACTGGCGATCATAAGATTACAGCCACTGCCATTGCAAAACAGATTGGTATCTTTGAAGAAGGAGATCTGGCAGTGACTGGAGCGGAGCTAGATGCTATGACAGATGAAGAAATGGATCAAAAGATCACAAAGACGTCTGTTTACGCCAGAGTGTCTCCAGAAAATAAGATTCGTATCGTAGATGCATGGCAGAGAAGAGGCAACATCGTTTCTATGACTGGTGATGGTGTCAATGATGCCCCGGCATTAAAGAAGGCAGATATCGGAGTTGCTATGGGGATTACAGGTACTGAGGTTTCCAAGGATGCGGCTTCTATGATTCTATCGGACGATAATTTTGCTACTATCATAAAAGCAGTTGCCAATGGTCGAAACGTATACAGAAACATCAAGAATGCCATACAGTTTTTGTTATCAGGTAATACAGCCGGTATTCTATCGGTTCTCTACACTTCCTTGATGGCACTTCCGATTCCATTTGCACCAGTACATTTGCTATTCATCAATCTACTTACGGATTCTCTTCCAGCCATAGCGATTGGTATGGAGCCAGCAGAGCACGATTTGCTAGGTGAAAAGCCAAGGGATCCCAAGGAAGGAATCCTTACAAAGGAATTTCTATTAAAACTGTTACTGCAGGGTGCTTTAATTTCAGCCTGTACCATGACCGCTTTCCATATAGGATTAAAATCAGGCAGCCCAGCTGTTGCCAGCACCATGGCTTTTGCTACGCTGACCTTGTCTCGGTTGTTCCACGGATTTAACTGCAGAAGTAAATATTCTCTTTTTAAGATTGGTTTTTCCAGCAACTGGTACAGTCTAGGTGCGTTTTTTGCCGGGGTATTACTGCTTCATCTAGTTATGTTTGTTCCCCTTCTTTCCAGGCTGTTTTCTGTAGCTCCTTTAAGCGGTGCTCAGTTGGGAATGATTTATGGTCTGGCTTTCATTCCTACGGTTATGATTCAAATATCAAAGGTCATAAAAAGCGGTAACCAATAATTAACGTAAAAAGGTTTCTATGGTATCTCCATAGGGCCTTTTTGATTTGGAGGGAAGTTCTTCTTTGGAGTTATCATGAATAAAAATAGTGGCTGAATCAGTAGAATTATCAATGGAGATACTTTATAATAGATAAAAAACAGTAGGAGGCTTGACTTGAAAAAAGGCATTTATTTAAACGATTCCATTCATGGGCTGATTTCACTAACAGAATATGAAAGAAGGATTATTTCAACCATCGGTTTCAATCGTCTCCACGACGTATATCAGAATTCAACCGTGTATCTTACGTTTCCAAGCAATCGAACGAAACGATTTGAGCATTCCATCGGTACAATGAAACTCTGCTCTGAAATGTTTTTTCAGTCTCTGCTCAATACCACAGATTCTATGCTGAGTGAATTCTTTGAGATTTTTGTCAGAGAATATGATGAGATTTTAGATAAATTAACGCGACAGACGGATATCTGTATGGAAAAACTAGGTGACAGACTACCAACGCAAATGCCAAAGATTGAACTGGATAAGTTGAGGCATTCCCTTATCCCCAACAATATCCCAAAAGAGTATAAAATCATGCATTTGATACTGATTCAATCCATCCGGGCAGCTGCACTGCTGCATGATATCGGGCATCCTCCATTTAGTCATATCGTGGAATTCGCGTTAAAAGATGTTTACTTGGAATATAAAGAGAAGGTATTAAGTGAAGAAGAAAATGCAAAAGAATTTGTTGAAATCATGTCGAAATATTTTGAAGGCAATCGAAAATTGCACGAACAAATGGGAGATGAGATCAGCGAGGGTATTTTAAGTAAAATCATTGTACCAATTTCAGAAAATGGCGAGCAATACGATGAAAACTTATTTGAACTGCTTGTATTAGAAGGTGTAAAGAGAATTTTTGCAGAGGAAGGAGCCTTTAAGCAACTTCATAGGTTGCTTGATTCTAGCTTAGATGGCGACCGCCTGGATTATGCCACGAGAGACGTAATCAATTCCGGAAAGGACTCTGGAAAGGTAGAGTATAGCAGAATTATTAATGATATGCAGTTGATTGTGGAGAATGGAGAGATTTACTTCTGCGTTCCGTTAAAAGCAGTAAGTTCCGTGGAAGATTTTGTTAAGCGTAGATATAACAGCTACAAAGATATTGTTTATCATCATAGAGTGATCCAATCCGATTATATTTTAGAAGGAATCGTAAAAGATCTGGTAAAGAAATATTTGGATGAAGCAGTGTTGGATAAGCAGCGCGATAATGAAGTGCTGATTCCCTTTGATATCTCAGGCCTTTGGTTTCCCTTGGGAGATAAAAAATCAGCAATCAAAGCAAATGCTCTTTCTCAATGGAATGATTCCTGGTTAACGACTATTTTAAGGCAGATTTATTATACGGAATATTATCATAATAAAGACATCGAAGATGGTAGCAAGGAGTATGTGTTAGCCCAGCGTCTGGCTGAATTACTCCGTAGCAGCAAGCGCTACCATTCCCTGATTAAACGAAGTGAGAATTTTAAGATTATTGATGATGCCGTGAAATTGGAGTTAATGAAACACAAGGATGAGATGGAAGAATTCCTCATAAAGAAAGAAGTGTTATCCAGCGAGGAGCGATCCACGGAACTAATTCGTCAAATGTTAGATAATACGTGGAAGAATTCTTCTGGTTTTGTTTTATCTTTTATATCGAGATTCAGCAAGGAAATGAGAATCGAAGGGTTTGAGCAGATGGTAAGTGATATTGTTAAGGAGGAATCCAATTCTTTAATTACCAACCTAAAGACTTATGATACGGTAACTTTATTTAAACGAATTTCAATCGGTTTAGATTCCCCCATTTATTTCTATAATCATAAGGGGACAATCTCTACCTTAAAAGACATCAGTGGAATCGCTGACATTTTACAGCTTGATTCTGACTATCTTCCGGTTTTCTATATTTACATTTTAGCAAAAGATGAGGACGGAATTCTAAAGGAAAAAAGAGAAGAACTGCTAGGCGTTTTTGGGAAACGAATCGGTTTTGAACTTGTGAAAAGGTTTCTGATATAATAAAGTAATATATGGATCAAATTCTTTCAAATATGAGGTAAGATTATATTCACATAATAAAGAATCAGACGTTTGAGTTTGGTTCTTTATTATTGCTGGGTATCCTTTTAATAAACTGGGGCTAAGTTTAAAGAAATCGAAAGACAACCTCAGTATAGGCATAAAGGGGAAAGGAATATGGCAGAATTTAAGAGAGAGGTATCTCTGCTGTATTATGAATGTGGAAAAAAATAGCCCAAAATCGTCGGATTGTGTTAGAATAGGATATATCATGAAACAGAGGGATTTAATATGTTGTATCAAATTATAGATGGGACGGTAAGTGCAGGCGGTAATCTTATCTTGTCACATATTGATTTTGAGATACGGGGAAATGAAAAAATAGCGGTGGTGGGGAGCAATGGTGCCGGGAAAACCACCCTCTTAAGATTAATAGCTGGGGAGATCAGTTTAGATCGTGAC
The DNA here is from genome assembly GCF_003609635.1 of Lacrimispora algidixylanolytica. Classification (GTDB taxonomy): domain Bacteria; phylum Bacillota; class Clostridia; order Lachnospirales; family Lachnospiraceae; genus Lacrimispora; species Lacrimispora algidixylanolytica. Next base: position 400,625 of record NZ_MCIA01000031.1, on the reverse strand, counting down.
GACAAGCGAAATGGCCCAGGGATTGTAAGCGCAAGAAAGCCTACAGTAGGATACTTAAAGCAGCAGGCATTTGGAGAAAAGGACAGGACGGTTGAAGAAGAACTGTTATCCTCATGCCCTTATAAAGATACCTATTCTGTGGAACGGTTTGAATATGAACGGGAATATGACACGCTCTTCACGGGCTTTGGTTTTCATAAAAGAGATAAAATAAGAAAAGTTTCAGATTTTTCCGGTGGAGAGCAGACAAAGATCGCATTGATTGGCCTTTTACTTCAAAAGCCGGATATTCTGCTTTTGGACGAACCCACGAATCATCTTGACATCCAGACCATAGAATGGCTGGAGCAGTATATGAAGGGGTATGATAAGTCTGTAGTCATGGTGTCTCATGACCGGTTTTTCCTGGATCAGACGGTATCAGTAGTCTATGAGCTTTCTGGAAAAAGGCTTACCCGTTATCCCGGCGGTTATACCCACTACCGGGAGGAAAAGAAAAAGGCCATAAGAATCCGCACCAAGGAGCATGAGAGGCAGTTGCAGGAGATCAACCGTCTAAATGCGATGGTGGAGCGGTTTAAAAACAAGCCCAGTAAGGCTGCTTTTGCCAGAGCGAAGAAGAAGGCGGCTGAAAAGATCCAACTAGTGGAAAAGCCCATAGAGGACGAAGGCCATATATTTACTGGAACCATAGAGCCTGCAATCTTAGGCAGTAAATGGGTCTTTGAATCGGAACATCTGAAAATAGGATATGACAAACCTATTTCAGAACTCACCATGAGAATCCGTAGGGGACAAAAAATTGGTATTCTGGGTCCCAATGGAACAGGGAAAACCACGTTTTTAAAAACAGTGGCAGGACTTATTCCCCCACTTTCTGGAGAATATTCCATTGGAAATCAAATCACCATCGGCTATTTTGATCAGCATTCTGCGGAGCTTTCATCCTCGAAAACCGTTGCGGAGCATTTTCACGATTTATTCCCGTCTCTGACGGAAAAAGAGGTGAGGAGCATTCTTGGGGCTTATTTATTTGGTGGAAAAGAAGCTTCTAAGTCCGTGGATTCTTTATCAGGTGGAGAAAAGGCAAGACTTGTTCTTATGGAGCTTTTACAGAGCAGACCGAACTTTTTGATTCTTGATGAGCCTACCAACCACATGGATATTAGGGTAAAAGAGACGCTGGAGTCTGCCTTTATGACTTATACGGGAACCATACTTTTTGTTTCTCATGACCGGTATTTCTTAAACCGGGTGGCAGAATCGATTCTGCTATTTGAGGAACAATCGGTGTTTTATTATCCTTTCGGTTATGAACATTATATTGAACGGAGCAGGGTGGCAGAAACTGGGGAAGGGGTTGCAGCTCGTGTAAAAGCGGAGGAGCAGGCTTTGATCGCTGGCATGAGAGCCGTACCGAAAGCAGAAAGACATCGATTAAAAGAACTTTCCACTGAAGAGGCATACATGGATTGGAAGTTGGGATTGGTATTTGAAAAATTGATACCAGCAAGAGAACGGGTGGGAGAGCTGACCGAACGCTTGGAAGAGATAAAGATGTCCTGGCTGGAGTCACAGGACTTCTGGAATGGGCAGGAATGGCTAGAAGCCCCCAGATATGATGAGATGTTGATGGAACGGGATAAGGCCATGGAAGAATGGACCAGGTGGTGCATGGAATGGTTTGAAGCTGCGTTTGGGGAAGAAATGATATAAAATAAGCGTAGAATCAGGACCGCTATGGTCGTAATTCTACGCTTTTATGTAGCATGACTCTATTGATAACTTTGTTCTACTCTTATATTGTTATCGCATTAGTATTTTCCTGATGCAGATCCAGATATAGAGGCGGTTCCCAATTTAGATCCGAAATCAGATCCAAAGTCAGTTGATGCGTTAGACTGAGTGGAAGCGTTTTTATTAAGCTTAAACTTCCCTACTTCTTGTTGCAGCGTCTGAGCCTGAGCGGATAGCTCTTCACTGGATGCAGAACTTTCTTCTGCTGTAGCTGCATTGGTCTGAATGACAGCTGATACCTGAGAAAGTCCCTGGTTGATTTCTTCAATGGCAGCCACCTGACTGCTTGAGGCTGATTCGATTTCTAGAATGGCCTGTTCTACCAGTTTGGACGTTTCATAGACTTCTTTTAGGATTTTGGAAGTCTCAGATGCCATCTCTTCCCCTTCTGAAACTGCTTCTACAGAATGGTTTATGAGAACTGCGGTTTCCTTAGCAGCTTCTGCGGATTTAATGGCAAGGTTACGAACCTCGTCAGCAACCACGGCAAAGCCTTTTCCAGCATTGCCAGCACGTGCTGCTTCAATGGCAGCATTTAAAGCCAGAATATTTGTCTGAAATGCAATGTCCTCGATCACCTTGGTAATATTGGATATTTCAGTGGAGGCGGTTCCAATTTTATTCATGGACTCATTTAAGCTCTGCATATATTCATTGCTTGCTGAAACGCCAGCGTTACTTTGTTCCACATGAGTGGAGGCGAGACGGACGTTACTTGCGTTATGTTCCGCTTGTCTTGCAATAGTAGTGATAGAAGCAGTCAGCTCTTCGACGGTAGCAGCCTGCTCGGTAGAACCTGATGCCAATGCCTGGGCGCCAGAGGAAACCTGTTCTGCACCGGTATTTACCTGATCAGCGGAGATGTTGATAAGAAGAAGAGTACGGTTAAGATCGTTTTCTATCTTGCGCAGAGCAAGGCCAAGGACGTCTTCTTGAGAACGGAGTGGGACCTCCTTTGTAAAGTCTCCATTGCTGATTTCTTCTGCTATCATGACCTGTTCCCGAATTCCTTGAAGCATCTGTGTAAAAGCGTCGGCGAGCTGACCAGTTTCATCTTTGGAATCAATGTCCTTAAGATCTACATCAACATGGCCCAAAGCAATTTTCTTTGCAGCGGAAACCACCTGACTAATGGGATTGCTGATCATTTTTGATATCTTAAGGCCTAAGTAGAGAGCAACGATTGTTCCCAAGGCTACAATGATACAAAGGGTTGCTGTGAGTATAATTGCGGTGGTGTCGTTTGTCTTGCTTGTTTGCTTGGCAGAATCCATACGTAGGCTTATGAGTTTATCCATGTTATCGTAAATTTTCTGTATGTTCTCGGAATCACTGTTTAGTGCAGATAAAGCAGCCTTACTATCTCCGGATTTTGCTGCTTCCAGACATTTTTGAATGATGGGATCGTAAGACTTGTCAAATAATTGAATTGCTTCGTCTAGTGTTGCAAGCCCAGAAGCAGTTTTCATGCTCTTTCGGTATTCTGTAGCATTTTGTAAGAATAGCTGCTTTGAATTCTGATAATCTTGTTCCAGGTTTGCCAGTTCTGATTGGTTGCCTGCATGAATTATCATTGCATTGGTATCGGTACGAAGCTGATAGAGGCTTTTGTTAGAGGCAAACAGTTCGTTGATTGGAGCTGTCTGTTCCTCATATAAATAGGTATCCATCTGATTAATGCGGATCATGCCGAATATGCCCACGCTACCAATGATTAACATCATCAGCACCATGCCTAGAAAAGCGGTGAGCAGTTTTTTTGTAATACTGTAATCCCTGAAATTCTTCATGCCTTTTACCTCCTGTGATTGGTCTTTCTCTTATGTATGATTGTTTCAATTTGTTCTGCAAAAAGAAAGTATGAAGCGTGCATGGGGGATTCGCAGTTTAACTAAAACTGTGTCTAGTATGCTTGAACTCTATATTATTCATGACTTTAAGCTGTATTGACGGAAGAATTGACGGCGAATGATTGTTGCTCCATGCTAGTAAGGTGCATGTGATTAAACTTATCAATCGCTATTTTTTTCTGCTCCATAAGCGAATGGGCATACACATTCATGGTGATTGCTACATTTGAGTGACCCAGTATTTCACTAACGGTCTTTATATCTACGTGTAGTTCCANATCAGCACCATGCCTAGAAAAGCGGTGAGCAGTTTTTTTGTAATACTGTAATCCCTGAAATTCTTCATGCCTTTTACCTCCTGTGATTGGTCTTTCTCTTATGTATGATTGTTTCAATTTGTTCTGCAAAAAGAAAGTATGAAGCGTGCATGGGGGATTCGCAGTTTAACTAAAACTGTGTCTAGTATGCTTGAACTCTATATTATTCATGACTTTAAGCTGTATTGACGGAAGAATTGACGGCGAATGATTGTTGCTCCATGCTAGTAAGGTGCATGTGATTAAACTTATCAATCGCTATTTTTTTCTGCTCCATAAGCGAATGGGCATACACATTCATGGTGATTGCTACATTTGAGTGACCCAGTATTTCACTAACGGTCTTTATATCTACGTGTAGTTCCAGTGCTCTGGTTGCAAAGGTATGACGGGTGGAATGGAATTTGCGATCCTTTACGCCAGCCTTTTTTAGTACTCTTTTAAATAACTTTTGGTATGCCCTAGGATCGATAGGCACGTTACTTCCTGACATGACATAATAATCTTCCTTATCATCGATCAGAATATATTCTCTTGCAATTGCTACAAGAAACGCTGGAAGGGGGATTTTTCTTATCGATGTACGACTTTTTGGTGTGCCGACATTGAGTTGAGTTTTCGTATCTTGTAGCGTAAAGTTTTTCGTTCGGGTTACGGTACGTTTAATTGACATAGTGCCCGCTTCCAAATCAAAATCACTCCACCTTAACGCACAAAGTTCTCCAAGCCGAATGCCAGTGTAAATGCAAAGTATAATTCCAATCGCACGTTTGTCTTCATAATTAATGGCTGTCCACTCTATATGTCTTTGCTCTTTCATGGAGAATATCTCTACTTCCTTTTGTTCTGCCTTGGGTAGTTTAACTGCTTGAAGTATGGCTGTAGAGTCCTTCTTATTATTTAATATTTCTTTTAATGCTGTTTTAAAAATTGCCAGAATCTTTTTTTTATAAGCTTCTGAAATTGAGGTATCTTCTTTCATTTCTTTCACAAAATCCATTACAGATTCTTCTGTGATTTCATCAATATAGTTATTTAAATAGAAAGGAATGATGTATTTCTTTAAGCAGTTGTAGTAACTCTCATAAGTAGAGGGTTTCACCCGGTTAACAATCTCACATTCCAACCAAGTATTAAATTGGTCAACTGCATTAGGTATAGAAATTGGTATGATATTCTCTGATAATTTATTGTTCTCCAGAAATAATCTCATTTTTACTTTTACTTCACGATAACTTTTGCCATAAAAGTAATGGTATTTTCCTCCTATTTTTTGCTGTCGACCTTCCCAACGTCCGTCTTTTCGCTTGTATATATTTTCACCTTTGCGTGGCATTGCTATAATTCTCCTTTTTTGACGTGATTTTTGACGGCGAATGTTGTGATTTTCGCCAAAAATGCTTTGCATCTTTCGTATTTAAGCGTTCGAATTCTATCATCAATACTATATTTGTTTAGATTGACAAACAATAAGCCAGTATTATATAATGAATCATGTCGAAATTTGTCTGAAAGCTGCGGCGTGGTTTTAGTTAAACTGCGCCTTTTCTAATGGGTAAAACTACTGTTTCAATTTATAAAATAAGAAGATCTGTCATGGGGAAGATTGTGTTAATATAGAAAGTAAACACATCAGAAAATAGAAGTTTGAAATAACATAATAGAATTAAAAATAATGTCTCCTTTATCATTCTGCGTAGAATGATTTAAATATTTTTTGTATCAATGCGATTGAATTAGTATTAACCTCATTATAATCATTTTTAAAAATACTACAATAGTAATTTCATTAATAAATGTTAGGTTTTCAGAAAGATCTATTGGCTAAAAAAGGCAGCGGTCAGATATACTGATCGCTGCCTTTTTAACTGGTATTTTTAATAAGCCTTACAATTTATGAGAACACATATAATGCATTGAAACGATCCTTGCGATACGGGTCATAGAAACCGTCGCTGAGATCCCAGTCTTTAAAGTCATCCTTCTGGAATAAGAGATGCTCTTCCCGGTGAGAGCGCATGGGAATCTCTCCAATTAAAACACCTTTCTTTGCCACTCTTAAAAGTTCCTCTGTAGCTGCTTTTGCATACTCTTTATTATCAAAATATAGATAAACGCCATAACAGATGACCTTATCAAAGGAATTATCTTTAAAGGGCAAGTCAGCAGCTTCACCTGTGAGGACGGAATGGTTTAAAAATTCAATGTGTTTCTTAACCAGAGTGGGAGAGTAATCTACGCCCACATAATCGCAGTCTAAATACTGTGCAAGTGCCCCCGCTCCGCATCCAACTTCCAAGACCTTATCTTCCTTCCGGATATCCAGTCTTTCTATGATTTGTCTTGCCACCTCTTCCATATCCACCTGAGTGGCCTCATATCCATCGTAAGCAAGTAAATCAGTTACAGTGCTGTCTGCATTTCCCTTGCGGGTCCAAATCTGCTTCCAGGTTTCTTTTTGGGTTTCCAGTGTATTCATCTTTGTTGCCTCCTTGATTATCGTAATATATGTTTCAGCGCATCGGCCAGCCGATTGTTGTCTTCTTTCGTACGGACTGCAATGCGTATAAACTCTCTTCCTTCCATGCCGGACTTATTTGATAAGTCCTTTACTAAAATGTTGTAGCGGTTGAGTAAAAGTTCTGCAATTTGGGAAGCGGAACATCCATCTATAATCTCACACAGAATGAAATTCGCTTCCGATGGGTAGAGCTTTAGCTGTCGAATGGTACCAAGCTCCTCGTACATGTGAATCCGTGTCTCCTTAAATCTTCTTAAGGCTTCCGTATAGTCAGACTGATATTTCTCAAAAATCTGCAAAAAGTATTCTGCCAAGGAGTTAATGTTCCAGACAGGCAGTTCTTTTCGAACAAGTGCTGTAACGGACGGGTCACTGCAAGCTAAGATGCCAAGTCGGAGACCAGGAACTCCATAGGATTTTGAAATGCTTTTAATAAGAACCAGATTTGGGTAAGCATCAAGGGTCTCCTGGTTCATTAAAGATGGCTCTTCTTCCGCAGCAGAAAAGTCAAGAAAGGATTCGTCCAAAATCAGATACGTATTTCTCTCAGCACAGAATTCAAGAAGAGAAACAACGTCATTCTTTTTTATGTAATTTCCAGTGGGGTTTTCTGGATTTACCAGCACAAGCGCATCAATTTCCTTATCCTTATAAAATTCCATGAGATCGTACACCGTATAAGAAAAATCCGGAGTAGATACGGTAAACGGGACTGGCTGCCTAGCGCAGTTTCCATATTCCTCAAAAGAAGGCCTTACAATGCCCACCCCACGTTCAAAGAAACGGATCAATGGTTTAATAAGTTCTGCAGCCCCATTACCAGTGAGTACATGATCCCGATTAAGTCCCAAGGATTTTGCAGCCAAAAGATTGTTGATTTCCAAACCGGAAGGATAGTTTGTGCACAGGGCTTCAAAGCTGGCCTTGATTTCTCCCATAAGGCGGCTGTTTGGGAAATAAGGATTCACCAGGTAGCAAAAATCAAGAAGTCCGGGATACCGCCAAAATCCGCCGTACCGGCTGGAAATTCTGCTCAGCCTGCTTTGGGAATCTGTAAAAATAGATTCTGCAATATCCAGATCCTGTTCATCGTCAATCTCATACCAGAAACCATTTTCCAGGCGGGTAGCCTTTAGGTCATGATCATCCAATAAGGAAATAACCTTTAACACTTGTTCGTAATATTCATTATTTCCAAGTGCCTTGCTGTAGGCTTCTAAAAATGGTACATACTTGGTCTCAGAAAAGCCCTTGCTGAACTTATAAATGTTTACCGTCTTATAATAGGAATGAATGTCTTCAAACCGGAAATCTTTTCTCGTTAAGAACTTAGTAATATTGTCTTGTTCATCAAGTAAAACAACGGTTCCATCCATCCAACTTTCAAAATGCGCCACCAATGCCAGATTGGGATAAGGATTTTGTATAATCTGGGTCAAGACCTCCTGTTCAAAAATCAAATCGGATTCCAACAAGATGGTATCGTCGTGAAGAAGGTGTTCCTTTGCAAGATACAGGGAATAAATGTTATTGGTAGTCTGATACACCGGATTATCAATATAGATAATGGGGGTACTCAAAGTTAAGGAAGCTGTGAAGGTTCTAAGCTGCTCACCTTCGTGCCCTGTGACCAATATAATCCTATTTAAATGATACTGATCTAACTGTTTTAACATGCGTTCAATCAGTGGAACCTGGTTTACCTGAACCATACATTTTGGCTGATTCTCTGTCAGCTTTTTTAAACGCCGTCCCATACCGGCGGCTAGAATGATAGCCTGCATGACATTCTCCTTTATGTTCAAAAATATATTAATTAGTTAATTTATGAACATAATAGCAGGTTTTTCCAAAGCTGTCAATGGGGAAGAAAAAATAAAAAAGAAGTTATCATGTTATCCTAATATAGAAAGAACCTTGACACTGAAAAAAATCGTGTTATAATATGAAAATGATTTCTGATTTCGAAAACGGGGGTATATTATGGCAGAGAGAGGCAGATACCGGACAAAGCAGCAAGAGATTATTTTGAGCTGTTTAGAGAAACAAAAAGAGATGTTTTGTACGGTAGAGCAATTTATGGAGTGTCTCCACCGTGACGGGATCCATGTAGGACAGACAACGGTATACCGGGCGCTAGAACGTCTTACAGATGACGGGGCCGTGGTAAAAATCCCGTCTGTAGACGGATCCAAAGCACAGTTTCGTTACATCGGTGAAGACATATATAGCAATGTAGGTAAGCTGGTATGCTTAAAGTGCGGTGGGATTATTCCTTTGGAGTGCTCCAAGCTGGATGCATTCTATGAGCATATCAACGAAGACCATGGATTTAGATTAGATCAGCATCATATGGTGCTTTACGGCTATTGCAGCCAGTGCCAGTAAATAAAATGGACAAGAAAAGGAGAACGGGAATGATAGCTTTTAAACATCACAGGCAACAGATTGCAATGCTACTTGCTGTAATAATTGCAATGACCCTTCTTTTTTCTTCCATCTTTGTGCTGACGCATTTAAATCATGATTGTACAGGCATGAACTGCGTAGTTTGTTCTGAACTTAGGACTTGTATCCGCACAGTTCATTTGCTTTCCCAGACATTGGGGAGCGGGATCTTATTTATTTTCGCATACAATTGTTTTAAAAATCAGGCAAGAAAATATAATGCCGGAATTTTATCTTCTAGGTTATCCCTGGTTGGATTAAAGGTCCGTTTGAATCGTTGAATCATTCTTATGAGTAAGAGAATGATCTGAGCTTGTGTTTTATCGTAAAAACGGAGGAATAAAATGAAAAAAAACAGAAAGAGGGCGAGTTGCTTTCTAGCAATTGCTGCCCTTTCTATTAGTGTTCTGCTTACCGGCTGTGCCGGAAAACAAAAGGAAGACAAAGGGGATAAGCTTAATGTCATGACTAGTTTTTACCCAGTCTATGACTTCACCTTAAAGGTAGGCGGAGATAAGGTCAACGTGAAAAATATGGTTCCATCAGGGACTGAGCCTCATGAGTGGGAACCGGGAACCCGTGATATCGCCAGTTTGGAGGAATCCAATGTATTTATCTACAGCGGTGCCGGAATGGAACATTGGACGGAAGATGTATTAAAGAGCCTTGGTAATAAGAACCTGATTGTTGTAGAAGCTTCCACTGGTATTACATTGAAGGAAGGCCATGAAGAAGAAGGAGAGGCTCATAAAGAAGAGGACAAAGAACATGACCATGGAGAATTTGATCCTCATGTATGGTTGGATCCTCAAAATGCAAAAAAGGAAATGGAAAACATAAAAGAAGGACTTGTGAAGGCCGATCCTGTAAACAAGGATTATTATGAGGCCAATTATAAGACCTACGCAGAAAAGTTTGATAAGCTGGATCAATCTTTTAGGGATACCTTACATCCTCTTCAAAACAAATCCATTGTAGTATCCCATGAAGCCTACGGATATTTGTGTGCCGCCTATGGTCTGACCCAGGTTGGAATTGAAGGTTTAACGCCAGATTCGGAACCAGATCCCGCAAGAATGGCTGAAGTCATTGATTTTGTCAAGGAGAATAAGGTTAAAACCATCTTTTTTGAGGAACTTGTAAGTCCTAAGGTGGCTGAGGCCATTGCAAAAGAGACTGGAGCAAAGATTCAGGTACTAAGTCCGGTAGAAGGTCTTAGCGATCAGGAAGTAAAAGATGGAGAGGACTATTTTTCAGTCATGGAGAAGAACCTTGTTGCCATAAAGGATGCACTTGAATAAAAAGGAACAGGAGTAAGAATTGTGAACGCGATTGAAATAAAGGGCTTGACCTTTTCCTATGGAAATACGCCGGTTTTAAACGGAGCAGATTGTTGTGTTCCAGAGGGCCGATTTGCCGCTTTGATCGGAGCCAACGGGGCCGGAAAAAGTACATTAATAAAGATGTTGTTAGGAGAACTGCCCTTAACTGGGGAAAATGGCACCATAGGTCTCATGGGCCGGGAGCTAAAGCTATTTGATAGCTGGAGCCAGGTGGGCTACGTTCCTCAAAATGGAATGGCATCTTATAAGGATTTCCCTGCTTCGGTGGAGGAGATCGTTCAGGCAAATCTCTATTCCCGGATTGGCTTATTTCGGTTTGGCGGAAAAAAGGAAAAGGAACTGGTACATCAGGTACTTAGTCAGGTAGGAATGGAGCCGTTTCAAAAGCGACTCATTGGAAAGCTTTCCGGGGGCCAGCAACAGAGGGTCCTTCTTGCCCGTGCTCTGGTAAATCAGCCAAAACTTTTAATTCTTGATGAGCCAACTTCTGGAGTGGATAAGGAAAACACGGAAGAGTTTTACCGGCTGATCAAGAAATTCAATCGCGAAGACGGGGTAACTGTTTTTATGGTTACCCATGACAGAAACTGTTTATCAGAGCTTACAGACGATGTCTGGCAGCTACAAGATGGAGTGATGAAACGAGTAATAGAGGAGAGGAAAGGAGAAAACCATGGAGATATTTAACTATGGATTTATGCAGCGTGCATTCCTGGTGGGAATTCTGCTGGCAACTGTGATCCCTTGTATTGGTGTCGTTATTGTACTAAAACGATTGTCCATGATAGGGGATGCCCTTTCCCATACTTCTCTTGCCGGAGTTGCGGCAGGGCTTATTCTCGGAATCAACCCTGTAGCCAGTGCAGCAGCAGCCTGTATCATTGCAGCCTTTGGAATTGAGGCTATTCGCAGGAAACTGCCTCGTTATTCTGAGATGTCGATTGCCATTATGATGTCTGCCGGAATCGGACTTGCTGGAGTGTTATCTGGATTTGTAAAGAATTCGGCAAACTTTAACAGCTTTCTTTTTGGCAGTATTGTAGCAATTAGTGATATGGAGATGTATCTGGTCATTGGAGTTTCTGCGGTGGTCCTTCTCGTGTTTTTACTATTATACAAAGAACTATTTTATATGGCCCTTGATGAACGCAGCGCAAGGCTGGCAGGAGTACCGGTGAAACAAGTTAATTTCATATTCACCATATTAACGGCAGCCGTTATTTCCATTGCAGCTAGGACGGTAGGAGCACTCATCGTGTCTTCCATGATGGTGATCCCTGTGGCCTGTGCTATGCAGTTTGGGAAAAATTATAAGCAGACGGTAATTTATGCCATAAGCTTTGATGTTGTGTTTATGATCGCAGGGCTTTTTTTTGCCTATTATTTTGGACTGAAACCAGGAGGAACCATAGTTTTGGTGGGAGTCCTTTCTCTTCTGCTTATTTTTACCGGTAAAAAGGTACTTGGCGGAAAAGGATAACAGGCAGTAAGGAGTAAATAAATGACAGATCTTTATATCGTATCTGGTTTCTTGGGAGCGGGAAAGACAACGTTGATACAGACAATGGCTGACCACGTGTTTCAAGGACAAAAAATCGTAGTCATTGAAAATGACTTCGGAGAAGCGGGGATTGATGCCAGCTTTTTAACAAGCTGTGATATTACAGTTACCAGTTTAAGTGCGGGTTGTATTTGCTGCAGCATAGCTGGTGATTTTTATAAAGCCATTGGACAGATTGTAAAGGAATACCAGCCAGATGTGATTTTGGTTGAACCATCTGGAGTGGGTAAACTATCGGATATTATAAAAGCCTGCTTAAAGCAGAAGGAGCTTGTAGAGATCAAGCGCTGCATTACCGTAGTGGACAGCAGAAGATTTGATAAGTATAAAGAAAATTACGGTGAGTTTTTTATGGATCAGATCCGGTATGCAGACCTGATTCTCATCAGTCATATGAATGGCGATTCGGGTGAGATGAAGGGAATTCTTGGTAAACTAAGAGCGTGCAATCAGGAAGCAAGGCTTGAGACTGACTTTTGGGATACCATACCAGCGGCTGTATTCCGATCAGGAACCCGGGTGCAGGCAGTGGAGGCGCTTCGGGAAGAAGTTATAAGGACCCCAAAGATATCTCATATTCTACGTGGATTATCTTCTCCGTTTCGTCTTGCCAGAGAGGTATTTGCTTCTGTCACTCTCGAATGCGATGCCACTCTCACGACAAAAGAGTTAAAAGATAAGCTGGAGCTGGTGATTCATAAGGCGGATGGAATGATTCTAAGAGGAAAAGGGATCGTAAGCTGTAAGGATGCTACGGTCTTATTTCATTACATACCAGGAATACTTAAAATAGAGCCTTGTTTGGCAGAGGGAAACAAAATCTGCTTTATTGGGACTGGAATTAAGGAACAGCAAATAAAATCTATATTTGAAGGGAAACTATAATATGATAACTCCTGCATGGGTGGTTACCGGATTATTGGATTCCGGCAAGACCACAATCATCAACCGGCTGGCAGAAAAAGAGCTGAAAGAGCAGGACATCTTGGTGATTCAGTTTGAAAACGGGGACGTTCCCTTAGTGGAAGCAGAGCACATCCGTTGTATGCAATATACAAAAAGTCAGCTTGAAGAGGTCCCATATGAAATATGTGAGGAGATCTTTAACCAGCTTACGGAGGAACCAGTGGATCTGGTTTTGATTGAATGGAATGGTATGGAGCATTTTCATACCTTTGAACAGATGTTTTTACAGTTTCAAATGAAGCCTGTGATCAGCATAGAAAAGGTTATTTACGCAGCCGATGAAACATTACTGGATCACAGGATTGCCGATTCTGGGGCTATCTCCATGTCCCAGGTGGCTGCTAGCGATTGCACTTATTTATCAACAGGCGAAGCAAAAGAAGTTAAATTTGGACGGGATCTACCGGTTTTTACTGAGGATAACTGGAAAGGGTTTATGAATCAGTTATTTCGCTACGATGTAAAGCCTCATATCTGGCTTATGTCTGTCACTGCGGCGGCTGTTTTGTATTTGATGATAAAGCCGATTCTAGGTTCTATCAGTTTTTCTTATGATATATTTCTCACCGTATTTTTAGGTGTATTTTTACAGGCAGTGCCGTTTCTAGCCATTGGTGTCCTTCTTTCCTCCGCCATTCAGGTATATATAAGCCCTGACTGGATTCAAAGGAAGTTTCCAAAGAAGGTCATTCCGGCTCAGATATTTGCGGTTTTTGCAGGTTTTTGCCTACCAGTATGTGATTGTGCCTCCATTCCAGTGTTTAAAAGCCTGGTAAAAAAGGGAGTGCCAATCTCTGCGGCTGTCACCTTTATGTTAGTTTCTCCGGTGATTAATCCGGTTGTGATTTTATCCACTTGGTATGCATTCAATGGAAATTTAGCTATGATTGGCGCTAGAAGCGGGCTTGGTATTCTCTGCGCCGTTGTATCTGGACTCACATACCTTGTTTTACCACCAGAGAAGGTGTTTACAGGCAAGATTGTTGGAAGCATAGCAGAAGACCTAGTGGATGATACCTCCTCACGATTTCTTCAAATGATACGCCACGCCCAGAATGAATTTTTTAGTGTGGGGAAATATCTTCTTACAGGTATCTTTATCTCAGCACTGTTCCAACAGTTTCGACCAGCCATGATTGCTACGGGATCAGGGAGTTCTCTTGTTTGGTCCATACTGTTTTTAATGGCAATGGCTTTTGTTTTATCCCTTTGTTCTTCCTCAGATGCAGTGGTGGCTAGAACCATGGCTTCTGTATTTCCAGTAGGAGGAATCCTTGGATTTTTAGTATTTGGTCCAATGATGGATATTAAAAATATCGCTATGTTGATTTCTGGATTTCGAAAAACCTTTATTGTAAGGTTATTGATTACTGTTTTTGTGGTCTGCTTTGTGGGAGTGTTTTTATTTTCCACCTTTTATGGCGGAGGGATCAAACTATGAGATTACGCGGAAAAGGTATGAACCTAGAGGCACTGGTAGAATCCTTGTGCTATTTGATTTTCGGTGTTATGTTGCTTCGTCTTACCTTGACGGGAGCTTATCTTAGTTATGTTACCCCAAGAATGAAGCCTTATTTAATTGGGTTATCTGTTCTGATGCTTTTCTGGGCGGGGGTCAACGGAAAGAACATCCTTCGGCCCAAGTACAAAAGCAGGGTAAAGAGGTGTCTGGTTCTTATCATCCCTATATTACTACTTGCAGTTCCCCCTTCCTCTTTAGCGGCAGGTGCTATGGTAAAGAGCGTCTCTGGCTCCAATCTTACGGCTCCTTCGGGCGGAAGTGGAATTAAGCCAGAGGAAACGGTCCAGTCCCCGGAGGAAACCGTCCAGTCCCCGGAGGAGTATGCTTACTATGCACAAGACGACCTGGAGAAACCAGAGGAAGCTTTGGAAGAAAGCCAGGATCAGGAGGTGGGAACTTCGTCTGATAATCAGGCAAGGGCACTTCCCCCTGGGCTTAATGGACTGGATCAAGAAGCAAAGACGATTACCATATCCGATGAAGATTTTAGTCCATGGGTCACCGAATTTGGCACGAATCCAGAAAAATATGATGGTTATACTGTAACCATGAAAGGGTTCGTCTATCTAGATTTGGAAGAGAAAAAAGAGAATGAGTTTGCCCTAGTTCGGTTATCCATGTGGTGCTGTTCAGCAGATTTATCCCCTATGGGATTGATTACGGAATACAAAGGAAGTCTTACCGCAAAGGAAAATGACTGGATTACAGTGACTGGAACACTAAAGGTAGAGGACGGATATGCAGTTTTAAAAGCAGAAAAGATGGAGACTGCCGAAAAGCCTTTGGAGGAGTACGTTTATCCCTTTTATTAAAACTTGAGTATGGAAAGGAAAGAAACTATGATAAAAAAACCGGTTACCTTATTAAGCGGCTATCTGGGAGCCGGAAAAACCACACTTCTCAATCATATTTTGGAGCAGGAGAGAGGGCAGCGCCTTGCCGTGATCGTTAATGATATGGGGGCGGTCAATTTAGACGCCAGACTCATTCGTCAGCAGGAAGGCTTAGGTCAAGAGAATCAGGTGCTGGAACTGACCAACGGTTGTATTTGCTGCAGCTTACGGGAAGATTTTATCAGTGAGATAAAGAAGATAGCCCAAAATGATCAGATTGATGGAATTATCGTGGAAGCTTCTGGGGTCAGCAGTCCTATGAGCATAGCCGATGCATTTGAAGAGGAGGGAGAGGATTTCCCTGCCTTTATTGACTGCATCGTATCGGTAGCCGATGGCAACCGGATTTGTTCGGAATTTGTAGAGGAGCTGGAAGCAGGCAAAAGTAGTTCAAAAGAGGAAGATGAGGACGTAATCAATCTTGTTATGGAGCAGATTGAGTTCAGTAATATTATCATCTTAAATAAATGTGATCTGCTCTCAGAGGAAGAGATAGAGCGAGTGGAAGCGGTGATAAGAACCTTATCTCCGGAGGCAGAATTAATTCAAACGACCAACAGCCAGGTGCCCACCTCGAAGATCTTTAACCGGAAGTTATATGATTACGATCGTTTAAGTAGTTCCAGCGCTTTATCAAAAGCTTTGCTCCGTCATGAAGCTGGTAAGGAGCATCAGGATTATGGTATTAGTTCCTTTGTCTATGAACGGAGAGAACCTTTTGACAATGCCCTGTTTTACGACTGGATCGAGACCTCTTATCCAAAGGATATCATAAGGGCAAAAGGCTACCTATGGTTTTATCAGGAGCCAGATCAGGCGGTTTTATTTGAACAGGCAGGAAGTAGCATTGCCATCACACCGATCTCTTCCTGGATTGCGGCTGGCACCAAAGAGGAGCAGGAAGAAAGCTTAAGAGACTACCCAGAATTAATGGAAGAGTGGGATGAGCTTTGGGGGGATCGGAACAATCAGATTGTTTTTATAGGTAAGGATCTAAAGGAAAATCAAATCAAAGAAGCACTGAATGGATGTATTAAGACCGCTCCCTTTTAGGAGTTTCCTGGAACCTTTTTCTTTGAAAGCCTATTACCAATATTAGGCATCTGTGCCAGTTTTTGCGTTCTATTCAAGGAATAACCATCATGTTATACTTGAAAAAATTGGAATGGAGAAGGACAATCAAATGAAAAAATCTGTTATAAGAACAACGCTTTTAGGTTTATCCATTTTTACGCTTGCTCTTTTCGGCTTTCAAAGCCATAAGGATGTATTTGCTGAAAATGAAACAACAAAAACGACAGAAACCTCTCAACCGGCACAACCACAGGAGGAAAATGCTGTTAAAAGCAATAAACTGGTGGGTTATTATGCGGCTTGGTCTGCCTATTCCCGTTATTATCCCAATCAGATTGATGCTACTAAATTAACTCATATCAATTATGCCTTTGCAAATATCAGCACTGATTTAAAGGTGACTCTGGGATATCCAGATGTGGATCCAGAAAATATCAGGCTATTAAATACCTTAAAACAGTCAAATCCAGAACTGAAAACTTTGATTTCAGTAGGTGGCTGGAATTGGTCCGGGAGATTTTCTGATGCTGCCCTAACGGAAGAGAGCAGAACTGTTTTTGCGGATAGTTGTGTGGATTTCATTACTACATATGGATTTGATGGCGTAGATTTAGACTGGGAATATCCAGTATCAGGAGGACTTAATACCAATGGAAAACGCCCAGAAGATAAACAAAATTTCACTTTGCTCCTTAAGAAGATAAGGGAAAAGCTAGTTGAAAAAGGTGCCCGGGATCAAAAGCATTACTTGCTTACCATTGCAGGGGGCGCGGATAAGTCTTATATAAACAAAGTAGAGCTTACAAAAATTGCTCCATATCTGGATTTTGTCAACCTTATGACTTACGATCTTCATGGACATTGGGATACTCATACGGATTTACTGGCTCCTCTTTATGCCAACCAAGATTCTTCCCCTCAGTATAAAACAAGTGTGGAACAGGCAGTGGATACCTGGATAAATGCATCATTTCCTAGAGAAAAGCTAGTTTTGGGTATACCATTTTACGGATACTTATATTCTTCCGTTCCTGATTCTAACCGTGGTTTATACCAGAGGTTCGGAGGTGCCAGTTCCATAAGCTACCAGGATATCATGAAAAATTACATAAATAAACCAGGCTATACCCGATTTGTCCATTCTGAGTCTAAAGTTCCCTGGCTCTTTAACGGTACTATTTTTATAAGTTATGAGGATGGGGAATCCATTGGTTATAAATCGGAATTTATCAAATCCAAGAACCTTGGAGGTGCTATGATTTGGGAACTGAGCCAGGACCCATCGGGAGAGCTCCTTGGCACCTTAAACCGTAATTTAAATCAATAATAGATAAAAAATAATGTAAGCTTCTTCACCAAGGTAACGTTACCATATGGTGTAGAGGCTTCTTTCTTTGTAAATAAAAAAATTCCTTACAAATCAAGTTTTTTTCTGAAATAAAGAATGATATAATGAGTAAAATAAAAAAGATCCTGCGCATGATCGATTCATATTCCTGGTCTAAAAAGCTGCAGGCTAAAAGGAAAATAAATTCTTTGGCCTATGATAATGCAGCGCCCGCATGATATTGAACTACGTTAGCTGAGGAGGAATAGTATGGATGAAATGTTTTTCGAATCGATTGTAAAAAACTCACCCATGGCATACGCATACCACAAAATTATTTTAAATGAGGCAGGTACTCCCTGTGATTATGTTTTTCTGGATGTGAATTCTGCTTTTGAAGAAATGAGCGGCATGAAACGGGAAAATATGATTGGAAAGAAAGTTACAGAAGCTATGCCAAACATACAAGGAGATTCCTTTGATTGGATCAAGGTTTATGGCAAGGTAGCTCTAGATGGAGGAATGGAAGAATATGAAAGATATTCTGAAGTTTTAGACCGCTGGTATCGGGTCTATGTATATTCACCGGAGCTATATTATTTTGTTGTTAATTTCATAGACATCTCTAAAGAAAGAAAACAAGTAGAAGAACGTGACCAGTTGATGGAAATTTTGAGGGAAAGGGATCTGGAGTTTCATTTTATTATTGAAAATCTACCTTTTTGCCTAGGCATGGTTCAGTTAGATGGAACGTTTCTCTATATCAATCCGTCAGGTCAGGCGCTTTATGAATTGGAGGAAGCAACCTATTATGGACAAAGTGTAATTCCTTATTGGGAGGAGTCTAAGGAGTGGATTCACTTTGTAGAGGCAGTGAAAGTAACAGGACTTATCAGGGATTATGAAATGAACTTAAAAATGCCGTCTGGGAAAGTATTTTGGGCGATTGGCATTGGTATGTTATTTCAATATCAGGGCAAGGTCTGCATTCTTTTAGCTCAATATGATATCACGCAGCGAAGACAGGCAGAGAAAGCTTTAATGGAAAGTGAAGAAAAATTCCGCTCTATCTTTGAATACGCCTCTGAATGTATTTTGATCGTGCAAAACAGCAAGATACAAATCAATAATCCAATGTTTTCAAACTTGTTAGGATATTCCAAGGAGGAGTTGTTTGATAAGCCTTTTCTAGATCTTGTTCATGAGGAGGATCGTCCAAAGGCGAAGAAAGTTTACTATGAGCGCTTATCAGGAGAAGAACCGGAGAAAAAGCCACAGTACAGGGTTGTTTGCAAAGATGGTAGTATTGTATGGGTGGAGGTAAATGGTGTTTGGGCAAAATGGTTGGACAAACCTGCCATTGAATATTTTCTGGTTGATATCACAGAACAAAAGAAAGTAGAAGATGCATTGAGAGCAAGTGAAGAAAAGCTTCGAATGATTATGGGTTTTTCTTCTGATGTTACATGGATTTATAATTTCGATCAGTTAAAATTGACCTATGTAAGCCCCTCCATATTTCACTTTCTTGGATATCATCCAGAAGAGCTTATGGAAATGAATCCGGTAGAACTGGTACCCAATGAGTTTCGTTTGAAGACAAAGCAAATATTGATTCAGAACATAAAGGAATTTATGGCCCATCCGGAAGAGAGCAACACTTATACCATTGAATTGCAAAATATCCATATGGACGGGAAACGGATTTGGACAGAGATGTCCTCTAAAAATCGTTATAATGATAAGATGGAGGTAGAGATTGTCAGTTCCAGCCGTAACATTGAGGAACGTAAGTATGCTCAGCAGGAGGTCCTTTATTTAAGCTATCACGACCAGCTTACCGGCCTTTACAATCGTCGTTACTATGAAGAAGAACTTAGGCGAATGGATACAAAAAACAATCTCCCCATTACCATGATTTTGGCTGATGTCAATGGCTTGAAACTCACCAACGATGCTTTTGGTCATATGATAGGGGACTTGCTGTTAAAACGTACTGTGGAAATCTTTCATCAAAATAGCAGGTGTGGAGATATCATTGCAAGAATAGGAGGCGATGAATTCGTTTTTCTTCTATCAAGAACCAGCAAGGAAGAGGCTGAGGAAATGATAAGTCGTATGAAAACAGCTATGGCTAAGGAGAAGGTTGAAAACGGGATTCTCTCGGTATCTTTTGGATCAGCAACAAAAACTATGGCAGATCAAGATATATATTATATATTCAGCGAGGCAGAGAATGCTATGTATCAGCAAAAGCTAAAAGAAAGTATTTCCATGAGAAACCAGACGATTCAGATTATTACAGACACTTTGTTTCATGATAATCAGGAGGAAGAGACCCATAATCGGAGAGTCAGTGAGTTATGCAAAGAACTGGCAATTGCCATGGAGCTCGGCGAGGATATCATACACCATGTCACGGTGGCAGGATTTTATCACGATATTGGTAAAATAGGGCTGGATAAACATATTATTTCTAAGATGGAGCCTATGACAGAAGAGGAATGGATCCAATTCAGACGCCACCCGGAAAAAGGCTATCAGATACTGAAATCTTCGGCTGAATTTGCACAGGCGGCACAATACGTTTTAAGTCACCACGAACGAATGGATGGGGAAGGTTACCCCCAAGGCATATCTGGTGAGGACATTCCACTCCCAGCAAGGATTTTAAGCGTGGCAGATGCCTACGATACCATGAGAAATCCAAGAGGATATCATAAAAAGTGGAGTCAGGAAGACGCGGTAAGAGAACTTATTAAAAATGCGGGAACACAGTTTGATGAGGCGGTGGTTCGAGTGTTTGTTGATATGGTTTTGCGTCAGTCTTTGGAGGGGGTCAAATGAAGAAAGAGGCTGTTAATTATTTATTAGAAATAACAAAAAGTATATGATTGGAGGATTAAAATGAAGTTTAAAGAAATGCCTTATGAAAGAGTAGATTTAAAAGAGAAAAAGGTTCAATTTGAAGCGCTTATGAAGGAATTTGCAAATGCAAAAAGTGGGGAAGCGCAATTTGAAGTTCATAAAAAGTATTATAAAATTAGTGGTGAAATCGATACCATGATAACAATTGCAAAAATCAGACATGATATTGATACTGCAGATGATTTTTATGAAGCAGAACAAAATTATTACGATGAAATAGAGCCTGAAATCATTGAAATGAATGTTATGTATGCACGACAGATGTATGAATCTCCATATCGATCTTATTTGGAAGAAAAGATAGGAACGGTAGCATTTAAAAATATTGAGCTTCATATAAAATCCTTTGATAAAAAGCTGATCCCCCTTAAGCAGAAAGAAAATATGCTGACAACGGCATACGATAAGCTAATCGCCAGTGCAGAAATCGATTGGGAGGGGGAAACACTTAACCTTTCTTTATTAAGAAAATATTTAACCCATAAGGACAGAGAAGTACGGCAAAAAGCGTATGCAAAATACAGTGCCTTTTTTGAAGCCAACGGAGAGGAACTTGATTCTATCTATGACCAGTTAGTAAAAAATCGCACCAAACAGGCAAAAGAGTTAGGTTATGATAATTTTGTAGAATTAGGTTACTATCGTGTCATGAGAAATTGCTATGGCAAAGATATGGTAGAGAATTTCAGAAAACAGGTAAAGGAATATTTTGTACCATTTGCAGAAAAACTTCACGAACAAAGAAAAAAACGATTAGGCATAGAAAAATTATCTTGCAAAGATGAAAATGTTTATTTTGCAAATGGTAATCCAGATCCAATTGGCACTCCAGAAGAAATTATGAATCGTGCTCAGAGTATGTATGGAGAACTTTCAAAAGAAACCAAAGAGTTTTTTGATTTTATGTCAGATCATGAATTGTTTGATGTGTTGGGCAGAAAGAAAAAACGGGCGGGAGGTTACATGACTTACCTTCCTGATTACGGTTCCCCTTTTATTTTTGCAAATTTTAATGGAACAAGTGGGGATATCAATGTAATCACTCATGAATGCGGTCACGCGTTCCAAGGTTATCTCTCGGGAAAGGATCCAATCAAAGAGCATGCGGATATCACCATGGAAACAGCAGAGATTCACTCCATGTCAATGGAATTTTTTACAGAACCTTGGATGGATAAATTCTTTGGGGACCGAACGGAGGATTACCTTTCTATGCACTTGGAAGAAGCCGCCACATTTATTCCTTATGGATGTATGGTAGATGAATTTCAGCATATCGTGTATGAAAATCCTGAGATGACTCCTTTAGAAAGACACAATGCCTGGAAGCAGTTAGAAAAGGAATATCGACCTCATTTGGATTATACAGGATTTCCATACTTTGAAAAAGGGGGATTTTGGCAAAAGCAACCTCACATTTATGATGATCCCTTCTACTATATTGATTACTGTATTGCACAGATTTGTGCATTCCAGTTCAAAATAAGAATGGATGAAAATTACCAGGAGGCATGGAACAGCTACTTAAAACTTTGTACGTTATCAGCCAGTGATTTCTTTACGAATATGTTGAAAGAAGTAGGCTTAGACAGTCCGTTTGATGATGGATGTGTGAAGAAAATCGTTGAGAAACTGGAAACGTCATATATTGATCTATCATAATCGTACAGTGTGCGAAAAGCAGTCAGTGAATCGTTAAAACTATAAATAATTAAGGAGGGGGAGTAGGAAAAGGAATAAAAGAGATAATTTTCTTTCCATAGTCACTTATAAAGCAATATGGTAATACAAGTTTTATGTATCACATATGATTTAAAAGTGAAGAGAAAGGGAGGAATGTCAATGAGATTAAAAAAGTTTTTTAATCTGCTACTTGTAACAGGACTGTTTGCAGCCAGCCTAGCTGGGTGCAACGGTTCTGCTGGTAAATCGGCAGGTGGGGATACTGCTGCTACTGGGCAAACATCACAGAATGAAAAAAAGGGACCTAATGGAGAGACACTTGCATCAGAGCAGATTGCACATGGCCAGCAATTTCATGTCATTACCTTTGATACCGCGCAGGTTGGAGATTCAGAATCTGGTTCCTTTTTTTTAGCAACTTGCGAAGGGTTATTTAGAGAGAATCATGGTGTTCTGGAAAATGCCGGCTGTGAAAAATATGAAGTTTCAGAAGATGGTCTTACCTATACGTTTCATTTAAGAAAAAACAAATGGTCGGATGGAGTAGAAGTGGTTGCCAGCCAGTATAAAGATACGATAGAAAGAGTGCTAAATGCAGATCTAGCATGTCCCTATGCTTTTTTTACTTTTCCCATTAAGAATGCAGAGAAGTATTACAATGGTGAATGTGACTTTAAGGAAGTAGGCGTAGAAGCTGTTGATGATTATACGCTCAAATTTACCCTGGAAGCACCAGAACCTTATTTTACTGACAAATTATCTTATACCATGTTTAATCCAATTCGTGTAGACAATATTGAAAAATATGGTGATACATATGGGACTGATGCAATGCAGATCTTATCTTGCGGACCATATATGGTGCAGGAATACACGGCCAGCCAGAGCACTGTTCTAGTAAAAAATCCGGAATATTGGGATGCAGAAAATGTTTACTTAGAAGAGATCGATCTACAACAGATCGATGAAACCGCCACCCAGTTCCAGTTATTTGAAGCTGATCAATTAGATTTTGTAGCAGCTTCCGGTGATTATTTAAAAAAATGGGATCAGGCGGCAAGTGAAGGCAAATGCCAGCTATATACAAATGGAGATGTTGCTTCCCAATTCTTTTCATTTAATACACAGGAGTCAAGTCCCAGCGGTCTCATGCAGAATGCAAAGGTGAGAAAAGCAATTGCATATACATTGGATAGCCAGACATTTATTGATTCTGTTTATAATAGCAGATACACGGCAGCTTATGGTCTTGTGACACCAAATATTAAAGTTGGGGATAAAGAATATCGTACGGAAGTCCCAGAACCAATTAAAGAAGAATATAGCGAATACGCAAATAATCCGGAAAAATTAAAGGCGTTATTTCATGAAGGATTAAAAGAACTTGGAAAAGATACCGATAACCTAAGCACCATTACGATTCAATTCTTAGGGTATGGGGAATCAACAATCGAAAAAGACATTGAGCAATATGTCGTACAACGGATACAAGATAATTTAGGCATAAAGGTAAATCTTAATATCGTAGGTGACTTCGGCCTTGCACATTCCGCACAAGTTGCTGGTGAATTTGACATGTGCATGCAGGTGTGGGGAGCAGATTATAATGATCCTATGACATTTATCGATATCTTTAGAACCGGTGGAAGTAGCAATTATGGTAAGTATTCCAGTGAAACCTACGATAAGCTCCTGGACCAGTTAGCAAAAGAACAAGATAACGAAAAACGGTTGAAACTATATGAGGAAGCAGAAACTATCTTAATCAAAGAAGATGTAGCAATCAAACCTCTCCTTTATCGTGATAAACATAGCTATATCAATAACCGTCTGAAAGGGTTTCAGTATCCTGTTTTTGGCGGAAAATATGAATTCAAATATGCTTATATTGTGGAAGAGTAAAGTGCTTTAAAGATTATACCATGTAGCGCATTGTCAAACGTCGATGTGCTACATGGTATCCTTTATAGAGTAGGAGAAGGAATATGGCAAAATACATCATCCGGAGATTATTGGAAATGCTTATCACCTTGTTTTTGATTGTCACAGCTACTTTCTTTTTGCTGTCAGCAATCCCTGGAAATGCACTTACTTCAAAGATTGCTAAATTGCCAAAGACGGTGCAAACAAAGATCATACAAAAATACGGATATGAT
Source organism: Lacrimispora algidixylanolytica (assembly GCF_003609635.1). Lineage (GTDB taxonomy): Bacteria > Bacillota > Clostridia > Lachnospirales > Lachnospiraceae > Lacrimispora > Lacrimispora algidixylanolytica. The sequence continues at coordinate 376,239 of NZ_MCIA01000031.1, read as the reverse complement.
AGACCTGTCATCGAGCGTTATGTGATTACCATGAAGGGATTGATTATTAAGGGGGATTTTGGAGAATCGATTATCAGACCAGGCGAAACATTTGCCAAAAATTTAAAAGCAAAACTTCCAGTGACCATCAGGCTTAGTATTCAGCAGATTTTATTAGGTGTGACTGCGGGCATTTTACTTGGTATTATAGCGGCAATGAAGAGAGGAAGTTACTGGGATAAGTTGATCTTAGTAGGAGCTATGTTTTTAGTATCCATGCCTTCGTTGGTTATATCCCTTCTGCTTCAGAAATATTGTGCAAATGGAGATATATTGAAGCTGCCTATTATTGGATGGCCCAAAGGAAAAGAATTGTGGCTTGGAGGGTGGAAGTATACGATTCTTCCGACCATTGCTGGTTCTTGCAGTTTCATCGCTTATTATTCTAGACTGACTAAAACAAGTATGCTAGAAAGTATTAATCAGGAATATACCCTCACAGCGAGAGCAAAAGGGCTTTCTGAAATGCAGATTGTAAAAAATCATGTCATACGTAATTCATTTATTCCTATTATCACGGTACTACCCTCAACTGTGGCAGGTATTTTGACGGGTTCTCTGTTCATAGAACGGGTTTTCTCCATTCCCGGTATGGGACGATATTATATAGAAGCTGTTCAAGGAAGAGATATTCCCATTGTCCTTGCAGGAACAACATTTTATGCGATTATTACTGTAATCACCATGTTGATCACAGATATTTTATATGGTATTGTGGATCCCCGTATTAAAATCGGTGCTGGAAAATAAGGGAAGGGAGAAATGGAATGAATTCATTGGTAGATAAAAGGTTTGAACTCGCAGACCAGTCAAGGTTTGATGCTGATGAGGTAGTCAGACCTAATATCAGCTATTGGCAAGACGCCTGGCGAAGATTAAAGAAAAACAAATTAGCTCTGTTATCAATGGCTGTACTCATAATTCTCTTTGTTATGTCAATGATCGGACCTGGCTTAAGTGGCCAAAATTATACAACATTAACACCAGAAATTAAAAATTTGCCGCCAGACAGTACTTATTGGCTGGGGACTGATTATTTAGGAAGAGACCTTTTTTCCCGTTTATGGAAAGGTTTGAGATTTTCCATTTTTGTTGCTACCGTAGCAGCAACTCTTAAAGTCGTTATTGGTTGTATTTATGGAGCGGTTATGGCATACTTGGGTGGTTTTGTGGATGATGTCATGATGCGGATTGTAGAGGTATTAAATAGCATTCCTTATCTTATTGTTACTTTAATCATTTTAGTTGTATTAGGAAATGGTTATCTACCTTTATTATTTGCATTATGTATCACCAACTGGACGAGTACAGCTCGTATGGTAAGAGGTCAAATTCTAAAGCTTAGAGAAAGTGAATATATTATGGCTTCCTCAGCGTTAGGAGCATCTACTACAAGAGTCATTGCGAAACATCTAATCCCAAATACGTTAAGTTTAATAATCCTGGATATGGCTACATCGATTCCACATATTATATTTGACGAAACCATACTTTCATTTTTAGGAATTGGTCTTCAACCGCCTGCATTTAGTTTAGGAACATTACTTTCCGCAGGTCAAGAGGCCATGGCATTTTATCCTGCCCATTTATTATTTCCTAGTTTACTTTTATGTTTACTCGTATTAGCATTTAATATTTTAGGTGATGGTCTAAGGGATGCACTTGACCCACAGCTTAGAGACTAGGAGGAAATCAATATGAGCCAGGAATCTTTACTAAAAGTTGAAGATTTAAAAGTTTCTTTTCATACCTATGCAGGAGAAGTACAAGCGGTGAGAGGTGTTTCTTTTGAGGTAAAAGCAGGAGAATTATTAGCGATTATAGGGGAATCCGGTTGTGGCAAAAGTGTAACTTCCAGGGCTATCATGTCTTTGGTGAAAGCTCCCCAAGGTGAAATAAAAAAGGGAAGTAAGATTATCTATCATGGAAAGAACCTATTAGAAATGAATCAAAAAGAGCAAAGAGCCTTTCGGGGTGGTGAGTGCTCTATGATTTTTCAGGATGCCTTAGTTTCTCTAAATCCAACCATGAAAATTGGAAGGCAAATTATAGAAAATATTATCCAGCATAGACAGATTAGCAGAAAAGAAGCCAGACAAGAGGCCATTTTGTTATTAGAAGCAGTAGGTATCCCTAACCCAGAAACAAGGATTGATCAATATCCATTTGAATTTTCAGGTGGTATGAGGCAAAGGGCAATGATTGCCATTGCAATTGCTTGTGATCCTAAGATACTGATTGCTGATGAGCCGACTACGGCACTTGATGTAACGATTCAAGCACAAATTATGGAGCTTATTAAAGGTCTGAAAGATAAACTAAAAACCGCTGTTATCTTAATTACTCATGATTTTGGTATTGTAGCAGGCTCTGCGAATAAAGTGGCGGTTATGTATGCGGGACAGATTGTTGAAAGTGGAGGAAGAGATGAAATTTTCTATCACCCACAGCACCCATACACCCTGGCGCTTCTTGGCAGCGTTCCCAAATTGGAGTGGAAAAACAAACAGCTTTTGCATGCAATCAAAGGAACTCCGCCAGATCTTATTTCGCCTCCCAAAGGCTGCGCTTTTGCAAAACGCTGTAATTATTGCATGAATGTCTGCTTAGAAGAAATGCCTGAAATCACTTATTTTGAAGCTGGTCATCATGCAAGCTGCTGGTTACATCATAAGGAAGTACCGGCGGCTAATAAAAAAATGTTCCAAGATGACAGGAAAATGATAATTGTGAATGAAAATGACTTTGTAGTAGATGAGGATCAATCATATGAGTAGTCATGATATTTTAGAGGTGAAACATCTAAAGAAATATTTTGGTGTCGGCAAACATGATGTTTTAAAAGCGGTAGATGATGTTTCTTTTCAAATAAAAGAAGGGGAAACATTAGGTCTTGTGGGGGAATCCGGCTGTGGTAAAACCACCTGTGGCCGTACGGTTGTGGGTATGTATCGTGCAACGGAAGGGGAAGTATATTATAAAGGGCAAAATGTACATAAACTAAGGGGAAAAGAAAAAAAGGCCTTTAACAAAGACGTTCAAATTATTTTCCAGGACCCTTATGCATCCTTAGACCCCAGAATGACAGTTGCAGAGATTATTGGGGAAGGCATTGAAATTCATGGTCTAGCTAAAACAAAGAAGGAAAAAGAAGAAAAGATCGCTCATCTACTGGAGATAGTTGGATTAAATAAAGAGCATGCGAACCGCTTTATCCATGAATTTTCCGGTGGACAGAGACAAAGAATCGGGATTGCAAGAGCACTTGCTGTTGAACCTAAATTTATTATGTGTGATGAGCCTATTTCAGCATTAGATGTGTCCATTCAGGCACAAATCGCAAATATGCTGATTCAATTCCAAAACGAAATGAAACTGACTTACTTATTTATCGCACATGATTTAGCAATGGTGAAACATATTTCTGACCGTATCGCTGTCATGTATTTAGGGTCTATTGTTGAACTTGCAGAATCAGAAAATCTTTATCAGAATCCACTTCACCCGTATACGGAAGCATTGATGTCAGCGATTCCAATTGCTGATCCTAAAATTGAAGATTCCAGACAAAGAATTATGCTAGAAGGCGATGTCCCAAGTCCCATAAACACACCGCCAGGCTGCAAATTCCAAGGCAGATGTCGTAAAGTAATGGATAAATGTAAATGTGAAGCGCCAAAATTAATAGAAGTTGAACAGGGGCATTTTGTTGCCTGTCACTTATATCATAAATAGGTTGAATATTATGAATCGTATAAAGATTATGGGAATGGATTTTTATAAATGTCTGAAGTACAGCAGCTTCGTAAGCGGTATCTTAGTAATACTAATCGGTGTATGCGGTTTTGTTATTTCAAGAGGAAATTTGATAACAGCTCTGGAAAGCATAAAAGTGGTTTTATTTGCAGTTGGAAGTATAGGGCTTATTATGGGTGCTGTATCAATTATAAAAAAAGACAGAGAAAAAGAAAAAGATTGGTTGGAATGGAAAAAGAGATTTGAAATTTTTTCTTACAGAGTAACAATCAGTATCATAAGTATTATTATTTTGTTATATGGATGCATAATAGATGAGATATTATTTATGTTTGTTAAGTGAAAACGTGATTTTTTGATTGTTGAAGTTGTTAATTTGAAGGACTAAATTCAGGCAGTGGATCTTACCGTACATCTCATCTTGTTTTTTGAGGAATAAAGGACGTAGAGTGACCTCATCTGGTGGTATTTCCACCAGTTTAAGGAGTTTATGCAGCTTATGATTGAGGACTATGAGAGACAGCTTAAATGGAGTACAACCGTTTAGGCTGTTTTTTGTTATTCTTGATTTTATTAAAGCATGCCCTTTTGCCAGGAGCTGTTGGGATAATAATAATACACTTTTGTGCGTAGCTCACCATTTTTTGCGTTCCATAGATTCCGGGAACTAAGATTCAGTACCGTTATCAGTCAGAATTACCGGGAACAATTGTAGTTTAGTATCATAACAAAGCTTGCAAAGGCGGATACAATCATAATTCTTAGCGCAAGATTAACTTAGTGAAACATGAATTAAGTATTGGAAACAAGAAGTTATCTTTACATTTTAATTATATAATTATAAAAAAGTCTTGACTTTGAGTTAACTCCAAGTATTACAATAAAGCAACAAACAAAAAGCTCAACATGCAAATATTCATTTCAACGGCTTTTTAGAAGGAGGGCAAAAGTGCAATATGCAAAATTAGGCAGTTCCAATATAGAGGTCTCACGTCTATGTGTAGGCTGTATGAGTTTCGGAGATCCAGAAAGTAAGATGCATAGATGGACCTTGGATCCATCAGAAAGTGAAGCCATAATAAAGCACGCTTTGGATCTTGGGATCAACTTTTTTGATACAGCAAACTGTTATTCAGCAGGGACCAGCGAAGAATATCTGGGCAAAGCAATTAAAAATAACATCTCCCGTGATAAAGTAGTCATTGCGACAAAAGTTTACTTCAATGAAGGTAATCTTTCAAAAGAGGCAATTAAAAGAGAACTCGATGGTTCCTTAAAACGTCTGGGAATGGATTATGTAGATTTGCTGATTATCCATCGATTTGATTCCCAAACGCCTGGGGAAGAGACTATGGAAGCCCTTCATAATGTGGTGCAATCAGGTAAGGTCCGTGCCATTGGTGCATCAGCCATGTACGGTTATCAATTTGCAAAACTTCAAAGCATTGCAGAAAAAAACGGTTGGACCCAATTTGTATCCATGCAAAATCATTACAATCTTCTATACCGCGAAGATGAAAGAGAATTGATTCCCATATGTAAGGAACAAGGGGTGGTCTTAACTCCATACAGCCCTCTAGCAGCAGGAAGATTATCCAGACCTTGGTCTGCAGAAACACTTCGTAGCCAAACGGACATTACGGCTGCTGGAAAATATGACAGCACAAAAGATTTTGATATGCAAATCGTAAACAGAGTATCCGAATTGGCAGAGAAGTATCACTGTACCATGACCCAGATTGCTCTTGCATGGCAGTATGCAAAGGGTGTTACATCACCCCTTATAGGAGCTACGAAAGCAAAGTATTTTGATGATGCGGTTGGCAGTTTTCAAATTGAATTAAGTCCATTGGATATTCTATACTTGGAAGAGTTATATATTCCCCATAAAATAGTGGGAGCTTTATAAGAGGTATAAATTATGACAGTAAAAGAGGTAAGTGAGAAATACAAAATCACTCAAGATACCCTTCGTTATTATGAGCGTGTTGGTATGATACCCGAAGTAACACGTACTTCTGGTGGAATCAGAAGCTATCAACAAAAAGATTTGGACTGGGTTGAGCTTGCCATCTGTATGAGAAGTGCAGGTCTTCCAGTTGAAGTAATGATTCAATACGTACAGCTTTGTAAAGAAGGCGAATCCACCATACCTGCAAGGCTTGAGCTTCTTCAAAAGCAGAGAGAGGCATTGCATATGCAAAGGGAACAGCTAGATACCACACTGGACCGACTGAATTACAAAATAAAAAAATACGAAAAAGCAATTGATACAGGAAAGCTGAACTGGGATTAGAACCAATGATTAACATGAAAAAATCTAAGAAAGCAAAGAGGATACAACATGTATTTAGAGCAAATCAATCAACCTTCCGATGTACGGAAGTTAAACAAAGAACAACGAACAGAATTAGCCGCAGAAATGCGACAGGCACTGTTAGAAAAGCTGAGCAAACACGGTGGACATTTCGGACCTAACTTTGGTATGGTAGAGGCAACCATCGCATTGCACTATGTCTTTGATTCCCCAACAGATAAAATGGTATATGACATCTCTCATCAGAGTTACTGCCACAAAATGCTCACCGGAAGAAAAGATGCGTTCCTTTACGAAGAGAATTATGATGATGTAACCGGATTTAGCAATCAAAATGAAAGCGAACACGATTTCTTTATCCTGGGACACACATCCACATCCGTCAGCCTGGCATGTGGTTTGGCAAAAGCAAGAGATTTAAAAAGTGAGAAAGAAAATATCATAGCAATCATTGGCGATGGCTCGTTAAGTGGAGGCGAAGCGCTGGAGGGTCTTGACTTTGCACCAGAGCTAGAAAGTAACCTAATAATTGTAGTCAATGACAATGACATGTCCATCGCAGAAAACCACGGCGGATTATATCGTAATCTAAAACAGCTTCGTGATTCCAATGGAACAACAGAGTGCAATTTGTTCAAAGCCATGGGGCTTGATTATCTATTTGTAAAAGATGGTAATGACACGGAGCAGTTGATTGAGGCATTTGAAAAAGCAAAAGACATCAATCACCCAATCGTGGTCCATATCAATACTCAGAAGGGAAAAGGATATCTCCCTGCTGAAAAGGATAGAGAGAACTGGCATTACAGCGGTCCGTTTGAAATAGAAACCGGCAAGTCAGTGTATTCCTCAAATCGTGAAAACTATTCCGATATGACAGCAGAGTTTCTTATGGAAAAGATGAAAGAAGATAAAACATTAGTTGCCATCAGTTCAGGAACTCCAACCGTTTTGGGATTTACGGCTGATAAAAGAAAGGAAGTGGGTTCCCAGTTTGTTGATGTGGGAATTGCGGAGGAACATGCGGTGGCTCTTGCTTCCGGTATTGCAGCAGGTGGTGGTAATCCCGTGTATGGTGTATACAGTACATTTTTACAGAGAACTTATGACCAGCTTTCCCAGGATCTCTGTATCAATAATAACCCTGCCACGATTGTTAACTTCGCAGCGTCTGTCTACGGAATGACCGATGTCACACACCTTGGATTTTTTGATATCCCAATGATCTCAAACATACCAAATCTGGTGTACCTTGCTCCTACCACAAAGGAAGAGTATATTGCCATGTTGGATTGGAGTATTACGCAGAAAGAGCATCCCGTAGCCATCCGGGTACCAGGCGGTGGAGTCATTTCTGGCGGTGAGTCGATAACAAGAGATTATGGAAATCTAAATCAATACGAGGTAGCACAAAAAGGCAAAAAGGCAGCAATTGTGGCACTTGGAACCTTCTATTCTCTTGGTAAAGAGGTAGCCAGTGAAATCGCTGAGAAAACAGGAGTTCAACCAACATTAATTAATCCTTTGTATATCACCGGAATTGATGAGAAGTTATTAGAAGAGTTAAAGGCAGAACACGAAGTTGTAATTACCATCGAAGATGGAATCCTAGATGGTGGCTTTGGCGAAAAGATCACTAGGTTCTATGGAGCTTCTGATGTGAAGGTGATAAACTATGGATTTAAGAAAGAATTCCTTGATCGATATGATGTCAAAGAAGTTCTTCATAAAAACAGAATGACCAAGGAACAAATCGTAGAAGATATTTTAGATATAATTGGGAATTAAGTTTTAATCCATAAAATAGCATGATAAAATAGAGCTTATTCAGGTCTCATTACGAGTATCCAGAATAAGCTTTTTTTATTATAGTAGCTTAGTGATCCATACATAAAAGATAGAACGGGGATCGCGTCTTAGTTTATACGCCTGCTGAGTTATCTTAGAATAGATATGACGGTTGGGGCACTGTGAGAATAATGGGGGAAGTATATGGATTCTATTATGAAGGAATATATCTTAGGAGATATGGTGGCACGTTATATCGTTGACGAAAAACAGCATTTAGGGCTTCAATTATACCCGAGCAGTATGCCGATTCCAAAAGAGATACAAAAAAGGGCTAAGCTAGATGGAATGGTACAGTTAAAAATCACCGGAGATATTTATCCAGGGGGGTATGCTTGCGGTAATACTCTGCGCAACAGTGAGAGCGTGGAACGTCTTACTTTTAAACACCAGGAAGTGCTTCTAAAAGAAGATGGTCAGACGGTCATCACGTATCTAGCTGACCAGCGAGGATATGAAATCCGTCACTATCTGAATTGGGTGGAAGGAGAAAGAACGGTTGAACTATGGAATGAACTGATCAATCAAAGCAATACACCAATTTCCATTGAAATGTTCTCCAGCTTTTCTCTGTCAGGAATCTCCCCTTACTTAGAAGGAGACGGCCATCATGAAATCTTGATACACCGCCTAATGAGCCGTTGGAGTCAGGAAGGAAAACTTTCCACTCAGACCATAGAGGAGCTTCAGCTTGACGCTTCCTGGACCTTGGAGGCGGTAAGGTGTGAACGCTTTGGGCAAATCGGATCCTTGCCAGTCAACCACTATTTTCCATTTCTGACGGTGGAAGACAGGAAAAATCATGTATTCTGGGGCGTTTGGTTGGCTCATGGTGCTTCCTGGCAGATGGAGATATATCGAAAGGATGAAGATATTGCCATCAGTGGCGGTTTGGCGGATCGGGAGTTTGGTCATTGGCTGAAAGAGATAAAGCCTGGAGAACGGTTTATCACCCCAAAGGCAATTGTTTCCGTTTGTCATACGGATTCCATTGATGTCTTTACAAAAAGACTGACTGATGCCGGGCAAAGAGCTGCAGATGCAGGACCAGAAGAGGAGCAGGAGCTTCCCATTGTATTTAACGAATACTGTACCACCTGGGGATGCCCCTCTCATGAAAACATAAGGGAAATCCTAGATGCTGTGAAAGGAAAAGGTTTCACCTATTTTGTAATTGACTGTGGCTGGTATAAGCAGGCCGGAGTTCCCTGGGATATGAGCATGGGTGATTATGAGATATCGGAAGAACTATTTCCTGAGGGAATGTTAAAGACAGTACAGGCGATTAAAGATGCAGGTTTAAAACCAGGAATATGGTTTGAAATAGAAGGCGTAGGAAAAGCATCTAAGGCTTATGAAATGGAAGAACACCTTCTCCATATTGACGGAAAAGTTCTCACTACATCAAGACGTCGTTTCTGGGATATGAAGGATCCATGGGTTGAGGAATATCTAACAGAAAAAGTCATCGGATTTTTAAAAGAATACGGCTTTGAATACATGAAGATTGATTACAATGATACCATAGGAATTGGTTGTGACGGTTTTGAATCATTAGGAGAAGGACTCCGCGTTAATATAGAAAAGACGTATAATTTCTTAGAAAAAGTGAAACGTGAAATTCCAGGGATGGTGTTGGAAAATTGTGCTTCTGGTGGTCATCGTCTGGAACCGAGGTTCATGGCAGCAACTAGCATGGCTTCCTTTTCCGATGCTCATGAGTGCGAGGAAATCCCTATCATAGCGGCTAATCTTCATCGAGCCGTTCTGCCAAGGCAAAGCCAGATATGGGCAGTGATCAGACAGGAGGATTCCCTTAAGAGGATCGCTTATTCCATAGCAGCTACGTTTTTGGGAAGAATGTGCCTGTCAGGTGATGTTACTCGGCTTCGCATGGATCAGTGGAATATCATTGAGAAGGGAATGGAGTTTTATAAGAAAATATCACCAGTCATTAAGAAAGGTCAATCACACCGGTTTGGGCCGGAGGTGTCAAGCATCCGTCACCCGGAAGGGTGGCAGGCTATTTTACGGGTGGGAGAAGATGGGGATAACGCTTACATAACGATCCATATCTTTGATGGTACTCTACCTGAGATAATAGAAGTTTCTCTTCCTAAAGACTGTCCTTGTTATATAGAAGATGTGTTTTCTGATTCCAAGGCGGAGATCGTAATTGAAAAAGGAATACTTAAGTATCGCCCTATGGAGAATAAAAAGGCGGTCGCGTTGTATTTGGTAAGAAAATAATAAATAGAAGGAGCGGAAGGCGAAATAGTAAAAAGAGGGTAGAAGCTCATTACATTTGACATAAAGTATCTTAAGTCAAAAGGATATCAGTATGTCCAAGATAATATTCAAATAAAAGTTTATCTTATAGTGCTTTCAACATGCAAACTGAAGTGCTACAATAAATAAAAATGATGAAAAGGAGCGTGTTTCATGTCTAATAGGCTAAGTAATGAAGAAATTGTCCGTCAGATTCTATGTAAGGATATGGAGAATATATCGGAGGAAGAGGATATCATTCACTTGCTTCTAAATCAGCAGGTTGCTGAAAATCTAAACAATAGCCATCAAGACACTGCAACAAAGGGAGATAGAATTGCAGATCGTCTAGCAAGTGTGGCAGGTAGTTGGAGGTTTATATTGGGGTTTGGCGCAGTGTTAATGCTCTGGATTCTCATAAATACAGTTGTGATTACAGTTCATGCCTTTGATCCTTACCCCTTTATCTTATTAAATCTGATATTATCTTGTGTAGCCGCGCTTCAGGCACCAGTCATTATGATGAGTCAAAACCGCCAGGAGAAAAAAGATCGACTTCGAGCAGAAAATGATTACCGCGTAAATTTAAAATCAGAATTAATTGTGGAGGATTTGCACGCTAAGTTGGATAGACTCGTTGAGAGACAGGAGCAAATCTATGCCAGGCTGGAAGCATTAGAGGTAAATAAGTAAGAATAATTTAAAACTAATTGAACTGATAGAAATAGATATAAACACAGGGAGTTCAGACATTGATACCAACAGCCATTAAGTGGCAAGTATGAGTGACTGGACTTCCTTTTTATTGAAAGGAATTGCATATTGTGGTTTTAATATTAGTCCGTCCAATGTAACCGTTGACAATCCATGATTATCACTTACGGGTGTAATGGGAAAGTGAGCAGATATTCCTAAACTCACAAAACGCATTTGACAATATCACTAATTAGTGATATATTAAAAGTATGAAAAAAAATAAAATCTCTTATGGAAAAGAAAATGATCTAAATCTAAAAGCATTTATAGGACTTAGCCGAACAACTCAGGCATTGCATAGAAGAGCGGGCACCATCTTTAACCAGGGTGGTCTTACATCAGCGCAATTTGCTGTGCTGGAGGCATTGTACCACAAAGGCGATTTAACAATTAACGAGATCATTGATAGTATTCTTTCTACCTCCGGCAATATGACGGTGGTAATTAATAACTTAGAAAAAGATGCCATGATAGAAAGACATCCAAATCCAAATGATAAAAGGTCCTATATTATTGCAATCACACAAAAAGGGAGAAACAAAATCGAAGAGATATTTCCCAGACATGTGGATGATTTGGCAGATAGTTTTACGGGACTTAAGGAAGAGGAAAAAGAAATGTTAGTGCATCTGTTGAAAAAAATAAACACAAGGAGTGAATCAAATGAGTAAAAAGATAAAGACAATTGAAAAAATAGGATTTCAATGGGGGATGGACAGTCCATTTCTGGCATGTATGCATCACCAGGATCAATTCCCGGCAGGGAATGAGGTACAGGGGCCTGCGGTTTCTTTAGCAGGTAGAAGAATGGGAAATGATTTCTCAGGAAAAGACGGTTTTAGTATGTATCATGGAGAAAAAATCCCTGGATTTCCAGTTCATCCACACCGTGGTTTTGAGACTGTTACCGTTGTACTGGAAGGAATTGTTGACCATTTTGATTCCAAGGGAGCGGAAGGTCGTTATGGAAATGGAGATGTCCAGTGGCTCACTACCGGGGAAGGATGCCAGCATGTAGAGATGTTCCCACTGGTTCATCAGGATAAGGAAAATCCTCTAGAATTATTTCAAATCTGGCTGAACTTACCGGCTAAGAGTAAATTCACAGATCCGGATTACAAGATGTTATGGGCAGAAGAGATTCCAGTGATAAAGCATACAAATGAAAAAGGAAAGACAGCAACCATCCGATTAATTGCTGGAAAATATGATGACAAAAAAAGTTTGAAGCCAACGAAAGATTCATGGGCAGCAAAGGAAGAAAATCATGTAGGAATCCAGCTTGTGGAGCTGGAGCCCGAGGCAGAGTTTCATATCGCTGCAGGTTCTAAGACCTTAAACCGTAACCTGTATTATTATGAAGGAAGCAGTTATATTACCATAGATGGTAATAATATTGATCCCTCCTCTCGAATCAAGCTATCCGGAGAAAATCAAATTACGGTGGTAAATGGAGATAAAACCAGTTTCGTTTTACTCTTAGAAGGGGAACCAATCAATGAGCCAGTTGCGCAATATGGACCATTTGTTATGAATACCGAAGAGGAAATACAAAAGGCATATGCGGATTATCAGAATACGCAGTTTGGTGGTTGGCCATGGCCCGATGATGAGCCAGTTCATGAAAGGGAAATGGGAAGATTTGCCCGTTATCCAGATGGAAGTGTGGTGAAGAAGTAATATATAGCAAATAGAATAAGCTTGGTAAACGCGGAAGCTCTGCAAAATAGTTGAATAGATAAAAGGAGCTACCGTGCTTTACCAGTTTTTTGAAGTAAATGACCATAAAGTTAATGCACAAAGAATTCAGAATCTATTTGTCAACAGGTTCAAACTTTCACGTGCTCATCTAAAATTTGTCTATTGACAAACAGAATCTGTGTTCATTAGTATGCTAATACTTCATGGCCCGATTCTGTTACCAATACTGTTTTTTCCCATTGTGCAGAGGGTTTTCCGTCAGCAGTGTATATGGTCCAATCATCACTTGGATCTGTAATTATATTGGCTTTTCCCATATTTATCATAGGCTCTATAGTAAAAACAAGTCCCGGAACCAAGAGCATTCCAGTCCTTTGCTTTGCTACATAGCCCACCCAAGGCTCTTCATGAAATTGCAGACCAATACCATGACCTCCTATTTCCTTTACAACAGAATACCCATTTTTTTTTGCATGATCATTAACTGCTTGCCCAATATCGCCGAGAAATCCCCACGGTTTTACCTGCAAAATACCCAGTTCCACACACTCTTTTGCAATATTAACCAATTTTTGATTATTAGCGGAAACAGAACCGATACAAAACATACGTGAAGAGTCAGAAAAAAAGCCTTTGTAAATTGTAGATAAATCAATATTGACGATGTCACCATTTCGCAGAAACACACGCTCAGAGGGAATACCATGACATACAACATCATTAATTGAGATACACGTGCTCTTAGGGTATCCTTCATAATGAAGGTCTGCTGGAATGCCACCAAGTTCTTTTGTCTTTTTGAAAATAAGCCTATCAAGTTCTTCCGTACTTACCCCATCAACAACATAATTTCCAATATAATCAAGTAATGCGATATTTATTTTTCCGCTTTCTCGAATTCCTTCAATCTGTTTTTTGGTTTTTAACAGTTTTTGATGAGGTACTTTGTATCCCTCAAAGCGATAAATTTCGATTTGTTCATCAATAGGGCAATGGCATTTTTTATATTTTTGACCGCTACCACACCAGCAGAGGTCGTTTCTTCCAAATTTATTAGACATTTTATCTCCTTGCGTTAACCAATTTGGAGAAAGCAATACATCTAGGGACTGAGTCCGCCAAGAGTAACAGCGTAAGTTTTCCGATATTGCCGTGGTGAACATTGAAATGCTTGAGAAAATGCTCTAGCGAACGCTTCTGATGAAGAGTATCCATAACGGAACGCAATATCAATAATTTTGTCATTGGTCGTGTAAAGGTCATATGTAGCAGCTTTTAATCTGCATTGAGCAAGAAATTGTTTATATGTCATACCCATATGTTCGTGAAACTTTGCAGAACAGTAAAAAGGTGAATAACCAACATAAGATGACATATTTTGCAGGCTTGGATTCTCAGTTATATTATTTTCGACCCACTTGGCCATTGACTCTATTGTTTGTACAGACATTTGCTTCACTCCTTTACCCAGTATATCAACCCTCGCAGATAATTACCTGATATAAGTTGCACATATAAAAAACAACGTGAAAATTAAATAAAAGCATTATACCATTCTTCCGTCTAAAAATGAACCAAAACCTTTGCACTGTCACAATTTCAGCAGCTTTTTTAATAATCCGAAGCGGTCTGTCCATGTCAAAAAATAAGCCCCAGAGTGTATCACAGGAGGATGCCCAAATTCCATAATTTTAGGAGTTTTTACCATATGGATATTTCCCATTTGGTAAAAACTCCTTTCTTATTACTTTGCAGTCAGAAGCGAATCTTCTTCTCCAACAAAGTAATCCCCTGATACAAGAAAGCAGAAACAATGCAGAGAATCACAATACTCATGACAACCAGGTCCATCTTAAACACCTGGCTTCCATATATAATCAAATATCCAAGTCCCTTATTTGCAGCCAGGAATTCTCCAATAATAACGCCTACCAGGCAAAGACCGATGTTAACCTTCATGTTGCTGATAATCAAAGGGATAGAGCCGGGAAGCAATACCTTTAATAACACATCCTTCTTTGTTCCTCCAAGAGAATAGATCAGCTTGATCTTATCCGGATCCGTTTGAGAAAAGCCGGTATGGAGGGTCATGATACAACCAAAGACAGCAACTGATATAGATGCAACAATAATGGTCTTAATGTTATTGCCAAGCCATACGATTAAGATGGGGGCAAGAGCAGATTTTGGAAGGCTGTTGAGCATAACAAGATAAGGTTCTAAAACCTCAGATATGCTCCGGCTGGACCAGAGAAGTATGGAAATCAAAAGTCCAAATACGACTACCAGGGCAAAGCTTATTAGGGTTTCCATTACTGTCACTCCGGTATGAACAAAAATGGAATTGTCTTTTACCATATCAAGAAAGCATATGGTTACGCGGGTAGGGGAGCTGAAAATAAAGTCATTAATAAATCCTAGTCTTGCGCATAGCTCCCAAAGAGATAAAAAGAGGACCAGCAGTAGCATTCGGATAACGCTCACATTACGGCGATGCGTCTTTTCTTTTTGTATGAATTCCTGCTGGGCTAATGAAGGATGAGTCTCAATCATGGTTCTGCAACTCCTTCCATACCTGATTGAAGTAGACGGAAAATTCCGGCATATTTCGTCTCATCAATGGCCCTAGATTTTCATCTCCAAAGGAAACCGGTACAATGGCTTTGAGCCTTCCCGGTCTGCTTGTCAGTATGATGACCCTGTCCGCTACGCTAATTGCCTCGGAAAGATCATGTGTAATTAATATTGCAGTTTTTTGAGTGCTTTTTATAATAGAACTAATGTCATCACAGACAGAGAGTCTGGTCTGATAGTCAAGTGCTGAAAACGGTTCGTCTAATAAAAGAAGGTCTGGTTCCAGGGCCAGAGTACGGACCAGCGCGGCACGTTGTCTCATGCCTCCAGACAATTCAGATGGTTTGGCCTGTTCAAAGCTACCAAGACCATAGGTATGAAGCATCTGATGCAGTTTTTCTTTGGAGCTGCCGTCAAGCTTTCTCTGGATTTCCAGGCCAAGCTCAGCATTTCCCATGATGGTCCGCCATTCAAAAAGGTGATCTCTTTGCAGCATATAGCCAATGTTAGATCTAGAATCGGATTGAGGAACACCGTCTATCAGGATTTCTCCCGTATCAGGAGTCAGCAATCCGCTGAGAAGAGATAAAAGGGTGGATTTCCCACAGCCGGAAGGTCCGACGATTGCAAGGAATTCCCCGTTGTCTGCCGTAAAAGATATATCAGAAAGGGCCAGCGTCTCACCCTCAAGGGAATGATAGGAGTAACTGACCCCGTGAACTTCCAGTTTAGGTTTCATGGGCCCTCCTTTTCGATGATTTGATCTAATCTGATATAGTTTTATAATATGTATGAAAAAAAGGAGTGTGAAGATATGTCTACTATTTTCCTCCTATTTGTCGAATACAAAAGATTCATGGGATTTTCCAGTAATAACCTTAGAAATAAGAAAAAGCCCTTGCAATAGCGAGGGAATAGTGCTATACTACTATGGATAACATGAATGTTTGACGGATAAAGAGTGGGCGCAAGTCCACTCTTTCCATTTGTTTGGAAAGGTGGGAGGAAGATGGCAAAAAGGGAAGATTATGAAGCAAAGACAGAGAGCTTTTTGATGCCACTTATGAAAGAATACAATTATGAACTGGTTGATGTGGAATATGTAAAAGAAGCAGGAAACTGGTATTTACGTGCGTATATAGATAAAGAAGGCGGAATTGCAGTAGATGACTGTGAGATCATTAGTCGCAAGTTGGGAGAATGGCTTGATGAGAATGATTTCATTACAGACAGCTACATTTTAGAAGTCAGCTCCCCGGGACTTGGAAGGCCGCTGAAAAAGGATAAAGACTTTGAACGAAGCATTGGAGCAGAAGTGGATATCCGTTTATATAAAGCGCTTAATAAACAAAAAGAATTCAATGGAACATTGCAGTCTTATAATAAAGAAACTGTGACAATAGCACTGGAAGATGGAACCGAGCTTATGATTAATCGTTCGGAAATTGCACTGATTCGGCTGGCATTTGATTTCTAAACAGTAAGAAACATTAGGAGGATAAATAAATGAATAAGGAACTGTTAGAAGCATTGAATATTCTGGAAAAAGAGAATAACATAAGCAAGGAAACCCTCTTAGAAGCGATTGAAAATTCTCTCTTGACAGCGTGCAAGAACCATTTTGGAAAAGCAGATAATGTTAAAGTCAGCATTAATCGTGATACTTGTGATTTTAATGTATTTGCAGAAAAAGAAGTGGTTGAAACAGTTGAAGATCCTCTGCTTCAGATCAGCCTCGCAGATGCGAAGATGGCAAATCCTAAATATGAGGTTGGAGATGTAATTCATTGTCAGATAGATTCAAAGAAGTTTGGAAGAATTGCAACTCAGAATGCCAAGAACGTGATCTTACAAAAAATCCGTGAAGAAGGAAGAAAGTCACTGTTTAACGACTGGACCTGCCAGGAACGAGAAGTTGTTACAGGGATTGTACAGAGATATTTGGGCAGAAACGTGAGCATTAATCTTGGTAAGGTAGACGCCATCTTAAACGAAACTGAGATGGTAAGAAGTGAAGTATTTAAAGCTACCGAAAGAATCAAGGTTCTTGTTCTGGAAGTAAAAGATACTCCAAAGGGTCCAAGAATTTCTGTTTCCAGAACACACCCAGACCTAGTAAAGCGATTGTTTGAATCTGAGGTTACGGAAGTAAAAGACGGAACCGTAGAGATCAAAGCCATTGCACGAGAGGCTGGTTCCAGAACGAAAATTGCAGTAAAATCTAATGAAGTTAATGTTGATCCGGTTGGCGCTTGCGTAGGCTTAAACGGTGCTAGAGTTAATTCTATCGTCAATGAATTAAGAGGCGAGAAGATTGATATCATTAGTTGGGATGACAATCCAGCATACTTAATTGAGAACGCACTAAGTCCTGCTAAGGTTATCTGTGTTGTGGCAGATGAAGAATCAAAAGAAGCCCAGGTAATTGTTCCAGATTATCAGCTATCTCTTGCCATAGGTAAGGAAGGGCAGAATGCGAGACTTGCAGCAAGACTGACTGGATATAAGATTGATATTAAGAGTGAAACACAGGCGAGAGAACTTGGTCTATTTGAAGAACTTGGTCTGGAATATCAGGATGCGAGTACATCCTTTGAAGATTTTAGAAATGAATACCAGGAAGGCGGCGATAAAGAAGTATCAGACTACCAGGAAGAGTATCAGAGCGGCTCCCCAGAAGATAGCCAGGACGGTAATAACCAGGAATAAAGAAAACAGGAAGTGATCGAAACTTGAGTACAAAAAAAATACCACTCAGACAGTGTATTGGCTGTGGTGAGATGAAAAGTAAAAAAGAGATGATTCGTGTGTTAAAGACCTCGGAGGATGATATTATTCTTGATGCAACCGGTCGTAAAAACGGCCGTGGTGCTTATCTCTGCGCATCTATGGAGTGTTTCCGTAAGGCAGTGAAGAATAAAGGACTGGAACGTTCCTTTAAGATGGCAATTCCAAAGGAAGTATACGAAGCAATGGAAAAGGAGATGGAGCAGATTGGATAACAAACAGAAGATCCTGAATCTGATTGGTCTAGCCACCAAAGCAGGAAAAATTGGCAGTGGTGAGTTTATGACAGAAAAATCTGTAAAATCAGGAAAAGCGTCATTAGTAATCGTTTCAGAAGAAGCCTCGGATAATACAAAAAAGATGTTTACCAACATGTGTACTTTCTATAAAGTTCCAATCTACTTCTTTGCAAGTAAAGATGAACTGGGCCACGCTATGGGCAAGGAGATGAGGGCGTCTCTTGTTATCATAGATAATGGGTTTGCTAAGGCAGTCGTGAAACTAATGAATACAATGGTCGGTAGTGAGTGTGAGAATGAGCCTTCACATCTACCCGCATGTGCTGTAGAGTGCGCACAGAATGGAGGAAAGCATGAGAGTATATGATCTGGCAAAGGAACTCGGCAAAGACAGCAGTAAGGAGATACTGGATATATTGGAAAAACACAATGTAAGTTTAAAAAGTTCATCAAATATTTCAGAAGAACAGGCATCAATTGTAAAAAAAGAAGTGGGCGGCCATAGCAAAACAAGCACCCAAGGACATACAGAGGCATCAGGTGGAGATGATCCGGATGCACCAAAGAAGAAAATAGCAGCAGTATTTCGTCCCCAGAATGCGCAGAATAAGCCACAGGGCCAGGGCACAAGTAATCAAAGACCAAGCCAGCCTGGTGCTCAAAGAGAGTATCCCGCAAGAAGTCAGCAAGTAGGCGAGCAGTCTACCACACCAACTACGGATGGGAACAAAGACAACGCTACTGGCTACCAAGGCAGCAGACCACAAGGTCAGGGCGGCTACCAGGGTAATAGACCACAGGGCCAGGGTGGTTACCAAGGAAATAGACCACAGGGCCAGGGCGGTTACCAGGGTAATAGACCACAGGGCCAGGGTGGTTACCAGGGTAATAGACCACAGGGCCAGGGTGGCTACCAAGGTAACAGACCAGAAGGTCAGGGTGGTTATCAAGGAAACAGACCACAGGGTCAGGGCGGCTATCAAGGAAACAGACCAGAAGGTAGCGGCTATCAAGGAAACAGACCGGCGGGTCAGGGCGGCTATCAGGGAAATAGACCAGAGGGTAGCGGCTATCAAGGAAACAGACCACAGGGTCAGGGCGGCTATCAAGGAAACAGACCACAGGGTCAAGGCGGCTATCAAGGAAACAGACCGGCGGGTCAGGGCGGCTATCAGGGTAATAGACCAGAGGGTAGCGGCTATCAAGGAAACAGACCACAGGGTCAGGGTGGTTACCAAGGAAACAGACCTCCAGGTCAGGGCGGCTATCAGGGTAACAGACCAGAAGGTAGCGGTTATCAAGGAAACAGACCAGCGGGTCAGGGTGGCTACCAAGGAAACAGACCAGCGGGTCAGGGTGGCTATCAAGGAAACAGACCAGCGGGTCAGGGCGGTTATCAGGGTAACAGACCACCGGGCCAGGGCGGTTATCAAGGAAACAGACCAGCGGGTCAGGGCGGCTATCAGGGAAACCGTGATGGAAGACCACAAGGACAGGGCGGCTATCAGGGAAATCGTGATGGAAGACCACAGGGACCAGGAGGTCGTACTGGTAGAGATGCTGGAACAAAGTCCTTTGATACTCCAATCCAGTCAAAGCCAACCAACAACCGTGCTGCTGTAAAGAATACCTATAAGAATGATAGATTCGATAAGAGAGATAAAGATGATGTTGCTAACAAGGGTCAGGCAAAAGGCGGTAAGGGCTTTAAAGGTGCCATTCAGCCACCGTCTCACAGAGAGGCTAAGGTTCAGGAAGTAAAGACTATTATACTTCCAGAAATCCTGACCATCAAAGAGCTTGCAGAAAAGATGAAACTTCAGCCATCAGCTATCGTAAAAAAACTGTTTTTACAGGGCAAAATCGTTACTTTAAATACAGATGTCGACTTTGAGCAGGCAGAAGAGATTGCTATGGAATACGAAGTGCTCTGCGAAAAAGAAATTAAGATTGATGTAATAGAAGAGTTGTTAAAAGAGGAAGAAGAAGATGCCACGACTATGGTAACCAGACCGCCAGTAGTATGCGTTATGGGCCATGTTGATCACGGTAAAACTTCACTTCTTGATGCAATCCGTCAGACGAGTGTAACCACCAGAGAAGCAGGCGGTATTACCCAGCATATCGGTGCTTATACAGTCGAAATCAACGGACAGAAGATCACATTTTTAGATACGCCAGGACATGAGGCCTTTACTGCTATGCGTATGAGAGGTGCCCAGTCTACAGATATTGCTATCCTTGTTGTTGCAGCAGACGACGGTGTAATGCCACAGACTGTTGAGGCGATTAACCATGCAAAGGCTGCAGGAGTAGAGATTATTGTTGCAATCAATAAAATTGATAAGCCAAGTGCAAATATCGACCGTACAAAACAGGAATTGTCCGAGCATGAACTGATTTCTGAAGATTGGGGCGGTAGCACAGTCTTTGTACCAGTATCTGCACATACCAAAGAAGGAATCAAAGAACTTCTAGAGATGATTCTTCTTACTTCTGAAGTGAAAGAATTAAAGGCGAATCCAAACCGCCATGCAAGAGGTCTTATTATTGAGGCAGAGCTTGACAAGGGTAAAGGTCCAGTTGCTACCGTATTGGTACAAAAGGGTACTTTACGTGTTGGCGATACCGTTGCAGCAGGTTCTTGTTATGGAAAAGTCCGCGCTATGATGGATGACAAAGGCCGCAGAGTGAAAGAGGCTGGCCCATCCACACCAGTAGAGATTTTAGGTCTTAACGACGTTCCAAATGCTGGAGAAGTTCTTGTTGGAACTGACACAGAGAAGGACGCAAGAAGCTTTGCTGATACATTTATTTCCGAAGGAAAGAATAAATTACTGGAAGATACAAAAGCTAAGTTATCATTAGATGGTTTATTCAGCCAGATCAAGGCAGGAAATATTAAAGAACTGCCAATCATTGTAAAGGCTGATGTTCAGGGATCTGTAGAAGCGGTAAAACAGAGTCTTTTGAAGTTGTCTAATGAAGAAGTTATGGTAAAGGTAATTCATGGAGGCGTTGGTGCCATCAATGAGTCCGATGTATCCTTGGCTTCCGCATCAAACGCTATTATCATTGGTTTTAATGTAAGACCTGATGTAACAGCAAAATCCATTGCGGACCGAGAAAAAGTAGATTTAAGACTTTACAAAATAATCTATCAGGCGATTGCAGATGTAGAAGCAGCCTTAAAGGGTATGCTTGATCCAATCTTTGAAGAGCAGATTACTGGTCATGCCATTGTCCGTCAGACCTTTAAAGCATCTGGTGTTGGTACCATTGCTGGTTCCTATATCCTGGATGGAAAATTCGTAAGAGGCTGCAGCGTACGTATCACAAGAGCTGGAGAGAAGATTTACGATGGACCATTAGCATCCTTAAAGAGATTTAAAGATGATGTAAAAGAAGTAGCAACTGGTTATGAATGTGGTCTTGTATTTGAGAAGTTTAATGATATCCAGGAAGATGATATGATTGAAGCATATGCCATGGTGGAGGTTCCCCGCTAGGAACCATTTCACCTGGATTTTAGAAAGATGAGCCCGTGATTGCGGGCTGGTCTTTTTGAATATGTGGATGAAAAGCGAAAGGAATAACATGCGTAAAAACAGTATAAAAAATACAAGAATCAATATGGAGGTCCAGAGGGAGTTAAGTGAAATCATCCGTCTGGGAATCAAAGATCCAAGGATTCATCCTATGACATCCGTAGTTTCTGTTGAGGTGACTCCTGACTTAAAATTCTGCAAGGCATATATCAGTATACTTGGAGATGAAGAAGCTGGAAAAGCGACGATTGAAGGCTTAAAGAGTGCAGAAGGCTATATCCGCAGAGAACTAGCAAGAAGAGTTAATCTTCGTAATACACCACAAATTAAGTTCATTTTAGATCAGTCCATTGAATACGGTGTCAATATGTCAAGACTGATTGATGAGGTTACAAAAGATATCAAAGATTAAGGAGGTGCACCTTTGAGTTACCTTGATACAATCCTTGAAAATGTAAAGAATGCGGCCATTATGGGCCATGTCCGTCCGGACGGGGACTGCGTAGGTTCCTGTCTGGCGGCATTTAACTACTTAAAAGAGAATTATCCTCAGGTGGAGGCGGTGGTATATCTTGAAAAACCGTCTGATAAATTTAATTATCTGAATCATTTTGATCATATTGTCAGTGATTTTTCCGAGGACAAAGAATATGACCTGTGTTTATGTCTTGACTGCAGCGATACCCTTCGTCTTGGAGAAGCAGTTAAATATCTGAATGCGGCAAAAAAAAGCATTTGTGTGGACCATCACATCACCAACATAGGATATGCAGGTGAGAACATTGTGGAAGGGCATGCAAGTTCCACTTGTGAAGTGCTTTATGGACTTCTTAATGAGAACAAAATCAGTAAGGAAGTGGCAGAATGTATTTATACTGGTATCATACATGATACGGGAGTGTTTAAGTACGACTCTACATCCAGAAAGACCATGGAAATAGCCGGAAAGCTGATGGAAAAAGGGATTAATTTTTCCAAAATCATCGATGATAGTTTTTACCGGAAAACATATATACAAAATCAGATACTAGGAAGAGCATTGCTAGAAAGTATCTCATTTCATGACAATCAATGTATTTTTAGTGTGATAAACAAAAAGGACATGGAGTTCTACGGCGTCTCAGGAAGTGACATGGATGGAATCATTGACCAACTTCGGATCACAGAAGGTGTGGAATGTGCCATTTTCATGTATGAAACTGGCTGTAGGGAATATAAAGTGAGCCTTCGTTCTACGGCTGAACTTGATGTGAGCAAGATCGCTTTTTACTTTGGCGGGGGCGGTCATAAAAAGGCGGCTGGCTGCACAATGGTAGGGAGCGTTCATGATGTGATTAACAATCTGTCCGATCAGATTGTAAAACAGCTTAATTAGGAGAAACGGACGATGGCAGACGGCATCATCAATGTGTATAAAGAAAAAGGATTTACCTCTCATGACGTCGTAGCGAAAATGAGGGGTATTTTAAAGCAGAAAAAAATAGGACATACCGGTACCTTAGACCCCATGGCAGAGGGAGTACTCCCAGTCTGCCTGGGTAAGGCAACAAAGCTTTGCGATTTGCTCACGGATAAGACCAAAACCTATGAAGCAGTTATGCTTCTGGGTAAGGAAACAGATACTCAGGATATGACAGGAACGATTCTGGCTGAATATCCGGTTCATGCAAAGGAAGATGAGGTTAGGGAGGCAGTCTTAAGCTTTCTTGGTCCTTATAATCAGATTCCGCCCATGTATTCTGCTCTCAAAATAGATGGAAAGAAGCTTTACGAGCTTGCCAGAGAAGGCATAGAAGTGGAGCGTAAAGCAAGACCAGTAGAAATTTTGGAGATACGGGTGGATCACATAGAGCTTCCTAGAGTCACAATGACCGTGACGTGCTCTAAGGGAACTTATATCCGTACCCTTTGCTATGATATAGGAAGAAAACTGGGCTGCGGAGGCTGCATGGATTCATTAGTCCGTACTCAGGTCTCAGGTTTTCTTTTAAAAGACAGTCTTACTCTGTCTCAAATTGAAGAACTAAGAGATGAAGGAACTTTGGGAGAACGAATCCTTGCAGTGGACAAGGTATTTAATGACTATCCCGCAATTGTCATGAAGCCGGAGTTTGATAAATTGGTTCATAATGGAAATCCATTTTTAAGAGATCAGGCCCAGGAAAGTTCTGCACCGGAGGAAGGTCCGCTCAGAGTTTATGACAGTGAGAATCAATTTATTGGAGTTTATGAGCCTGACAAAGAAAGAAACATTCTTAAACCCCAAAAGGTATTTCTGGGAGGAAATTAAAGATGGAGTATATAACCGGAACCAGGGAATTTCATATGGAAGAGCCTTCCGTAGTGACTCTTGGAAAGTTTGATGGACGTCACAGGGGCCACCAGAAGCTTCTATGGGAAATGGCAGAAGTAAAAAGGAAAAAAGGATATGGGATCGCTATCTTTACCTTTGATATGTCCCCTAGTGCCATAGACATGGAGAGCACTCAACGGGTCATTACCACGAATCTGGAGAGAAAAAACAATCTGGAGCGAATGGGCATTGATTATCTGGTAGAGTACCCTTTTACCAAAGAAACTGCCCACATGGAACCTGAGGAGTTTGTAAAGCAGATATTAATAGATCAGATGAATGCAAAAACCATTGTAGTAGGTACGGATTGTACCTTTGGCTATATGGGTGCAGGAAATGCGGACAGCTTATATCAGTGGAAAGACCGTTATGGATACGAATTGATTGTGGTTGAGAAAGAAAAAGATGATTTGCGTGATATCAGCAGTACTTACATCAGAGAGCTGTTGGATGCAGGTAATATGGAAAAGGCTAATGAGCTTTTAGGCGAACCTTACGCAGTCCATGGAACTGTGGTTCATGGCAATCATTTGGGAGGCCCTGTATTAGGGTTTCCAACTGCTAATATCGTTCCGGAACCGGAAAAACATCTACCGATATTTGGTGTTTATGTATCCAAGGTTTATATAGATGGCAAGTATTATGGAGGGATTACCAACATCGGAAAAAAGCCCACCGTGGAAGGCGTATCCCCCGTAGGAATAGAAACTTATATTTATGGTATGAATAAGGATATTTATGGAAAGACTATAGAAGTACAACTATTGCACTTCGTCCGCCCTGAACGGAAATTTGACGGATTGGAGCAGTTAAAAGTGCAGATAGAAAAGGACAGGGACTACGGTATGGAGTATTTAAAAACCCTGTCAGAGTAAGTAAATATCCTGTTGTGAAAGAAGGGCGCTAGTCTGCCTGGATTAAAATTTAAAACTTGCGAAGGAACGTGCATATGACTGACAAAGCATGGAAATTGCTGGGCTTTGCAATCGCATGCGGCAGTGCCGTATGGATCGCAGCAGCAGATGTGCAGGCCGCAGGAACCAAGACGACTGTGACTACCGGTACCCCGGTAGCTGGTATTGATGTCTATATGGACAAGTACCAGGAAAACACAAAGCAGAAGTCTGGAGAAGAGACGGCCGGTCTTACGCAGGATAAAATGAGAATTGGGACCTTTCGCACCATCTTTAGTAACCTAGGAGTGGCGATTGTAGAGGATTCCCTAAATATCAGAAAAGAACCAAAGAATGATGCGGAAGTAGTAGGGAAATTAAGAAGTCATTCCGGAGCCAGTGTGCTTTCGGAGGAGAATGGCTGGTACAAAATAAAATCGGGTCAAATAACCGGTTATGTGTGTGGACAGTATTTGGCAACTGGAAAAGAAGCCAGAGCCATCGCCTACTATGATATGAAGCTAATGCTTCGTGTAGACACCCAGACACTTCGTGTCCGCAGTCAACCAAATACAGATGCCCAGATTCTTGGAAGGATCCATGAGGGTGAAACCTATCGGTTCCTTTCCGGATCCAAAGGCTGGGCCCAAATAGAATACAAGGGTAAGCCTGCTTATGCTTATGTCCCAGAATTCGCCACCATAGCTTACACCATACCGGAAGCGGAAATAAACAGTGATGTACGCTCCCAGGTTGTAAATTATGCGGTCAATTTTGTTGGAAAGCCATACCGCTGGGGAGGTACCAATCCTAATACTGGTGCGGACTGTTCCGGTTTTGTCCAGTATGTTATGGAGCACGCAGCGGGAGTACAGCTTGACCGGACTTCAAGACAGCAGGCATCAGAGGGCGAGGCAGTTCCAGCTTCCAATATGGAGCCAGGAGACTTGTTGTTCTATTCCAGCGGCAGTCAGATCGACCATGTGGCCATGTATATCGGCGAGGGTCAAATTGTTCATGCAGCAAACCGAAGAAGTGGGATCAAAATATCCACGTGGAATTACAGAAATCCGGTTACCATACGCCGGGTAATTCCGTGACGAGACGTGGTAGAACTTATATTCCCCACATCCCAAATCAAAAGAACTGTAAACACAATGCTTATTTAACCAGCATTGAGGTTACAGTTCCTTTTTTTATGATATAATTCGGTACTTTAGCTTCTTAGTTACCGTTCACTTTCCATTCTATAATTCCTGTTGAGCTGCTTCCGTTTGAATCCATTATGATTGAAATACCATTTGTAGTGATAGGAGTAAAGGTCGTAGTATTATATTGATTGGTTTTTGTGCCCAGACCTTTGGCATTAGGTACATTCTGCCAAGCGGCTCCATCCCAGTACATAATACGGTAGGAAGAAGGCACATCAATGCCCTGACCATCCCTAAACCAATAAACGTCACAACTTGATATGGTATGATTCTCATTAAAAACGTATTGAACCCATTGTGAACCAGTTTCGGGCCAGTTACCATAAACAGCGCCGCTTCTATCGCTTGAGCTAGAAGGATCAATTCCATCATTTAGAGCATTGATACTTTCCCAATCGGATACAAAAGAAGTTGATGCAGTGGCTTGTCCGGCTATGTTCGTTACTTGAGGGTCTGGATTGGGATCTGGGTCTGGATTTTGATTAGAGGCTGATTGTTTAAATGTCATTTCATTTCCCAGATTGCCTATCTGAGATATCTCTAATCCAGAAACGGATTTATTCCACCATTTAGAATCTGGAGTTGTATTGCTGGTGAAGGAATCCTTATAACCTCCACGGAATAAATCTCCTCGATTTCCTCCGTTTCTATTTCTTTCAAGATCGTAATTGCCATCTGCTTGTTCAAGAGATACCAGATAGTGGCTGTTTGGTGTCATCTCATTCTTAGAATTATTTCCATTTTCATCAATATGCCAAATAGCCAGTCCGGCATCTGGTACGTCAGCGTATCTACCATTTTTTTGAATATTTTCAACTAGATAATATTCTTTGGATTGATTACCTGACCATTTATAGGAATAGGAATTACCATTCTTATCTGCGACTGCTTTAAACGTAGTTCCGGCATTGTATTCATTTAAATTCATAGGGAGGTTCCAACGGGATATAATATTTCTGCAATAGGGATCCGGTGGTGTTGGGTTTTTCTCATTGGCCACAGTGCTCATTAAGCTATAGGTACCGGTACCCTGAGAATCTCCATCGTAATCGTATAGATCTGGATATCCATAGATCATATGGCCACTTTCATGGCATATGGTATATAGTGATAAATCCCTTCCGATATTTGACATTTCATATTTCTGGATTTTAACACCATTGAAATTATCGGACTTTGGATACCAGGATTGATGAGGCCATAATCCTTTTGCCCACCCTGCATCAGGAGTTCCAGCATAAAGAATATTAACTGCTTTTAAGTATCCTTTGGAATCCGTTGTTAAAGATGAAAGGTTATTTCCGGAAGTCTTTAGCCATTGAAATGCTTCTTCTGCAAGCTCATCAGATTTTGCATAGGAACCTGTTTGCTCATAGATGTCATCGTAATAAGACTTAGGGTGTTTTGCGGTATAAAATCCTATTAAAGTATTGGTATATGTAACTCTTCCGCCAGACACATCATAATAATAATCTCTGACAGATCCATTATTATTAAAACCTCGATAACCAGTTTTGTTAAAGAAATCATTGATATCAGATTGAGAGATATCGCTTTTGGTACCTGGGAAATCAATTAAAATGGTCAGGCCTTTTACGTCACCGGAAGCTGCTAATTTGGAATCCAGTAAACCATTGCTGTTTCCGTCTTCAAAATTTGGAGTGTTTTTAAAGTCGGTTCCATGAAGTCTTTTTCTTACTTCTTCCGCCTTTTCTTTTACCGCATCATTCTTGATTTTTAAATGCTTTTCAAGACCGCCGCCGCCTCGTTGTGGTTCACTAGATCTTTGGCTATTATTTGTGTCGTAAGTGACTCCAGTAGATACATATTCTGTTTGATCTTCGTTTAATTTGGCATAACAGATCCAGCCGTTTTCATCACGAATCAGTGTATATCCGTCTGGACTTTCTATGTGTTGATAATATTCATCACCGGTAATCTCAACTTGAACCTTACTTCCATCTGGCTGAACTAACTCAAATGCTTTATTGGTATATGGTGCTGCGAAAGCTTGAGTGTTGGTAACTGTGAACATTGTTGCTACTGTCATTGCAGTAGCGAAAAATTGAATCGTTTTACGCATAATTAGTTCCTTTCGTCTTCATCTTTTGCTTTTTCTACCCCTTGTTGCATGTTACTCGATTGATGTATCAGTTGTTTATGATAATTAAAACATTGGTATCACCTCCTTGAATTTATTTACTACTTGAAGATAATATCGTATTTATATATTAATAGTTAACTAAAAACGTAAAACATTAAGAAAAATTCATAAAATGTTTATATTTGCAAAAAAAACGTTAAAATATATATTAATAGTTAGATAAATGCACCAACTTGTCGAATGTAATACATATGGTAGTTTTATAGTTTTTGCATGTAGATGTCATATTGTTTTGTCTAGAGGTTGTATTGCTTCTGTTCTGAAAAGGGGTATGCGGAAGTTTAGATAATGAGACACTTAAACGGCATATTTGCCTTATATAGCAGAGATATGAGAGGAGAGTGTTTCTTTTTTTTCTTATCTTTCTCCAGTTTATAGATCCGTGTTTTGGACTTGATTTCAAAGTGTATAAGAAGAATTCTTGTCCATTTTAATGATTGATGCTATAATTTCTATTACGAGATGCAATGGTGGGAGAAGAGGGTTGATATATGAAAATCCATGAGTTAAGAATTATTAAATTTCAAGAATAACTAACAAGAATATAGAACGAGGAAAAGATATGAATCTACGGATACATAAGAAAAAAAGAATTGGATATGCAATTGCTTTTTTAGTTTTGTTCATAATGGAAACACTAATAGCTCTATATGTGCATGATGACATAATCAGGCCTTATATTGGTGATATGCTAGTTGTTATCCTGATTTATAGTTTTATTAGTATTATAATACCTGTGGGTTATAAATGGCTGCCGCTCTATATATTTTTATTTGCGGCTGGAGTAGAATGTCTACAGTATTTCCATCTGGTACAGCGATTAGGACTACAGGAGCATACATTTTGGCGGATCGTAATTGGGTCCACCTTTGATTTAAAAGATATTATGTGTTATGGAGCAGGCTGCATTCTATTAAGCCTTTGTTCCTATTGTTGGGATATTTAGAGTACAGTGGAAATATAGATATAGAAGAAATAGGGCTGTTGCAAAATAAGTAAATCATCACTTTTTTGTAATAGCCCTTTTATTATTATAAATCACATGTATGATACCAATACATCCGAGTGGTGACAGCACCATGCAGTCTAAACTGACCTAATCCAGCTTCTATGAAAAGTCAAAGCTATATATGTGAATGATTTCATTCATCTATGAAAAACCAATTTCAGATATTTATTATTATATTATAATGTTAAAAAAAAAAATATGACATGACGTAGTCATATTTCAAATGATAATATGATTTATAAACAAAAGAAATACGAATTACCCAATAGGGTGTATAAGAGTATGTAATTCAATTAATAAGAGGAGATAATATGCTTACAGAAAAATTTTATGAAGTATTAAAAAATGAAGGAATCGTAACGATTGTAACATGGGGGGAAGGCGAACCACACATTGTAAATGAATGGAACTCTTATTTGGTAGTAACAGGAGATGAAAGAATTCTAATTCCAGCCGGGATCATGAGTTGAACAGAGAAAAATATAAATATAAATAATAAAGTGAAGATGGCATTAGGGAGTAAAAATGTATTAGGATATAATAATTATCAAGGAACCGGTTTTACTGTGGAAGGGACGGCAAGATTTTTTGACTCAGGAGCGGAATTTAATATGATGAAAGATAAATTTACATTTTTGACCAGGGTATTAGAAATAACAGTTACAGACATAAAACAAATGCTATAGGAATAAAAGGTTAGCCTGATTATATTTGGATCAATTAATTCTACTGAATAGTAACTTACAAATATAAGGAGAAAAGCATGAAAGATATAAGTTTTAGTGAGATAATGGAACGTTCGGCTCAAATAAGAAAAAAATATCATAAATTAGAAAAACAATACCATGGAAATGAGTGGACGGTAGAAGAAGATGCGCTTGCTTTTCTAACAGATGCTGGTCTGGTCGGACGTCTGGCAATGTCTCAGCAGGGACGTTGGCCCCATAGCGGAGAAACAGCGTCTGAAC
The DNA here is from genome assembly GCF_003609635.1 of Lacrimispora algidixylanolytica. Taxonomy (GTDB): domain Bacteria; phylum Bacillota; class Clostridia; order Lachnospirales; family Lachnospiraceae; genus Lacrimispora; species Lacrimispora algidixylanolytica. Next base: position 345,808 of record NZ_MCIA01000031.1, on the reverse strand, counting down.
TGGAACATAAACTTGGCGAATGTATATGGTGGCTGATTGTATTGGCAAAGCGTATGGACATCGACATCTGTGATGCGCTACAAATATTTTTAACCAAAACAGAAAAACAGCTTGACGATTAAGTAATGTAGGAGAAAAGCACTTCTGTGGAGGCCGTAGCGTATGAGGATGCTATACTCGCTGAAATAGCCAAAGAGAACCAGTACTTTGAAAACGATCTTAGCCTTTCGGTATCGTTTATAAGATATAAGTCAACTTTCGGAATATAGACATAAAAAAGGCAGTCGATGGTTTTCATCCACTGCCTTTTTCTCCATTCAGTTCTTTTTCTTCCCAAGATAAGCCGCTTTCACTGACTCATCAGCCAGAAGCTCTTTCCCAGCTCCTGACAGAGTAATCCGTCCTGTTTCCATCACGTAGCCCATATCCGCCGTATGAAGCGCCATATTTGCATTCTGCTCGATTAACAGAACCGTCACACCCTTTTTGTTAATTTCCCGGATGATCGAGAACAAATCTTTCACGATAAGAGGAGCCAAGCCCAGGGAAGGTTCATCCATCATTAAGATTCTGGGGTGGCTCATCAAAGCCCTTGCAACTGCAAGCATCTGCTGTTCGCCACCGGAAAGAGTACCGGAAAGCTGCCAGCTTCGTTCCTTTAATCTTGGAAACAAGGTATAGACCCAATTGATATCATCTTCAAGGCTGTCGTTTCTTAAGTACGCCCCGATTTTAATGTTTTCAAGAACTGTCATATCTGGAAAGACATGACGGCCTTCCGGTACCAGAGCGATACCCTTTGATACGATCTGAGTGGTGTCAAGTCCGATAAGTTCTTCCCCGTCTAGGGTAATGCTGCTTCCGGCAGAAGGCTTTACCAGTCCTACGATGGAGCGGAGGGTGGTGCTCTTTCCTGCTCCATTGGCACCAATCAGGGTTACAATGGTTTTATCCGGCACTTCAAAGGAAACACCTTTAACAGCTTCAATTCCGCCGTAGTTCACTTTTAAATTCTCAATCTTCAGCATCGTCACTCACCCCCAGATATGCTTCAATTACCCGTTCGTTGTTCTGGATTTCTTCTGGTGTACCTTGAGCAATTAGTTTGCCAAAATCCAGTACATAAATACGGTCTGAGATCTGCATGACCAGATCCATATGGTGTTCAATCATAAATACAGTCAAATGATAGGTATCCCGAATCTGCTTGATGAAATCGGTAAGCTCCTGAGTTTCCTGAGGATTCATTCCCGCAGCAGGCTCATCAAGTAAGAGTAATTTAGGCTCTGTGGCTAGCGCTCTGGCTATTTCCAGACGTCTTTGTAAGCCGTAAGGGAGGGAAGCAGCAATCTCATCCTTAAGATGAAGAAGGTTTTGCTCTTCCAAAAGAGCCATAGCCTCTGATCGCATGCGTTCTTCCTCTTTGTGATTGAAACGGAGAGTGGCAGAAAGTACATTCTGCTTCGCACGCATATGTTTTGCGATGAGAACATTGTCAAAAACCGTAAGCTGTCCGAAAAGGCGAATGTTCTGGAAGGTTCTGGCGACACCCTTTTGAGTGATCTTATCCGGTGTATTACGGATCACTGGAATCGGTCTAGGCGTTACTTCTCCCAGATACGTTTTCTCTGCTTTTCCCTTTGGTGTATTGGAGAGAATGGTTTCTCCCATAAAATCCACCTTGCCAAAAGTAGGCTCATAGATACCGGTAACACAGTTAAAGGCAGTTGTCTTTCCAGCACCATTGGGGCCGATAAGCGCAACGATTTCTCCCTCATTTACATCAAGGCTTAAGCCGTTGACAGCTACCACACCACCAAATTGCATGGTAACGTCCTCCATATGGAGCACATTGATTGGAGTTTTTGCTTCTGCTGACATTATGCATTATCTCCCTTCTGTGTTTTGCTTTTTCTCTTCAGTTTATTTGGAATGCTGCGGATCAGCCTTCCAAGGCCCTCCCATGAGAACTCATTGCTTCCCATGATTCCACGGCGGTAGAAGAGTACCACTGCCATAAGAAGAATGGAGAAAATGACCATACGAAAACCGGAACGGAACAGGGGAATATCGATTCCTCCAATGGTAAGTGGATTATCAAAGAAACGAAGCCATTCTCTGCCAGCAGTAACCAAAAAGGCACCGATTACGCTTCCTGTAACACTTCCAATGCCTCCAAGGACTACGATGAGCAGTATGTCATAGGTTAAGTTGATGGAAAAGGTCTTTGAGTCAATGGAGCGCATGTAGATGGCAAGGAGACCACCGCCTACCCCTGTAAAGAAAGAGGAAATTACAAAAGCTAGCTCCTTGTAACGGAATAAGTTAAGTCCCATAGCCTGGGCAGCCACTTCATCCTCGCGAAGCGCTTTAAATGCACGGCCGTAAGAGGAATTGATCAAAAGCACCATAAGAAGAATACATAAGCCACATAATCCAAAAGCTACAAATAGGTTTGGAAAAGCTGGGATATTTTTCAGTCCGTAGGACCCGTTGGTAATTTTATTTAACTGAGGTGCAGAGATAACGGCACGTATAATTTCTGAAAAGCCCAGAGTAGCGATAGCCAGGTAATCACTTTTTAAGCGAAGGACTGGAATTCCAATGATAGCTGCAATGGCCGCAGAAAAAAGTCCTGCTAAAATAAGGGCAAGCCAGAAGGGACATTGTAGATTTGCGATAGCCGGAGCGATACCATCTACATAATAAACGCTTGCTCTAGTATCTGCGGGAATTGTAAGAATGGCCACAGTATAAGCACCAATTGCCATAAATCCAGCCTGACCCAAAGAAAACAGTCCGGTAAATCCGGTGAGCAGGTTCATGGAAACAGCAACCACTGCATAGATGGCACTTCGTTCCAAAATTGAAATCTGATAGCTGTACTGAGCGCTGTTAGCCTGTAACATACCAAGAATACCGATGACAAACAAAAGGGCAATCAAGGAATAGAGTTTGTTTTTGGATATTGCTTTCTTCTTCATAAGAGGCACCTCACACTTTATCGGTTGTCTTCTCGCCGAACAAACCAGTAGGTTTAATCAGGAGAATGGCAATTAGCAGAACAAAGGTAAATGCATCACTAAAGGTGGAATACCCGGTTGCAACCAGGGCAGTCTCACCAAGTCCCAGAATGAACCCGCCGATTACAGCACCAGGAATGCTGCCAATTCCGCCAAATACTGCGGCTACGAAGCACTTTAGGCCAGGCAAAGAGCCGGAAAATGGGAACACGGTCATACGATCTGTAAAATAAAGGACGGATCCGACTGCAGCCAAAAGAGATCCAATGGCAAAGGTAAAGGTGATGATTCGGTTGATCTTGATTCCCATTAGGGATGCAGTGTCGTAATCTTTTGAGACGGCACGCATTGCCATACCGATCTTTGTTTTATTGATCAGCACCATAAGGGCGTATACAATGATAAGAGTCAAAACCGGTGTGAGAAAGGTAACGAAAGAAGCAGAAAGACCACCGATCTGGTAGATTTTCTTTAAGACTGGAAGTTCTGGATATCCCTTTGGAAGTGCCGTGAAAAGATAGGTAGCTAGATTTTGCAACAGATAAGAAACACCGATGGCAGAAATCATAACTGACATTCTTGGGGCACTGCGGAGAGGTCGGTATGCAATCCGTTCGATGGAGACTCCCAATACAACTGTGATAAATAGCACCAAAGGTATGGAGATGAACCATGGAAAACTAGCCATTGCAAATATCATGAAATATCCAGCCATCATAAAAATATCGCCATGGGCGAAGTTGATGAGGCGAAGGATTCCGTAAACCAGCGTATAGCCAATGGCTATGAGAGCATATGCACCGCCTAAGGAAATACCGGTAAGGCACTGCTGAAAAAAGGTTGAAAGACTCATGTGGCGAAATGCCTCCTATCTGAGAAGTATGTAGTAAAGTACCTGTTACAAATGGAACGAGTGGGGAAGGAAATACGTCCCCACTCATTTTGTGATGTTAGTATCATTGCAATGTATGCTGTTATTTTACGGAAGTTGTTGTTAAAAATTTGAATTTGCCATTTTCTACGGTTTTGATAAATGCCATATCCTTTTTTGCATCTCCGTTTTCATCAAAGGAGATATTTCCGGTAACGCCTTCAATGGATACTCCCTTTAAGGCATCTTTGATTTTCTCACCATCAGCAGAGCCGGCAGTTTCAATTGCCTTACATGCACTTAAGTAAGCATCATAACCAAGAGCTGATACGGCTGGTATGATTTCATCCTGCTTCTGTTCCTTTAAGTAGGTTTTGAAACCAGAGATAAAGGAGGCAGCCTCATCGTTAGCAGGTTTCGCTTCATCAAAGAAAGTGGATAGAACGATGCCATCAGCAGAAGCTCCAGCATTTTCGATGACAGTTGAATTCTCCCAAGTATCTCCAGCAGCAATAATAGCAGTGATTCCAAGCTCACGAGCCTGCTTAATGATCAGTGGAGCAGAGGTGATAGAGGATGGTGCAAAAATGATGTCTGGGTTTTGCGCCTTGATATTTGTAAGGATTGCTTTAAAGTCTGTCTGGTTGGTCTGGAACTGTTCTTCACTTACAACGGTTCCGCCAAGCTTTGTAAAGGAGGTCTTAAAGAATGAACCAAGCCCGGAAGAGTAGTCATCACCAAGCTGTGTGACGATGGCTGCTTTCTTTGCACCGTTATCATTTGCATAGTTTGCCATAACGGTTCCCTGAAAAGGATCCAGGAAGCATACACGGAAGTAATATTCATTTCCCTGAGTTACCTGAGGATTGGTACAGGAAGCACCAATGGCAGGAATCTTGGCATCTGCGAAAATCTGTCCAGCAGCGATAGAAACACCAGAACCGTAGCTTCCGATGACTGCAGATACTTTCTGGCTTACAAGCTTCTGTGCTGCATTGACAGCTTCTGTCTTATCGGATTTATTATCTACTTCAACTAATTCAACTTTATATTCCTCTCCACCGATCTTTACGGTTGGGTGAACTTGGTTGGCATATCGTACGCCTAATACTTCCTGGAAGCCGCCGCCGCCGTTTTCTCCAGTGGTTGGCTCAAAAACACCAATTCTAATGACCTTTTCACCGTTGTTTGAAGATCCTGAGGAACCTGAGTTGCTGCAACCGGCAATGAGAGTTGCGCTTAAGCAAGCAGCAAGAGTAAGAGCGAAAACCTTTTTTAATTTCATAATACATATCCTCCTTTAAGTGTATCCCCTGTGAATACAACTGTCTTCCCTGTAGACACACGTTGCATTATATTATAACAGAAGATGAGAAAAGTGCAAGAAAAAATCAAAAGAAAATAAGAATTTAAAGTAAATTCCTTTTTTCACAATAAAATGGAGCTCAGTTCTCCTAGAGAGAATCTGAACTCCATCGTTCGTGGGGTAATATTTATTTATTTTCAACCGCCGCCCGGATAAATTCGCGGAACAGAGGATGTGGTCTATTTGGTCTTGATTTAAATTCTGGGTGAGCCTGGGTGGCTACGAACCATGGATGAGCTGGAATTTCTACCATCTCCACAATTCTTCCATCAGGAGAGATACCAGAAAGCTTCATACCAGCATTGCTTAAATCTTCTCGATAATCATTGTTCACTTCATAGCGGTGTCTGTGACGCTCGTGAATCAGCTCTTCTCCATATACCTGATATGATTTGGAAGACTTGTCCAGGACACAAGGATAAGAACCAAGACGGAGTGTTCCGCCGATGTCCTCAACATCATTTTGATCTGGCATTAAGCTAATGACAGGATGAGTGGTATCCATATCAAGCTCTGCAGTATGTGCATCAGAAAATCCAATTACATTACGGGCAAATTCCACGATGGCCATCTGCATGCCAAGGCAAATACCAAGGAAAGGAATGTTATGTTCACGGGCATATTGAATGGAAGAAATTTTACCTTCGATTCCGCGGCTTCCAAAGCCACCTGGAACAAGAATTCCATTGACATCACTGAAATATTCTTCTGCATTCTCGTTCGTAACGAGTTCAGAATCCACCCATTTAATGGTAACATCTGCACGGTTATAAACGCCACCGTGTTTTAAGCTTTCCACAACGGAAATATATGCGTCATGAAGCTGAATGTATTTGCCAACTAAAGCAATGGTCACTTCCTTTTCTGGATGTTTCCAATTATCAATCATAGCAGTCCATTCCGTAAGATCGGGAGTAGGACAAGGAAGCTTTAAGCTTTCGCATGCGACCTGAGCCAGATTTTCTTCTTCCATAACAAGGGGAAGTTCATATAATACCTCAACATCAAGGTTTGGGATTACGTGAGTCTTGGGAACATTACAGAATTGTGCGATTTTGCTTCGAATTCCATCATCAAGGGGCAGCTCGGAACGGCATACGATGATGTCGGGCTGGATACCCATTCCCTGTAAATCTTTTACACTGGCCTGGGTCGGTTTGGTTTTAAGTTCTTCGGAAACTTTCAGATATGGAACCAGGGTCACGTGAATTAGAATCGCGTTTTCGTGGCCTACTTCATGTTGGAATTGGCGAATTGCCTCTAAAAAAGGTTGGCTTTCAATGTCGCCTACCGTTCCACCGACTTCTATGATAGCAATGTCTGTTTCCGTGGAATTGTGGTTTTGATGAAAGCGACTCTTTATTTCGTCGGTAATATGAGGGATTACCTGTACGGTGCCTCCCCCGAAGTCTCCGCGGCGTTCGCGGGTCAATACGGTCCAATAAACTTTTCCAGTTGTAACATTGGAATTCTTAGTTAGATTTTCATCGATAAAACGTTCATAGTGACCAAGATCTAGGTCTGTTTCAACTCCATCTTCTGTGACGAAAACTTCTCCATGCTGAACGGGGTTCATGGTACCAGGATCGATATTAATATAAGGATCAAATTTTTGCATGGTGACATTATAGCCTCGAGCTTTTAATAGTCGTCCAAGCGATGCTGCGGTAATACCTTTGCCAAGTCCGGACACAACTCCTCCGGTGACAAATACGTATTTCACTGACATAACAGTGTAACCTCCTTCTGTGGTGTTGGTATGGGGATGTTTTCAAAAAAAGAATTATACATCTAATCGAAGGAAAAATCCAGCTTTTTTGAAAAAAACTAATATTGTAAAGTGATGGTAATTTTAATGTTTACGTTAACCGAAAAATAATGCGGATATCATGATAAATGATACAAAAAAAGAAAAATGAGCGAAAGTTATAGTGCATATTGGATTGAAAAACAAAAGAATGTATGATAATATTGTATATGTTACACAGTGTAAGCGCTTACACAAGAATATCTAGAACATCACTCGAGCAAACGTCTGAAATGTCCGGACAGTTTTACAATATCGGGGTTTATTTTTTGTGCTATTTTAGTGTAAGGAGGATATGATGAGAAGAAAAAGCTTAACAAAGATTCTGACTTTTTGCTGCCTTTGCAGTTTATCCGTGATAACCGCAGGCAGTGCTTCGTGGGCATCTGCGCCCAAGACCTCAGATGGGACCGTGAAAAACCCGTGGACATTTACATATTTTGGAACATCCACGGGCAGTGTCAATACCATGAAGGAAGGTGGCTCCATAGAATCAGGTGTCAGCCTGACATCTTGTTCCGTAAAACAAGACGGAAGCATTGATAAAAAAGGCGGCAAGTTTGTATCTACCGATGGTTATGATGGAATTTCCTATTATTATACAACCATTGACCCTGAAAATGAAAACTTCACCTTAAAAGCAGATGTAACCATTGATTATGTGAATACCTCACCAGATGGGCAAGAAGGATTTGCCTTGTTGGCAAGAGACTCCATAGGGGAAAACAAAGTCAGCGACAAACCATTTTACACCAATTCCATGGCTGCCATAGGGACAAAGTTAAGCTATACGACGGATGAAGGAGAAGTCAAAAGCTTAAAAGATGGACTTGGATACCGTTTCTTTACGGGAATCAGCTCCACGGAAAACGCACCAGCAAAGAACAGCTTTACAGTAGAGGATGGAGTTCTTGACAAATCCCGCTTAATTAAGGCAGGGGAAACCTATACCATGATATTAAAACGTACCAATACGGGATATCATTCTTCCTATATTAATGATAAAGGGGAAACAGTGGAAAAGGTATACTACCTAGATGGTAAGCCGGATCCGCTATGCCGGATTGTAAAAGATAAGATTTATGTGGGACTCGCTGTAGCAAGAGGCTGCAATGCAACGTTTTCTAATATTGAATTTTCGGTGACTGACAGAAAAACAGATCCACCGGCTCAGCCTCACCCCATTAAGTATGTGGAGCCAGATTATCAGATTACCTCAGCTTCCACCTCAGCAACGGGCTACTATAAGACCGTATTTCTTGCCAATGCAGACGGCTGGGTAACTCCAAAGTTAAACGGAATGTCTATGCAGTCTTTAACGGTAAAGGCCGGACAAGAAGTAATACAGCCTCTCTACCTTTCCAAAGGAGAGAATCAGGTGTCCATGGTATTTACCCCGGATAATGCCTATGAGCCCGCGGCCTATACTAAGCTTAAGTCTTATGATACACAGGTCATCGCAAAAACTATTATCTATAAGTCATACCCGGATTCTGTGATCTACGTATCACCTCAGGGGACGGCTGACGGAGATGGAAGTAAGAACTCTCCCCTTGCTCTAGAGGAGGCGGTAAAATATGCAAAGCCGGGTCAAAACATTTATCTTGCGCCAGGCAGTTACCCTCTTACAAACCTTAAGATTGAAAGAGGGATTGACGGGTCATCTGACCAGATGATCGGTTTGGAGACAGATCCATCTGAGAGCGGTCGTGCTGTGTTTGATTTTCAGAGGCAGGGTTCTGGTTTTCAGTTGTGGGGAAGCTGGTGGCATCTGAAAAATATTGATATGACAGGGACTAAGGATTTAAAGTGTGGTCTTCAGGTAGCAGGCAATTTCAATAAGATAGAGCTGGTAAACGCTTATAACAACGGAAATACTGGAATACAGATTAGCGGTACCTCCAACGAATCTTTTGAAAAGTGGCCCTCCAATAACTTGATTTTAAACTGCAATTCCTATAATAATGCGGATGCCGCCATGGAAGATGCCGATGGATTTGCGGCAAAGCTTACCTGCGGGGAAGGAAATGTATTTGACGGATGCATTGCCAGCTATAATGCCGATGATGGTTGGGATTTGTTTGCGAAGGTAGGAAGTGGTATCATTGGTTCTGTCACCATTGAGAATTGTGTGGCATACAAAAATGGCTATATTATCAAAGACGGACAAGTAATTGATGCCGGAAATGGAAACGGCTTTAAGTTGGGTGGCTCCGGATTATCCGGTCATCATGTGCTGAAAAACAGCATATCTTACGAGAATAAGGCGAAAGGAATTGATTCTAATTCCTGCCCGGATATTGAAGTCTACCGTTCTATTTCCTACAACAATGAAGGTGCAAATGTGGCCTTATACAGCAACAAAGGAATTACCACTGCCTTTAAGGCCGACGGTCTGATCTCATACCGGGATAAATTCCTTGACGTGGAGGAACAAATTGATTTAAACGGTCAGGATGCTGGAGAGATCTATACCGATAACAACTATCTATATCATGGCGGGAAATCGGCTAACAGCCTGGGAGAAGTTATCCGCCCGGACATGTTTGAAAGTCTGGATACAAAAATAGTGCCAGAACGGCTTTCTGATGGGTCCATTGATATGAAAGGACTTCTTACCCTGACAGCACTTGCGCCTCACTATGCAGGAGCAAGAAAAGGAGGGACTCAGGAACGCCCCGTAGTTTGGGTGGTAGGTGATTCAACAGTCAGCGCATTTCATGATGATTACTATTATCCAAGATATGGCTGGGGAACTAAGCTGGACCTTTATTTGCAGAATGTGAAAATAAAGAACCTGGCAATTTCAGGAACCAGTTCTTTGAGTTTTGCTGACTCAGAGGAATATAAAACTCTTTTAAGGGAGATGAAGCCGGGAGATTTTCTTTTGATCGGATTTGGTCATAACGATGAAAAGACAGAAGCAGAACGCTATACGAATCCCATGGGTGGAATCGAAGACAGCGGATCTTTAAAGAATTCTCTGTATACCAGATATATTAAGAAAGCACAGGACGCAGGAGTTACGCCTATACTCTGTACTCCGATTGTCAGAAGAAACAAGGACAACAAATATAGCGGTGCCAGCGGGCACATTACTACTGATCAGGTGACGGATAAGGGGAATTTCCCGGGAGGCGATTATGCTCAGGCCATTCGCAGTTTGGGAGCAGGTACCGGAGTAACGGTAGTAGATCTTACAGCAAGAACCCGGGCTGTCTATGAGCAGTTGGGAGCAGAGGGCGTAAAGAACCGTCACGCATGGACCTCTTCCAAGGAAATCAGTATAGACGATACCCATACCAATAGTTATGGTGCGGCATGCAATGCCTGGCTACTGGCAGACGAACTGATGAAGAGCAGCAGCCCACTTAAGAATTACATAAGACCTGGCTATGGGGTGCCAACCAGTCAGATGCTTACAGTTAATCCGGATTATAAAGAACGTGTCTATGTACGACCCACAGGAGTCAGTGCTTTATGGTCGTCTGTTGGCTCCTGGAAAGGGACGGTTTTTGGCAATGTAGGAGATGCTGAAAGTATTAATAAGAATAACTTTGCTCTGGATGCCGATGAAAACGGAACTATTCATATCAGAGCCGGTGAATTTACATCAAAGGATGCAGGAAAAGGAGTTGGTAAAATATCAACCCCTAACGAAGGTCTCGCTTTGTATTACCAGGCAATTCCTGCAGATAGGAACTTTACCCTTACCGCTGATGTAAAGATCAATAAGCTGGTGGCAAACAACCAAGTTTCCTTTGGGCTGATGGTAAGGGATGATATATACCTTGATCTGGCGGCCAATGAGACGCTGGGGGATTATGTGGCAGCAGGTCCTTTAGACATTGCCTCTACCCAGCAGACAAACTCCTTTGCAAGAAAGAGCGGAGTACTCAAAAAGGGCAGTACCTGTACTAAGGTTTATGGTGTTGGAGATACGGTGACCATTAAAATTCAAAAGAGCGTTGATGGTTATACCTGCACCTATGGGGAAAATACCCCGGTTTCTGCGGGATTTGATTTTAAGCTGACAGCCATTGATTCCGAATTTGTCTACGCAGGCATGTTTGCCAGCCGGAATGCGGATGTTACCTTTAGCAATGTGCAACTTACTATGGAATAATTGACGAAAGCGTCCGGTATGCCAATTGGCAACTCCGGACGCTTTTTCATACCTAACTTCCTAACTTTTCACCCTTAAAAAAACCTCATATAATCAAGGCTTATCAATGATAATTAAGCCCGCTTATGGCAAGAATAAATAGTGCAAAAAAAGACATAATTCGTATTGACAAGCCTTAAAAGAATGTTATACTGGGAAATGTAATTTTTACAATTCATGAAGGTTGACAATTGTCTCAGACAGGTAAAAAGTGACTTTTGACGCATTTTAAAATCAACCTAAGTGCACACGTTTGAGGAGGATTAGTTATGAAATCAAAGAAGTTGGTTGGTCTGGCTCTGGCAGGTCTTATGGCTCTGTCATTAACCGCCTGCGGTAACTCCGGTTCCCCATCCGCTACATCTACAGAAAAGACAGAAGGTCAGGCAACAGAGTCCGCAAAAGCAGAATCTGCTGATCCCAAAGGCGGAGTCGCCAAAGAAGATTTAAAGGTAGGTTTTATTTACATCGGCGATGAAAACGAGAGCTATACAGCAGCCCATTACAATGGTGCCCTGGACATGAAGAAAGCACTTGGTCTTTCTGATGACCAGGTCATTGTAAAATGGAACGTTCCAGAAGATGAGACCGCTAAAGATGCAGCAATGGATCTTGCAGATCAGGGTTGCGACATTATTTTTGCCAACAGTTTTGGTTTTGAATCCTATATTATAGAAGCTGCTAAGGAATATCCCGATGTACAGTTCTGTCATGCAACCGGATATCAAGCTAAGCTAAGCGGCTTAAGCAACATGCACAATTATTTTACCAACGTATATGAATCACGTTATGTATCAGGCGTAGTAGCTGGACTTAAGTTAAACCAGATGATTCAGGATGGAAAAGTAAAAGAAGATGCTGTTAAAATCGGTTATGTAGGAGCTTATCCTTACGCAGAGGTTATCAGTGGATACAGTTCTTTCTTCCTTGGCGTTCGTTCTGTTTGTCCACAGGCTACCATGGAAGTGAAGTATACCAACAGCTGGGGAAGCTTTGATCTTGAAAAGGAAGCAGCCGATGCTTTAATCTCCAATGGTTGTGTTTTAATTAGCCAGCATGCTGATACAACAGGTGCTCCTGTTGCATGTGAGGCGGCTGGTGTTCCAGATGTAGGTTATAACATCTCCATGCTTGCAACTGCTCCGAAAACTGCACTTACTTCCGCTTCCATCAACTGGGCTCCTTATGTAACCTATGCGGTTCAGAGCGTAATTGACGGCAAAGCAATTGACACTGACTGGTGTCAGGGTTATAAAGACGGAGCAGTTTCCATTACAGAGCTTAACAAAGATGCAATTGCTCCTGGAACAGAAGAAAAAGTAAAAGAAACAGAAGATGCGATCAAAGCAGGAACGCTTCACGTATTTGATACTTCTACCTTTACGGTAGGCGGCAAAAAGCTTGAAACCTATAAAAAGGATGGAAGTGACGTGGAATACGTCTCCAAAGGATATTTCCATGAGTCTGAATTCGGTTCAGCACCAGCATTTGATCTTTTAATCGATGGCATTACAACCATTGATAAATAAATGCTCAGACGGGAATGAGTCAGGCTTAAAAGCGGCGCCAGATACACTGGCCCCGCTTTTTGCTATTATAGAATGGAATGGGAAAAGCAGGAAAAAATGAAACGGAGGTTGTCCCGGTGAACGAAAATTATGCCATTGAACTTAAAAATATCACCAAACGGTTTGGCAAGGTAACTGCCAACGATAAAGTCTGCCTATCTGTAAAGAGAGGAGAAATTCTTTCGATTCTGGGGGAAAACGGAAGCGGAAAAACAACACTTATGAATATGATTTCCGGAATCTATTACCCTGATGAGGGTCAGATTGCGGTGAATGGGAAAGAAGTGTCCATACGGTCTCCCAAGGATTCTTTTGACTTAGGAATTGGTATGATTCACCAGCATTTTAAACTTGTAGAGGTGTTTACAGCAGCGGAAAATATTATTTTAGGACTTCCAGGTCAGGAGCTCCTTGACCGGAAAGCGGTAACGAAAAAAATCAACAGTCTGACAGCCAAATATGGCTTTGATTTAGATCCAGATCAAAAGATCTATACCATGTCTGTGTCTCAAAAGCAGACCGTTGAAATTGTAAAACTTCTATATAGGGGTGTGGACCTTCTTATTCTAGATGAGCCTACCGCTGTGTTAACACCTCAGGAAGCGGACCGTCTGTTTGCAGTTCTTCGTAACATGAGAAAAGCAGGACATTCCATTATTATTATCACTCATAAACTCAATGAGGTACTTACCTTGTCTGATCGTGTATCGGTTCTTAGAAAGGGCCAGTACATTGGTACCATAGACACAAAAGAAGCGACAGAAGAATCCTTAACCGAAATGATGGTAGGAAAGAAAGTCAGCTTGAACATAGAACGCCCGGATCCTGTATCACCGAAGAAGAGACTGGAAGTTCAGGGACTTACCTGTATTAGTAAGGAAGGCGTCACTGCCTTAGAAAATGCAAGCTTTGTTGCTAACAGTGGGGAAATCCTTGGAATTGCAGGAGTTGCTGGAAGTGGACAGAGAGAGCTATTAGAGGCTATCGCAGGACTGATACCATCTGCCAGAGGTTCAGCCCTATATTATCCTCCTGAGGGTGGAGAAAAGGAATTGACTATAATGAGTGCTGCCGATATTGCAAAGGCAGGTGTCCGTCTTTCCTTTGTTCCAGAAGACCGCCTTGGAATGGGACTTGTTGGTACCATGGACTTAACAGACAACGTAATGCTTCGAAGCTATAAAAAGGGGCGATCCTTTTTTGCAGATAGAAGATCACCAAAAGCTCTGGCTGAAAAGCTGATTCATGAGCTTGGAATCGCCACACCGGGAACTTCTATACCTGTTAGAAAGCTGTCAGGAGGAAATGTCCAAAAGGTTTTGGTAGGCCGTGAAATCGCATCTGCTCCAGCCGTGCTTTTAGTGGCTTATCCAGTCCGTGGACTTGATATTCATTCTTCCCACACCATCTACAATCTGCTTAATAAGCAGAAGAAGAACGGAACCGCAGTTATCTGCGTTGGTGAGGATCTTGATGTTCTCATGGAATTATGCGACAGCATCATTGTCATGTGTGGTGGCACCATAAGTGGCATCGTAGACGGCAGGACTGCAACAAAAGAGGAAATCGGAAAGCTGATGATGAAAACAGGAGGAATTCAGGAATGATGAAGGGAAAAGAGCCACTGTTTCAAACGGCAAAACGGGAATCCATTGAACCTTGGAAGGCATGGATGATCCGTCTGATTGCGGTTTTTCTGTCATTGGTTGTCTGTTCGGGAATCATTATCGCTCTGACAGGACTTAACCCTATTGAAGTCTATAAGGGTATCATAGAAGGTGCGGTAGGAACCAAGAGAAGAGTTTGGATGACCATAAGAGATACTCTGGTGCTTCTTTGCATCGCAGTTGGTATTACTCCGGCATTTAAAATGAGATTCTGGAATATTGGTGCAGAAGGTCAGATCTTAATTGGAGGTGTGACTTCCGCAGCGATGATGATCTATTTTGGAAATACCCTTCCTCCTCTAATCTTATTCCCTCTTATGCTTTTAGGAAGTGCCATTGCAGCCATGATTTGGGCCTGTATTCCTGCATTTTTTAAAGCTTACTGGGATACCAATGAGACATTGTTTACCTTGATGATGAACTATGTGGCTATGCAGGTTATCACCTTTTGTATCATTTTCTGGGAAAATCCAAAGGGTTCAAACTCCGTTGGTACCATTAATTCTGCCACAAAAGGTGGCTGGCTGCCAAAGCTTTTTGGACTGGAGTACGGCTGGAATCTGGTCATTGTATTAGGACTTACCATCGCCATGTATTTTTACTTAAAGCACAGCAAACAGGGCTATGAAATTTCCGTAGTGGGAGAGAGTGGCAATACAGCCAGATATGCCGGTATTAATGTGAAAAAGGTAATTATGAGAACAGTAGCACTTTCTGGTGCGCTATGCGGAATTGCCGGATTCATCATCGTAAGCGGTGCCAGCCATACCATCTCCACTAGTACGGCAGGAGGCAGAGGATTTACTGCCATCATCGTTTCCTGGCTCAGTAAATTTAATACCTTTGCCATGATCCTAGTTTCCTTCTTCCTTGTATTTATGCAAAAGGGAGCTGGACAGATTGCGTCCCAGTTCAATTTAAATGAAAATGCGTCCGATGTCATTACAGGCATCATTCTTTTCTTTATTCTGGGTTGTGAATTCTTTATTGACTATGAAGTAAGATTCCGGGGCGGCAAACGTTCATCGGCAGAATAGGAAGGAGTAATAGATCATGGGACTTTTGGTAATCTTTATTCAAAAGGTGATCGGTCAGGGAATCGGAATTCTCTACGGAGCACTTGGCGAGATTTTGACAGAAAAATCAGGAAACTTAAATCTGGGGATTCCGGGCATGATGTATATGGGAGGCATTGCTGGATTAATTGGTGCATTTTTATATGAAAATTCTGCTTCGGCTCCCAATGGACTGGTTGGCATGTTAATTTCCTTTCTCTGTGCATTTCTCTGTGCAGCTTTTGGCGGACTCATATACAGTATTTTGACCATAACGTTAAAGGCAAATCAAAACGTAACAGGGCTTGCCTTAACTACGTTTGGTGTTGGATTTGGTAACTTCTTTGGTGGTTCTTTATCAAAGCTTGCAGGTGGTGTAGGCCAGATATCCGTTGCTGTAACAGGACAAGCATTTAAAACCCCGATTCCAGGACTTTCAAAATTAGGACTTTTGGG
Organism: Lacrimispora algidixylanolytica; assembly: GCF_003609635.1. Taxonomy (GTDB): domain Bacteria; phylum Bacillota; class Clostridia; order Lachnospirales; family Lachnospiraceae; genus Lacrimispora; species Lacrimispora algidixylanolytica. The sequence goes on along the minus strand of NZ_MCIA01000031.1, from coordinate 329,830 downwards.
TCAGGCTCTGTTTTCTTATGGTTTTATGACTTATCTTGGCATAGCGCTTGCAATTGCTCTAGCCCTATTCTTAAATAAAACAAGAAAAGGATTAAATTTAAGAGCCGTTGGAGAGAGCCCAGCAACCGCAGATGCAGCAGGAATTCACGTAACTGCATACAAATATCTGGCTACCTGTATTGGCGGTGGATTAAGTGGTCTTGGAGGACTCTACTTTGTTATGGAATATTCCGGTGGGACCTGGACCAACAATGGTTTTGGCGATAGAGGCTGGCTTGCCATTGCTTTGGTTATCTTCGCTTTATGGAAGCCGGTAGGAGCCATCTGGGGTTCCCTGTTGTTTGGAGGACTTTATATTCTTTATTTATATATACCAGGCCTAAGTCGTGGGTCACAGGAAATATTTAAAGCATTGCCTTATGTTGTAACCATAATTGTTTTAATTATTTCCAGTTTGAGGAAAAAAAGAGAACACCAACCACCGGAAAGTCTGGGTCAGGCTTATTTCCGTGAGGAACGGTAATATACATTTTTGAAAAATAAATCCAATGCCGGTGTTTATAAGGATTTTATAATTCTTTTCTTGATTTATGGGGAAACTGACACTATAATGATAGAGATATAGAATGGGTAGAAACTATCCGGATTGGAGACTTTACACAGATGGATAACAAGAATCAGAATCAAAATAAGATGCCGAAAAATACCCAGGCCATCGTTATATGGGTCATTACGTTTCTGATTGCAGTGGCGGGGATATCTTATCTTCATAATGCGATCACAGCAAGGACCAATAAAGAGCTGAGCTATGACATCTTTATGAATATGGTTGATGCGAAACAGGTAGAGTCGGTTCATGTGGACGATTCAAAGATTTCCATTAATCCGAAGACGACTTGGGAAGGGTACAAGCCTGGAGTTTCCTATTATACGGTGAGAATGGATAATGATTTAAAGCTTGTAGATCGTCTTCATGATGCGGGAGTCGATACTGTCAGGATCCGGAAGGATGGTAACTTCTTTCTTCAGACCATTGTCAGCTATCTGCTTTTATTTGCCGCTATGGGTTTTTTATTAAACTTCATGATGCGCCGGGTTGGTGGCGGTGGCGGACTGATGGGCGTTGGAAAGAGCAACGCTAAGGTCTATGTACAAAAAGAAACCGGTATCACGTTTAAAGATGTGGCGGGGGAAGATGAGGCGAAGGAATCCTTAACCGAAATCGTAGATTTCCTTCATAATCCAGGAAAGTATACAAAGATTGGTGCCAAGCTTCCAAAGGGAGCTTTGTTAGTGGGACCTCCTGGAACAGGAAAGACTCTTCTTGCCAAGGCAGTCGCTGGTGAAGCTCACGTTCCATTTTATTCTCTATCTGGTTCGGATTTTGTAGAGATGTTCGTAGGTGTGGGTGCATCCCGTGTTCGTGATTTGTTTAAACAGGCTCAGGAATCTGCTCCTTGTATCATATTTATTGATGAAGTGGATGCCATCGGAAAAAGCCGTGATTCCAAATTTGGTGGAGGCAACGATGAGAGAGAACAGACATTAAACCAGCTTCTTTCAGAGATGGATGGATTTGACTCTTCTAAAGGACTTTTGGTCCTTGCTGCGACCAATCGCCCTGAGATATTAGACCCTGCTTTATTAAGACCCGGTCGTTTTGACCGTCGTATTATCGTGGATAAGCCAGATTTAAAAGGTCGTGTGGATATATTAAAGGTTCACTCAAAAGATGTTCTTATGGATGAGTCCGTTGATCTTGATGCGATTGCTCTTGCAACCTCTGGTGCAGTTGGATCTGATCTTGCTAACATGATCAACGAAGGTGCTATTTTGGCAGTAAAACACGGACGTCATGCGGTATCTCAGAAAGATCTGTTTGAAGCTGTTGAAGTAGTTCTTGTAGGAAAAGAGAAAAAGGACCGTGTACTGAACAAAGAAGAGCGACGTATCGTTTCCTACCACGAAGTAGGTCATGCTTTGGTTAGTGCCCTTCAAAAGGATTCAGAGCCAGTTCAGAAAATCACCATTGTTCCAAGAACCATGGGAGCACTTGGATATGTTATGCACGTACCTGAGGAAGAGAAATTCTTGAATTCCAAGAAAGAGCTTCATGCCATGCTGGTGGGCTATCTGGGAGGTCGTGCCGCAGAGGAAATCGTATTTGACTCCATTACCACTGGAGCTGCCAATGATATTGAACAGGCGACGAAGATTGCCCGTGCGATGGTGACCCAGTACGGTATGTCTGAAAGATTTGGCCTTATGGGCCTTGCAGCTAAGGAAGACCAGTACTTAAGCGGACGTGTGGTGATGAACTGTGCAGAAGCAACGTCTTCCCAGATTGATGATGAAGTCATGAGAATGCTGAAGGAAGCTTACGAGGAAGCTAAATCCCTGCTTGTAGATAACCGTGATGTTATGGATAAGATTGCAGAGTTCCTAATTGAACGCGAGACAATTACCGGCAAGGAATTTATGAAGATTTTCCGGGAAGCCAAAGGAATTCCGGAGCCAGTAGAACAAAAAAAGGATTCTGAACACAAAGACAAATCTGAAGATTCCGACGGTCTTACGGACTGGGTTGAGGAAAAGACGGAAGAAAAGACAGAAATAAAAGAAACAGATTCCGAACTTGGAAACATTAAAAATTAAATTAATAGAACCGCTGTTAGCTGACGCTGCAGCGGTTTTTTATATCATTAAACATTATTTGTGAAATATAATTTATGTAAACTTATGAAGGATTGTGGAATTGGCAGATTTCAATCGGCTGATACTACAATCCTATTTATTGTAAAAAGGCAAAGTAAATATTTGCACAGTAAAGGTGCAAATATTTATTCGAAATCTATAACACGGTTCGATATAATGTAATTAAATAAAAAGGAGGAACCGAGAAATGAAAAAATTAAGAGTTCTTTTGGTATGTGGTTCAGGGGCTTCCAGCGGATTCATGGCAGCAAATATTAGAAAGGCCGCGAAGCAAAAAGAAATAGAGATGGAAGTACAGGCAAGAAGTGATTCTGAAATTGATAACTACATTGAAGATGTTGATCTAATTATGGTCGGACCACATCTTGAGTATGTTATGGATGACTTGGAGGAATATACTCATGAGTATCCAGTTAAAATTGCATTGATGAAACCGGAATATTATTCCAGATTAGATGGGGCAAAAGCAATAGAACACATTTTATCACTTTATGAATAAATAAGCGGAGGAATGGAAGATGGATAAGTTAATTAGTTGGCTTGAGAGCAGCTTTGCACCTAAGATGAACAAAATAAGTCAAAACAGTTGGGTTGTTATTTTAAAAGATTCCATTATGCAGACATTACCATTTATCTTACTTGGTTCTGTGTTCTGCTGTTTAGCAATTTTGAATGACTACATTCCTTGGTTACCAAGTTTCTGGACCCCGTTTGGATGGACTATGAGTAAATTGTCACTCTTTGTAGCCTTCTTAGTACCATTTAATTATTGTTAGAAAAAGAAGCTGCGCAAACAAAGGCTAATAGCTGGTTTAACAGGTTTGATTTTCTTCTTAATCTGTGTAACTCCGGTAGTTGAAGCTGAAGGAACTGTAGGTTTCGGATCATCTGCGCTTGGTGCCGGCGGTATGTTCGTAGCAATGATAACAGGTGTAATTACATCACTTGTATTTGCATTATTCGCTAAATTTAGTTTCTTTAAACAGGATTCAGCTATCCCGGATTTTGTAAGAACCTGGTTTGATCAGATGTTACCAATTGTAATTGTAGTTTGCTTCGGTTGGATCGTAGTATTAATCAATAATGTTAACTTATATCAAATCATTGTAAACATATTCATGCCTTTACAAGGTTTCTTAAATACTTGGTATGGATTTACATTTATGTGTTTCCTAAGTTGCTTTATCTACTCAATGGGTATTTCAGCGTGGGTATTAACACCAGTTGGACAACCAGTCAGACTTGCTGGTATTACAGCCAACTTGGCAATGGTGGCAGCAGGAACCGCAACCGTTGCATCCATGAACATCTATACAGAAGGATTAGTTTATTGCACTTATATGTGGGTAGGTGGTGTAGCTTGCACATTACCGCTTGTAATTATGTTGATACGTGCAAAATCAAAAAGGTTAAGTTCATTAGGAAAGGCTTGTTTGCTACCTAGCATCTTCAACATCAATGAGCCGGTTGTATTTGGCTGTATTGCATGGAACCCGCTTTTAATGTTACCAATGTGGATCATCGGTATAGTGATTCCGCTTTTAACATGGTTCTTCGTAAAAGTTCTTGCATTTGCACCTATGCCAAAGATTCAATTTGAATTATGGTATTGCCCATATCCAATTTCTACATGGATCTCAACAGGTTCATTTAAAGCAATTATATTCTTAATTATTTCAGTTGCTGTAGCATCTGTAATTTGGTATCCATTCTTTAAGGCATATGATAAACAAGAGACAGAAGCTGAAGTAGAAGCAAGAAAATAGAATAATAAATGGAGATAAAAAAAATGAATGAACAGATTATTGAAAATGCTATGAAAATTATTATGAGTGCCGGAGATGCTAGAGTTTGCAATCAAAAAGCCTTAGATGCTTTGGCAGAATTTGATGTGGAAAAGGCTAAAGAATTAATGAAAGAGGCAAATAAATATATCATAGAAGCGCATATGGTGCAGACTGATGCAATACAAGGCGAGACAAGAGGAGAAAAGTCTGAATATACCTTATTGTTTGCACATGCGCAAGATACATTGATGACCATCTATAGCGAAATTAATATAGCAAAGCAGTTGATTAAGGTTATGGAGGCTGTCGGTAAACGTTTGGAAGCACTTGAAAATAAATAAATTTAAAAAAGGGGCTTTCATAGCCCCTTTCTAAAAATAAAATAAGTGAAGAAAGGAAACATGCTATGAAAGAAGTTGCTAAAGTATTTCCAAAAGATTTTCTGTGGGGGGGTGCATTTGCAGCAAATCAGATGGAAGGTGCCTATCTGGAAGATGGAAAAGGTCTGTGTGTTGCTGATATTAATGAATTCAGAGACGATATTGATATAAAGAAAAAATATAATGATGAAGTAACATCTGTATATATAAAAGAAGCGTTGGAAAGTAAAACAAGAATTTTCCCAAAACGTAGAGGTATTAATTTTTATCATACCTACAAGGACGATTTGAAATTATTGGGAAAAGACGGTCTTGGGCTAAAGACATATCGGACGTCCATTAACTGGGCGAGAATTTTCCCGAATGGTGACGAAACAGAACCAAATGAAGCAGGACTTAAATTTTACGATGACTTATTTGATGAAGTAATCAAAAACGGTATGGTTCCTATGGTCACAATGTCTCATTATGAAATGCCATTGTATTTAACCCAACATTACAAAGGTTGGTATTCGAAAGAAGTGATTGATTTCTTTACAAGATATGGGATGGTAATCTTGGATCGTTATCAGGAAAAAGTAAAATACTGGATTATTGTAAACCAAATTAATTTGATTCTTCACGAAAGCTTCAACCACCTTGGAGTTCCTGAAGATGCGGTTGAACATGTCACAGAAGCGAAATATCAGGCAGTAGTAAATGAAATGATCTCCTGTGCTCAAATCACAAAATATTCTCATGAGAAATATCCTGATGTACAAATTGGTATGATGCTTTGCGGTGGACCTGCATATGCCGCGACATGTAAACCAGAAGATGTATTTGCAACGATGCGGCATAATCAAATGGAATATTTTTATGGGGATGTATTGTTAAGAGGTCATATTCCAGGATATGCAATCCGTTATTTCGCAGATCTGAATCTGCATATTGAATTGACACCGGATGAAGAAGAAGTATTAAAGAATACTTGTGACTTTTTTTCTTTCTCCTATTATTATACAAGACTTTGCAGCAAAGAGAGCTTTGAAGATGGTAATAGCGTATATAGAAATCCGGAATTACCAGCAAATCCATGGGGCTGGTCGATTGATCCCGTAGGCCTTAGAACACTGTTAAATGAATTCTATGATCGTTATCGAAAACCAATTTACATCACTGAAAATGGCGTGGGACTATATGACGAGCCTGGAGAAGATGGAAACGTACATGATCCCTATAGAACTGAATACTACAAAGCCCATATTGAGCAGATGAAGGAAGCGATCAAAGATGGCGTAGACTTAAGAGGTTATTATGCATGGGGGCCACTTGATATTGTAAGTTGTTCTTCTTCAGAAATGAGTAAACGCTATGGGTTCATCTATGTTGATTTAGATGATTACGGAAAAGGTTCAGGAAAGAGAATACCAAAAGACAGCTATCAGTGGTATAAAAAAGTGATAGAATCAAACGGTGAGATATTATAACCGGAACGGCCTGTTGCTAAAATCAACCCAAATTAAAGCATACAAAGGAACAGGTGGAATGAAAGAGAAACGGTTATCTATAGTTTATGTGATTCTTGCAGCAAGTATGTGGGGAGCAATTGGGGTATCCATCAGAATTCTTTCTCAATTTCATTTTTCATCCATACAGATGGTCGTTGCAAGATTGTTCGTTGCAGATATTTTTTTATTTGGATTTCTGTCAGTAACTGACAGAAAAAAGTTGAAGGTTGAACGAAAGGATATTAAATGGTTTTTAGGGATAGGTATTTTTAGTATGTTATTTTTTAATACCTGTTATTGTATCACGGTTCAACTGACCTCACTATCGATTGCAGCAGTTCTTTTATATACTTCACCAGTTTTTGTAATGCTATTGTCGATTCCCGTTTTTAAAGAGAAGATAACAAGATACAAGCTATCTGCAATTCTATTATCTGTGATCGGATGTGCGCTTGTTTCCGGAATTTTTTCAAGTGATATCGGACAAATTACAGAGAAAGGGCTTTGGTTTGGGGTATGTGCTGCAATCGGTTATGCATTCTATAGCATTTTTGCAAGAATTCTACTGAAAAAATATCATTCGTTAACCATAATAAGTTATACCTTTTTAATTGCCAGTGTGGGAGGTGCCTTTATTGGAGATGTACCTGGAATTGTTGAAATCTGCGTGAAAGCACCGATCGCATTCGTGACCATTATCGTATCTGCTTTGATTTTTAATGTTATACCATATATTTTATATACAAAGGCTTTAATTAATATGGAAGCTAGCAGAGCTTCAGTCATCGCATCAGTGGAACCGGTCGTTGCAACGATCATAGGTGTTTTAATCTTTTCAGAAAGAATAACAGTATCTACTGTTTTAGGTATTGTTTGCGTTCTTACGGCAATCGGAATATTGAATGGAAAGCAAAATTAGTGGAAGAAAGGTAATAAGAATGAAGGACAATTGCAAGAGACTGATTAAAATTATGCTGTCAAATGAAGAATGGATTAATGCCGGTTATTTGGCTAATGTAATGGGAGTCTCTGAACGAAGTATAAAAAATTACATTTCGGAAATTAACAGCTCTGAGACGAATTTGATTCAGTCTTCCAGAAAAGGATATCTGATTGATTCAAAAAGAGCAAAAACTTTCATTCAAAGTAAGGGGAGAAATATTCCGCAGAATTCCCATGAACGAATTAATTATATTATAATCCGTATTTTATCAAATGATGCGGACCAGGGGAGTAAGACAGATCTATATAATATCGCAGATGAAATTTACGTTAGCTTTGAAACCATCAAAAAGGATATGTATAAAGTACGCAAAAAATTTCTGGAGTATGACTTATATCTAACAGCCACAAATTCATTTGTGGCTGTAGAAGGAAATGAGTTAGATAAAAGAAAAACATTAAGCAATATTTTGTATGAAGAATTTACAGATCATATTATGAGTATTGATGTCATAAAAAACATTTATCCGTTGTATGATCTGGAATTGCTGCAGAAGCTTATTGAAACAAAATGTGAGGAATACCATTATTTCATAAATGAATATGCTTTGATTAACTTAATATTGGATATAGTCATAGGTATCGACCGTATGAAAAAAGAAAGAACTTTTGTTAATGAAAAAAGGGACGATAAGCGTGTTGGTATTCGTGAACAGGAGCTGGCAAGAAATATTGCTACAGAAATTGAAAATCATTTTAATGTGACATATAGCATAACAGAATTTGAAGAATTAACTATTATTTTATTAAGTCATTTGATGAAAATGGATTTTAATGCAATTAATAAAGAAAATCTGGAACATATGGTAGGAAGTGAATGTGTTAATATAGTAAATCAGCTTAGCGATATACTGAAAAATACGTATTTTGTTGATATAGATAATGTGGATTTTATAATTAAATTCACATTGCATATTAAAAATATGTTGGTTAGATTACGCAATGGATATAAAATAAAAAATCCTTTAGTAAATCATATTAAAAATACATGTCCATTAATTTTTGAATGTGCCGTAGAGGTTTCTAATAAAATTCATGAATTAACAAATTACGATTTGTCAGAGGACGAAATAGGCTATATAGCGTTACACATTGGTGGAAATTTGGAAACTCAGAAATCCAAAAGAAAAGTAATTACCTGTGTTATCTTGTTTCCGCAATATTATGATTTCTCCAATAAAATGATGGAGGAGTTAAAAAAGCATTATCAGGATCAATTAGAAATAAAGACAGTCATTACATCATTAGATGAGATAAAGAAGCTGGATAAAACAGATTTAATTATTTCTACAATTCCAATAACGGAACTGGTGCGGATGGAAACGGTGATCGTTACCCCTTTTTTAAATGAAAAAGATTATAAAGATATTAGTTATATAATCGACAAAATCATTTTAAGAAAAAAGAAAGCAAGATTAAAACAGCATTTGATGCAAATATCAAATCCCCGATTTTTTTATAAGGACAAAGAATTTAAGGGGAAAGAAGATGCAATTTTATTTATGGTTAATGTTATGAAAAAAGAAGGCTATATAAAAGATGATTTTGCAAAAGAGATTTTTGAGCGAGAAAAGCAGTCTTCTACAGCATTTGAGCATATCGCAGTTCCTCATTCTATGCACATGAATGCCAATAAAACGGGTATGTTTGTATTATTGAATGAAAAAAAGCCAATTAGTTGGAATGAGAACTCAGTCAGTATTGTAATGATGTTTGCAATCAGCAGAGAAGAAAGAGCAATCTTTCATGATGTATATGATAATTTAATTGTTTTATTGATTGACAAATCTAATGCAGTAAAAGTCTTAGAGAGCACTGCTTATATAGATTTTATAGAAGCGGTAGTTGGTTGTTTCAAGTAGGAAGGAAATAGAGATGAAAAAATTTGAATATATAATAACAAAACCAGCAGGAATTCATGCGAGACCTGCTGGTATGCTTGTTAAGGAAGTCTCTGTTTATGAAAGCTCAATTACGATAGAAAAAAATGGTCAGACAGCTGATGGGAAGAGACTTATGGCATTAATGTCACTTAATGTAAACTGTAAGGAAAAAGTAACTTTTATTATGGAAGGAACAGATGAAGATATGGTTGCGATAAAATTAGAAACATTTTGTAAGGAAAATCTATGAATACTGAAGAATCATGATGGAAAAATATATTGGTAGATCCGTATACTCAGGCATTTTAATTGGAAAAGTTAAAATATTGAGGAAAGAAGTTCGTAATGTAGTAAGAAGTCATGCAGCTGATATTGCTTCATAAAAAAGGCGATTTGAAGATGCAAAGCAAAAAGCAATTTTACAACTAATATAATTTATGAAGAATTACGCTCTACAAAATCATGACATAGGTTACAGACGAAGTAATTCAAAGAAGTCCCGACCAATATGGGTACGATAATGTTATTGTAAGAAATGGAGAATTTTGTTATAATAAAAAGAGAGGCCTTAATAGAAACATAACGGCTGTCATGAATCTATGATAGTCGTTTCTTTTTGTCCGTTTTTGCAAGAAACTGGCTGCGTTTAAGTAAAGATCGCAAAAAGGACGGGAGAGGAAGAGAACGAATTATGATACTGATGAATGAAATACCGGACCGTTTCTGGGGATTGTTCCGTTCCATTAACCGGTCCACCTATATAGAAGCTTTGCTCCGAATCAATGAGGAATACGAATACAGCAACTATTTTTTAAGCAGAGAAGTCTGCCTCCAGGTGCTTGATGAATACTTTAATCAAAAGCGGTTTGTCATCTGGCAAGATGAACTGGAAGACGAGGCCGATGAGACAGAACCACCCGCCTTTAGAGTGTTAAACTGGCTTTTAAGATCCGGATGGCTTCGGAAAGTAGATGATTATGCCTCCATGACAGTCCACATCGTAATCCCTGATTATGCGGCTGTTATGATTGAGGCATTTTTTAAGCTCACTACAGATGAAGAAGATGAGACTCAGATTTATATCCAGAATATCTACGCCATATTATTTTCCCTAAAGAATGATCCAAGAGCCAGCATCGGCCTTTTAAATACTGCCTATGTTAATACAAAACGGCTCAATAAGACACTCCAGGATATGCTTCACAACATGGACAAGTTCTTTGCCAGTCTGTTGGAGCAAAAAGCCTACGGTGAGCTTTTAAAAGATCATTTGGAAGGATATGTGGAAGAAATCGTAAAAAAGAAATACCACATTTTAAAAACTTCAGATAATTTTTACCTCTATAAAAATGACATCAAGCGGTGGATCAGTTCTATGCGGGAAGATGTATCATGGATGGAGGAGATGAGTGTCAGAAGCCGTAGCAAAGTCACTGCCGCAGATATCTCAGAAAAGCTAGATCAGATTGAGCGAGGGTTTGATGGCATCGAGCATAGAATCGCCAATATGGACAAGGAACATTCCAGGTATATCCGGGCTACCGTAACAAGGCTGAATTATCTATTAAACCAGGAGGATAACATGAAGGGCCTTGTCATCCGGCTCTTGAATCACCTTTCCGATGCAGAGGATCAGGAGGCTGCTATCCAGGAAACGGGTAACTTCATGAACTTATCCCAAGTATCTATTTTGTCTGAGCATGCCCTTTATAAGAAAAGGAAACCAAGGTCTGTTTTTAAAGAGACTCTCTTACCGGATGAGGAATCCGTGGAGCTGTCATCCGAAGAAATTTTAAACTTAAACAGGCTAAAAAGCCGTTACAGCAAAAAAGAGATTGAGAGTTATCTGGATTCTCATATAGAAAATGGACGTATGGAAGTTACGGAAGGTACGGTAACCACAGCAGAGGACTTTGAAATGCTGATTTTGGCTTATGATTATTCCACCAGGCGCAAAAGCATTTACGCAGTGGAAGATCCGGAACCGGAATTAATTGACAATGGCAGATACCGCTATCCCAGACTGGTGTTTGTAAGGAGGAAAGAACTATGACATACGAAGAAACCACCGGCTCCATTGGCCAGATCCCATACTTTGATGCTTTAAGCCAAGAGGAGAAAAAAGAGGTCACAGACGGCTTAAAAACACTCCTGCGACAGACCTTTGTATTGGAGCACAAGTACGATAGGCGTACGGAACGTTTTCTATATAATCAGGAATTTAGAAGTTGTAATAAGCATCTGGAATTTATCCGGGCCTATCTTTCTGTGATTGGCGTATCTGTTATGGAAAACAGTCAGCTTGGCATTATTTACATACAGGGTGAGACAACCATGGGAGATAAGCTTCCAAAGCTTGCTACCCTTTATCTCCTTGTTCTAAAGTTGATCTATGACGAGCAGATGGTGGAAGTATCCACCAGTGTCAATGTGTACACTACATTAAGCGATATCCACGAGAAGCTTGGAAGTTACCGGCTTTTTAAGAAACAACCAGCCCCTACGGAAATCAGACGGACCATAGCATTGTTAAAGAAATATCAGGTATTAGAGCCTTTGGATCTTTTGGAAGATTTAGAAGGGGATAGCCGGATGATCATTTATCCCTGCATCAATGTAGTGCTTTTTGGTGATGATGTGCGAGGTCTGTTAGAATCATTTGAAGAAGGAGAGGACAGCGATGACGAACCAGAAATTTGAGGCTCTTTCCAGAATCCATTTAAACAACTGGCATTATATCAACCGGAAAACCTTATCCTTTCATAAGGAAATTAACTTCTTTACCGGGCACTCTGGCAGCGGAAAATCAACGGTTATTGATGCCATGCAGATTCTTCTCTATGCCAATACCGATGGACGAGGATTCTTTAATAAGGCTGCAGCCGACGATTCTGACCGGAATTTAATCGAGTATCTGCGTGGCATGGTGAACATTGGAGAGAACAATGAGTTCGCTTATTTAAGGAACCAAAATTTTTCCACCACAATTGTGCTGGAGCTGGAACGAACGGATACCAAAGAGTTTCAGTGCGTTGGCGCAGTGTTTGATGTAGAGACCTCCACCAATGATATCTCCAGGAAATTCTTTTGGCATAAAGGACCTTTATGGGAAAATAGATACCGGACGGCTGATCGGGCTATGACCATGGAAGAGATCACAGCAACCTTTCGTTCCTCTTATTCCAAAGAGGATTATTTTGCTACGTCCCATAATGAGCGGTTCCGAAGACAGCTTTATGATGTCTACTTAGGAGGTCTTGATTCAGAGAAATTTCCACTTTTATTTAAGCGGGCTATTCCTTTTCGGATGAATATAAAGCTTGAGGATTTCGTAAAGGAATATATCTGTATGGACCAGGATATCCACATTGAGGATATGCAGGAAAGTGTAATGCAGTATGGACGTATGCGAAAAAAGATTGAGGATACATCGGTTGAGATCGGCATTCTAAAGGACCTGTCTGAAAAATATAAGAAAGTTCAGGAACTGGACGCCAATATCCATAAAAATATGTACTTCTTTAAAAAGGCCGAAATCAAGGACTACCATACCAAAATTCAGGCCATTACAGATAAAACAAGACTTGCCAAAGAGGATCTCTTACGCCAGGAGGAGCAAAAGACAAGTCTGGAGGGGCAAGTTCATGATCTGACCATTCAGGGAGAGGAGCTCCTTCGAAGGATATCCTCCACCGGATATGAGGATTTAAAGAACCAGTGGAATGCCACAGAAGAGCTGATTGGTCATTTAAATAAAAGTTCTGTGAAGTGGTCTCAGACCTCAGAGAGACTGAATGAATGGGTGGAGGAAGATACTACTTCCAACCAGACGATTTGGGATATTGAGACCTTTTGTAAAAAAGAGGCGGATGAAGAGACTTTATCCCGGTTAAAGCGTTCCATCTTGGAGATGCATAAGGAAACGGAAGAAACCAAAAAGGAAGCAGAAGGGACCTTGCGGGATACTCGCAAAAAAGAACGTCAGACGAGTGAAGAGCTGACTCAGCTAAAAGCTGGTAACAAAGCTTATCCCAAATATCTGGAGCAGGCCAGAGCCTTTATTCAGAAGCGTCTTCTAGAAGAGACCGGTAAGGCCGTCCAGGTAAGCGTTCTGGCAGATCTTTTGGACATCCGGGACGAGACGTGGAGAAATGCAGTGGAAGGCTATATGGGCAACCACAAGCTGTCACTGGTGGTGCCTCCGACTTATGCCAAGGCTGCTATGGGAATCTATGGAGAGCTGGACCGGAACGAATACTATAATGTAGCCGTTTTAGATACGGAGGAAGCTTCCACCAATAAAAGCGAAGTGATAGAAGGCGCTCTGTCAGAAGAGGTAGTGGCAGGAGAATCTTATTTACAGCCTTACATCGACCTTTTGTTGGGCCGGGTCATGAAATGCCTTGACGTTCAGGAACTGCGCCGTTGTAAGGTGGGGGTAACTCCTGATTGCATGTTGTATCACACCTTCCGTTTGCAGCACATGAATCCGGATAACTACACGAAATTTGCTTACATCGGCAAGGACAGTGTACGCAGAAGAATTCGACTTCTGGAGAAGAACCTCATTTCCATGGAGGAAGAGAAAAAACCTCAGGAAGCCGTGTTAAAAGAGTGCCAGAGAATCCTTGCGATGGAAGCTTTATCGGAAGAAACTAGTGTTTATCTGGAATGGCAGCAGGATATGGCTTCGTTAAAAGAGAAAGAAAAAGAAAAGAAAAAGCTGGAACAGAAGCTTGAGAAGATAAAGGCCCAAAATGTCAGCGAGTGGGAAAAGGAACGGGAAGCCATATTAACCCTTTGTGATGGAAAGCGGGCAGAACAGAGGGCCGTGGACAAGCTGATCTTTGAATGCAGTGGTAAGATTGAGACCTATCAGAAAGAGATCGTACAGCTTCAAACAGAACTTATGGACAAGACAAATGGTCTGGTATCAGAGGAAGCCCTGGAAGAGGAAAGCAGGCAATATTTTGATACGGAAGAAATACCAAGGTATGACCGATTAAAGGACAGATTCTATGCTTTATCAAAGAAGGCAGAAGAAGCACGAGATGAGGCCTTTAACATTCTTGTATCCTCCAGAGGAGAGTACGGAAGGAAATATCCCAACAGGAATTGCTCTCTAACATCAAAAGACAATGGGGAGTACGACAGACTTCTTGAGCTTATGGAATGTGGAAACCTGGAAGAGTATCGAAAGATGGCAGCAGAACAGGCCAAATCAGCCGTGCTACATTTTAAAGATGATTTTATGTTTAAGATCCGAAGCGCCATAAGAGATGCCATTCAGCGAAAAGAAGAATTGAACCGGATTATCAGCCGTTTGGATTTTGGTAAGGATAAATATCAGTTTGTTATCGGGAAAAACAAAGGGCCTGACGGACGGTATTACGATATGTTCATGGATGATTCCCTGGAAGTAAATCCGTCCCAGCTTACCGATTCTGTGGATGACCAGATAAACCTGTTTACCATGGAGCATGAAAATCAGTATGGAGAGATCATCAATGATCTGATTAACATTTTTATCCCACCGGACAATGCCACGCCAGAGCAGATGGAAGAAGCCAAGAGAAATATGGACCGGTATGCAGATTACCGCACCTATTTATCCTTTGATATGCAGCAGTTGGTGCAAAATGAAGGTGAAGTCATCAAAATCCGGTTAAGTAAAATGCTTAAGAAAAACTCCGGTGGCGAGGGGCAAAACCCCCTTTATGTGGCACTGTTAGCAAGCTTTGCACAAGCCTATCGAATCAACCAGTCTCCCAATGTACAGAGAAATCCTACCATACGTCTGGTGGTTCTTGATGAGGCATTTTCAAAGATGGATGCGGAAAAAGTGGCGAGCTGTATTGAGCTGATTCGTGGTCTGGGATTCCAGGCGATCATCAGCGCAACCAACGATAAGATACAAAATTACGTAGAAAATGTGGACAAAACCTTTGTATTTGCCAATCCAAACAAGAAGTCTATCTCCATTCAGGAATTTGAGCGGGAGAGCTTCCCCGAGCTGATGCGGGAACTTGATGAAGTAGAGGAAGGTTGAGAAGGGGTAAGATAACTGTTATCTTTATGAAACGGTTGGGAAGAAAAACGGAGCTTTTAAAGCGCTAAGAAATGTGATGTGACCCCAAGAGGTTAGATTTGATATGCTCCTGCTTAAGTGGATTTTGGTTATTACCCTTATCTGTGTAAGCAGGAGCATATCATTTTTAAGGTCTAACTGATCGGGGTCTGTTCCATATTCTCATGTGCCATGTAAGCTCTGTTATATTTATATAGAAGCAAATGATATTTGCTTTTTCATACATACGGATCCTGCCATATCTTTATAAGGGCCATAATTGGGAATTGTCTGAAACCCAATGCTCTGGTATAAGCGAATGGCCGTGGTCATAGGCTTTCCTGTCTCAACAATCAGGTATTGAAATCCTTTTTCTTTGGCATAAGTTTCAATCAGTTCCATTAGCTTTTTCGATATTCCCATACCACGGTAATCTTCTCGTAGGAAGACCCGCTTTACCTCCGCACATTCTTCGTCAAATTGTTTGAAGCTGGCACAACCAACGGGAATATCGTTGTCATAGGCCACAATCACATCCTTAATATCTTTTAAATGATTCATTTGTATATATTCGGAACGGTTCTTTTCCCCCCCAACCTGTTCATTCAGGGAAAGATCCAGTTCCCCGCAAAGTAAAATGAAATCCGGTCCAACAGTATCTGTATATTCAAATCTCAATCCATTACCTCCTCATACGTGTTAAATAAGAAAAATTATAGGGAAGAACAATACGATTGTCAAGAAGAAGTAAAATGTCTTTTTTATCCAAGTATGTTTCCTGTTAAGAAAGTAAAATGTATTGAAAAATAAATTATATTATTTTGAAATCCCACGATAAACCTAATATTTTGTGGATACCCCCTCCCTATAATTTCTTCTCTGTTCTATACGTAAACCCACGATGTCTCCAGGAATGGATGCGTTTTCATAGTTATATTTAACCTCCATATGATATATAATGGAGTCTGTTGGTCCTTTGCTTGAAAGGCATAGACTTAAATTTGTTATCGAACAAATGTTTGCAAAATGCAAATGAATGTGATATAATTGGAAAAATCAGTTGTGATGTTATAAGGGAATGGGCCGGGGAGGCCCCCATCCTAAGACAGTGTTTCTTGGGATGTTAGTCGAAAACAGGAGTACATTATGGCAAAACAGTATATTAAGATAAGAGGTGCCAATGAGCACAATTTAAAAAACGTTTCCGTGGATATTCCAAGGAATGAGTTGGTAGTTTTAACGGGCTTAAGCGGTTCGGGAAAATCTTCCCTTGCTTTTGATACCATTTACGCAGAAGGACAGAGACGCTATATGGAATCTCTCTCTTCCTATGCTAGACAGTTCTTAGGACAGATGGAAAAACCAGATGTGGAGAACATTGAAGGACTTTCACCAGCCATTTCCATTGACCAGAAGTCTACAAACCGTAACCCCCGTTCTACCGTGGGAACTGTTACGGAAATATATGATTATTTACGACTTCTCTATGCTAGAATAGGGATTCCCCATTGTCCAAAGTGTGGTCGGGAGATCCGTAAGCAGACCGTAGACCAGATGGTAGACCAGATCATGGAGCTGCCAGAGAGAACGAAGATCCAGCTTCTGGCCCCTGTAGTACGGGGAAGAAAAGGCGAACATTCCAAGGTTTTGGAGAATGCAAGAAAAAGTGGTTACGTCAGAGTCCGAATTGACGGTAACCTCTACGAGTTGTCCGAAGAAATCAAGCTGGAGAAGAATAATAAGCATAATATAGAAGTAGTCGTAGATCGTCTGGCTATCCGGGAAGGCATTGAAAAGCGTCTTACGGATTCCATAGAGACTGTTATGGCTCTGGCAGATGGCCTTATGATCGTTGACGTTATAGATGGAAAACCCATCAATTTCAGTCAAAGTTTCTCTTGCCCGGATTGTGGCATCAGCATTGATGAAGTGGAACCTAGAAGCTTTTCCTTTAATAACCCCTTTGGAGCCTGTCCGGACTGTTTTGGTCTAGGATATAAGATGGAGTTTGACGAAGATCTGATGATCCCAGATAAAAGCTTGAGTATTGATGAGGGAGCCATTACAGTTCTAGGATGGCAATCCTGTACCGATAAGGGCAGCTATACCCGCGCGGTACTTGACGCATTGTCCAAAGAATATGGTTTCCGCCTGGATATTCCTTTTGAAGATTATTCCAAGGAAGCTCATGACATCTTGATTCATGGAACCAATGGAAAGGAAGTCAAGGTCTATTATAAGGGACAGCGTGGGGAAGGCATCTATGATGTGGCCTTTGAAGGGCTGATTCAGAATGTTGCCAGAAGATACCGGGAGACTTATTCCGAATCCTCTAAAACCGAGTATGAGACATTTATGCGGATCACTCCATGTCCTGCCTGCGGTGGCATGAGACTGAAAAAGGAGTCACTGGCTGTTACGGTTGGAGATAAGAATATCTATGAAGCCACTAATATGTCCATTGTTCATTTTAGAGAATTCTTTGACCAGATGAATCTTACACCGATGCAGCTTGCCATTGGTGACCAGATTCTAAAAGAAATCAGAGCAAGGGTTTCATTCCTTATTGATGTTGGACTTGATTACCTCTCCTTAAGCCGTGCTACTGGAACATTATCAGGCGGAGAAGCTCAGAGAATCCGTCTGGCCACTCAGATCGGCTCGGGATTGGTGGGCGTTGCCTATATTTTAGATGAGCCAAGTATCGGCCTTCACCAAAGAGATAATGATAAGCTGTTAAAAACTCTGATTCATCTTCGTGACCTTGGAAACAGTGTGATCGTGGTAGAACATGATGAAGATACTATGATGGCTGCCGATTATATCGTGGATATCGGCCCAGGAGCTGGTGAACATGGTGGTAATGTTGTTGCAGTAGGAACTGCAAAGCAGATCATGAAGAATAAGAATTCCGTTACAGGAGCTTATTTAAGCGGGCGCATCAGCATTCCTGTACCAAAAGTGCGACGAGAGCCAACTGGTTATCTCACCGTAAAAGGTGCTGAAGAGAACAACCTAAAGAACATTGATGTTTCATTTCCTCTTGGAGTGATGACCTGTGTAACCGGAGTATCCGGTTCCGGTAAAAGTTCCCTTGTCAATGAGATTCTTTATAAGGCTCTGGCAAAGAAGTTAAACCGTGCGAGAACCGTTCCAGGTAAGCATAAGTCTCTGGAAGGCGTGGATCAGCTTGATAAAATCATAGCGATTGACCAGTCCCCGATTGGAAGAACGCCTAGATCCAACCCAGCTACCTATACTGGCGTATTTGACTTGATACGTGACCTATTTGCTTCCACACCCGATGCCAAGGCAAAAGGATATTCCAAAGGGCGTTTTAGCTTTAATGTCAAAGGCGGACGTTGCGAGGCATGTAGTGGTGACGGTATTATTAAGATAGAGATGCACTTTCTTCCAGATGTATATGTCCCTTGTGAGGTATGTGATGGAAAACGTTACAACCGTGAGACCTTAGATGTAAGATATAAGGGAAAGAATATTTATGACATACTGGACATGACCGTGGAAGAAGCTGTGAAGTTTTTTGAAAATGTGCCTACGATATCAAGAAAGATATCAACCCTTAATGAAGTAGGACTTTCTTATGTCCGTCTAGGACAGCCATCCACAGAGCTTTCTGGTGGAGAAGCTCAGAGAATTAAGCTTGCTACGGAGTTAAGCAAGCGTGGAACCGGTAAGACTATCTATATTCTGGACGAGCCTACCACTGGACTTCATTTTGCGGATGTCCACAAGTTGATTGAGATCTTAAGAAAGCTTTCAGATGGTGGCAATACGGTTATTGTCATTGAACATAACCTGGAGGTTATTAAGACTGCAGACTATATCGTAGACATTGGCCCAGAAGGGGGAGACAAGGGCGGTACTGTACTTGTCCAGGGAACACCAGAGGAAGTTGCTCTTTGTCCTACTTCTTACACTGGCCACTATATAAAGAAGTATTTAGAGTAATTCGTGCTATGTAACTTTACCGATACAGGAAATTCCGTCTTTTGCAACATGTCTGTCTGAAAGGATAGAAGCGTTGATCAACAGGCGGGATTTTCCTGTATAACAGCTAGTATGTTATGGTGAAAGTGGGGCACTTATAAGGCAAAATCCAAATCTATGGGGTAAAGTTAAGAGAATAAGGAAGACGCTGGCAGAAGGGGGATTCTGCCAGCGCGATATGAAAAAGTATTATGAGAATAAATGTATCAATTGCTTACAAAGAATATCATAAATCTTTCTTGTGATGAAACTTTGATCATTTTGTGAAATAAACGTGAAAATAGGACAAGTACAAATACTGGCTAATTGATGGGTGTTTGGAAGTGTCCGTCTTTTAATTTAGTAACTTTCCACATGATTTTTTTTCATATCTTGAAAATACTTGTCAAGCCCAGGGAAGTAGAATATAATGTAACCCAAAGCGCTATTTGTCAAAGATAAAATTAGGAGGAATACCCGTGAAAAGAGAAATGATTATCGTTCTGGATTTCGGCGGACAGTACAATCAGCTGATTGCCAGAAGGGTCAGAGAATGCAATGTTTACTGTGAGGTCCATCCCCACACACTGTCAATGGAAAAGATTAAGGAAATAAATCCCAAAGGAATTATTTTTACTGGTGGTCCAAACAGTGCTTATAAGGAAGAGTCACCTCGCTGTGAAAAGGAAATCTTTGAATTGGGGATCCCTATCCTGGGAATTTGTTACGGTTCTCAGTTAATTTCACATATGCTGGGCGGCAAGGTATCCACAGCTCCTGTCAGTGAATATGGCAAGACTGAGGTTATTGTAGAAGCCGGAAGTAAAATATTGGAAAATGTCAGCTCTAAGACCATCTGCTGGATGAGTCATACCGATTATATAGAACAGGCACCAGAAGGCTTTAAGATTACTGCTCATACTCCAGTGTGTCCAGTAGCAGGTATGGAATGCGAAGAGCGTGGTCTCTATGCGGTACAGTTCCATCCTGAAGTTATGCACACACAGGAAGGCACAACAATGCTTTCTAATTTTGTATATAATGTCTGCAAATGTTCTGGTGACTGGAAGATGGATTCTTTTGTGGAAACCTCCATTCAGGCAATCCGTGATAAGGTTGGAGACGGTAAAGTACTTTGTGCTTTATCCGGTGGTGTAGACTCCTCTGTGGCTGCTGTTATGCTTTCAAAAGCAGTAGGCAAGCAGCTTACTTGTGTATTCGTTGATCATGGCCTTCTTCGTAAGAACGAAGGTGATGAGGTAGAAGCAGTATTTGGCCCAGAAGGCCACTATGACTTAAACTTTATCCGTGTCAATGCTCAGGATCGTTTCTTTGGCAAGTTAAACGGCGTAGAAGATCCAGAGAAAAAACGTAAAATTATCGGCGAAGAATTCATTCGTGTGTTTGAGGATGAGGCTAAGAAGATAGGATCTGTAGATTTCTTTGTACAGGGAACTATTTATCCTGATGTAATTGAATCTGGCCTTGGAAATTCAGCCGTAATTAAATCTCACCATAATGTGGGCGGTCTTCCAGAGCACGTGGATTTTAAAGAGATTATTGAGCCTTTAAGACTTCTTTTTAAAGATGAGGTTAGAAAAGCGGGTCTGGAACTTGGTATTCCTGAGTATTTGGTATACCGTCAGCCTTTCCCAGGTCCAGGACTTGGTGTTCGTATTATTGGAGAAGTGACACCTGAAAAGGTGAAGATTGTTCAGGAAGCGGATGCGATCTATAGAGAAGAGATTGCTAAGGCTGGGGTTGATAAAGGATTAGGACAGTACTTTGCGGCTCTTACTAACATGCGTTCTGTTGGATGTATGGGAGATGAGAGGACCTATGATTATGCGATTGCACTTCGTGCGGTATTGACTTCTGACTTTATGACCGCTGAATCTGCAGAACTTCCTTGGGAGGTTCTTGGTACCGTGACGAGAAGAATTGTAAATGAAGTGAAGGGCGTGAACCGGGTGCTGTATGATTGTACTGGGAAGCCACCGGCTACTATTGAGTTTGAATAAAATATCTAGAGCCAGAAAACCTTGTAAATACAAGGGAAATCTGGCTCTTTTCTTTTTGGGTTCTTTGTTAATAATAGTGATTTTATGTACTCATTTTTTCTCCTGATAACAAATGATGGGGATACCGGATTCTATATATTCATATATTGATTTAGCAAGATAATAGGGGGCATTCACACAGCCATGAGATCCATTCTTTTTATAAATCTCTCCCCCAAAAGCAAGCCTCCATTTCGCGTCGTGAATTCCGATATTTCCGTAAAAGGGCATCCAGTACTGGACACCGGCTTCGTAGCCAGGTCCGGACAACGATACACCTTCCTGTTTATAATTTAGCATGTAAGCTCCGGTTACTGTGGCATTACCTCTGTTTGGATTTCCGGTAACCACCGGACCCTGGGCAATGAGTCTGCCATCCTTGTAGAACCACATATGCTGTCTGGTTATATTTATCTCCACATATGTTTCTCCGATTTCATTACCGGCTCTTGATATTGCTCTTTGAACATATGCGGGTTCTCTTATAACAATCCATCCTGAGTTGATATTCTCGGCCAGTGACGATGTCTCAGCTTCCTGATCAATCTTCCAGCCATAGATTCCACCCTCTATATCCACCATTGTCCCGAGAGAGGTTTTAAAACTTCTTTTCACGCCTACCGTATCATATTTCTTACTCATAGCCTTCACATAGGCCCTGACTTTATCATTATCCAGTATAATATCCAGATTTTCATCTACTGTAATCCAGTATTGTATCACATTCCCATCAACCACTTCTCTTTTACTGCCAAAAAGATAAGTGACATGAGTAGATGCGCATTTATTTAAATGTCTGAGGGTTTTAAAGGCTTTGGGAGATTTCGTGGTATATACGGGATTTATGTAACAGGAGTTTGCTTCCAGATCAAGTTTTGTTTCACCTTTAAAAAGGCTGTCTGATACAGCAGCTTTCAGTTTTTCTTTTTCAACCCGATTACCGTAAATTTCCTTTACCATTTGATAATGTCCGTCCGTAAATTGATAAGACACATTTTCAGGTTCTATTTTCGCCTGTTTAAAGCAGTTTAACTGATTCAACGTTAAATTCAGCTTGTTCTCATTATAGAAAAACAAATTTTCCGAAAGAAATTTCTGTTTTTTAAATAATGATCCGATCCATTGAAGTGCATTCTGCTCATTAAGCGCCTCTTTTACATATGCTTTATTCTTGTATTCCAGTCCTGCTTCCAGTCCGGTAATCTCATCCGATTTACATTCTCGTTCAATCAGAAGTAATTTATAATTTTCCGTGTATCTTCTTATAGATTGATCCGCCTGTCGTTCGTTTTTTAAAGATACATCTGCTCCGTTTATCGTGGTAGAAAAAAAGAAATGACTGGTAAAGTAAAAAGAGATGAGTAAATACAATAACAACACTGCTGCCACTATGATTCCCAGGAGTTCTATGGCCTCCCGCTTTTCACAAACGCTCATATTTTCATAATTCATAACAACTCACCCTTATCTTTACTATGCACTGGGATCATATCATTTTATGTTCCGGAAATTGCATTTAAAACCAATCAGTTGTCTGACATTTAAGAGATTATAAATAAGCTTGAAAAAATGGTTTTATACTGAATGTCAGAAGTGTGCTTTTTAAGCACACCTCAGGTTACGCGTATGTTTATAGCCAGTGATTCACATTAGGGCTAATAGTCTCCTCAAGTCCCACAAAATGTTTGATAATGACAAAACTCAGGTGCGGGCAACGTTGAAAACTCTTCTTGTTCAGGTGTATATCCATAAGGATTATCCAAGGCATTGAGAAGCTGATGCATTTTGCTTAAATCCCCCTCATTAGCAACATCCAGTGCTTCTTCAACCCGATGGTTCCTTGGAATAATAGCAGGGTTATGACTTTTCATAAGCTCTTTGCTTTCATCCCATGAATTTGATTGTTGGCCAAGATGTGCTTGCCATCTTTCATGCCAATGATGATAATCAGGGCTGGAAAACAGAGTCTGACCATCGTTCTTATCAAACGTTAAAGACTGGAATGTTTTCGTATAATCCGCTTTGTGTTGTTGCATTAGTTGCAGAATGTCTTTGATCAAAGATATATCTTCTACATCGTTATTAAACAAACCTAGCTTGGCACGCATTCCAGATAGCCAATGATCTTGATATAAGTTCTCAAATTTTGCAAGCTCTTCTTGTGCAAGACTAACAGCCTTATTCTTATCATCATGTAAAAGGGGTAGCAAGGTTTCAGCAAAACGTGCTAAATTCCAGACAGCCATCTTTGGTTGATTTTCATAGGAATAGCGGCCGTGACTATCAATAGAACTGAAAACAGTAGTTGGGTCATAAACATCCATAAATGCACAAGGTCCATAATCAATGGTTTCGCCGCTAATCGCCATATTATCTGTATTCATTACACCGTGAACAAATCCAACCAATTGCCATTTAGAAATAAGAGAAGCCTGCCGTTTTATCACTTCTCTTAACAGTTGCAGATATTTGTTTTCAAATGTAGCAATGCTTGGAAAATGGCGTGTTATGGTATAATCGGCTAAGCTGCGAACATCCTCCGATGTTCCAAAACGTGAAGCATATTCAAATGTGCCTACTCGAATATGGCTTGCTGAAACACGTGTTAAGACTGCTCCAGGAAGATTTTCTTCGCGCATTACAGATTCTCCTGTTGTTACGACTGCTAAGCTCCTTGTTGTCGGAATTCCTAATGCATGCATTGCTTCACTAATGATATATTCCCGCAGCATGGGGCCCAAAGCTGCTCGTCCGTCACCACCCCGGGAGTATGGGGTTCGTCCAGAACCTTTTAGTTGAATATCAAAACGTTCTCCAGAATCTGTTATTTGTTCGCCAAGCAGGATGGCGCGTCCGTCACCTAACATGGTAAAATGCCCAAACTGATGCCCGGCATATGCCTGTGCCAAAGGCTCGGCTCCTTTTGGAATTTCATTTCCGGCAAAGACCTCCAGTTGCGGAGATACTCCCAAAGAAGACGCCAATGAACTATTAAAAATGATAAGCTTGGGGGCGCGCACAGTGGTTGGGGATTGTTTCGTGTAGAAAATCTTCGGCAGCTTAGTATAGCTGTTATTAAAGTTCCATTTTCCCTGTTCCAATTTTCTCATCCTCCTTAAGAAACAATATTTCAAACACTCTTAGTATCTACTTATTTTATTTTTTTATGTTTCAAATGCGGGGTTATCTTATCCATATAGCCAAACCTTAAGAAAAATTTGTGTCGTGGGCTTGACATATGGGTGCCTGAGATCGTGCAGGTGGATGCGCTTTACTTCCCCGTCTTTGGTTCTCTGGCGCATTTCGTGCTGAAAGAAATGTTTGGTATGGGGAATATCCGGTCATGCTTATGGAGCTTGTACAGTTTGCTTGTGTAGTCTTTTAGTTCCTCATGAAGGGATTCCTGTTAGATATAATGCGGATACCTACTCAGGGTGGCCAATCCTGCCTCTTTTTTGATATAAAAGTGGTATCAAGGATAATGTGAGGATTTGGCAGTAAAAGTAGATTGTGGACTTTGGTAATATATGTTAATATGCTATCCGGAGTAACCGAATACAGGGTGGATCCTTCCAGTTTTTATGTCTTTACGTCATAGTAAGAGGGGAGGTGGTGTCGGATATGTTTTCATTTGCAGATGTGCTTTTATTTGCAACCTTTATCTTGGCATTGCTGACTTACATAGATAAGTTAAAAAAATAGCCTACCCTGATGCCAACAGGATAGGCTGGCTCATGGCTACATGAGCAATTGGTCAATTTTGAGGGCTTCCACCTTGTGTGGCGGTTGCTCTTCTGTGATCCCAATATAACATATCTAATGATTTTTTTCAAATAAAATTTATATAACCTTATGTTAGTTCCATGTATTATAATTTATATAAACTTATGTAAGTCTTATGTCAAAATAATTAATATAGGCTTATGTCAAGAAAAAAAGTTTTCATGCTGTTTATTATTTTATTATGAAGTAAAATGGAACTACAAAATTTTACAACATAAATTAATATTCACTAGGAGTTAGCCAAATATACATTGTACTCTTGTTATTGCCGACCTCATAAGCTGCTACATTTCCATTTTTATATACAATCTGACTTCCGTTATGTACAAAACCATATATTGTTTCATCTGCACCACCATCTAATAAATCTCCAGTAAGCTTCCATAATGAATTGCCCATTTCTTCTCCGCAGAAAAAAGTAAATGTTGATAGTATAGCTTCCATATACTTATTTTCATCAGAATGTGAATCATACCCAAACTTCCATGTGGCTGTATCAATGCCAATTCTGTTATTATCTAAAACTAAAACCCAGTCTGTTTGACTAGCTTTTTCATAGTCCTCCATTGTAGATATACTTAAGCTCTTACCATATCTTTTTTCTAATGATTTATTTAAAATATCAATATTTTCAGTTAAATTCTTTGATTTGTCATATGATAATGCACTAGCCAGATTCATATCACTTTCTATTTTCAATAAATCATTGTTACTTGTACTTTCTGTGATTGATGGTGTTATTTCTGCATTTGCCACTTTCAAATTATTATTTTTATTACATGCCAGCAAATTAAATGCTAAAACCATTACGAGTATTATCACCGAACTTTTTTTAGAATGTTTTTTCATTTTATCTCCTTGATTATTGCTTAATTTAATTTTGAATGCAATGCTGATTTAGCAGCCTTCTGTATATTTGTATTAGAATCTTTTAATGCCATTTGAATATATATTTTGTATTTTGTATTTGTTTATGTTTTCATTTACCACTCCGGAACAATTTGTTATTTGCTTTCTTACTTTCTTATGATAAAATATTTTTATCGTATTGAAAATACAAAATTATCATGGGTTTAGTTCAGTAAAACTGAATATTAGGAGTAAGTATGGATTTAAAACAGCTTCAGACTATTAAAAATATACTTAACGAGGGCAGTTATTTAAAGGCTGCGGAAAAAATGGGATATGCGCCTTCTACCATTACGCTTCATATTCAGCAGCTTGAAGAAGAATTAAGTATTAAATTATTTGAAAAATCAGGCAGAAAAATGATTCTTACTAAAGAAGGTGAATTTTTCTGGAAAAATGCCAAATCATTACTTGAACATGCAGATACCTTTAAAATGGTAATGAGTAATTTTGTTAGTGGTCAAATAGGGCATATTAGATTGGGAACAATAAGTACAATTGGTAGGTCTATGCTGATTCCTAAAGTAATTGATTTTTGTAAAGAATATTCAAATATTAAATTAACATTTGAACTTAACAGTTCAGAAATTATTACGCAAAAAATATTAAATAATCAATTGGATATTGGAATTGGTTTTGCTCCGCCAACGAATCAAAATCTTTTGTTTGAACCGATTTGTTTGGAACCAATGGAGTTATTACTGCCGATAGGGCATCCGCTTACTAAAAAAGAAAAGATTACACTGAATGATTTAAGTAATATAAGTTTGCTTCTTACGGAATCATACTGTTCTTATCGGAATGAGATTGACAAACATTTTAGTTCTTCTGGCATACCACTAAAATCAATGATACAAATAAATGATGGTAGGACAATTATACAATTTGTTCAGGCTGGTATTGGTTGTTCAATTTTACCTGTAGCTGCTATTGAACCAGTACCTGATATGACTGTAAGAAGAAATTTAGCTAATACAGATTTTGGTTTAATTATAGGGATTATTCGTAGAAAAGAACAATTAGATAAATCTTCTGAGCGGTTTTATAATGAACTTTTTTGTGAGTTAAAATCCTCCCACATATAAAAGAGAAACTGTAAATTTAGTATGAAGTTATGTTAGCTTTACCCTTACTAAGGAAATATAAATAATTAACTACTATATCCACTCTTAAAATAATAGCCATATTCAAATCTTCGTACTTGGAGGGAGTGCCTTATATGAGCATGAATAACTCCATCCAAATTTAATTATTTTCATAAACTGCCACCTCATAAGCAGAGCGTGCTGTCTTTTTGTTTTCCCCCTGCTTTTTCAGCAACCAGTTTTTATGATCTACAATTTTCTTGGCCTCTAATTGGCAGAGATGATTTGAGTCTACAGAGTTTTTACGTTATGAGCATCAAGCATCTATATAAGAATATATAGAAATAAAATGAAAAATCTTATGCTCCATTTTATTATAATTAATTGTTATTCTATAATAAAAAAACATAAAAATAAGTTCATGTACTTATAGAAATATAGGTATGTGGGCTTATTTTTTATGTCTATACCCTTTACGGTAATAAAAGAATGGTTAAATATAATGTTGTTTATTCCATTACAAAAATGATCTGGCCAGGAATTATATTTTAATAATTAAAATGAAAAATGAGAAAGAATGAAAAGGAAGAAAATACTAATATTCATACCAATTTTTACTTAGATACTGCTAGTTTTTACATACCATAATTTTTTAAACATTTTTACCTTATACTAGATTAGCACTACATTTCTACAACAAATCATAAAAACCATTTTACAGCAACCAACTAGCAGAGAGGTACATTAACATGTCTGAAAGAATTCAGGTTTTTGACGGGTTTTGTTTAACCTGTACAATGGGGAGCAGTCGGAGTTGTATTTGTGTTCCTTCCAGCCACGGTGTAAGTATCAGTGGAAAAAATCAGGCCACTGTTATGGATTGCAAGTCCGGTACCAATATTCCTCCCTTTGGTACATGTAGGAAAGAAGATCCTCAAAAACCCTGTTCCCCGGTAATACTTACGCCATGGCTGATTGATGATAAGAATTATACGATTAATAATGAACCAGTCCTTTTTACCACCAGCATCTTATCATGTGCTTGTGGTGGTATCATTCGGATTAAGGGAAAATCATAAATGTTGAGGAGGATAAATATTTGAAAGATGATACATATAGGCAAATTAAGATAGATCTAGAGATGATTCAGGAAATTACTGAGTTTTTCTTATCAGAACAAATAAATGAGCACGGTCATTGCATGATCAAAGGAATCATAGCAGATGGAAGTCAGGACAAGCTGGTTCTTGAAAATAGGAATGAAGATAGAATCAGAGTCTTTTTAGATGACGGAACCACACTATTTATAGGAATAGCAGAAGAAATATCGGTATACCTTGATGGTGACTTATATAAAGCTGAGATAAATCTTATTTCAGCATCCTATCTTATGGATATTGAGAAAAAATCGGCATCCTATCAGGAAAAGGAGCAGACCTATCAGACGATTTTAAATGAGATAGCAAAAGAATATAGCGGCGGAGATATTATGGATTTCATTTCAGAAGGAAAATCCATAGGAAGTCTGTTGGTACAATATGAAGAAACAGATTGGGAGTTTATGAAACGGCTTGCCTCCCATTTCCATGCAGGAATATTACCGGATACAAAATTTGGGGAACCAAAGATTTATTTCGGGTTAAAAAAGGAGACTGCTGTTGAGGAAATTCAAAGCTACTCTTATAAAATAGAAAAGAATTTAAGTAATTATAAAAGATTACAAGCTATAAATAATGGTTCTCAAACGGAAACCGATGCTGTCAGTTTCCAGGTTCGTTCAGGTCGATTTTGTAAGACAGGCTTAAGTGTAAAGTTCCATGGAAAAAGTCTTTATATCAGTAAAATAGAAGCAAAAAAGATCCAGGGAGAAATTGTGTTTGACTACTGGCTGAATACCCCCAACGGACTAGAAAAACCATATATCTACGCAGAAAGCCTCATAGGTGTGTCAATTGAGGCCACAGTAGTAGAATCTGTAAAGGATAAAGTGCTTGTTAACATGGTAATTGATGAAAATGCAGGTGAGAAAAAATCTGTATGGGAATTTCCCTACCAGACCATGTATACAGCAGGATCAGAAGGCGGCTGGTACTGTATGCCAGAACCAGGAGATAAGGTATTTATCCATTTCCCAGATAAAAAAGAAGAGAATGGGATTGCAGAGAACTCCTCAAGAAGCGGAGAAAATAAAGATGCTTCCACAAGTGATCCAACCATCAAATACTTCCGCACCATCCATGGAAAAGAAATTCGATTTACAAAGAAAGCAGTTATCATCACCTGCAATGACGGAACGTCTATTAGCTTGAATGAGGGGGAGGGTATCTCCATTGAAAGTGAAGAGAGCGTTACCTTAAGCAGTGGAAAGGGGATTCGTATTGATGCGGATGAAGCCATAGAATTTTATGCATCAGACCATATCCGACTACACTGTAAAAAGAGCCATATAAAGATGGATACCAAGATAGATATTGCCGGGCCAGATGTAAGAATCAATTAAATAGGAGATAACCATGGATTATTTTATCATGCAGACTGACGAGAGGATTGCATTTCACAAGGAAATAAATTACGCCCATCCGGGGTTTCGGAATAAGGAGCCTTTTGTCACCTTTGGTAGATTTGATGAGGACGACAGATGCCCGGATTTTTTCCACGGAAGGTTTCTCTTTGATACTTATTTTTGTGTTACAGATCAGCTAAAAGAAATATTGGAAGCTTATTCTACTGAGATTTCGATGGTACCTTTTTTTCTTACAGATGAGGATTATCGTTCTCAAATAGTGTGCTGGAATATGAATTGCCCAGTAGAGGAATGCCTCTTAGAGGAAGGGCGTCATAATGAGTCTCCAGTATTTCACTGTGAAGGAGTGGAGAAAAATCAGTACATATTTTGCATTAGAAAAGAAAAGGCCCAGTACCTAATTGTCTCACTGGAGTTGGCAGAAAATATATTAAGGCGGCAGCTATATGGCATCCGTTTTATACCTGTTTCGATCGTATGGAGGGAGGGCAAAGACCTTGAGAACAATCATTCATGAATCAATAAGCCTGGAGATGCCTGTCTCACTAGTGGGAGTTACAATGCTAGAAATTGACCAACAGGTGAATAATCACTCCACTGCCAGGATTGAAGGCATTTTAAAAGATGAGGATGTGGAAGCATTCAGCAATATAAGTTGGAACGATAACTTTTCAATCATTTATGAGGACGAAGGAACAAGCAAACTACTTTTTTCAGGTATACCAGTAGACATAAAGATAAGATATGAAGGACAAGCTAATGTTTCACTTATACTTTCCAGCAGATCAATCTTAATGGACTATGAAAAAAAGACAAGAAGTTTTCAGAAAAAAGATAAAACCTATAAAGCTTTGTTTCGGGATCTGGTAAAGGAGCATGGAGGAGATATTCTCGATTATGCTTGTAATACTTCTGACTTTAATACACCTCTGATTCAATATGAAGAAACAGATTGGGAGTTCTTAAAACGTGCTTCTTCTTATCTTGAAGCACCCATATATCCTGGCACGACAGGAGAGAATCTCCAGATTTATATTGGCACTGGAGGTCATAAAAATACGTTGTCAGGTGGATCAGATCGTGTGCTGAAGAAAAGAATTACAGAATATCTGGAATTTCGTAATAACACTTCCTCCTTGGTGGAAAGTGATTTCATATCCATTACTATTGATGGGGAGTGGGATATGTGTCTTGGCATCGGTATTGTATTTGAAGGTAAATATCTTCTGGTAACTGAGATTCATGATTGTTACCATGGAGGTATTTTAAAACGAAGGTGTAAACTGGAACCTAGAGGGGGACTTAAAAGGAGAAAGTTGTTTCAGGAAAAATTAAAAGGTGCCTCCTTAGCGGGTACCATAAAAGCAGTAGAAGCGGACCGTGTAAGAATTAAACTAGATGTTGATAAAAAGGCCCAAGGAGAAAAGCTATATTGGTATCCATGGCACAGAAACGACTGGTTTTGTATGCCAGAGGTGGGAAGCAAAGCAAGGTTATGTTTTCCCGTAAGCGATGAAAGCAAAGCTTATATAGCGGATATCTACCGTACAGATGGAAAGAAGAATTCTAAGACGCGTAAACCGGATAATAAATGCTTTACCTCAAAAAGGGGAAAAGGATTTGAAATAACTCCCAAATCCCTTACATTTCGTGCATCAGGGAAGAAAATATCCATACAGATGTCTGATCGTCAGGGGATAAAAGTAAAAAGTTCACGGGGAATCAAGATTCATACTGGAGAGACTTTTATATGCCAAGGAGGCAGCTTAAATATAAGCAGCAAAGAACGAATTGCATTATTTACAGATAGAACAAGCATTGTAATCGACGATTTGCTGCAGATCAAAGGATAAAGTTCAGTAAGGAGAAAGAAATGAGTGAGATCTTTGCAGAAGAGATTATTAGAAATAAAAGAAAGCTGGAACAGGCAGCAAGGCAAGAAGATTTCTATCAAATAGAAAATGATATTACCAAGGGGTATGTGGTTGTAAAATACGAAACTCTCGGATTAGAAGAAATAGAAATTATTGATGGACGTCTTACCTTGCTTCTTCCCTCTCATTTTAAAGAAATGGATCCTGGTTTAAAAGCTGTCAAATATCCCGGACCGGAAAGTCCGGATTGGGTTTATAGCAATGAAAGCGGGGATGTCTCCATTACCTTCACTTTGGAAAAAGGAGAGATAAAACCAGAAGAGATTCCAGAAGTTAGAGACATATTAGCAAAGGAATTAAAGCGTTTATACCCTTCTTCCGCAATTGAAGATAAGAAAACAATAGGAGACAAAGAAAATAGTATCAGTCTCTTTTCTATGGATATTCCATTAATTGATGGAGCTTGCTACCATTTGATGTTTTTGCGGGAGGTTAAGGAAGGATTGTTAATAGGATCCTTTGATTGCAGTATTGATGAAAAGAAGCAATGGCAGCAGATTATGTTGCAGATACTGGAAACCTTAAGGGAAACAGTTGTTTGAAATGACACATTGTGTTGGCAAAGGATAACATAATACACGGGAATATAATCATTTTATTCCGCATTATAAAATTACGCTTATTCCATATCGCGTGACCTACTGTATAGAATGTCCCAGGTGTGGAAGTTACATAGAGATTTCAAAAGAAAAATTTGTGCTCATAAGAGATGAAATAAAGGAAAGGAAAAACCTTGGCTATAATTTCTCTCACGAATATAGTGGAGGCGGCAATGGAGAAGAAAGCGTTTTGTAATTTTCGGGACAAAAATATTAACCCTATATTGTCTGAGGTAAAGCTGGAGGCAGAAACTGTTTTTCAAGATAGGAAGGACGAGTTCCGTATCCATTTTGTCAAGGAATTTACAAAGGCATGTGAAGCGTACATAAAGGTGGCACCAGACATTGTTCCTGGCTATATTATGTTTCATCTATTAAGGACGGATTTGGTTCGGGGCATATATCGTTGTCCTATGGTTTTTTATGATCGAGGGTGGTATTTTCATGAAGGGGTAAGGGGTGGCGAACTTCAGCTAGGTGGAATTCTCGGTCTCTACGGAAAGTTATGGGATAACCTATGTCAAAGGGCAAAACGCTACGTAGGAAAAGTGACAATGCCAGAGGTGGATTGGGTAATGCAGGAAATGGTCGGTTTCTTTTATGGGTATCTAAAGGAATTAGTCCTTTACTCAATCGGGGAAGCCACAGAGACAGAGATATATTTAACCATGCGTAAGGAAAAAGATTTGCAGATAAGAACCGGTGAATATATGGAGCCTGGAGACGTGGTTTATCAGGAGCAGCCCCCAAAAGGTCTAGATGAAATAAGAAAACGACTCTTCGATCATCAGGAAGAAATATATCTGTTTGAAGACTACAAAGGTCTGGAACTAAATGATTTGTCACTTCTTTGTCATGATTTTCACTATTCGGATTTTCGGTGGAGTTCACTTAAAAATACTAATTTTAATATGAGTCGTCTCATTGGGTCCCGCTTTGGATTTTGCAATATGGAGGGAGCGGTTCTCTCTGGCTGTTTGTTACATAATACAGATTTTACAGGTGCCAAATTAATGAATACAGATTTCTCCTACGGATTGAGTGATCATGGAAAAAGTGAAATAGAACCATGGAAGCAAGAAGGGTATGTTGGTAGTAGTTTTAGAAATTGTAATTTACGTGGAGCTAGTTTTTTTAGAGGAGTTTTTATGGGAACTGATTTTAGAGATGCCATACTGGAGGGCTGTAATTTTAAAGAGGCGGTTTTATATGAAAGTCGTTTTACAAAAAAACAGATATCAGAAGCAAATCTTAGCAGAGATCAACTTGAACAGATTCTTCTGGAGGTGTAAAATATAGGGGGTAAGTATGCGTGTTTAATAATCTGTTAAAAGTATCCAAGACCTTAATATCAAAATGTGTAAAACCAGCTATAGAATTAGCAAAAAAAGCATTTCAGCCACAAATAAATAATATTAAAAACTCCAGTTTAGGCAAGGTGGCGGCTAAATTATTGCCTGTGGTTAATTCTCCTGCTGTTGCATCAACTGTTAGTCGGATACAAAAGGCATTGGCAGTTCCGAAGATGGTTACACCTGTTAAAAAGGAAGATGCCACTACAGCACAAACCAGCAATAAAACACAAGTGAATCAACCCAAAGTGTACAATACAAGCTTGAGTACAATGGGAAAAATTGTTAATCTTATAGACGAGTATAATAAAACTGAAGTAATTAAACGAGAGGATATCATACGTGGACAGTTGCAGAGTGATGCTTTTGGTTATGTTATTGACATGACTTTAAGTAGTCCGGCGATGCCATCCTCTATTAAAGTGTTAAGAGCAATGATGCCACAGAAGTACAAAAAAAAATATTTGAAATTGACGTATGAGCTATTTCAAATTGATGTGAAAAACCAGTTTAACCAATTTGGGAATGACGTGTATAATGCTCAGATCCCAGTTATATCAAACGTAATTGGATCATTTACGAACAGCAGTGACTATAAGGAGAATGGACCTTTACCATTGGAATCTGTTAAGACAAACCATTTGCTTGCTATCATAAATTGGGCCATGTATTCCAATGCCGCAGGAGGTTACCTTAATCACGCTGATAAGTTGACTACTATTAATAATATAATGAATAATACAAATATGTCATCTGTAATTGGGGCCAATGCTGGTGGAGCGTTAATTGACGGTGGGGTTGGAATGGCTGACTCTTTGATTGAATTGGCTATAGATCCAAGTGAGTTTATGAAAAATGTTTACACTTTAATTAAGGACAGTCCGGTAATTGTCCCAGCCTTATTAAAAAAAATTCACGATTATTCTGACCATTTTGTCTATGAGGCAAAACCTCAGGAGAAGGCAAGACTTGAGGGAAGAATTGCATTCGAATTATTTTCTTTCGTAGCCCTGTCAGCATGGGGGAAAGCTGGTGAGGGGGCAAAAACTACTCAAGAGCTCCAGAAAATGAAAGCGCTAACGCAAGCAGAAAAAGAGGCATCCACAATAACTAAAAGTGGCGGTGTCATATTTAGAACTGTAGAAGAAGAAGCGGTAGTTGCTGGTAAGGCAGTGGAGGAAGGGGTTACAAATGGTACTGGAAAGGCAGGAGAGGTTATTGAGGGGGCGGGTAAAACTGTAAGTAGTATAAGCCAAGATACAATAAAGCATTCAACAATAGGAGATTTTACATACAATCCCAAAACAGGTTCAGTATCAAAAGTAAAAGGTGGTGGGCATGGACAAGGCAATATTGACTTCTTGGAGAAAAATGGAATTTCATATAATATTGAAAAAACTTATGATAACGGTGTTAGAATTGGAAATATTCCAGATCATAAAAATCCTCTAAAGAGAATAGGAACAGGCCAGTCATGGTTTCCAGATAATTGGGATGCAACAAAAATTAAAAAAGCAGGGGAATACGTAGTTGAATTACATAAGGGCAAAACTATTACTAACGGTGTTCCGATTTATGGAATATGCGATGGTGTTGAAGTTGGAGTAATATACACTAATGGTAAACCTGCAACCATATTCCCAAATGCGATTCAACCATAGAAAGGAAAGAATATATGCTAAATGAAAAAGTAACAAATTTAATTTGTGAGGGTATGCTGTTGGACATAAACGATCCATCAATTAGTGATATTTGGGATGAATTAACACAGTTACTTAGTGTTGATTCAGAAAATACAACTAATTATTTATGTGGATGTAATGAAAAGGAAATTGAGTTTTTATCTGCTATTTTTGAAGATGTTGCATATAATTTAAAAAGTGATAATTATATAATGGAACTTGAAAATCTTAGGAATAAATTTCCAAATCTAAATTTAGATCCAATAATTAGTTTAGCTAAGGATTATTCAGAATAGAGGAGTTTATAATATGTTTAATGACTTCTACGAATATCGTACAGAAGTGCGCAAGAAACTTGGACGTTCTCAGCTTTATCCCGAAAAATCCAATATTTACAAAGTTGAATTAATAAGTATTTTTCAACAAAATAGAGTATTAACAGAAACATATTTTAATAACCTTACACTCAATGAAAAACAGGCTCTACAAACACTTTTCGGAGATATTGATCGGATTAAATATTTGTAGATTAATAATTTTAATAGATTTGTATTATTAATTAGATATAAGTCCATTGGTTATAGTTTATAATTAAATTTTTAAGTTTTTTTCAAATTGTAAGGACCACTCCACATCCAACGCTAGAAGGTGTTGAAACGATTGAATATCAAATGCCCAAATTAGATAGGGCAGGAACTCCAATACCAGGAGAATATCAAAGTGGAGTAACAAAAGTTAAAACAATTTATGATCCTAATGTTATCAGTGATGAAGTTTACATGGAAAAAGGAGTTCAAGTAGCTAATGATGCCCTTTCTAAAAGCACTGATGGTGTATTACCAAGAGAATGGGTTGGCAATGATGGTGCTGGAGTAAAATAGAGAGGATATAGTGATGGAAATGGGGACATTACATCGTTTTATCCAGAACAATAAAAAACGATTAGGGGATTAATTATAAAAAGAGATTTTAGACTTTATGATCAAAATATGCTGGATAAAGAACACTTTCCAGTACAAGTAGTTTTTAATATGGTCAGTGATGAAAGGTTTATTCAGATTATAGAAGGAATAAGTGAGGGGAGAGGATTTGGAGAAAACTTTGGGGCTTGTGTTTTTCCAGATGACTTAGATGAGTATGACATTGCAACAGGAGGCATATTTGGAGGTGTTGAGTTTGGTCTACATAGTGGCGAAGAGATAGTTATTGATTATGAAACTTTATATAAATATCTACAAATAATTTGTTCATCTTTTATGGATGATTATCCGGATAAACAAGAAACTTTAAATAAGTTATTAAATAAATATAAGCAAAAATACAATATAGAATAATTAGAAAATAAAAAAAATTAATTCGATAAAGTTTAAAAATAAATAAAATCACCACTTTGTTTGTCAATTTATGTAATTTGAATTTTAAGTAGAAATTTGAAATTACAATCAATCAGTGTTTTGTGTTGTGGACTTGTGTCTACGTTATTGACACAAGTCCAGAGTATTTTGAGGAGATATCTAACTGTGGGGATGAACATTTGATTAATATTTTTTCAATAACTGTGTTAGAAATATTAGGGGATGACAGGGATATCTTAGATATTGCTCAGAAATATATAGGACCAAAAACGAAGAAACTTTTAATTGAAGCAATTCGAGGAATATAAATACCCAACTGTTTTTAATTTAATCATTGATTTGTAACATCCAAATTTAATAAGAATTAATTAAAAGATATATGTTAATTGGTTATGGTTTATTGGAGTCGTTCATAATTTCGTAGTCATCTCTCATTGGTTTGTTGCAGATAAGTTATTTAGCCCTTGCAGAATTAATGCATAAACGATTTAAATTGAGTTAACGTTGCCATCTGAGATTGTCAGTGGGGGAACTGATTGGTTGAACAGAGTATATAACGCTATTAACCTTATGTATGTGATTCGAATGGAGCAAGGTGGTTGGGGTATAAGAAAAACAAATATTAAGTCATAAAGATATGGGTGGCCAGATAATTCTGACCATCTATTTTTGTATGCTGATTACTGATTGGAGATATGGAAACTCATTTGTTATAGTACTAGAATAAATCAACCCCATAAAACTGCACAAAAAAACTCCAAAAATCTGTATAATGTTACAAAAATACACTAACGAACATATAAAGTATAAACGTTCATATAAATCTATTGATAACTATCATAAACCATGATAACATGACCTTAAGAAATAAAAAGAACATAAAAAACAGACATTAAGATCAAAGGAGGAGAAGGCGTGAGCAAGATAAACGAAATATCCAGAGAATCATGGATCATGAGTACGTTCCCAGAGTGGGGAACCTGGCTGAACGAAGAAATCGAAAGAGAAGAAGTAAAACCCGGCACTGTAGCCATGTGGTGGCTTGGCTGCACTGGCATCTGGTTCAAAACCCCAGGAGGCTGCAATCTGAGCATTGACTTATGGTGTGGAAACGGAAAGCGAACCCACGGAGACGGAAAGATGGCGGTCGGGCATCAAATGGCAAATATGTGTGGAGCCAGAAACATGCAGCCGAACCTAAGAGCAGTCCCATTTGTCATCGACCCATTTGCAATCCGTCAAGTGGATGCAGTACTAGCAACTCACTACCACCAGGACCACATGAGTGCAGAATACGCGGCCCACGTAATCCAAACCGGTATGACGACTACAGACCAAGATGGAAAACAAATCCCAGTCCCATTTATAGGCCCATTAAAATCAGTGGAAACCTGGATCAAATGGGGAGTTCCAAAAGAACAGTGTAAGATCGTACGTCCCGGAGATACCATACGAATCAAAGATATTGAGATCGTAGTCCTTGATTCCTTTGACAGAACCTGCCTGGTAACCACAGATTCCACAGGCCAAGACAGAGAAGAACTAACAGGAGTATGTCCGGTAGATATGGATGACAAAGCAGTTAATTACCTAATAAAAACCCCAGGAGGCAACATTTATCACAGCGGAGATTCCCACTATTCCATATACTTTGCAAAACACGGAAAGGATCATAAGGTAGATGTGGCTTTCGGCTCCTACGGAGAAAATCCCGTTGGAATGGCGGATAAAATGACTTCCTGCGACGTGCTTCGAATGGCGGAATCATTAAGATGCGATGTGGTCATCCCCATTCACTACGATGTCTGGACGAATTTCATGGCAGATGTCAATGAGATTAGGGTTCTCTACGACATGAAAAAGGATCGTCTTGACTATCAATTCCATCCATTCTTCTGGGAAGCAGGCGGCAAATACGTGTACCCTGTGGACCGGGAAAAAAAGGCGTACCATCACCCAAGAGGATTTGATGATTGCTTTGAAGCTCCTCAGAACATACCGTTCCGTTCCTGTTTGTAGAAAATAAAATCCGGGGAGGGGTAAGATGTTAAGAGAATTTGTAAAACTGGGGCATTATAAATTTGCCAAAGAAGCAGCCGACTGGGAAGAAGCAGTCCGCATGAGTTGTGAGGCTTTGGAATCAGATGGAACCGTGGAAGCAAACTACAAGGAAGATATCATTCGTTGTATCAAAAAGTACGGTCCATACATAATTATCATGCCAAATGTTGCAATGCCGCATTCGCAGGAATGTGCCAGGGGGGTACACAAAACTGCAATCGGCTTCATGAGACTGAACAATCCGGTAAGTTTTTCGCCGGGGGAAGAAGATAAGGAGGCAAAACTGTTTTTCACTCTTGCTTCCTGTAACTCAGAGCAACATTTGCAAAACATGACAAAGCTGTCGGAGCTTTTAATGAATGAAGGGGCGGTGGAAGCGCTAATGTTAGCGGAGACACCGGAAGATTTACTAAAGATTCAGGAAGATTATCTGGATTAATCATGGGAGGGGTTCTTATGGATATATTATTGAAGGTTTGGTCGTTCTTTGCAGTCAATGTACTACAGCAGCCGGCATTTATGATTGGATTGATCGTTATGATCGGATATGTGCTGCTGGGAAAGCCATGGTACGATGTTCTTGCCGGAGTGATAAAGGCAATAGTAGGGTATTTGATTCTGACCGTAGGCTCTGGTGGTTTGGTTAGTAATTTCCGTCCCGTGCTGGTGGGGCTGAAAGATCGTTTTAACATGAATGCCATGGTTATTGATCCTTACTTTGGCCAGAACGCAGTAACTGCGGGAGTGGAAGAAGTATTTGGTAAGACATTTGGCAATGCTATGATCCTTCTTCTCATTGCATTTATCGTAAACATCCTATTGGTACGTTTTCGTAAGATAACAAAGATGAGAGCACTGTTTACCACTGGTCATGTACAAGTGCAGCAGGCCGCAACCGCTTATTGGCTGATCCTGTTTGCTTGTCCATTTCTGTTAAACAATAATGTTGCCCTTCTAATCGTAATGGCTTTGATTCTGGGTGCATACTGGGCCGTTGGTTCCAACTTGACCATTAAGCCATGTCAGGAGCTGACCGATGGTGCGGGATTCTGCCTGGCTCATCAGCAGATGTTTGGGATTGCTATTAATACCTGGCTGGCAGAAAAGCTATTTGGAAGAAAAAAAGATGGTAAGAGTATTAAAAAAATTGATGATATTGAACTACCAGGATTTATGTCCATATTTAATGAAAACATGGTATGCACTTCCATTCTTATGGTAATGTTCTTCGGCACCATTCTCTGTGTTCTAGGCAGGGATTATCTGGTGGAGCAGAAGTTCATGAAAGAAGGAGCCAGCATGTTCTTCTATGTCATACAGACCTGCTTGTACTTTTCCGTCTACTTGGCTATCTTGCAGCTTGGGGTCAGAACCTTCGTTACAGAACTGACCGCCTCCTTCCAGGGAATTGCAGATAAACTGCTTCCAGGTTCTCTTCCAGGAGTTGATTGCGCAGTTGTATTTGGTTTCGGCTCTGCCAATGCGGTTCCTCTTGGCTTCCTTGCCGGGTTCGTGGGACAGATTTTGGCTATCATCACTCTCATTGTTTTAAAGAGTCCGGTGCTTGTTATCTGTGGTTTCGTTCCAGTATTCTTTGACAATGCGACCATTGCAGTGTTTGCCAATGAAAAGGGGGGAGTCAAGGCAGCTCTTATCCTTCCTTTCTTCTCTGGAATCTGTCAGGTTTTTGGGTCGGCTCTCATTGCTGGTTGGGTCGGAATGGCAGCTTACGGTGGATATCTTGGCATGTGGGATTGGGCTGTCGTGTGGCCTGTTATGACCGGAGTTATGAAGTATTTAAGTTATGGCGGAGTCGCTATCGTTGTGGCTGTTTTGGTGGCAATACCTCAGATCCAATACCGGAAGGATAAAAAAGGATATTTCCTTATTACAGAAAACTACGAAGCTTACAAAGAACTTAAAGGAATGAAACAGGAATAAGAAGGAGAAGGATTATGATAAAAGAACATATGAGTTTTATGGTTTGCTGCGCCAATGGTGCAGGCTCCAGTCTTATGATGAAGATGACCATGCAAAAGGTCCTTGACAAGGTGGGTTTAAAACCTTCAAAGGTTCATCACTGTGCCCTTTCAGAAGGAAAGACCGCAGCAGCCCAATACGATGTTGTATTTTGTGCTCAAAACTTTGCAAGCATGTTTAAAGGTGCTCAGGAAAAAGGAACCCTGGTGATCGGATTGCGTAATATCATGTCTCCTCAGGAGATGGAGCAAAAAATGAAGGACAATGGGATTATTTAATTCAATCAAAACGAACATAAAATAAGTGACACAAGCTCCTTAAAAGGCTATAATGAGGATGATAAATCATATCTTTATGAGTTGAGAGGTAGGAAAATGAAAAAGGACAGAGCTTGTGTAGATAATAGAAGAAACCGCATCCTGGAGCTGATGCAGAAAAACCCCAGGGTGCGGGTGGATGAACTGGCAAAGATGTTAGAAGTATCTTTGATCACCATCCGAAGAGATTTGCAGTACTTAGAAGATAGAAAATTACTGGTTCGAACCCATGGAGGAGCTATTGCGTCCAGGAATCCGGTGGATGAAGTGACCTTATACCGGAAGCTGATTGCTGAGTTTGCATCAGGACTTGTAACGGATAACGACACACTGTTTATCAACACCAGCAGCAATGCACTAAAGCTTCTGGAGCATATATCTTGCTCCAATGTAACGGTTATAACCAATAACGGAAAAGCAATTCACTGTGAGCACTCTTTGGAAGTCAATGTGGTGCTGACAGGTGGCGAACTGCGCTATCCAAAGGAAGCCATGGTGGGAGATTTTGCATTGCGGAACTTACAGACGATTTATGCGAAGAAAGCGTTTATCGGATGCTCCGGCATCAGTGCAGAAAATGGAATGACAACAGAAATATTTAATGAAGTCAGTATAAATGAAATGATGGTCAATCATGCGACCCAGGAAGTATACGTCCTAGCGGATCACACGAAAATCGGAAAGAACAGCAGCTTTGTTAGCTGCCCCATAGACAAAATAAAATATCTGATTACCGATGAGAAAGCGTCCACGGAAGCCCTTGATCTCATAAGAGAAAAAGGTGTAACGGTGTACGTGGTCTCACGAAAAGATATATAACCAATCATAATGGAACAATGCCCGGGCTTCCATTTTGATTGCATCTGTATGGAGGCAAATTTATGGAAAAGGCATATACCCTTGGATTATATGAAAAATCCATGCCCTCGTGGCTTGGATGGAAAGAAAAGCTGGAGGCGGCAAAAGCAGCCGGGTATGATTTCGTAGAAATCAGCATCGACGAAACAGAAGAAAAGCTAAGCCGTCTGTCCATGTCCCAGGCGGAGCGTCTGGAACTCATTAGTATGATGAAGATTGTGGGACTTCCCATACGCACCATGTGTCTTAGCGGACACCGGAAATATCCCCTTGGAAGTCAAGACCCTAAGGTTCGTGAAATGGGAATGGACATTATGAAGAAAGCCATTCAGTTGGCGGATGATTTAGGTATAAGAATCATTCAGCTTGCTGGCTACGATGTCTATTACGAAGATTCCAGTCCAGATACAAAGGAATATTTCCTAGACAATTTAAAAAAGGCCACTGAAATTGCGGCACGGGCTGGAGTCGTGCTGGGATTTGAAACCATGGAAACCGAGTTTATGAATACGGTGGAAAAGTCCATGGAGTATGTAAAACTAGTATCTTCTATGTATCTCAACGTCTATCCAGATATCGGAAACATCACCAATGCAGCAAAAACATATGGAACCGATGCCCTAGATGATCTTCGCGCAGGAAAAGGGCATCTGGTCGCCATGCATTTAAAGGAGACGGTACCAGGAAAATTCAGGGAGATTCCTTTTGGTTCCGGACATGTGGACTTTGAGCGTGCCATACAGACAGCCTGGGAGCTTGGAATTCGTAAATACGTAACGGAGTTTTGGTTTACCGGAAATGCTGATTGGATGAACGATCTTAACGATGCCAACCGTAGGATGACAGAAATATTGGATCAACAGTGCTGAAAGGGGAGCTTGGGATGAAAGTAGAGAAAAAGGTATTGGAGCATTTGACAAAGTGTTATTCCATCGTTCCATTAAAAT
Organism: Lacrimispora algidixylanolytica; assembly: GCF_003609635.1. Classification (GTDB taxonomy): domain Bacteria; phylum Bacillota; class Clostridia; order Lachnospirales; family Lachnospiraceae; genus Lacrimispora; species Lacrimispora algidixylanolytica. The sequence goes on along the minus strand of NZ_MCIA01000031.1, from coordinate 287,070 downwards.
ATAGGAAAGAACAACATTTCCTTGTGGCAGCTGAGAAAGAGGATCGCTGCCTGTTATTTAACATGGATGGGGTTTTAGTGGATACGATATGGGAAGGACCAGGAGGAACTATGTCCATGGTGCAGGTTCCAGGTACTGATGGGCAGTTTCTGGCTACTCAAAGATTTTATTCCCCCAATGATTCCAAGGAATCAGAAATTGTAATTGTGACCCCCAAAGCGAATGGAGACTGGCAAATCAGGACGCTTGTCAAGTTGCCCCACATCCATCGGTTCGATATCCTTAAGAGAAATGGGATTCACTATCTGCTGGCCTGTACATTAAAATCTGGACACGAATACAAGGAAGACTGGTCTAGTCCAGGTAAGGTTTACGCTGCTGTACTTCCTAAAGACTTAAGCGGATTTCATGAGGATAACCCTCTGAAACTTGAGGTCATAAAAGAGGGCATGTTTCGGAATCACGGTTACTACCCAGTGATGGAAGACGGGGTGGAAACAGCACTTGTTTCTTTTGAAGGAGGAATCTGTCAGGTGATTCCGCCTGCGTTCCAAGAGGAGCCTTGGCAAATAAAAGAGCTTTTAAATACCCCTGCAAGCGATGCTGTTCTTGTGGATCTTGATGAAGATGGAGAAAAGGAACTCGCCGTTTTGTCGCCCTTTCACGGAGATCAGATTTCCATTTATAAAAAGCAAGACGGAAGCTTTCATAAAGTATATGAATATGAAAAAACGGCGGAATTTACTCATGCCATCTACGGTGGAGACTTATGTGGTAAACCAACTCTCGTGGTGGGACACAGACAAGGAGAACGGAATCTTCTTTTATTTACCTGGAACAAAGCGAACAGACAGTACCAATGGGAAGTGCTTGACAAAGACTGCGGTCCGGCTAATGTATGTCATCTAATAAAAGATGGGATTGATATACTAATTAGCGCCAATCGTGAGACCGATGAGATCGCCATGTACCGGATTGCACCATAGAGGAGGAATTCAAATGCTGGAAGAATTAAAGCGTCAGGTATACGAAGCGAACATGGACTTACCCAAATATGGACTCGTGACATTTACCTGGGGAAATGTAAGTGGAATTGAAAGAGAAAGCGGATGTTTTGTGATAAAACCAAGTGGGGTGGAATATGAAAAACTCCGTCCTGAAGATATGGTTGTAGTGGATCTGGAAGGAAATATTGTAGAGGGAAGCTTAAACCCGTCCTCTGATACCTCCACTCATCTGGAACTTTATAAAGCATTTCCCAAAATAGGAGCCGTGGTACATACTCATTCTTCCTGGGCAACGAGTTGGGCACAGGCAGGAAGAGGGATTCCCTGTTACGGCACTACTCACGCAGATTATATGTACGGCGAAATCCCATGTCTTCGCTGTCTGAGTGAAGAGGAAATAAACGGTGCCTATGAAATGAATACGGGACGACTGATCACAGAGTATTATATTGATAAGGATTATATGGCAGTTCCTGCCTGCCTGTGCAAAAACCACGGGCCATTTGCCTGGGGGAAGAATGCAAAAGAGGCAGTTCATCATAGTGTGGTTTTGGAGGAAGTGGCGAAGATGGCAGCAAGGTGTGAACAGATTAACCCTGAAGTGAAACCAGCGCCAAAAGAGCTTCTTGATAAGCATTATATGAGAAAACATGGAGCTAACTCATACTATGGGCAGAAGTCTGCCAAGTAAATATTTTTACATTTTCATAAGATGGATCGTTCTTTCTTTAAAATAATGTTACATTTTGCTGAATTTATAGATAAATAATCCAAAGCTTGTAGCCCTTCGCATTGACATACCACTAAGGATATAATAAAATAGAATTATTTTACAGATGATAAAATTTGAGTATCTGTCTAGATAATTACATAAGACGGTTTGACAAATGAAGGGGGAAGTTATTATGTACGATCAGAATACAACACACCAGTTATTAAATTCATTTTATGAGGTAATCCCATTTTTATCCAATTTATTTGAGGATGATGTGGCGTTCGCATTGACTGACACACAAAAATTTATATTAATTGAGAACGGAAATCAGTTAAGATTTACTACACAAGCAGGAGATTTAATACCCGTCGGAGGTGCAATCAGAGAGACCCTTAACAGTGGGAGAGTGACAGTTATGGATGTTCCTGCTACGGTTTATGGAATTCCATTTAAATCTTATGCCGTTCCTATTTTTGATAAGGGAAGAAAAGTAATCGGTGTATTGACTCTTGGAAAAAGTCTGGAGAGAAGAAATAATCTGGTCAGCATGATTAATAGCTTATCTACTGGAATTACTCAAATTGAAGGATCAACAAAAAGCGTATCCACTGGCATCGAACAGTTAAAAAATATGAATGCTGAAATATCAGTAAAGGTAAATGAAGCAAATGAAAGCACAAGAAATACCGATGGCATTTTGGACTTTGTAAAGGATATTTCCACTCAGACCAATCTTTTGGGCCTGAATGCGGCCATAGAAGCTGCAAGAGCAGGAGAAGCTGGCAGAGGATTTACCGTGGTAGCAGGAGAGATCAGAAAGATGTCTGCATCAACCAACGATTCCATCGGTCAGATTGATACAGTTTTAAAGAGCATCAATGCCTCTATCACTGCCATAAACAGCAAAATCACCGAATCAAACAATATCTTCATTGAAGAAACCCAGGAATTTAAAACCATAGTCAATTCCATCAGTGAGTTAAATACCACAGCGAAGAAGCTGGAAGGGATATTAGAACATCTGTAGAAAAATCCTTTGATAAAAATCTGTTTTTGAGTTATGATAATCATGACTCTAAACAAAAAGAAGGAATCGACTCATGAAGATAAAAACATCAAAAATAGCCATTATTGGCTGCGGCTTAGTAGGTTCTTCCACTGCATTTAGCCTTGTGACCCAGGGGATCTGTGATGAGATCCTGATGATAGACATTAATGAAGAGAGAGCACTTGGAGAAGTTATGGATCTCCGTGACACCATCAAGTATTTAGACCGCAACGTAAAGGTACGGACTGCAAGTTACAAAGATTGCGGTGATGCAGACATTATTGTAATTACTGCCGGAGCACCGCCTCAGAAAGGGCAAACCAGGCTTGATACCTTGGAAGTTAGTGCAAAGATAGTAAAAACCATCGTAGACCCAATTATGGCAAGTGGATTTGACGGGATTTTTATCGTTGTCTCAAACCCAGTTGATATTATGGCTCATTACGTGCATCATTTATCAGGGCTTCCCAAAAATCAGGTTATCGGTACAGGAAGTGCTCTTGATACATCTAGACTGCAGAATTTTATTGCTGAGTTGGTGAATGTTGACCCAAGAAGTATTTATGCCTATTCTATGGGAGAACATGGAGATTCTCAGATGGTACCATGGTCCACCGTAACAGTAGCTGGAAAACCATTTCAAGATATTATTCAAGACAATAAAGACATGCTTGGAGATGTAGATCTTGATGAGATTGTAAAGAAGACCGTAAGAGAGGGCTGGGAGATTTACCAAAGAAAAGGAACTACTTATTATGGTATTGCCACCACCTGCGCTGGAATTATTAAAGCAATTCTTTACGATGAGAACAGAATCATACCCGTTTCCACTCTGTTAGAAGGAGAATATGGTCAGGAAGGTGTTTATGCCGGAGTACCTACCATACTTAACAGGACCGGAGCAGCAGATATTCTTGAGATACACATGACCAAGGAAGAGCTGGAAAAGTTCAAAAGCTCCGCAGAAATAATAAAAGAATATACAGATAAAATTTTAAAAGAAATTTAAGTATAAAGTCTCATTGGTTTATGAAACATATGCCAGTGAGGCTTCTTTTTTATCGATTTCTTACAAATTAATATTTGATATGATTTTCAGCCCATAAGCTGACTACAGATCATAAATTTTGGTAACCCTATGCTTAAAATGATATAGAAATTTCAACAGATGGGAGACTGAGGACAAATGCCGTATGATAAAAAGTGTTCTATGCAAAAAAGACCAGAAAGCATGGGTGAAATAAAACGGTTAAATAAACAGATAAAGACAAGAACTGTTTTGCTTAGAGACAGTTTAAGAGATTCTTGTGTGACCTCCTTTTATAAAACTGCTAACTTTGCCTTTTTTGAAGGCTGGTACTTTAAACATCAGAATAAGAATAGCGTTCTGGCACTGATTCCCGGAGTCAGTGTGGAGGAGGATGGGACTAGGCACCCGTTTCTCCAGGTCATTTGGAATGAGACTTCCTATTATCTGGAATTTTCGGAAGATGATTATTTGGTTGATAAAAGGCAAAGCAGGATCATGCTTGGACGAAATGTATTTTCTCACCGGGGGATTCGTTTGAATATCCAATCTCAGGACATTTCCATTCATGGCATTATACATTATGGTCCCATAAGTCCCCTCCGTTATTCCATCATGGGTCCCTTTGAACTGGTGCCTTTTATGGAATGCAGGCATGAAGTGATTAGCATGGCCCATACGCTTCATGGAAAAGTGATAATAAATGGAACGGTGCTGGACTTTGAAGGGGAAAGAGGGTATATCGAAGGAGATCGAGGAAGATCCTTTCCGGACAGTTATCTGTGGATGCAATGCAACCAGTTTAAGGAGCCAGCTTCTGTTATGGTGTCTGTCGCCAGTATTCCGTTTATGGGTGGAAGTTTTCAAGGCTGCATTTGCGTCATCCATTATAAAGGAAGAGAATATCGCTTTGCGACTTATCTTGGTGTAAAGGTAATTTGTAAAAGAAGAACGTCGGTTGTCATAAAACAGGGAAAGTATTGCTTGAAGGTTTATTTAAGCAATCAGGGAAAGACAAAAGAGCCCACCTTTAGTCATAAGCTACTTGCCCCGGATAAGGGAGGAATGACACGCTATATTAAAGAAGGACATTTGCACCGTGGAAGGTTTCTTCTTTATAAAGGAGATAAACTAATTTTTGATTTGGCTAGTGATAACGTAAGTTTTGAATATGAGTCGGGATCATGATAGATAAGAGGCCGGAGCACGAAATCCAATATGGATCAGCTCCGGTCTTTTTGCGTTATTTCCTCTAAGATAAAATAGTTAGAAATTTATATAATATTTGTCAAAATCTTACAGAATGTTAATGCAATCAAATGTTTTTCCTATGGATTTCGTTGTAAAAACGATACTACCTTAAAGAATTGTTATATTATGCAAAATATGTTGAAATATGGCAGATAGTTGATATAATTAAACTATATTTATAAATTCATTATCCTAGGATAAAAGGGGGAGCACCTATGAAAAAAAGCAATAGACTTAAGATTTCCCGTCGCTTAATTCTGGTATTTGCAGTTCTGGTTTTTATTATTTTTCTTTCTTCAGTATTTTCACTCGTGAGTTTTCGTATTATAGGTAATAATTTCACTACCTTCTATAACGTACAATATGAGACAACAAAAAAACAGATGGAAATCCGAAAAGATGTCCAGACCATTAATAAACGAATTCTGTGGGCAGTTATATCAAATGACCCTGCGGTTACAGCAGAGGAAAAAGAAGATTTTGACAAGAGATTTGGCAAGATCGATGGCTACATAAATGTAATCAAAACCAACTTAAATGATGGACAAACGGGACAGAATTTAGCAGACGCATTAAGCAAATTCAAGGAAGATACGTATCATCTGGTTGAATTTGTAGAAGCTGGTAAGATCAAAGAGGCGATTAGTTATTATAATTCAGATTTTGATATTTCCTCAGAAGCGCTTGCAGATGCACTGGATAGTACAGGAACTAAATCCGATAAAGATGCTTTACTAAAATACGAGACAAGTCAAAGGGTAGAAAACATAGCATCCATCTTTCTCGCAATCTTTTCTATCATTTCACTGGTTACAGCCATTGTTATGGGAAGACGTCTCACGTCAAGTATTGTAGTTCCATTAAGAGAGCTGGAAGTAGCGTCTAAAGATATAGCAGAAGGAAATCTTCATACACAAATCACCTACGAGTCCGGAGATGAGATTGGGCGAGTAGCTGAAAGCTTAAGAGTTTCCATGCAAAAGATTGCATCTTATATTGAGGATATTGATTCTGTCATGGACAGCATGGCTACCGGTAATTTCAATGTGAACTTTAAAAATGAGTTCTTAGGAGATTTCAGAAATATAGAGAAATCCCTTAAATTATTTACCAGCAAGATTTCCCAAAGTTTGGGAGATATCAGCCAGGTTTCCGATGAGGTTTCCATGGGCTCTGTTCAGATCTCAGGCTCTGCTCAGACATTGGCTGAAGGCGCAGCCAATCAGGCGGCCATCGTTAAGGATCTGTCAGATACCATTACGGACATGTCTGGAAGAATTTCAGAGAATGCACAGAATGCAGTTGAAATCAGCGATGAGATGACCAATGTGACAAAGAATATTATTATGGAAAATGAAAATATGCAGGAGATGGTACGTGCCATGGAGGTAATTAGAACCACCTCCCAGGAGATTAATAAGATCATTAATACCATCAATGATATCGCTTCCCAGACAAACCTTCTTGCCTTAAATGCATCAATAGAGGCCGCCAGAGCCGGTGAAGCAGGAAAAGGATTCTCTGTAGTAGCAAATCAGGTTAGCTTACTAGCAAGTCAGAGTACCAACGCAGCAAAGACCTCCACGCAGCTGATTGAAAACTCCCTGGAGGCAGTGGAGATGGGAGCTGTGATTGCAGATACAACGGCAATGGGATTAGGCATTATTGTTGACAGAACAGAAGTTATCATGAAGAAAGTGGAAAGTATAGCTTCTGCTTCAAAGGATCAGGCAATATCAGCCAGACAGATTGATAGCGGAATTGGACAGATATCTCAGGTAGTAGAAGTGAATGCAGCGACAGCAGAAGAGAATTCTGCTTCCAGTGAAGAACTTACCGGTCAGGCCCAGTCCCTTAGAAATCTAATTTTCCAGTTTCATCTTAAAAAGTAAAATAAAATCAATAAATTCATAAAGTTTATGATAAACAGCATATAACAGTTGACATTTTACGCCAACTGTTATATGCTGTTTGCATAGGAGGGATGTTGTGAAAATCATTATAAATAATTCATCCATGCAGCCAATCTATGAGCAGGCGGTGGTACAAATTAAAGGTTTGATTATGGACGGCCAATTAAAGGAAGGTGAGCCTCTTCCATCGGTGCGCAGTCTGGCTAAGGAGTTGAGAGTCAGCGCTTTGACCGTAAAAAAGTCTTATGATGTATTGGAGCAGGAGGGCTTTGTCATTACCGTACATGGCAAAGGAAGCTTCGTAGCCTGCACAAATCAAGGCCTATTACTGGAGGAGAAACGAAAAGAAGTGGAATTGGATTTAGAGACAGCCATACGCAAAGGCCGCAGTTGTGGCATGAGCGATGAGGATATAACAGAAATGTTTCGTATCATTTTGGAGGATTGACTATGATGCTTAAATTGGAAAACGTACAGAAACGATATGACGGATATAGTCTGGACTGTTCTTTGGAGCTGCGTACAGGATACATTACAGGATTGGTAGGTCTGAATGGGGCAGGAAAGACGACAATATTTAAATCTGCTTTAGGACTGATCTCTGTGGATGGAGGGGGAATTCAGATTTTTAATAAAGAACTGAAAGATCTGACCGCAGAAGACAGGGAAGAGATTGGGGTGGTTCATTATGATTCCGGATTTAGCGGTTATCTTACCATTTCAAATCTTACTGTCATTTTAAAGAATCTATATAAAAAGTTTGATAAAGAAGGATTCGAACAAAAGTGCAAGGAAGGAAATCTTCCTTTTAATAAGATGATTAAAAATTTCTCGACAGGCATGAAAGCAAAGCTGAAATTGATTGTGGCTATGTCCCATCATGCGAAAATACTTATATTAGATGAGCCAACCGCGGGACTTGATGTAATAGCCAGAGATGAGCTTCTCGATTATATCAGATCCTACATGCAAGAGGGGGATCGCTCCATATTGATTAGCTCTCATATATCAAAGGATCTGGAGACACTTTGTGACGATGTTTACTTAATTGATCAAGGAAGAATCATTCTCCACGAGGAGACAGATGTACTCCTTGACCGCTATGGTCTGCTAAAGACGACAAATGAGCAATATAAAGAATTAGATCATCAGCATATCATAAGGCGCTATAAGGAAGCATACGGCTATCGGTGTTTGACGGACCATAAGGACTTTTATGTCCATAAATATCCTGATTTGGTGATGGAAAAAGGGACGATTGATGAAGTTCTCACATTAATGATTCGAGGTGAGCGATTATGAAAGGTTTATTTATAAAGGATTTGATTTTACTAAAAAACCAAGCGAAGTTTTACATCTTATTCGCAATGATTTGTGGGCTTATGATGTTTGTTAATTTTAATCCGGGATATTTGATTGGCTATATGACCTTACTGGCTATGATGTTTACCTTTACTACGATGAGCTACGATGAGTTCGAAAATGGTTATTCGTTTTTATTTACCCTTCCTTTTACCAGAAAAGATTATGTGAAAGAGAAGTATGGTTTTGGCATCCTTATAAGCGTTACGGTTTGGATTGTGTTTTTACTAGCAGTCCTCTTAAAATCAGTGATTACAAAGGATTTGGATATGGGACCAATCTTTGCGACTGCTCTCATGTATCTTTTTATGATACAACTATTTTGCGCAGTTAATCTTCCGATCCAGTTTAAATTTGGAGCCGAGAAGGGAAGGATTGCTTTTATTGGAGTGACGGCTGTAGCTTTTGCAGCAGTGTTTGGTTTGTCAAAAATAGGGAAGTTATTTGGTATGAGTATGATTGAAGTAATTGATCGGATAGATACCATCAATCCTATTTATCTTTTTGGAATAACAGCATGTATTTGTATTGTGGCTTATGTGATCTCTTATAGTATATCTGTGAAAATTATGGAGAAAAAACAATTCTAAAAAAGCCTTACTCATAAGTAAAGGAAAAAAGGAGAAGATAAGAGGAGTATGTTTTTTGGGAGTAAAACCATGAATCTTCTTTTTCTTATAATGGCCTGGCTGCCAATCTTGTTGGGTACATTTGGAATTGTATTAATTTCATATTATTTTTATAAATGGACCAAGGGAATCAGTGTGTTTAAATTCCGGTTGGCAGGAGAAATTTGCTTTCTTTTGGTCCTTATTTACTTTTTTCTATTCTTTTTGATAGGATTTATTTTACGACCAATTCTGGTGCCATAAAGCAGTCAATTCGATCAATAAATGACTGTCTCTTAATGGATCCTAAAATGAATGCAAAAAAGGCACCCTAATCTAATAGGCTCCTCTTGTCCCAAACAGTATAAATCCCAATAACTGCGGGCGGTAAGGGGAGCCTATTATTCTATATCATCTTTTTCTAATCAACCATACCCTTTGTCTGGTCTTTTGAAGCATTTCTATGCTTTCTTGGGGTCGTACGAAATTCTCTTTTAAATAGCCGGTCAAAATAGCTGGTACTCTCAAATCCAGTAGTCTCCGCTATTTCAGTAATAGAGTGGCTGGTATAAAGAAGGAGGTTGGAAGCTTGTTTCAATCGGTATTTGTTAAGGTATTCTATCGGTGATAAGGGAACCGAACATTGGAAACAGCGTAATGCTTCTCGCTTGCTGACTCCTACAGATGCAGCAATGTCATCTAAGGTCAGCCGCCTTCTGTAATTTTCCTCAATAAACAAGGTCATACGTCGGAAACGGGATTGGGATATACGGTTGGTTCCGGTATTATCCATAGTAACCAGTTCGTTCCGGTGCTCATATAATTCCTTCCAGACCTGACTAATCAAGGTGAAAGTCTTTAATTCCCAAGCGGATTCTTTGTCTTCACATGTGCTGTTAAGCAAAAGAAGATGATTAAGAATATTTTTCTGCCAGGGAATGAATGATTTTAAAACAACATGAGATATACCCGAAGAGAGAAAGGGAGATATGTACTTCTCATGGATCAGACTGCCCTCTGGTGCCATAAACTCTGGTGAAAATACCAGGTTAGGAATCACAGCGCTACCTGCGGAAGCGAACCGGTGTATAACTCCTGAATTAATAAAAAGTCCATCCCCGTCTTCTAAAATGTGACTGATGTTACCAATCGAGCATTGTACGATGCCCTTTGTAACAGAAACTAGTTCAAACTCTCTGTGCCAGTGCCAGTCAATGCACCTGTTATCAAATTTCCCAACATCTTCATAATAGTACTGAAAAGGAAAACCCTTTGTTCCATGGGAGACTAGCTCCATCATGGATTCATCTGTCCGTATTTTTGTGCTTTGCATAAATGGTTCTCCTTTTAAAGAATGGCTCGATTATATCATAAATTGGCCATAATTTGCAAGAATCATATTTTGTTATGCGATATAATACAACAAATGAGATTTGGGAGGAAAGGGAATGAGTCAGGATTATAATAAAACCATTCGTGCCTGTTTTACCAGTTACATTGTTCAGGCAATCATTAACAATTTTGTACCGCTTCTGTTTCTTACGTTTGAAAAAGAGTATGGCATCTCATTGTCAAAGATTGCCTTGCTTGTCACCTTTAATTTTGGTATACAGCTACTCGTGGATCTTATATCAGCAGGAGTCATTGATCGGGTTGGTTATCGGATTTCCATGATCACAGCTCTAGCACTATGTGCAATTGGTCTAATCTCCTTGGCTCTGCTTCCAGGCTTATTTTCAAATCCCTGGATTGGTCTTCTTTTAGCAGTCATGATTTACGGCGCGGGAGGAGGACTTTTAGAGGTCTTAGTTAGTCCGGTAGTCGAGGCATGTCCAACAAATAATAAGGAAAAAGCCATGAGTATGCTGCATTCCTTCTATTGCTGGGGCCATGTTGGGGTTGTTTTGATTTCCACCATATTTTTCGTTTTGCTGGGAGTGGAAAATTGGAGAATACTGGCCCTGTTATGGGCAGTGGTTCCATTGGTCAACATGATCTCTTTCTTTAAAGTTCCAATTGCACCTCTGGTAAAAGAGAATGAAGGAATTTCCTTTCGGACGCTGATTGGAAAAAAGATTTTCTGGATCTTTATGATACTGATGGTTTGTGCAGGAGCTGGTGAACAGGCAGTCAGCCAATGGGCTTCGGCCTTTGCAGAGGAAGGACTCAAGGTTAAAAAAGCCGTGGGTGACCTTGCTGGTCCTATGTTCTTTGCAGCTATGATGGGGACTTCAAGAGCATTGTACGGAAAGTATGGAGAAAAAATAGATTTACAAAAGATGATGACGTATAGCGGAATCTTGTGCATTGCTTCTTATTTGCTGATTTCACTGTCTCCCCATCCAGCACTGGGGTTAATTGGATGTGGAATATGCGGTCTGTCAGTAGGTATTATGTGGCCAGGAACCTTTAGTATGGCATCAGCTTCTATGCGGGGAGGGGGAACTGCTATGTTTGCATTTCTTGCTCTAGCTGGAGATTTAGGCTGCTCCACAGGCCCTACGTTAGTCGGTCAGGTTTCTGGAATTTTTGAAAATAATCTTAAAGTGGGAATTTTGGCAGCAATCATATTCCCTATTCTTTTTGTGATCAGCATACGATATCAGCAGCGGTCAAAGGCATAAACCCCCTGCTATACAGGGGGAAGGTATAAAACTTATAGCAATATGAAAAACCTCCAATTATAATAAAATTATATGGTAAACGACAAGTTATTTATCAGCTCAGCATTTTCTGCTGGGCTTCTTCTTTTCTGTGCGGCCCTGCGAAAGGTGGTTGTTATAGGCGGTGGACTTACTGGCGTTGTACTTGGGTATAGCCTGACAAAAGATAAAGGAAAACAAGTTGATATACTTGAAATGTTTCCTGAGATTGCTATGGTAATTTTAAAATTGTTGTGGGTTGTAAAGAAATAGCGAATAAAAGCGGCTGCACCAATCGGGAAAACTCATTCATCTATCACTACCATTAAAATAAAAAAGAATGATTGTTTAAATAGTTTAAAATATCAGATTGACTATTTTATTATACCCACCATTTATAAGGTTCTCCAGAAACTGCACCATCTTTGGGATATCGGGGTCTTCTTCCTGCGTAAAGCAATATGTCATCACACCGATCAAAGCGGATACCGCACATTCCAACGTGCATTCCAATATAAAGTCATCCGAACTGAGTGATTGAAGGCGCGGTCGCAACAATGCTTTGTATACGTTTTTAAGCTTTTCATGAAATGCGGGATCTCCGTTTTTTCCTAATAGGATAACAAAGTACTTTTTGTTTCGGCTGTACACCTCGATAAGATGTTTGAGCGGCAGTTGAGCATTCGTATCTATCATGATGACTTTGTGCTTTTCCAAATCCGGTAAAATGGAAGCTTCTATTTGCTCTAGCACATCGTAGATATCGATAAAATATTCATAGAATGTACCTCTGTTGTAACCCGCCTTAGTTGTGATATCTTTTATTGTGATTTTTTCGATTCGTTTTTCACAGTATATTTGCCAGAACGCATCTATTAAATTTTTTCTTGTTTGCATAGTAATTTCAGGCTGCTTGTTCATAGAATGTTCCTCCATCGACTCCTAAAAAACCGACAAGTCCCCCATGATTGTCGGTTGATGTAGCGTCAAAAATTGTTATAGTATTATGATACAACAAGTTGTTGTTTAATAAAAGGTCTTTATAAGAACGAGATACAACCATGTATAGGCAGAATCATACTTTTGCCTGACGTTTTTGAAAGTTCTATAAAAGATCCTATAAAAAGGAGGCTCTAATATGGCAAAAAATAAGGTAAACGATTCAAAACCTCAGAATGAAAAGCTTGACCCGGTCCTGCTTAAAGTATCATTAATCTTAGTGTTTGGGGCTCTGGCGCCCTTATTAGATTCGACCATGGTCAATGTGGCCATAAAAACCTTAGCAGGTGACTTAAAAAGCACTGTTTCAGTCATCCAGTGGGTCATTACGGGATATGTGCTGGCGATGGCCATGGCTGTACCAATTTCGGGCTGGGCTATGAATCGTTTTGGTGGCAAGCGGCTGTATCAATTTTCTCTGGCACTATTTCTTGCGGGTTCCATTCTTTCATCGCTGTCACAGAATATAGGTTTCCTGATCGGGTTCCGGCTTCTGCAGGGAATCGGCGCAGGTTTATTGATGCCAACTATGACAACCATGCTTTTTCAACTATCTGGTGGCCGTAATATGGGACGTATGGCTTCCATTACTAGCATACCCATGATGCTGGCACCGATTCTTGGTCCGGTGTTAGGCGGAATTATTGTGAACAGCTTAGGCTGGCGTTGGATTTTCTATGTTAATATTCCGGTGACCATTATCGCCTTATTGTTAGCCTTGTGGGGAATACCAAAGGACGGCCCCTCCGACGAGAAACAGCCCCTTGACATTGTCGGCATTCTGCTGTTATCTCCCGCATTTGCCTCACTCATTTATGGAATTGCACAAATAGCATCTCATGGTGGACTAAACAGCAGTGCAGTGTTTGTTCCTGCATTTATCGGATTAATGCTGATGGCCGCGTTTATTGTCTACGCCTTACGCACGAAGATTTCGCCAGTGCTTGACTTGCATCTGTTTCAATCACGCAATTTTTCCATTTCAACCATTTTGCTTTTCATGTCGGGTATCATCACAAACGGAGGAATGCTTCTTCTGCCATTATATTATCAGCAGGTGCATGGCGAAAACGTTTTGTTTGCCGGCCTCTTGTTGCTTCCTCAAGGAATTGGTATGTTATTGACGAGAAGTCAGATGGGAAAATTGACCGACCGCATAGGAGCGCGCCCAATAGTCTTGGTAAGCCTCGTAATCACTGCAATAGGTACACTGCCATTCGCCTTTGCGAATTCCGGAACAAGTCAAGTCCTGTTAGCTGTGGCACTACTAATACGGGGAGCGGGTCTGGGCGGAGTGTTCATTCCAATTATGGTTTCCTCCTATGTGGGATTAAGCAAAGATCAGATTCCTCACGCCAGTATTGGTACGAGGATATTACAGACAATCGGCAGTGCATTCGGATCTGCGATACTTGCAACTATTGTAGAGCATCAGCTATCCGGCCATTCCGTAACTGATATACAAGCTGTTACAAGTGCATATAATGTTGCCTTTTGGTGGTCCGTTGGTTTTACAGTGATTGCTATAATACCAACACTATTTTTAACAAAATATAAAAAATCAGAATAGAAAAAAGAATTAACCGAAGGGAAAGAGATGGCCTGATGGGGTAAGCATGAATTCGGTATCTTTGAAACATATTCACAAAGAATCTTATGTCCAAGCTAAAGACTTGAATATGCCGAATTAACAATCATATCGCCGTAGCCATACTCATCCCAATCATGGACTGTATCTTAATATGTAGTGCTCTTTGGTTTTTCTTGGAACGGAAGGGTACTTTTTTTCGTAAAAAACCTCCCTCCAAATGTTAGATTTTTAGGTCTGACTTTTGGGGGAGGCTCATGGTTTCCACTCTTTTTCTCTCTAGTAAACGACTACTTCATATCCTTCCGTAGAAGGAAACGAGATGGCAACCGTTTGACCTGGATTGTTGTAGTCCAGTCTGATGTTCATGGTAAATCCAGCAGTGTCATCATCTTCATCCACTGTCATGTACACGGTGATGTCTTCCTTTGAAAAATATCCTTCCGGTGTAAGGAATGCTTTACCGCTTATTCCGTCTATCTTATAGTCCAGCTCATTTAGCAATGGCCATATTCGGTTATTGATGTTGCTAAGATATGATTCCATTCCTTCTCCACTACTGGCATATAAGAGAGTCTTACCACCTGATTCGTTATCTGCAATCTGAACATTGTCTATAAATGCCCAAAACTGACCGGTCAGTCCGCCAAGAGTCAGGTTTTTCGTCATATCTTCATGGCCAATCTTCATCTGATACTTTTTATTGGCGCCTCCGTTGGAATAGTAGGTACCATTCGTATAAAAGGATTGGTGAGAATCCTTTGTTCCCAACATCTGCATCGCTGACTCAGAAAGAAATTCCATGTTTGGAGTATTGATGTCATGGTATTTTAAACCCAGCTTCATAGAAATAGGAATCTCCATATCAGAATAAGTAAGGCTCATATGTATGTCACCGCTAACATCTAGGCCGGTTAATTCAGAACTCTTTTGGATGGCATTAAAATAGAGTTCCTTTCCTTCTTTTTTTGCAGTAGAAGCGGCGGCAGGGTTAGCTGCCTTTTGTCTTACGATACCGTCAGCCACCCAGGCTCCAGCTTCGTTGACTGTATAGCCGTCGGGCGTGGTGGTATTCGTGAGTAAATAACCGTTTTCATCGAAATAATAACGTTCTGCCATTCCGTCTTTATTAGAATCAATCCATTCCCAAGAAGAAACCGGGGATAGTTGCTCTTTTTCCTGCCATCGCCATCCGTTAGAATCCTCTTTCCAGGTTCCGGCAAAGGCTGACGATGTCATAAAGAGGGACAGAAGTAATGCAACGGTAAATATTTTTATAGAATGTTTCATTCCGTTTTAATCCTCCTGTTGTAGTTCGCAGGCACAGCAAAATGGCCTGCGAAGCTTTTTACCATTATGGTTGGTTCATTGTACCATATTTTGGTAAATACAACAATGGTTTTTACAGAGGAGTCCTTATTTAAAGGAAGCTTTTAACTGTTCAAAAAGCTTAAGGTCAGAGTCTTTTATTTTTAGGTTGGTGGCGAGAGTTTTTCCTTCTGGTGTTGTGATATTAATCTCTATCACACTTCCTTCTTTAAGGCCGCTTCTGGAAGCCGCATCTAAAAACAAGGGGAATTTAGGATGATTTTCTTTAAAAACGCCCCAAGCTTCCTTTAATTGCATTAAATTCATAATATTCATCTGAAAAATCCTTTCTCCTAATTGATAGGCATATCCTAGCATAAAAAATTTATAGAGTCAAATTTGATAATAATCGAGGAAGAAGATGGGTCTTCCCTCAAAAATACAGTCATGTTATAATATGCTTACAAAGATAAAAACACAGCTTGTGGTATTTGCCATGAAGATCCGGTTGGTAGTCCGGACGGAAAATGAGTCTGAACAATGAAATTACAGCAAGAGGAAGTAAAACAGGAGCGAAAAGAATTGGCACGAGATAAAAAGGAAGCCAGGAAACAGCTTCAGTTTGAGCAGAAGCAGCATAAAAAAAAGGAGAAGCACAGGGGCAGATGATGCCCCTTTTCTCTATAGAAAAGCAGGTGATAAAATGTATATAGCAGATTTACACATTCATTCCCACTATTCCAGAGCAACCAGCAAGGAATGTACACCGGAATATCTTGACCTATGGGCAAGGCGAAAGGGAATTGATATATTGGGAACCGGAGACTTTACCCACAGGGCTTGGCGTGAAGAGTTAAAGGATAAACTGATTCCAGCGGAAGAAGGACTATACCAATTAAAAGAAGAATACTGCCTGGATTCAGGATACCGACCGGAATCAAAGACACCGAGGTTTGTTGTTTCTGGAGAAATCAGTACCATATATAAGAAGAATGGAAAGGTGAGAAAGGTTCACAGTGTCATTTTACTTCCTGGATTAGAAGCAGCAGAACGTCTTTCTACGAAGCTGGAGACCGTAGGCAATCTTCATTCTGACGGTAGACCTATTCTGGGATTAGATTGTCGTGATCTGTTGGAAATGGCTTTAGATTCATGCCCTGAAGCCATATTTTTCCCAGCCCATATCTGGACGCCTCATTTCTCCTTATTTGGGGCATTCTCCGGTTTTGATACCATCGAGGAATGCTTTGAAGATTTAACGCCGCACATCCATGCTCTGGAAACCGGACTTTCGTCCGATCCCACCATGATCCGGAGGCTGTCCGCTTTGGATCGGTTTCAGCTTCTATCCAATTCGGATGCTCACTCTCCCTCAAAGATGGGAAGAGAAGCCAATCTTATGAATATTGATTTATCCTATCAAGGATTATCTGAAGCCATCAATACAGGAATCGGATTGGAAGGAACCATTGAATTTTTTCCGGAAGAGGGAAAGTATTATTATGATGGTCATAGAAAATGCAATCTTTGTCTTTCCCCTGCTCAGGCGCAGCAATACGATGGAAAATGTCCGGTTTGCGGCAGGAAACTGACCACAGGGGTATCTCATCGGATTGATCAGCTAGCTGACAGGAGTGATGAAATTGTACTTTCAGGAGGAAAGCCATTCGAGAGTTTGGTACCACTTTTGGAGGTCGTTGCGGCATCCACAGGTTATACCCTTGCCAGTAAACGGGTCCAGAACCAGTACGAGGAATTGATAACATCCTTAGGAACCGAATTTTCAATTTTAAGAACCGTACCAATAGAGGAAATAAGAAAGATTTCCGGTGAATGGATTGCCGAAGGCATTACCCGTCTTAGGGCGAAAAAGGTAATATGCAACCCTGGATATGATGGGGAATATGGAACCATACGCCTGTTTGAACCTGGGGAAATTAAAAAATAAATCTGCAATTAGATGCAGGAGGAAAGTACACATGATAACGGAAGAGATAAATCGGGAGCATATAAAAAAGTCTCTTGCTAAATTGGATGAAATTTATGGTGTGACAAAGGAGAGTTTCTATCACCAACAGCCCTGGCAGCTTTTAGCAGCCATTATGCTAAGTGCACAGAGTACGGACAAACAGGTGGAAGAGGTGTTGCCTCAGTTATTCAACCGGTTTCCTAATGCAGAAAATATGGCGGAAGCGTCTCTGGACGAAATTGAAGATGCGATCCGTTCCATCGGTCTTTATAAAAATAAGGCGAAGAATTTGAAGAAATGCTGTCAGCAGATTATGGAAGAGTTCGGTGGAGAAGTTCCAGAGGATATGGAAGGACTCCTATGCCTGGCTGGAGTAGGTAGGAAAACTGCAACCTTATATCGTTCCGATGCCTATGGAATTCCAGGAGTTACGGTTGATACCCATGTATTCCGAATATCCAGACGTCTGGGCTGGGCGACTGGAAAAGATCCAGTACAAGTTGAGCTGGAGTTGCAAGATGTTTTGGAAGAGGAACACTGGAACCGGATTAATTTTCAGTTGATTTACCATGGAAGGGCAGTTTGCACTGCAAGGAAGGCAAAATGTGGGGAGTGCGTGCTGGAAGCGTGGTGTGAGAAAAAAATGGATTAGTAATAAAGAAGTCGGATCTGCTTTTTTTGTAGCGGGACGGCTTCTTTTTTAATGAAATGATGCTAATTATTACATGAAAGCTGCAAATGATTACATGACAGTAATTTTTGTCGATTTTTGTTTTATAATATAGGCGGAACTTTATTGTCTATATTATTGAGAGGTGAAATAGAGTATGGAGAGTACAATTGAGCAAAGAGTAGATGTAGAAAATGTACAGCAGGGAAGCAACTGGTGGTCTGTTTTAGGTTTCTTTATTCCGCTAGTAGGTCTGATTTTATTCTTGGTTTGGAAAACCACAAATCCAAAGTCTGCCAAGGCTGCTGGAATTGGGGCGTTGGTATCTGTGGTATTAAATTTATTGGTTTTCGTTTTACTTGTTGTGACCACTGTTATGGTCTAGACAGAAAAACAAGAGTTTATCTCGTATATGTATATTCCGTTGTTGTTTATTCTCGTTAGTCTTATTCAATCCTAATTAAGTAAACATAAAAATGTACAATTGAAGCTAGGCACTAACCGATTATGTTCGGCTAGTGCCCAGCTTTTAATTAAATTAACCTAAAGCTATGACGTTAAACTGAGCTCCTACACTTGGTGCAAGAGTTAATGTCAATGGCACAGCAGAGTTATTTCTCAGAGTCAGTACATCACCTGCAGCTAAAGTAAGCATTGCGGTACCTGAGATTTCTCCAACAGCTACAAGAGCTGAAACAGTAGTTGAAGGATCTACGGTACCATTTACTGCAATTGCGATTGCCGAGCCTATACCAGCTGTAATGCTGACATAATAATCAATCTGATAGACGCCGGCTGTTGGAACCGTTACCGTGGTTGTTCCCGCAGTGTGGGTAACTCCAGCCAAAGGACCATTATTGCTAAACGGAACATCTGCGCCTCCGACAACGGTAGCATCTACAAGAGTTGCTAATTGATAGGCGAAACCAAAAGTTGTTACACCTGCCCCAGTTGGTCCAGTATCGCCAGTCGGTCCAGTCGGTCCAGTATCGCCGGTAGGTCCAGTGGGCCCAGTATCGCCTGTGGGTCCAGTCGGTCCAGTCGGTCCAGTATCGCCGGTCGGCCCAGTCGGTCCAGTATCGCCGGTAGGTCCAGTCGGCCCAGTGTCACCAGTCGGTCCAGTAGCGCCGGTCGGCCCAGTCGGTCCAGTATCGCCGGTAGGCCCAGTCGGTCCAGTATCGCCGGTCGGTCCAGTAGGCCCAGTAGCGCCGGTCGGCCCAGTCGGTCCAGTATCGCCGGTCGGCCCAGTCGGTCCAGTAGCACCAGTCGGTCCAGTCGGTCCAGTATCGCCGGTAGGCCCAGTCGGTCCAGTATCGCCGGTCGGTCCAGTAGGCCCAGTAGCGCCGGTCGGCCCAGTCGGTCCAGTAGCGCCGGTCGGCCCAGTCGGTCCAGTATCGCCGGTCGGCCCAGTCGGTCCAGTAGCACCAGTCGGTCCAGTAGGCCCAGTGTCGCCAGTCGGTCCAGTAGCGCCTGTAGGTCCAGTAGGCCCGGTAGCGCCGGTAGGTCCAGTATCGCCTGTAGGTCCAGTCGGTCCAGTATCGCCTGTAGGTCCAGTCGGTCCAGTAGGTCCGGTATCGCCGGTAGGTCCAGTAGGTCCGGTATCGCCGGTAGGTCCAGTATCACCAGTAGGTCCAGTAGGCCCGGTATCGCCGGTAGGTCCAGTCGGTCCAGTGTCGCCGGTAGGTCCAGTAGGTCCAGTGTCGCCGGTAGTTCCAGTATCACCAGTCGGTCCAGTAGGCCCGGTATCGCCGGTAGGTCCAGTGTCGCCGGTAGGTCCAGTAGGTCCAGTGTCGCCGGTAGGTCCAGTGTCGCCGGTAGGTCCAGTAGGCCCGGTATCGCCGGTAGGTCCAGTGTCGCCGGTAGGTCCAGTAGGTCCAGTGTCACCGGTAGGTCCAGTAGGCCCGGTATCGCCGGTAGGTCCAGTAGGTCCAGTGTCGCCGGTAGGTCCCGTGTCGCCGGTAGTTCCAGTAGGCCCGGTATCGCCGGTAGGTCCAGTAGGCCCGGTATCGCCAGTAGGTCCAGTAGGACCAGTATCGCCGGTAGGTCCAGTAGGTCCAGTATCGCCGGTAGGCCCAGTATCTCCGGTAGGTCCGGTAGGTCCAGTATCGCCAGTCGGTCCAGTAGGTCCCGTGTCACCAGTAGGTCCAGTCGGTCCAGTATCGCCGGTAGGTCCAGTATCGCCGGTAGGCCCAGTATCTCCGGTAGGTCCGGTAGGTCCAGTCGGTCCAGTATCGCCAGTCGGTCCAGTAGGTCCCGTGTCACCAGTAGGTCCAGTTGGCCCAGTATCGCCGGTAGGCCCAGTATCGCCGGTAGGTCCAGTATTGCCGGTAGGTCCAGTATCGCCGGTAGGTCCGGTAGCTCCAGTAGGTCCAGTAGCTCCAGTAGGCCCAGTATCTCCAGATGGTCCAGTAGGTCCGGTATCCCCGGTATCACCGGTCGGTCCAGTATTGCCAGTCGGTCCCGTAGGCCCAGTAGACCCGGTATCGCCGGTAGGTCCAGTAAGTCCGGTATCACCGGTAGGTCCCGTAGGTCCAGTATCACCCGTAGGTCCAGTATCACCCGTAGGCCCAGTTGTAAGATCATCTTCTACGATGACTAAAGTCCCTTTTAATGGAACGATCATGGAGAAAAAAATCGTTGCATCACTATTATTTATAAGTGACAAAGTAACTGGAGCTGCTATAACTTCGACAATTCCAATTCCAAAGACCTCTCCAGTTTTTATAGGAGAATTTCCCTCTAGAAAATCTCCTTGTGAAGATGACAGAGCAAATGATGCCCCATTTGTAGATTGAGAAGATTGAGTGGCAAGCCACCAATCGATTACGAACCTCCCAGCCTCTGTAAAAGTTATTACACCAGTGGCCGGGTTATAGGTAATTCCCCCAGATAAATAGACTATGGTATCAAATAGAACGTTTGCACCTGAAGCTACGGTAGTAGCTGCATTTAGCTCTATTTGAAGTGCACTATTAGCCATATTAAATCCTCCATTTCATGATATTTCTGACATGTACCTATAAATAATCATGCCAATATATTTTATGAACAATATCCAATATTTGTACCCTTGCTAATATTTATAGAGAACTGTCAGATAATTATCTTTATATAACCTCTTTATATCTAATATGCATTTTTTAGTAATTGGTACATTTTTGGTTGAAATATGGCACTAGCTAATTCTTGAGAATTTAATCACCAATGTAAGAGTACTACAAACTTATCAGTGTAGTATGTAATGCTATGGATTATAAATATTGAGATTTTTCATATTCAAAATCTTTGTCAGATGTATCAGGAAAAGATATAGATTGAATAAACGATATGTTAAAGAAATTATGTAAATAGTTATTAATCTGTTATAATAAAAAATAAGCAACTATTAAAGTGTAATGGTAGTCGAATACAGTGGCACTGCTAAATATAAAATCAGTTTTTATATCTAAGTCATCTAATGTTTTGCAAATAAGATATTTATTTGACTTGTGACATTATTACGAAAGGAATGTAAAACACTATGAAATTAATGTTTAAACAACGCCTATTCTCCTGGCTTGACAGTTATGATATTTATGATGAAAACGGAAATACTGTATACACGGTTAGAGGAAAACTGGCCTGGGGTCACAAACTTGAAGTATATGATCGCTTCGATAATTATATGGCAACGTTAAATGAGCGTATTATAACGTTTCTTCCTTGTTTTGATATCCAGATAAACGGGCAGACCATGGGGACCATACGCAAAGAGTTTACCTTCTTTAAGCCTTCTTTCTCTGTTGACTGTAATGGCTGGCGTGTAGAAGGAAGTTTTCTGGAGTGGGACTACAGTATACTGTCCTCAACTGGAAGAACAGTAGCTATCATAGAGAAGCAGCTATTACGCCTCGCAGATACCTATATTATTGATGTAATGGAGGGGCAGGACAGTCTCCTGGCTCTTATGGTAGTTCTGGCAATTGATGCAGCCAAGTGCAATAACTAAAATAAAATTATACTCTTGACTCCTACGCTGCGTGATACTATATGATTGAAACTGCAAGGAGGAGAATCCAATGAATACCAATGAGGTTGCTGTTTTAACTGGTGTGAGCGTGCGCACGCTTCATCATTACGACAAAATTGGGCTGTTAAGCCCTGGCAGGAATCGGGATAACGATTACAGGGAATATACAGAAAACGATTTGGATATGCTGCAGCAGATCTTGTTTTTTAAAGCCTGTGGATTTTCCCTTGCAGAAATTAAAATGATGTTGACCAGCCCTAGTTTTGATCGGGACAAGGCGTTTGTTCTACAGAAAAAATATCTTATGCATGAAAAAGAGCGAATAGATGCCATGCTGGACACGCTGGAAAAGACCATAAGGTCGTGGAAGGGAGAACAAGAAATGACACAGAAAGAAAAATTTGCTGGATTTGTAATGGGAGATAATCCGTATGAGGAGGAGGCCCGCCGCCTTTGGGGAGAGGAAGCGGTAAATGAGTTCAATACAAAAATAAACTCATTGTCCCCACGGGAACAAAATGCGGTGGCAGAGAATATGGAGGAATTGTTTCTGGAGCTTGGAAAGATACGTCTTGAAGAGCCAGATTCCCTGGTGGCTCAAGATGCTATGAATAAGATGTACCAATTTTTCAACAAGAATTTTGGCTATCATTATTCACTTGAGGCATTTGCAGGATTGGGGGAATTATATGTGAAAGACGAACGCTTCTTAAAAAATATTGATCATTATGGGGAAGGGTTATCTGTCTTTTTATCCAGAGCCATGAAAATCTACGCTGAGAATCATTGATTTCCCATTCTCCTAAGTTAGATAAATAAAATCGCCCGGCCTATGTTTGTTACAATCATTGGCTGGGCATTTTATTATCTTGCCTTATGTTTGCATTGACATGCGCTGTTCTTTCAGAGTCCAATATGCTTATCATTCAAATTAAGTATTGAAATATCCAGAACTTGCATTACTCTGTTTTAATAGGAAGTGGATAGCGCTAGTATTTGTATGTTATATAGAATCAAATCTTTTTATAAGCGATAATAAATTGTTTTCGATCTGTTTTATAACTTCAATATACTCTTTATCATTTTTACCGGTTGGATCATTCAATCCCCAATCCTCCCTGTGTTTGCAGGGAAGAAGGGGACAAGTAACGTTGCATCCCATGGTAACAACGACGTCAACTGGAGGGATTTCAGAAAGTAGCTTGGAATGCTGTGTTTTCTCCATGTCAATGTGATAGAGTTGCTTCATTAACCGAACGGCATCCTGATTGATTTGGGGTTTTGTTTCTGTTCCGGCAGAGTAACTTTCAAACACATCAGCAGCAAAGTGTTTGCCGAGCGCTTCTGCAATTTGACTGCGGCAAGAGTTGTGAACGCAAATAAATGCCACTTTTGGTTTGTTTAATTCTTTATTCATGAAAAACCTCCTTTTATAGCTCTCTTAGCTTATCACCCTTAATATCATCTGCAGTCCAAGCGATTAAAGCAAAATTGCTGTTTGTGTGTTTTGCTATTTTATTTATCCACGGAATTTCATTGCTGGCTTTTGCTACTAACATACGATTCGTCGTTTTTGAATGGTAAAGAGAGGAATTCACAATCCACCATTTTGTAGCAATATTAGCACGTTTCAAATCTTCTTCCAGACGCAGTGCTTCATAAACTGGGGTAGCTTCCGGTAAAGCCACAATAATGACCTCTGTTTCAGTACTCCGCAAACGTGGCAGCAGCTTTCTTACGGAATCCGGGATATCACCTTGTGTCCTTTGAACCTCTTTGTGATAGCTCAAAGTAGAATCCAAGAGTAAAAGCGTATGTCCTGTAGGGGCGGTATCAATGACAACAATTTCATTTTCCGCACGTTCCACTACTTCTGCAAAAGCCCGGAACACGGCAATTTCCTGTGTGCAGGGGGAACGCAGATCTTCTTCAATATAGGCAATATCTTCTTCCGACATGGTTTCCTGTGCCTTTGATAAGATTTCATTCTGATATCGTGCCAGTTCCACATGTTCATCAATATGGCTCATGGTAATGCTGCTGTTTTCATCGAGAACAAATTTTAAGTGTGCTGCAGGATCGGTAGTGGTTAGATGTACCTTTTGGCCTTTTTCAGAAAGCCCTAAAGCGATAGCGGCGGCGAGTGTGGTTTTGCCAACGCCACCCTTGCCCATTGTGAAAATGACTTTTTTGCCACTATGATATAGGTCGTCAATAACATCCTGTAAATGGGGAATACTCTCTGCTTTGATGGTTTCACCACAGATAACATAATTATCCTTTGTCAGCAATGACCGGACATTCTCCATGCCCGTAATATTATACGCCCGCAAGGGAATCATGTAGGCTTTGATTGATTGTAACAATTTTGGCATATCTGCAAGTGCTTTTTGCTGTTTGTCATATAGACTTTTCGAAATGGTATCGTCATAATCAGCCAATACGCCATTGATTACCAAAGACTGATTGAGTACGCCAAGTTCAGCCAATTCGCGAGAAGCCCGCTCTATTTCTTTAAGGGGCGTTGTCTCTGGTCGGGTTACAAGGATTAAGGTTGTTTGTGCGCCGTCTGTCAGTGTTTCAACCGCAGTTTTATACATTTCCTTTTTGCTTTCAAGCCCTGATAATTGCCCTAAGCAGGATGCGCCATGTGTACTTTCACTGATAAAATTGCTCCACGCTGAAGGAAGCTGCAACATTCTAAGGGTATGCCCCGTCGGTGCAGTGTCAAAAAGAATATGGTCGTATTTTTGCTCTAAGCTTTTATTGGTAATAAAGTTAGAAAACTCATTAAAAGCAGCAATTTCCACCGTGCAGGAACCAGAAAGCTGTTCTTCCATATTAGCAAGGACTGATTCTGGTAACTTACCACGATAAGGTGCAATTACACTTTCTCTGTATTCCGCTGCTGCCTGCATAGGGTCAAGATTTGCTACATCGAGATTAGCTACTTCTGCAATGGGAGTAGCTTTCCCTGAAAGTGTGGTATGGAATACATCCTGCAAGTTGGAGGCGGGGTCTGTGCTGACAAGAAGAATCTTTTTTCCACTGTCTGCAAGACAAACAGCCGTTGCACACGCAACAGATGTTTTCCCTACGCCTCCTTTGCCTGTGTAAAACAAGTATTTTGTTAAGGTGATTTTGTTTGGGTCAAACACTTGCATTAAAGAACCTCCTTTTCAATTTAACAGCAATTCCCGTCAGAACAGCAACAACCGCCTTGCTTAGCGGCTTTTGTTTCCGTCAAATAGCTAGCTGGAACCTCCAGCAGAGAAACAAGCTCCTCGTTGGTCGGATAACGTCCTATAATCACGATACTTTCATCGATCAGAACAGCAGGAAGATCCTCAACCCCTTTTTCATTGATAAAGGTGTTGATAACTTTGTTATTAACAAAGGCCATAGGTGCACTGCTTAAATTAAAGCGGTCAACTGCGACCCCGTTTTTTTTCAGTGTATTTAACACCGTGGAAATGCGGAGCAGTTCAGGGTCTACACTCACACCGCAAAGACCTGTATCACAACACATTGCGGGTTCAAATATTTGCATTTTTTTCATGATAGTTATCTCCTTTATATGATTAAATTAAATTGCTTCTTCGTTCCATTAAAACCGTATTACGCCACTGTCCAAAACGATCTTTCCCGATTCGATCACGGAATCCAACTTGACGGAAACCACATTTTTCATGGAAACAAATACTTGCTTTATTGTCAGCCATGATTCCAGATTGCAGTGTCCAGAATCCATCTTTTTCAGATTGCCCGGACAGGTAGTTCAGCAGTTGACTTCCGGCACCTTTTCCTCTATAGGTATTATGGATATAAATGCTGACTTCTGCTACGCCACGATAGACACAACGGCTTGATACAGGTGATAAAGCAGCCCAACCAACAATCGTAGTATCATCTGTTATTACAAGGCGGCATTGATCCATATGGGACTGATCAAATTCTTCATAAGTGGGACATTCCGTTTGAAATGTTGCGAGGTTCGTATCCATTCCTTGTTGGTAAATTTCACTGATTTGATTCCAATCACTTTTTAGCATTTCTCTAATTTTATAATTCATTTTTAGGAAACCATCCCTTTGTATTATTTACAAATCTTACGAGTAAGAGCATAACGGGTACTTCTGTTAAAACTCCAACGGTACAGACTAGCACCACCGGGGAAGTGGGTCCGAAAAGTGCAATAGCAACAGCCACCGACAGCTCAAAAAAATCTGATGCTCCAATGAGTGCAGCAGGAGCCGCAACATTATGGGGTTGTTTGGTCACTTTACACATCCAATATGCAAAGGCGGAAGTAAGGATATTTTGCAGTATCAGGGGGACAGCAATCAAGAGGACATGCAGCGGATTTTTAAGTATGGCATCCCCTTGGAAAGAGAAGATGATAATCAATGTTAGGAGAAGTCCTAGGGTCGTAATACGATCAAACTTAGGTATAAATTTTTGAGTAAAATATTCCTCGCCTTTGTTCTTGACTATGAAATGCCGAGTGAGAAAACCACCCGCCAGCGGAACGACAACAAATAAAACAATAGAAACAATTAGCGTATCCCAAGGCACAAAAATATTTGTCACTCCCAATAAAAAGGATACAATGGGGACATATGCAACGAGGATAATAAGGTCATTAACTGCCACTTGCACTAACGTATGAGCAGGGTCACCTTTGGTAAGATTACTCCAAACAAACACCATTGCGGTACAGGGGGCAGCACCCAGCAAGACGGCTCCAGCGACATAACTTTGTGCGAGTTCGGCTGGTATGAAGGCTTTAAAAACAACGTAGAAAAAGAATGATGCAAGACCAAACATCAGAAACGGTTTAATCAGCCAGCTTGTTCCGCTGGATATGAGAAGCCCCAGTGGATTGTTCCGTACATTTTTGATGGACTGAAAATCCACTTTCATCATCATGGGGTATATCATCACCCAAATGAGTATGGCGATGGGAATGGATATTTGTGCATATTCAAAGCGACTTAATAATTTAGGAATCCCTGGAAGGAACTTACCAATTAAGATTCCCACCCCCATACAAATCAGTACCCAAATTGTTAGGTATTTTTCAAAGAATCCAATTTCAGTGTTTTTTTCCTTGCTCATATTCCTCACATCCTTTACAATGATTTGAATTTTCCTTACAAATACAGTTTTCTTTGTCGCTGGTGATAGAACAGAAAAACTGTTTTGTTTTACTGATAGTTTCTTCGTTTAAAGAATAATAGGTCCATTTACCTTCGTTCCTTCCTTTGACAAGACCACATTCACATAGGAGCTTCATGTGATGGGACAGCGTGGACTGGGACATTTCAAATTTCTCTAAAATCATACAAGCACAAAGCTCCCCGCAAGAAAGCATATCTACTATCATAGCTCTTTTGGTGTCACCCAGCACCTTAAACACTTTTGTATATTCCGAATATTTTTCCATATCTTCACCTCACATCTATATTCTTCGATATGAGTAGTATATGCATCAAATCGAAGAATGTCAATGTGAATTTATATTAAAAAATAAGACAACCGCAAAAACAGGGATGTCTTATAATAGAAAGTTTACTATAGATAATTTTCAAACATTGAACTTATGAAAAATCAGGCTAGATGCTTACGTTACCATTATGTCTCTGGCTGGAAATCAGTTCTATCTAAAAATAGTCACTAAATTCCATAAAAATATCGACCAAATCCTTAATAAAATCTAGAATGTTCCGAAATATCTATAGATAGGTTGTTTTATTTCTTTCAAATGTCGGAGATTTTTGATTATAGGTGCGTTTTATACCA
Source organism: Lacrimispora algidixylanolytica (assembly GCF_003609635.1). Lineage (GTDB taxonomy): Bacteria > Bacillota > Clostridia > Lachnospirales > Lachnospiraceae > Lacrimispora > Lacrimispora algidixylanolytica. Next base: position 259,152 of record NZ_MCIA01000031.1, on the reverse strand, counting down.
TATTGTTCTAAAGCCACTGTTTCACATACGATTTAATCTATGTGGTGGATCCTTTTCTCGCAGTTTAATGACTTTAAGACGCAGTTAAACCTCTGAACAGTACCTTGTACACTGGGGGATAGGAAAAGACATATAATATTAGTGGGCAGTGAATCACAGTATCTTAGTTGTTAATCTGTAAATGTAAGGCAATGGATGCTGAACAATTATGGAAAGGCATTGTTGCCGCTTGTAGATGGTAATCTTTAATTTATATACCGATTTAAGATGAAAAGTACCTGATAACGAACGGTTGGGTTCTTTTGCTACCGGATTGTATGACGATTGGTGCCCGTCAGAGATTTAGAGGGCAGTGGAGCATGGTATTATATGGCATGTTGCCCTATGTCCTGATTGGAACAAGAAATCATGTAAAATTCAGAAAATCTTAAGGGAACAAGAAAGGTGATTCTTAAGAATCTGTGATAAGATAGATGCCGATGATATTTTTGCTGGTCACAGATAATAAGCAAGTAAATAAGGATCAGCCGGGTTGATTTTTAGGTATCCAGCCTGACTGCAGTCATCATAGAGATAACCTGCAGTCAGGCTTTTTCTTAGTGATGGGGAAATCAAAACCAAATGGCTTGTCATTCCAAAGATAAATAAGAAACTAAAAAGAGTATGGAGGAGAATATGGAACAAAATAAAAGAAAACGATGGATTCGCCTCAGTTTGTCTGGAGTCTTTGCTGTGGCAGCGGCAATGATTTTGTTGACTCAGATATTAAAAAATAGGACAAAACCCATATTTGATAAGAATATCACAACTACCTTCTACGCAAAAACTAGTGTTGGTGAAGCTCTGGATTTAAAGGCAGATGGATATTTTTCTGAGAAACTCTATGATCATACGAAATTCAGTTTTGATTTAACCCAATGTGATTGGAACACACCAGGTCTATACCGTATCCCGGTATTATATAAAGAGGAAAAGACCAACTGTGTAGTCCAGATACAGGTTGGGGATGTAGGCAATGAAGATACCTACCATGATAAAGAGATTAACATGGATGCTGTAATCACGGAACAGGCTGGAATGGAGAGAGCAGATGGCTCATAATAACCTTACAACCCTGTGTTACATGGAGCAGGAGGGCAGTTATCTGATGCTGCATCGGATAAAGAAGAAAAACGATATGAATCAGGATAAATGGCTTGGGGTAGGAGGACATCTAGAGGATGGAGAAAGTCCCGAGGAATGCCTTTTAAGGGAAGTAAAAGAGGAAACTGGACTGACCCTTCTTTCTTATCGTCAGAGAGGAATCGTGACCTTTGTATCCGATGAGTATCCAGATGATTATATGTTTTTATATACTTCAGACAAATTTGAAGGTACTTTAGCAGAATGCAATGAAGGACATTTGGAATGGGTTCCCAAAGAAAAAACGGGACAACTTCCCTTATGGGAAGGAGATCTGATCTTCTTTGAGCTTTTGAAAGATGACATTCCATTTTTTTCGTTAAAGCTGGTTTATAAAGGAGAGTGTTTATCCGCTGCCATATTAAATGGTGAACCTTTAGAACTTCTGGAGGAAAGACGACCAGACGGGAGCTTGACTGGAAGGGTGATGGCCAGGTTTTTCATGCATCGGGAAGGAATTCTTCATGGTACCGCCCACGTTTGGATCATAAGGCCAAATGAAACGAACGGTTTTGATCTACTACTGCAAAAGCGCAGTGCCATAAAGGACTCCTATCCAGGCTGCTATGATGTTTCTTCGGCAGGTCACCTTATCGCAGGAAGCGACTATCTGGAATCCGCAGTCAGAGAATTAGAAGAGGAGCTTGGGATTAAGGATTTGCCTAAGGAACTTGCCTTTGTAGGTCTTCGAAGTGAATATGATAAAAGAGAGTTTTATGGAAAAACCTTCTTTAACCGAGAGGTCAGTCAGGTGTATGCCTATGAAAAAACAGTGGAGGAAGCAGACTTGGTTCTTGATCCTTTAGAAGTAGAATCAGTTCTATGGATGGATTATGAAACTTGTCTTTTACATATGAAGTCAGGTACCATAAGCCACTGTCTAAACGAGAAGGAAATCCTTATGTTGGCTGACTGGTGGAATACAAAAAAATGTCGTTGACCGCAATGGTTTGGTATGTTATATTGAAGAAAGAATAGAAAAGAATAGGATGTGTGTGTTTGTTAATTGTGTCTGAGCATGGAGCATAAAGCAATTTTATAAAGAAAACAGGAATCATGTAAGGAAAGCATGTCGGCTTATCCTTTGTTTTGTGTACCTGTTTTGCCCATGAAGATACAAAGCAGACAGATTAGGTTTATTACCTGTGAGATGTCGTTTGTGATCTCCCAGGTTTTTTGTTGTCTCAAAGGCTAATTGCATTTATACTCCATGGATTTTAGAATCTTATCAATCATTTAAAATCAAGGAGAAAGACATGAACCATACATTTCAAACATTGGAATTTAATCGGATATTAGAAAAACTAGAAAGCTTTTCCCATACAGAAGCAGCACAAGATCAGATCAGGAATTTGATGCCTAGCAACGTAGAAAGTCAAGTGAAAAAAGACCTTCAAAACACCACGGAAGCCAGGATTATACTGGACCGAATGGGGCTTCCGCCGGCAGTAGGGATGAAAGATCTATCTAACATAATCACAACCACAAAGCAGGGCGGTTGTCTTTTGGCAGAAGAGCTGGAGGAGACCGGTGTCATGCTAACCGGCGTAAAGAGGTTGAAAGACTTTTTAAACCGCTGCAAGTACCTGGAATTAAGTCTACCTTACTATGAACTTGAGCTGGATCCTATGATGGATTTGTCAGATATGATCCGTGAAAGCATTCGAAATGGAAGAGTGGAAGACCACGCGAGTAAACTGCTAAAAAGCGTCCGTCAGGAGATCGGCAGGCTGGAAGAGCGATTGAGGACGAAAGCAGAAGCGATCTTGCGGAAGAATAAAAACTGGTTCTCAGACTCTTACGTAACCATAAGAAATGAAAGAATATGTCTGCCCGTAAAAAAAGATTATAAATCCTCTGTACCTGGAAGTGTAATCGGTCAGTCATCAACTGGTTCCACCTTATTTATCGAGCCATCGGCCATCGCAGTCATGAATGAAGAGCTGGAACGATTGCGGATTGAGGAAGAAAATGAGGTTAGGAGAATTCTATATACCCTGACCGCGATTGTAGAAGAGAATCTACCGGTATTGGAGAAGAACAAGCGATATCTGGATAAACTGGATTTTCTATTTGCCAAAGGCCGTTTGAGTCAGGAGATGGAAGGCGTAGAACCGTTTATGAATACGGAACAGTTCATCCGTATCGTTGATGGACGTCATCCCCTTATGGAACCAAAATCCGTGGTGCCCCTTACCATTGAACTTGGTAAGAAAGAACGGGGAATCGTTATCACTGGGCCAAACACAGGTGGGAAAACCGTATCCATTAAAACCGTTGGATTGTTTTCTCTCATGGCTCAATGTGGGCTTCATGTGCCATGTGTGGAAGCAGAGCTATGCATGAATCGGCAAGTGTTGTGTGATATTGGAGACGGCCAGAATATTACGGAAAATCTCTCTACATTTTCTGCACACATTACCAATGTCATGAAGATTTTAAAGGAAGTTGGAAAAGAAAGCCTTGTTCTCCTTGACGAGCTGGGATCTGGAACGGATCCTTTGGAGGGTATGGGAATCGCAATTGCAATATTAGATGAGCTTAGGCTCAAAGGCTGCCTGTTCTTGGCAACCACCCATTATCCAGAGGTAAAGACTTATGCTAAGGAAAGAGAAGGAATCACCAATGCACGTATGGCCTTTGACAAGGAAACCCTAAAGCCGCTATACCGGATGGAGATTGGAGAAGCAGGAGAAAGCTGTGCCCTGGATATAGCAATGCGGCTTGGGATGTCGGAACAAATGGTAGAAAGAGCCAAAAGATATGCTTACGGAGAATGGGAAAGTCCTGACCAACTAAAATTTGAACGTGATATAAAAGAAGGGCTAAAGCAGCCTCGCAAAGATAAGAAGCTAGGTAAGAGTCAAAGTGCTGAACATAAAAATGAAATACAAACAAAATATACCGTTGGGGACAGTATCTGTGTATACCCGGATAAGAAAAAGGGGATTGTATGCAAACCAGTCAACGATCAAGGTGTGTTACAGGTACAGTTACCCGATAAAAAGATATGGATCAACCATAAACGGATTCAGTTGTTGGTTCCTGCCGCCCAATTATATCCGGAGGGGTATGATTTCTCCATCATTTTTGATACGGTGGAAAATCGTAAAGCCAGACACAAAATGGATAAGGGTTATCAGGAAGGCCTGGAAATAAAGACAGAGTAACCCCAGGCCTTACTGAAAAATATTGCATTATAATGGCTCATATTCATCTTCGGTTATGTCTGCTTCTTCTGAGTCACCGCATTCGGCAGATTGAATCAGGCTTTCGCCATTTAGCTCAGCCAGGATATGCCGGAATATGGCTACATGACACTGTTCATCGGCGATAATCCGGTTTAAAATGGCCTGAATCTGACAGTCGTCAATCCATTGAACCTGAGCCTGATATTTTTGTATGGACTCAAGCTCCCCATTAAGGGCATTGGTCACCAGTTCTCCGATTCTGGTTGGATAACGGTTGTAGGATGGTGACCAGTAGTTCATGCGACCGTTTTGGTTGCTCCATAGTCTTGGGTCAACTCCCAGTTGTACGCACAGCTCGCCAAAGGCATTTAGATGGCGCATCTCGACCACACTAATTTTGTGAAAGCATTCTGCAATGTCAACAAAGTGATTCTTAGTGATGATACTGTTGTAAACATAAAGGCTAATTGCAGACATTTCAGAATTAGAAGCTCCTATGTTTGAGAGTATGGCGTTGGCGTACCGCTCATTTTTTGAGGCCACCTCTAAGGGAGGCCATGGAGAAGGATCAGCAAATACAAGCGATGATAATTTCATACGATACCTCGTTTTATTTATTCAATTAAATATATCCTTAAGATGGTAGAGTATGCTAAAAAAAGATGAAAAGGGGACAAAATAAAATGGGTGATAGATTGCAATTGATTCAATCTGTGGAGTGTTTTTCTCCATACAATGAGCAGGAGGAGCGGGATAAGGAGCTGATCCTTGATTATTTACGGCAGGGAGACGCCTGTTTTTACAGAGAAAATAAGCAAGCCCATATCTCTTCTTCTGGTTGGGTGGTAAATCCGTCCCATAAAAAGGTACTTCTGGCTTATCACAATATTTATGAATCATGGGCCTGGACTGGAGGCCACGCGGATGGGGAAATGGATCTGCTTTCTGTAGCAGTTAAGGAAGCCATGGAGGAGACTGGAGTTAGTAAGGTGGAACCGGTAACAAAAGATATTTTCTCCTTGGAGATTCTTACCGTAGACGGGCATGAAAAAAAAGGAGTTTATGTTTCATCTCATCTCCATTTAAACATAACTTATATATTGGAAGCAGATGATGGGTTACCCATTCGAAACAAAGCGGACGAAAACAGCGCAGTAGGCTGGTTTGACCTAGAAGAATGCCTAAAGGAAGTCAATGAGCCATGGATGAAGGAACGAATTTATCAAAAGCTTCTTTATAAAATGCGATATCTTGCTTATTAACAGAAAACTTATAAATATTTTAGGATTGGTTGTTTTATTTTTCCTGATTATGCATTATAATAGAACCATCTAATAAATGCAGTTTTGCCAAATGAAAAGTGAGGTGGTAGATATGAAGATAATTTATGCTATCGTAAGCTCCGATGATGGAAACCGGGTGACCGATGCACTGAATGAACACCAGTACAGCGTGACAAAACTTGCCACTACAGGCGGCTTCTTAAAAAAGGGCAATACGACTTTGATGATAGGTACGGAAGACGAACAGGTTGAAGTAATTATAGATTTGATTAAAGATACCTGTGGGAAACGCCAGAAAATAACATATAATGTACCGGCGCCAAACTTAGCCTCTGTCTCATCTGGCTTTATGATGATGCCAACGACAGTTGAACTCGGCGGTGCTACTATATTTGTAACAGATGTGGAAAGATTTGAAAAAATTTAATTGTTTAAGGGATTGCAGAGCAATCCCTTTTCGTAACAGGAGGTATTAATATGTCAGATACAAAACGAGTATTTTTAATCGTACTGGACAGCTTTGGAATCGGAGAAGCACCAGATGCAGCTAAATTCCATGACGAAGGCAGCAATACACTTGGAAGCATAGCAAAGGCAGATGAGTTTTACACACCTAATCTGAAAAAACTGGGAATGTTTAACATAGATGGAGTGACCGCAGGAGAAAAAGAAGAAAACCCAATAGGTTCTTACGGACGCCTTACAGAGACATCTCAGGGAAAAGATACTACCATAGGACATTGGGAAATCGCCGGAATTATATCCGAAGAGCCTCTTCCCACATACCCCAACGGCTTCCCAGAGGAAATTCTCACTGAATTTAAAAAGCAGACAGGCCGCGGAATTCTTTGTAATATGCCATATTCCGGTACGGATGTCATAAGAGATTTTGGTGAGGAACATGTAAAGACAGGGGATTTGATCGTTTATACATCAGCAGACAGCGTATTCCAGATCGCAGCACATGAAGAAGTAGTCCCTCTTGAGGAGCTTTACAACTACTGCAAAATAGCAAGAGAATTGTTGACTGGAAAACACGCCTTAGGCCGGGTGATTGCCAGACCGTTTGATGGGACCCATCCTAATTTTAAGAGAACCCCTCATCGCCATGACTTTTCTCTTCTTCCACCGAAGACGACCATGCTTGACTGCTTGCAGGAGGCTGGTTATGATACCATCGGTATTGGTAAGATATACGATATATTCGCGGGAAAAGGAATTGATAAGACCACTTCCATCGTCAATAATAACGACGGTATGGTTAAGACTTTGGAAGCTCAAAAAGATGATTTTAAAGGCATCTGCTTTGTGAATCTGGTAGACTTTGATATGGTATACGGTCATCGTAACGATGTGAAGGGATATGCCCAGGCGGCAACTGATTTTGATGTGCAGCTGGGAGAATTTATAAAAGGTATGAGATCGGATGATGTTCTTATGATCACCGCGGATCATGGCTGTGATCCAGGCACTCCAAGTACGGACCATTCCAGAGAGTACACACCAATGCTCATGTATGGAGAAGGAATTAAGGAAGGTGTTTCCATCGGTACGAGAGACATGTTTGCAGATATTGCAGCGACCGTTCTTGATTTGTTTGGCGTAAAGGGTGATATCGCAGGAAAGAGCTTTTTAGATCAAGTAGCAAAATAACAGGAGGTGCCTATGATACTGAGTGAATCTACAAAAAACATGCTGGTAGCAGAGGCCTATGAGGCACAGAAGATGGCATATGTGCCATATTCAGATTTTTGTGTGGGAGCGGCCCTGTTGGCGAAAAACGGAACCGTTTACCGGGGATGCAATATTGAAAATGCTTCTTTTTCTCCAACAAACTGTGCTGAAAGAACCGCATTTTTCAAAGCAGTTTCAGAGGGAATCAAAGAATTTGATGCCATTGCAATTGTAGGGAATAAATGTGGAAAAGAAGGAGACTTTTGTGCTCCTTGCGGAGTCTGCAGACAAGTAATGGCAGAGTTTTGTGATCCGGATGATTTTCAGATTATTCTGGGAGCCGGAGATAAGACATCCGTTTATACCTTAAGGGAGATACTCCCTATGGGATTTACAAATGACAGTTTAAAATCCAGTTAAGAATGAGGGGACGGAAAACCATGAGGATGTATGATGTAATTGCTAAAAAGCGAAACGGAGAAACACTCAATGAGGAAGAGATCCGTTTTATGATAGATGGCTATGTAAAGGGAGAGATTCCCGATTATCAGATGTCAGCGATGCTGATGGCTATTTATTTAAATGGAATGAGCGATAAAGAGACGGCTGTTTTAACAAACCAGGTAGCTCATTCCGGGGATATGGTAGATTTGTCCCCGATTCAGGGAATTAAGGTGGATAAGCATTCTACCGGCGGAGTAGGGGATAAGACTACTTTGGTGGTGGCACCCATTGTGGCTGCTTGCGGCGTCAAGGTTGCCAAGATGTCTGGGCGGGGACTTGGACACACCGGAGGAACTGTTGATAAGATGGAGTCCATTCCTGGAATGCGTACTACGTTGACAGAAGAAGAATTTTTCCAGGTGGTAAATGCCACAGGTCTTTCCGTAATCGGACAGTCTGGCAATCTGGCACCAGCAGATAAAAAGCTTTATGCCCTCCGGGATGTCACTGCAACGGTTGAAAGTATCCCACTGATTGCTGCATCAATTATGAGCAAAAAGCTTGCCGCAGGCAGTGATTGCATTCTTTTGGATGTGAAAACAGGAAGCGGAGCATTTATGAAAACCCTGGAAGACTCTATCACTTTGGCTGAAAAGATGGTGGCTATTGGGGAGCATGCAGGAAAGAAAACCATGGCATTGATCACCAATATGGACATCCCTCTTGGAAGTCTCATTGGTAATAGTTTAGAGGTTATTGAGGCAGCTGAAACCTTAAAAGGGAAAGGCCCTGAGGATCTAACCGAGGTGTGCTTGCAACTTGCGTCCGGTATGCTTTATCTGGCAGGAAAAGGAAGCCTTGACGTATGCAGAGGGTTAGCAGAAAAAACCATTGCAGATGGAAGCGCACTAGAGCGTCTAGTGGCTATGGTTGAGGCCCAGGGAGGGGATTCCTCTGTTATCAAGAATACTTCCCTTTTTGAAAAGGCACCCTTTAAGCGTGAAGTCATAGCACCAAAAAGCGGTTACATTACCCATATGGATACAGAACGGTGTGGCATTGCTTCTTCCATGCTTGGAGCAGGAAGAGTGACGAAGGAAAGTGAAATCGACTATACTGCTGGAATTGCACTCCTAAAAAAGGTAGGCCAGAGTGTGGTTGAGGGAGAAGTTATGGCAGTGCTTTATACTTCTAGGGAAGAATTGTTTACTGCTTCTTTAGAAGAATTCTTAAGTGCCGTTACCATCGGTGATGATAAGCCTGTGGCAGAGCCTCTTATTTATGCAAGAATCACAAAATCAGGCGTAGAACGTCTGGTATAAAAGAAAGGGAATAAAACAAATGACTGATTTAGAAATGTTAAGCTACGTAGACCATACGGTATTAAAAGCGGTGGCATCCTGGGAAGAAATTAAGGAACTTTGTAAGGAGGCAGTAGAATATAAAACTGCTTCTGTATGCATTCCACCTTGTTGTATTAAAAGAGTTCATGAAGAATTCCCAACTCTTAATATCTGTACTGTAGTAGGATTTCCCCTTGGCTATAGCGTCACAGAGTCAAAAGTTCTGGAGACCAAGAAGGCGATTTTAGACGGAGCATCAGAAGTAGATATGGTAATTAATCTTGCTGACGTAAAAAATGGTGAGTATGGTAAGGTAGAAGAAGAAATCAGAGAATTAAAGAAAGAAACTGGAGATAAAATCTTAAAGGTTATTATTGAGACTTGCTATTTAACCGAAGAAGAGAAGATTGCTATGTGTCAGGCAGTGACTGCCGCAAAAGCTGATTACATTAAGACCTCCACTGGATTTGGTACCGCTGGTGCGACTCTTCAAGATATAGAGCTGTTTAAAGCGCATATTGGGCCGGACGTAAAGATCAAGGCAGCAGGTGGTGTTCGCACACTGGAAGATTTAAGAGCTTACATCGAAGCTGGATGCAGCAGAGTAGGTGCAAGTGCGGCAGTGAAGCTGGCATCCCAAAAAGACTGATAAAAAAATCCCTTTAAAATCTGACATTTTGGTAATGTTTGGATGTTTGTGGTGTTTTTTATGGCAATTATCCTGAAATTGAACGAATAATACAAGGGTTGTATCTGGTAATAATTCACGAAAATAACCAAAATTTTAAAAAGCACTGACAAAACCGTGCAAAAAGTGTTACAATTATAGGAGAGTAATTGTAACATTGGCAGTATTGTGTTGTTGTTCAGTCAGGAGGAATGCATTATGTTTCAGGTAAACGATCTGGTTATGTATGGTACCCATGGTATTTGTAAGGTAAACGCCATAGGATGTCTTGCTATTTCTGCAGCCCAGGAAGATCGGCTTTATTACACACTTAAGCCGCTTTACGAAGAGCAGCACAGCGCGGTTTATACACCGGTAGACAATCAAAAGGCAGCCATAAGACCTGCTGTTACCAAGGAAGAGGCATTGGAACTCATTGACCAGATTCCAGAAATCGAGACAATTTGGGTGATTGATGACAGACAGAGGGAAGGCAAATATAAAGAAATCATGCAGCGTAACGAAGGTACCGGCTGGTTGCAGATCATTAAGACGCTTTATTTAAAAAAGCAGAAGCGATTGGCAGAAGGTAAAAAGAGTACCGCAAAAGATGATTTTTATTATAATATGGCTCAAGATCTCCTATACGGAGAACTGGCTGCAGCCCTTTTGTTGGATAGAACTAAAGTGAAGGGTCTCGTGGAAAAACAAGTAAGTCATGAGGAAAGCTGACAAGGCTGTGTAACATAAAGCTGCGGTAGCAATTTTTATTTAACTATATGAATCAAAAAATGCGTTTTGACCGGTTATAAAAACTGGTCAAAACGCATTTTTTCTACATTTGTTTTCGGCTTTTTGTCAATGGCCAAGGTGAGATAATCTCTATCTTAATGATAGATTTTATTCTCTTCGTATAATGGCTCGCAGGTTAGGTGAACCCCAAGTTTTTTGAAGATTTTCATATCCACATCGGAAAGGATTACGGAAGTATGAGCCTCACATCCTTTTAACTTTGGAAGCTGTTCCAGAGCGATCTGGGCATTAGGATCTGTGGCTGCGCATGTAGATAGGGCAATTAAAACCTCATCGGTATGCAGCCTTGGGTTCTTGCTTCCTAAATAGTAAGTCTTTAATTTCTGAATTGGTTCAATGGCAGATGGAGCGATTAGGTGAACGTCATGAGGAATTTCCCCTAAGGCCTTTACTGCGTTTAGAAGAAGAGCAGCAGAGGAACCCAAAAGGTTTGTGGTTTTTCCAGTGATAATGGTACCATCTTCTAACTGAAGAGCAGCACAGGGAGAGCCCTTTTGCTCAACTAGTTCGTTGGCGGCTTTAATGACTGGTCGCTTCTCTGTTGTAATTTTCGCTTGCTTTAAAATGAGCTCAATCTTATAGATTTCATCCTTAGAACCGGTATCTTTTGCAAGCCTTAAGAGTGCCTGATAATACCTTCGTAAAATCTCTTGCATGGAAGCTTCCCTGCAAACTTCATCATCTATGATACAAAAGCCAGCCATATTCACACCCATATCCGTAGGTGATTTATAAGGACATTCTCCATAAATCTCTTCAAAGATAGCACTTAATACTGGGAAAACTTCCACGTCTCGGTTGTAATTAACGGTAGTCGTGCCGTAAGCTTCCAGATGAAAAGGATCGATCATATTCACATCGTTTAAATCCGCGGTTGCTGCTTCATAGGCAAGATTTACCGGATGCTTTAATGGAAGATTCCATACTGGGAAGGTCTCGAATTTTGCATATCCGGCCTTGACGCCTCTTTTGTTTTCATGATAGAGCTGGGATAAGCAGGTGGCCATCTTGCCACTGCCTGGTCCAGGAGCTGTGATGATAACAAGAGGTTTCTTCGTTTCTATGTAATCATTTCTTCCATAGCCCTCATCGCTGACAATGAAAGGTATATTACTAGGGTAACCGTCAATGATATAATGACGGTAGACACAGATTCCTAAAGTCTCTAGCTTAGTCTTAAATACATCGGCAGATTTCTGACCGGAATACTGAGTAATGACAACACTTCCCACATAAAGCCCTTTGTCTGTAAAGGACTGAATCAAGCGGAACACATCCACGTCATATGTGATGCCCAGGTCATGGCGAATTTTATTCTTTTCGATATCGGCTGCATTGATGGCAATAATAATTTCTGCTTGTTCAGAAAGCTGCATCAGCATGCGGAGTTTGCTGTCAGGCTCAAATCCCGGCAGTACTCTGGAGGCGTGGTAATCATCAAAAAGTTTGCCTCCGAATTCCAGATAAAGCTTGTCCCCAAATTGACCAATTCGTTCCTTGATATGCTCTGACTGCATGTTTAAATACTTGTTGTTATCAAATCCAAATTTCATTTGTTCCTCCATAGCGTTACTTGTATTGAGCATTCATAAACTCTTAGCCTTTAATATCAATAAATTGTATCATAAAAAGGAGGTAAAAGCCATGGGATTTTTCCTTGTTCCTTTATTTGGCTGAAACACTTTACATTCGTGACTAAACATGTTAAAACGGTGTAGTAAGAAGGAGGTAAGAAATGTTAAGAACAGGAAGAAACGACGTATGCTGGTGTGGCAGCGGTAATAAATATAAGAACTGCCATCTGGCTTTTGACCAAAGATTAGAAAATTATGCGATTATGGGAGAAGAGGTCCCAGAGCATTCCATGATAAAAACTCCCTCCCAGATTCAGGGAATTCGCCATGCCGGTGTTATTAATAATCAGATTCTTGACATCGTCAGTGAGAATATAAAAGCAGGAATGAGTACAGAGGATATCAACACTTTGGTTCATGAAAACACCATACGGCTTGGAGGGATCCCAGCACCATTGAATTTTGAAGGATATCCCAAAAGCGTATGTACATCCATCAATGAAGTGGTGTGCCACGGAATTCCAGACCCGAAACGAATCATAAAGGATGGAGATATCATCAATGTAGATGTAACTACCATTGTAGATGGATTTTATGCAGATGCTTCTAGAATGTACTGCATTGGTAAGGTTTCTCCGGAAGCAGAAAAACTAGTGCGTGTGACAAAAGAAAGCGTAGACCTTGCCCTTAAAGAATGCAAAGCATGGGGGCATCTAGGAGATATCGGTGCGGTTATTTCAGAATATATCTACGCAAACGGATATACGGTTGTTAGAGAAATCGGAGGACACGGTGTAGGCATTGCGTTCCATGAAGAGCCTTGGGTTAGCCATATCGGTACTAGAGGAACCGATATGCTTCTTGTGCCAGGTATGATTTTTACTGTTGAGCCTATGGTCAATGCAGGCAAAGCAGATGTGGTTCAGGATAGCAAAGATGGCTGGACAATTTACACCACAGATAACAGCCTGTCAGCTCAATGGGAATATACCATCTTAATTACGGAAGATGGACCGGAGGTACTAGCAAGATAATGGAAAAAAAGCGATGTTTCTGGGTAGATGAAAAATCACCAGTATACGTGAAGTACCATGACGAAGAATGGGGAGTTCCAGTATATGATGATAAGAAGCTATATGAGATGTTACTTTTAGAAACCTTTCAGGCCGGTTTGTCCTGGATTACTGTACTGAGAAAGCGAGAATCATTCCGGGAAGCTTTTGATGAGTTTTCAGTGGAAAAAGTGGCTTCTTACGGGGAAGAAAAGATGGAGGAACTGATGCAGAATCAGGGACTCATTAGAAACCGTAAAAAAATGGAAGCAGCCGTTAAAAATGCTGGAGTATTTATGGCGATTCAAAAGGAATTCGGCTCTTTTTCTGACTATTTATGGAGCTTTACCAATGGGGAGATCATCGTGAATCAAGATGATGATTTTCCCGTTAAGACTCCGCTTTCCGATCGCCTTTCCAAGGATTTAAAAAAGAGAGGCATGGGATTTGTAGGTTCTGTAACCATCTATTCCTATCTTCAGGCAGTTGGAGTGGTAAATGATCACGAACTCTCCTGTTTTTGCCGATAAAATATTATATGGAAGGAGTGATTGTGTTTGGGTGTTGTTGAATTAAAGGACCCATCTGTTTTGCATACACTTTTTGCTGGGTGGGAAGAAACTATAATATGGTCCTGCCTGGGAGGTGTCATGGGAAGAGCTTATGCAGATGACAGTATAGCCCCAAGTTCTGGTCAGGTTGTACTTGGAGATTTCAGCCTTTTTTCTGGAGTACCAAATGAAGAGCTGATTCGTAATAAACCAAAGGGAAGAGAATCCGACTTCATAATTATGGTTCCAAGGGATGAGGCGTGGGCAGATAAAATCGAAGAAGTGTGGCAGACCAAAGCGAAAAAAGTGATAAGGTATGCCATAAAGAAAACCGACAAGGGGTTTCAAAAAGAAAAGTTGGAGAAAATCGCAAATGGGCTTACTGAGCCTTTCACTCTTCATATGATTGATGAGGAAATATATCATAAGATTATGGCTGAGTCATGGTCTAGAGATATGTGCTCCCAGTTTGAAGACTACGAAGATTATAACGCACGAGGACTGGGGGTAGCCGCACTTGTACATGGTCAGGTGGTATCGGGAGCATCTTCATATTCGGTATATCCTGGTGGCATTGAAATTGAAATCGATACAAAATCGGACTACAGACGGCGTGGAGCAGCTCTTGCCTGTGGAGCCAGATTGATTTTAGAATGTTTAAAAAGAGGGATTTACCCAAGCTGGGATGCCCAAAATCCAGGTTCTGTTGCCTTGGCTAAAAAACTTGGCTATGAGCCTGATCATGAGTATATTGCATACGAAATAAGCGGATATTAAAAAGACTGCATCCGGTATATATAACTTTTTAACTGGTAAATTTTACAAAATGTGGTAAAATGTTAAATAATTATTACAATACGACACCTTAAACCATAAAGAAAGTGAACAGAGTATTATGAAAAGATGGCTTTTGGCAGTAATTGTGTGCTCGTTAGTAGCATCCGGATGCAGCAGATACAAAAAGGTTACGGAACTAGAAGATTCAGATTCAACCCAAAAAGAGACGGAAGAAAGTGCCGTTAAGGTCTCAGCCCAGCCAGGGAAGAAACCTGTAAAGGTGAAGGGAATCTATATCTCCGGTTATATGGCAGGCTCAGAAGGCATGGAAAAGATCCTGGACAAGATAAAAGGAACAGAGATTAATACGGTTGTCATCGATGTAAAGAATGACGATGGTCGTATTACCTTTGCCATGGCTGGATCGCCTATGGTGCAGGAGATCGGTGCCGAAGAACGGTGCATCAAAGATATGAATGCTTTTATGAAAGAATTAAAATCCAGGGGACTTTATACCATTGCCAGGGTCGTGGCTTTCCGCGATCCTTATTTGGCAGAAAAAAAGCCGGAATGGAGCCTTAAGAATAAAGATGGAAGCCTGCACCGGGACAATAAGGGGCTTGCATGGGTAAATCCTTATCGCCAGGAGGTATGGGATTATCTTGTTGAGGTAGGAATTGAGGCATCAGAGATTGGATTTGATGAAGTTCAGTTTGACTATATTCGTTTTGCTACAGACAGTTCCATGAATAAAGTGTTTTTTGATGAGAAGGATACAAAAGGCCGTTCAAAGACAGACGTCATTACAGAATTTATCCAGTATGCGTACGATAAGCTTTCACCCCATGATATCTTCGTTTCAGCCGATGTGTTTGGTACCATAATAGGAAGCAAAGTAGATGCAGAGAGAGTGGGACAGGTATATGAAGATATGGCTGAGCACCTGGACTATATTTGTCCTATGATTTATCCTTCCCACTACAGTGATGGAAATTTTGATATTGAGCATCCGGACATGGAGCCATATAAAACCATATTGGCTGCTCTGGACCGATCCAAACAAGAACTTTTAGAGAACAAAAAAGAAGGAAACAAACAGGCAGTCGTGCGCCCATGGCTTCAGGACTTTACGGCCTCCTATTTGGATCACTACATTCCATACGGCCCCAAAGAAGTAAGAGATCAGATTCGGGCAGTTTACGATGCGGGATACGATGAGTGGATCCTTTGGAGTGCGTCCAACCGTTATACCTGGGAAGGTCTCCTTACCATGGAAGAAGGAAAAAAGGAACAAGAAGAGATAGAGCGTTTAAGGCCGTCTACCCAAGCAGCCCCACAGGAAACGAAGGAAAGTAGCAAAAGCAGTGAAGCGTATCATAGTCTGGAAGGACAGGTGCAGGAAGAAGAAACCACGCCTGAAAGTTCTGTAAAAAAAGATAAAAAGACCAAGAAAAAGCCAAATGTTGTGATTGTAACCACAGGAGGTTCCAGGAATTAGATAAGTGAGGGAAGCCATGGAAAGAGACTTAAGGCCAGGAGACTTTTATAAACATTTTAAAGATAAATTATACCAGATTTTAGCAGTAGCAATCCATTCGGAAACAAGAGAAGATATGGTGGTATATCAGGCACTCTATGGTACCTATAAAGTGTATGTCCGTCCATATGATATGTTTGTCAGCGAAGTAGACCATGAGAAATATCCGGATGTAGTGCAGAAATATCGGTTTGAAAAGGTGAGCATAGAAGCACCAATTTCCCAAGAAATGTTGCCTCAGTTGGAAGAAAAATCTGAAATTTTAAAAGAGGAAACCAGAGAAGCAAATAAAAATCTTCTTGCTTTTCTTGACGCAAGGACGTATCATGAGAAATTAGAGGTTCTTTACGATAGAAAGGATGAATTTTCTAAGGAAGAACTTCTTGCTATTTGCGAGATTCTGGAGATTGGAAGAGTGGATTCTGAGCCAGAAGAGAAATATTTCGCAATAAAGCGGCATCTGGAACTGCAGAATAAATACGATGGAGCAAGATTGAGGTGATTCGTTCCCATGGACCACATCGAATTTAATATAGAAGAAGAATTAAAAAAACTGCCATCTCAGCCTGGCGTGTATATTATGCATGACAGACGAGACGAAATTATCTATGTTGGAAAAGCAATCAGCTTAAAAAACAGGGTCAGGCAGTATTTTCAAAGCAGCAGAAACAAGACGGTAAAAATCGAACAGATGGTGTCGAGGATCGCCCGGTTTGAATACATTATAACAGACACGGAATTGGAAGCTCTTGTATTAGAATGTAATTTGATTAAGGAGCACCGTCCCCGTTATAATACCATGCTCAAAGATGATAAGACTTATCCTTATATCAAAGTGACGGTAAATGAGGACTTTCCAAGAATCTTTTTTTCAAGAGAGATGAAAAAGGACAAATGCAAATACTTTGGTCCTTATACAAGTGCGGGAGCAGTGAAGGATACCATAGAGCTGATACATAAGGTCTATCAGATTCGAACTTGCAACCGGAACCTTCCAAGAGACATTGGCAAAGAACGTCCTTGCTTAAATTACCATATTAAGCAGTGCCAGGCTCCGTGTCAGGGGTATATTAACAAGGAAGAATACGGCAATTCTATTAGTCAGGCGCTTGAATTCTTGGGCGGAAAATACAATCCGGTGATCACCATGCTAGAAGAGAAGATGCTGGCTGCATCGGATGAGATGGATTTTGAAAAAGCCATTGAGTACCGGGATTTATTAAATAGCGTAAAGCAGATTGCTCAAAAGCAGAAGATCACAGACAGCGGTATGGAAGACAGAGATATCATTGCCATGGCAAAAGATGAAAAAGATGCGGTTGTCCAGGTGTTTTTTGTTCGGGAAGGCAGACTGATTGGCAGAGAACATTTTCATGTTAACATTGGAGCGGAAGAAGACAACAGGCAAATTTTAACCAGTTTTGTGAAGCAGTTTTATGCAGGAACTCCTTTTGTTCCCAAAGAATTGTGGATACAGACAGGTCTTGAGGATGAGACGGTGATCGGAGAATGGCTGTCCTCCAAACGAGGCCAGAAGGTGAAGATCGTGGTGCCTCAAAAAGGCCAGAAAGAGCGTCTGGTGGAATTGGCGGAGAAGAATGCTGCTCTTGTGTTGTCTCAGGATAAGGAAAAGATCAAACGAGAAGAACTGCGCACCATTGGAGCTATGAACGAGGTGGGCGGTTGGCTTAAGCTTACTCAAGTTAGGCGCATTGAAGCATTTGATATTTCAAACATAAGTGGTTTTGAGTCAGTAGGCTCTATGATTGTCTACGAAAACGGAAAACCAAAACGCAACGATTATCGAAAGTTTAAGATCAAATGGGTGAAGGGTGCCAACGACTATGCTTCCATGCATGAGGTGTTGACAAGAAGATTTTCCCATGGTTTAAAAGAAGCAGAAGAGTTAAAGGAAAAGGGTGTGGAGGAAGAGCTTGGAAGCTTTACTCGGTTCCCTGATTTGATTATGATGGATGGTGGTAGGGGGCAGGTTAATATTGCTCTTGATGTTATCCGGGACTTGGGCCTTGCAATTCCGGTCTGCGGTATGGTAAAAGATGATAACCACCGTACCAGAGGTCTTTACTTTAACAATATAGAAATCCCAATCGATAAGCATTCGGAAGGATTTAAGTTAATTACTAGAATTCAAGACGAAGCCCATCGGTTTGCAATTGAATATCACAGAAGCTTAAGGAGCAAGGGACAGGTGAAGTCCATCCTTGATGATATTGAAGGAATTGGACCTAACAGGAGAAAAGCGCTTATGCGTGAATTCAAAGGACTAGAATCTTTAAAGGAAGCGTCGGTTGATGATATTGCAAAGGTCCCAGGCATGAATGCCAGGGCTGCAAAGAGCGTTTTTGATTTCTTTCATTGACCATTATAGCTTTTCAAAATACAAAATCTGTGTTAGTATGAAAAAAACAGATGGAAAAAGGAGTGTTTCGCCATGCATGGAGTAGCGATTACGGATTTGATCGAAAAGATGAGTCTTAGAAATTTGACACCGGAAATTGATGCGGAAAAAATAGTGTTAAGCCATCCAGATGTCAATCGTCCGGCACTGCAACTTACCGGATTTTTTGATCATTTTGATAATGAAAGAGTGCAGATTATCGGCTATGTAGAGCAGGAATATATTAATCAGATGGGCAAAGAAATTAAGCTTGAGATGTATGATAAGCTTTTAGCCTGTCAGATCCCGTGTCTGGTGTACAGCCGAAGCCAGGTGCCTGATGAGGATGTCTTAGCTCTTTGCAACCATTACGGCGTTCCTTGCCTTGTTTCGGATAAAACAACGTCTGATCTGATGGCAGAGATTATCCGCTGGTTAAAAGTGAAGTTGGCTCCTTGTATCAGCATTCACGGAGTTTTGGTGGATGTATATGGAGAAGGCGTGCTTATTATGGGAGAGAGCGGAATCGGTAAAAGTGAAGCTGCTCTGGAACTAATTAAAAGAGGACATCGTCTTGTAACTGATGATGTTGTAGAGATCCGTAAAGTGAGCGATGCTACACTGATCGGAAGCGCTCCAGAGATTACCAAGCATTTTATTGAATTAAGGGGAATCGGAATTGTTGATGTTAAAACCCTGTTTGGTGTAGAGAGTGTAAAAGATACCCAGGCCATTGACATGGTTATTAAGTTAGAGGACTGGGATAGAGATAAAGAGTATGACAGACTGGGGATTGAAGACCAGTATACGGAATTTTTAGGAAACCGGGTGGTTTGTCATTCCATTCCAGTACGTCCAGGACGTAACCTGGCCATTATCGTTGAATCAGCGGCTGTTAATTACAGACAAAAGAAAATGGGGTACAACGCGGCACAGGAATTATATAATCGCGTCCAGGCAAACCTGTCAAGAAAACAGGATGATTGAGGTGTTTAATGACTGATATTTATGAAAAACTTCTTGGTGCAGCAGATGAAAACCATATTAAAGTTGGGGAAGAGATGCGAAAGCACACCTCCTTTAAAGTGGGCGGACCTGCCGTCTACTTTGTGACCCCTTCCGATGAAAAAGAGCTTGCAGCAGTGCTGCTTGTCTGCCGGAAGGAAGAGGTTTCTTATTTCATTCTTGGAAATGGAAGCAATCTTTTGGTGGGAGATGAAGGGTTTGACGGAGTTGTCATATCAATGGATGGCTTTGTAGGCTGTGATGTGGACCTGGAAACAGGAGTAGTTCAGGCTGGTGCCGGATTGTCCTTAGCCCGAATTGCCCAGGAGGCTTATAAATCATCTTTGACTGGCTTTGAATTTGCAGCAGGAATTCCGGGTACACTGGGAGGAGCGGTTGTGATGAACGCCGGTGCATATGGTTCTGAGATGAAAGAGGTCTTACGTTCTGTTCGGGTATTAACTCCAGAAGGTGAAGTAAAGGAAATACCAGCGGCAGAGCTTTCTTTAGGATATCGGAACAGTTGTATTGTAACGATGCAGTATGTGGTATTGTCTGCCAAGATCCGGCTAAAAGATGGAGACCCGGTCTCCATTAAGAGCAGAATGGATGAACTTGCTGGTAGGAGAAAAGATAAGCAACCATTAGAATATCCCAGTGCAGGCAGTACCTTTAAAAGACCGGAAGGTTATTTTGCAGGGAAACTGATTGAAGATGCAGGACTGAGAGGATTTACCCTTGGCGGTGCTCAGGTATCAGAAAAGCATTGTGGGTTTGTTGTAAATAAAGATCATGCCACAGCGGCAGAGATCAAAGCATTGTGTGAAGAAGTGAAAGCCCGGGTAAAGCAAAAATCCGGAGTAGAACTTGAGATGGAAGTAAAGACGTTGGGTAAGTTTTGACAATGCAAAGGAGAATAACGTGAGGCTTGTAATAGTAACTGGCATGTCTGGAGCAGGAAAGACTCAGGCGTTAAAGATGTTGGAAGATATAGGATTTTACTGTGTGGATAATCTTCCAATTCCTCTGATTGAAAAATTCGCAGAACTGACCCTTAATAATCCGGATGGGACGCCGAATGCTGCTCTGGGAATCGATATCCGAAGCGGAGAAGATTTATCGGTAATAAACCGGATTTTTGATGAATGGTCCAGAAACCGGGTGCCCTTTGAAATTCTTTTCCTGGATGCTGGAGATGAGACTCTCATCAAACGGTATAAGGAAACCAGAAGGGCACACCCTCTGGCAGCCGGAGGACGGATTGACAGCGGAATCGAAAAAGAACGAGGTAAACTTGCTTTTTTAAAAGAAGAAGCGGATTATATCATTGACACCAGCAAGCTCCTCACGAAGGAACTAAGACAGGAACTGGAAAAGATTTTTGTAAATCATGAATCTTACCGGAATTTATATATTACCTTGCTTTCTTTTGGTTTTAAGTATGGAATTCCATCTGATGCTGACCTGGTTTTTGATGTCAGGTTTCTTCCAAATCCTTACTATGTGGAAGAACTGCGTAACAAAACAGGAGAAGAAAAAGTGGTGCGGGACTATGTGAAGCAAAATGGGACCGCAGATATATTTTTGGACAAGCTTAATGATATGCTGGATTTTCTCATTCCCAATTATGTACAGGAAGGGAAGAATCAGCTTGTGATTGCCATTGGTTGTACCGGAGGCAAGCATCGTTCTATAACGATTGCAAGAGATGTTTACGAAAGGCTTAAGCCGAGAGAAGAATTCGGACTTAAGATAGAACATAGGGATATTGATAAGGACAATATACAGAAAAGGACGGTCTAGATATGTCATTTTCTTCCAAGTTAAAAGAAGAGCTTTCCAGGCAGATTAGCCCGGCAAGGCATTGTCAGATTGCGGAAATGGCTGCCATCATCAGCCTTTGCGGAAAAATAATAATATCCGAAGACGACCGCTACACCATCAAGATCCATACGGAAAATGTAGCAGTTGCAAGAAAGTACTTTACATTATTGAAAAAAACATTTAATATTAGTACTGATGTTTCTATTAGAAGAAACGCATATTTAAACAAGAACCGGACGTATACAGTAACGATCCGTGAACATGAGGATGCCCTTAGGGTATTGCATGCTGTAAAGCTTCTTGATGAAAACGGAGAAGTTGGGGAAAACTTAAATGTAGTACAGAACGTAGTCATTCAACAGTTCTGCTGTCGAAGAGCTTTTATCAGAGGCGCTTTTTTGTCTTCGGGTTCTATAAGTGATCCTGAAAAATTCTATCATTTTGAAATTGTATGTGCTACAGAAGAAAAAGCAGAGCAGTTAAAGAATATTATTGCAACATTTGACCTTGAAGCTAAGATTGTAAAGAGAAAGCGTTATTACGTAGCCTATATCAAAGAGGGAAACCAGATCGTGGATATCTTAAACGTGATGGAAGCCCCGATTACCTTAATGGAGCTTGAGAATATTAGGATTTTAAAGGACATGCGTAACAGCGTAAATCGTCAGGTGAACTGCGAAACTGCTAATATTAATAAAACGGTATCCGCTGCGGTCAAGCAGATAGAAGATATAGAATATATCAAAGATACAATTGGACTAGATGATCTTCCTGACAACTTAAGGGAGGTCGCGAGAGAAAGACTTGAAAGACCGGAATCTACGCTAAAAGAGCTTGGAGAAGCGCTCGACCCGCCTGTAGGAAAATCAGGAGTGAATCATAGGCTTAGAAAGCTATGCGATTTGGCTGGGCGGCTGCGAACCACAGGTATGGGCAGCAGAATGTAATAGATTCGTTCATAGGAATGAGGAGGATAATTATGGTAAGAAAAACAGTCACCGTGGAACTTGCATCAGGCTTAGAAGCCAGACCGGTTGCTATGTTGGTTCAAGTTGCGAGTCAGTATGATAGCAATATCTATGTGGAAATGGAATCCAAAAGAGTCAATGCAAAGAGCATTATGGGAATGATGACCCTAGGCCTTGCGGCTGGAGAACAGATTACGGTCGCTGCTGATGGTACAGATGAAGAACAGGCAATTACTGAGATTGAGAAGTATTTAAGCAATCATGAGTGAATCTGAAATAATATAAGTTAGTTAGGCGGAGATTTCCATTAAGTGACATGGAGGCTCCGCCTTTTGTACGTTCCTCTAAAAGTTAGGATAAAATGTTTCAGGGTGTGTTTCTTTGTGTTATAATAGAAGAAATCAGCGAAGAAGGAGATACGACAGATGGCATTTACGCATTTACACGTTCATACAGAATACAGTCTTTTGGATGGTTCCAGTAAGATAAAAGAGCTTGTGCGAAGAGTCAAAGAATTAGGTATGGACAGCGTAGCAATCACGGACCACGGTGTCATGTATGGCGTGATTGATTTTTACAGAGCAGCCAGGGAAGCGGAAGTTAAGCCCATCATTGGGTGTGAGGTATATGTGACCTCCGGATCAAGATTTGACCGGGAAGTCAGTAATGGAGAAGATAGATATTACCATCTAGTGCTGCTTGCGGAAACAAACCAGGGATATCAAAACCTGATGAAGATTGTTTCCAAGGGATTTGTGGATGGTTTTTATTATAAACCTAGAGTGGATTATGAACTTTTGGAACAATACCATGAAGGGATCATAGCGCTTAGTGCATGTCTTGCAGGAGAAGTTCAGCGGTTGATTGGCCGTGGGATGTATGAACAGGGAAAGGCAGCAGCGTTTCACTATCAGGAGATATTTGGAAAAGGGAATTTCTTTCTGGAGCTTCAGGATCATGGAATCCCGTCGCAGAAGACGGTAAACCAAGGATTAGTTCGCATGAGTCAGGAAACAGGAATTGAACTGGTAGCAACCAATGATATTCATTATACGTATGCAGAAGACGAAGCGCCTCATGATATCCTCTTGTGCATTCAAACTGGCAAAAAAGTTGCAGATGAGAATCGAATGCGCTACGAGGGTGGTCAGTATTATTGTAAGACCGAGGAAGAGATGAGAAAGCTATTCTCTTTTGCCACTCAAGCCATTGATAATACACAAAAAATCGCAGATCGTTGTAATGTGGAGATAGAGTTTGGTGTCACCAAGCTTCCCAAGTACGATGTACCAGAAGAATATGATGCTTGGTCTTATTTAAATAAACTTTGTCTGGAAGGCTTTGCAAATCATTATCCGAAGGATGAGGATGGTACGTTAAAGGAGAGACTGGACTACGAACTGGATGTCATTCATTCCATGGGGTATGTAGACTATTTCTTAATCGTATGGGATTTTATCCATTACGCAAGGTCACAGAATATTATTGTTGGGCCTGGAAGAGGCTCTGCGGCAGGCAGTATCGTCTCTTACTGCCTGGGTATTACGAACATCGATCCCATACGTTATAATTTGCTATTTGAACGTTTCCTTAACCCGGAACGAGTATCCATGCCCGATATCGATATTGACTTCTGCTACGAAAGACGGCAGGAGGTCATTGACTATGTAGTGGAGAAGTACGGGAAGGATCAGGTAGTACAGATCGTAACCTTTGGTACGCTGGCAGCAAAAGGTGTGGTCCGGGACGTTGGTAGAGTGCTAGACATGCCTTATGCCCGCTGTGATGCCATCGCAAAGATGATTCCCGGAGATCTGGGCATGACCTTAGAGAAAGCCTTAAAACAAAGCCCTGATCTGCGTAGTGCCTATAACGAAGATCCCGAGGTAAAGTACCTGATTGATATGTCCATGCGTTTGGAAGGTCTACCAAGACATACTTCCATGCATGCGGCAGGCGTTGTAATCAGCCAAACCTCTGTGGATGAATATGTTCCCCTGTCAAAAGCGGCAGACGGATCCATTACCACCCAGTTTACCATGACCACTTTGGAAGAATTGGGATTGTTAAAAATGGACTTTTTAGGTCTTCGTACGCTTACGGTAATCCAGAATGCGGTGGCCGGTGTCGAGCGAAATAGAGATATCATCATTGATATGGATCAGATTGATTATAACGATAAGGCAGTGCTTGATTCCATTGGAACAGGTAAAGATGACGGTGTGTTTCAGTTAGAGAGCTCTGGAATGAAAAGCTTTATGAAGGAATTAAAGCCAGAGAGCCTAGAAGACATTATTGCCGGAATCTCTCTTTATCGTCCAGGTCCTATGGACTTTATTCCGAAGTATCTAAAGGGAAAGAATGACAGAGCTTCCATTACCTTTGACTGTCCTCAGCTTGAACCGATTTTAAGGCCTACCCATGGCTGTATCGTATACCAGGAGCAAGTTATGCAGATCGTTCGAGATCTGGCCGGCTATACCCTGGGGCGAAGCGATCTTGTCCGCAGAGCCATGTCAAAAAAGAAGACATACGTCATGGAAAAAGAACGACAGAACTTTGTGTACGGTAATCCAGAAGAAGGGGTTACCGGCTGTATTGCCAATGGTATTGATGAAAAGGTGGCAAATCGAATCTATGATGAGATGATTGATTTCGCCAAGTATGCTTTTAATAAATCCCATGCGGCGGCTTATGCAGTGGTATCTTATCAGACCGCTTATCTAAAATATTATTATACTCAGGAGTTTATGGCGGCCTTAATGACATCTGTAATGGATAATGTAACAAAGGTATCGGAATATATCCTAAATTGCAGGCAGATGGGAATAAAGATTCTCCCTCCGGATATTAATGAGGGAGAAAGCGGATTTTCAGTATCAGCAGGTTCAATTCGTTATGGATTATCTGCGATTAAAAGCGTAGGAAGATCAGTGGTGGAGCTTATTGTTCAGGAACGGGAGCAAAATGGGGTGTTCCATGATATCGAAGACTTCATCGACCGGATGAGCAATAAGGAAGTTAACAAGAGAACCTTGGAAAACTTTATTAAGTCAGGGGCCCTAGATACCCTTGCAGGAACAAGAAAACAGAAACTTTTAATCGCTCCAGAGTTACTAGATCAAAGGACGAAGGAGCGCAAAAACACCATGGAAGGTCAGATGACTCTTTTTGACTTTGCTGGGGAAGAGGAAAAGACCCACTACCAGATCACCTTTCCAGAAGTGGGAGAATTTTTAAAAGAAGATATTTTAGCATTTGAGAAAGAAACTTTGGGAATATACTTAAGTGGCCACCCTATGGAAGCTTATGAAGATACTTGGAGAAATAACATCACAGCGGTTACCAATGATTTTATTGTAGATGAGGAAATCGGAGCAGCAAAAGTCTCAGATGGATCTTATGTGACCATCGGAGGAATGATTACTGCTAAAACAGTAAAAACTACAAGAAATAACAAAATGATGGCTTTTATAACCTTGGAGGATCTCTTAGGATCAGTGGAAGTAATCGTCTTTCCAAAGGATTATGAAAGCAAGCGAGACTTGTTTGTGGAAGAATCCATTGTGTTTATTCAGGGAAGAGTCTCCATTGGTGACGATCCGGTGGGAAAACTAGTTTGCGAACGGGTGACTCCGTTTTCAGTGTTGCCAAAGGAGCTTTGGTTGAAATTCCCGGATAAGGAAGCTTATGTAGATGTTGAGAGAGAGCTTCTTGAAGCTTTAAAGGATTCAGAGGGGAATGATTCTGTCATCATTTATCTGGAAAAAGAAAGGGCGAAAAAGGTTCTTCCAAGTAATCGAAATGTGAATGCCAATGAAGAATTACTTCGTCATCTAACAGGAAAACTTGGTGAAAAAAATGTCAAAGTTATGGAAAAAAAACTTGAAAAGATTGGGAAAATGAATTAGAATACAACATGTACGTATTGAAAAACAATATTAGTATCCATAAATCAGGAGGAAGTTACTATGGCAAATCAAGTGAAAACCATTGGCGTATTAACCAGCGGCGGGGATGCACCGGGTATGAATGCTGCAATTCGCGCTGTTGTTAGAACTGCAATCCATAAAGGAATGAAGGTTAAGGGAATCATGAGGGGATACGCGGGCCTTCTGCAGGAAGAAATCGTGGATATGGACAGCACCAGTGTGTCTGATATCATTCATCGAGGAGGAACGATTCTTTATACAGCCAGATGTCAGGAGTTTATGACGATTGAAGGGCAGAAAAAAGGTGCCGAGATCTGCCGGAAGAATAACATTGACGGTATAGTGGTGATAGGAGGAGACGGTTCTTTCCGCGGAGCTGGGAAGCTGTCTGCACTTGGTATTAATACCATTGGACTTCCGGGTACGATTGATTTGGATATTGCATGCACAGACTATACCATTGGCTTTGATACGGCAGTTAATACTGCTATGGAAGCGATTGATAAAGTACGTGATACATCGACTTCTCATGAACGCTGCAGCATCATTGAGGTAATGGGCCGCAATGCCGGATACATTGCTCTTTGGTGTGGCTTTGCAAACGGTGCGGAAGATATTCTTCTTCCAGAGCGGTATGATGGTGATGAACAGTCCCTGATTAACCGCATTATCGATAACAGAAAGCGTGGAAAGAAGCATCACATCATCATCAATGCGGAAGGCATCGGACATTCTTCCTCCATGGCAAGAAGGATCGAGGCTGCTACCGGAATTGAGACGAGAGCCACTATTCTGGGCCATATGCAAAGAGGTGGAGCACCAACCTGCAAAGACCGTGTTTACGCTTCTATTATGGGAGCCAGAGCTGTTGAGCTTCTTAATGAAGGAAAGAGCAACCGTATCGTAGGCTACAAGCATGGAGAATACGTTGATTTTGATATCCAGGAAGCTTTGGCTATGACAAAAGACATACCAGAAGACCAGTATCAAATCAGCAAAATGCTGGTTAGATAATTAGAACATAAAAAAGCTTCCTATTATTTATTAGGAGTTTCTAAAAATGCGTGTTGAATGGATATTGAAACCATTCAGCACGCATTTTTAAATTAATTTATAATAGATTTTCCAGCCAGGTTTTCGCTAGAGGGATCCAGCTTTGACAGGAAGGAACAATGAATTTACCGTCCTCTCCGGAGACCTCTTTGTTTGCAAGGGATAAGCCGTGACAGCCAGTTGGATAGATATGCATTTCCACACTGACTCCGTGGTCAGTCAAAGCATCTGCCAGCAGATAGCTGTTTTTTACAGGAACAGCATCATCGCTGGAGGTGTGCCAGATGAATGTGCTTGGCGTGTGTGGGCCTACCTGATGCTCTAGGGAAACCAGATGTCTTATTGCTTCATCCTCTGCTCTGGATCCTAATAAATTGATAAAGGAACCGAAATGACAGGAGGGACCTGCAGATATAACTGGATAAGCCAAAATCATGCCATTAGGCCGAATATCCTCTGGGGTTAATCCAATTGGACCATATAGGAAGGACTGATTCCAGAACGCCCCTAAGCTGCAAGCCAAATGTCCGCCCGCAGAAAAGCCGGCAACCACAATTTTTTCAGGATCAATCTGATACTCTGTAGCCATGGAGCGTACCATGGAGACCGCCATAGCCAATTCCATTTGGGGATAGGGAAAGCCGTCTGGTACCAGACTGTAATAAAGGACGAACGCATGATAGCCCATGGCTAAGAACTGCATAGCGATTGGTTCTCCTTCTCGGTCTGATAAATGACCATAACCGCCGCCCGGACAGATGATCACCGCTGGCCGCTTCCTGTCCTCGCATACAGAGATAGAATCAAGGATATAAGCGTCCAGACTAGCTGTAACGGAAGTCTTTTTAAAGCCAGCCTGTTCCTCTGAAATTAAAATACTTTTTGTAAAATGCTTCATGATCCACCGCCATTCCATTCCTTACGAAATTATATTAGATTTAATTCTCTTCCAGAACCGTTACCACACCTTCATATAAGGTTTTCGCCGCTTCATCTGGTGTGATATCATTCGCACTTAGCTTACCAAATACCTTATAGTACAAACCATCTGGATTTGCTTTTAACTCGCTGTTATCGAACTGAGGATCCTGAAGGAATTTACAATAACCTAGAACTTTTGCGTTAGCTTCCTTTGTCATAGCATCGCCGATTCCTTTTTCTTCAAGGATCTTAAGCGCGGCTGCAGAGCAAGGAACACCACGGGTTGTTGAAAGAGTTTCAACGCCTACTGGATCATTTAAAAGGAAATTCACTAGCATAGCAGCTTCTTTTGGATGCTTAGTCGATGCTTTGACTGCGAAGTCCATAGAAATTTTTGTGGAGCCGCCGTTGAAATCACCAAACT
This sequence comes from Lacrimispora algidixylanolytica, assembly GCF_003609635.1. Taxonomy (GTDB): domain Bacteria; phylum Bacillota; class Clostridia; order Lachnospirales; family Lachnospiraceae; genus Lacrimispora; species Lacrimispora algidixylanolytica. The sequence continues at coordinate 230,539 of NZ_MCIA01000031.1, read as the reverse complement.
TAAGGAAATCACCAATAATAAATTCCTGACCTGGTTTGTTCACGCTGCCTTCTAAAGATGCTTTAACCTTGGATACACCGGAATCCCATTCCATAAGACCAGCATATTTTCCATCGATCCATTTTGCATTCTTGTCAAGAGAGTCAGCCATATCGCCGCTGATTGTTGCAATGCTAGGGATTACATGTTCGTCTTCTAACTTCTTTAAGAAGTCCATGCCTTCTTTGAGTTCAGCTTCTGTGTAATTTAACTTTCCATCTTCAATCCATTCTTTGCCGTACTTCGCTTCCAGGTAATATACCATAAAAATTGCGCGGTCATATTCGCCGAGAGCCAGAGGATAGTAGTCTTTGTCAAAAGCTTTAAACGCTGCACCAGCAGCAAGAAGAGAAGCTTCATCAGTAGGAACTGCTACCCCTATTTCGTCAAACGTTGTCTTGTTCCAGTAGAAGAGGCGTCCGGTTAAAGAAATAGGAACAGCCATGAGCTTTCCATTGATTTCATTTGATTTTAATTTATCCTCAGGGAACTGGGTTAAATCAAGAACATCGGAATACTGGTTTAAATCCAGGTAGGTTTCCCCGCCCTTACTGTAATCCTTTACCCAGTTAGATCCGATCTGGATGATATCAGCACATTCTCCACTTAAAATTCCAAGAGACTGCTTTTCTTCCCAGCCGGTCCACGCACCATATTCTGATGTTACCTTAATATTTGGGTGTTTTTCCATGAATTTTTTGATTGCATCTTCTGTAGCGGTATGTCTTTCGTCACCGCCCCACCAGGACATGCGAAGCTCAACTGGTTCGGTTGATGCAGAGTCACTTCCTGCTGTAGTATCTGACTGTGCAGTCGTTGCTGCTTTGGAGTCAGCCTTGCCCTGAGAGCTGCCACATGCTGTTAAAGATAAGCCCATGGCTGCGGATAAAGCGATTGCTGTAAGTTTGGCCAGCTTCTTTTTCATAATTACTTCCTCACTTTCATTTTGCCATATGTTTTAGTCAATGGAATTCGGAAAAACAATCCCATATGTAATGTAAGCGCTTACACACCAACACCATATTTATCTTACCATAAGACGTGAAAGATAAAAGGTAAAAAGTAAATAAAAAAAATAATATTTATTATGGAAAACATCTAAAATAAGCAAATAAAATAGCGATTAAAAACTTGATAAATTAAAATATAGTAAATAATGTATAAATATATATAGTAAAATAATATTAAAAACATGAAAAATGTATAATATAGTTTTATTTCTTGCAAACCTTTGCAATATTAACTTGGGGGAGATGACAATGGAAATTAATAATGATATGATAAGCGAAAATGGGAGGAGAAGCTATGGCTGTAACTATAAAAGATATTGCTGCTTATGCGGGAGTTTCTTACTCGACCGTTTCTAGAGCCTTAAATGGCAGTGGTGCGGTAGAAGAAGCAAAGAAAGAAAAAATACTTGAGATTGCGCGGTCAATGGGATATGTTCCCAATCAGGCGGCAATTATGTTGAAAAAGTCAAAATCACGGAACATAGGTCTATGCTTTTCTACAATCAGCAAATCCACTTCTCCTTATATTCTTCACGATGTGTTGATTGGGGTATACGGTGTTATTGGAAGTGATTATCATATCATCGTAAAAGCGATGGATATGCATGAACCGGGAACGTTAAATCAAAGTAATTTTGCAGGACTCTTAATTATGTCCCAGACTGATCGAGATGAAGAGTTTGTGGAAGAAGCGAGGGCCAAGGGGATTCCAATGATAGCCATCAGCCGCAGGATTCACTCAGGAGTGCCGGCCGTGGTCACCGATGAAAAGGGCGGTATGGAGAAGGTTATGGATTACTTATTGGAACAAGGCCACAGGAGAATTGGTGTAATTGAAGGCAATCCGAATCTGGAAGCAACCATGCTCCGTCATGAAGGTTTTTGGCAGGCAGCAAGCCGGTGGGGGCTAGATGCTAAGTCCATTCCTATTGAGTATGGAAATTACCGTTATAACAGCGGGAGACTTGCGGCGGGAAAACTCCTTGATGCCCACAATGATTTGACGGCTATCTTATGTTTTAATGATGAAATGGCAATGGGAGCAATAATAGCTACCACGGAGCGGGGATTAAAGGTGCCAGAGGACATTTCCATAACAGGGTTTGACAACTTAGATATTTCCGGTTATGCTGATATAAGGTTGACCACAGTGGAACGCAATTCAATACAGATTGCCGCAGAAGGGGCTAGAATGCTCCTTGCCTATATGCAAGAGGGAGCATTGCCAAAGGACGTGTGGCTGGAAAACCGTCTGGTAAAAAGAAACACAGTGAGTAACCAACAACAGCGTGTGAATCGATAACAACAGATTAGAGAGAAAGTAAAGAGAGGAATACGAGCGTGGATGCAATTGAGATGTACATCAATGAGCTAATGGAAAAAAGTACGCCGGATTGTCCGGCCTGGAACATTGAAAAACTCCTTCTTGGAGAAAAATCAGACTGGAATTATATTGACGGCTGCATGATCAAGGCTATTTTAGAAATGTATGCCATAACAAAGGACTCCAGATATTTTGAGTTTGCAGATGCTTTTATTGATCATCGGGTAAGAGAAGATGGAACCATAGACGGATATGATGTGAACGAATTAAACATCGATAACATCAACGCCGGAAAAACCCTGTTTGAGCTTTATGATCTGACCGGTAAGGAAAAATATAGAAAAGCAATTGATTTAATATACAGCCAAATTGGTATGATGCCAAGAACGGAAGAGGGTAACTTCTGGCATAAGAATATATATCCAAACCAGGTATGGCTTGATGGCCTTTATATGTGTCAGCCATTTTACATGGAATATGAAACCAGGTTCCATGAGAAAAAGAACTGTGGTGACATCTACAGTCAATTTGCCAATGTAAAGCAATGTATGAGTGATTCGGAGACAGGTCTTTATTACCATGCTTACGATTCTAAGCGAGAGATGTTCTGGTGTGATAAAGTCACAGGTTTGTCCCAGAATTTTTGGTTGAGAGCCCTTGGCTGGTATTCCATGGCACTTTTGGATACTATGGATAAAGCTGATTCTTCAGATGTGGCTGAAGTAAGTAATATGAAAGAGGCATTCTTAGGCCTTATCAATGCTATGTTAAAATACCAGGACGAAAGCGGTATGTGGTATCAGGTTGTTAATTTAGGAGGAATGGATAAGAATTATTTAGAAACCAGTGGAAGTGCAATTTTCTCCTATGCTATTTTAAAAGGTGTACGCCTTGGATATCTTCCTGAGTCCTATGCCCAGTACGGGAAAAAAGCCTTTCTAGGAATATGTGATAGATATCTTCATCTGGAAGAAGGCAATATGAGTCTTGGGGGAATTTGTCTGGTTGCTGGACTTGGAGGACAAAACAGAAGGAATGGAACCTTTGATTATTACATGTCAGAGCCTATTGTAAAAGATGATGCAAAAGGAGTAGGACCCTTCCTGCTTGCATATACAGAGATGGTACGGACCGGCTGGACATACCTTTCATAAAATGAAAAGATAGGATCAGAACCTTAGAGCGGTTCTGATCCTATCTTTGTTTAGCTCAGACTGTTTTGAGCATATTTTTTTGGTGAAATACCTGTTTTTTTAGTAAAAGCTTTGAAAAAGTTACTGTAATCATTAAATCCGCACATGCCATAAACCTCATTGACGCTGTATCCACCAGACAAAAGAGTCTGAGCAAGCTCGATTCTGCGACTGGTAATGTAGGAATTAATGGTAGTACCAGTCCCCTTTTTAAATAACCGGCAAAGATAAGAGGAGCTTAAATAAAAATGTGCGGCTATTTCTCCGATGCTGAGTGGAGAATCTATATTGTGGTGGATATAAGTAATAATATCTGCCACTTTACTGTTGAAGTACTGCCTCTGATCCTGAGATTCGTCACCAAAGGAGGCATCTATGGTGATTTTTGTCAAAAAAATCATAAACTCGGCGAAAACAGAACGTTCCTCGATATCTTGTCCAAACCCTTCCTGGGCGGATAATTTGTTGATATAGTAGATAAAACGTCGTTGTTGGCCCTGGTTAAGAGCAATGCGGTGGGAGAATTTGTCAGGTCTGTGAGTAAAACAATAGGTTAAATCAGTAAGTTCTGTAGAGATGCTTTGTAAGTAAGATGGGTCTATGAAAATGGCGTACCTTTCATGAGGAATTGAAGTGTCCATTTGGAGCACTTGGTGCTTTTCGTGAGAGTTAATCATGAACAAACTCCCTGGATCTACGCGGTAATTTTTGTCATCAATTAAAAAAGTACGTTCTCCGCTGATGGAAAAATTAAACTCATGACAGCGGTGGCTGTGCATACTTAATACGCCTGATTCTTTATGAAGATGTGCAATAGAGAAGTATCTGGAAGCCATGCAATGGTCAATTCCGTCCGAATATGAGGTAAGTACTTTCATAATTTGTATTCTCCTTAGCTAATATTACTAAAATTATACCACAGGATGTCAATATATTCAATGTTTTGTGCTGTATTTGAAATGAATTATAACAGGAGAGGTGCTATAATATAGAAAAAGCACAGTGTAAGCGCTTACGCAACAGATGAGAAAATTGTTGGAATTTGTAAATGCAGCACCGCGCTTTGAAAGAACTCGTTTGAGGGATAGATAAAAGGAGAGAGAGAAATGAGAAAAATCAAACAGTGGACAGCAATGGGGTTAGCGACTGTTATGGCTATGTCTTTATCTGCTTGTGCAGGTAGCAAGGGTGGAACATCTGAGACAACCAGTGCAGCAGAAACATCAAAGGCAGCAGAGACAACTTCGGCAGCAGCATCAAACACTACTTCCGGAGAGCCAGTAGAACTCAAGTTTTCCTGGTGGGGTGGAGACAGCAGACATGCTGCAACAGAAGAAGCAATCAAAGCATTTACAGCAAAGTATCCTAATATTAAAGTAACTCCTGAGTACGGCGCATGGACAGGCTGGGAAGAGAAGCAGTCCTTAAACATCTTAGGCGGTAACGCTGCTGATGTTATGCAGATCAACTGGAACTGGATTGATTCCTACGGCCAGGGCGGAAAATCATTCGCTAATCTTGAAGATTACTCTGATGTTCTTGATTTAAAACAGTTTTCACCAGAAAGCCTTGAGCTTTGCAAATTAGACAAAAAGTTAATGGCAGTTCCAATTTCTTTAACAGGACGTCTTTTCTATTGGAATAAATCCGCTTTTGATGAAGTTGGAGTAGCAATTCCTACAGATCTTGATTCTCTGAATAAAGCAGGAGAAGCATTCAAAGCAAAAGATCCTGATATGTATCCATTAGCAGTTGGTGAGTACGATCGTATGATCTTAATGGTTTACTACCTTGAGTCTAAATATGGCAAAAACTGGGTAGATGAAGGACAGATCAGCTACACAGAAGAAGAAGTAAAAGATGGTATGGATTTCATCACTGGCTTAGAGCAGAAGCATGTAATTCCTACATTAGCAACCATCAGCGGTGATATGGCTGACTCTCTTGACAAAAATGCAAAATGGATTGATGGCAAGTATGCAGGTATCTTTGAGTGGGATTCTTCCGCTTCCAAGTTCAAAAAAGCTCTTGAAGGCAGTGTAAACAAGCCAAACCAGGAATTCGTTCTTGGCGATTTCATTAAGATGGGCAACAACAACGGTGGATTTACAAAGATCTCCATGGCATATGCAGTTTCATCAAGCTCCAAGCATCCAAAAGAAGCAGCTATGTTAATTGATTTCCTTTTGAATGACGAAGAAGGCGTAAAGTTGGTTTCCACAGAGAGAGGAATTCCTTGTTCTACAGAAGGCTTAAAGATTCTTCAGGATAACAAGCTTGGCGATCCTTTAACAATCGAAGCTAACACAAAGGTTATGGGCTACAGCAAGTTCACTCTGGACAGCAAATTTGAGCACAACGACTTAAAGGCTAACCCAGACGGCGTTTACTACAAAGTATTTGGTAAATTAAGTGCAGGTGAAATTGATTCCAAGCAGGCAGCTAGCGACTTAATCAAAGGCGTTACAGATACTCTTGAGAACTAATCATTAAGTAGTGTAATACATTTTTCATACGAGCCGCCATATGGTTATGGCGGCTCCCATAAAGAAAAGGGCAGATAAAAGTCATGGAATGCAGATATGAGACATTGAAACCATACCAGTTGGTGGGAGCAATGCAGATGTATGAGGCAACGAAAGAAGTGGCCTATCAAGAATTTGTATTGAATCACATAGCCGGGCTTAAAACCCTGGAGGGGACGGCAGGCATCCTGCCGATGCAGGATTATTTAGCATATTTTTTTGCTTATGGGCAAACAGACAATGAGGAATACAGACAAGAGATTGATTCAGCAATGGATTTAAATGAATGGACTTTGGATTTCATGCCATTTGTTACAGCGTATGAAACAAGCTATAATAGCAAAGAACATTACAACGAAATTGCTGCTATGTTTCGAAACAAAGAGTCTTTTACCGGGACTGAATTAGTGGCCTTGATCGAAACCATCAATCAGATGTCAGAAGAGATCTACGAATATTATAGAGAATTAAGGGATTTGTTTAAGGTTATAGTCAAAGAAAAGATGAAAAACCTCCCGGATTCTCCTGAAATTTTGGAAATCGGTTATTCCATCCTGAAGGCGTGCAATATAGGGGTACTCCAGAAGGAGAGATACAGTAATTTCGGGGAACTTGTTTGGAAAACTATTGCGGGGAACAATAATAATACTTGCGTAGGTTTAGAATCTATGATCAATGCGCAATATACAATACTTAGAAAACAGGAGGTATAAGCAGTATGAAGTCTAAGGGTATTAATAAGTTCCTTTCAGATAATGCGGGATTTTTCTTTGTACTACCGTGGCTGATTGGATTTATACTTTTTAAGGTATATCCATTCGCATCTTCACTGTACTATAGCTTTACAAATTATGACCTGTTCAGTGGTGTTACTAAGACAGGCTTTATGAACTATAATAAGATCTTCACAGATTCTGATATCAGAAGAGCTTTCATGGTTACATTCAAGTATGCAATTATTGATGTTCCAGTAAAGCTGACATTTGCATTGTTCATTGCATATATTCTAAATTTTAAATTAAAAGGTGTTAACTTTTTTAGAACTGCATATTATATTCCCTCCATCTTGGGCGGTTCCATCGCCATTGCAATTCTTTGGAGAGCTGTATTTAATACAGACGGTCTGATTAATACCGTAATTGGTGCATTTGGTGCTGAAAAAATTAACTGGATGGCTTCTGCCAACGGTGCTCTTACTGTAATCATTCTTTTGAGAGTTTGGCAGTTTGGTTCCGCCATGGTTATCTTCCTGGCCGCGCTAAAGGGAGTTTCAGAAGACCTTTATGAGGCAGCCTCCATTGATGGAGCAGGAAAGTGGACACAATTTTTCAAGATCACAGTTCCACTTATCACACCAGTTATTTTCTATAATCTGATTACCCAGTTATGCCAGGCATTCCAGGAGTTTAACGGACCTTTCCTTGTAACAAAGGGCGGACCTAACGGAGCGACTACACTGATTTCCATCTTGATTTACAACAACGCATTCTTACGTCATAAGATGGGTATGGCAAGTGCACAGGCATGGATTCTGTTCCTTATCGTTATGACCTTTACGGCTGTGGCGTTTGTAAGCCAGAAGAAATGGGTTTACTATTCAGATGAGGACGGGAGGTAAATAACATGACGAAAGAGACAAAAAGACAAATCAGCACTGCGATTCGTTATACGATGCTTATCGCGGTAGGTTTCATTATGGTATACCCCCTGATCTGGATGGTGGGAGCAACTTTTAAAACAAACTCAGAGATCTTCACCAGCGCATGGTTCTGGCCTAAGAATCCTGTTATGGACGGTTATGACAATGCATTTGTTGATTACGGCGGTAAGATCAACCTGATCAAGTCCATGTTAAACACTTATAAAATCGTAGTACCTAAAGTTATCTTTACTGTTTTCTCTGCTACCATTACTGCTTACGGTTTTGGACGGTTTGAGTTTAAGGGAAAAGCAATTATGTTCTCTTTGATGATCTCCACTTTATTCCTTCCTCAGGTAGTTTTAAACGCACCACAGTACATCATGTTCAACCAGTGGGGCTGGACTAACTCATATCTTCCTCTTGTTGTTCCTTCTCTATTTGCAGGAGACACTTACTTCCTGTTCATGTTGGTACAGTTTTTAAGAGGTGTTCCAAAGGAACTGGAAGAAGCAGCTAAGATTGACGGTTGTAGTTATGTAAAGACTTTATGGTATGTAATTGTTCCTATGTTAAAACCATCTTTGGTTTCCGTAGCACTGTTCCAGTTTATGTGGACCACCAATGACTTTATGGGACCCCTCATTTACGTTTCTGATATGCCGAAATACACAAACTCCATTTACTTACGTATGTCAATGGATGGCGATGTCGGATTCCAGTGGAATCGAATTTTAGCAATGTCTTTAATCTCTATCATTCCATCTCTGATTGTGTTCTTCTGTGCACAAGAAGCTTTTATTGATGGCATTGCAGCCGGTGGCGTAAAAGGTTAATTAAATTAGATTGGGCGTAGTATTAAGTTGCTGCGCCCTTTTTGAATATACAAAAAGAAAATGCGAGGTTAAGTCAGTATGAAACTTAGAGTTGCTTTAAAGACAGCACGTTCTGCAACCATTGAAACCATAACAGAGCAGATCTATGAATATGATACTCCTGGAACTATTTTAGTAAATGGAGAAAGCCATGGAGAGACAAAAAAGACCGTATTTACTTTGTTTGACTTAAAACCGGATATGGATTATAATATCTGCTTGGAAAGAGATGGAATAAAAGCAGAAGTATTTTTCCGTACCGATCATGAGTTTGTGACCTTAGATGTTCGTGAAATCGGGGCAAAGGGCGATGGTATCCAAGATGATACTCCGTTTATCCAGGCAGCCATTATGGCTTGTCCTAAAGATGGAAGAGTACTTATTCCAAAAGGTACCTACCACATTACCAGCCTGTTTTTAAAGAGCCATATCAAGATAGAGCTTGCCGAAGGTGCCGAACTTCAGGCGGATACAGACCGTAACAAATTCCCAAGGTTTCCGGGTGTCATCGAAAGCTATGACGAAAAGGAAGATTATAATCTGGGAACATGGGAGGGCAACCCCTTACCGATGTTTGCCGGAATTATTACTGGTATCGATATAGAGGATGTTGTGATTTACGGAAGAGGTTTGATCAATGGACAGGCTGACTTTGATAACTGGTGGCACGATGTTCGACAGATGAAGATCGCCTTCCGCCCCCGTATGGTATTTTTAGAGAGATGTAAAAATGTCAGCTTACAGGGATTTTCTTTGAAGAACAGTCCGGCGTGGGTGCTTCATCCCTACTTTAGCCAAGATTTGAAATTCATTGATTTAACCATCAATAATCCTGCCAATTCCCATAATACAGACGGATTAGATCCGGAATCCTGCAAAGATGTTGAGATCCTGGGTGTTCATTTCTCTTTAGGAGATGACTGTATTGCCATCAAATCCGGGAAGATTTATATGGGACGTCGATATAAGAAACCATCAGAAAATATTGTCATCCGTCAATGCCTAATGGAAAATGGACACGGTGCGGTTACCGTAGGAAGTGAAGTAGGAGCCGGAGTTAAAAACATCCGGGTGGAATACTGTTTGTTTCGCCATACCGACAGAGGGTTAAGAATTAAGACGAGAAGAGGGCGGGGAAAAGATTCTGTGCTTTCCGAAATATATTTTGACCATATTCACATGGATCATGTTATGACACCTTTTGTGGTGAACAGCTTTTATTTCTGCGATCCAGATGGAAAATCCGATTATGTACAGTGTCGTGAAGCTCTACCTGTTGATGAGCGGACTCCCAGCATCAAAGGGCTGTATTTCACCAATATAAAAGCGGAAAATTGTCATGTGGCAGCTTCCTTCTTTTATGGACTTCCAGAGCAGAAGATTGAGCGTATTGAACTTAAGAATGTTGAAGTTTCTTTTGCAGAGGAGGCGAACATTGGTGCACCAGCCATGTTAAGCGGAATCGAGGAATGCTCTAAGAAAGGTTTCTTAATCAATAACGTTGAAACGTTGATTCTTGATCAGGTTTCGATTTCCGGTCAGGAAGGGGAAGCGTTTACTGTGACCAATGTGGATCACTATGATGTAATATAAAGGAGAGGTTAATTATGCAGATTGGAATCCGGTTACATGATATAGCACCAGGCACAATAGAAGAACGATTAAAAATTGCACAGGAGCAGGGGTTTAGCTGTGCTCATCTGGCATTAACCAAAACGGTGAAAGAACACTCTGTAGAGGACTCTGCATTGACTCCAGGCTATGCTACGTATCTTCGGAAGCTATTTGCTAAGTATGATGTGGATATTGCCGTGTTAGGGTGTTATCTGAATCTGGCGCATCCAGATCCAGTTGAGCTTAAAAAGATTCAGGAACGTTATTTTGCACATCTTCGTTTTGCATCCATGTTAGGCTGTAGCGTAGTGGGTACCGAAACAGGGGCACCTAACGCAGAATACCGCTTTGTACCGGAAAGCCACACGGAGGAATCCTTGCAGATCTTCATTAAGAACTTCCGTCCTGTGGTAGAATGCGCGGAAAAGTTTGGCGTTATCATGGCCATAGAACCAGTGTGGAGCCACATTGTATATGATTCCAAGCAGGCATTAAGAGTATTAAAGGAAATTAATTCACCGAATTTAAGAATCATTTTGGATCCAGTAAACCTTCTTTCTGTAGAAAACAGCGTTCGTTATGATGAGGTAATTACGGAAGCCATTAAAGATCTGGGTGAATATACAGATGTGGTTCATATGAAAGACTTTGTCATCGAAGGAGATAAAGTTGTTTCAGGTGCACCTGGAAGTGGTACTATGAAGTATGATACCATTCTTAATTTTGTGAAAAAAGAAAAACCATTTATCCAGATGACCATTGAAGATAGTACGCCAGATAATGCGGAGTGGTCCAGGAAATTTCTTGAGGAATATCCTTGTATTTAATTGGGAGAACAATTTGTAACAGGTAAGTAGGTATAAATAAAAAGCGAGCTTTGAAGTCCCATTACGGGTTTCAAAGCTCATTTTTTACGTCCTATAAGCTTTATATTCCAGCAGAGTCTGGAGTTCTATTCGTAATGCGTTTGAACAGATAATAATATTCGGTACTGTAAATTAAGCTAAATTCCCCCTGCTTCATGCCCGGAACTATAAAAACTTTGGTTTTTACTATCTACAGAAGCATTTTTAAAGAAATCCATTCCCATTCTCTTTTAACAGCCATGTGATTTTTTATTAATAGTATATTAAGATATAGAGGAATATACAAGACTGTTGATAAAGTTAAATAATATATTCTGGAAATTAATCGGATAAGAATCCATGTTTTTCACTATATCTTAGCGTTCCTTTTTGGTATAATAATTTTATTAAAATTTGGGGAGAAAATTATGAGCGTATATATTAGAAAAGGTTTGATGAGCGATGCGGATGAATTGGAAAAATTATATGATGATTTAAATGATTATTCAGCGGAAAATATTAATTATTGTGGTTTTAAAAAAGGGATTTATCCAACCCGTATAGATGCAGTTAAGGGGATTGAGGAAAACAATTTATATGTAGCAATTAAGGGAGATGTAATAGTTGGTTCGTTTATATTACGACACAAGTCAGAAGAGGCATATAACAGTGCGTGCTGGAAAAAAGATTTAACCTATGATAAAGTTTTGGTGATTTATACTTTTGTAGTTCATCCGAATTATTCTAATCAGGGAATTGGTTCTAAATTATTGGATTTTGCGGAGGAATTGGCGAAAGAGCAGGGAGTGGAATCGTTACGATTAGATGTTTATTCTATTAATCTTCCTGCAATTCATGTATACGAAAAAAATAATTTTGAATATATTGATACCGTTGACCTAGGATTAGAGGAGTATGGATTAAAGTGGTTCAAGCTATATGAGAAGCTTATTTATTAAGCCCATTAGGCAGTGATCAGATATGAAATGAGATACGAAACCAGATATTTATAATTGAGTATTCTTCGCTTGATTCAAATCCTGCAAGAGGAAGATATAAAAGTAAATATTTCTAAAAGAAAGGCCTGTGTATTATGACAATACACAGGCCTAATCTGTAAAATTACAGGCAATCTCTCATAACTTCATAAGCGCCTTTTTCTTCAATGGATTTTAAGTATCCAGCAACAGCTGCTTCAAAGCCAGGAATCTTACTTAAATCCTCATCCCAGAAATCGGTATTGCTGCAAACGGAATGAGTCAGAGTCTCTGCATCATCATCTCTATGGTCGTAGAAGAACTGAAGCACTGACTTATCATCTTTTACTGTATATTCATTTCCGGCAGGGCGGGAGGAAACTAGACCATCCTCGGTTAAATTCATGCCGTGATAGAAGGCAATATAGAATGCAAAGGAAGCTGTGATACATTTTGGAAGTTCACCTGATTTTTCTACAAATCCTTTAAAAGAAGGCATAACACGAGCTTTCCACTTAGAAGTGGAGTTCAAGGAAATAGCCAGTAAATCATGATCAATGAATGGATTCTTAAATCGCTCTGTAACAGAAGAAGCAAAGCTTAATAATTCTTCTTTTGGCAATGTTAGCGTCGGAATGATTTCATCGTATATGGTTTTATTCATAAATCCGCAGATCACTTCATCATCCATACAGTCACGTACAATATCCTGTCCTGCAAGGTATGCACCTAATACAAAGGAAGTATGAGCGCCGTTTAAGATACGAACTTTTCTCTGCTTGTATGGCTTGTGGTCATCACAAATTACAACAGGGAGACCAGCTTTTTCAAATGGAAGCTCTTTCTTTAAGTGCTCAGGTCCTTCAATTACCCAGAAGCCAAAGACTTCACCTGTATTGATTAAATTATCCTGATAGCCTAATTCCTCACAAATAGCAGCAGCTTCATTTCTTGGATATCCAGTTACAATCCGATCTACCAGAGTGGAACAGAAGATATTTTCAGCTTTGATCCAGTTGATGAATTCTTCTCCTAAGTCCCACTGCTTTGCATAACTTAAAACGCATTTCTCCAGCTCTTTTCCATTGTTGTCAATGAGCTCACAAGAAAGAATGACAAAGCCTTTACCAGCTTCTTTTCCAAATTTCTCAAATCTCTTGTATAAGAACTGAGTCAGCTTTCCAGGATAGCTTTCAGCAGGAACATCTGTAAACTGACAGGAAGGATCGTATGCAATGCCTGCCTCGGTCGTGTTGCAGGCAATATAGCGAAGCTCAGGATTTTCCGCACAAGCAAGGACTTCTTCATACTCTTTATATGGGTTTAAGCATCTGCTTACACAGGAGATAACTCTTTTATCATTCACTTTCTTTCCGTTTTCAAATCCCCGGAGGAAGAGAGTATAAAGTCCTTCCTGCTCGTTAATCATATCTGCAAGACCTGGGGCGATGGGCTGGCATAATACAACTTTGGAGTTGAACCCTGTTTTCTCATTGAGTAAATCAATAAAATAGTCCACGAAGGCTCTTAAAAAGTTTCCTTCTCCAAACTGCAGTACTCGTTCTGGTGCATCTTTTAAAAGATATCCGTCATAACCCTGCTTTTCCAGTGTTGCATAACATAACTTTTCCATTAAAATTAATCTCCTTTTCCTGTATGCATAGATGTATTATAAGGTTACGCCCTTTTTAAAGATAGCCATGTCGTGGAAGCCAGCTTCCTCGGATTTCACCTTTTTTCCAGATGCAACTTCAATCACGAAATCAAAAAACTGATTCTTAAGCGTATCCATATCAGTGTCTTCTACCAAAACACCGCAGTTAAAATCAATCCAGTTGCTCTTTTTTGTACTGAGAGCTGTGTTGGTGGCAATCTTCATTGTCGGTACTGGACAGGCAAATGGAGTCCCGCGGCCTGTGGTAAAGAGGACGATATGAGCGCCAGAAGCAGCAAGAGCAGTAGAAGCAACTAAGTCATTACCTGGAGCACTTAATAAGTTTAAGCCCTTTGTTTTCACAGGTTTGCCGTATTTTAACACATCTACGACTTCTGCGCTGCCTGACTTTTGGACGCATCCTAAAGACTTGTCCTCAAGGGTAGAAATGCCACCTTTTTTATTACCAGGAGATGGATTCTCATAAATGGTCTGATTATGGCTAGTGAAGTAGTTTTTGAAATCGTTAATAAGTTCTACGGTCTTTTCAAATGTCTCTTCATCTTTACACCGGTTCATTAGAAGTGTTTCCGCACCGAACATTTCTGGAACTTCTGTAAGAATGGTAGTACCGCCCTTTGAAACTAGAATATCGGAAAAAGCACCTACCGTTGGGTTGGCTGTAATTCCAGAGAGTCCGTCCGATCCGCCGCACTTCATGCCAATTACAAGTTCGCTACAGCTAATAGGTTCTCTTTGGAACGCGCCTGCATATTCCACCAGTTCCTCTATAAGAGCCATGGAATCCTCCATCTCATCATCGGATTCCTGAGCAACTAAAAATTTAATCCTGCGTTCATCGTATTCCCCAATATAACGTTTTAACTCCTGTACATTGCTGTTTTCACAGCCAAGTCCAAGGACCAGAACGCCACCGGCATTGGGGTGATTGATTAAATCGGCAAGAATGGTTCTTGTGTATTCCTGATCATCGCCCATCTGGGAGCAACCATATGGATGAGGGAATGCTGCAATTTCGTCAATGGATCCAGAAACATATTTTTGACTGACTCGTTCAATGGCAGAAGCGATCTTATTTACACATCCAACCGTAGGAATGATCCAAATCTCATTGCGGACACCCACCTTACCATTAGGTCTTTTATATCCCATAAAGGTACGGTCCCCTGTTTGGTCAAGATTGATATCTTGCTTGTTATAACTGTAAGTAAGTAAATCCCCTAATCCTGTTTTTAAATTGTGTGTGTGAATCCAGGCCCCTGTCGCGATATTCTCCTTTGCTACGCCGATGGCACAGCCGTATTTCATGACGGATGAGCCGGCAGGGATATCGGTAAGGGAAAATTTGTGACCCTGTGGGATATCTTCCAAAAGGGTTACTGCCGTATCGCCTACTTCGATTAAAGTACCGGCTGTGAGCGGTTTTAAGGCAACGGCAACGTTATCTTCGGAATGAATTTTGATAAAATCCTGCATAAGCTTCCTTCCTTTCTTAGTACCGGTTTTTATTTATATACATGCAATGTAAGTACTTACATAAAACATACACCATTTTAATCACATAGTCAATAGGCAAAGGGAGAAAGAAAGGTTTTTCTTTTAGAAAGGCGCATTTTTGGGATAAAAATAATCGGTTATTTCCTATTAATATAGAGTAATAATAGTTGCTTAATATGAGAAAATCCTGTATAATTGAGCGAGTATAGTGTAAGCGCTTACGCTAGCTTTCAAAAGCAGCAAAAAGTTGTTTGCCAACAATGAAATTTATGATGCTAAGAGGGACTACAATGAATATTTACGATATTGCACAGCTTGCAGGAGTTTCCATTGCGACGGTATCTCGGGTGGTGAATGACAGCCCCCGTGTTAGTGAAAAGACAAAGCAAAAAGTAATGGCTATTATGGAGGAAAATGGCTATACTCCAAATGTATTTGCCAGAGGCCTGGGACTAGATTCTATGAAAACCATTGGTATTATGTGTCCCGATGTTTCAGATGCCTATATGGCCACAGCCATAGCGCACTTGGAAAGCCGTATGCATGAACATGGTTACGACTGCATTTTATGCTGTACAGGATATGAACAGTCCGTGAAAGAAAAGTATGTGAGCCTTCTTTTAGCAAAAAGAATAGATGCACTGATTATGGTGGGTTCTGTGTATTCTGGATCCGGCGGTAGTGACAGTTTAGTTCAGTATGTCCGCGATGCAGCGAAAAATATTCCTGTATTTTTAATCAATGGATATCTGGATCATGAAAATGTATACTGCGCATATGGAGATGATTACCAGGCAACCTATGATGTTACCAGCCAGATGATTGAAAGAGGAAGAAAACGGATTCTCTTTCTCTGTGACTCTCATTCTTACAGTGCAACACAGAAGCTGGAAGGGTATGAGTCAGCCTTGAAAAGCCATGGACTGCCAGTGCTTGGCGATTTAAAGCTTTATGTAAAAAACCGGATTCATTCCGTGCGTGATATCCTTTTAGAGCGTAGAGATCTAAAGTTTGACAGTGTAGTAGCTACAGACGATGGACTTGCAGTTGGAGCCATCAAATATGCAAACTCAAAGTTGTTAAAGATCCCAGAGGATTTATGCATCACAGGATTTAACAATTCAGCACTTTCCATCTGTAGTGATCCTGAACTTTCCTCTGTTGATAATAAGGTAGAGGAATTATGCAATCTGACCATTAATAATATGATGAAGATTCTTCACGGAAAAGCAGAAGAAGTTTCCCGTGATACAAAGATTCCCTGCAGACTAGTCAAACGTTGTACCACAGATTTTTAGCCTTGTCTTTTCATTTTTGTTGTGCTACAATATAAAGCCAGTAAAACAAATGAAAACACCCTGCTATCTGTATTGTATGCAACATGCAGGGGATACAAATAGAAAGTGCGGGGACAGGAATAAAGATGGAACATGATGGAGACAATGTGGTGCTATGTGGTGCCAATTCCTATGAGCAGAAATTTTACTTTAACCAGCAATTTTCCAGCCTTCCAGAAAGCATCAAGCAGGAACTTAAAGTTATGTGTGTGCTTTATACCGAAGACGTAGGAGGAATTCTTACTCTGGAATATACAGAGGATGGAACCTTGGAATTTAAAGTGACGGCAGAGGAGAACGATTATCTGTTTGATGAAATTGGAAGTGTATTAAAGATAAAGCAGTACCGAAGCGAAAAAAGGGAACTTCTAGAAAACATGGAAATGTATTACAGAGTGTTCTGTCTTGGAGAAGAATTAGATAATGGAGCAGTGGACAAGTGAAGCTTAGAATTGGTGATGTGACGCTTGAAAACAACCTGATACTTGCACCAATGGCAGGAGTTACAGACCTGCCATTTCGTTTATTGTGCAGGGAGTTAGGCTGTGGTATGGCAGTGACAGAGATGGTAAGTGCCAAGGCGATTTTATATAAAAACAAAAATACAAATGTCTTAATGGAAGTTGGAGAAGGCGAAGGTCCCGTAAGCATTCAGCTTTTTGGATCGGATCCTTCTATAATGGCAGACATGGCGGCCCAGATTGAATCTGGTCCTTTTGCCTTTATTGATATAAATATGGGTTGTCCAATGCCTAAAATTGTCAACAATGGAGAGGGTTCTGCTCTCATGAAGGATATAAAACTTGCCGAGCGCATATTATCTTCCATGGTTAAGGCAGTTAAAAAGCCTGTAACAGTTAAGTTTAGAAAGGGCTTTGCCGAGGATGATAGTAATGCGGTGGAGTTTGCCAAGATGGCGGAGAGCTCTGGAGTAGCCGCAGTTGCTGTCCATGGACGGACCAGAGAACAGTATTATTCTGGCACAGCGGACTGGGATATCATCCGAAAGGTAAAGGAAGCAGTATCCATTCCTGTCATCGGAAATGGTGATATCTTTAAGCCTGAGGATGCCAAGGCTCTTCTTTCTGAGACCGGATGTGACGGTGTGATGATTGCAAGAGGCGCCAAAGGAAATCCCTGGATCTTTTCTAGAACGCTTCACTATCTAGAGACTGGGGTCTTGCTTCCAGGACCAAATGCAGGAGAGATCAGCAAATTAATCCTACGTCACGGAAGCATGCATATGGAGTTAAAGGGAGAAATTGTCGCCATGCGCGAGATGCGCAAGCATATGGCATGGTATACCTCAGGACTTCCTCATTCTGCCAGATTAAGAAATGATATCAATCAAATTGAGACGATAGATGAATTTAGGCGTTTTGTGGAAGAAAGAATTGAAGTATTGTAACCAGTAAAACCAAGCAGAATCTTGACAATTCCAGATGTTTACGCTATAATATCTGGAATGCGAATGAGCGAGTAAGAAACCAGGAGGAATCGAAAAACCATGGTAGATAAGAAAAATATTTTAACCTACGAAGGTCTTAAAAGATACGAAGAGGAACTTCAGAACTTAAAGGTAGTTAAGAGAAAAGAAGTTGCCCAAAAGATCAAGGAAGCCAGAGAGCAAGGCGACTTATCTGAGAATGCTGAGTATGATGCCGCTAAAGATGAACAACGAGACATCGAGCTGCGTATTGAAGAACTGGAAAAATTACTCAAAAATGCAGAAGTCGTTGTGGAAGATGAAATTGATCTTGATAAGATTAACATTGGCTGTAAGGTTAAGGTTTACGAGGTTGATGAAGACGAAGAGATGGAATTTAAGATTGTAGGCTCTTCCGAAGCGAATAGCCTTCAGAATAAAATTTCTAACGAATCTCCGGTTGGCCAGGCATTGATGGGCAAAAAGGTAGGAGATGTTGTGGAAGTGGAAACACAGTCAGGTGTTATTCAGTATAAAGTATTAGAAATTCAAAGAGTATCATAGGCATAATTAACTTAGCAAAGTCAAAAGTAGTGCAGACTTTGCTAAGTTAATTAGCCGTTTAAGGAACCATTAAGCGAATCGAAATTCTTTACTATAGTTCACAAAGGAGTACAAACAGGTGCCAGAACAGCAGAATCAGAACCAAAATCAGAATGTAGAAGAAGATCTAAATCATTTATTAAAGGTCCGCCGCGAAAAGCTTGCAGAGCTTCAGGAAGCGGGAAAGGATCCATTTCAGGTTACAAAGTACGATGTCAGTGCACATAGTAGCGATATCAAAGAGCAATACGACCAGTGGGAAGGCAAGGAAGTAACGATTGCAGGACGTATGATGTCCAAGAGAGTTATGGGAAAGGCCGCTTTTTGTAATGTTCAGGATTTAAAGGGAAACATTCAGTCCTATGTTGCAAGAGACAGCATTGGTGAAGAGGAATATAAAGAATTTAAAAAGATGGATATCGGTGATATCGTTGGTATTAAAGGTACTGCATTTACAACAAAGACAGGCGAGATCTCTATCCATGCGGAAAGCGTAGATCTGTTGACCAAGAGTCTTCAGATTCTTCCTGAAAAGTTCCATGGACTTACCAATACTGATATTCGTTACAGACAAAGATATGTAGATCTGATTATGAATCCAGAAGTTAGAGATACTTTTGTAAAGAGATCACAGATTATCAAAGAGATCCGTAACCATCTAGATGATCAGGGCTTTATGGAAGTTGAGACACCAATGCTGGTAGCCAATGCTGGCGGTGCTGCAGCTAGACCATTTGAAACCCACTATAACGCTCTTGATGAGGATGTAAAGCTTCGTATTTCTCTTGAGCTTTATCTAAAGCGTCTTATCGTAGGTGGTTTAGAACGAGTTTATGAAATCGGACGAGTATTCCGTAACGAGGGTGTAGATACACGCCATAATCCAGAATTTACATTGATGGAATTATACCAAGCATATACCGATTACCATGGTATGATGGATTTGGTCGAAGGTCTTTTCCGTTCCGTAGCATTAAAGGTTCTTGGAACTGCTGTTGTTTCTTACGATGGTGTGGAAATTGATTTATCTAAGCCTTTTGAAAGAATTTCTATGGTGGATGCACTTAAGAAGTACAAAGGCATTGATTTTACAGAGGTTCATACTGATGAAGAGGCAAAGGCATTGGCTGATAAGCACCATGTATCTTACGAAGCTCGTCATAAGAAGGGTGATATTTTAAGTCTTCTTTTTGAAGAGTTTGTAGAAGAGCATCTGGTTCAGCCTACCTTTATCATTGATCACCCAGTGGAGATTTCCCCATTGACTAAGAAAAAACCAGAAGACCCAGAGTACACCGAGCGTTTTGAGTTGTTTATTACAAAGCGTGAGATGGCAAATGCTTATTCAGAGCTTAATGATCCTTTGGATCAGATTGAGCGTTTCAAGGCACAGGAAGCACTTCTTGCAGCTGGAGATGACGAGGCTAATTCCATGGATGATGACTTTATCAATGCGCTGATGATTGGTATGCCACCTACTGGTGGTATTGGTATTGGTATTGACCGTTTTGTAATGTTGCTTACGGATTCTTATGCAATTAGGGATGTTTTGTTGTTCCCGACGATGAAGACACTGGAAAAGTAATATAGCTGGTAAATTCCGTAAATAAAGAAAAACTTGAGGTTTTGGAATCATGTAAATAGTTTTTTTAATACTATTTTATCTCAATAGAATTTATTTTATAAATAAGAGCCCTTTCTACAGTAATATATAAGTAGTAAGGGCTTATTTTTATTTTTCACTTTTAGGAGTTAGTTGTAGGCTTGAACGTTTTGCTAGCTGATGTTACGATTATTACAGTGTTCTTATTTGCTTTAATTTGTGTGAAGTAAATCACATGTTAGAAAGAGAATTGATGATATTTCAGTTTGTGCACTAATTCCTTTTGGTGAATCAGAGCCAGATTCGTTTTCCTGGGATAAAATTCACGCAGTGATCAAATTACGTTTTCATTGCTTTCCTGTCGCCACGAAGAATAGGCATCTGCAAAATATAACGTCACTCCTAGCTACTTTTTTAATGAAATAAAATCAAAATATGAATAGATATAGACAAATAAGGGCAATTGAAATTTTAGAACAAATGTTCTGATGTTGCGATTGCATTTTTTTATATCTTAATGTATAATGAATGGGAAAGAAGTGGTACATAATAATTCCCAGAGGTGATTAAGATGAAACAAATGCATTTAAGAGTAGATGATGTGTTATATGAAAAACTAAATTCATATTCTTCAGAATCTGACCAATCTATGCAGGAATGTGTTAGAGAGGCAGTTGCATATTACATAACAGATAAAAAAAAGAAGCAAAATGAAAATAGTGATCCTTGTTTTACCTTCATTGATTTGTTTGCAGGAATTGGAGGAATGAGACTTGCATATGAACAAGTAGGCGGAAAATGCGTTTATTCTAGCGAATGGAATAAATATAGTCAACAAACGTATTATGCTAATTTTGGAGAACAACCAGAAGGAGACATTACTCAAGTTGACGCAAAGGAGATTCCAGATCATGATATTTTGGTGGCAGGTTTCCCTTGTCAGCCGTTTTCAATTGCAGGTGTTTCAAAAAAAGTAAGTATGGGTAAAAAAACAGGGTTTCAAGATAAAACTCAAGGGACATTGTTTTTTGATGTTTGTAGAATATTAAAGGAAAAGCGTCCAAAGGCATTTATGTTAGAGAATGTGAAGAATCTTAAAAGTCATGATAAAGGAAGAACTTTTAAAACAATTGAAGAATCATTAGAGGAATTAAATTATAAAATTTTTTATGCGGTATTAGATGGACAAAGTTTTGTTCCACAGCATAGAGAACGAATTATTATAGTTGGATTTGATATGGAACGTTATGGAAATAATATTGATTACAAATTTGATCTTTCTCCAATACAGCCTAAACCAGTAATGAAAGATATTCTTGAAAAGAAGGTGGATGAAAAATATACACTATCAGATAAGCTATGGGTATACTTGCAAAATTATGCAGCAAAACACAAAGCAGCAGGAAACGGTTTTGGATATGGAATTGCACCTTTAGATGGAGTATCAAGAACAATTAGTGCAAGATATCATAAAGATGGTTCGGAAATATTGATAGCTCAAAGAGGGAAAAACCCAAGACGATTAACGCCTAGAGAGAGTGCAAGACTTCAGGGATTTCCAGAAACATTTTTAATCCCAGTATCAGATACGCAGGCTTATAGACAATTTGGTAATTCGGTAGTAGTTCCGTTGATTGCTAATGTAGCAAAGCTTATAATAAATGAAATCAAGAGTCTAGAAAATGAGCCAGAAGAGGGTAGAAAGGTGATCTGATGATTTCTGAAATATTAAAAGATGCAATTGAGTCGGTTGAAAGTAGTGGTACTGCTTTTTGTAAGTTTCTATCTGCAAATGATACAGGTGCTACAGGAGGTCATCAGAGCGGTATTCTTGTTTCGGCATCTGCAAAAAGTATTATGTTTTCTGAGAAAATTCCATTGGATGGGATTTTGAAGCGAGATGTAAAAATTTTTTGGCATAATGATTTTTATACTGAGAGTACATTTACATATTACAGCAGTAAAAAAGAACTTCGAATAACGAAGTTTGGGAGAAAATTTCCATTATTAAGACCTGAACAAACCGGAGCTTTATTTGTTTTTACTAAACAGTCAGAGGATGAGTTTTCTGGGTATATTCTTGAAATGGAAGAAGATATTGAAGAGTTTCTTGAAACGTTTGGAATTAGTTCAACAGAGACAAACTGTCTATTTGGAGTTGGGAGTATTCAACAAGATAGAAAAGAAAGTTTGGAAATATATAATTATATTAAAGGACTAAACGTGGAATTTCCAGAAACTGGAGCAATGTCAAAGGCCGCACAATCAATAGCTAATGAAGTATATAATCATATAGAATATCTATGTTCAAACCCCGACAAGAAAATTATTGAATGGATGAATGTGGAGTATTCTTTGTTTAGAGCAATTGAACAGAGTAGGTATGGAAGTGTTGTAAATGCAGGTTTTTCTTCGGTAGAAGACTTTGTTAAGTTGGCTAATACTGTATTAAACAGGAGGAAAAGTAGAGCTGGAAAAAGTTTGGAACATCATTTAGAGGCTATTTTCGATGCAAATGAAATAAGATATTCTTCTCAAGCTGTGACTGAGGGGAATAAAAAGCCAGACTTTGTATTTCCTTCTCAAGAAGCTTATCAGGATATGAAATTTTCTACAGAAAAATTAGTATCGTTAGCTGCAAAAACTACGTGTAAGGATCGATGGAGACAGGTTTTAAATGAGGCAAACAGACTTAGAGACAAAGATAAATTCTTATGTACCTTACAGCAAGGGATTTCACCTGCACAAATGGATGAAATGCAAGAAGAACAAGTCATACTGGTTGTTCCAAAGCAATATATTTCATGTTATCCAAAAGATAGGCAGGACAGAATTTGGACGATTTCAAGATTTGTAAGGTATGTAAAGGAACTACAAAATTTATAGTTTATCAAATACGCCAAATTATGGTGCCTTTTCACGAAAATACACCATCCCAGTTACTATTAAAGAAAATAATCTGCTAATATATTGCTATCAACAGTTGATGAGATCGTTGACAACTGAATAGCAACTACAGATTTGCAGAAATCATGCAACCTAAAGAAAAATCTTTAAAGGAGTAAAATTTCAGGATATTTGCCTCGAGGGTTTAAGACCACTGTTATCATATTAGTAGTTCGAGGGATCGAGAGATGGAGAACGAGGTACAGGGCACAAGCCTGGTAAAAGGGTACAAGCGTCCATGGACGTTTGTTAAGCGCCACCGTAGTGTTGGCGTTGAAGTCGAATGCTGTGAGAGGATAATAACTCATGTTATGGAGCTCAGTGGCTGGAGCACCATAAACCTTCGAATTGCAAGCAGAAGGGATAGTGATACCGGTAGTATTGATATCGCGTCGTGACCGCATAAGCGGCTCGTCTGTAGTTCCCTGATGCCCGGGCGAAGAGATATCCCAAAGGGCGTCCCATTAAGTAATTAATTTAGCAAACGAAAGCAAAGAAGCTGATAAGAAAAAGCCTGAAATAACAGATGCTGATGGAGCAAGGATTGCTTCTGTAAACGAAGTGAATTCTAGGTTAAAATAAATTTTTATCTGAACAAAAAAATTGCGTGTGATAAATATGACTGGTAATACAGCCCATTCTTCACGCGCATTATTTATGAAAAAGATAATGAGGTATTTAGTAAGATAAAAGTGGTATATTAAAATATAAATTCAAAATAGAAAAATGAAGCAGATCTAATATTATTTTAATTCCGAATTACCTGCTCAGATTTATTCAATATATTGTCCTTAAATAATAAGAATTGCACATGGCTTATATCATATGTACCTTTAAGTAATTGTCCTTACAATTGAAACATCAACAAACGTAAATTGTTGAATAATATACAAAACCATATTATAATGGCTATTATGTAGGTAAGTGGAGGGATATATTATGAATAAAGAAGAGCAGGTTATGACGGAACTCTGGGAACTATTTAATAAGAAAATGTGGCTTGATGGATATAAATTGAAGAACAGGCTTAAAGGATATAACCCTTCAGAAGTACATTGCATTGAATTCATTGAGGAAAATGAAGATTCCAATGTGACAAAACTTGCAGAGTCATTTTATATGACGAGGAGTGCGATTAGTAAACTGACGAAGAAACTCATAGAAAAAGGTCTTATTGAAAGCTATCAGAAGCCTGAAAATAAAAAAGAAATATATTTTAAGCTTACGAAGCAAGGCCATGGTGTATATGAAGTGCATGAAGAACTGCATAAAGAGTACCAAGAACGGGATAAGGCTGTATTTGAGCAGATAACAGAGGAACAATATAACAGTATGCTTTGCTTTACCGAAAAGTTTAATAAACATCTGGATTCAGAAATTAAAAAACTTGACGTGGATGTTACTTCTGGATGGCGTGATAATTTATGATTACATCAAGAGTCTTTCTGTTGTGATGGCTTTTAGATGTCACTCAATTATATACGTATTACCCAAAAAGAGAATAGAATAAGCAGGCAGCTCAAATTGATATTAGATTGGGCTGCATTTTTTATTTCTGATTTATTGTTGACAAGGACACAAAAAAGCAGTATCATAAAATGAGTCCAGGGACACAAAAAGCCAATCGTAGCTCAACAATAATAATAGGAGGAAAATCTATGAATATCATTGGTATTATCGCAAGTCAGAGAAAAGAAGGAAATACTGCATTTATTGTAAATAAATTACTTGAGGGAGCAAAGGATCAGGGAGCCAAAACCCAATCCTTTCATTTCAGTGATCTCAATATAAATCCATGCAGGGGGTGTATGGCCTGCCACAAAGGTGCAGAGGGCTGTGTAATTAAAGACGATATGCAGAAGATTTACGAAGAGATGGAACATGCCGATGCCATTGTTTTAGGCTTACCTATCTACATGGGACAGATGAGTGCACAAGGGAAGATATTTACCGATCGTTTATTTGCTAGGTTCTCACCTAAATTCTCACCATTTTTTAAAGAGGTTGTCACAAAGCAAAAACTGGTTCTTTCGTTTAATCAGGGAAATCCAGATGCTAGTCTCTTTAAACCATATATGGATTATACCAATCACATGTTTGAAATTCTTGAATTTGATGTAAGAGAGGTACCTGTTGTTACTGATTTGCGAAGCGGAGCAATTGATGAAAGAGAAGATTTGTGCATGTCATTAAAGAATTTTGGCTCAGCGTTGGTTCTTGAAGAAGCTCATAAATCGGTTAGTTAATTTCACGACGAAAGTTCCAGACACTTATTAACTGGTAAGACAATTGTAAAAGTCGTTCCAATGCCAGGTGTACTTGCAACCTCAATAGTGCCCCCATGCTCCTGCACAATCCATTTTGCAATAGACAGGCCCAAGCCAGAACCGTCTGGATTCCTTTTTCTTGTTTGATTAATGCGATAAAAACGATCAAAAATCTTGTCTAAATGCTCTTTTTCTATTCCAACTCCGGTATCTGTAAGCATTAGTTTATATTTTGTTTTGATTTGTGTGATGGATAATTTAATTGTGCCAGGACCGTCTGAGTAGTTTAGAGCATTTTCCATAAGGATGACCATAAGCTGTTCCATTCGCTTTTTATCCCCATGAAAATTGATATTATCATTAATACAGACTTCAAGAACAATATTTTTCCTGGTGGCTATGGGCTCAAAGAGAAGAAGAGCATTTGTAATCACATCATTAAGAAGGAATGTTTTGGTTTCAAGTGTTTGCTGGTTAGTATCCGCCTTGGATAAAGTGAGTAGATCATCTACTAGCTTAGCCAGTCGTAGATTTTCAGCTTCCATATTTTTCAGCCATTTCATTTGACTCCCTATGGTTTCCTCTGGGCTATCCATCAATAGCTCTAAAGTTGTCCGGATCACGGCGATGGGGGTGCGCAGTTCGTGAGAAGCATCGGCGGTGAAATCAAGCTGCTTCTGCCATGCTGCTTTAATGGGACGAATCGCCGCTTTTGACAACAGCCAACTTCCTGCAAAAACCATACCGATTGCCAATGAAATTGTCCAGATAAATCTACCAGAACTCACATAACTGGCTGGACCCATATAAGTTAACAATCCCAGAATTAATAGTATGATACTAATCATCATAACACTAAATAGAACAAACCGCTTACGTAACGTTTTTAACATGATGGCATCTCCTTTAATGAATATCCAACTCCTCTAATCGTATGAATGGTTACCCCGCTTTTTTCAAAATTCACTTTTTTTCTCAGATAAAAAATATAGAGTTCTACATTTTTTATTTCCACCTCTTTGTTAAATCCCCAAATCCGATCGAGTATTTGTTCTTTTGTTAGAGTCTGTCCAAGGTTACGCATAAGAAGCTCCAAAAGCTGAACTTCAGTCGTAGTCAATCTTGTTATTTCCCCATCGATGGAAACTTCACATAGCATGGTGTCCAAATGTAAAGAAGCAACGCTAAATTTATTATTTACTTGCAGATGTTTGGAACGCCTGGAAAGGACCCGAACTCTTGCTAAAAGCTCGTCTTTGGAAAATGGTTTAATGAGATAGTCATCGGCTCCAGCGTCCAGACCTTCGATTCTGCTGGATACCGCGTCTTTGGCAGTAAGAAAAATAACCGGTGTAGTCATCTTATTCGTTCGTATATGTTTTAAGATTTCGATACCATCTAGGCCGGGGAGCATTCTGTCCAATATAATTACGTCGTAAATACCGGTTCCAGCCATATCTAGTCCCTCCGTGCCGTCATAAGATACATCAACTAGATATCCTTGTTTTTTTAGAATATGCTCTAATGCGTCAGCTAATCTTGCTTCATCTTCAACAAGTAAAATTCTCATAGGTCCACCACCATTCACAGTATTATTTTAATCATACCATAGTTTCCTTTGAATTCTATTTGAAAATAAATAAATATGTTTGGGAGGATAAATCTAATCATAAAACAATGTTTCATTTCAAAGCAAATTCAAAGACTGATAGTGGATAATTCATCTTGAAAAACAAATTTAGAAGATGGAGGATTTAGAATGTCAGGGGAAAAACAAGGTATTGTGGCTAAAAAGGCATTATGGAGTATCGTGTTGTTTTATTTATTAATTGTATTTGAAATTGCGTATATGGCGGGACCCTTTGCAATTTATTTTTATGGTGTTTACAATCCAGTGCTAAATTTTTTTAATCAGTCTGTCATATTATCAATACTTAACAGCTTCTTTCTACCTCATGTTGCGAGAGAGACATCATCAGCGCTCCTTAACATTCATGAGTATATTGGAGCATGTTTGGCGATATTTGGATTTGTCGGATTTTGTATTGGGGCATGTCAAATATATTACAGCAAATTTACACGTAAAGGGGCCGTTATTGGTGGTGTCTATAATGTTATTCGGCACCCCCAGTACACTTCCTTTGGAATATGTGGACTGGGTTTGTTGATTATGTGGCCACGATTTATTAATTTGTTAATGTATGTGACTATGTTTTTTGTCTATTATTTGTTGGCAAGAGCGGAGGAAAAAGAGTGTGAGGAAAAATTTGGACAGACTTATATTGATTATAAGAGCAAGACAACCATGTTTTTTCCAATTAGAGGTTCCTTTATTAAAGACCTGCCAACACTACCTAAATCCAAAGGTAAAAAGATACTTGTATTGTTAGGCATATATAGTTTAGCATGTACCATTACTTTTTGTGCGGCAAAAGGGATAACTTCTTATTCCATTAACAGCCTGTACGCAATTTACACTAGGGATAGTGCAACTGTGTCATTATGTGAAATGGAAACTGATAAGATAAAAGAGATTTTTAATATAGCAGCCTCAGATGGCACAATAAAAGCATTATTAAATAAGACAAAAGGCGAAAAATTCATCAATTATATATTACCTAGGGAATGGTATGCGGCGGAGATTCCTATGAACGGCATTCAGTATAGAGCAGGGCATTTATCACCTTCCAATTACCATAGGACCAAATATAAAATCATATTTACGACTGCCCAGATCAGAAGTGATAAGGATGCTACTGGAAAAAGCATACTAACAAGTGTTGTTGAAAGAAAACCGCTTGCAGAAGTCTGGGTTGATCTAAAGGCACAAACCGTGGAATAAATCTTAGACATACCGGCTGACTATAAATATCGTGGTGTTGCTGTCGCAATCTATTAGACAATAAGAAAAAATGTAGCTTGACGAGTAAGGCTGTAAATGCTAAAATGTGAATGAATATTTATTTTTTCATTCACATTTTGCTTGTTAGCGGAAAGGCCTTAAATGAAAAAGGTTATTGCAATCATAGGAAGTGCCCAAAAGAAAGCAACTTACGAGGCAGTCCAGGAATTTGAACGGAATTTAAAATCATATATGGATATTGATTTTGAGTATATATTTTTAAAGGATTATCAATTGGAATTTTGTAAAGGTTGTAAGCTGTGTTTCGATAAAGGAGAAGAATTCTGTCCTATACATGACGATCGGGATTTGGTAATAGATAAGATGAGCCATTCTGATGGTGTTATATTTGCCACACCAAACTATTCCTTTCAAGTCTCAGCGTCTATGAAAAATTTATTGGACCGTTTAGCCTTTATTTTCCATCGGCCACGTTTTTTCGGAAAGGCCTTTACCTCCATTGTGACTCAGGGCATCTTTGGAGGCAATTCCATTGTGAAATACCTAAGCAGCATGGGACAAAATCTTGGGTATAATGTTTCGAAAGGCTGCGTATTAAAAACTCTGGAACCAATAACAAAGGTCGCACAGGATAAGAACTCACGTGAAATAAAAAAAGCTGCCAAAAGGTTTTATAAACTGCTTAGTAAGCCAGTGCCACCATCCCCATCATTATTTCGGCTAATGATGTTTCGGATGTCAAGAGCGAGCATGAAAGAGATGCTTAGTGATGAATATTATGATTATCAGTATTATAAAGAAAAAGGTTGGTTTGAATCCGATTATTATTACGATGTCTCATTAAACCCGATCAAAAAGATGATTGGGTGTATTTTTGATTTTATGGGACGTCAGATGTCGAGGCAGAAGTAAGAAAATGACTCTGCCTGTTATACATTAGATGTGGAGGGTCATAGATTGAAAGATACAAGAACAAATTTATTTGATTGTGGTAAGGAGCTGTTTGAACGGAACGGATTTAAGGATACCAATGTGTCCGATATTACGAAGTCTGCGAAGATAGGTACAGGTACGTTTTATAATTATTATTCCTCAAAAGAGGAGCTCTTCATGGCAATCTATATGGAGGAAAACGAAAAGTTAAAGAGAACAATACTAAAAACCATTGATCTCAATCAGGAGCCCCAGAGTTTGATTAAAGAACTGATGCTTCTAAATTTCGAGGGAATGAAATCAAATCCGATTCTTAAGGAGTGGTATAATAAAGACGTGTCTGATAAGATCGAGCAGTACTTCCGTGAACAGAAAGGAATGGAAGGTCTTGATTTTATGTATGGAGATTTTATTAAAATCATTGAAAAATGGCAAAAAGAAGGGAAAATGAGGAGTGATATTGACAGCGGAATGATCATGGCCATATTTACGGCAATCGTTACCGTAGAGACACATAAAGAAGAGATCGGACTACAGCATTTCCCACAAGTTTTGGAATACCTTACAGAATTTACGATGAAAGGCCTGCTTGTTGGTGGAACACATAGCAATGACTAAAAATGAAAGTGAGGAAAATTATGAAAAAAGCTTTAAGAGTAATACTGATACTAGTGGTTGCAATCATTGCAATAGGAGTAGTAGGATTATTCTTTCTCACCCGGGGACTGAAGTCGGGGAGTAAGGTGGAGATTTCCAGTATTAACCCCTCTTCCCTAGATGATGGTATATACAAAGGGTCATACAGTGCGGGAAGATGGTCAAACGAACTGGCAGTCACGATGAAAGGGGGCAAGATACAAGAGATTAAAATAATTAAGGATATGGACATTGCACCCCCAGAGATATCCAATGAAATATTTAGCCGGGTGATCAAATTGCAAAATACCAATGTGGACGCAGTATCTGGAGCCACCGTTACAAGCAAGGCTTATTTAAAATCAATTGAAACTGCACTAACAAAATAATAATAGGGGAGGTTTTGAATATGAGTACATGTATTGCATATGCAACCAAATACGGATTTACTAAGACATGCGCTGAAATTCTGGCGAAAAAGCTTGATGGGGAGACGGATATCTATGATTTAAGCAATCACCAACCTGATTTAAGCAAATATGATAAAGTAATCATCGGTGGTTCGATTTACGCTGGAAAAATTCGTAAGCCAGCAATGAAATTTTGTACCGATCATATGGATACCATAAAGGATAAAAAGTTAGGATTGTTTATCTGTGGAATGTCGGATGGTGAGGACGCCAAAAAGCAGCTTGAATCTTCTTTCCCAAAAGAACTATTGTCTGTTGCTGCAGCTAAGGAATCCTTTGGTGGAGATTGCAATTTCGATAAAATGAATATCATTGAACGATTTATCATGAAAAAGATAACTGGCTCTGGTCAAAATCAAGTGCGAATCTCTGAGGATCATATCATACGATTTGCCGGTCATATGAAAGATGCCTGAATTAAATTATAATCAGGGACTGTAGTAGAACTGTGTTTTTAGAGTGATGCTGTAACAAGCTTAAACAATTACATAAAATGGCATGAGTTTGCTTATGGCATATTAACATTGCTTTGGTTTATCGTTTATCTCCTCAAATTTCACAAACAACATAATACGGTCATTTATCAAAAAATTGCACGTCCTAATTAAACTATTTTAATATGACTTGCAGATGTCATATTATATCGTTATAATAGTATTAGGGGGTAATGATATGCAAATTAATAGACTGTTTGAAATGGTTTATTTGTTATTGAATAAAGAAAGTATAACTGCTGGGGAATTTGCGAAACAATTTGAGGTGTCACCTCGCACGATATACCGTGATGTAGAGCTTTTATCTTCGGCGGGTATCCCTATTTATATGACCAAAGGTAAGGGCGGTGGAATCTCACTTCTTCCTGATTTTATTCTAAATAAAGCGGTACTGACTGATGAGGAAAAGGCAGACATTCTCTCCGCACTGCATGCGGTAGATTCTGTGAACTTAGAAAGAACCAGTACCGCTGTTAAAAAACTTAGTACTATGTTTGGTAAAGAAAGCAGTGACTGGGTGGAGGTGGATTTTTCAGGTTGGGGAAATGTGAACGAGGAATCTGAAACATTTGCAATTTTAAAAGCGTCAATTCTAAAAAAAAATGTCATACAGTTTCTCTATCACAGCGGTGAGAGCAGCTTGCAGCGTATGGTAGAGCCGATGAAGCTTTGTTTTAAAGGGCAAGATTGGTATTTGTATGCCTATTGTCGAGTACGTCTCGATTATCGCTTTTTTAAATTAAGACGAATCAAGGAATTATCAATATTACCGGAATCCTTTGATCGACATATCCCTGGTAAGATTTTTGATAAGGAAAAAGTGCTCCAGAAAAACCTGGCCACCATAACTCTCAAATTTTCAAAAGAGATGGCTTATCGGGTTTATGATGAATTTACAGAATACGAATTACTCCCAGACGGGGGATTCTTAACGCAGCTTTCGATGGCGGAAGATGAGGGGCTTTATTATTATCTTGCCACCTTTGGTCAACATTGTGAAGTTTTGCACCCGGAGAATATTCGTCTGCAAATGAAGGAAAGATTACAAAAGGCCTTAAATTTGTATTTATAATATGACAGACTGTTGTCTATTTTGATATGTTATGCTTTCCTTAAAGATTGGAGGCAATCATATGGAAAAAATAGATTACAAGAAAAAGTTCAAAGAACTATATCAGCCAAAGGGGCAGCCTGTTGTTATTGATGTACCGGAAATGCTATTTATACAGATAGACGGACGTGGAAATCCAAACGATGAAAATGGAGCATATAAAAGTGCGGTGGAAACGCTTTATGCGTTATCCTATGCCATTAAGATGATGCCTAAGAGCGGTAGCATACCAGCGAATTATTTTGAGTATGTGGTGCCTCCACTTGAGGGACTTTGGTGGTTCTCTGATGGTGATGAATACGATTGCAACAGCAAATCTAAGTTTAACTGGACCTCAATGATTCGTCAACCGGAGTTTGTGACTGACTCAGTATTTATTGCAGCTTGTGATACAGTTTTGAGAAAAAAACCTCATCTTGATGTGTCAAAGGCAAAACTTAATTCTTTTACCGAGGGTCTTTGTGTACAATGTATGCATTATGGTAGTTTTGATGATGAGTCTATTACCCTGTCAAACATGAAATCATTTATGACTAACAACAGTTTGACGAGTGATATTAACGACCTTCGGCGGCACCATGAAATTTATCTTTCGGATCCAAGGAAAACAGAAAAAGCAAAGATGAAAACAGTTTTACGGCTTCCAGTTAAACATTGAGTTCAGTGAGTTATAAATAGTATAAGGTCTATAAAACAAGTGTCGGTAGAAAGAATTTTAATGATTTAAAATGGTCTTTTATACTGAAATGATGATGAGGAAAAAATAAATGAAGATTTACGTGGATGCGGACGCCTGCCCAGTAGTCCGAATTGTGGAAAAGATAGCGAAAGAAAATAAGATAGATGTATGCCTACTCTGTGATACCAATCATGTATTGCAATCTGATTATAGCCAGATAAAGATAATCGGTGCAGGAGCAGATGCCGTGGATTTTGCATTGATAAACCTATGCCAATCTGGTGATATTGTGGTGACACAGGATTATGGCGTGGCTGCAATGGCACTGGGGAAGGCGGCATATGCAATCCATCAGTCTGGAAGATGGTATACGAACGATAACATAGACCAGCTTCTTATGGAACGGCATATGGCAAAAGCAGCAAGGAGAGCAAAATCTAAAAATCATTTTTCTGGTCCTAAGAAAAGAACCATGGAAGATGACAAGCATTTTGAAGAATCATTTCGGAAATTAATGATTCATGCAGGTGAGTAATAATACATTAATCCAGTAGCATACAGAGACGATTTCCTGGATTGCTTTTGCAGCTAGCCAAGAAGTCGTCTATACTTAATAACCCCTATTATCTCAATAATGCATCGTATGATTAAGTGATACATATTATATTTTCCAAGCCAGTGACAATGCCTTTATGCCTTGAATAATATCATGTTCAGATATATTTCCAAATCCCAATAAAACCATGTTATCGGAATAGTTAGTGGGATCTGACCAAAAAATTGATACAGGCATAACCAGTACCCCATGTTCCTTAGCTCTTTCTATCATCTCTTTTTCTGTTAATCCCTGTAATGATTCCAATAAAATATGCAGGCCCGCATTTTTGCCATGTATTTTCACCATACCTTCCATAGTTTCAGAAATGGTCCGTATCAGTACATCGTGCTTTTTCTTATAAACAACACAGGTTTTCCTCAAATGATTCGCCCAATAACCGGAACGCATCAGTTCCTGGATAATTCTTTGATCCAGTATAGAAACAGGAGTCTGTTGCATATTTAATTCATTATGATACAGATTAAGAAGCTTTTTTGGCAACACCATGTAGCTCATACGCAGGCTGGGAGATAGTGCCTTTGAGAATGTACCAATGTAAACCACATGTTCATTACCAACTACGCTGCTAATGGATGGAATTGGTCTGGAATGATAACGGAGTTCACTGTCGTAGTCATCTTCAATAATGAAACCGTTTTTACGTTTGGCCCATTCAAGCAGAAGCAGCCTTTTTTGTATTGATGTGACAGCACCTGTGGGAAATTGATGGGAGGGCGTTACGTAGACAATATCCGCAGAGGAGCGTTCCAGTTCTTCCATATTGAGCCCGTCCTTCTCAACGGGTACTGGCAATAGAGTAAAGCCATTATCTATAAATATGTTCTTAGCACCGATATAACCTGGTTCTTCTATGGCGATATGAGTCATTTTATTCCGAAGAAGCTGGCACAGTAAGGTTAAAGCATAATCGAACCCTGAGCATATAATGATTTGCTCTGAACTGCAGAAAACTCCTCTGGATTCTTGCAAATAAACAGATAAATCATGTCTTAAGTCCATCTCCCCCATTTTATCGCAATATGCAGTCATGTCCTCCGCAGTAAGGGACGCCAAGGCTTTGCTTGAAATCTTCTTCCACATGTGGATAGGAAAGTCCTGAGCGCTAAGATTTCCGTACTGGAAATGGTAGGGATATAAATTGGACGGCTCCTTATCTTGCGCAGAGCTTTGTTCCACTTGTGGGCTGTCTTTTTTATTAGTTAAATACATAAAGCCGCTTAGCTTTTCTACCGTGAATCCACTGCCCACCCGGCTGGTGACATAACCTTCTGAAGAAAGCTGTAAATAAGCATATTCAACGGTATTTCGACCGACTGCAAGCGTTTGGGCAAGGTGGCGGGTCGAAGGAAGCCTCGAGCCTTCTGGTAATATTCCTGTTGCTATTTCTTGTTTTAGTTGTTCATATATTTGCGCATAAAGTGGCGTTTGTGAATTGTTATCAAGTATAATCATGTCATTACCTCCAACTGTATCCTGTATTATTTGCAAAATTCGCAAAGATTATAGTACTAATTTGATATTATACTTGTCAAGTTAGCATGTCAATGAGATATAAAACTGTATCCTATAAAATATTTAAAATTGGATATTTTGTTAGAGACAATTATAATTTATAATAACAATGAATAGGAAAGCAAAGGAGAATAATTATGATAAACGAAAAATTTCTAGATGTAATTTCTCATGAAGGCGTTGTTGCACTAGTAACTTGGGGGAGCAATGGAGTTCATGTATCCAATACATGGAATTCATACCTGGTGATCAAAGACAATAGAATTCTTATCCCAGCGGCAGGTATGAACAAGACCCAGGATAATATTGAACAAAATGGCAGAATTAAAGCAACCGTCGGCAGCAGAGACGTTATGGGATACAGAAGTATGGGAACGGGTTTCCTTGTAGAAGGATCTGTTCGTTTCCTTGACAGTGGCGAGGAATTTGATATGATGTTCGAAAAGTTCCCATTTCTTAATAGAGTCCTTGAGATCACACCTGATTTAGTGAAACAAACCCTATAATCTTGAAATAAGAATTCCTAAAAAGATCCAGCTTTGAAATTTTAAAGCTGGATC
This sequence comes from Lacrimispora algidixylanolytica, assembly GCF_003609635.1. Classification (GTDB taxonomy): domain Bacteria; phylum Bacillota; class Clostridia; order Lachnospirales; family Lachnospiraceae; genus Lacrimispora; species Lacrimispora algidixylanolytica. The sequence continues at coordinate 195,267 of NZ_MCIA01000031.1, read as the reverse complement.
TTTTCTTGTAGTGTGCCTGTTACTGGGAAGGATATAGTCAATTGCAAGGATACTCCCGTCTCTATTGAAGCCATTTTCTATGCCAGTAGTTACCATCTATCATGTTAATAATCCAACCTTTGCAGCTAACTACTATGAAGCAATTCAGGGGTCTATGCAACCTACGGTAAGTCACTTGGCTTATATACGATAGGTCTTGGTACCTGGCGGATCCGGAGCCGAGATGGCAGTACAATACGGCCGTGATAATGGAAGTATTCTGAAAAAATTGGGAGGAGAACTTGTTATTAGAAGAAATGGTGATATGATAATAGCAGGAGTAACGAGAAGAGGAACGTAGCTTGTTGAAGCAACTATAAAATTAGGAAGTATTACTGTTATCTCTCGTATAATAAAGAAAGGATGTATATAAATGGAAAATTATTTTGATTTAACTGGAAAAGTAGCTGTAGTAACAGGAGCAAGTTCTGGGCTTGGAGCAGATGCGGCTCTTGCCTATGCAAATGCAGGAGCAGATGTTGCATTACTGGCAAGACGTACCGAAAAGCTAAACGAGGTAAAAGCAGAAATTGAGAAATTAGGCAGAAAGGTAGTTGCGGTTAGCTGTGATGTTACAAATGAGGAAAGTGTAAAAACAGCCATGGAAACCGTACTTAATGCCTTCGGACACATTGATATTTTGCTAAATAATGCAGGAGTTGCTGTTCGTGGCGGAGTAGACAGTATGTCAGTAGAGGATTGGGATAAATCCTTTGATACGAATGTGAAGGGGATTTTTTTAGCAAGCAAATATGTACTTCCGCAAATGAAGGAAAGAGGTTATGGTAAAATTATTAATATTGCATCCGTTAATGCAGTAGTTGCAGATAAGTTTGATGTATTTATCAGACATTCCTATAATTCCTCCAAAGCTGCAGTGGTTGGTCTGACAAGAGGTATGGCAGCTTCCTATGCAAGATATGGTATTACAGTAAATGCCATTGGACCGGCACTTTTTGAAAGTGAAATGACGAGTGATACCTTATTTAAGTCAGATGAATTTTTAAACAAATATAATACAATGAACCCAGCAGGACGTCCGGGAAGAAGAGGGGAATTAAATGGTACGGTACTCTATTTCTCCAGCGATTGTTCCAGTTATGTTCAAGGTCAGTTCGTAATCGTGGATGGTGGCGGAGCTCTTGTATAAAATTACATATTTTAATTGATCTTCTTTGAGGGATCCACAAGCCTCGCCACTTCTTCCTTTTGCCATAAAATAAACCTTCAAACTGTGTAATTATATTACATCAGCTTGAAGGTTTATATGAATTTCTGGATGCTCATTTTACCGTTATTATATCACTAAATTAACTGGTATTCTTTAAGCAGTTTTTCTATATCGGTACCCGCAATCTTCTTGAAAGCTTCATTTAGTGCGACTTTTATATTAGGGTCAAGTTCTAAATCTGTAATCTTTTTTCCATCCCCCAATTGTGAAGTTGCATGAAGCAGATCACGAATATCATACGTGCTTCCCCAAACTTCTGGTACACCTCGGTCAATATCCAAAAGAGTATAGACGCTTTCCATGGCGGTACGGACAGAGTATTCAATTGTGAAAATCGTATCACGTTTTGTTTCAGCAAATTGACCAAGGAAAGCAAAGTTTGCGCTGCCTGTCGGAATCACGTCAGGGCGGTCACCTGCTTCACGAGGCATAAAGAATGCAGTAATATAAGGCATCATACAAGGTACAGTGTTAGCGCTGTGCTCTGCCATATCCTCGATTTCATTTTCCGGAACACCCATGTGATACAACCACTCCATACAGATTTCCTTGCCTGTGCATTCACGCATGGGTTTTTTGACATAATTGCCGGGTTTGTCAGTGAATAAGCCGTAGATCCAACCGACTAGCTGATCCTTAGGCTGATCCTTGAAATGAGGCTGACGATTAAATGTCCAACTGAGCAACCAGTTTGAATCTTTAACGGTAACGATGCCACCGGTAACCACCTTGCCGCTAAATGGGTCGCGTTTGCAAATTTTCTGGATGTAAGGAGGAATGCGGTCGTCCAGTGTCGTAACAGTTGCAGACATCCAGTTACTTTGTTCTGCATCATTGCAGAATTTATCCGGGTGACCAAAGGATGGATTCTGAGCCGCTATTTTACGCCACATATCCCATCCGCCCCCCTTCTTGATTTCATAGTTGAAAGATGCCGGAGTGTCTTGGCTGCCGATAGAAGAGTTTTCAACACAGCCGCCGTTGGTGATAAATACCAAATCATTTTCAGTCAGATCAATGTTCTCTTTCATATCGTTCCGGATAACTTCAATGCGTGATGCGATTTTTTTATCTTTTTGAGTATCAAATATTATATTTTCCACCTTGGAGCCGTAATGGAATTGGACATCATGAGCTTCCAAATACTTGACTAACGGTAGAATCATGGATTCATACTGGTTGAGCTTTGTGAAACGGACTGCTGTAAAATCAGGCATACCACCAATATGATGAATGAATCGTTTGATGTACAGTTTCATTTCCAGTGCACTATGCCAATTTTCAAAAGCGAACATGGTACGCCAGTAAAGCCAAAAATTCGAATTTAGAACTTCATCGCTGAACACTTCAGAAACTCGCCGGTTATACAGAGTCTCGTCTGGTGTGAAGAATAGTCTCATAAGTTCCTGCATCCCTTTGTCCGACAGAGCAAACTTGCCGTCAGTGTGTGCATCTTCTCCACGATTAACGGTTGCACGCATGAGAGAACTGTTGGGATCATGCTTATTGAGCCAATAGAACTCATCAAGTACACTGGCATCTTCCGTTTCCAGCGACGGGATGGAATGGAATAGGTCCCATAAGCACTCATAGCGATTATCCATCTCGCGTCCGCCACGGATCACATATCCAACTTCGTCATATTTATACCCATCGCAAGCACCGCCCGCAAGAGAATCCTTCTCTAAAATATGGATTCTTTTTCCAGCCATCTGTCCGTCTCGAATAAGAAAGGCTGCAGCAGCGAGTGAGGCAAGGCCTGAACCGATTAGATAGGCCGATTTGCCGTCAACACCTTTTGGTTTTTCAGGTCGAGCAAATGATTCATAATTACCTTTAGAATAATACATAGTTATTACCTCCATGCTTATTTGATTGTTGTAACACGTATCAGCATACTATTTACTGAAATTATTACAATAATCAATATAACTGTTTTGTTTAGAATCACATCATGCAGGTAATATTGTATAATTTTTAATCATTTTGTGTCATTTGATTAGAATTGTTAAATTGATACTTGGTTAAGGCTCTTGTTACATCTCCATAAATCAGAGCGTTGACCTGGTCAATAATTAATTGCGGGTCCTCCTGCATGCCTTTTTTGATCCAATCTAAAAGTAAGCCAACAAAGGCAAAATTGTAAAAATTTGCGATGAATTTTTTGTCTGATTCTGCAACGGACATGCCGACTGCTTTTTCCTCAACAACTTCGATCAAAAAGTTAAACGTGACTGCATATAAATAATCTTCCATTTTTTCTCTGCTAATTGAATGATAAACATTTGAGAAAAATGTCTTGTTTTCAAGAATCATCTGAAATGTTTGTAAAAAACCTTGCTGCCAGGTCTCATATGTTTTTTTACCGTTAATTGCTCTTGCCGTTTCCTCAGTACAAATCCATTCAATTAAATCATAAATATCTTTGAAATGATAATAAAAGGTCATACGATTGATTCCGCAATCATTTGCAATGTCAGAAATAGTGATTTTGTTAAGTGGTTTTTGTAATAAAAGATTTTTGAGAGAGATTTCCAGAGCTCGCTTCGTTATCTGTGACATTTGTAAGACCTCCTTAGCGTGACTTTGTTTTCATGAGATAAGGATAGGTAAGAATCTGGTCATTAAAACCAGAATTATGCAGCATGATAAATTTCATATGAAAGAAATTTCTTTCATGTTTTACTTTGCCTCACACTTTATAAAATATCAGCAATTCAAATTCCTTTAAAGGTTAATCATACCATATGTTTTGGCTCATTTCCACTATTGGTATATTTTTGCGTTATGGATATAGGTCAAATGCTTTCCTAATTTTTTTAAAAAATTAATCCCTCCGTCCTACTTGATTTTTCTTGATTTCATATTTTTAAAGTATAATTGCATATGAATAAAAACAGGAGTAAAATTATAATATATATGTATATTTATTCCATTTTTGCTATTATTACTGGGGTGTGATATAGCATTTACTAAAAAAATATAAGGGGGAGATGAGTGATGAAACGAAGAAACATAGGAATACTTTTAACATTCGTTCTAATTCTAACGGGCTGCAGTGTGAAACAGGTTGATAACACCAATAAAACCGCAGAAAGTACGACTGCAGCATCCGATCATAAGGGAAGTAATACTTCCGTGGATGACATTCTTGCCAGGCTAACCTTAGATCAAAAAGCGGCTCAGATGGTACAAGGTGCAGTATATAAAGTTTCGGATGATTTAATGAAGAAAAACTGCTATGGAAGCATTCTTTCTACATATGGAGAGGAATCCTTAAATGCGGCGGAATGGAAAACGCTGATCCTTAGATATCAGAAGCATGCCGTAAATTCCGAAGCAAGTATTCCATACATATATGGAAACGATGCTGTTCACGGAGTGAATACCTGTGAGGGCACAGTCATCTTTCCTCATAATATAGGAATCGGCGCTGCTAATAATAAGGAGTTAACGTATCAGATGGGTCTTGCTGTTGCAAATGAGGCAAAACTAACAGGCATGCTGTGGAGCTTTTCCCCATGCTTGTCGGCAGCACAGGATCCGAGATGGGGACGCACCTATGAAAGTTATTCCTCAGAAACTGATATCGTAACGGAGCTTGGGACTTCATTTGCGAAAGGATTAATCGATGGGGGGATTCTACCCAATGCAAAACATTACTTTGGAGACGGCAATGTTTTGTACGGAACAGGGGAAACACTGGATAAGGAAAAAAGGCTGATTGACCGAGGGGATGCTCAGATGTCAGATGCAGAAATCAAGGAATCATTAAAGGTTTACCAGGCTATGATCGATGTTGGCGTTAAAACCATCATGATTAGCCACAGCAGCCTAAATGGAATTAAGATGCACGCCAATGAGAAGTATATATCAATGTTGAAAAATGAAATGGGATTTAAGGGTTTTATCGTAAGTGATTGGGATTCCATTCACAATATCCCAGGTGAAAATTTAAAAGCTAAGACAATTACTGCAATCAACGCTGGCATTGATATGTTAATGGAAGAATCCAAATTTGAGGATTGTCGTAATTATATTGTTGAAGCAGTAAATGAAAATAAGATCCCCATGGATCGTGTGGATGATGCGGTCAGACGAATCTTGACTGTTAAAAAAGAGATGGGGATCTTAGACGATCCTATGATGGAAAAGGTAACTTCAGAAGTGAGCAGTGTTGGTTCACAAAAATACCGGGATTTGGCAAAGACATTGGTGGAGGAAAGTCTTGTATTATTAAAAAATGATAACTCCGTATTGCCAATTAAAAAGGGAACAAAGATCTTTGTAACAGGGCCGGCGGCCAATGATGTAGGGGTACAGTGTGGTGGTTGGACGATCACTTGGCTTGGCAAAACGGATGCAGATAACAACGGTCGTAAATGGATCCCAGAAGGTAAGACCATACTCGACGGACTAAATGAACTTGCAGATGAATATGAACTGACAATTATCACAGACCCGGAGAAAGCAGTGGATGCCAATATGACATTGTTGTGTTTGGGAGAAAAGACATATTCGGAATGGAAAGGTGACAGTGCAAATATCAGTATCACCAAAGAGGTTGGTTTAAATGGCAATGCAAAAGCAATCGATCTTGCCAAAAGTCTGGGCCATCCTACCGTGACTTGTGTCGTTGCAGGAAGAAATGTGATTATCACCGATTATATGAAGCAGTGGGACGGCATCGTGATGTGCTACTTACCTGGAAGTGAAGGGGACGGCGTAGCAAATGTACTAACAGGAAAGAGCAGCTTTAAAGGAACTCTGCCCATGCCATATTACTCTGAGGTTGAAGATATCAGAACGGATAAAGTAATGTTTCCAGTAGGATATGGATTAAAGTATTAGGCATTGCCGGACAAAGAATATGTGGTTGATAGGATAAGGGGGGAGTGAATTCCTCCTTATTCTTTTCTTTTATAAAACCCATGCATAGGAAAGGAAGTCAATTAATATAGGCTGAAAGATAATTTCTGAAATTTATATAGATAATTGTAAAACCAGTATTGACAAAAACACTAACACGGAATATAATAAACACTGTTAGCAAATAAAAAATGCAAGCAGGTGATAAAATGGATTATAGAGATTTAGCACTTGAATTTATAGAAGTGATGAATCAATCGCACAAACGAAATATTTCAAAAAAGCTTGATGATTCCATGCGTGGGGAACATTTTGTACTCAATTACATCTCAGAACACGAAGGGAATGTGACTCCTAGTGATATTAGCAATGAGATGGGGATTACATCGGCGCGAATTGCTGCGGCTCTTAATGGTTTGGAGAAAAAGGGTTTAATTATACGAAGCATTGATCCTCAGGACCGTAGAAGAATTTTGATTGATATGACTGATTCCGGCAAGGAGCAGGTGGGAAATCATTATGAAAAGGTTCTAAGTACAACTACCAATATGCTGAGGCATCTGGGAGAAGAGGATGCGAAGAATTATATTCGCATTATGAAAAAAATGTCTGAGTTTAAGCATGAAGAATTTAAATAAGATGCAGTCAAAATTTTGACTGCATTCATTAAGACAAATACCTAACATGGTTAGTAAATAACTGCATTAGCAAAAGGAGGTAAATTATGATTACATTATTAAAACGTCTAAAGATGAGTGAATGGATTCAGGCATTTGTCAGCTTGGTATTTATCGTAGTACAGGTTTGGCTGGATTTGAAACTTCCTGAGTATATGTCACAAATTACAACCTTGGTACAAAATCCAGGAAGTGAGATGGGCGCTATCTGGTTAGTTGGGGGAAAGATGTTGGTTTGTGCATTGGGAAGCCTTTTATCAGCTGTTGTGGTAGGTTTCTTTTCTGCAAGAATTGCAGCCTCCTTTTCTCAGAGAATTAGAAGTCTTCTTTTTTCTAAAGTGAACGATTTCTCAATGGAGGAAATCAACCGTTTTTCAACGGATAGTCTGATAACTCGATCCACAAATGATATCACCCAGGTACAGTTGTTGATCACAATGGGATTACAGATGCTAATTAAAGCGCCAATCATGGTCGTTTGGGCCATGACAAAGATAATTGGAAAAGGAATGGAGTGGTCGATTGCGACTGGAGTGACATTAGGAATTATGCTTGCAGTAATTGGTCTTGTTATGATCTTTGTAATGCCAAAGTACAAAAAGATGCAGACCTTGACAGATAATCTAAATCGTGTAACGAGAGAGAGTTTGACAGGACTTCGTGTAGTGAGAGCATACAATGCAAATGATTATCAGGAAGATAAATTCGAAGCTGCAAATGGAGAATTAACGGCTACCCAGTTGTACACAAACCGCGGAATGGCGGTTATGATGCCAACAATGACAGTTCTAATGAGTGGGCTGAACCTGGCAATTTATTTTATCGGCGCCTTACTCATCAATGAAGCAGGTGTTATGGAGCGGATGACGCTATTTTCAAATATGGTTGTGTTTTCCTCTTATGCGACCCAAGTGATTATGTCGTTTATCATGCTGGTCATGATTTTTACAATGTTACCTAGAGCTTCTGTGTCAGCAAAAAGAATCAATGAAGTACTTGAGACGGAGCCGGCAATTCTTGATGGACAAAGAACAAAAGGGATAGATGGAATGGAAGGCGAAATCGAATTCAAAAACGTTTCCTTTCAATATCCGGGAGCATCCGATTATGTTTTGGAAGACATTAATTTTACGGCAAAGAAAGGAGAAACAGTTGCATTTATCGGTTCTACTGGTTGTGGAAAGAGCACATTGATTGGCCTAATTCCCAGATTTTATGATGCAACAGAAGGGGAGATCTTTGTAGATGGAATTAATGTAAAGGAATATGATCAGGAGGCCCTGCATAATAAGATCGGATACGTCCCCCAGAAAGCAGTTCTGTTTAGAGGGACTGTAAGTACAAATGTTGGTTATGGAGAGAATGGAAACCTTAAGCCAGTGCATCGTGAAATCAAATCTGCAATTGACATTGCTCAGGGTAGTGAATTTGTAGAGAAAATGGAAGGACAATATGATGCAGATATCTCCCAAGGAGGTAACAATATATCAGGAGGACAAAAGCAGCGTCTTGCCATTGCCCGTGCCGTTTGTCGTAAACCGGAGATGTACATTTTTGATGATAGTTTCTCAGCACTGGATTATAAGACCGACCGGATTTTGCGATCTGCACTTAAAAAAGAGACAGGTGGAGTCACTTGCTTATTGGTTGCGCAGCGAATTAGTTCAATTATGGATGCGGATCAGATTATTGTCTTAGATGAAGGAAGAGTGGTTGGTAAGGGGACTCACAAAGAGTTATTAAATACCTGTGATGTGTATATGGAAATAGCAAAAACACAGTTAGATAAGGAGGAGATGATATCATGAGAGAACAGAGCGTGCATGAAAAATCCCATGGTAATCCCATGGAAAGAGCTCCTATGGGGAGAGCCGTAGAAAAACCAAAGAATGTCGGTAAAACACTCACTCAAATGTTAGCTTATTGTAAGAAGTACTTGCCAGCTATTATCGTCTCACTGATTGCGGCAGCAGGTGGAACGGCAATGCAAGTAATTGGACCGGATAAGTTGAAAAACTTAACCAATGAAATTATGAAGGGCCTACCGGTAATGGAAGGTGGAAAAACCGTACTTGGTAGAATTAATATGGATACTGTATCCAGTATGGTGGGGCTTCTAATTTTGTTCTATGGCGGCTCGTTCATCTTGAACTATTTGCAAAGTTATATTATGGCTACAGTCACCCAGGTGATTTCAAAACGGATGCGAAGTGATATTTCGCAAAAAATAAATCGTTTACCACTTAAATTCTTTGATTCTGCTAGCGTTGGCGATGTCTTAAGCCGCGTAACCAATGATGTGGATGCGATTGGGCAAACATTAACACAAAGCATGGGAACGTTAGTAACATCTGCTATTATGCTAGTTGGTTCCCTGGTGATGATGTTTTATAATAGCTGGATTTTAACATTTACTGCAATCGGTGCATGCGGCTTTGGTATTATATTTAGTATGTTCATTGCAAAAGTTTCACAGAAATATTTTAGGCAGCAGCAGATCGAATTAGGCCTTATCAATGGACATATTGAGGAGGTATATACTGGTCATAATGTTGTAAAGGTTTATAACGGAGGCAAAGAAGCAAAGAGGATCTTTGAAGAAAGTAATCATAATCTTTATAGCAGTGCGTGGAAATCTCAATTTCTTTCCGGCCTAATGATGCTAATTATGAATTTTACAGGAAATCTTGGATATCTGGCAGTATGCGTGGTTGGAGCGGCACTCTCTATAAAAGGTTCTATTAGTTTTGGCGTGATTGTGGCATTTATGATGTATGTCCGTCAATTTACACAACCATTAGCACATATTGCTGAGGTAATGAACAGTCTGCAAAGAGCCGTGGCATCAGGGGAACGTGTTTTTGATTTTCTAAATGAACCAGAACTGGAAAATGAAGAGGAAAAGCCAAATAGTCTTACAAATGTAAAAGGCGATGTTGAATTTAAACATGTGAAATTTGGTTACACACCAAACAAACCGGTGATTCATGATTTCTCAGTCCAGATAAAAGCTGGGCAAAAGGTCGCAATTGTAGGACCCACCGGAGCTGGTAAAACAACAATGGTTAATTTGCTTATGAGATTTTATGAATTAGACAAAGGGGAAATTTGTATTGATGGTATCCCAATTCATAAGGTGCCAAGAGAAAATGTGCATGCTCAATTTGCGATGGTTTTACAGGACACCTGGATATTTGAAGGAACCATAAGGGATAATATCATTTACAGCAAGCAAGGGGTTACTGAGGAAGATGTGGTGAAAGCAAGTAAAACAGTAGGATTGCATCACTTTATTAAAACGTTGCCCAAAGGATATGATACGCTGCTCAATGACAAAGCCAGTCTTTCGGAGGGACAAAAACAATTAATTACCATAGCAAGGGCTATTATACAAGATGCCCCTTTGTTAATCTTAGATGAAGCAACTAGTTCGGTTGATACGCGTACAGAGCTCCTTATCCAAGAAGCGATGGAACAATTGACCGTAGGGAGAACCTCTTTTGTAATTGCTCATAGGCTATCTACCATAAGAAATGCGGATATGATTCTTGTTATGAAAGACGGAGATATCATAGAGAGTGGTAGCCACGAGGAGTTGCTTGCAAAGAGAGGGTTTTACTCAGATCTTTATAACAGCCAGTTTGCGGCAGCTTAAGTTAGTATAGGGAGGTCTCACCTTCATAGGTTTAATAGATAATTACTGGCAAAGAGGACATGGAAGTGGAAACTTTCACGTCCTTTTTGCCAGTATATGTAGTATCAGATGTTTTCCATATATTGTGATTTGCGGAAGTATTCAATCATAATTATGTTGAACATCGTTGCTAGCCAGTTGACAAAGTATATCAATGAAGATATTGTAAATATATCATGATATAGAATCGGAAAACAAAGAAAAATGGAATTGAATCATAACTTTAGAAAATGGTGACGAGACACGAACATAGTTGTCTAGAAAATCTCTGGAGGAAGTGGTGAAATATGGTAATCAGTGATGGGAGAGGAGAAGAATGAAGTTTAAAAATGTGTTAATCGTAGTGAATGATATAGAACTTTCGAAGAAATTCTACAAAGAACTTTTTGGGCTAAGGGTAATCTCAGACTTTGGGGAAAATGTAATTTTAAGTGAAGGATTGGTCCTCCAGGAAAAGAAAATGTGGGAAAAATTGATTCATAAGGAAACCCATATGGGAGGCAATGATGGGGAGCTTTATTTTGAAGAAAGCTATCTTGATGCGTTTCTTGAGAAACTTGAAAACAGTGTTTTTCGAATTCGGTATGTAAATCCCCTATCAGAGCATGATTGGGGACAAAGGGTCATAAGAATCTATGACCCGGATGATCACATCATTGAAATTAGTGAGTCCTTACTATTTGTAGCCAGAAGACTATTAAATGCAGGAATGTCATTAGAGAAAGTTTCCCTAAAAACTGGAATGCCTATGGAACAGCTTGAGGGAATGGTGTAATGAAATTAGAGCATCAAGCTTTCAATGTATCAAAGTGTCAATCATTCTATTGGTTATTAAGATGACTGAGCTTTTGGTGTTCTTTTCCCCATTTATTCATCTCTTCCAAAATTGGGCTTAAGGATTGTCCTATCTCTGTAAGGGAATATTCCACCTTTGGTGGTACTTCTGGATAAACATTTCTGGAAATAATCCCATCGGCTTCCATCTGCCGAAGTTGTTGAGTCAGCATCTTTTGGCTGATTCCGTTGATTCCTTTGCTTAACTCAACGAACCTTTGTGTACCATTATGAAATAGGTTTCTTAGAATAAGAACTTTCCATTTGTGGCCGATCAAGTTAACGGTATGCTCAATAGGGCATGATTTATCGCAAGGCATTTTTATCACTCCTGTCAGTTGTTATATTTACTTACTATTTGGTTAGTATAACACTAAATAGTGCCTTCTTGCAAAAAGTTTGTATCTTTATTATAGTAACCATAGAGCAGTTCAAATTAATCAACTTTTAGATTTGATTGTCTATGCTGCTAACTATATCCCAAATTGACAGGAGGAACAAGTAATGGAAAAATTAAATATAGAAGGTATTATGGATTTTGCAACGGAGAGAAGTGCTCGCAAGGCAATTTTCAAAGAAGGCCATTTTGATACAGGACTTTTGCTTTATACCCCAGGACAAACAACACCAGACCATAAGCATTCTGATATAGATGAAATCTTTTATGTGATATCTGGTGAAGGCACAATTACCATAAACGATAAAGAAGTATTTGTAAAAGAAAAGGATATCATATTCTCACCTAGTGGCGAGACACATGGTTTCATCAACACCAGTTCTGATAACTGGGTTGTGTTGCAGATCAAAATTGACACTCGAAAGAAAGACGAAGCTTAATTATAACATTCAGAATTGATTACAGGAGGTACTAATATATGTTTACACGAATAGACCACGTTGCGTTATCTGTAAAAGATAGACAGAAGTCAATTGACTTTTATGAGAAAAATTTTGGATTTAAAAAATATTTTGAACACGATGTCCCCGGGGTAGCAAACCTTGAAAAGGTTGTTTATCTACAGTTGGGGGATACGGTGTTGGAGTTTGAACATTGGACAAATGATAAGGAGAATAAGGGATATCATTTCTGTCTCATTAGCGATGATTTTGATTCCGATTATCAGAAGCTTAAAGAGGCAGGTGTTCCAGTTGTCAGTGAGCCACACATACCTAGTCCGAGAAAACCTGAGGAAACTGGCTGGAAGCGAGTTGTTTTTAAAGGTCCGGATGGTGAATTAATTGAATTTAGAGGATAATAAAATACTAAAAATATGGTATTATATCATATAGGAAATATGAAAAAATCGTGTAATAAGGTCAAGCTACCAGTATCTGGTACTGTCGTTAGTATTATTGATAAAGGGATTAGGTGAATCTTAAATGTGGCAATGTCCAAAATGTAATCAGGAATTTGAAAAGGAAGATCAAAGTCATCTTTGCAATGAGACTTCAAAATTAATCAATGACTATATTGATGCACAGGCGGAGGAGGTTCAGCCGCTTCTATATCAGGTCAGAGATACAATTCGTGCCGCATTGCCGGATGCACAAGAACGAATCTCGTGGAGGATGCCAACGTTTTGGAGTGGACGTAACATAATCCATTTTGCTGCATTTAAGAAACATATTGGAGTATATCCTGGAGTGGAGGCAATCGTAAATTTCAGGGACCGTTTGACAGAATATAAGACTAGTAAGGGTGCGATCCAGTTTCCTTATGACAAGCCTCTTCCTCTCACCTTGATTGCGGAAATTGCAAAATGGTGTTATGAAACGCAATAGAATGATTCGATTCAGAATTGAGAACTTTATATGAAAAAAACAGAGAGACATAATGGAATCATCCATTTATTAAGAGCGCGGAAAAAAATGACTGCAAGTGAGTTGGCTCGCTATTTTGAAGTGAGTGAGCGAACGATTTACAGAGACATAGATGCACTTAGCCAGCTTCGTGTACCCATTGTTTCCTATGAAGGTCTGGGTGGTGGCTATGAAATTGATTCTTCTTACTTTATTCCTAGTATTAAACTAAATGAGAAGGAAATTTTAATTTTGCTAATGTTATTAAAGGCAGGTGAAGAATTTCGTATCCCCAACATGACGACAGACTATAACCTGCTCAGCAGTAAATTAATTAATGTCTTATCGGATGAAGAAAGAGGTAAGGCGGCGCAGGTGATATCTCATATCGAGTTTGATATCATAAGAATTATGCCAAAAGGTTATATTCATGATGTGTTAACCCCTTTATTAGATGCGTTTTGGAAGTCTTGCGACCTGCAAATAGGTTATCATCATCCAGAGCGTGACGAAACAGAGCATCGAAGGTTCTCTCCAGTAAATCTGTTTTTTGAAAATGGCGGCTGGTATCTTGCTGGATATTGCCATATAAGACAGGAAAAGCGAACCTTTCGGCTTGATAGAATCGTATCAATTACATGTTTAGAGGAAGAAAATCTCTATTTAAATAGTCCATTGTCCTTACCCCAAAATGATAAGTTTTTATGGCATACTTATGAACTAATTATAGATCCCTCTCTTTATCGAGTGATTAAAGAGGATATTTATCTCCAATTTGCAGATGTAAAAAGCACAAACGATGGTTTGCATCTGACTGTTAAAACTCCCTTTAAAAGCGATATATGCAATCTGGTTTTAAGTCACCCAAAACAAGTGACCGCCCTAAAGCCGGAAGCGTTTCTAAAAGAAATTGAAGAACTAAGCCAAGCAATCTGTAAAAAATATTTAAAACCCTGACACTCTTATGTCAGGGTTTGTTTGTTATGATTCTATATTGTAATGAATAAAACTTAGTGTAGAGTAAGGGAGAAAGAAATATGATTTATACAGCAAGAGGACCAATTCATAAGAGTGAGCTTGGAGTTACATTAGGACATGAACATATTAAGTGGGAGACAGATGAATTTAAGGCGAATACCATGTATTTCGATAAAAAGTATCAGGAGGATAGCATACTCTCAGATTTGAACTACATTGTGCCCATTATGCTTGACATCAAAGCCAGAGGGGGAAGGAGTGTTGTAGAGACCTCTCCACCAATTGGCGGGCAGAATGTGAAGTTGTTAAAGATGTTATCGGAACAAGTTGACATGCACATGATTCCATGTACCGGTTGGAACATGACGAAACAGTTGTATGACGTGTTCCCATTGCATTTTGAAGAGCAACTGGCAAACCGCTGGATCAAAGATTTTAAGGAAGGCCTTGATACAATTGATGGTATTGTGATTCGTCCTGGGCACATTAAGCTATTGCTTGATAAAGGGCAGTTGTCAAATTCGGATAAAGCAATGTTGATTGCAGCAGTGAAAGCCAGCAAAGAGACAGGTATGCCCATTCACTGCCATATCATGGAGGCTAAAATGGTACATGAGGTCATGGAAGTGCTGGATAGAGAACATGCAAACTATGATAAATTTCTTTGGGCTCATGCTGATCAAGAATCCAATAAGGAAACGGTTAAGCGAGCGGCGGAAAAAGGTATGTGGATTGGAATTGACAATGTAAGAAAGGGAACCAGCCCTGAGAAGTTTGAACTCTTAAAATATGTTATGTCACTTAACTATGCACATAAGGTGCTGCTTTCACAAGATTACGACTTTTACTCTGAGGGGAAAGAATCTTTAGAATCGCACCCTTGTACCTCCATCTTTGACGAATTCATTCCTTACTGTTACGAACATGGTATTAAGAAGGAAGAAATAACCCGTATCATGACAGAGAATCCTGCGAATTTTTATGATATGGATGCGGTTGAAAGTCAAAAATAGGGGGATTATAATAGCCCTTTTTATAGAGGACATCTGAGATTTTCATTGGCTGCTAATTAATGGCTCATTGTAATAAGACAGCATAAAACTCTATTGTGCGTTGATTGTATCCAATACGCTTTGCTGGGCTTTGCACTGTAAGAACGGAAGATAATATTTACTTTAAAGGAATTAGGGGTTATATTTTTTTCTGATTACTATTGGCAAGTTACTAAGTAAACTATGGTACCGCCGTATACCGAGCGATACGTACGGTGGTATGAAATGTCGGCTACTCAGTTAATGGGTAACCTCCTATCCGTTTTATCTTAGAAAGTAGCTAAGGGCTTAACACACACCACACATTCTACACAGGCAGCAAGCCCTTACTGCTTACTTATTGAAATATTTATCTAACTTGTTGGGAATACTTAATTTCTTAGAAAAAACTTTTTATTCAAAATATAAATTCCACACCAGCCTATCAATAATAACAATTCTGCCAGGACAACAAGCCATAGTACCTCCATATACCCACCCAAAATACAAAATAAGGTATTAATCAAAGGAAAACCCAGGAAAGTAAACATAATAGGAAAATCTTTTCTGAAATTCAAAGAGCAAACAAACCGACGATCCCAGAACTTGACGAAAGCTAACACTAAAATTCCCAATGAAATTACAGAAAGAGAAACTAACATTACCCATTGCATATTAGACGTTCTGTTGAAAAATGGTCCCATATAATTAAAGAAATTGGATATAGGTGAAACCAAACAAATTAGAGAAAGGATGGAAGCCAAAAATGGATATAGATAACCAATTAGATTACTGTAGCCTTTCTTTTTATGCCACCATTCACCGATTAAAATAAATATAGTCCAGTATCCGGCTATATAGATCCATCCAGTAAAATTCATGACAGGTTCCCCATATATTACAGGTTCACCAGAGATCGGGTAATAACTCCACCTGCCAATGATTCCTTCTGAAGTTTGGAAAATTTGTTTTACTGCCACTGGATCCAGTGAAAAGTCAAAAATCATAGCAGTAAGCCCAGTAATGAATGGTTTAGTCCATGACGGTATATTTATGGTCTTCAAAACACGTAACGTTGAGTAAATGATAAGAAACTCGATAATTGGAACCGTTATTGGTACATTGAATATCATTAGGATACTGCGTCCATATGAGTAAAAACCTTCTTTCCCAATAGACCCCATAAATACAGCAACATTTTCAAAGGCTGCGGCGTAGAAAAAGACAAAGCATATGAATTGCATTAATACAACCTTTGGACGCTCTTCGTTATTAATTATATAAAAAACCATTAAAGTGGCAATGATTAAAACTAAAATATCTTGAATCATCCATACAGGAACTAGCGTTATACTTCCCATTGTTTTACCTCCGTTTAAAATTATGATTGAGTTGAACGTTCAAATATATTATACTAACACAGTGTTACTTAATCAACAGCCAGTTCGATAACATTACGTTCGATAACTTACAAATTGTATAAGTGTTGTTCGTTTACTGATTTATCTAGAAAGGATATTATGGCATACGAAAAAGCTGACCAACGAGTGAGATATACAAAGATGGTTATAAAAAACAGTTTACTGGAACTTATGAAAGAGCATCCGATCAGCAAAGTTACAGTTACAGATATATGCAAGAAAGCAGATATAAACCGCAATACTTTTTATTCGCATTATGCAAATCAGTTTGAACTTCTATCCAATATTGGAGATGAGTTGTATGAAGAAATCAGACAGGTTGTGGAACATACTATGAACCTTGAAGCGTCTGGAAAACTATCATATGAAATTTGCAAGTATATAAAAGCAAATAGTAATATATGTGAAGTATTATTTTCAGAGAATGGGGACAAAGAATTATTAGAACGTATTCTTTATATCAGCCACGATATAAATATTGATAAATGGATGAAAGAAGTTAAATATTTTGATCCAAACTTATTTGATAAATGGTATACATTTACCGCATATGGCAGTATTGCCATAATAAAAAAGTGGGTTAAGAGTGGAATGAAGGAAAGTCCTAGCAAAATTGCTGCTTTTATTGATAAAGCGACAGAAGCAGTATCGAAAGATTTTTATTAGTGCACTATTTCATGATGATAACCGGTAAATTTTACTATACCGTAAGAGCAAAAGAGCGTTTGCTTGGAACTATGAAACGTTTAAAAAAACAAATTTAGAAATATACCCTGCTGCCAAGGCCCCACCAGCTTTAGGTGGCTTCTTTATCGACCGTTCAATGCATGTTGAGACGGTTTTTATGTTTTTAAGGTCTAAACTCTATGCTCTTTGGAAACAGTGCAAAGGACTGATTTCAGAAATAGCGTGTGTAGTTTAGACCTACGTAGGATTAGAATTTGCAGTTTCATATTTCCATATAAGTCATTGACAAATTTAAATTAAGCCGATTTTGCATATGCGTTTGACTACTAAGATTGAGAAATATATAATACAAGAAAGTTATAAGTATTTGGTTAAGCTATTATAGATGCTTCTGATAGTAATTGGGATACCTTAAAATAAATAAGGAGATACGTTTTATATGACACAGTTTACTGAGGAAATTCTCATAATAATAAAGGGAATACCATATGGGAGGGTTATGAGTTATGGACAGGTTGCAAGACTTGCAGGAAATGCCAGAGGAGCGAGGCAGGTAGTCAGGGTACTTCATTCAATGACTGAGAAGTACAATCTTCCTTGGCATCGTATCGTTAACTCGAAAGGTAAGATATCAATTACAGATAATAAACATGCAGCTACTCAAAGAGAACTTCTTATTTCGGAAGGTGTAGAAGTATCTGAGGACGGATACATAGATATTTCAACATATGGAATATGAGATCAATCATATTGCGATTCAATAAGCAAATGGGTATGTAAGGTGATATTCTTCTCATAAAGATTATGTACAATAAATAATTGAGGTGTATCAATGACTGGGCCAAAGAAAATTGGATTTTGGAGTGATCTTAAGGCTGAAAATATAGGAAAACAAAGAGGATTTCTATATAATGGCCATAAATATCGTGTTATAAAAGACTTTATTGATTACGATGGTACAACGCATAATAAAGGTGAGGTATGGACGTTCTTGGCATACTCATTTAATTACTATGATAATGGTTTACAATGGTTTATTACTTTTGATGGTGACGAAGAATGGTCGATTCCTTTGTTTTTAGATGATATGGAGCAACAAGATATAGATAGTCATCCTGAAGTTTATATTGAAGTATACAACTAATATTTGAACTATTATGAGCATATTGCAAAACAAAAAGATTTAGATGTAAAATCACTAAAATCAGTTTTAAACTGGTGATTTTTACATGCATCAGTTGAAGCAGTCATATAAACCATGGAATGGAGAAGCCAGTGAATACAGCACAAAAAATAAAAGCACTGTCAAGGCACCCTTTAATTGAGTTATTAAAAAATAACAAAGGAAATCCAAGAACTCTAATCTTAATGGAGCCTCTATGGGGAATTCCATATAACTTAATCGCACCTTTTGCTACACTGTACATGTACACGCAGGGAATCACTGACGTTCAAATCGGACTGATTCTGTCGATTGCTATGTTTGTGCAGGTTCTTTTTTCCTTCTTTGGAGGTATCATCACTGATAAGCTGGGGCGGAAATTTACGACCATGATGGGAGATTTCTTTGGCTGGGGAATTGCTTGCCTGGTATGGGCAATATCGGGTAACTTTTGGCTCTTTTTAATTGCAGTTTTGTTTAACAGTTTTGAACAGATTAACCAGACCGCATGGTATTGCTTATTGATTGAAGATACAGATTCCAAGGATTTATTAGGAATATATACCTGGGTAAATATAGGTGGTCTGGTTGCTATCTTTTTTGCACCAATTTCAGGATTGTTCATTAATTCCTTTACCGTGGTTCCGGTTGTCCGTGTTTTATATGTTATCTTTGCTGTAAACATGATGATTAAGGTGATTATTACTTTTCGGCATTGTGAGGAAACACGGCAAGGAAAGATTCGTATGGCTGAAACGAAAGATACCTCAGTGTTACAAATGTTATTTGAATACAAGGATCTGATACCCAAAGTACTTATAAATAAAGAAATTATGAAAGTCCTTTTTGTCTCTGTGATTTTACATATAACAAATCTTGTAAATACCAACTTCTTTAGCTTGTATGTAACACAAAGACTGGGCATAGCAGATCGTTATTTGGCTTTTTTCCCTATTCTAAATGCGGCTGTGATGCTGATTTTCATGATAGGAATACAGCACCGTCTGGAATCTGTGAAATTCCGGATACCTATGTGGATCGGTCTGGTATTATATGCGGCTTGCTCGATTCTTCTGATACTCAGTCCCATCGGCAGTATGCCGTTTATTATTATTTATGTTTTTGTAGCGGCGGTAGCCAGTGCCCTTGTGGTGCCGCGTAAAGATGCCTTGCTCCAATTGAACATTAATCCAAAGGAGCGTGCTCGCATTAATGCGTTGATCATGTCCTTTACCATTGCATTTGCCTCACCATTTGGCTACTTAGCCGGCTGGTTATCAAGCATTGACCGCCGCCTGCCATTTGTGTTTACATTTACCATTTACATTGTAGCAATCATTATTGTTGGTCGGATTCGTAATCCTGAATTTTCTAACGAGATTAGGGAAGCTGATGATTCTGTGACTCTTGGTACGGATGATGTAACTCGATGATAGCATATATAATCCCGGAATCAGTTATTATAAACATGGAAACAATAGCTTTATTTATGCAGAATATTTTCATTTTTCTGATATTATTCTGTACTTGCTAGGAAGGAAAATTGAAAGATGAAAATATTATTGGTGGAAGACGATAAAGAAATTAGTGAGATGTTAATCGATTTTCTTCAAATGGAAGGTTTTGAAGTCCAAAGTTGCTTTGATGGAGAGCAGGCAGTAAATACATTTTTCAACGGGTTTTATGACTTGGTGATTTTGGATTTAATGCTGCCCAAAATCAGCGGATTGGAGGTCATGAAACGGATCAGAAAGGAAAGTGTGGTTCCTATTATAATTTTGTCCGCTAAGGATACGGAATCAGACAAGATTTTTGGATTGGGACTGGGGGCGGATGATTATATTACGAAACCATTTTCTCTTACGGAGGTGCTTGCCAGAGTGAAGGCAAATTTGAGGCGTACCACCCAGTATTCTTCCGGTGGGGAAGCTACCTCTGTTTGTCTTGGTCTAGGAGATTTGGAGATGAATCTGGAAAGTCACACAGTGCACAAAAATGGGCTGGCAGTGGACTTAACAGCTAAGGAATATGAAATTCTTCGTCTGCTTCTTTCCAATCCGAAAAAGGTTTATACCAAGGCACAGCTTTATTCTTCCATATGGCAGGATGATTATTTGGGTGATGAAAATGCCGTTAATGTTCATATTAGCCGTCTTCGCACAAAGATTGAGGATGATCCCAGAAGGCCAAAATATATCCTTACCGTTTGGGGAATTGGATACAAGCTGGGAAGTTTGAAGGAGTGAATTCATGTCCCTATTAAATAAAAAGATTTTAAAACAAGTTCAAAATATTGCTGATGAACTGAAACGGATTTTAGATGAAAATACGGATGAAAAAGTGATGATATTTACAGAAGATAAGGAAATCAAACATCTTC
Organism: Lacrimispora algidixylanolytica; assembly: GCF_003609635.1. Taxonomy (GTDB): domain Bacteria; phylum Bacillota; class Clostridia; order Lachnospirales; family Lachnospiraceae; genus Lacrimispora; species Lacrimispora algidixylanolytica. The sequence goes on along the minus strand of NZ_MCIA01000031.1, from coordinate 174,464 downwards.
TGGAACAGATCAATCGCACGCTGGAAGACAGGCAAAATGCAAATGCCGGTTATCGCAGATCGGTATTAAACACCAAACGAATGCTTTCTAATATTTCTCATGATTTGAAGACGCCCCTGACCGTTATCATCGGTTACTTGGAAATGCTTTTGATGCAGGAAACGCTTGAAAAGGATAAGATAAGAAAGGTTTCTCATAAAGCCAACGAATTAAAGGAACAGATTGACCGTTTTTTCACACTTGCCAAACTGGAAGCAGGAGATACGGTACTAACTATGTCCAAAATAAACTTAAATGAATATTGCAGGGAAACCATTATTGATTTTTATAATATTTTAACTGAGAAAGAATTTGAAGTGAACATAAACATTCCCGACCCTCCTGTGTTTGTTTATGCGGATCGGGAAGCATTGGGGCGTATTCTTAACAATCTGATTAGCAATGCTGTCCGTTATGGAGATGCAGGGCATTACCTGGGACTGACCCTTCGAAGGGAGGACAATTTTGTCTTTGTGGATGTCATTGACCATGGGAAGGGCATTGCATCTTCAGAAATACCCCGTGTATTTGATCGTCTCTATACGTTAGAAGATTCCAGGAACCGGGAGATCCAAGGCAATGGGTTAGGTCTTACCATAGCAAGGAGTCTGGCAGAAAAAATCAATGGCACACTAACTTTAAAGAGTATTCAGAATGAGGAAACCATATTCACTTTAAAACTCCAGCAGTTCAATTATTGAAACTTTTTTTGCGCGAAAGAAATTCGTAAGATTTATTCAAGAGTTTTGAAGAAATCACATGCTAGAATTTTGGATATGGAAAGGAAGTGACAAAATGCAGACAATTTTAACAACAGATCATTTAAACAAACAATTTGGTGTAGAAACCATTGTATCCGATTTAAACATGCATATCGCAAAAGGAGAAATCTATGGCTTTCTTGGGCCAAACGGCGCAGGTAAAACAACGGTGATGAAGATGATCACCAACCAGTGGAAACCAACTTCAGGAGATATCATTTTATTTGGTGAGAAACTGCTCCCTGATTCATATTCATTTTTAAAGCGTATGGGAAGTATGATTGAGTTTCCGGTGTTTTACAATGAACTGACGGCGGAAGAAAATTTAAAACTCCACTGTGAATATATGGGCTATTACAGTCCCGGCAGCGTGGAAAAGGCATTGTCCCTACTATCTCTGTCAGATACTAGAGGAAAAAAGGTGAAGGAATTTTCACTTGGAATGAAACAGAGGTTGGGTATTGCAAGAGCCGTTCTTACAAAGCCGGAATTTATGGTATTGGATGAACCCACCAATGGCCTTGATCCGGCAGGTATGAAACAGCTCCGTGATCTGTTCCTGATGCTGTGCAAAGAGTATGGAATGACCATTCTTATTTCCAGCCATTTGCTTTCTGAAATCGAAAGCATTGCACATACCATAGGAATCATTCACAAAGGCAGGCTGGTAAGAGAAATTTCTATGAAAGAGATTTCGGAAAAGGGGCTTGAGTATCTGGAAATTAAAACACCGGAGACAGCAAAGGCGTCTTATATTTTTACAGAACGTCTTAATATTTCAAATTTTAAAGTGTTAAATGACAATCGTATCAGAGTTTATGCCAAGCAAGCCACGTCCCAGGAGATAATGAAGGCGTTAACAGAAAATCAGATTGAAATTCATGGGTTCCATTCCCAGTCGGAGTCTTTGGAAGAGTATTTTCTGAAAGTGACAGGAGGTGAGAGCGAATGTGGAAATTAATTCGGCTGGAATGGAAGAAGAATGATACGAATAAATATGTTATAAATCAGGCTATTGTAATTGCAGCTCTTGGACTTATTTTATTTACCATGTGCTATTTAGTTCCGATTGATACTGAAGCAGGAATACCGGATTCCGTACCGGAAATAGAGAATATGGCAGTGCAGATTGATTTGCTTACCAATCTTTCATTTTTGATTTTTACTTCAGCCATGCTGTCTTCCTTTATTATCAAGGCATATAAAAATAAAACTCAGAGCCTTATGTTTAGCTATCCCATCTCCAGGAAAAAAATAATTCTATCTCAAATGATGGCAGTATGGATTATCTGTGTAGCAGCTCTTTTCCTTGGAAAACTGCTGATTTATCTACTATTGTATTTGACCTCCTTGGTAAAGGACGGTTTTCCGCTTGGTTATGATATGACAAGTGTAAGTTTTTATATACAGATTATCTTAAAGACGATTCTTACAGTGTCCCTGGGCTTTATTACTTTGTATATAGGGAAAAAGATGAGGTCATCAAAGGCAGCAATTATTTCTTCTTTTTTATTGTTTTTCGTTATGAATGGAAACATAGGAGACTTGTCTTTAAGGGGAAATACAATTCTACCAGTCTTGTTATTAGGTGTTTCTCTGCTTTGCGGATTTCTTACAATGCACAACGTTGAAAAAGAAGATATAATGTAAATTACTGTACGAATAAGTACTTGTGCATGGCAAAATGCAGGATAGAGCATAGGGCTTTCGCTAGATCCGAACTGTGTTTTACAGGAATCCAAATAACCGTATCAACACATGTTGAAGCGGTGATAATGATGACGTATTGTGGTTTGGATAAGAAAAAATAGGGGTTAGACCACAACAAGTTGTGGTTTTTGAACTAAAAATGAGCAAAAAACGGGGCTAAAAAATGCAGTTTTCGGCCCCGCTTTTTTGGCTCTTCCACGGATGACATAGGAGGTTTCGCAGTTATCGTCAATTGCTAATATAATAGGTCTACACATTCTACTTAAAAGGTTAATCGTAATCGCATATATTTGCAAACGTGCACCATTTCCGAAACGTGCAATTTCACCTAAGGTTTCTTTATATCGCCTCAATTACAAATTGATAATGATAAAATCCTTTCCCGATGCAATATTCAGGATGTATATTTTTTGTCCAGCCATTATCTCCGCCTACGCCGGCATGTTTATAATCCAAATTCAAATAAATCTTATAATCTTTTAGAATTTCATCCTCATAAGCAGCAGCATCGCACGCTGCGATTGAATAGTCATGAATATCAAAGTGGAATGGTTCGGCACCGGAAACATACAATCCATGTCCTTCCCTGTTACCTACGGTCAGATATCTTACATCTTCTTTTCCGCCGCACTCCACCGGTTTAATATAAGGGGTATACTGCTCAGAGAGAGTACTGCTATAGCAACGAATCATTGCTGATGTTTTTCTGTCACAGTAATTTTCCCAGGGACCTCTTCCAAACCAGGTTATATGATTATTGTCAGCAGGAAGAACAAAGGTAAGACCAATTCTCGGAATTGTCTTAGATGAACAGTTATTAACTACTGTCTTATTAATTTCGATGCCTTCACTTCCAATCCTATATTGTGAAGATACTTTCAGTTTTCCATCTTGGTAACAAACTTCAGTAAAAATAAATACTTGTGAATCCGTTACGGCTGTTTTAACACTTGATACATTTATTATCAGATTATTGAGTCCTTCTTGTTTCCATTCACTGGCATAATTTCTCCCTGAATCTTTTGTACCTTCATCAATTCCAGTTACAGGCCTGTAGAAGTTATCTTTACCGCCCGTCATTCTCACCTTTCCTTTCAGTACTACTTTTTGAAAAGTACAGGTTTGTTTATTAAAACAAATCTCAGTATTCAGTCCGGTGATGATAATTTCATCTTCTACTTCCTTCATGGCAATCTTTTCACCAGATATGTTGCTTTCCTTCTTTGTAAATACAGAATGCTCCATCGGAAACTGTGAGGTATAAATGACATAGCCCGCTTCAGCATAAGCTGTATTTTCTCTTAATGCTGCTTTAATATTAAGGTAAGCTTCTCCGTAGATTTTATTCTGTGTCATCGGTAGTTCCAGAAGTTCCATTTCTCCTGCAGCGGTTAAATATTGCTTTAGTTCTCCTTGTTCAATTATGTTACCTTCGCATTCCAACTCCCAGGTAAACCTTAAATGACTGAGATTCATAAACTGGTAGTTATTTTTTATCATCATATATTCACTGCCATAATGCGGATGTACATAATTAATAATCTTAACTGGTGACTGACAATTCTTAATCTCATTGGCAGCTGGCTTCCAAGTGAGATCCGGTAGTACTACTCCATTCAGACACATATCTTCTACGGGATCCACAATCGCTTCATGAAAAGCTCCTCCATAGACATATTTCCTGGCTCCATCTTCCTTTCTTTGTGTCAATGCCTTATCTTGAAAATCCCAGATAAATCCTCCTTGAAAACGAGAATATTTATCTACCAATTCCCCAAAATCCATGAAATTACCATTGCTATTACTCTTTGCATAGGCATATTCACACATGATGAAAGGCCTTAAATCCGTCATATCTGACATCTTTCTTTCGATCCAGTCTTTTGAAGGGTACATCGGTACGTTAATATCCGTAATATTTGATCCAGGATTAAAAGATTCATATTGAACATATCTGGTTTTATCATATTCTTTGATCCATCCATACATAGCAGCATGATTCATACCATACCCTGATTCATTACCAAGGGACCAGAGAATTATGGAAGGATGGTTTTTATCTCTAAGAACCATTCGAGTAGCACGTTCCATATAAGCAGCAGTCCATTCAGGAGAGGAACTTAACTGACCACCATAGCCATGTGTCTCAAGATTCGTTTCATCAACAAGATAGATCCCAAGTTCGTTGCACAGGTCATACCATTGGTTCACATGTGGATAATGGCTATTGCGAACGGCGTTAAAATTCAACTGCTTCATACAGATAATCTGTTTGCGCATATATTCATCTGTAATATATCTTCCGGTTTCAGGGCAAAATTCGTGTAGATTAACACCTCGTACAATGAGACGTTTTCCATTAATATAAAGGACCCCATCCTTAAGGATTTCAATTTTACGAAAGCCCACCTTTGAACTTTCTATATCTGTGATATTTCCGGCTCCATCAATGGTCTCCATAACCAAAGTATATAAATACGGATCCTCAGCCGACCATAAATTTGGTTCCATTACTTTAACAGATGTAACTGCTGTAAACTTGGGCATCAAATAGAAGCCACATTTTGCATAAGGCTCACTTTGTAGTGTAGTAACTAATTCTTTTTTCGCATTATATAAGCTTAATTTAACAAAGCTTTCTCCATAACCTCTTACTGTATTATTCGGAACAAGCGTAATTTTCAATTCTGACTCTTTAAAGTTTCCATTCTCAAATAAGGTTTCAATCTTATAGTCAAATATACGTTGCTTTGCTTTCACACAAATTCTAACATCACGATAGATACCGGATAAATGCCAATAATCTTGATCCTCGAGATAAGTACCATCGCAGAATTGAAGAACTTTTACTGCCAGAACATTAGTGCCCTTTTTAACCGCTTGAGTAATGTCAAAAGAAGCATCCAACTTGCTGTCCTGTGAATATCCAATTTCAATGCCATTTACATAGAGATAAAAACAGGATTCAACTCCTCCGAATTCAATCAATATGTCTTTACCTTCATAATAATCGGGAATTTCAAAAGTAGTGCGATAACACCCCGTCAGATTTTTCTCTGGTACATAAGGTGCATTTAGTTCTACTTGTTCCTTTGCAATTTCCAATTCAAAATGTGAATCAGCTCCTTCTCTTTCAAAAGGATATAACATATTCGTGTACACCGGTTTTCCATATCCATGAATTTCCCAATTGGAAGGTACCGGTATCATATCCCAATCTGTATCTACATAATCAATATTTTGAAATCCTTCTGGTACTTTGAAAGGACTTTCTGATAGCATAAATCTCCACATTCCATTCAGACTTTGTACATACTTTGAAACTGATCGATTGCACTCTAATGCCTGTTCCACTGTTTCATATGCTCCATAGGGTGAATGTATCGGATAACGATTTTTCTGTGTTACATATTGATTTTCCCAATCTCTGCTCATAATGTCCTCCTCTTTGTCACATTTGGTAAGGTTATATCATAATTTAATTACTTGTACTAATCTAACACTTATTATAAAATGAGATAGTCCATTGCTAAATGTTTTGTTTGGTTAATCTTTTATCCAAATTGGTAATCAAAAGATAGAAAGGATGCTTATGAAGCTTGAAATGAAAAAAGATGTAATTTATCGTTGCATCGGAACAGATTTCACGAACGGGATATTAGCCTGTGGTTATATGACAAAACCAACAAAGGATCAATCTCAATATGATTTTCTTATCGATTATTACAGTTGCTTTCTATTATTATCCGGTAACGGATTTTATTATACTGCTGACAATGAAAAGCTTCCCATCCAAGCAGGTGATTTTGTACAAAGAATCCCAGGGGTTATCCACAGTACAGAAGTTGTCCCTGATGGAAACTGGCTTGAATTCTTTATCAGTTTCGGCCGTTCAACCTATAATTATCTAAACAGTCTGAATCTTATACCTACTGACACACCTGTTGGAAAAGGTGGTTTTAAAGATACTACCATTCAGAAATCATCTAGACTGTTAACCTTATTAAAAGAGGCAGATGATTATGATCTACCTCTCTTATCTCTTCAGGCTCAGGAGTTACTTTTAGCAATACTGATATCTAAAAATAGGAATTCTGGTGAAGATTTATTCAAGAAGTCTATGGAAGAAGCCTGCCAGTTACTGACTTCAGAAATCAGCTCTGAGATTTCCTTAGAAGAGGTTGCTGCTAAAATAAATATGAGTTATGAGAATTTCAGAAAACACTTTCGTAAATATATTGGAACCTCACCGTCTCAATATCGCATTGAACAGCGTATCAAGCACGCTAAACTCATGCTTTTATCCGGCATTCCTATTAAAGAAACTGCTATACTTACCGGATACAGTGATACCTATTCCTTTACAAAACAATTTACGCATTCAGTAGGTATATCTCCCGGACGTTTTAAAAAAGAGAATTAAATCAAAGAAATTAATCAATTTTACAAATATGATATGGCGATCAGGTGTTATATCTGGGCATAGTGTAAACAGTGGGAGCGAATTGCTATCTATAAGAGGAGTGTCTATGAATTCAACAACGTTATTGGTGGCCAGGCAATATCGACTTCAGCAATGGGCTGATCAAATCCGAGAATGTCAAAACAGATCTGCTGGAGTCTCCGTCAAAGAATGGTGTAGCCAGCATGAACTTACTACAGCCAATTGTTACTATCGTTTAAGGGAAGAGCGCAAGGCCCGCCTGGATCATATTTCATATGATGCGATTTCGCAAAGTATAGTTTCAGTTCCGTGATTTCAGAACAACCAGTATTAATCAAAAGTGGTGTACAGACATCACTTATATTTCTACAGCTAAAGAGGGATGGACCTATCTTGCATCCGTTATGGACCTTCATAGATGGAAGCCAAACATATAATTCACTCATTCAGTCGAAAAGGAACCCCATATGACAATGCCTGCATAGAATCCTTCCATTCATTATTAAAGAAAGAAGAGATAAATCATCAAAAATTCCCCGATTTCAATACAGCCCGCAAAGCAGTATTTGAATCTATTGAATTCTGGTACAATAAAAAAAGAATTCATAGTGCAATCAATTATATGACTCCCCAGGCGGCTCATGAAGTTGTCTGATACTCAGTAGCAGAAGTTAAATGATATTGACACAAGTCTATCTCTCTGCATCGTCTAAAATATATTTTGGCCTTACTTCTAAGAAAAATATAGTTGACAATTAGTCTAATTAGACTAATAATGAATTAAATAAGTAACTACTTAACATTTATTAGAAATGGAAGCATTTATTCATAAAGATTAAACAAAAGAAAGGATGAAAAAAATGATAAAATCGTTTTTAATGATAGGACAGTCAAATATGGCTGGACGAGGGTTTATTCATAAGGTGCCCCCGATTTATAATGAAAGAATACAAATGTTACGTAATGGTAGATGGCAGATGATGACTGAGCCCATCAATTATGATCGTCCAGTTTCAGGAATAAGTCTCGCCGGTTCATTTGCAGATGCATGGTGTCGTCAAAATCAAGAAGATACTATTGGTCTAATTCCTTGTGCTGAAGGTGGAAGTACACTGGATGAGTGGGCTGCAGACGAAGTGCTTTTTAGACATGCAATAACGGAAGCTAAATTTGTTATGCAAAGCAGTGATTTAACAGGAATTCTATGGCATCAAGGAGAAAGTGATAGTGCTAATGGTAACTACAAAGTATATTATAAAAAGTTATTGTTAATTATTGAGGCTCTTAGAAAGGAGTTGAATTCTCCAGATATTCCAATTATTATTGGTGGCTTAGGGGATTTTTTAGGCAAAGAAGGATTTGGAAAAAGTTGTACTGAATATAATTTCATCAATCAAGAGTTACAAAAATTTGCTTTTGAACAAGATAATTGTTACTTTGTCACAGCATCAGGCTTAACTTCTAATCCTGATGGTATTCATATTGATGCAATTTCTCAAAGAAAATTTGGTTTACGATATTTTGAAGCCTTTTCTACTAAGCAACATGTATTGAATCCGTTAAATAATGAAAATGAGTTGATAAATCTTAGTCATGCTAGAATACATACCAAAACAGAAATGATATATATAAAAAGTATGGAGTTTGCATTAGGAAAAATATCATATGAGGAATTTGTATCTCAAGTTATGCAAATCAACAATGATTAAACCTTATAATTATGAAATAACTATTAATAAAATTTTCATGAAGAGCATAAATGAGGTGTTTTTTTGATACCATTACTAATTTTAGGTTTATTAAAACAAAACCCAGGTTCTTACGGATACGAATTATTATCCTTAATGGAAGAGAGACACTATAAATATATAGTAAATTTCACTAAAGGGTCGTTCTACTACAATCTTCAACAATTAGAAGAAAAACAATATATTAAAAAAGTTAACCAATCAGACAATACAAGAGAGACGAATAATTACATCATCACTGAACTAGGAGATAGGGAATTTGAAAAATTGATGTATAAGTATGGTTCTAAGACAGAGTATATAAATTTATCTTTTTATGTAGCAATGCTATTTACTAATGAATATAAAAATGAGGAGCTAACAAAACTAATAGAAATACAAATTGAACAAACAAAAAAGAAAATTTCTTTATTAGAACAATCTATTCGGCATGTTGAAACTATTCCGACTTATTTTAGAAAAATGTTAGAAAATTCACTTTCTCATCATTTAGTAAATGTTCAATGGTTTGAAGGACTGTTAAAAGATTTAAGAGATGAAAATTAACTTAAGGAGCATCTGTTATTTAGAACTGTGTAAGGATAAGTTAAAGAGGGTATGTGCGAATCGAATTATGGAGATATCGTTTCTGCGTGAAACAACAAAGACTTGTAAAATGAACAATTTCAAAAATTCTAGCTTGTAAATATTTTTGCGTATTGGGATAACTCACGACCACTGCTGCATGCAGAATGTATTGTCAAACTATGTCTGATATAAAAATACTAGATTTTGAAAGGAGTTTTGATTGTGATATACACAGGATCATGTCTTTGTGGTATCGTTACTTTTGAAATACAAGGTGATTTTGAAAATTTTTTTCTTTGCCATTGTGGACGATGCCGTAAGGATACAGGTTCAGCTCATGCAGCCAATCTGTTTTCATCAACAGCCAGGTTAAGATGGCTGTCAGGTCAAAATAAAGTGAAAACTTTTAACTACCATTCAGAGGGACACATAAAAAGCTTCTGCACTGAATGTGGATCGGCACTACCTAATATTCAATCTGACGGAAAGCTACTGGTTGTTCCCGCAGGCTGTATTGACAGTGTCATATACATAAAACCACAAGGGCACATCTACTGTGCAAGCAAAGCAAGTTGGGATAATGATTTAGAGAAAGTACCAATGTATAAAGAACTCCCAATGGATGAAAAAGAAAAATAATCTGCCACCAAGGAGTAACTATGTCTTGACAACATCATTATTGTCTACTCAAGGCATGTTGAAGCGGTGATAATGATGACGTATTGTGGTAAAGAGAAAAAACAGATGGGTGATAATAGTACGAAACCAGTGGAGGGCATTAATTATGGCATCCACTGATTTATATACAAACTATGCCGTTAAGCTGAGTTTATCTGTTGTACTATTTACCCCATCTAATGCGATATAACAACAGCTCCGGCTAAAAGTATCGCATAGGTTGATTTCTTTAACCGATATCAACTGCAAATCCATTGATTTCTTTCTGCTTACCAACTAAAATATAGTCAGAGGTGATTGATATGAAGGAAATTAATATTGCAAAAGTGCTTGTAAATAAGCGCAAGGAAAAGGGCATCACCCAGGATGAGCTTGCAAATTACATTGGCGTGTCCAAGGCATCCGTTTCCAAATGGGAGACGGGTCAAAGTTATCCGGACGTAACCTTTCTTCCACAGCTGGCTGCGTTCTTTAACATCAGCATTGACGAATTGATAGATTATAACCCGCAGATGACAAAAGAGAATATTCAAAAGCTGTACCGAAACCTGTCGGCTGATTTTGCGTCAAAACCGTTTAATTCGGTGATGGAAGACTGCCGAAAAACAATTAAAAAATACTATTCATGCTTTCCGCTGCTGCTGAATCTGGGAATACTGATGATCAACCATGTAGAATTGCTGAAAGACCCCCGAAAAACGGCATCTTTGACTGAAGAAGCCAAGGTTCTTTTTATCCGGATCAGAGAGGAATGCGATGATGTATCGATTACCAGGCAGTCTTTGTTTATGGAAGCCCTGTGTAGCCTCATTTCCGGTGATGCCAATACCGCGCTGGAGCTGCTTGATGGATCAGTCGCGCCTGCGCTGCCCCCTGAATCGCTTTTGGCTTCCGCTTACCAAATGACGGGGCGCACCGAGGAGGCGAAATCCGTTTTGCAGGTCGGAATGTTTCAGAACATCGTCGTCCTGTTCAACTTCTTTCCCGCATATCTTATGCTATGTGCGGATGTCCCATCCAAATTCGACGAGGTACTGCGGCGCTCGCTTGTCGTAGCGGAAACGTTTGACATGAGGCATCTGCATCCCGGTGTCCTGGTCGGCCTTTATATTTCAGCCGCGCAGGGATTTATTGCTCAGAAAAATTATGATAAGGCGCTTGAAATGCTGCAAAAGTACACCGAGATTGTAATAAGCGATATTTATCCCCTGCTCTTACATGGCGATGCTTTTTTCGACCGTCTGGACGGATGGCTGGATCAGCTCGATCTGGGAACAGATCTTCCGCGGGATGAAAAAACAATCAGGAAAAGCATGTCTGATGTAATCGTTAATAATCCGGTGTTTTCAGTTCTCTCAGATGAGCAGCGTTTTCAGAGTATAACTAAAAAGCTTCAACATAACTGCGAATAATATAAAAAAGGAGTAATGTTACTATGGAACACGAAAAATTGACTGCAAAAAAACGACTGATTATATTTATTGCGCTTACAATCATCCTTGCTTGGATCGTTTTTTTGCTGGTACCGATCTGTGGGCTCACCTATGGAAGCGGGGCGGCGGCAGTAATTTTGGCAGTCGCTATGTTTATGCCTGCGCTATCCAATTTATTAACACGGCTTATAACAAAAGAAGGATTTGGGAATATGTATCTTCGCCCCCACTTCAAGGGGCATGTGAAAGAGTATCTGCTTTTGTACTTCGGCCCGACAGTCTTGTTGGTTCTGAGCGGAGCGCTTTATTTCCTGATTTTCCCCGGTTCGTTTGACCCGGAGCTTACAAATTTAAAAGGGATGGTTGCTTCAAGTGGTAAACAGGGACTTGACGTGTCCACACTGCTAATTGTTCAAGCTCTGATTTTTGTTGTTATCGGCCCGATTGTAAATATCATACCCACCATGGGTGAAGAACTTGGCTGGAGAGGGTATCTGCTCCCCAAACTGCGCATTTTTTTATCTGACAGGACCGCGTTAATTATAACAGGGGCAATATGGGGGATCTGGCACTTGCCCGTTATTGTGATGGGTCACAATTACGGAACCGGTTATTGGGGCTATCCATGGCTCGGCATTCTGGCCATGATCGTTTTTTGCGTTGTGCTTGGAATTATCGAAGGCTATATATCAATCAAACTGGAAAGCGTCATTCCAGCTGCCATGATCCATTCAACGGTGAACGCGGGTGCGGCACTGCCAATCATTTTTGCAAAGAGCGGATATAACCCACTACTTGGCCCGGCAATCACCGGCCTTATTGGAGGACTTCCGTTTATCGTTTTAGCTATTATATTGCTAATAAAGGCGGGCCGTAAAATGACGTTGGGTAAAAACGAAGCGCATCGGCAAGAAGAGGGGCCGTTGGGGCAGAAATAAGGTTTTGCTTCGTTAGAAGCCTGCAACTAAATTGAGTAAATGACACAAGAAAGACATAGCTCTTCGTCAAGAAGGAAGCTATGTTTTTTTTGTGCTGTAATAGGAAAGTTCGACCTTAGTTTAGCCCCTAAATAAAATAGCCCGCGCAGAGGCGGGAACAACAAATAGACGGTGGCTAAAAAAGGTCAATATAAAAACCTTCTTCAGATTCATCGTCATCAAGATCATCATGCTCGATAAGTAAGTAATGCATATCCAGCAAATCAGAGTCAGTCATGTTTTTGACGACGGTGCAATGCGATGACAGGACGGCCAAGATATCGGCTGATATATTTGATTACAGTATCGGCATCGGAGAGATTGGGTTTGGCATAAACGTAGAAACCATTTTTATCTTTGCGATAAATGAAAGCCTTTGTTTTCTTGAAAGAAGTACCGATCCGTGATTCCAGTTCTTTCAAAAGTGCAGTCTGAAAAGATTTCCTTAAAAGGGTGTAGTTAAAATGCTTCACAGACCGCCATAAGCCATCATCAGAGAAGCCACCTTCTGAAATCAGGCAATGGATATGAGGATTCCATTCCAATGGACGTCCAAACGAGTGGAGAACACAAATAAAACCGGGGACAAAGTTTTTGGATTTGTTTATGTTGTGAAACATTCGGAGTACAACGCTGCGTACAGCCTGAAAGAGATAGTCCAGAAGATAACGGTCATTGAAAAAGAAATGACGGAGTTCTTGATCAATGGTAAAGACACAGTGCCTGTGTACGCAATGAATGAGTTTAAAGGACATAGAGACAGAGCGTTCCTGGGAATACTTCACCCCGCAAGAGGGGCATCCTTTGTAAGCATCGGCATAAATAAATCCGTGATGGCCTTCCAGATGGCATAAACAATGGACATATGAATGATTTGATTTTACTGCCTCCTGGTAGAGTGAAATGTGAAATTTTAATTAAGGTTTATAATCGGTTGTTGTATAATTAGGTGATTAATGTTAATATAGTATGTAAATTATAGCGTTATGACCTAAGAAAAAAATAGATTGTGTGAATAGTCCTAACAACATATCAATAAAATTAAATAAATTAATGAGGGGTTAATATGGATGCAGAGTTTATAACCATAACGAGTGAGAACATTGATAGTGAACATTTAAGTTGTATTATACGCAGTAAAAAACCTTATCCAGGTATCGAATTAAAACGGAAATGGCTATCTGAGAGAATAAAGGAAGGTCATGTTTTTAGAAAGTTAAATGTAAAAGCACCGGTATTTATAGAATATGCACCTCTTGAAACAGCTTGGGTTCCTATTACAGGTGATAATTTTCATTACATTTATTGTTTGTGGAGTGGTCAAAAAGGAAACGGCTACGGAAAAAAGTTAATGGAATATTGTATAGAAGATACAAAAGAAAAGGGTAAATCTGGAGTTTGTATGTTAGGTTCCAAAAAGCAAAAAGCTTGGCTCTCAAATCAGGATTTTGCAAAAAGGTTTGGATTTGAAGTTGTAGACTCTACAGATGGGGGATATGAACTGCTTGCACTTTCTTTTGATGGGACAACTCCTAAAATTACAGAAAGTGCTAAAAAGGAAGTAATCGAAAACGAAGAACTTACAATCTATTATGATATGCAATGCCCTTTTATCAACGAAAGGATAGAATTAATCGAACAGTATTGTAACTTGAACAAAATTCCGTTATCGTTAAGACTATTAGACACATTGCAGAAAGCGAAAGAATTACCTTGTGTATTCAATAACTGGGCAGTATTTTATAAGGGAAAATTTGAGACAGTTAATTTATTAGATGTTTCTTCTTTAATGAGAATTTTAAAGAAATGAAAATAGTTTTTATTAAATAAGGAAGAAAGGTACTTAGTAAATAAAGTTTATGGTAATACAGGTGCCGATAGGTTATTTGTTAGCAAATAACCTATCGCGACCTGTATTTTTTTTCGAAATAACATAACTAGACTTTCTGAAAATCTCAACTCATTTATTATCTTTTTTGGTATTTTACAAGCTCATATGTAAGAAATACTTTCTGATCTCAGATTCCTGAATATAAGTTATCTTATTAGGACTATTTGAATTGTTACAAATTGAACATACATAGTTGTTATACTTCCAGGTATGAAGAAGCGGATGAATGTCTGATGAAAGTATATTTAGTTCTGATAGATTAGGTACAAGTCCTGTTCCCTGCTGTTTTGTATAGGCTTCCTTTTTAGTCCAAATTTCGTAAAATCTGTTATCCTGTTCGCTGAATGGAGCGTCTTCAACATATTGAATTTCCATAGGGTGAAAAAATCTTCTCATAATGGAGAAGGGAGCAGAGGTAATTCTTTCTACATCAATACCAACTGGATGATGTGTAGAAATTCCACATAATATAAAGCCTTGAGTATGAGATAAATTAAAATGTAATGAAGTTTTCGTCAGGCAAGTGGGTTTATGATTTTTATCACATCCAAAAACAAGATTAAGGGCCGATAATCCAGAAATAGTACTTAGACATTGACGTACAAGTAAGGCGGCGTATAAGGAAAGTTTTCTATCACTTTCAAGATAATAGCTTTGAATCCTTTTTAATCTTTGCAATGAAACAAATTTTAACAATTTTGAATCAGTTTCATCCCAAGGAAGGAGTTCTGGCAAACAGTAAATGTACATGACATATCTCCTATCATAGTTGTTTTGAATTATTCATTCTTAGATTTTTAATATTATAATGTAATTTAATTAAGTTATATTAAATGTCTTTTCAATTGTTAATTTGAATCGAAGAAAAGAAATATAAAATTTGGTTAAGTATGCATATCTCTTTATAAAAATATATGAGAGACCTCTTGGTTTATGAACTCTAATTAACCCAAATGAAAAGAATAAATTAATAATTTCAGAAAGCATTACAGATGAACAAAAATTAGGTTCTAGCTTTTATACGTTATGTTGAAAGTTGGTTAATAATTAATTATTTCGTGTGGTTATATCTTTTTTTTGGGTATTTTAAATAGTATATCTTTAGCTGATTTTATGGAGGAATATATATATAACCCTTACATAAAAACTCATTAAGACATAGTAATACTTTCGTATTAAAGCTGATATATCATAAAAAAAGATGACTCAATGTGATAACAAAGTAGTGTTAAGAAAACATATCTAACTTTCAAATTATACAAGATTTCGGATTCGAAGAAACAAGTGTTTAGAATCAAAAAATGCATATTTGTAATAGCTAGTCAGTAATTACTATTGCACGCATTATTTTCTCTATAAGTACTAAATCAGTTTCTTTACTTTTATGTAATATATTTAGAATTGTTTGTAACTCATTTGGCTTGACGTTATTTGTATCTTGATCAGGAGTAACGAAATAGTCCATAGGAATACCAAGGGAAACGGAAATATTGTATAAAAAAAATGATGATATCCCTTTTGTACCTCGTTCAATTTCACCAAGATAACCATCGCTCATATTAGCAAGCTCGGCAAGTTTTTCTCTTGAATAACCAAGGGTTTCTCGTTTATTACGTATTCGGTTTCCTACATTAATATTAAAAGTATTTGGTAACATTTTATACATTGAGAAACTCAACACTCCTTCCATTGTATTTGTATAATAAAAATTTACAAAATACTAGAACTTTTAAAAGAATATTTAATATAATTTTATTTTTGCCAAGTGTTGCTTTCTTGAATATAAGAATACCATAATTTACTAGTTAGAGAAATGTGCTATAGCCTATATTGTTCGAAGCTATAATGCACATTTTTTTTATGCTATAGCATATTCAAAAAGGTTGAGATATCTTGTAGAATATAACTGTACTAGAAAGTACTATCTTAACTTAATCGGTGCCTGGCGCGTTGAGGGAAGGATAGGATTATAGAGATTATTATTGGTAACATGATTTCATTAAAAATGAATAATGTGAAAGGGCGAAGCTATTTAATTGGACGATATTAGAGTAAAAGAAGAGACTAAGGAGAATGATTGGTATGTTCTTTTTGTTAAAGTTGGGTATGAGAATAAGGTGATAAATCAACTTCAAACATACTTTAATAAAGAAATAATCCTTCCATTCTTACCAAAGCTGGAAATATTTCATAAATATTCAAATGGATATATACAAATGGAAAATAAAATTCTTTACCCAGGATATGTATTTGTTGAGAGTAAGCTCGATGGTGTGAAATTTATTTCAATAATTAAGGAATTTATCCACTACTACGATGCCCCATTAAAACTTTTAAAATATGGTGACTCTTACGAATTTGTTATGAGGGAACACGAAAAATCTATGTTGCAAAGCTTTTGTAACATGGATTATTGCATTGAAGCATCAACAGGTCTGATAAAAGGGAATAAAACGATTGTGATAAAAGGACCACTAAAAGGTAGAGAGAGCATTATTAAGAAAATTGACCGCTCTCGGCGGAAAGCTATCATAAACATTGATATTATGGGAAAATGTGTTCCAATTACAGTTGGACTTGATATTCCTATAAAACTACCATAGGTAGAATACTTTACAACATTGAGGAGGTAACAATGATAGAAGAGAATAATACTCAAAAAGAAAAAGTATTGTCTATTATTAGTAAATTTATTGAAGTGGATCGTAAAATGGATTTTAATTTAATAGAGTCAATTATGTTTGTTAAAATGATTCTTGAATTAGAAGAAACATTTCATATTGAATTTGAAGATGAAATGTTATCTGCTTTTAAGTTTTCTACAGTCGATTCTTTTATTGAATATGTAATAGGTAAACTTATTAATAAAAATTAATTTAGGTCAGGTGATTAAGTTGGTTGATATAAAACCTAAGTTTTATGGAAAGTATGACTGTTACCAGAATAATGTTTTAGGACCGGTAAGTGAATACTGGCAAGTTAATTATCTGCCAGTATTTTGGACGGAATTCAATTTTATTAATGAAAGTAAACATCCAGACACTTTTGAGGAGATGACTTTTGGTGTTGGTAACAGATATGATAGAGGAGATGTATGGACCGATATTTGTGGCATATCTTTAAATCTGTGCAGATTCGATGATATAGAGACATTCAAAAGTACAATAACAGAAGAATTAGATAAAAAAAACCCAGTAGTAGCTACCATGTACTCAAATGAAGTTCCATGGAATAAATACTTTCAAATCCGGCCACACTGCTTTCTGATTTGTGATATTGATGAAGAGAATCATGAATTAATATGTAGTGATGGTTCGTTTCATTCTGAGGGACTTTGCAGGATTGATATACAGTATTTGTTTGATAAATACTATAAGCTAATTTTACTAAGTAATAACAATGCAGTGGGGAAAGGATATAAAGATGAACTTGCATACTTTTTTCGTGTTTTTCGGAATAATAATCCGAATAAAACAGAGGATATCAACAAACTCGCGGATCATATCCTTCACTGCTGGGATACAGATGATCTGAAAGAAGTAGCTAAGATAGTGTCGAAATCATACTTTTTATTATATGTTACAGAAGTATGTAATAGTCGGCATAACTTTATGAAAGGCTTAGAATATTTTAATCAAAAACACAAAACAGAACTATTTTCTTCTGTTATATCGGAATTAGCGGAGGTTAGAACCAGCTGGGATTCTTTTAAAGGATTGTATGTTAAAAGTGTTCTTTCAAAAAAGAAAGGTTACATTGATAATGTAGTAGACCTGATACGTAAAATAGCGATTAAAGAAGAGAAGATAAGTCAAGAAATTGTAAGATGTTGTACAGAAGACTTAGAAGGCTGAAGATCTGTTTGAAAGAGAGAAAAATATGTATATTATTGTTTGCGTAAAACAAGTAAAGAATTATAATTTGGAAAAACGAAAGACATCTGCCAATAGCGGAAGCAATGATATGTTTCATAATCCTGTTGATCTCATGGCTTTAGCATGGGCTATGAAGTTAAAGCAGATGTATGGATTCAAGGTGATTACAATCTCTATGGGACCATTAAATGCAAAATCCCAGGTTAGACTATTATATTCTTATGGAGTGGATAGAGCTGTTTTATTATCAAGTAAAACACTAGCAGGTTCTGATACTTATGCGACCTCCTATGCATTGGGAGAATTGATTCGAAACTATTTCTCCGATTATAGTATGATTCTCTGTGGGGATAAAACGTTGGACAGTGAAACTGGTCAAGTCCCTCATTCATTAGCAATGGCATTAGGAGTTTCTTCTTATTCTAATATTGTGGAAATACTACGTAAAGAGGATTGTTTTGAAGTGACTTGTGAGGTGGAATCCGACAGAGTAAAGATGACGGAAAAGGATAAATTACTGTGCACAGTAACACAAGGTCCAAAAGACTATGTTAACTTGCCAGCGATAAAAAATATTATAGATTCTGAATCTAAAGAGGTTGAAATATTAACAAGTAAAGACTTAAAAGTCAAAGACGAAGTTGTTGGGCAGAAAGGATCTTATACAAAAGTAATATCACTTCATGAAAAGAATTTTGTTACTAGAAGAAAACAGCAAAATATAGTTTTTAGTGAAGAAAAGATGGGGATGCTTATGAAGGTTATTCTTGGTGAAAGCCTATGAAAAAATTATGTATATTTATTGAACACAAAGATGGAGTACCCACATCGAATTCACAAAAGATATTATATATGGCGCAAATGCTAAAGAAGCAATATGGATATAGAATTATAGCAATTGTAATGGAACAGAATTCTGAAAGTTTTATTGAGTATCTAAAAACAATAGAAGTAGATGAAATCTACTTTGTGACCTTAAATGAAAAAAATAAACTACTGTTTCTCAAGGAGGAAATAGATAATCTGGTATGCTTTTTGAAAGAAATCAACCCAGAAGTAGCCTGGGCCACTAATAGTTCCTGCTATAGGATTCTTTTTCCTAAAGTTGCTTATAGTTTACATACAGGGCTATGTGCTGCTTGTTCTGACTTTAAATATGATGAAGATTCTGGACGGATTAATATGGTTAGAACAGTTTTCTCCAATAATGCTTATGCCCAAATTTCGGTTCACAGATCAAGACCAGTGATGGCAACAATACTAGATGAAAAAGGAACTTATAACTTAGAAAGAAATCTTACATTTCCTGAAATTCATGATATTACAGATAGAATATTGTTAATCCGAGATAATCAGGCAATTAAGATAATGAAAGAACTAGAATCCATTAATTTGGATAAGTCGCAGATTGTTATTGGATTGGGTAACGGTATTCACGATAAATCAGATATGGATCTATTTGAAAAGTTATCAAGATTGTTAAATCATGCTGCAATAGGAGGGACTAGAGAACTTATAAATAGGCAGATTCTCCCTCAGAATTGTCAAATCGGTTCGACAGGTACTCAAATATTTGCAGATATATATATTGGATTTGGAATTTCTGGTTCCCCTCAACATATGCAGGGAATCGAACATGTGAAAAAGATTATTGCAGTTAATAATGATCCATATGCAAGTATATTTCAACATGCAGATTATGGTATCGTTGGTGATATGTATGAAGTAGCTAACTATATGATTAATTATTTAGGAGGTAAAGATACCTGATGATCGATGAAAAAAAAGGAACTAACTTAGTAATGCAGTTAATCAAAGATGGTTTTGTTGTAAAGAATGATTTACTGCATACACTACAGAGTGAAGAAGTATTAACCACACCAGAAAAAGTAAGAGATGAGATGGAAGTCTGGTATAAAAATATGGGGATTGAAACTCTTACAGGAAAACCATTTCGTTTGACTCTTCCTTATTTTACAGAAGAAGAGATAAAAGAAGTAGAGGCTAATGATGAAATATTATTGTGTTTACCAAGTGGAATTGATGTAGTAACCCTTGGAAAGATGTTTCATATGGATTGTTGGGCCTTTCATGATCCACTAGTAACATTAAATACAGAATATGCTGATTTCTGGTTTTCTACTAAGAAGAGTCCAGAGCCAGACTTTTTAGATCGCACACCACGTGAAATCTCAAAACAGTATAAAGATGATGAAAAGTTAAATATAAGCATAGAACGATATATGGTATTTCTTGCAAGAATGAAATATTTAACTGGAGAGTATCCAGAAAAAGAATGTAAGACCTGGTTACCAAATACCAGATATGAAGGAAAGGGTATTGTAATTGCTGGTATTGATTCTAATTCTAAATTCTGTGCTCATGGTTGGATGCCAAACTTCCATTCGCCAAGAGTTGGTGGAAGATACGTATACATTGTAGATCATCATTAGAGTGAATCGGGATGAGTATGAAAAAATTAATTAATCGTAAAAAACTACATAATCTTATGACATTAGCAACTGAACAAAAGAATTTCTTTTTTAACGATACAATTCTTTACAAAGAATTGTATTGTTTATTTTCTGTATCTGTGGTAAACGAAGAAATCCCATCACTACATCTGAAAAAAGGTCAAAAGGTGGTTACCTCTCCTATAACAGATAATCAAGATGAATATGGTTGCTGTAAAGTATACAGTACATTTGATGTTGACGTCGACAGTGGATTATTCTTGCCTATTATCAGCTTGGTTAATGAGTTCACTAAACAAATTTTGTTATCCGACATACCTGTTTCATTAGCAGATACACATGGAATGATGGAAAAAATAATGCTACAGGTATGGGAATTTGAAGAAGTAATACAATCTGACAATGGGGTAAAAATAGAATTACAAAATCCAGTGTCATGGAAATCTATCATGGAAGAAAGAATAAGTTGGGATAACTATGATTCTTTTACCCAGGCTGAAACATTACTGAAGAATGGTGTGGTAACAATGGATGAGGTTACACTGCCACATGTGCATACAGAAAATATTGAATATTTTCGAAAAGCTGGCCTAAGTAAAGAAGTAATATTTGACTGGTAATTTAGGAGGTACTATCTAGGGTTTGCAATATTTTAGGTTAAGGAGCATGAAATATGAGATTACTTCAGACTTTATACAAGTTTATAAATGAAAAACCAGACTACATAATACTTACAGTAGATGAAAATACATACACATATTCAGATATTAAAAAAAATATGGATAAGTGGAAATTAGTATTAGAACGTTGTGGAATCAAGAAAAGATATAAGGTTGTTGTATATATAAACGAAATAATGGATTTTGTGGGGATATATTTTGCCTTATGTGAATTAGATTGTATTATGATTCCAATAGATGTTTCTACTCATCCGGACGTTATTACCAGTGTGCTTTATAGTAGTAACGCTCATGCAGTCATATCTTCACAAGAACTGGTGCTAAATGATATCAAGGAAAGAATACCTGTATTACTTGAATATACTTGCTATTGTACTGGAAAGGGGGAAATTGACACAACAGACGATATTATGCAGATGCTTTATACATCAGGAACAACGGGACTTCCCAAATGTGTAATGTACAGTAAAGAAAATATGGCCAATAATATTCTCGTTCTTGGTGAGGCATTAGGATTATCAGAGAAAGATGTTATTTATACACCAATTTCCTTAATGTTACCAGCTGCACTAAATACGGTACTGATGCCTGCATTACTTTCTGGGACCAGAATTTTTGTTTCAAAATCTACAATACCAGGGAAGGTACTTAGTAATGTTATAACGCAAAAGGTTACTGTCTTTTTTGCAGTACCATTTTATTATAAGCTCATGGCTGATAGCGAATTATGTACGGAAAATACCTGGAAGAACGTTAGACTTTGTCTCACTAGTTCCTCTTACTTAAGTGAAGAAGATTTCCTAAGCTTCTATAAAAAATCAGTACAAGGCCTTCATTCAATTTACTGTTCTTCAGAAGCGGGATCCATTGCATACAATGACGCTACAGACATAGCGAGTCTGAGAAAATATGTGGGAAGGCCACTTCATGGGTGTGAGATTTCCTTGATAGATGAGAATACAGAAGGTGAAGGAGAAATTGTTGTAAAAGGGGATATGATTTCTTCAAAATATTATCGTAATGAAGAATTAAATAACAAGGTTTTCTATGATGGATGGATCAAAACGGGAGATATTGGAGCAATAAATGAAACGGGTTATTTAGAAATTAAAGGACGTCTGACAGAAACGATAAACATAGCTGGACATCTGGTCAATCCGTTAGAAGTAGAACAGGTAATTATGAAAAATGAAGCAGTTGAGGATGCTGTGGCATACAAGTACCAAAATTATGCAGGCAATGATATGTTAGGAGTTAAAGTTGTAATGAAACAAGGACACTCCTTACAGGAACGAGATATTATCAAGTGCTGCGAGACGGCGTTGCCAAATTATAAAGTACCAAAGAAAGTTCTATTTGTAAGTTCGATTGATACGGGTAGGTATGGAAAGAAGAAAAGAAGTGTGTAGAAGAGAGGTCTAAAATGATTCTGATAACAGGTTGTACAGGATATATTGGAAGTAGATTGTGTAAGCAGTTACTAGCTAGCGAATACAAAATAAGGGGACTTATTAGACCTTCAGAGAAGGTTAAAGCCCAATCCTTAATTGAGTTAGGTCTGATTCCTTACTATGGGGAGTTAACAGACCCAGTGAGCTTACGTGATATAGCAGAAGATATAGAGTTCGTGTATCATCTGGCAGGAATACATTCCACCTATCATAATACCTATAATCTTTATGTACGAGGCACCGAGAACTTGCTTCAGGAATTTAAAAGGAATCCCAAGATACCAGTGGTAGTGGCAAGTAATAGCGCAGTTTATTCAGATACACAGACACCTCATATCGAGAGCAGTAAGCCAATTACTAATCATCCTTTTGGGGAAATCACGATGGAGATGGAGAAGACAGTTATGAATTTGTCAGAAAACTATGCAATATTTCGTTTAGGAGAAGTATATGGCGAGAAGGAGGCCAATCCATTTCAAGCATGTTCTAAGGGGATTACTTTAATAGGAGATGGCATGAATAATACAGCCAAAATACATATTAAAGATGTTATAAATATTCTAACTAAATGCACCAAATTCTTTCCGAAAGGAATTTTTAATCTCTGTGATGACTTGCCAGTGCATCAATTAGAGTTTTATCAGTATGTTGAAGCCTTAAGTAAGACAACGTGTGTTCAACTAAAAAAGGAAATGGAGATCAGTGAACGAATCATGTTAAGTATTCATGGGCTTAGAACATTAAATATCGCAATGGATAATAGTCTCATAAAACAGACTTTGAATTATGAGTTTATTTATCCTACTTATAAAGAAGGACTAGAATTTTTATACGAAAATCAATGTTAGGGGGCGGGATATATGTTTGAAAGTGTTGCGAGTAAGTTATTGGATATCTTTAAGAAAGTATTAGATGTCCAAGTTGATGAAAATGGATTTTTCAAAGGAAATTTAATAGAAAATCTGAATATTGATTCACTTATTGCATTGCAGCTGATTGTTGAAATTGAAAAAACATTTCATATTGTGATAGAAGATGATGAGTTAGCCATTAAATTAATAGACTCACCTTCTTTTTTCATTGAATACTGTAAGCAATATGAATTCAATGTAAATACTAGTCAAGAAGCTAGGGAACATGATGAATAGTAAGTTCACTGATTTGGTAACCAGATTAAAGAACAGTATTTTTTCTGGCAATAAAGAGGAGTGGCTTAGATTACTGATGGTAGAAGATGATGTTGCAAAACAGTCAATGAATAAATGGTTTGAAGACTATTTTATGGTATATAAGGTAAAGCGTTGCCGGATTACCTTGGATGAATCATACATAATAAAAAACAGTTGTGAAATTAGATGTCTGGTAAAAGTACAGTATCAGGAAGGTAAGGAGTATTTAGCGGATTTACTACTATGTGTAAAAGAAGATGTAGAAAGTAAAAAAATCAAAATTGTAAGCATTGAGCGTTTTTACCAGCCAGCTCTGAGAAAAAAAGTAAACTGGCAAATGGTTTTGAAACAGGATGAGCCATGGTGGAAAAATACGCTTCTAAAAGAGGAGGAAAGTGAAGATGAGGAATTACAACATATTCAGTTGGCTCGTGCTATAACAAGAAATATTCGCTTTAGAGAAGCTCATATACAATTAGAATGTGCAAGCATAATGACAACTATGATGTCCCCAGTAATACCAAATATATGCCGTCAGTTAGAGCTTCCAAGTGAAAATTCCGAACAGAATTTAAAATACATCTATGATATTCTCATGGATAAGTTCCATTTGCAAATAACCCGGCCTGACCGTGACAATACTTGGGCAAGTAAATATCTGGCACCTTGGTATGGAATAGAAGAAATTCTATCGGGTAAAGAGGAAGGAAAGAGAATTGCAGTAAGCTGTAATTTTTTTATGTCTACCCTGTATGTACTACTTCGATGGTATGGATTTAGAGCGTCTCATTTGGTTCAATTTCGTATTATAAATCAGGATTATCTGATTGTAAAAACGGTTGAGAATAAACTGTTTTTTATCAGCCATGATAATTTAACACTTTGCAGTCAAAGCACAATTTATCCTTCTGGAACAATAAACAGGGTTTTTGGGGCAGAATGGTTCATTGACTTTAAAGGAAATGATGCTGAGATTAGTCATCTTTTATTGGAGGAATATAATCTGATTGCCCAAAATACTTTTTTGCCTACATACAATCCAATAGTTAAAGAGAGTGAGATCATGACTGTAAACCCTAATCTTGACACAGATGATTTCAGAAATACTGTTTTAAGGAGTGGGGATTGCACAAAATCAAGCATATATCCATGGATAAGATATGCGAATCAGACATTGTGTGTTTCAAAGCCAGAAACCTATATTTACTGGAGTATCCAAAGTAATTGGGGAAACGTAAATTTTCGCAATGAAGAAGAGATTTATCAATACGTAGATCAGATGGGAACGGAATCAATTTTTCCTGAGAATGATAGGCTCATGACTGCTGATCAATGTATTCGACATCAGACAAGTGGAACAAAAGACCGCGCAGTATTTTTACTGGCAGCATTTAAGAAATATTTTAATGCACAAGGATGCGTTGTCTTTACTAAGAAATATGATTATGTAGTGTACAAATTTGAGCAGAACAGTAAATGGATACTATATAATGTCAGCCTTCAAGAGAAAAGCAAGTTAATAGAAGGAGAAATCATACTCGCATTTAATAATACGAATAGTTACTGTGTAGTACAAAACAAGAACTGCGAAAAACAAGAATGGTTCCAGAATAACTTTGGTGATATTGTGAAGGAGGAAATGTATGGATAACGGTTACTTAACAAAGTACATTGACATTTTAAAACGTTACACAATAGAAGAATTTACGGAGAAACAAATGAATGTTACCATGTTGGATTTAGGTATTAATTCATTTAGGGTGATTGAAATCATGATAGTATTGGAAGGGGAATTTGGAATTAACTTTCCAGATAGTCTGATTACTCCTGATTTATTTCATTCTCCAAAAACATTTTACGATGGATTAATGACGGTGCTTGAAGCTGGTAAAAACCGTCAAAATACTGGAGAGAAATAAATTAAACATGCTTTCAGAGTTATGAGTGATATGTATGTTTTTTAGAAGAAAAAAAGGAGTGTGTCAATGGCAAATACAATAATCGATCACGTTGATGCTGTCATTATTGGAGCCGGAATTATGGGATTAAGTGCAGCCTACTATTTGTCAAAACAAGGATTGAAAGTTTGTATAGTCGAGCGTGAAAGCTATATAGGCGGTTATACAACTATGCGGTGTGCTGGTGGAATCAGACAACAGTTTTCTTCTAGAGAAAATATTATGTTATCTATGTTAAATAGAGAAATGATGCATGAGCTAGAAAAGGAAAGCCATTGTAATATACAATTTAATCCTTGTGGATATGCATTTGCCTTCACCGAGGAGAAATCCTTAAATGAGGCAGAAGAGGCTGTTAAATTTCAGAGAGAAATGTCAGTCAATGCCCAGATTCTTTCATCCAGACAAACGGCAAAAATGTTTGGTAATATTCGTGTAGACGATGTTTTGCTAACTACTTATTGCCGTGATGATGGTCTTTTAAATGTGTCAATGTTACTAGGAATCATAAAAAAAGAGCTTTATAAGCAAAATGTGAAGATTTTATGTGACAAGACGGTTTGCGACATCGAAACAAAGAATGAAAAAATAAATAAGGTTATATTGGATGAGGGAGAAATTGAGACATCAATTGTTGTAAATGCAGCAGGACCATTTGCGAAGCAGATTGGCCAGATGACTAATAACTCGATTCCCATAGAACCGTCCCTTCAGCAGGTATGGGTAACAGAACCAGTTTCCTGGATCAGTAAAGATATGCCGGTTATTATCTTTGGGGATGAAGGAACAGGATTTCACTGGGAATCAGGTGGAGTACTGTCAGGTTATAGCCGGCCTTATCGCAAAGAGGAGGTGTCATTTGCTGAAATTGATTTAGACTGGGAAATTAAGCATTGTAAAAAAGCAATAGAGCGAGTACCAGACCTCTATGATAAAAAACTGATTTCTAAGTGGGCTGGTTTTTACGAAACAACAATAGATGATCTTCCAATTGTTGGTCCGTATGGTCCTTCAGGAATGTATTGTATTGCAGGTTTCAATGGACATGGTATTACGCATGGATTGGCTTGTGGTTATTTGCTTAGTAAAATCATAACAGGAAAGAGCATTGATGTTGATATTTCAAGTCTGTCATATTTTAGATTTCATAAGGCAGTATCTGTTAAGACCGGATATAAAATATGATGATGATGATGGAGGAAAAGAAATGAATGAGATTTATACACAATTAGTCAAACAGCTTATCGACGATAAGAAAGTAGATAGAAGACAAGTATGGTCTTTTGTGAATGAAGGCCAGCTAGACCCTACATCTCCCATTACATTAAGAAAAGAAATGGAACAGTGGTATATTGGTATGGGCATTACAGATATTACAGGAGAAGTATTTTCACTGGAAGAATGTCCATTTACAAAACAAGAAATCGAAGAAGCAAACAATAATAATGAAATGATCCTTTGTGTACCAAAAGACTTAACTCAGAGACAGCTAGGAACACTATTGCGTTTGGAAAACTGGGCACTTGATGATGTTCTGGCTGAAGAAAGTATTGAACCAAAAGATTTATGGTTCAAATCCAAAGCAACTGCTTCACCAGAATTTATTCGTGAGTCTGGTATTGATATAACAAGACAATTTCGAGAAGAGAAAAAGGTATTGTTTAGCCTTGGAATATATATGGTGTTTATTGGAAGATTTCGTTATCTCTATAACAAGACACCAGATTCTGAGTTCTGGATATGGATTAACAAGGGAAGATATGATCGTTCTGGCATGTTAGTTGCAGGATTTGATAGATACAAAAAATTTAATGTTCATGGCTGGATGCCTCATTTTTCAGCAGGTTTTCTAGGAGCAAGATACGGAGAGTTACCAGAAAGTCTAAGAAAGTAAGGGGGAAATCCTGTTGGCTGATAATGAAATTAGAGAAAAAATAATTACTTGTCAAGTGGAGATAAAAAATGTTAAGCGAAATTCAACCGTATCATAAAAGAGGGTATTTATGTATTGATGATATTGTAAAAAGTGTAGCCGATTACTTTGGCAAAGAACATATGTATTTGCATGCCAAAGGGCTGAATTTTACTTATTCTCCTAAAATAGTAGAGGGAGAAGGGGTGTTAAGTAAGTTACGAACCAGTTGCAATTATCCTACATACCTTAAAAATTTCACGAAAGAATTGAATTACCTTAAGGATTTCATTGGACTGGATGTAGAGTATGTGACGGATCTAACCAAGGAAGAATTATTATCGCATATTAGAAGAAATTTAAAAGAAAGTAATCCAGTTGCAATTATTTCTAGTACCTATTATATACCTTGGTATGAACAGTATTATAATAAGGTAAACAAGCTACACACATTTCTGGTCACGGATATCAATGACAAAACTATGTCATGTGTAGATGGATTTCTTACTCAGGATTTAATTAAGCTGGAATTAGAGAATCTTGAAGACTACAGAGGAATTTTGATATTTAGAGCAGTTAAGCCAAAGAAAGAACTCAATTTACATAATGTCTTGGCACAGATGATACAGGAACTGGAAAAAAATCATAAACTTGAGAATAGTGACAGTATAAGAATCTTTGCAAAAGATGTGTATAATATAACCTTTTTAGAAAGCGAAAAAGAACGGTATTCCGATTTGGATTATTCTGATTTTATGATTGGATTAAAATTTATGGAATATGGCAGAAAAAATTTGGGAGATTTATTTTATTATCTATCAAATATATTTACAGCATACAGTAAATCTCTATTAGACATACAATCAAAAATAGATTCCATATCAGAACAATGGAAAATGGTTGTTGTTTTTATTGTGAAAGGATACTATTCAGATCAAACGGCTTACTATGCGAAGAGGGCGTCTGAACAATTACTAGATATTGCAAAGGCTGAGGAAGAGGTAACGAAATTAATAGTATCGTTAAAAGTAAAAACAGAAGAGAAAAATGAAAAGAGTAATAAGAGAAAGGAGGAGAAGTAAATGGGGATAGAATGTGAAAAAAAACCTCCCAAAGCAATTCTAAGGGGGCCAGTAAAGCATAGAGAAGGTGGGCAGACGATAGTCGATTTGTTTGACAAGTATGTGATAGAAAGTCCAAATAATATTGCGGTAAAAGATAAAGAGAGAGAGTTGTCATACGAGCAGCTTTCTTTTTTTGTTACCAAAATAGCAAGATATGTTGAAGAAGTGCCCAAAGTTAGCAAACGAGTTGCTATCCTGATTCAGAATTCTGTGGAATCTGTTTCTGCGGTAATGGGTGTATTAAAAGCAAAATCAGCCTATGTACCGCTTGATATCAAAGGCGGTCCATATCGAAATGAGAGTATTTTATTAGATAGTCAGCCAGATTTGATTCTGATAAGCCAAAAATACCTGGATAAAGTAAAGAATGATCCTGAGTGGGGAAAAGTTGCCAAACTCTTAACTGAAACATTTGTATACGAAGTAATTGAAGAACTTATGAACGCCAAACAGGATGAGAATGATACAGTTCTTGAAAAAGTCAGGTGTGAGGATTATGCCTACATCATTTATACGTCAGGTTCAACAGGGAAACCCAAAGGGGTTGTCGTATCCCACTACAATTTAGTGAACTTTATAGTATGGGCAAAGGACCAGTATGTCACCAGTCTGAACTTTGAGAAACCGGTTATGTTTGCATTATACGCCTCCTTAGCCTTTGATATGACCGTGATATCAGTGCTTGTACCATTGATTTCTGGAAATGGAATAGTGACATATGACTATTCAAATAGTGGATATGCCCTTAGCAAAATAATAATGGATAATCTTGTTGACGTTCTGATACTTACACCATCACATTTACGAATTATAGAAGAACTTGATGTAAGTAAAAGCAACATAAAAGTTATCGTAACAGGAGGAGAGACATTAAAAACTAGTGTGGCAAGGAGAATCTGTAAGTTATTTTCTGACCGAATCACATTTTTTAATTTATATGGACCTACTGAAACGACAATTGGCTGTACATCACACAAATATGATATTGAAAAGGATACAAAAAGTACAGTTCCAATTGGCATTCCTACGGATAACGTAGATATTTATTTGCTGAAGGAAGATATGACACCTGCTCGGTTAGATGAAATAGGAGAAATCTATATAGCTGGTCTGAATGTTACAGATGGTTATATCAATAAGAAAGAATTAACTGATAAATGCTTTGTGGAGGATATTTACGGTGAAAAACCTGGCAAGATGTATAAGTCAAATGATTTGGCAGTCTTACAGGATGATGGAGAAATGACGTTTATTGGAAGAAATGACCATCAAATTAAATTCAATGGATACAGAATCGAACTTGAGGAGATTGAATCCTTCCTTGTCCAACACGAAAGCATAAAAGATGCTGCAGTTATATTAATCCGGGAAACGAAGCTGGATTATATATGTGCCTATATGGTAACAGATAAAGACTGTAGCGCTGAAGATGTAAAACAATATCTGATTACTAAGCTTCCATTATATATGTTACCCCAGAAATATGTATTTCTGTCATCTCTGCCTTATACAGTTAACGGTAAAATTGATAGAAAAAAATTAAGCTCCACGAATTCAGATATTGGGTAACAAAACAAGTGGGACGATTAAGGGAGGTGGTTTTATCTAAAGTATAATTCTATTCTTAATAAATCGTATTAATAAAAGCAGAGTACCAAAGGTACTAAGAAAGGATAAGAAGATATGAGAGTAAATAATGTATATCAAAGTTTCGCAGAGAATGTAAAAACATATAGGGATAAAGTAGCAATTATTGACGATAAAATGAGATTGACTTATGAGGAAGTTAATGTAATGAGTAACAAAGTAGCTAAATTTTTAGCAGAAAAATCAATTGGAAAGGAAAATGTTGTCGCAGTATATATGGATCGATCCTACTGTGCAGTTGTTACTGTTTTAGGTATTTTAAAAGCAGGAGCTGCCTTTCTACCAATTGATATGAAGACACCTGTACAAAGAGCAAACTATATGGCTGATATTTCTAAGGCCCAATATGTAATTCGAGACAGTAAGGAAAGAATTGATGAAATTACACTACCAGCAATCGATGTCCATGACGTATTAAATGATAAAAACATTCCAGATGATTATGTTCCAGAAAATGTAATCGAAGATCGCTTATTAGCTTATATTCTTTTCACTTCTGGCTCAACTGGATTACCAAAAGGTGCAATGGTTGAACATGTTGGTATGAACAACCATTTATCAGAAAAAATCCGTTTACTGAATCTTACAGATTCCAGTATTGTAGCAAATAATGCATCTATCAGTTTTGATGTTTCTGTATGGCAGATGTTGGCTCCATTATGTGTAGGTGCTACAAGTGTTATCTTCCAAGAAAGCGCACTTTTAAATCTGAAGAGTTTCCGAAACACTTTATATGATTATCATATTCAAGTATTAGAGGCTGTACCTACTTACTTAGCATTAGTAATTCATGAGATTAAAACCTTCTCCAAAGAATTTACAGATTTAAAATGTTTAGTATCTACGGGAGAATCTTTAACAAGAACATTGGCAGATCAAATTTTTAATGTATTACCAGATATTACACTTGTTAACGCTTATGGACCAACGGAAGCTTCTGACGATATTATCCACTTAGTAATGGATAAAAACAGTGACTTTGATCCGATTCCTATTGGTAAGCCAATTAGTAATGCAAAAATGACCATCGTAAAACCTGATGGTAGCAAATGTGGCGTAGATGAGCCAGGTGAACTTTTAGTTACTGGTATCTGCGTAGGTAGAGGATATGTAGGTAATGATAAAGAAACAGAAGTCGCATTCCTAATTGACAAAGAAACAAACCAAAGAACATATAAAACAGGTGACTTAGTATCTCTTGGAGAAGACGGAAACTATTATTTCCACGGTAGGATGGATACTCAGATTGCATTCTATGGAAAAAGAGTTGAAGTAAAAGAAATTGAAAATACAATGCTGAAATATGATGGTATTGATGTAAGTGCTGTTGTATTTGACGCAGATAAAAAACAAATCAATGCATGTTACATTGGAAAAGATGAAATTGATGTAGCTGTCTTGAAAGACTTCTTAAAAAAAGCAATGCCGCCACACATGATTCCAGTACATATCCTGAAAGTAGATGAATTTCCAACATCAATCAGTGGAAAAACAGACTATAATGCATTAAATGATTTATTCAAAACAACAGAAGATAATAGTCTCTTTGAAGGATATGATCCAGAAGAAGTGAAGTTTTTAAAGAAGATTCTTGAAATTATTGGATTAAGCAAATTGCCAGGAGATAATGCTTGGGAAAACGATATGAGAATTATCGGTTATGATTCAATCAATATTATCAAACTTGTTATCGAAATTGAAGACATATATGATGTTGAAATTGACGATGAAAAATTAATACCAGAGATTATTTACAACTACAATGAATTGAAAAAATTCGTACTAAAATAAGCTTAAACATAGAGTTTGAGGAGGTATTCATTTGATTGAACAGATTGTAAAGGAGAATGATGTAATAATACTGGGTAATTTCAATAATTATTCCCATGAAATTATTCAGAATAAAATTGTTGATTTAGATTGTAGAATAATAGGAGGCTGGAACTTTCAAGAACAGGAAGAGGCAGTTAGCACAAATGATTTTTTATTTGCAGATTCTGTTGTTGATATGAAAAATAAATTAACAGGGCAAAAACCTAACACGGCCTTAATATTTATAAAATCAGCAATTTTAGATGCAATTAACAATTCAATGATTCAAGAAGTTACAGAAGAAATTTTAACAGATATCAGAGACCTGGGTAAAATCGAAACAATTGATAAGATTATCTTCCTTTCTTTCAACATTGATATCTTAACAGTAAGAAGCATCTACAAGGAGATTCACAATACAAAAATGACTCCTTATTTTATTACAGGTTTCCATGCTGCATACTTAGGTGCCAATCCTGAGGTGATTATGTGGAACCAGTTAGAAATTGACCCAGATTTAGATGAGGAACTTAGAAGTGAAAATATCACTTCTGGGAAATTCTTAGATGTAGGAACAGGTTCTGGAAGACAGGCTATATGGCTACACAAAAGAGGATTTAATGTAACTGGAATTGATTTAGTACCATATGCTTTTTCTAGTGCCCAGATTAATGAACCAGGTATACGCTTTCAGGAAGATAATATTCTTCATACAAAATTAGAGGATACTTATGATTATATTTTTGATAGAGGCTGTTATCACAGTATCGATCCATCAGAAAGAAATCTTTACTTTGAACAAATCAATAAGCTTCTGAATAAGGATGGATTATTATTTATGAAATGCCGTAGTACAGATATCTCTACAGATACAGAAGGGTATCATAATGCAATGCCTTACTGTATATCCAAAGATATGTACATACCAGAAGAACATTTCCAAGTAAAGAAAGTCAGGCCGGCAGAATACTTAAGTTCAAGCAATAAATCACTATTTAACGCATTATTCTTTGTAATTAAAAAAATATAAAGAATAAAATAAGGAGGATAATATATATGAATAAGGAATTAATGGACGAGCCAAAGATTTACTATGAATATAATTTAGCTAATTTATATGACTACCTTCCTACATTTGGTGTTTGGAAGCGTAAGAATATTGACCTTATCAATAAGCCATTTCTAGAGGGAGCCAAGAGAACTACTGATGGTCGTGTTCTGGAGTTTGCAACTGCAACAGGTATGTTGACAATTCCTTTAGCACGTTTAGGCTATAAAGTTACTAGCTTGGACATTTCATCATACATGCATGATATTGTAAATGACAAATTAAAAAAAGAAGAAAAATACGTTTCAGATAATATCACATTACTTAGACAGGACTGTACGAAATTCGTTGCAGATGAACCTTTTGATATGATCGGTATACCTGATGGTATGTTTATTGCATTAGAAAATCAGAAAATGCAGATGGAATGTTTAAAGAACTGCAATAGAAATCTTAGAAAAGGTGGAAGATTATATTTTGATATTGCAAAACCAGTAAGTATAGCGATGTCGCATCCAGAATGTTTATATAATCCAGATAGCTATGTTACTTATAAGAGATTTCGTGATAAGAATGATATTCCATTTCTTATTACATTAAGTACATCCATTGAGCCATGGGAACAGCGTTGTCACTTGCATTATCAGTTTAACGAGTATCAGGGTGAAAGCGTTTATCCTGATATTGACATCTACTATCGCTTTGTACACTATGGCGAGCTTGTATTAATGTTAGAACAGTCAGGATTTAAAGTAATTGACATTGATACAGATTTCTTCTTCGGAAGATACTTTTTTGTAACTGCTGAGAAGATATAATCTCTTAAGTAATCCATTTTAAGTAAAAAAGATTAAATTTAAATAGTTTTGAGGTGAGTGCAATGGAGATGGAAAGAAAAGGTATTATAGAGGTTTTGGCTGCAATCTTCCCTAATCAGACAATTGATATTGGAGATGATGATAGTTTTATTGATAAACTCGGAATGGATTCTATTTCATTTGTTAGTTATGTTATAGGAATAGAAAGTAAATTTGATATTGAGGTACCCGATGAATATAGTTTACCCTCCAAACTTGATACTTTAAATAAAACGTATGATTTACTAGGGAGAGAAAGAGGGTAGAGATATGCAAAAGGAGAAGCCTTATAAGGTCAAGTTGTCTATTATGCCCTTCTGGAGTCCGCTTACGCCGCCGATGGGGATAGCATGTCTGAAATCTTATCTTGAACAAAATGGATATAGTGTTCGTACTAAAGATTATAATGCAATATCATCATTATTTGATTTTGGTGGCCGATATATAGCATTAATGAAATCCTATACGCCAGTAGACAGAATGGGAAATATTGCAATGGTTGGATATGATGTGCTAATGGCACATCTAATCGCTTATAATAATCGAGATGATTTTAGTTTAAATGATTATCATGAACTGGTTAGACAACTGATTCTTAATAATTTTTTCTATGAAGCAACTGATGAAGCGATTGAGAATTTATGTGAGCTGGTGGAACAATTTTACGCGCTGCTTGCTGAGTATCTTATTAATGATATCAAAGAAAAAGATTTTGATGTCTATGGAATATCCTGTTACAGCTTAACACTGGGACCTAGTATATTTGCTTTTAAATTTGTAAAAAAATATTTCCCAGAGGTTAAGACTGTAATGGGAGGTGGAATTTTTGCAGATCAGTTTAACTCAAATTCATTAGAACTAGAAACATTTGCTCGAAAAGCAACATACATTGATTATTTTCTACTTGGTGAGGGTGAAATTATTTTACTGAATTTATTAGAATCAAACTTTAAAAATGTACCTAGAATTATTGTGAGCGATAAGACAGTGAAAAAGGTATGTTTAGATGATATACCATTACCAGACTTTTCGGATTTTGATATGAATTCATATCCTCAGTTAGTTGCGTATTCTTCAAGGAGCTGTCCATTTCAGTGTGGTTTCTGCAGTGAAACTGTACAGTGGGGGAAATATCGTAACAAGAGAGAGGAAAAGGTTGTATTTGAATTACGTAGTCTTACGAAAAAATACGGAAAAAACATTATTGTACTTACCGATTCATTGCTAAATCCTAATATTGATAAACTGGCGGATGCTTTACTTGAGGTACCACCAGAAGAACGTTTTTATTGGGATACCTATCTTCGAGTATGCGATATGGCCGAAGATATGGAAAAGGTAAAAAAGTGGAGAAAAGCAGGACTATATCGTGTGAGATTAGGTATTGAGAGTGGATCACAACATGTTCTTGATCTAATGGATAAGAGAATAACAATAGAAAAAATAAAATCCAATCTACAGAATCTGGCTGATGCTGGTTTAAAGATTTCTACATTTTGGGTAGTAGGATTTCCAGGTGAAACTAAAGAAGATTTTCATGAGACATTAGATTTACTAAGAGAGATTAAAGATAATCTTTATGAAGTAGATCCACATCCATTTTACTTCTATCCAAGTGGTCAAGTAGATTCCGAGAGCTGGGAGAAAATATACGGTTATGAGAGTATATATGAAGACAAGTA
Source organism: Lacrimispora algidixylanolytica (assembly GCF_003609635.1). Classification (GTDB taxonomy): domain Bacteria; phylum Bacillota; class Clostridia; order Lachnospirales; family Lachnospiraceae; genus Lacrimispora; species Lacrimispora algidixylanolytica. The sequence goes on along the minus strand of NZ_MCIA01000031.1, from coordinate 138,527 downwards.
TAACGAGATGTTAATGTGTACTTATTATAAGCTAAACTGTCAGCCATGCCGTGAAGAGATTTACAGACGGTTAGAGTTATTTAGAGAACGTTGCGAAGAATGCAACATTCCAAATCCATATTCGCTCATTGATATCTATCATGCTGATAAGAGATGGAAGAAACTCCATAAAGCAGCAGTTCCTATGCTGAATGATCTTATCCATAGTGGCAGTGCCATAGTTGATGAGTACCGAGATAGTATTGTATTAAGATAATTAAAGTATGAAGGCACATAAATTCATTCCTTTTTGTGTGCCTTCCAAAAGAATGAAAGGGAATGATAATAATGATGAAATCAGGTGGTTTAGAATGAGTGAAAATGTTAATGATAATACAGTATATTTTCAGCCAAACATCAGCCTAGATGTTTCGGATAACTCACAGAATGTATCATTTGAATCAGATATTTCAGTGTATATACATATACCATTTTGTGAGAAAAAATGCTTTTTCTGTTCTATCGAAACCTATCAAAATTACACTGGGGAGTTACTTGACAGTTATGTTGATGCTTTGGTAATGGAATTAGAAAATCGCAAGAATCTGTTGAAGCAAAAGAATGTCAGATGTATTCATTTCGGCGGTGGAACTCCTTCCGTGATTAATACACAGCACTTAAAGAAAATATTAAATGTACTAAATGAATGTATACCAGATTTAAAAGAAAAAGAGATTGTATTTGAATCAAGTCCTGCTTCAATAACAATTGAACATATTAAGACAATTACAGAATACGGAAAACTGTCTTTGAATTTAGGAATACAGACATTTGATGAAAAAATACTACAGGGAGTAAACAGAGCTACCAATATAGAACAATTGAAAGAGTTATTCAATGAGGCTCAAAAGTATAATCTACATACATTAGGAATTGATCTCATTTGTAATCTACCACTATCCGATCCAACAACAACTATTCGTGATATTAATTTGGCATTGGAAATGGGAATCAACTATTTCTCCCTATATCCACTACGTATGGAAGCTAAAACTGTTCTGTACAATAATTATGAAACAGTTTTCAGTAAAATGGCTCCGTTGGAAAAACAGGTAGAGGTATTTGAAACTGCAAAAGAGCTATTCCTCTCCAAAGGATTTGAAAGATTCTCCATTTATCATTTTAACGGTACAGGGCGTATCAACCATCTTTACAGCAGACTTCAGATAAATGGTGGTGAATGGATTGGCTTTGGTGCAGGTGCCAATAGTTATTACCAGGAGCAGATTTTTTCCAATGTAAGCAATGTGAAAAAATATATTGAAAAACAGAAGGCAGGAATCAGCAGCATAGAAGCAAACAGAAAACTAAACATGACGGATAAGATCGCTCGTGAGATCGTGTATTCTTTAAGGTGTGGAAAGATTAGTAAGAACTATTATATGGAACGTTATGGAAAGCACATATACAATTCTTTCAGCAATATCTTTGAGATACTTAAAGAGAAAGAGTATATTGAAGAAAATGAAAAAGAGATTTTGTTGACAACACAAGGTAATTTTCATTTGTCAGTGATTGAAAAAATGGTTTTCGACAGGATGAAGATTAATTGAGTATATGAATAACGAAATGTATTTAATAGAAAAGAAAGGCTGTGATACAGTGGAGCGAAACAGTGGAATTTATTCACATATGGACTGCTTTTTAATGACTATGGAATTAGTATATACATCAATGAATTTGGATTTCAAAACTATGTTCGTAAATTCGTGGCGATTTGACTACAATCCTGACAACAAGGATTTGGCAGTTTACTCATACGAAGAATATATGAAGATGATAAGTTCTGAGTATTTAGAAGTAAGTCGAAAGAAAATACCAAAAAAAGATGTGACCGTAGAAAATCTGAAGAGATACATAGATAAATATCAGACTGTGGTTATGACCATAGATTGCCAATGCTGCCCTTGGCATAGAGGATATCATGTAGCATCAATATGGCATGCCTGCGCATTAACTGGTTATACGGAAGAAGGAATCTGGTGTACCGATCCATTTATAAAAGGATACGAGACATTTCTAGTACCTGAAAACGTATTCGAATATGGAGATTTTTATTATTATACATCTACTACCGATCCACAAAATATGGATATGAATGGCTTGATGAAATATATTATATCCAAAGAGGATTCTATTATGGAAGGAATAAAAATGGTCCAAGTATTTGATGAAGATATCCGTAAAACTAAAAACGGTTCAGATTTATTCGACATTCCGGAAGATATCTATTTATGTACCATTACAAATGGTTTGAAAGCAATATCTGATTATCGATATCAGCTTGCATTTTTATTAGAAGGTTTATACAATAAGCTAACAAAAGAGGATGAAAAACGTAAGGAAATATATACGCTATTATACCATGTTAGCGATATGTGGCTGAAAGTTCAACATATGATAGTAAGACTCTTTTATGAACCAAGAAGACTTGAAAAAACAAAAGAAAAAATTTCATCACACATTATAAGTATCATTGAAATAGAAAAGAAAATACTTTCAGAGATGAAAGAGTGTGTGAACGAATACATCTCTTACGAAAAGTGATAAAAATATTAAAGTGAGTAAATTGACCAGTTGCTCTAGGTTGCGGGGAAAAAGGGAATTATTAGAGAAGAGTTAGGAGGGAGTATGAATGTAATGATTTGTATTCCCTCTATTAAAAATATCAATAAAGTTGAAGTAACGTGAAAAATATGTCATATTATTATAGTCACCCCAAAAAGATTTCATAGTCATTGTGAATATGAAAGAGGAATAAGAAAGGAAATGAATATGCTTAATGTAACAAGTGACAAATGTCAAGGCGATTCACTAAAGCCTAAGTATAATGTGGTTCAAAACATTATTTATATGGTTAAGCTTGGGTGGAAAGAGCGTAAACTGGTAGTAATACTTTGCCTACTAACGTCTTTACTAGCTGTGGTACTAAGTCTTTTAAAGCTTCTTGTCATACCCGTTATTTTAGATCAAGTAGAATCAGTTGTTCCGCTAGAAAAACTGGTCATAACAATCTTACTGTTTGCTGGAGCATTACTACTAGTAGATACAATGCAAACTTTTTTTCTTACAATTATTCCATTTGAACATAACTTGTTTAGAATTATCATATCATCTAAAATTACGCAGAAAATCGTCAAGTCCTCTTATCCTCTTACAGAGAATCAGGATGTACTGAAAAAGCTGGATAGAGCTAATATGTATAATATTGGAAATGATTCTACAACATTGGCTTTTTGGCTCAAACTATCTGATCTTATGAAAAACTTATCTGGTTTCATTATTTATCTTGTCATATTTTCCTATATTGATTATAGAATTATTGCTGTGATAATGGTCACCACCGTTGTTGGATTTCTGTTTAATAAACGTGTCAGCAAATGGAGCTATGATCACAGGAATGAAGAAGCAGAGTTTTCACAGAAAATGAATTATATATCTAATTATGCTGGAAAAGCTAATATAGCAAAAGATATTCGTCTATTCAACATGGGAAGCTGGCTGGAAGATATATATAGCAGCACACTTAGGCTGTATCAATCGTTTATTGCCAGAGAACAAAAAGTTTATATTATGGGTAATGTGGCAGATGTAATACTTTCATTCACACGTAATGGAATTGCCTATATCTATTTAATTGGGCTGGTTTTACATAATGGACTTTCTGCATCTAAATTTCTACTTCTTTATACGGCAGTAGGAGGAATTACAATTTGGGTAAGTGGTATTCTCACAGTTGTAACTGAATTACATAAGGAAAGCTTGGAGATATCTACGTTACGGGAGTTTCTTGAATATCCGGAACCATTTGATTTCGAAAAAGGTGAGGCAATAAAACCAAATTTAAGCAGTGAATATAAAATTGAATTAAAGAATGTATCATTCCGTTATCCTGGGGCAAAACAGGACACCTTAAGGAATATTAATCTTACGATTGAACCTGGAGAAAAACTGGCAGTTGTGGGACTTAATGGTGCAGGGAAAACAACACTTGTTAAGTTAATCTGTGGCTTTTATAACCCTACAGAAGGTGAAGTTTTACTAAATGGGGAGAACATTAAAAAATACAATCGACGTGATTATTACAAACATTTCTCGGCAGTTTTCCAGGATTCATCAATTCTACCAATTTCAATTGCACAAAATGTATCACAATCTCTTGATTCCACAGATATGGATAAGGTACGTAAGTGTGTTAACAAGGTCGGGTTGACGGAGAATATTGAAAAATTACCGAAACAGTATGAAACTAATTTAGGTAAGGAAATTTTTGATGACGGTATCAATTTGTCAGGTGGAGAAACACAACGTTTAATGTTAGCTCGAGCATTGTATAAAAATGCACCGATCATTGTACTAGACGAGCCTACCGCATCACTAGATTCAATTGCAGAAAGTGAGATATATGAAAAATATAATGAGATTACTGGAAATTGTACATCCGTTTACATATCACACCGTCTTGCATCAACTCGTTTTTGCGATAGAATTATTCTAATTGGTGACAATACGATCCTTGAGGAGGGTTCTCATGTCGAACTACTCCAAAAGGTTGGGAAATATTATGAATTATTCGAGGTTCAAAGTCAATATTACCGTGATAGTGAAGTGCAAGCCAAAAAAAACACGGATAAGGGGGGCGTAATTTGTGTTTAAGAAAAAGAAAGTAGATAAAATTTCATTTTATAATGTCATGAGTCTGAGTTTTCGAGGATATCGCTTATGGTGGAAAAAGTACCCCATGATGTTATTATCTTCTGCGTTCTGTTCCATAACAACAGCATTAACACCTTATGTAGCCATTTATCTTACGGCAAGAATTATTAATGAGATCGCAGGAGAACGGGATGTTGCAACATTAAGACTATTAGTTTGGCTTTCACTCGTTACAACAGCGGTATTGGCAATTGTCAATGCCGGCTTGTCAAAATGGAAAACATACGAAAGAAAAGCATTATGGTACAAACGCGATAAATTCTATACAGGCAAGTTATTGTCTATGAATTTTAAGGATGTAGATAGTGCTCAGACAAACACCCTTAGAGGGAAAATCCAGCAAAGCGATACCTGGCCAGCCTGGGGACTTGGAGGATTATTAGCTGACTTTGACTTGCTAGTAGAATCTGTTTTAACCATTCTTGGAGCCATTGTACTTAGTTGTTCTATATTTATATACAAAGTTCCCGAAAGTGCAGGAAAACTTACCGTATTAAATAACCCAATCTTTATCCTTGTTCTTGTTACAGCCATGCTGGCAGTTACATTTACAGTACCGATGCTGATTAATAAAGGAAATTCTTATTGGGCTAATTATTCTGGTGACATAACCATGTTTGAAAAGTACAGAATTTTTATGACCAAATCATCCCCAGAACGTGAACGAGCTCTAGATACCAGAATCTACTGTCAGGATGTTATGGGAAAGAAGTATCTTGATGAAGCAATGGTTCACGGAGACCGTGCAACAACAATTCTTCGTCCAATGAGATTCTTTCATACATCATCAACAGCAGTTAGTCATGTGTTTACTCTTCTTATTTACATTTTCGTCTGCCTGAAGGCTTGGGGAGGAGCATATGACGTAGGTTCCATTACACAGTATATTGGCGCAACAACAGCATTGTCTGGTGGAGTGTCTGGGTTACTTCGTTTTTTTGGAAATCAGCAAAACAATGCACCATTTTTAATGAATGTATATGAATTCCTTGATATACCAAATGAAATGCATCTAGGCAATAAAAGCACAGGAAAGAAGAAAGAGAATCAATATACAATCGAATTTCGTAATGTCAGTTTCAAATATCCATCTTCAGATAAATATGCTTTGAAAAACCTGTCACTTAAATTTAACATTGGAAAACGTCTTGCTGTAGTAGGACAAAATGGTTCTGGTAAAACTACATTTATCAAATTGTTCTGTCGCTTATATGACCCTACAGAAGGAGCTATATATCTGAATGGAGTTGATATTCGCGAATACGATTATCGCGAGTATATGGATTTGTTCAGTGTAGTGTTTCAGGATTTCAACCTTTTATCATTCAGTCTGGGGCAAAATGTATCGGCGGCAGTTGACTATGATGCAGAGTTGGCTGAAGAGTGCTTAGTAAAAGCAGGTTTTGGTGAACGATTAAAATCGTTACCAAACGAGATGGAAACTTCTATTTATAAAGATTTTAATAAAAGTGGTGTGGACATATCTGGAGGAGAAGCACAAAAAATTGCAATTGCACGAGCGTTGTATAAAGATGCACCTTTTGTCATTTTGGATGAGCCAACCGCATCTCTAGACCCAATTGCTGAATCAGAGATATATGAGAAGATGAATGATATGGTAGGAGATAAAACAGCAGTTTTCATTTCCCATCGACTATCTTCCTGTCGTTTTTGTAATGACATTGTGGTATTTAACGAAGGAAGAATTATTCAACATGGCGGTCATGAAAAGTTGATTTTGGATAAGGAAGGAAAGTATTTCCAACTCTGGAATGCACAGGCACAATATTATACAACATAAAATAAAGTAAGATTGTTTAAAGAGTTTATCATCCACCTGGATGGTAAACTCTTTTTAGATGATAAACAATAGAATAGGAGGTATTATGGGAAATGAATTAGAAATCAATATGTACTCAATAACATTGGATTGTAAGGAACCTCTAAAACTAGCAAAATTTTATGAAGCGTTGCTAGATTGGAAAATCGGAAATATTGATGAGGAATATGTAATGGTATACAATCCGGAAGCGGAACATGGGGTCTACCCAGGTATCCTGTTTCAAAATAATCCAGATTACGTACCACCTGTGTGGCCATCGAGACCAGACGCTCAACTGCAGATGGCCCACATTGACTTTACGGTGAATGATTTGGAAAGGGCAGTAGATCATGCCGTAAACTGTGGTGCAGTTATTGCAGAAGATCAATATTCGGATGATTGGCGGGTTATGTACGATCCTGCTGGTCATCCCTTTTGTTTATGTCTTTAATGCAGTATGACAGTTAAGTAATAGATAACAAAATATTAGGAAAGAAAGAGGGAAAAATATGAAACCGGTTTTTAATGTTGGTTTTAGTGGCAATAAACAGGAGCTGGAGCAGCTGTTAGAAACAAGTGAACAAATTGACTCTATATATCTATATACTGGTGGATTGGATGAAATGATAGCTGGTGAGCGTCCTCAATATTGGAACATTCTTAGTGAAATCGAGGCATTAGTAGAAACAGCAGCTGAAAAGAATGTAACTATTGAGATTGCTCTTAATTCTCCATGTGGAATTGAGAGCACTACAAACAATAAGTATTGGGACAAAATCAGGACATATCTGAAAGATTTGGAAAAAATAGGGGTTGCTGGAATCATTGCAAGTCATCCATTTATCATGACTGAGGTAAAAGAAAGTACAAGTATGCAGCTTATAGCTTCTGCTATTTGCGAAATCCAGTCCTGCAGATCAGCAGTCTACTATGAAAACATTGGAGCAGACATTATAGTTCCATCTATAAACTGTAACTATAATATCGACTTGCTTCTTGAAATGAAAAAAGCATTGAAAAAAGCAAAGTTAAGGATTATGGTGAATGAACATTGTCTTGGAGACTGTCCATGGAGAAGATTTCATCAGAATCATTCTGCACATTCTAAAGATTCATTTGACTATCATTTGAAATGTAAAAATCATTATTGGAAGAAGCCGCATTCATTACTTACCAACACGGTTATCCGTCCAGAAGATTTGAATCACTATGTAGAAATTACGAATGAATTCAGAATAGTAGGAAGAAAAATGCCGATAAATGTACTAACAGACGTAATAAAAGCCTATGATGCAGAAAAATACGATGGAAATTACGTCAGTCTTTTTGATAACACAATGGCTAAGGAATATTATGTGGATAATCAGTCTTTAGAAGGATTATTTAACAACAAATCCAAATGTAGACAATACTGTCATAATTGTAGAAAATGTATAGATATGTTCAGTATGGCAAGTAGAACGAATCAATAGTAATTACGATGGAATAGGAGTTTTAAAATGAGAAGATGCATGCCATATCCTCCTAAAACCTTTATACCATATAATGATTTTTACATTTCATGTATTTTGGCTGGAGGAGAAAATTATCATTTTGTTTTGGCGGAGAATTTTATTAGATGTTATGCAGATGAAGAAGACAATTCAAACTGGATAGATTATTTTGAATCACAGAAATATGAGTACTTTGACGTGTTTAAAGGATTTGAATTATCTAGTGACTGTTTGAAAGGAGATTCATCATTAATTAGTGATAAAATTAAACATTATTTAGATATGGGATATACAATAATTTACAATGTGGATACATTTTACATAACAAGTTATGCCACGTACAATTATTTTCATTCATTCCACTCCTTAATGATATACGATTACGATGATCAATATAATTTTAAGGGACGCGATTATTTTAATTTTACAAATTATTCAGAAAAACTGGTTCCAATGAGTGATATCAATACATCTTACCAAGAGGTATACGGAGAGAATAAGAATTATAATAACTGGCTAATGATTGGTGTAAAACTGGATGATGATTTAACATGTACTACCGTCAATAATCTGAAACCATTTTACAATCCAAGAAAACCAGACCTTGAACAATTAAAGGAATCCGGTTTGAAATTACACTGTGATATTTTAAGTAATCCAGTATGTAATATTCAGTTGCCTTATGATTCTAGTAAGCCTAAGGTAAATTTAGAAAAAATTCTGTTTTATTTAAATGAATTCGTAGATGGAGTTGATTATGTAAAAAATGATATCAGATATACGTTATATTCAGAATGCAAGTATAAAACTGGTATTCATATTTTTGATGCAATGGAAGACAAACTTCTGTACATTTTTACAGAGGCACTAGATCAACTAAATATGAGAACAATTAAGTTTATTGAACATCATATTTTTATGATGAAGCTTAGAATAGAGATACTGAAATTCGAATATGACGTAGAAATATCAGATGAGCTAGTCGAAAGAATTAACCAATTATCAAAACAGTCTGAACGGTTTACACTTTCTATCATCAAAATATCTATAAAAAGAGAAGAGGCTGATATGTTAAAAGCAATTGCTTTACTAAATAAGTTGAAAATAGAATATAAAAGCATAATAAGGGTGCTTATTCATTCTATTGAGCGCGAAATTACTAAAGGAAAAAGAAATTCTATGTCTACTTCAGATAAGATTTAATATTCATAAAAAAATAAATTGCTTATAGGAGGATTGAGAAATGAAAAAGTATTTAGAACGAGTAGGAAATACACCTGTTATTAACTTAACAGATAATGTGTTTTACGACTTAAATGTATTTATCAAACTGGAATTTTTTAATCCCACAGGTTCTGTAAAGGATCGTGCTGCAAATTATATTTTGAATAAGATACTTTCCAATGGAGAAATTAACAAAGATACAATCATTATTGAATCTTCTTCTGGAAACTTTGGAATTGCACTAGCATCTTACTGTAAACTGTTGGGACTAAAGTTTTACTGTGTGATAGATCCTAATATTACATATACCAATGAACTGTTAATTAGAAAACTTAGTACAGAAACGTTCATGGTACGAAAACCGGATAAGAACGGTGGATATTTAATTGAACGAATAAAAAAGGTAAAACAGCTCCAGAAAGAGAATGAAAATTCTTATTGGGTGAATCAATATGGTAATCCATATAACGCTGAAGCCTATTACATGACTCTAAGTAAAGAATTATGTAACGAAGTGAAACCAATTGATTACATTTTTATAGGAGTAAGCTCCTGTGGAACCATAACTGGAGTTTCCAGAAGAATCAAAAAAGTTTATCCGAATGCAAAAGTTATTGCAGTTGATATCATTGGTTCTGTAATCTTTGGGGGAGTATCCAAAAAGAGATATATTCCTGGAATTGGTTCTAGTATGCAGCCAGAAAACTTAAAGTGTGCCAAAATAGATGAAGTGATACAAGTATCAGAAGAAGAAACAATTAGAGCTTGTAATTATCTATTGGACGAACATCAGATATTTGTAGGAGGTTCCTCGGGTTCCGTAGTGGCAGCGATTCACAATTATTTTAATGGTAAGGATACAACAAATCTTAATGTGGCAGCCATATTTGCAGATAGAGGAGACAGGTACAGTACGACTATCTACAATGAAGAATGGTGTATGAAAACGTTTCCTAATATGTATAAAGGAGAAAATGCATGAAATTATTCTACATACCACATGCAGGAAGTTCTGCAACTTTAATGCATAAATGGTCCAATGGGTTAGATGCTTTAATAGAACCAATACCCATTGAATTAGCGGGTCATGGCTTACGTTATGGTGAAAGAACATATTTAGATTTTAAAGAAGCCCTAGAGGATATTTTTGAAATTTTCAAAGCAAAAGTTGGTGATAATGATTATATTCTAGCTGGTCATAGCATGGGCTCAACTTTTGCATATGAACTTTATTATAAAATAGTGAGTAGCGGCTTAAAGGAACCCGTACATATTTTCTTTTCAGGAAGTAAACCACCACGTACCAGACAGGAAAACGAAAAAATACATATGCATGACGATGATGAATTCCTAAATGAAATAGTAAAATTTGGTGGATTTTCAGATGAAATGATTAAGATCAAGAAGTTCAGAAAATTATTCACACCATTATTGAAAGCAGATTATCGTCTCCTGGAAGAATATAAATTTATAGACAGGAAGGATAAAATCAAATGTAATATTTCTGTTATGTATGGGAAAGAAGATTTGTCTTTTGAGGAAGTAAAGGGCTGGAAGAATCTGGCTAGTTCCTGTTCTTATGAGGTATTTGAAGGAGGGCATTTTTATATCGAAGAAAATGCAGAAAAGTTTACACACTATATAAACAGAATCGTTAAGGAAGAGTTAAATATCAGAACTAAATAACTTACAAACAAGTAGCCAAATAAACTACAAGATGTATCAGGAGGTACAAAAATGTTAAGAAGATTATTTACATCAGAATCTGTTACAGAGGGACATCCAGATAAGGTTTGCGACCAGGTTTCAGATGCAATTCTTGATGCATGTCTTAGTCAGGATAAATATAGCCGTGTGGCATGTGAGACAGCAATCAATACTGGGTTTGTTTTAATCATGGGTGAAATTACAACCAATGCAAATGTAGATTTTGAAGCAATCGCTCGAAAAACGCTTAGAGATATTGGTTATACAGATGAAGCGACAGGAATCAGTGCAGATAAATGTGAAGTGAAAATTCTATTAGACAAACAATCTGGGGATATTGCCATGGGAGTGGACCAGAAGAAAAATCAGGATGAATATAGTTTAGGTGCAGGAGATCAAGGTATGATGTTTGGTTATGCCTGCAATGAAACCGAGAATTATATGCCTTATGCCATTGAACTAGCTCAAAAATTATCGAAAAAATTAACAGAATTAAGAAAGAAAGGTACTCTAGAGTATTTAAGACCAGATGGTAAGACACAAGTAACAGTTGAGTACGATTCCAATGGAAAAGTTAAGAGAATTGACACAATTGTTGTATCTGCTCAGCATAATGAAAAAGTGGATATTACAAAATTAAGACAGGATATCATGAAATACCTGATTCTAGAGAATGTGGATCATGAATTAATCGATATAGATACAAAATACTTCATTAATCCTACTGGACGTTTTGTTATTGGTGGTCCAACAGCAGATAGTGGCCTGACAGGTAGAAAAATTATCGTAGATACATATGGTGGTACTGGTAGACACGGTGGAGGAGCCTTTTCGGGTAAAGATTATACCAAGGTGGATCGTTCCGCAGCTTATGCAGCAAGATATGTTGCAAAAAATATCGTTGCTGCTGGATTAGCAGATAAATGTGAAATCCAGTTATCTTATGCAATTGGAGTTGCAGAACCTATATCCATCGCAGTCGAAACATTCGGTACAGAAAAAGTACCAAATGAAAAAATAGTAGACGCAATTTATAATAATTTTGATTTACGTCCTTACGCTATTATTGAAACACTTGGATTAAGAAATTCAGTATATCAAAAAACAGCAAGCTACGGACACTTTGGAGAAAATACTAAAGATCTTAGCTGGGAACAAACCAATAGAGTTCAGGTTTTAAAAGATTATTTTAAGTAATTCCAAGAAAGCTTATGGGGAAATGGTAAATTTTGAACATTCAAATAGTGAGAGGAGGAAGTGAACAGGTTATGGAAGAAAAAGGGGAAAATGAATGGATACTTCCTATTAAGGAGCCCATTATTGCATCTTATACAAATGATGCTCATATTGCATCTATTCTAGGGGCATATAATTATACTCAGGATTGGCTAATGAGCCAATACATACTAATTTACTGTAGAAAAAATCTGAAGGAGCACTGTTGGGGAAATTTCTATTTTCCAATGACTTATAACGTAAGAAGCCAGGAGTCTTGCAGATATCTGCGAACTCAAAAAATCCATACTGATACGATACATGCAATGAATATAGATATTATCGAATTTGTATGTAAGGAAATAGAAGATAGCAACTATGTTGATATTATGCTAGATCCCTATTATTTACGAACAACCTATTGTTACCATTCGGAACATGGGTATCATGATATCTTGATTTATGGATTCAATAGAGATGAAAAAATATTTTATTGTGCGGATTTTCTTTTTTCAAAAACCGCTACTTATACGTTTTCAGAGGTTTCGTTTGAAGATTTTATGAAAGCTTATGAGAAATGTGATCCGAATGCGCCTGAAAATTATCAGAGCGGTTTAATTTATTTTTATAAAATTTTAGAAAAGGAACGTGCAGACTATGTGTTTGATTTTCAGAATATCATTCATTCTCTAAGAGCGTACTATCAATGTAAACGTTTGGAAAATTGGGAATTCTATCATTCAGATGATGCCAATGGTGTTGCCTTCGGATTGGAAGTTTATGATATGATGGTGAAATACATAGAAGAAATAAAAAAAAGCGAAGACGAATGGATTAACATCAGAATGTTTCATGTAATGTTAAATCATAAACGCATCATGAATGAACGAATTCGATATTTAAAAGTACGCTATCCAGAGCTTGATGATTTGTTTGATCCCCTGTTAGAAAAATACAAACATATACAAGATCTTTGCAATTCGTTGACAATGAAGATTTTAAAATCATACTTTGCAAAAACAAAAATCAAGTTTGACGATATCAATAATCTCCTAATAAAAGCGAAAGACTTTGAACAAACAACATTGAAAGAATTCTTTGATGTGTATGATACTCACTATTTGAATGAGGAAATACATTAAATCTTCTTTGGATTAACTACATTTTCTATAAAATCTAAAAGCGTGTTGTAAAGGAATTAAACAACACGCTTTTTAACATGGAAGAAAAGGAAAGAGAGTTATAACTATGAATGATTTACTATTAATTAAAGCAGGGGAAGTTTCAGAAATTTTGAACGATGAAGAAGTAATTATGGAAATTGTTTCAAAGGCTTATGTAGCGCATACTGCAGGAAAATGTACATTGCCTCAGTCAGTGTTCTTAAGATTTCCAGACAATGATTTAAACCGTATTATTGGTTTACCAGCATATATGGGAGATGGTGTAGATGCAGCTGGAATTAAGTGGATTTCTTCTTTCCCACATAATATAAATCTTGGAATAGAGAGAGCATCTGCATTAATGATTTTAAATAATGTTAAAAATGGACATGCAGAAGCCGTTTTAGAAAGTTCTATTATTAGTGCAAAAAGAACAGCAGCAAGTGCGGCAGTTGCTGCAAATTTAATTCATTCCAATCCGGATGAGACGGTAGTTGGGTTTGTAGGCTGTGGAAGAATTAATACAGAGATTAGTTTGTTCTTAAAAAAGGCATTTAAAAATATAAAGAAGCTGGTTGCTTTTGATATGGTTCCAGAACGTGCAGAGAAGTTTTTAGATCATATAAAGACAAAAGATATGGATACGGAAGTGGTTAGTTCTGTAGAGGAAGTATTAAAAAAAGCACCACTAGTTTCGTTTGCAACAACAGTAGGTGTACCTTATATTCATGATATATCTTGTTGTACTTCAAATAGTACAATCTTAAATATTTCACTAAGGGATTTTGGACCAAATGTTATATTGAAAACAGATAATATAGTGGACGATCTTGATCATGTTTGTCGTGAAAAAACTGCAATCCATTTGGCAGAACAAGCTTGTGGCAACCGGGATTTTGTAAGATGTCCAATTGCGGATGTAATAACAGGAAAAGAAAAAGGACGTGTAGAGGGAAAAACAGTTGTTTACAGTCCATTTGGACTTGGTGTATTAGATTTAGCACTTGCTTGTTACGTAAGAAAACAGGCTGAGGAAAAGGGACTTGGTACTGTGGTCGAAGATTTTCTTCCATAGAATAATAACTTTATATTGATTCGGAATGAATAGGGATACCCCCAAGGCTGTTGGAAAAATTAAGCTATTTCCAATGCCTTGGGGGTTTTTTGTATGGCAGTGTTTTAATAAATCACCTGTTACGCAGGTGTAACCACAGCAGCTTTAGCTTCAAGTAAAAAACCTCCAGTGATAATGAGGGTAGTCACTGAATAGGCACAACATTGGATATGGTTAATAGCAACTATCCTTTGCTTGATTTGTCTTTGCATCTACGATATTCTGAATATAAGGAGGTATCTTTTATGTTTGATATAAGAAAATTTGGTGCATATATTTCGAGACTTCGTAAGAAAGCAGACATGACACAATCTGAACTTGCTGAACGACTTAACCTGACCCGCCAAGCAATATCAAAATATGAGTGCGGAGACAGTTTCCCCGATATATCTATTTTAATTGAAGTTGCAGATGTTTTCGGCATCACTCTTGATGAACTTATTAGTTCCGGCCATCCAACTGAAAAGGAAGCCGTCATTCTTGAAAGCGCTGTGGAAGGGCAAGATTTAAGCAGTGAATTGGAAAAACAATGCATATCTGATATTGTTAATATCGCACCGTTGCTAAAGCCTAGTTTACTTGACAAAATGGCAAAAGGTCTTTCAAAACATGGAATAGATATTTCAAGCCTTGTTTCACTTGCGGAATACATAAATGATGATGCAGTTGTCAAACTGCTGGAAAACGCAACATATGACACAATCAATGAAAATTTGCTTGAACGATTAATTCCGTTTCTTGGTGGAAATTCAATTTCTATAATATTTCAAAAAATCCTTGAAGGTGATCTTGATTATAGATTAATCAGGATTATGCTACCGTACGCAGAATATATCTATCCTCAAGTTGAAGCTGCTGTTTTATATGGTGATCTTAATGAAAAAGCGCTTCATATTCTAAGAGAATATGAAGCCGAAAATGATAGATTAGGAAAGTAAATAAGGAGGTCAACCATGGATAGAAACTATGAAGAATTTAAAAATTATCCAAAACCTGAAGAAGTAGACAAATGGGTAGAATCTATATGGAAAATGGCTAATTCAATAATATGTAATGTTGAAGTTCTTTCTGACAATGGTTTTTCCTTCAGCCTAGGGATCAGACATGTAAAAAATGAGTTTTCATATGTAAAATTCATGCCGGAAGGTATGGATGAATTTTACGGTTACTGGCAACCGGTGATGTCTGGGCCTGCACCGTTGCTTGTCCATACCCCCGGATATAGTGCGGAAATTAGTACTCATCCCGAACTGGTTTCGCTTGGATATAATGTTCTACATATTTCGCCACTTGGGTATGCGACCCCAAATGGACCTGATGAAACCAAAAAACGGGATAATACCTGGCCTGTATTAGCTGACACGATATCAAGCCATGGTGAAAAAGGATATAAACAATGGCTGGTGAACTGTATTTTAGCAATTAAATGGGCGGTGGAACAAACGGAAGTAATAGAAAATAGAATTTCGTTTTTTGGCACAAGTCAAGGCGGAGGCTGCTCTATGCTATTAGGTTCCATTTTTAAAGATAAAGGAGTGAGATGTGTAGCAGCAGATGAACCTTTTCTTACTAATTTGCCTATGATAAAGAGTTTAGGATCGATTACATATAATTACGAACCACTTAGTTCCGTTGATAATATTGAGGGCGGATGGAGAGCTTTGGGGTTTGTAGATACTATTTCACATGTTAAAAGATTAAATTGTCCGGTATTATTGACTGCTGGTGGAAACGATATTTTATTTCCAGCTGAAGCTATAAAGACTTTTTCTGAATTATTACCTGGTACTTTCTCTTATAATTATTTTGATCATTTAGAGCATAGATGTTCTAGAGAGTTTATAACTCTTTTGTCCTCATGGGTTCGGATGTATGCTTGATGATGTTTTAATATGATAAGTAATTATTTATTGATCTGGTTAAGACGGATATAGATGTAGGTGCTAAAAATTAAAATTACTCATGCTGGCTTTTAGCAATCAATGAAATGCTGAAGATGTCAAGAGGTCCATATGCTTATAGATAAATGAGCATATGGACCTCTTTTTCTATAAATAATATTGTAAAACAGTTGTTCCCAAATTTGTTTTGAATAAATATTAACTATAAAATACAGTATTGTAAAATTAGGGATTCTATCATTTATTTGTTGATTAAAAAAGACGTTGCCACAGAAACCAATACAAATATTATAGGAATGGAACGAAATGGTATATATACATGATATTTAGCAAAGAATAATTAATATAATTAATATGAGTATCAATATATTTAAGTAAAACATAATATATATTGATAATAACATTAAAATAATCAATAATCGTATTGACATATTAAACTCGCAGTTGTATAGTAAGCATATATAATACATCAGGAAGGTGAAGAGAATGAAATACAAAGCTCCAGGGAAATGCCCCGTATGTAGTGAGAAGCTTTCCATAACCAAGCTCAGTTGTCCCAAGTGTTCTACAGCCATTGAAGGAGATTTTCAGCCCTGTGAATTTTGCCGTCTGAAAGAAGAAGATCTAGAATTTGTTAAAGTATTCATAAGAAGTCGGGGCAATATCAAAGATGTTGAGAAAGAATTAGGGATTTCCTATCCCACGGTACGAGGCAAGTTGGATTCTGTTATCAAAGGACTTGGATATGAAGTAACTACTAAGGAATCAATTAAGGATAACGAAGATAAGACGGTCGCCAGGAATGAGATACTTGACCAATTATCGAAAGGAGAGATTTCTCCAAAAGAAGCAACCGAACAAATTAAAAATCTATAATAAAGGAGTGCCAGTCCATGAGTGAACAACAAAGAATATTAGAAATGATAGAAAAGGGACAAATAACCGCTGCCGAGGGTATGGAACTTTTGGAAGCCTTAAATGTGACTAAAGCAACAGAAGTTATTCAAAACATTGAAACGGTAACAATGGCGAAACGAACCTATAAATTTCTTAAAGTAAGAGTCACTTCGGATACCAAATCAGTTAATGTTAACGTGAACATACCGATTCGTTTGCTGACCACAATTAGTGAAATCGCGGATAAGATGACCACCATGGTTCCAGCAGATGCAAGGAGTGAGATGGCAGCAAAAGGGATTGATATATCCAGCATTGATTTTGCAAAGATAATTGAAGAAATTATCAATGGAACCTTGGATGATCCCAATATTGTTGACGTAGAAGCCTGGGACGAAGGTCATAAGGCAATGGTAAAGGTGAAGGTTTATGTCGATTAAAGGCTGCCGTTTGCTGTGGCTGAAACTTCAGATTGAGGGCAGAAGATTTTTAAAGATTCCTTTCCCAATCTCTTTGTTTATCTTTTACGAATTATTAGATTGTTTCTTGGACGTACTGAATGTAGGGTGTTTTTTTGCACCAAAAGCTACTAATTCCAATTCTACATCCAAAGTCACCATCTATACCGTAAGAGAGCTTGTTATAGTTGTTATGAAATTGCTGGATTCTTTGGCCCAGAATGAATCATATGATCTTGTCAATGTTAAAACTGACAAGGTAAACATATTAATAAGAATAAGGTAACAAATTTTCTTGGAGGTAACATGTCGAAACTGTTTATTAAATATATATCTATCGTATTAACGATATACCTGCTGTCACTTGTATCTCACACGATAATGATTGGCAGCATTCCAGCTCTACTGATTATGGGTGTGGTTCTGCTACTGGTAAACCTTATATTAAGACCCATTTTGTTGTTGATTACCTTACCCTTTAGCTTGCTCACCTTAGGATTTTTTAGCTTCATTGTAAATGCCTGGACGATCATGATAGCAGATTATTTTGTTACAGGTATCGATATGGGTGGATTTGTGAATTCACTGCTTGCCGCATTTATTATTGTTATCATAAACCATTTGCTGATGGACATGAAGAAGTAATTATAGACGTGTATGGTTTGGACTCCCTGTAAAAATAAAATATAATCTAGCTTTCAGCTTGTAAAACAAACCCGGACAAATTTTCGTCAGGGTTTGTTTTGTTGAAAGGTCAGATGTAATAAGAGAAAAAGCAAACGGATATAGAAAAAAGTAACATTTATTATTATTTGAGGCATGCAATTTGACATAGGGGAAGGTAAATGATAAAATCTAGTTAGCTAAATCTAACCAAACAAATATAGATAAGTGAGAAAGATGAAACTCATGAAATAGTCTGTGGAGAGGAAATATTATATGAGTCGTTATGAATACAACGTAAAAGATCATAGTGCAGAACAAAAATCGGTTTGTGATGCTTGGAATACAGCCTATAATCTCAATTATGGTCAGATAAAATATGATATACCAGAAGCGACCGGAAGCGGAGTTCTTTCCAGCTCATTTATCAATAGAGACATTCGAATCATCAACTATAATTTGAATCTAAAGGATCCAATCGAGATGAGAGGAGTATCCAAGGAACCTCACATAGATATCATGTTTTGTCTGGGGGAATCCATTCACTGGGATTTGCCTGAAAGCAGGAAGGAATTTGAATTGATTCAGGGAGAGAGCTATATTGGTATTAGCAAAGAGACGAAGAAAGAATGTGTTTTCCCAGCAAAATGTAACATGAATATTCTCGAAATAAAGATGCCAGTGTCATCCGCCTCCATTCTTTTTCAGGAGGATTGCAATATGGAAACCTTTGAATCGTTAAAAACCAGATTATTATCCAATGAAAGACACAGGATATCACCGGCTGTGGGATCCGTCATACATCAACTGATCAATAGTCCGTATGAGATGAAAATGTCCAGGCTTTACACAGAAGCAAAGCTATTAGAGTTACTTTCTTTTTATATGTCGGAGTCTTTGCTCCAGACAGACAAGCCCGCTTTAACACGCAATTTGACCAAAGAAGATTTGGACTGTGTGTATCGTGCCAAAGAAATCTTAGATAACAATTTGGTGAATCCCCCGACCCTCAATCTTCTTTCCAAGTTGATAGGTCTAAATGAATTTAAGATGAAAAAGGGGTTTAAAGAGGTATTTGGTACTTCAGTTCATGCCTATGTGATTCAAAAGAGATTGGAGATTGCAAAAGCTTTGCTTGATAGGGACAGTCTTAGTGTGAGTGAAGTAGCATGTAGAATTGGATATGGAAATGTTAGCCATTTCGCCTCTGCTTTTCGAAAGCAGTATGGAATTAATCCGGGAAGTTATATGAAGAATATTAGGATATAAAAAGAGGTGTTATAGCCGTATGCAATTGCATACGGTATTTTTCATCCCATTTTGAGTGGAAATGCTCCCGTTTTTGGTAGAGAATTGTGATGAATTCCTATAAGATGATTCTTGCGGATTCTAATAATCTGACGTTAGGTGACACTAACTTATGAAAGCTAACTTACGATCGAGAAGAAATCCCATATAAATTTTATTGTGGAAGGGCTCACACTTACCTGTGTTATGCAGGAAAAAACGTCAGGAGGAAATACATAAATGAAACAACTGTGGAAATTCACGACAGGATGCAGAGAGAAGCTATTTGCTTCCGTAATACTTTCAATCATTGGTATTGCTGGAGGAATGGTGCCTTACTTTGTAGTAGCAAAAATCGCATACGATATGATTGAACATAATGTGACTATGATTACCATGGGAACAATGGTTTTTCTGGCATTGATTGGTTTTCTTGTTAAAGTATTATTTGGAGCACTTTCAACGGAATTGTCCCACCAAGCAGCGTATCAAGTTCTAGTGAAAATCAGGACTGCATTAACGGGTAAACTAGCAAAGGTACCACTAGGTTATGTAACAGAACGTCCTTCTGGGGAATTAAAGTCTGTTTTGGTAGATACGGTGGAGAAGCTAGAGGCACCATTTGCTCACTTAATTCCTGAGATGTCCGCCAATCTTTTAATACCGCTGGCCGTCATTTCCTATCTTTTCTATCTTGACTGGAGAATCGCACTTATCTCCACTGTTACCATCCCGGTTGGTCTGCTATTTTACATTCCCCTTATGAAAAAATATAAAATGCATTATGGGAAAAACATGGAAGCGGGAAGCGAGATGAATGCCCAGGCAGTGGAGTATGTGAATGGCATAGAAGCGATTAAGGCATTTAATCAATCTGCTTCCTCTTATGAAAGTTACGCTGGTGCTGTTAGAAATAGTTGCCATGCAATCACAGAATTCTTTCTGGTTACACTGCCGGAATATACAGCAGTAATGACAGTAATACCGTCTACCATACTTCTTGTTCTCCCCTGTTCTCTGATTTTTTATCAACAGGGAACCTTAGCACTTTCAGATATGATTACCTGTATCATCCTTTCCTTTGGCCTTGCAACACCTTTGGTTCAGGCGATGAAGTATACGGACCATATTGCTTCCATGGGAACCATCATGAAGCAGGTGACTACTTTTTTAGATGCAGAAGAAATGATACGACCAAAGGCAGAGGTGGATCTATTGGATTATGGGATCGGGTTTGATCATGTGACCTTTGGTTATGGAGAGGATGAGATATTACATGGGATTACCTTTGAAGCAAACTCAAGGGAAATGACCGCAATTGTAGGACCCTCAGGCTCGGGAAAATCCACCATTGCCAAGTTGATCGCTGGGTTTTGGGATGTAAAGGGTGGAAGTATCACACTAGGTGGCATAGACGTTCGCCAGATTCCACTTGAGCAAATGAGCAAGATGATTTCTTATGTTTCCCAAGATAATTTTTTGTTTAATCTCTCAATCAAAGAAAACCTTAGAATTGGAAAGCAAGACGCAACCGATCAGGAAGTTGAGGAGGTAGCCAGACAAGCTAGCTGTCATGATTTTATCCTTTCCTTGGAAAATGGGTATGACACCATAGTGGGAGAAGGTGGAGGCAGCCTTTCTGGCGGAGAACGGCAAAGGATCTCCGTTGCCAGAGCGATTTTGAAAAATGCACCAATTGTTTTATTGGATGAAGCAACTGCTTATATTGACCCGGAAAATGAGGCTGTGATTCAACAATCAATCTCACGACTGGTCCGAGGTAAAACACTAATTGTAATTGCTCATCGCCTTTCTACAATCTCCTCGGCAGATCAGATCATTTTAGTTAACGATGGAAGGATAGAAGCAAAGGGCAGTCAAAAAGAGCTGCTAATAAAGAGCCCCATGTATAGCAATATGTGGGAGGCTCATATTGGTGCAAAGGATAAGGCTGAAGAAGATGGAGGAAAAGGCCAATGTTAACAATATTAAATAAAATTTTCAAATTTGCAGGGCAATACAAGAAACAGATAGGTAAGGCTGTATGTTTTCATATCCTCTACTCTATGTTTGAAGCACTTCCAATCGGAGCCATCTTATATAGTCTTTCTGCCGTTATTAAATCCTTAGACACCGGAGAATTACTTTCCGAAAGAGTAATCTGGGTTTCGGCTCTTCTTATGCTAGTTAGCTTTGCTGGAAAAGTTATATTTCATTATATGGGCAACAGAGAAAGCAGTATTGCCTCTTTTTCCATGTGCGCAGATCAGCGAATAACCATTGGCGAGCGGTTAAAGCGGATGCCAATGGGATATTTTAACTCCAATAGTCTTGGAGAAATAACCGCATCGGTAACCACCACCATGGATGAAGTTCAGGGGCTGGCCGGTATGGCAATTACAAACATAATCGTAGGAGTTGTTCATGCGGCAATCGTCACCATATTTATCACGTTGTTTCACTGGAAAATAGGCTGCATATCATTTATAGCCATTTTGCTAGGGATATGGGTAAATACCTTAATTCAGAAGAAAAGCATGGAAATAGCTCCCCAAAAGCAAAAGGTGCAGACATTTCTGTCCACTGCGATCCTGGAATATATTCAAGGGATTTCTGTTGTTAAGGCATATGGCTTAGGACAAAAATCAAATCGGACTGTGGATGAGGCTATCTTAGGAAGCTGTCGTCAAAATCTACGTTTTGAGCGAGTATTTGCAGAATTGACTGCAGTATATACTGCTGTTTTTAAGTTTGCATCCTGTGGAATTTTATTGGCAGCCTGCTATTTTTTTACAGATGGAACTCTTACTCTGACCAGTTCTTTGACTATTTTAATCTCTAGCTTTGTCATGTATTCTTATATAGAGGGCGTTGGTGGTGCAGCTTCCATGCTAGAACTTCTAGACGAAGATTTAAACCGGATTAAGGCTGTGAAAGATGCACCAGTTCTTGATGAGAACGGGGTAGATGTAAAACCATCTCATTTCGACATTGAATTACGCGATATCAGTTTTTCCTATAGTAACCGCAGGATTTTAAATGAGATTAGCTTGAAAATTCCGGAGAGGACCACCGTTGCATTTGTTGGACCTTCTGGTGGTGGAAAGAGTACGTTGTGCAATCTGATCGCACGTTTTTGGGATGTTGATTCTGGAGCTGTTTTACTAGGTGGAAGAGATGTAAGGGAGTATACATCAGATAGTCTGCTTCGCAACATGAGTTTTGTGTTTCAAAAGGTATATCTCTTTCGTGGCACCATTTTAGATAACATTCGTTTTGGTAAGCCAGGTGCTTCCCTGGATCAGGTGATAGAAGCGGCGAAAAAAGCATGCTGTCATGACTTTATCAGCACGTTGCCAGATGGATATGACACGTTGGTGAAAGAAGGAGGAGGCAGCTTATCTGGTGGAGAAAAACAGCGGATTTCCATTGCCAGAGCAATTTTAAAAGATGCACCTATCATTATTTTAGATGAGGCTACTTCAAGTGTGGACCCAGAAAATGAGCTTCAACTTCAAAATGCCATTTACCAACTGACAAAAGAAAAAACGGTTATTATGATTGCTCATCGCCTTTCCACTGTTCGAGACGCAGATCAGATTTTTGTACTTCATATGGGGGAAATGAAAGAGCACGGCCGCCATGAAGATTTAATGCAGAAGAATGGTTTGTACAAAGAGTTTTTACAAGGAAGAAAGGAAGCTGTGGGTTGGAGCTTGGAGAAATGATTGTTTACTTTTTGTAAGGACAAGAAAAAATAAATTTTAGTAAGATTGGCCAAAAAGAATGGTTTGTTCTAATCATCATTTTTGTGTTTTTAAAAGGAAAAGATAATATAATTTTTAACAATTATCATAGAATTTAGTCCAATTGCATAGAAAACCGCACAGAACCATTTTCACTAGAATAAACTGAACTAAGAATAAAAATGAGTTGCAGTTCAGGCAGTTTTCAGGAGTTCATATGGATGATAACATTTATACAAATGAAACTAAAGTAAGTGCTGGATTACCTTATGATAATATAAACTGGTATGATATTGAAGGTCAGCCTTTTGGTTCTGCCTCCGGGTTTAATGTTATTGTATTTAACGACGCCAATAACATAGTAGATATAGAAGGGCCTGTAGCAATCGGGGGAAGTTATTACAGTCCAAGGGGTTTGAGTGTTGGATTTGCCAGAGACAGCCGTTTCAAAGAAATCGGTTACTCACCGGATTTGGTACGTTTTTTAGTTGGCGGTAACGTATCTATGACAAAGCCATTGGTTGTTATCGGCCATGTGGTTGCTGGTGGTGGGTTCCGTGCAGGCAATGGCAGTACCTATTTAATAGGAAAAGATGGTACGACTGATGGGATTCCACAGCTTAAAATGTTGTACCAGGCCAATGGAGGCAGTCAATATTGGGCCCCCACTGACAAAGGCGATCACTATATCGTTCCCAGTTATGATGTTCCAAGATATATACCTGCAAGCAGGGTAAATGCTAACATACCGAAGTTTTTTAGTGATGCCAGAGAAAGCATTGGATACTATAAAAGCTGTATTGAAGCTTTGACTCCAAATGGAACCGTGGTAGATAATAATTTTGAATGGATTTTAAGAGGCAATGATCCTGTTCAGAACGTATTTCTTGTAGATGTAAGTCCAAATGGTTTAATTAACAAGGGCTTGCGAGCAGAAGTTCCACAAGGAAGTACGGTAATTGTAAGGCTTAAGACCGGTCCAAATGCTCACCTGCAATACGGTGTTTATGGGGAGAGCAATAAGATCAATCAAACCTTGTATGTATTTGAAGATGCGACAAATATTTACATGGAAAAATCCTCTGATTTCTGGGGAAGTATCTTAGCACCACAGGCTATGTTCCACGCACATCCTACCGGAGGCCATGTAAGCGGTAATGCGGCTTTGGGGTCATTTGCTGTTAATGCAAACAGCGGTTTTGAATTTCATTATTATCCCTTTGTTGGAGGGGTAAAATGTCAGGCTGTATCACCGGCTCCTGAAATTCCAGTTCCGGAACAGCCTGCTCCAACATGTCCCGAGCAGATACCTTGCCCTACACCCATCCCATGTCCGGAATGTCCTACACCGAAACCTTGTCCGGAGGCAGTTCCATGCCCGGCTCCGATACAGTGCCCAGAGCAAGTTTCATGTCCGAAACCAGAGCCCTGTAAAGAATGTCCGGCACCGGTTCCCTGTCCATCTTGCCCAAAGCCTGCGCCATGTCCAGTCTGCCCAACATGTCCCGCGCCCATTACTTGCCCGGCACCGATTGTTTGCCCTGCGCCAATCCCTTGCCCGTCATGTCCAAAGCCTGCGCCATGTCCAGTCTGTCCGGCCTGCCCGATACCGGAACCATGTCCAGTCTGCCCGGTTTGTCCTACACCGGAACCATGTCCAGCTTGCCCAACTTGTCCGGAATGTCCAACTTGTCCGGAATGCCCAGCTTGCCCAGTTTGCGAAGAGTGCTTAATTAAATGCGGCATCATTTCTGGTTGTCTATGGGGCTGTTGTTGTGGTAAATCTCATCAATGGGATGTAAAGTTATATCAAAGATGTGATGATATGGATACTTTATTGTTTTGGGTACCAATTGACTGTGAGGGCAACTTTGAATTCTCAGTTCCTTACGAGGGTTATTATATCTTAAAAATAAGGATGGCTGAAAATTGTTGTAAGTCATACTGGTGTAAGCCGATGGTATCTTTGAAAAACATCGGGGTATCGGATTTTATGGTGGAATAATTATATATTAGTTCGTTTTATCTCAACGTTATTTGAGCTGCTGCAAATGGGTGATATCCTAATTGTAGCAGCTCCTTATTATATAGAAGAAATAGAAAAAAAGTTGCATCATAAGGCGGTTTGTTGTAAAATATTAACAAAGATTACATGCTTGAAAATACTTTTGGCAAAAAAATGTACATACTATATAACTGAGGTTTTACAATACAATAATGTTTTTTTGTATACCAGTTTGCATCAATGGCTGTATGTATCAAATCTAATAATGCTATTATTGGTTAACTATTTGCTATTAAGGAAGAAACAGATACCTATACCGTAGGCTGGAACTTTAACATCAAATACGGTGGAAAGGGTTATGCTTATGAAAGTGCAGTTGCATTGCTTAACCATTTGTTTTGGAAAGATGCAAGAAGAATCTATGCCTATGTTGCGGATGACAATCCTGGATCCTATAGGCTTTGTGAGAGATTAGGTATGAGAAAAGAAGGCCATTTTCTTGAGTTTATTTCATTTGCAAATTAACCGGATGGAACACCTAAATACGAAAATTCTTATCAATATGCAATCTTAAAAAGGGAATGGAACATAGGAAGATCATAGTTTAAGGCAGCAAAAATTCTATTCAATGTTACATTGGATGAGAAAGACATAGGCAGGATTCCTATGTATACAGCAAAAGATTAATATAAAGACGGACAAGACCCTCTATTTTACTTGGAAATAGGGGGTCTTTTGACTTTTATATGAATAGGAGAAGGATCAGTCATGATAACGTTACATAGAAAAAGTTTTGCTTTCCGCCTGATAATGGCCTTTATATTAATTTCCATTGTGCCAATTGCTTTTATCAGTGTTTCAGCTTATCGAAATACTGCAAAAATAGTTGAAAAGAATATGGACGAATTAACAAGGATTAATTTATCTCAGACAGCCCAGAGTATTAAAACTGTAATTGCCTCTTACGAAGATCTGGCTTATCAGATCTATACCAGTGAATCAGCGGCTGAATTGACTGTGAGAATTGATAACAATGACAACTTTGCAGTGAGCAAGAATCAATTGAGCAGGCTATTACGAGGATATGCATATGTGAAGCCTTATGTTGAATCCATAACGGTGATCACAAAAAAAGGAGAAGTAATATGCTATGACATGATAACTGCTACTTCCACCAAGACTTCCTGGCTGGATAATTTCGAACTTTCCGGTGAGGAGATTTACAGTAAGGTTTCAAAAGAACAAAGGACAGGAATTCTGACCTCTCAGTACGCAACTGCAATGGGTGGAAAAGACCGCTACCTGTTTCACTTAACGCACAGGATTGTTGATTACAGAAATATAAATCAGAAAGAAGCAGTGTTGATATTTAGCATTGACGAACAGCTCTTAGACGCAACTTGTAATCAGGAAATGATTAAAAATGGTATTCCCAACTGTGTGATTTTTATTATTGATAAACAGGGAAGGCTGGTCTCTTTCCCGGAGCCTTCTTTACTCGGTAAGAAGGTAGTGGATCTGGATCAATCACCAAAACGTCAAACAGATACCTATGAAAAGCTGATTAAAGACACAAAGGTACTGCCAGGTAAGTATGTATCAACCCATACGTTATACGATGAAGAATTGGGCTGGACATTTGTTACCGTTTCGGATCACAGCAGTGTCATCGCCAGTATAAAAAGTCAGCAGAAAACCGCGCTTATGACTGCCGCAGTTTCGTTTCTGGCTTTAGTAATACTTGCTCTTGTTATAACGAATCATTTGACAAAATCAATTGGTAAGGTAGTAAAGGCCATGAAGGTGGTAGAACAGGGAAAACTATCTGTCCAAGTTGAAACAGACAATCGCATGCCTTTGGAGGTAACGGCCATAGCGGATCAGTTTAACCATATGATTCAGTGGTTAAAGGAATCCATGGAAAAAGAGAAGGAGGCAAACATAAAACAGCGAAATGCGGAAATCGCTGCACTTGAAGCACAGATAAATCCTCATTTTCTGTATAATACGTTGGATACCATAAACTGGATGGCTATCGACAACAATCAGTATGAGATAAGCAATACCATTAATTCGCTGGCACATATTTTGCGTTACAGTATTGAAAAAAGCAATTCAACGGTGGAGTTGTCCAGAGAAATGGAATGGTTAAAGCAGTACGTATTCTTGCAGCAGACCCGGATGAAGAATGCCTTTGAGTGCAATATACACGCAGATCCGGACCTTTTGCACACGCCTATACATAAACTCCTGTTTCAACCATTTGTGGAGAACGCGCTTCTTCATGGGTTTGAAGGTGTCAGACAGAAAAATATACTGGATATTAACATCAGTTCCGAGGAAGATAAGATAAAGATTGTCATAGTGGATAATGGGAAAGGAATGCCTGAGGGGCTTGCAAAAGAGCTTAATCGGGGGAAAGTCATGGAAGAGGCAGATAAAAGCCATATTGGGATTAAAAACGCAGTAGAAAGGCTGAAGATGTATTATGGGACAGCCTGCTCCTTTTGGGTGGAAAGTGAACTGAAGGCGGGGACGAAAATTACTATTATGATACCAAAAGAAGAATCTATGGGGTGAAGATGCATGGAGATTATAGTTATTGAAGATGAGATCAGGATCAGGGAGGGGCTGACAAAGCTTATTGGAAAGATAGATCCCACGTATCAGGTGGTTGGGGAAGCAGAAAATGGTCTGGAAGGTATTCGCTTAATAAGAGAGAAAAAACCGCAGGTCATAATAACCGATATCCGTATGCCAGATCTTGATGGACTTGATATGATAAAAATCCTGCGTAATGAAAATAATCAAATAAAGGTTATTTTATTAAGTGCTTATTCAGACTTTGCTTATGCCCAGGAGGCTATAAAACTGGGGGTATGCGAGTATTTGTTAAAGCCCATCTCCGTTAATGAAGTAACTAAGGCATTAAAAAATGCGGAAAGGCTGATACAGGAGAGAAAAAAAGAAAAGGACAGTTTGATAGAGTTAAAATCTTTGGAAAATATATTTTATGGAATCCTTTATAGCGGATTAGAGGTAAGTGAAGAACTGTGTTCATTTTTACAATATCAGTACCAGATTGACCCCGATAAAAAATTCATATTGATTCCAGTTTATCTTGGGGAATTGTATGAAAGCAATCATAAAAGGATGGAACGTGGACTTGTTGCTGCTCTTTTGGAAAAGGGGTTTCAAACATATGTTATCTTGGCTTTGCCTCAAAGCAGTTCCCTACTCCTTATATTGTATGGGTGTGAGAATTTCAGTCAGATAGAACGCTGGTTCCAAAATCGCGTGGTTGCCGGTCTGGAACAGCTTCATTCCTTTCATGCCTGCTTTGGCTGGATTGAAGTGACCGGGGTTTTGAATATAAAAGAGAATTTATTAATGCTGCAAAAGCATATGGATTGGAATCTTGTTCTTGGTAGCGAAATAATGGTATCTTATCCGAAAATCAAGCAGATCCAGACCGTTTTGCTGTCCTATCCAATTTATATTGAAACATCCATGAGAGAGGCATTATGCACCATGGATTCTGGCTTGGTGCATAAGATAATGCTTGATTTTATCCTATATTTTAAGTCGGGCGCAGTGTATTCACCAAGAGAAGTGAAGGAGTCATTTATCCGTTTTCTATGGTCTATCATCAATGTGATCAAGGAAATAGATTATGAAACATTTTGTAATATTGAACAGCAAAAGCTTTTGGAGCAAGTCATGTCAGCAGTCACGTACCAGGAGTTGGAGTGTTTTATGGAATGTTTTATGGATCTCATAACCCGTCTTCATGGAGGTGATATGAAAAATCAGAGCTTAATTACACAGCGGGTGAAAAGCTTGATTCATGAATTTTATAATCAGGGCATTACGTTAGATGAGATTGCTGATAAGCTCCAGAGGACACCGGAATATTTAGGGAGTCAGTTTCATAAGGAGACGGGAATGACTTATAGTATTTATTTAAGAGATTACAGGATACTTAAGGCAAAGGAATTACTCATAGGCACCCGATTAAAGAGTTATGAGGTAGCAAGTCAGGTGGGATATAACGATCCAAAGTATTTTGCAAAGGTGTTTAAACGTGTGACAGGAGATCAGCCAGTCGATTACCGGAAGAATCATAAATAGAGTATGATATAATCTTAGATATTTACCCCCTTTTTTTGTTTTTTGGAGTGTGATAGGAGTCCTCGAAGCGTTAAAATAAGTATATAAAGAAAAGGAGGATATGTTCTATGAAAAAAAAGGTTATTTCGTTTTTTCTAGCAATGGCATTGGGGGCAGTTTCATTGACAGGATGTAGCAGCAGCGGGAGTTCTTCCACTGGAAGCCAGAAAACTGAGAATAAGGGGACTGGTGATACAACAGGGCAGGTAGCCAGCACAACAAAAGAGGCAGTAGCTTCGTCTAAGGGAGAGAAAAAAGCGGTCACACTTTGGTATTACTGGGAAACTGTAAAGCATCAGGAGATACTTGGGCAGGAAATTAATAAGTTTAATGAATCCCAGGATCAGCTTACCGTGGAAGCAAAGTACGTTCCTTTTGCCGATTTTAAAAAGCAGTTGTCCATAGGAGCATCGGCAGCTGAGCTTCCGGATATCGTTATCATAGACGGTCCGGATCATGCATCTTATGCATCTATGGGAATCTTTGCAGATCTGACGGGGAAAGTGGATGTCAGTCAATATTATGATGGACCGATTGCTTCCTGCACACTGGAAGGAAAACTCTTTGGAGTTCCATTTGGAAGCAACTGTCTATCCCTTTATTATAACGAGGATATGTTAAAAGAGGCAGGACAGAAGGTTCCAGAAACATGGGATGAATTAAAGACAACGGCAAAAGCACTGACAAAGGAAAATGTAAGCGGTTTCGCATTCTCAGGCGTTCAAAACGAAGAAGGAACTTTTAATTTCATGCCTTGGCTATGGTCAACAGGTGATGACTCTCTTGCCATCAACAATGAGAATGGAATCAAAGCACTATCCTTTGTGGGGGACTTAGTAAAGGAAGGGTGCATGAGCAAAGAAGTCATCAACTGGACACAGGGAGATGTGATGAATCAGTTCATTTCGGGAAATGTGGCCATGATGATAAATGGACCATGGCAGGTTCCTACCATACGTCAGCAGGCTCCTAACTTAAAGTGGAATGTTGCCTTAATTCCTAAGGATAATCAGTTTGCCTCTGTCCTTGGTGGGGAGAATTTTGCAATCATTGAAAATAAGAATATTGATGCATCGTTGGAGTTTGTTAAATTCGTAACAAGTAAAGATGAGGTAAAGAGCTACATTGACGGTTTCGGTTATATTGCAGCAAGAAGGGATGTAGCTGATGCTCAATTTTCAGATGATCTTGTAATGAAGAAATTTGCTGAACAGATGAAGTATGCGAAGCCAAGAGGTCCTCACCCAAGCTGGCCTGAGATTTCAGATGCCATTTCTCTGGCATTCAATCAAGTGATTACAGAAACCAGTACCCCGCAGCAGGCAGCAGAAGAGGCACAGAGTAAAATTGATGGAATTATTAAAAAGTAAAGCCACTTATTAATTCATTTTAAAGAAAGACTGGAAGGAGCACCAGTTACAGCAGTGTTCTTTCCAGATCTTAAACGGATAAGAAGGGGTGAGAGGCTTGAACAGAATAAGGAAATTCTTCCAATTTGAAAATATAGGCTATTTATATGTACTTCCAGCATTACTTTATATGATGTATTTTGTGGGATATCCTATAATTAGGAATATTGTATTGAGCCTGCAGAATGTAACGGTAAAAACTTTGAATGCACCAGTAAAGGAATTGATTGGACTAAATAATTATCTGGAACTGTTCCGTGATAAGATAATGATCAATTCCCTGATTAATACGCTGGTATTCACCGTAGCTTGCCTGATTGTGCAGTTTATGATTGGTTTTGCGCTAGCGTTGTTTCTCAGCAGAAAATTCGCCTCTGCAAAGATGGTCCGTGGATTGTTAATGATTCCATGGATGATTCCAATTACAGTAACGGCTTTGATTTTTAAATTCATTTTCAGTACGAATGTGGGTATTCTGAATCAATCGCTTATGTTATTAAAACTGATTTCTGCTCCAGTGGATTGGTTGACATCTCCTGGGACTGCAATGTTTGCTCTAGTATTTGCAAATATATGGATCGGAATTCCTTTTAACATGATATTACTTTCCACTGGTCTGACAATCATTCCTACTGAATTATATGAAAGTGCTTCTATAGACGGTGCAAATAGAATTCAATCTTTTTTCCGTATTACTTTGCCGCTTTTAAAACCAACCATAGAATCTGTGCTGGTTTTAGGCTTTATCTATACATTTAAGGTGTTTGATTTGGTTTACGTTATGACAGGGGGTGGCCCTGTAAACTCTACTCACATGCTTTCTACATACGCTTATAAGCTATCTTTTGGCATTTTCCAGTATAGCAAGGGGGCGGCTGTTGCCAATATAATGTTTGTTGTCCTTCTGATTGTAAGCCTGTTTTACTTAAAATTAACCTATGAAGAGGAGGAAGCCTGATGTCTGATAAAGAAATACAGGGAAAAAAGAACTGGTTTCTCAGTATCCTTTCTCTATTTGTCATGGTTCTTTTGTTATTCCCATTATATTGGATTTTTGTCACTTCCCTGAAAGCGGAAAAGGAGATATTTCAGATTCCCCCAACCTTGTTTCCAACTCAACTAAATCTGGATTCTTATGGAGCACAGTTAAAAAACGGAGATTTTAACATGTTTCGGTCATTTTATAACAGTCTTATCATCTCAGTTGGAAGTATGATGATTTCAGTAGTTCTAGCAGTGCCTGCCTCTTATGGTCTAGCAAGATACCGATTTAAAGGAAGAAAATTATGTACACTGGGATTTTTAATTACTCAGATGCTTCCAGTATCAGTAATCTTAACGCCCATGTTCATTATATTTCGAGATATGCGTCTGTTAAATAATCCTTTATCAGCAATTCTTGCTGATGCAACCATTGGAATCCCATTTTCCGTTCTGATTTTAAAAAATTATTTTGTTTCCATGCCTAGAGAATTGGAAGAGGCTGCCTACATTGACGGTTGTAACCGTTTTACCGCGTTTATTAAAATATTAGTTCCGATTGCTTATCCTGGTGTCATCGTCTGCGGCGTGTTCTCCTTTTTATATGCATGGGGTGACCTGGCATATGGCATGACCTTTATCCAGAACCAGTCAGACCGCCCCATTACAGCAGGTATATTTAACTTTATGGGTCAGTACGGTACAAAGTGGAGCTATCTTACCGCATTTGCAGTTGTTACGATTATTCCGGTTGCGTTGGTATTTATCTTCATGCAGAAATATATTATTAGTGGCTTAACCAGTGGAGCAGTGAAAGGATAGGTGATTTAATGGATTTGTTTCGTAAAGAAAATGGAAAACTGATTTATCATTATGATGCGGAGGAGGTTATACTAGAGCCGTGGGGGGAAAACAGCCTTCGCGTGCGTGGGTTTAAGACTGGTAAGTTAAAGGAGAGAAACTGGGCATTACTGGAGCAGGAATACATAGAGACTCAGATTACAATGGATGAATCGGGAGCAATTATAAAAAATGGTGCCATTACTGCAAAAATCACAAGAAAGGGTAAACTTCTTTTTTATAACAGCAGGGGTGAGCTGATTTTAGAGGAATATGCCAGAAATCGCAGAGATCTTCAGGATCCTAAATGCAGTGCCATAGAGGTAGAGGCCAGAGAATTTAAACCAATTCCAGGTGGGGATTATCACCTGACGGTTCGATTTGAAACCATTGACCAGGATGAAAGAATCTATGGAATGGGACAGTACCAGCAACCTTATTTAAACTTAATGGGTACGGATTTAGAACTGGCTCACCGTAATTCCCAGGCCAGTGTGCCCTTTGCCTTATCTTCCCTTGGGTACGGATTGCTTTGGAATAATCCTGGAATTGGCCGCGTTGTATTTGGGAAAAACATAAAAAGCTTTGAGGCTTATTCCACGGACATCTTAGATTACTGGATTACAGTCGGAGATACTCCGGCAGAAATTGAAGAAGCCTATGCAAAAGTGACAGGAACAGTGCCTATGATGCCAGAGTATGGATTAGGGTTCTGGCAGTGTAAGCTTCG
Organism: Lacrimispora algidixylanolytica; assembly: GCF_003609635.1. Lineage (GTDB taxonomy): Bacteria > Bacillota > Clostridia > Lachnospirales > Lachnospiraceae > Lacrimispora > Lacrimispora algidixylanolytica. The sequence continues at coordinate 104,947 of NZ_MCIA01000031.1, read as the reverse complement.
CTATCAGACTCAGGAGGAGCTTTTAGAAATTGCCCGGGAATACAAACGGCGGGGGCTTCCTCTTGATTTAATCGTAATAGATTTTTTCCACTGGCCAAAACAGGGAGAGTGGAAGTTCGATCCTGTCTATTGGCCGGATCCGGATGCTATGGTAGAAGAATTAAAGGAACTTTCAGTTAAGCTCATGGTATCCATCTGGCCAACGGTAGATAGAGAATCAGAAAACTACGAGGAAATGCTAGAAAAGGGATATTTAATTCGCACGGACAGAGGGTTTCGTGTTGGGCTTAATTTTCAGGGAGCCACCATTCATTATGATGCAACCAATCCAGAGGCCAGGGATTACGTTTGGAATAAGGTGAAAGAGAATTACTATGAAAAGGGGGTCCAAGTATTCTGGCTTGATGAAGCGGAGCCTGAATATACGGCTTATGATTTTGATAATTACAGATATTATCAGGGAAGCAATCTTCAGATAGGAAACATATATCCTGTGGAATACGCAAAAACCTTCTACGAAGGCATGAAGGCGCAGGGACAGGAAAATATAGTCAATTTAATTCGATGCGCTTGGGCTGGAAGCCAAAAATATGGGGCTTTGGTATGGTCCGGAGATATTGCCTCAAGCTTTGAAAGCATGAAAAACCAGCTTGCAGCAGGTCTTAATATGGGCATTGCGGGGATTCCCTGGTGGACTACGGATATCGGAGGTTTCCATGGTGGAGACCCGGATGATGAAGCGTTTAGAGAGCTGTTTGTCAGATGGTTCCAATGGGGAACCTTCTGTCCGGTCATGCGTCTTCATGGAGACAGAGAGCCACGTCGGCCTCAGGTTGGAACTACAGGAGGCGCGACCTGCTGTTCCGGGGCCGCCAATGAGGTATGGAGCTATGGTGAGAAGGTGTATGAGATCTGCAAAGATAATCTAGAACTTCGTGAATCTCTCCGTCCCTATACCAAAGGCTTGATGAAGGAAGCTCATGAAAAGGGAACTCCGGTAATGAGACCCTTATTTTATGAATTTCCAGAGGATAAGGTCTGTTGGGAAGTGGAAGATCAATATTTATATGGTCCGGATTACTTGGTTGCACCAATTCTTGAGACGGGAATGAGAAGCAGAAAGGTCTATTTTCCTAAAGGTTTTTATTGGAAAGAGATACATTCAGGAATTAACTATCAGGGAGGTTCGTCAGAAGTGGTAGATTCCCCATTGGAATATATGCCGGTCTTTTTTAAAGAGGAAGTAATTGTTTAAGTATGAAATAAGAAACAATAGGTAAGAGGCAAAGGTTAAGAGGCAAAGTTATTAGGTTAGTTTTCACGACCAATAATTTTGCCTCTTTAAAAAACGTTATTCTATCACCCCTTTAATCAGATGACTTTAATCATAGTTATACGGTAGTGATATATGTTTGGTAAAAAGCATAACTAAAAGCATATTTGTCGAATCGTGTCGTACCAATTTGTGTTGATTATATAAAATAAAACAATATACTATAAAATAATCTACTTATTCCCCTGTTGAAATACAGGTAATTGACCGATATAATAAATAGTAAGCTTCAAACATGATGTTAGCTAGTATTACAAAGCGTCAATCGATGGAGCACAGCCTAAGAGGATTTTGCTAATTTAAGATTCTTAATTTAAATCATGAAAAAGCTGGAATCGATTCATAATCCAGCAGAATGGAGGTTTCAGGGATAATGTATTAATTCGGGAAATAACGAAAATGTTAAGGAATTGATTGGTTTTAAAGTCAAAATGTGGTAGACTATATTAAATCTATGACAGCGGTTAAGAAACCGATGAAACATTCGTACCTATTTAAAACTCTAAATGCCAGGTGTTTCTTCACCTGACAGGAAAAGTTCTGTAAAAATATAAAAATGTCGAAAAATGGTTAAAAATGGAGATTTAACGATTATTTAACACAATATATGTAACAAGTATATTATACTAGAACGGATCGTCGCATCGGTATTGCTGAGTTTAGCTATATGTATAACCACTAAACTGTATTTACTAAAGGAGAAACTATGGAACTAACTACCATCTTAGGCGTAATAGCCGGAGTTGTCGCCGTTGTTGGAGCGATGATTTTTAAGCACATTAATTTTGCTGTACTTTTAAATCCGGCAGCCTTTTTTGTAATTATTGTTGGCACCATCGCTACTATATTGAATTCATTTCCAGGTAAAAATTTAAAATCCCTCGGATCCCTGTTTAGGATTCTATTTACCCAGAAGAAAGAACAGTCAGAGGCTGAAGTGATTGATTTAATCTATAATTTGTCAAAACAGGCTCGTTCGGAAGGACTTTTATCCCTAGAAGCTAAAGTAGAACAGATTGAAGACCCCTTTTTAAAGAAAGGTGTCCGTTTGCTTGTTGATGGTACTGGAGCAGAATTGATTGAAGAGATATTAGAAACCGAGATTGCGACAATGGAAAAGCGACACGAAGTCAATGCAAGTATTTTCTCCTCAGCTGGTATGTATGCTCCTACCCTGGGAGTTTTGGGCGCGGTTTTCGGTCTGATTGCAGCCATGTCCCATATTAATGATATAGATCAGATGGCTGAAGCGATTTCTGCAGCATTCATTGCTACAATACTTGGTATCTTTACAGGTTATGTATTATGGAATCCATTTGCAAAAAAACTAAAGGTAAAAAGTCAGCAGGAAGTAATGTCAAAAGAAATGATGATAATAGGCATTTTGTCCATGCAAAATGGAGATTCGCCCTTTATATTAAAGGAAAAGTTAATTGCCACTCTACCCAAATCGAAGCAGAAAAAAATTATGGAGCAGCCTAAATAGGAATAGGGAGAATACGAATGTCAAAAAAGAGAAAACACGCTCATCAGGAAGAGGAAGGTGGGGAAGCATGGCTGCTGCCTTATTCGGATTTGATGACCCTTCTGCTGGCAGTTTTCATCGTACTTTTTGCTGTTAGTAAGATTGATGCCAAAAAAGCACAAGAAATGTCAGAACAGTTCGCTGGGAACATGATGGATAAAAGCTATAATGCCCAAGGAACCGGAACCGGAAGTGGCGACGGTGGAGGCGGAGGCCCCTTAAATGTTGATACCAAAAGTGAGTTAGAGAGCTTTTTTGGAGAATATGAACTTAAGAAACTGGAAGCTTTAAAAGCTGAACTAGATGATAAAATTCATACGGATGGTATGGATCAGTCTGCGTCAACGATGATAGATATGCGTGGTCTTGTGATTCGATTAAATAATGCAGTTTTGTTTGAATCAGGAAGCGCTGAGATAAAAAAACATGAGGAAACTTTAAATGAGGTCGCAAGTATCTTAAATACTGCGGATAACTACATACGTATTGAAGGTCATACGGATAATACTCCGATTAGGCGAAGTAATTATGCCTCTAACTGGGAATTGTCCACAGCTAGAGCGGTTAACGTGGTAAAGCTTTTCATCAATAAAAACAACTTTTCGCCAGAAAAATTAATTGCTGTAGGTTATGGTGAGTATAAACCGGTGGCTGATAATGAAACAGCAGAAGGTAGATCCAGTAATAGACGTATCGATATTATAGTCTTGAGTGCAAAGTATAATAATCTGGAAGAGCATCAAGTGAAGTAGAAGCTAACATTTATTTGTAAATTAAATTACCGTGGGTTGGAAAATACCTGCAGTGGAGTTCATAGAAAGCAGTGTCAGGATAATATTCCAGGCACTGCTTTTTTAATGGTTATTAATAAGAATGACCATTAAATTAACAAAATTTGGCAATCCTAATGAAACAATATTGTAGTTTTACACAGAAGATAGCGACAGGTAGTATTTTACAGAGATTATGAGGCAAAATATAACAAACAAAATTACTTTTAGAATGAAGTAGAAAATACACGATGAAAGAAGGGATGCGGATGAACAGACTTTGTATTGTGGTACCTTGCTATAACGAAGAAGAAGCGTTGGCGTATACAAATACAGAATTAATAAGTATCATACGCAGACTGATGGAAGCGGGTAAAGTTGATAAAGAAAGTTTTATCCTATATGTAGATGACGGAAGCCGTGATAATACTTGGAATATGATAGAGAACTTCCACAAAGAGTATGCCTGTGTCTTTGGGTTAAAACTAGCAAGGAATACGGGTCATCAAAATGCGCTAACAGCAGGTCTACTTGTGGCTAAGGATCATGGAGATATGGTTGTATCCATTGATGCGGATTTACAAGATGATGTTTCTGTCATAGAAGAAATGATTGATAAATATGAACAGGGTTATGATATTGTCTATGGGGTGAGGAAAAAAAGAGATACAGATACCTATTTTAAAAGGACAACGGCTCTTAGCTTTTACCGATTAATGCAATTAATGAAGATTGATATCGTCTATAATCATGCAGATTATAGGCTTATGTCAAAAAGAGCATTAGAGGTATTTTCAGGTTATACGGAGCGGAATTTGTTTTTAAGAGGTATTATCCCTTTAATTGGTTACCGATCCACCATTGTTAAGTATGACAGAAAATCTCGCATAGCGGGAGAATCCAAATATCCTTTAAGTAAGATGCTTTCCATGGCATTTGAAGGAATTACTTCTTTTAGCATTCAGCCTATTCTCATGATAACCAATCTTGGTCTGTTCATTGTGTTCTGCAGTATATTAGCTGCAATATATGGCCTTTGCTCGTATTTGTCAGGAAAGGTGGTAGCAGGCTGGACCTCTATCATTTTATCCATTTGGTTTATTGGTGGAGTCCAGCTTTTATCGGTTGGTTTAATTGGAACCTATATAGGGAAAATTTATATTGAAGTGAAACATCGCCCCAGATACAACATTGAAACAAACAACCTTATGGAGAGACCCCATGAAGAATCATGAAGAGTCAAATGTAGCCAGACGGCTGAATCGATTGCTTGCTTTTACAAATCAAGTTAAGGGGCATTTAAGAAATATAAACTTTAAAATGGAAGGAAAATATTCTCCCTCTCGATTGGCTTTCATTGTAACGATCATTACGGCACTAGTTGCTTCAATCATTCTTTTTTTGCCAAATTATCTGGGAGTTGCAGGTGATGGTTCCACCGATGATGTTATGAGATCTGCTGGTATTTACTATATGGATAAAGATCCTGACAGGATATATAATAATTATTTTGTGAAAACGTATTCAACCATTGCATCAGGTGAGGATATGCCGGGTAAGACTATAAACAGTCAGGTGGTTCTCATTCGGCTTGCGAAGGTCCTGGATTATGTGGTTACAAGAGATCATTACTTTGACATCCGTTTTTTAGGTCTCATTTACCTTGTTTTGTATCTCCCGGCGGTATATCTGATTGTCAGGCAGGTTTGCCAGCGGGTCAAACAATTTACGGAAGGCTTTTTTATTGCAGCAGCAGGTCTGGTTATTTTTTCCGATATCGGGTATATCACTTACTTTAACTCCTTTTATCCAGAAGCAGTATGGCTTATTTCTATGCTTTACTGTGTCGGTGCTGCCATGTCTTTTCAAAAGGAACGATCTAGTTCCCTGGATTACCTGGGACTGTTGTTGTTTTTCGTATCAGCAATCACACTCGTTGGCAGCAGGCGTCAGTGTGCGGTACTTGGCTTCCTGTTTGCAATCTATGTAATTCGGCTCATTTTTATAAGAAGAAACTTTCTTTGGGGAGTTAGTTGTATCGGAGCGGCTTTTGCGTTGAGTCTGTTTGCAATTTTATGTATATTCCTTTATCCATCTGATTTTAGTGAGACTAGTAAATTTCATTCTATGACGAGAGGGGTGTTATTCGTTTCCTCTGATCCGGCAAAAACTCTTGGGGAATTTGGAATTGATTCCTCCTACGAACTGCTTACAGATGCCTCAGCTTATGATTATCTTCCCCTTGTAAAGTCAGGAGATACTTCTTTATATCATGGGTTTATGGATAAATTCACTACTTCAGATATTGCAATCTATTACTTGCGCCATCCTGGGAGCTTACTTGGAATGATTGATGTATCAATCGGAGCTGGAATGGATATTCGAAGGGGCAGTTGCGGAAATTATGAAATGTCTGCTGGAATGCCGGTAAAAGCAAAAAGCCTTTTTTGGTCAGGCTTTAGTACTTTTAAATTGATGTCTGCGCCCAAGACCATTGGATATTTGTTTTTGCTTACAGGTTTTGTTTTCTTCTTATTTTATAAAGGTTATTCCATAAGGCCTAAGAAGGAGCGAAGAAACACGATATTTTTAGATATGAATTTAACTGTTTTAGGTGTTCTATTATCCCAATCTGTGGCAGTGATTATAGGCAGTGGCGATGCTGAAATGGTCCAGCGCATGTTTTTGGTGGGGCTATCACTGGATATCATGACGTATAGTGTTTTTGCAGAGTTGCAGCACAAGCTGAAAATTGTTTAGAGAGTTTTGAATCTGATTCCCTTTGGTGTGGAAGAATAGGAGGAAAGAGGTTACATGACAAATCATAAATCTTATGGCTATCTGTTCCAGGATATTGGTCTGGTTTTATTGCTTGCCAGTTTATTTACAGGAGCAATGACAGTAAGCTACACACCCAAAGCATTGCTTTTTGAAGCGGTGATCATGCTGCTTGCAACCTTTGTGGCCCTTTTATTTGCGGGCTTTAAGCTGTTTTATCTATCCATTATACTTGCCGGTCTTGAGGTTACCATCTATACCGCTTACCGCCTGTATCTGTTTCTTTCCTATGATACAGAAATACCCGCTCAAAGCTTTGTATGGATCTTCCTTCCCATTGTCTCTGTAGCAGTCATGTATTTGTTTGTATCTGGCAATCGAAGGCTGGAACTGGAAAATGATATCCTTAGGGAGCAGGTAGAAGAGCTGGTTATGGTAAACCCATTGACCAAACTTTATAATCTGAGAAGCCTCTATTATGATCTGTATATTCAAGTTTCCTATGCCGAAAGAAATAAGCTGCCATTGTCCCTCATGGTAATCGTGCTAAAGTATGAGGCAGAGCTTGCAAGTATCTTATCCAGGCAGAATTATGAGAAGATGATACAGAGACTGGCTCAGATTGTATCCGATACGGTCCGGGTGGAGGATAAGACGTATTCCACCGATAACAAAGGAAGTCTGGCGATTATAATGACCTGTGATAAGGAGGGGAGTAATATTGCTATTAATAGATTACGAAGCCGAATTTCGGAACCGGATGCATTTTTAGGCATCGCAGAAAATGCGATTAAAATAGAGGTAAAGATCGCTAGTATGGAGTATAACAAGGAGGAGTTTGGTGACAACATGATGTCGTTTAAGCAAAGGGTAGAAAATGAACTTCAATATGATGTGTAGAAGGCGAATTGTCTGCATTGCCATGTTTTTAATATCAATGTTTGTCTGCCCGCTCGTTTCGTGGGCTTCTGAAAGCAAGCAGATAGAAAAAGGGGATATCCTAATTATCTATAGCGACGGTTCTGATGAAAGTACTCTTAAGCTGGTAAACGATATGGTGGAGGTTTTGACCTATCAAAGTTTTAAAGTAAGCTATGGAACTGCTTCTGAGTGCATGGAATATATGAACGAGTTCTCTTACATTATTTGTTATGATTTAACGATGTACCCTAAAGAATTCACAAGCATACTTAAAAAGATTGAGGAAAATGCTGGTCATCTATTCTTTGTTGGCAATCAATTACTAAAGGATTATCTGGACCATACACAAAGAAGTGAGGCTTATGAGCAGATTAATCGTACCACTGGTAAAATTCGCTATACCTTTGATGGTTCGACTGACTGGACTGGTATCGTAAAAGAAGATTATTACTTGTTTTTAAAGGCAATCAGTTACCAAAATGGAAGTCTTAGCGTGAGTGAGAAAAATAATTATCTGTGTGCAAAAGAAGGACCATTGACTCATCTACCAGTAACAGATTTAAGCAATCCTTTGGTTAAAGCCATCTTCATAAAAGAGGTGGCCCAGTGGAAATGGCCTTTTAATGGAAGCCCTAATATATTTCCCCAATATATCGTCATAGATAAAGTCTATCCCTATGAAGATCCACAAAAGTTAATGGAAGTAGTAACGATACTTGTGAAGGGGAAGACTCCTTTTGTTATATCGGTAATGCCCATGTATGTGAATGGGAATTATCCGGCGATGACCCGTTTTTGTGAAATACTTCGTTACGCCCAGGCAAACGGAGGATCCATTATTATAAACGCTCCCATTGACCAAATGAATCCATTCGACAAGGATGTGATGCTGGATTACTTGGCACAAGCTCTAGAGATATACAACAAACAGGGAGTCTATCCCCTGGCCTTAGAAGTTCCTGGAAATTGGTTGTTTTCTGAGGACACGATTGAAGTGATGAGGCATTTTAAGACCATATTTACTTCAGGAGAAGATGGTTATTTAAAACAGTCGGGTAGGAACACGAATGAGGTTTATAAAGACGGTCACCAGTGGATTGGAAGCTCCACAGCACTTGATGATTTCGGGACAAGTTATGTTTCTGCTTATTCCACCGCAGTTCCCATATCCTTAAACGCAGATAAAGCAGAAATTATGAAACGAGTAAATGCCTGTCGTAGCTCATTTATCCCCCTTAAAAGTCTTTGGGATATGGACCACAGCTACTGGATGGAAAAAGATCTGATGACGTATCAAAATCAGAGCCTGGTTTTAAATGGGAAGAAAAAGGATTTAAACTTTATCCCCAGCGTTTATACGGAGAAATTTAATTATCAGAGAAATGTGCTTCAGCGGTTTTCCAAAGATTTAACAACACAAAATCGAATGCTAATTTACATGGTTGGAATCACTTCATTAGTTTTCTTATTCTTTATATTCGTAGCCAGATATAACAACCGTAGGAACTATTTCTTCGGACATAAAGAAGATGATCATATCAAATAGGAGAGAAGATTTGTTTTCTTTTAAGCGTATCACTTATGGGAGGATATATGTCAATTGTCGATGTACTTGCTTTGTATTCAATCTTTGCCATATGGGGATTAATGTTTATTAATATCGTATTTTCTGTGGGTGGATTTATCTATATCATGAGAATGTACCGTACAGATGGTCATAAGTCCATTCCGGAATATCCTATGGTTACGGTTATGGTTCCTGCACATAATGAAAGTATCGTGATTCAAAAGACTATGGAGGCCTTATTAAAACTAGATTATCCCAAGGACAAATATGAAATTATAGTAGTCAATGACAATTCCACCGATAATTCCATGGAAGTGTTGAAGCAGATTCAGCACAACAATCCAGATTTTAAAATCATTGTCATAAATACGGACAATATCGTTGGGGGCAAGGGGAAGTCAAATGCTCTAAATATCGCACTTTCCGTTGCATCTGGTACCGTAATAGCCATCTATGATGCAGATAATACACCAGAACGTCAGGCTCTTAAAATCTTGGTGGAGAATTTGATGTCAGATGATAAATTAGGTGCTGTAATTGGAAAGTTCAGGACGAGGAACAAGTACGCGTCCCTTCTGACTCGATTCGTTAACATTGAAACCCTGGCATATCAGTGTATGAATCAGGCGGGAAGATTTTTCTTTTTCAAACTGTGCACAATACCTGGTACAAACTACGTAATCCGCCGGGAGTTAATTGACCAGATGGGGGGATGGGATGTAAATGCCCTTGCTGAAGATACTGAGATCAGTTTTCGTTTATACCGCATGGGTTATTATATTAAGTTCATCCCCCAGGCGGTCACTTGGGAACAGGAACCTCAGATGTTAAAGCAGTGGTTCAAACAAAGAACTCGTTGGGTAAAAGGAAATCTATATGTCCTCAGAAGCAATTTTAAATATGCCTTTGATCCAAAAGCAGGAAGAATGAGACTGGACGTGATTTATTATGCTTTGGTTTATCTGTTGATGTTCTCTTCTCTAGTCTTTTCCGATTTGATATTTATGATGGGGGTTTTGGGATTTTGGTATGTAACCTTGGGCGGATTCTCTTCCTTGTTGTGGGAAATGGCAATTTTGCTTTTCGTGTTAAATGTAGCAATCACCTTATCTGTAGAAAAAAATGAGTTTAATTTCAGCAATCTTGTACTGACGTTTTTTATGTTGTTCACCTACGCAAAGCTTTGGGTCCTGGTGGTTCTTTATGCACTGATTCAGGGCGTACAAGATGTTGTGTATAAAAAAGAAGTCATATGGGATAAAACAGAACGCTTTGAAGAAGCGGGTGTGAGGAAAAAGAAAGGAGGATGAGTATGAAAATACGGAAAATGATTGGATTATATCTGGCAATGGTTCTTTTCTTCGTAGCAGGGATGCCAGAGAAGTCATTTGCAGATATAAGGCCAACTACGCAGACGGAAGCAGCAAGCAGAATGCCCACAGACGGTGAGACTCCTGGGATTGAGGGTAATCCATCTGTGATCCGTGGTAATGGCGCAATGGCAGGCGAGGGGATAAGCCAGGAGCCTGTTATCGACCCAGCAAATGCCTCAAAACCGGATGTGTCGGAGCCTATCTATGATCCGACAAGCTATACAAAAGATGATTTCTTTGCTCAGAAAACACTAAAGGGTATTTATTCTTCTACAGAACTGTATTTTTACGTTCCTAATTATTGGGACGTGAAGTATGTATATGCACAAGTTCAGTATGATGTCAGCCAGCTTGTGGAAGGTAAGTCATCCTCTGTAACGTTTTCCATTAACAATGTTCCCATTCAGTCTTACAAACTGGAGTATAAAAACGGTAGTCCTCAGATTGTCTATGTAAAGATACCCATGAGCGAAGTCCGTATGGGGTTTAATTCCGTATCCATTTCTGCTTACGCAAGGCTTTTTGATGAAGAGGGATGCGTGGATGATGATTCTGATGCAAACTGGCTTAGAATCGATGGAACTTCTCATATCAGGAGTGGTTATGAGGCAAAAGATCCGGAGCATACCATTTCATATTTTCCTTATCCATTTATGTCGACGTATAATCCCACTGGAGAGGGACTGAGCATAGCAGTATCCGATCAGGCCGCCAATGGGGAAGTAGGAGCAGCCATGAATCTAATGGCTGATTTAAGCTCTGAAACGAAACAAGAAAATAACATACAGGTATGTCTTCTTTCCGATTTGGCAAACAAAAATCCGACCCGGACGATACTGGTGTCAATTTATGATAATCTCCCCCAGGAATATAAAGATCTTGTATTAAAGGCGCCTGATACCACTGAAAACGCTACGGTAACGTTCACCAATGATTTAAAAGGGAATCCGCTTTTAATCATAACCTCAATGTCTGAAGATAGCCTGATGGAAGCTGCCTATATGCTTATGGATGAGAATCGGGTAAAACAGGAGAGCGGTAATATAGCTTCCGTGGAAAAAGGAAGCGCTCAGTTGGCGGTCAATGCTGGAAAGCAAAGTGATATGATGGCAGGCAATTATACGCTTGGAGATATCATGGGAAGGGGACTAACCTATGTAGGTCCCTTTCACCAGGAGAACTATATTTATCTTCCTGTGTCACAAGATTTTGTGCTTTCTGATGGTGGAAAGTTGGCACTTAAGTTTCGATACAGTGAGAACCTGGATTTTACCAGATCCTTAATGACCGTATACTGGGGAGATGTTCCCGTTGCTAGTAGAAGACTTAGCAAAGAAAATGCCTCTGGAGATGAATTTAATTTTGAAATCCCAGGTGATATGGTAGGAACGGCTGCAAATAGCATAAAGATATCCTTTGATCTAGAAATTACGGATCTCATCTGCACGCCAAGACAGGGTGATATGCCTTGGGCTTATGTATCCAAAGAATCTACTATATTTTTACCTCCTTCCTCAGATACTTCCTTATTCTTTGATTTGATAGGTTCCCCATTTCGCAATCAGGGAAAGTTTAACAATGTCATGATGGTGGTTTCCGATCAACCCTCAGGAGATGAACTTAATCTGTTTGGACAGGTGGTCGCCATGTATGGCAATGGAATCAAGCCCTATGGCAGTTTTTTAGTAAGAAAAGCCAGTGAATTTAAAAAAGATGATGGGGATTACAATCTCATAACCGCAGGTACATTTGGTGGAAATGCGCTTCTTCCCCAGATCAATGATAAGCTGAGTTTTAAATATTCCCCAGATGGAGCGGGATTTGAAAGCAATGAGCAGCTTATTTTGTCTAAGGAATATGCAGGTCAAATCGGAGTCTTGCAACTATTGAAATCACCGTTTTCTCTAAACCGGGGGATGTTGGCGGTCACTGGGAGCAGTGCCCAAACGTTACTTCATATCCAGGAGTTTTTAAGACACAGCAAACAGAGAAATGAACTTACAAAGGATTGTGTGATCGTTGCTCCAGATTTTCATACCACTGCCTTTCAGTTCCTTCAAGGAACAGCCGTAAAGGCAGAACCGGCACCCTTGGAAAAACTGGTTCAAAATAAAAGATCTGTGATATTTACCATTATTGCAACCTCAGCCATGTCCATGATGTTAATTGGAGTAATTATCATATTGATTCGGATACGCATGTACCGAAAACGGAACGAGTAAAAGAAGTTATGAAGTAACTGGAAGTGTAAACGAAGGTCAATAATAGTGGACAATTAATACTGCCTGAAAAAGAATGAGGGAAAGTATGAAACTGGAAAAAAACTGGTTCTATCAATTATGTATCCTATTATCAGTCGTAGGAATGGCTTATATTCTGATTTGCGGTGTTTCAGATATAAGCAAAAATCAGCTATATCCCTATGCTAGAAAAGGGATACTCATACTTGTTTTTTTCCTTACTTGGGTAGGGGTTCATTTTGTTGCTTTGCTTTTTGCCAGACTAAATGTTGGAGCCAGGCTTTTAAAAAGAAAAAACCTTTCCATTGGAATGGAGAGTGTTTATGTAATATTGGTTCTGCTTGCGGCTTTTGGACTTCGATACGCTGTAATTGTCAATCTTCCTATGGAACCGGCGTCGGACTATAAAACCTATTATGAAGTTGCTGATATGATGAAACATGGAACGCTTTTAGAAAAGGGCGAGGGTTATTGTAATTATATTGCTATGTTTCCTCATATCATTGGCTATTGTTATATTTTAAAGAACGTATTTCAGGTGTTTGGAACCAGTGTTTACAATGGTCAGCTAGCAAATCTTGTGTTTTCCCTAGGAACGGTTTTTATAATCTACCGGATTGGCAGGAAATTGGGCGGTCAGCTAGTAGGTGCTATTGCACTTTTCGCGGCGGCCTTTTGGCCGTCTCAAATTCTCTATATTAATATGCTTGCATCCGAGTACTCCTTTACCTTCTTCCTTTATCTATCTCTTCTTTTATTTCTGCATCTGGTAATGGATTATGATGCAGCTACAAAAAGGGGAGTCAGAGGCATTCTTCTTCATATTGTCTTAGGTTGTCTTATTGCTGTTACCTCTGCCATTCGGCCCATGGCGTTGATCCTTTTGATTGCTATCTTAATTTGTATCGTTCCACAGAAGATGAAGCTGCCTAACATTCCAAGAAACAGCATACCCATCTGGGCACAATTCATGGGAAGAGGTTGGGTGAGGGGATTGGTGATATTGGCGTCCTATCTGATTCTTTCCAATGTCCTCACTACGAATACAGAATTAGCCATCAATCGGTCCGTGCCTTCCTTTGGTGAATCCTTTGGCTATAATTTACTGGTAGGCCTAAATGTGGAATCAGAAGGCGGCTGGAATGAGGAGGATTCTAAGTTTTTGTATGCGAATCTAGACAGCACTGGTTCCCCCATACAGGCTCAGATCGCCTGTCGCGATCAGGCAATCAAACGATTAAATTCCAATTCCAAGGCAATCTTTGATTTATTGATAAACAAGTATGAATTGCTTTGGGGAAACGATGATTACGGGGCTACCTGGAATCTGGCCTTTTTAAAAGAACAGAACAATTTGACACTAGAGCGGGCTGGCTTTATTACTTCTGCCATGGAGACCAATCATATTGTGTATATGGTATTTACCTTGTTTTCCTTCATGACACTCATCTATCTGTTGCAGCGAAGTGGCTCTTATCTCTATGTGCCCATTCTTATTTATCTAGGAACTGTGGGCATGCATCTGCTGGTAGAAAGTCAAAACAGGTACCATTTTCATGTTCTTCCGGTTATGATGATTGTCGCTTCGGTAGGTGTGGGTTATATTTTTGAAAATGCAAAAGGATATGTAAGATCTTCTGACCTTTTAAGGCAGGAAAAAGAGACCCTACGACTGAAAGAACAACATGTATTAAAGCAGTTTGAAGAGGAAGAGCATCAGGCGATTAAAACCCGTTATAAAAGTATGACAAACTCGTTTGATATGAAAGCTGCCATTGATAATGGCAATGTGGTTGTAACAGTCTCTGAAAAATATATAGAACCTCCGAAGACCCAAGAGAATCAGGAAATCATAATATCTCAAGATCCAATTAAGAAAGATAATGACCAGCTGAAAAAAATTCTAGAGCGTGAAAAACAGATTCCTGTCAATGTGGGAAAGATGAAAGCAGTTAACAGATTGAAAAGCAAAATAAAGCATGTTGAGTGGAGAAAAACAAAATGAAACCAGTTCTTCCATTGAGAAAAATAGAAAAGTTCTTAATTATCATTCTTTGTTTGCTTGCTTTGGCTGTTATTGCAGGAGGCATTCTTTTACTATTTTTTCCTTCTGAAAAAGAGAATGGGTTGAATCAAAGCAGTGCAGAGGCAACACAATGGAGACCGGAGGAAGTAAAACCAGAGGAAAATTATCTAGATGATAAAACAAGCCTCCTTCCTGATTTTTGCAATCTAAATGAAAAAATACCTGATATCTCCTTTGAGGATGAGAGTGGAACGGTTGTGTCTGTGAAGGAATGGGAGGGGAAAGTGACCATTCTTACCTTTTGGGCTAGCTGGTGCCCGGATTGTCAAAAGGAAATGTCCTCTCTGAATCAATTTCTTGATATAGCCAAAGCATATGGAGACATCAATTATGTTCTTATCAATAAGCTGGATCATAAGAAAGAAACCAAAGAAAAAGCCAGTAAGTATTTATCCCAGCAGGGAATTGGGATAAGGACATATTATGATAATAATTTAGAGGCTTATGATACATTGGGCCTTCACAACATACCAACCACGTTATTTCTGGATAAACAAGGTATACTAAGAGCTTGGAGTGCCAAACAGATAACAGACACCTCTGTATTTGAAGGATTATTAAAAGATACCATAGAAGGAAGTGGAAAGGTAACCTGCGATTTTATCACCGCCAATATGATGGATGAGAAAGGCGGAGTCCACAACATCTATAACACCTCTAGAGAAATAACAGAGGAAAGCGATGTTTTAAGTGAGACTCAGGGAGGAATGCTGGAATACGCTGTATTAAGAAACGATAGGGATCTATTTGATAAAGCGTTCTCTTACATTACCTCCAAGATGAACGTAAACGGATTGACCGCCTGGAAAGTCGCCGATGGAAAAGCTGCCAATGTAAATTCTCTTTTGGATGATCTTCGTATCCTTAATGCTTTGAATTCTGCAAATCGTCTGTGGGGAGGATATGAGAAACCTATCCGTAATTACACCAGTAGTTTCCCGAGATTTGGAGTGAAAGAAGGGCGTTATGTGGATTTTTACGATAGAAAGTACAAACAATATGCAAATCGCTTTACTCTTTGTTATGGAGACTTAAAAACAATGTCTGAGTTAGCATTGCAAAATGAGACTTTAAAAGAGCCATATGAGAATGCAAAAAAGCTGATACTAGAGGGCAAAATAAGTGATCGCTTTCCTTTGTACTATAGCTGGTATAACTATAAGACCAACCGCTATGAACCGGATGATTTGAATATGGCAGAGGCACTAGTTACCTTACTCCACATGGCAGAAGCAGATTTGTTGCCGAAAGAAAGCATAACATGGCTGAAGGAAGAGATGAACAAGGAAGGGATTAAAGCCCGTTATACAGTGGAAGGAAAGGTAGTAGACGGATATCATTATGACTCCACAGCAATTTATGCGCTGACCGCTATGATTGCGGAAAGAATAGGGGATAAGGATCTGCAGGGAAAAGCACTTAGAAAAATGGAAACGATGAGAATTGTTAATACATCTTATGTCTATCATGGAGCTTTTGGCATGGAGGATGGAACTGGTATAACAGCATTTGATCAGATTATGGCAATGCTGGCTTACGAATACACCAATTAACACTTTTTAATGAAAGATAGGAACAAATGAAAGAGGTGATCTAATATGAAGAACATTATGATTGTATTTGGGACAAGACCGGAGGCAATTAAAATGTGCCCTCTTATTAAAGAGTTAAAAGGTAGGAAAAATGTCCGGATCAGTGTATGTGTTACGGGCCAGCACAGGAAAATGCTGGATCAGGTGCTTAAGGCTTTTGAAGTAATCCCGGATTATGATCTTTCTATTATGCAAGAAAAACAGACGCTCTTTGAAATTACAACCAATATCTTAAATAAAATGAAAGCTATCCTGGAACAGGAGCATCCGGATCTGGTTTTGGTTCACGGAGATACCACCACTACGTTCACTGCGGCTTTGGCCTGTTTTTATCTGCAGATTCCAATCGGCCATGTGGAAGCAGGGCTTAGAACGTATGATATTAACGCGCCCTATCCAGAAGAATACAATCGGCAGGCAGTCAGCATCGTTGCATCCTATCATTTCGCACCGACGGAGCGAGCAAAACAAAATCTGATCAGAGAAGGAAAAGCTGCTGAGAAGATATATGTCACTGGTAATACCGGGATAGATGCGCTAAAAACTACAATAAGAGAAGATTATAATCATGAGGAACTATCGTGGGCATCTGGTAGCAAAATGATCTTATTGACAGCCCACAGGCGAGAAAATATTGGAGAGCCGATGCAGCAGATATTTCGTGCAATCAAAAGAATCATAGAAGAAAATCCAGAGGTAAAAGTTATCTATCCCATCCATTTAAATCCTCTTGTCAGGCAAATCGCTCGTTCTGTTTTTGGTGATGAAGAGCGTATTCATCTGATTGAACCTTTGGAGGTGCTGGACTTTCATAATATTCTTGCAAGGGCTTATCTGGTGTTAACCGATAGCGGTGGGATACAGGAGGAAGCTCCCAGTCTAGGAAAACCAGTCCTTGTTCTAAGAGATACAACGGAACGGCCAGAGGGAATTGCAGCAGGCACACTCTGCTTGGTTGGGACGAAAGAAGAGAATATCTATCGTTCCATTCGTAAATTGCTAAATGACGAAGATACCTATGAAGAGATGTGCAAGGCCAGCAATCCTTATGGAGACGGTTTTGCCAGTAAGCGGATTGCTGATATACTACTGGGAGATGAATAGTAATGTGCCGCTCTCCTGCCAGATGCCTTTTCTCGGTACTTTTAAAGCGGAACGGATTCCCGGCTCGTAAGTTTACTATATAGAAAGGAAGATTGTTCAAACGAATAACGATTTTCAATATTTCCAATGGGAAGAGTCATGCCAGTCAGGTATGGCTTTTCTTTCATGTTTAAGTATTCCTTTGCAGAACAGCCAAAATTCTTTTGAAACATCTGATTTAAGTATTTGCTGCTGGAAAAACCGGATTCAATGCAAATATCTAATATGCTCAGGGTTGAATGTTTCATTATTTGCAGTGCATGTTCAAAACGTATCTGATTGAGATATTCCTGAAAGGAGATGCCGAGCATTTTTTTAATGAAATGGGAAACGTGATACGTGGATATTTTTTCAAGTCCTGCAATATCTTGAAGTGAAAGGCATTCATTAAAATGCTCTGATATGTATTCTGTGATTCGGTTTAAACGAAGAGAGTTGTTTTGAGCGGTGACCGTGGTTTTTTCACACCACATGGTATAAGTGCCATTGTTTAAGAGCCGATACAGTGCTTCAAATAAAATACTGGAACATTTTAAATCCTTATGCTTCGTGGTGGAAAAATAACAATCCGCGCAGCATAGGAGTGTCTCGTAAAGATTGTCGTAGAAGACACCACTGCGAAAAATATTGTCTTTAAAATACAAAAATCCAAGTTGGTAGTTAACCCTCCGATAAAAATCTGTATGTATTTGAAATGCCAGAATTCGATTCCGGCTGTTCTTACTTAAAAAAGAGTGAACCTGATATCGGTTGATAATAAAAATATCTCCGGCATGAAGTTCATAGGGTTCCTTCTCAATATAGATCGTCAGGCTTCCCTCCAAAAGGATGCCAATTTCAAAATCATCGTGTCCGTGTGGGGCACGAGCCGTCATCTCAACAAGAAAGATTTCCAGATAATTCATGGTGGTATGCATAATGATTTCAAATTCTTTTTTCTCGTGCATAAGAGAAGTCCTTTCCAAGGAAAATAGCAGGATAAAGAGGCCTAAAAGTGTATCCGCTTATTGCCTTATTTTACCATAATTTCGCAACAATAGACATAGGAAGAAGCAAGATTGTTATTTTTACATAGGTTCTCTCTGATATAACTAAAGAAAAGGATCGTTTCTAAAAATCAAAATTAATTGCAAAAGTATCAAAAAATCAAACTAGGATTGCGAGGGCAGTTTATGATAGAGACAAATCGTTTGGAACTTATTCCTTTGACTCCAAATGCATTGAAACTTTGTGTGGAGAATATAGCCGGACTTGAAAAGGAGATGAACTGTTCTTATCAGGGAGAGCCGCTAGAAGGGTATCTCTTAGCAATAATCAAAAGCCAACTTGATCTGGTGCAAAGAGATCCTGATAACTATATTTGGCATAGCATTTGGCTTTTGATTCGTAATACAGATAGAGTTGTGATTGGCTCTGCTGCTTTCAAAAACACTCCTGATGTGGATATGGAAGTTGAAATTGGTTACGGTTTGGGTAAGGCATTTGAGCATAATGGTTATATGACAGAGGCAGTAAAGGCAATGTGTGATTGGGCGTTAATGCAGGGAACCATCGCTCATGTCATTGCGGAAACTTATCTCAATGGATTTGCTTCCCAGAGAATCTTAAAACGATGTGGTTTTAAGGAGGTCAGGCGGGAAAAAACCATTTGGTGGAGACTATGAAGAATAAAACTCCCATACAGAAAGTAATCGTAGCTGGACATATTTGCTTGGATATTACCCCCACATTTCCAGATAACAAGTGGAACAATCTTTCAGAAATACTTTCACCAGGAAAATTGATTCAAATGGGAGAAGCCAATGTACATACCGGTGGCGCAGTAGCAAACACAGGACTCGCTATGAAGATCCTTGGCGCAGATGTGACCTTAATTGGTAAGGTCGGAAGAGATGCCTTTGGTGATATGATTTTACATATAGTAAGGCGTTATGGTTTAGAGCAGGGAATGCTGATTTCGGAAACAGAATCCACGTCTTATTCTGTAATTCTTGCGATCCCAGGAATCGACCGGATATTTCTGCACAATTCTGGAGCAAACCATAGGTTCCTGGCTAAAGATATTCCCCAATCACAATTAGAACAAGCAGCACTCTTTCATTTTGGATATCCTCCACTGATGAAGTCCATGTATGAAAACAATGGAGATGAGCTTGTTGCTTTAATGAAGCGGGTAAAAGCTGCAGGAACAGCAACCTCCCTTGATATGGCAGCAATTGATGCCAATTCAAAAGCAGGACAAACCGACTGGGAAACCGTGTTAAAGAGAGTCTTACCCTATGTTGATTTCTTTGAACCAAGTGCAGAAGAGCTATGCTTTATGCTTGATCGGGAACGTTTTGCCAAGTGGCAGGAGCGGGCAGAAGGAAGAGATATCACAGAAATATTAGAGGTAGAAAGGGATGTGAAACCGCTGTCGGATCGCTGCATGGAGTATGGGGCAAAAGTATTGCTGATTAAGTGTGGCGCTTTAGGATTGTATTATCGCACGGCACAAGAAAGTGTTTTGAGAAATGTGGGGAATAAAATTCAACTAGACCTTTTGGGCTGGGCGGACCGGGAAGGGTTTGAAAGAAGCTATCAGCCCAAACGAATTGTTTCTGGAACGGGGGCAGGTGACACCTGCATCGCGGCTTTCTTAACGGCAATGCTAAAGGCGTATTCCATAGAAGAGTCCATACATTTGTCTGCGGCAGCGGGGGCTTCCTGTGTAGCGGAATACGATGCATTAAGCGGTCTTATGCCTTTGGAAGAATTAGAAAAGAAGATAAAAGATGGCTGGGAAAAGTGTAAATAGTTTAGAAAGAGGTGTGATTATAATGTTGGTTAATTTAAAGGATGTATTGGTTCCGGCAAAAAAGAATCACTATGCGGTAGGGCTTTTCAATGCGGTCAATCTGGAATTAGCAAGAGGAATTCTTGATGCCGCAGAAAGGAGTGGATCTCCTGTTATTATGGGAACCGCTGAAGTATTATTTCCTTATGGTCCCTTAGAGGAGGTTTCTTATTTTCTACTTCCAATGGCAAAAAAAGCAAAGGTTCCGGTCGTGATCCATCTGGATCATGGGCTGAATAAGGAAACGTGTTTAAAGGCTCTGGAGTTGGGATTTACCTCTATTATGTATGACTGTTCCACTGATTCTTATGAAGACAATGTGAGGAAAGTGAAAGAGATGGCTGATATCGCCCATGAGTATGGCGCCACAATAGAAGGAGAGCTAGGGCATGTAGGAGATAATGAGGGAACGGATCCTTCACTTTTTTATACGGAACCTGAGATGGCAAAAGATTATGTAGAGAGAACCGGAGTGGATGCGTTGGCGGTTGCCGTTGGGAATGCCCACGGAGCTTATAAGTTTCCACCTAGACTGGATTTTGAGCGGATACGGGCAATTGCGAAAGAGGTAACGGTGCCCCTTGTATTACACGGTGGTTCAGGTTTAACGGACCATGATTTTCGTCAGGCAATTATAGATGGAATTAGTAAAGTCAATATTTTTACAGATATTAATTCTGCAGCAGCAGAGGCTGTAATGAGACAATTCACAGACTCAGGCAAAGGAATTACTGATTTAATACCAGCGGCAGTGGAAGCGGTAAGAGTGGAGACAATGAAAAAACTCCTGCTATTTGGCAGCAATGAAAAAGCAGGTGTGTGTCCATTTATAGACTAGATATATGCTCTTATTTCGTTAAATATAAAATTGCGCAAAACTTAAATATAGTGTAGAATCATGAATAAGCAATAATACAGGAATATAAAGTCAAAGGTTTTATTTGCCACATCATCCTCAATTATAAAATAGTAATTGACAGCCGGCCGACTCATCGTTAGAATTATGTAACATTATAAGATTAGAATTGTTTGATAATTGGAGGATACATTATGGATATGTTTGAGCATGTAACAGTAATAAAAAAGGCAAATGTGTATTACGATGGAAAAGTAACAAGTCGTACCGTTTTTCTGGAAGATGGAACAAGAAAAACATTAGGAATCATTCTGCCAGGTGAATATGAATTTGGTACAGACGAAAAGGAGGAAATGGAAGTGTTATCAGGAAAACTAACTGTAATGCTACCAGGTGCCGAGAGCTGGACTAGTTATGAGGCTGGACAGTCATTCGAAGTACCATCAAACAGTAAGTTTAAAGTGACTGCTGATGAAGTAGCTGATTATTGCTGCTCCTATATTCTTGAATAATTATGTAATGATTTCATAAAGGCAGGTAGAATGAAAAAACTTGATAGAGATTTTTATAATAGAGATTCCATCATAGTTGCCAAAGAGCTTTTAGGTAAGGTACTTGTACATGAAATAGAGGGACAGAGAATTTCTGCCAGGATTATTGAAACAGAAGCATATATGGGAGTGGTGGATAAAGCAGCCCATTCCTACAATGGCAGAAGAACTAAAAGAGTAGAGGTTATGTATGGAGAACCAGGAATTTCTTATATCTTTATGATTTACGGGCTGCATTGTTGCTTTAATGTGGTCGTTAATGAAAAGGAAATACCTCAGGCCATTTTAGTTAGAGCGGTTGAGCCATTGGAAGGAAAAGAATGGATGGCGCAAAAGAGGTTTGGTAAAGCATATGATCAATTGACGATGAGCCAACGAAGAGGCCTTACTAACGGTCCAGGAAAGCTTTGTGGCGCGCTCTCCATAGATAGAAACTTCAATGGTATGGATTTGTGTGGCAGTGTAGTATATATTGAAGATGGAGAATCTGAAGATTTTAATATCGTCACGACAAAACGCATTGGTATTGATTACGCGGAGGAGGCTAAGGACTTTCCTTGGAGATTTTATATAGAAGGAAATGAATATGTCTCCGTGAAATAATATGTGGGACTACTAGTGTAACGAAATTACGAGATTCGTCATATTATATTAAAAACTGCTTCTGGAAGTTAATCATGTTAAATCAACAGCAATATGTTATCTTATCTTTGGAATTACACTTGTTTTTTGGCCGAATCATGAAAGAACACTCCCTTTTCTTGGAAGCTGGTTTCACACCGGCAAATGCTAATTTTACAAAAGTTGCGGATCAATTTAAAACACAATTTGAAACGGTTTTATACAATGCAGTTGTCTTAGGAAACGGAATCATATCTCCAAACGTAGTATCCTCTGGTGAGCTTGTAACCGAGTATACGCTGGGGACGGAACAAAAAACACAGAACTTTACTGGAATTGTAATTAATCAGGATATCACAAGAATGGAAGCAGACCTTTTTGGGATGGAAGATCCCCAGATTACATCGGAAATGGTACAGCAGGTAAGACAACTTAACGCTCAGACCATGCCATTATTGGACGGCCTTATTGAGTTTAAAACAAGAGTATTAAATGATGTATTATCCTGCAATATGTTTACGGTTAATTATCCTTTGCTCATAGATCACATATTGCGCGAAGCTAATATGTATCGAAGTCAGCTTGCTACATTAGATAGTGGGGAAAGCCCCGATACCAATGTAAAAGAAACGGAGCTTTTCTGGGATCAGATCATGATGGAACATGCTTTGTTCATACGAGGGTTGCTAGATCCCACAGAAGGGGATTTGATTAATACATCAAACAATTTTGCACAGGAATATGCCACTTTGCTGGAACAGGCGAGGTCGGCAACCGATATGACCATTGAGCAGATCACGGGTGAGACGTTGCAAGAAACCTTAAGGTATCAAGATTTTAAGGAAGCTGGGACCAGTGGAATCTCAGAATGTAAAATACGCAGTATTATCTTACCTTTGCTGGGTGACCATGTCTTAAGAGAAGCCAATCATTTTATCCGAATCCTGAAGCAGTTCAGTTAAATTATTATATTTTTAAATCGAATCGTATCTAGAAGAAAAGTCCAGTCATATGGTTTATGACTGGGCTTTTTAATATCAATATCCGGTTATAGTTACTTTAAAATATAGTTTAGATAGTCTTTTGCACTTTGATTAATATCTTCATCACTAGCTTGAAATGAGGCTCCAAGAACTGAGAAATAAGGCAAAGCAACTGACCCCATATGGTTAGCACTTGCTTTAAATGGGGCAAAAATTACGAGAGTTTTCATAAGTTCCACCTTTCTAGTATCATTTTGATTCTTTTGTGTCTTTATTATTTAATACATTGTGCTCGAAGTAAATACATACAATGAAGTAAGGAGAGTATTTACAAGTGCGTACTAGACGATTTATCACATCTATGGGATAATGTAGTTAAAAACTATTTGGTAATCTTTGTGAAAGAGGCGTATTATGAAAGAGATGGAGTTATAGGACGTCATATATAGGATCAAATGCCCCCTAAGGCTGAGTGTTTCATAACTGTTACACCTTTACATAAAAGAAATTATGAGGTATCAATTGTTAGTTGAAAATCCAATCAGAAAGAAATTGTTAGTAGACAAATTAACCGCTGTATGGGAGTCTTCAGTAATAGCTACTCATGGATTCTTAAATGAGAATGACATTATAGCCCTGCGCCCCTTTGTAGAAGCTGCAATAAGAGAAATAGATCATCTGATTGTGGCATACGAAAATCAAGGACCAGTGGGATTTATGGGGATTTCAAAAGATAAGCTTGAAATGTTATTTCTTGATCCAGTCTGCATTGGCAAAGGAATAGGCAAGCGGTTGATTACAAAAGCGATTTGGGAATATGGAGTTTCATACGTCGATGTAAATGAGCAAAATCCAAATGCAGAAAAATTCTATAAGCATTTTGGCTTTACAATTTTTGAACGTAAAGAGGCTGATGAGATGGGAAATCCTTTTCCCGTTTTGAAAATGAAGCTTAGAGAATAAGGTTTTATTATTTCTTTATCATAGAAAAAAAGAATGAATCAATGAGGGGGGTATTTATGGATTATAAAAAAGCAGCGTCTTATTGGAGTGAAAAGGAGAAAGAGTCCCTCCGACTTGAAGAGGATACCTTATGGAAGCAGATGGTGACGTTTATCAAAGCCCACAATACATGCGCATTAGCGACTGGTTGTGATGATTTTGTGCGCTGCACTCCCATAGAATACGAATTCAAGGATGGAAAATTCAAGTTGTTTACAGAAGGCGGTTTGAAATTTCAGGGGTTGGAAGGTAACAACAATGTTAGTCTGGCAATTTTTAACAGCTATACTGGATTTGGTAATCTGCGAGGGATGCAGGTTACTGGTACCGCCCGTCTTATTGAGCCTTGGTCAAAGGAATATATGGATTTATTGGCGATAAAAAAGATTTCTATGGAGAATTTAAAAAAATTACCCACTGTTTTATTTTTGATTGAGATCACGCCTGTCCGCATTGACTATTTGAGCTCGGAATTTAAGACCATGGGATTTGATCCCAGGCAGTATCTGTGCTTCGACGAGGAGGCTGTCAAAGCAGAGGGGGATATCTGACTGTTTTGCTAGAATTCTTTGGTGCGGCCTGCCTATGATATCAGGATTAAAAAGCTTCTTTCAGAAATGGAAGAAGCTTTTTTTGCGCCATACGTGGCTTGATTACTCATTCTCATGTAACAAATGCAGTAACTGCAAGTCCATATAATAATTGTATTTGGAAGCAACGGAAACGTTCACCATTTTAGATACTAAATATGCATGATCGTCGATATGAATGTTTCGTTCCTTTGTGAACTGGACCAGCTCACTGAGAGCTGTGAAAAGATTTTCTTCGGAGTATAAAAATCGTTTCGTGATATACCGGCCTTCGGGAAGAATCTTACATTTTAGCCCAGATATTTTATGATCAGAAAATATGCCAAAGCCTCTTACTTGAAGATGATTGTCGGCTTGTTTTTCCGAAATGGAGTAATAAGTGCACATGACATTGGTTTCGTTATTGTTCTTATTAAAGCCATCCATAGCATTGCGGCTGACGTATTTATCCAGGTCGTAAATGGAAACATTCAATTCGTTATAATAGAGCGTTCTTGCAAGGAGATACTGCTCAAATATCTCGATTTTCTCAGGATTTCTCATTCGATATTTCAAATCAGTGATCAGACCATTCGTGACTTTTCTTGAATATTCCAGATCATTGATCTTTTGATTTAAATGGTCTTGATGTGACTCTAAAATCGTTAACAATTTATCAATTCCGTTGCTTTCATTGATCAAAATTTTAATATCTTCCAGTGGAACATTGAGAGTTTTGTTTAAATAACGAATTACATCGATTATAAAAAATTGATCATAGCTATAGTAGCGATACTTTGTGAAAGCATCTGTTTGAGAGGGTTTCAGCAGATTAATCTGGTCATAGTTGCGCAAAGCTTTTATAGGAATATTTAAAATACGTGCTACTTCCCCAATCGAATATAGTTTTGTCATTTTTTTCACACTTTCTAGTTGACTCTTCCCCTAGGGTAGACGATATAGTCTATTATAGATTAATAATAAAAAGAGTCAATAAGAGTTATTTTGTGTATTGGGAAATGCAGAACGGAGGGTTTTAATGGAAAAGATATCAATTACAATTGACGGATATTCTTTGGAGGTTGATCCAGGCAAAAGTATTTTAAATGCAGCTTTAGAGGCGGATTTATACATTCCTCACTTGTGCCATCACCCAGATTTGCCAGATGTGGGTGAATGCCGGCTGTGCGTGGTGGAAATTGAGGGGGGTGGGGAAATCAGGACATCTTGCAAGACTCAGGTGGAAGATGGAATGGTAATACATACGAAGACAGAAAAATTGAATGCTATGCGCCGCCTTTCCATGGAACTGATGCTGGCAAATCATGTAGACGACTGCACCACCTGTCCCAAATATTTAAAATGTGAATTGCAGTCCCTAATCCAATACCTGGAGGTCAGCACCTCACGACTTAGAAGAACCTTAAACAGTGTACCAGTAAATACTTCAAATCCATTGTTTGTAAGAGATTTAAACCGTTGTGTTTCCTGCGGCCGCTGTGTAAGAGCCTGCAAGGAGCTACGGGGAGTTGATGTACTTGATTATCAGATGACGGAAGATGATAGAGTTATGGTGGATATTAAAAATCATCATTCCATGGAAGAAGAACATTGCCGTTTTTGCGGGGCCTGCGTGGAAGTATGTCCGACAGGAGCGTTACAAGATAAAGAAGGCGTATTGAAACCAAACCTGAACTGGGATCTTGAGTTGGTTCCATGTAAGGCAGAATGTCCCGCTCATACGGATGTGCCCAGATACATCCGGGCAATTAAAGAGGGGAGATATCAGGACGCCATTGCCATCATCAGGGAAAAAGCACCCTTCCCCCATTCGTTGGGGTATGTATGCATGGCTTTTTGTGAGAGCGTATGCAGACGGAAAGAGATTAACCAGTCGCTCTCCATCCGTGAGCTTAAGAAATTTGCAGCAGACAAGGATGAGGGACTTTGGAGAGAGCGTGCAAATTTTAAACCAAAGACAGGAAAACGTGTTGCAGTCATAGGCAGCGGACCCGCTGGTCTGACCGCAGCATACTACTTGACAAAACTGGGACATGAGGTGACCGTATTTGAACGATTGCCAGTGGCAGGAGGTATGTTGACCACGGGTATACCAAAATACCGCCTTCCAAGAGAAGCTGTCCAGGAGGAAATCTCGGAAATAATACGGGCAGGAGTTACCATATTGACCAATACTCCAATAGAATCCCTAACGGATTTAAAGGCAAAAGGGTTTGATAAAATATTGCTTGCAGTAGGTGCAGGAAAAGGAAACCGTCTGCCAATAGAAGGTGCAGATTATAACAATGTCTATGAAAATATTGATTTCTTAAAAGGCGTGTCATTAGGGTCCTCAGAGCTGGTGGGTGACAGAGTGGTTGTCCTTGGAGGAGGAAATGTTGCGTTTGATTGTGCCAGATCAGCCATAAGGTTAGGAGCAAAGGAAGTGGTAATTGCATGTCTAGAGACCAGAGAGGCCATGACAGCCAGTGAAGATGAGATTTTGGAAGGTTTAAAAGAAGGCGTCAAGTTGTTAAATGGAAGAACCTTTCTAAGGATTGAAGGCTTAAACGATAAAGGCACAGGGGTAAGGTGCCAGGAGGTATCCTCCTTTACTTTTGATGAGAGCGGAAAATTACAGCTTATTCTAAAGCCGGATTCTGAACACGTAATTAAAGCGGATACCATTATTTTTGCTGCCGGGCAAAAGCCAGAGATCCCACAGGATTGGGATGTCCCAGTTAAAAGAGGCAATCTCATTGCGACAGAGAATGAAATAAAAGTGATTGGTAGAAACGATCTTTTTGCTGCTGGGGACGCCGTCTATGGCACTCATTCCGTGATTCAGGCCATTGCCGCAGGTCGAAAAGCAGCCTCTGTCATTGGCCAGGAGTTAAATGGGGATGGAGATATTGAAGATAAGCTGACAAATGATGTAATACCAAGCCAGTATCTTGGCAGAGAGGAAGGCTTTCTGGAGGCGAACCGAAACGAGTGCATGGATGACTGTTACAATGATTCCTCTGCATGTGGGGAAGCTGGAAGGTGTCTGCAATGTGATTTAAGGACCCAGATCACAAGGCCGAAGCTTTGGATACACTACAAAATCAAGTAGGAGAAGGAGTGGGATCATGATAGGAAAAGAAAGAGATCGGTGGAAAGAAAAGTCTGTGGATCAAATCAAAGACTTTATCTCTAACGTGTATGAAGGAGAAGTAAAAAACCCATGTCCGGTAGATCGTCTAAAAGCGCTCTCTGATACACTGCGCCGCAAAAGTTGTGGAGAATGTGTAATCTGTCGGGAAGGAATCTTACAGCTTTCCGTTTTGACTGAATCCATTACCCTAGGGAGCGGGCGGGATGGAGATATTGATGTCATAAGTGAGATTTCAGAAGATATGTCCATAGGCTCTGCCTGCGATTATGGCAGGGAAGTGGGAAGGATTGCAAAGAAAATTATAGATGATGAGAGAGAGCAGTTTGAACGGCATATAAAAAGAAAACGCTGCGATGCTCTCGTTTGTAAAAAGTTCATTACGTACTATGTAGCACCAGAGACATGCAATGGTTGCAATCAATGTCTAGAGACATGTGAGCCAAGGTCCATTCGTGGTGGAGAAGGATTGATTCATATTATTAATCCGGATTCCTGCACAAGGTGTGGGGACTGTGTAATGGCTTGTAAACCTGGTGCCATATTAAAAACGAGTGCTTCGGTGCCTAATCTTCCGAAAGAACCAGTGCCAGTGGGAAGTGCTCAATTAGATTCCATTCAAGGTAGCTTAATGTCTCAAAAAAGACGTAGAAGAAGCGAATAAAAGAAAATCAGGAGGAAGTAACATGAGAGAATTTGATGGGGATATTGTAGTAGTAGGCGGAGGCGCAGCAGGGCTTGCGGCAGCAATTACAGCGGCAGAATATGGTGCAAAGGTTATTGTATTGGAAAAGGCAAATACCACTGGGGGATGTGCCAACATGGCAATGGGGCTTCTCGGCGTGGAAACAAAGCTTCAAAAGGAACATTTGATTGATCTTACAAGAGAAAGTGCTTTTAAAAAATTTATGAACTATACTCATTGGAGATCTGATGCAAAGCTTGTGAAAAAGTATATTGACCAATCCTCTGAAACCATTGAATGGCTTGGGGAAATGGGGGTGGAGTTTGCTTTGCCATCCAAGTATTTCCCAGGCTCCGAAGCAACATGGCATATTATTAAGCCAAAAACCGGAAATCCAGGACTTCGTGCAGCAGCGACTATGATTAAGGCAATGACAGAAAGAGCTGAGGAGCTTGGTGTCACCATTATGCTGGAAACTCCGGTAAAAAATCTTATTAAGGATAATGGAGAGATTATCGGTGTTACCGCCACAGACAAAGAGGGAGAACTAGAGGTCTATGCCGGAGCCGTTATTATCTGTGCAGGTGGATTTGGTGACAGTCCTGAATTCATTAAGAAATATACCCCTTATGAATGGGGAAAGGATTTATACTCCTATCGAATCCCTGGATTAACAGGAGATGGTCTTCAGATGGCATGGGATGCCGGAGCTGGGAAAGACTATATGGACATGGAGCTTGTATTTTTCGCGCCAAATACAGGGGGATACGCACCCATTGAGCTTCCATTCCGTCAACCGAACTTGTTTGTAAATCTTGAGGGCAAACGCTTTTACAACGAAGAGGTGGTGGAAAATCCCGTATTTTCCGTCAATGCCATAGCACGTCAGAAAAACCGTGTTGTATTTTCCATCGTAGATGATAAGATTTTGAAACGGTATGAAGAAAACGGTCTGGATCTAATTAATGTAGTAACCTCATCTATGGATATGTCTTACTTTAATCAGGAAATGGAAGAGCACATGAAAAACGGAAGTGATGTTTTGTTCGTGGCTGATTCCATAGAAGAACTTGCTAAAAAGACCGGAATTGATAAAGAAGGATTGTCAGAGACAATGCATCAGTACAATGAGGCATGTAAGACCGGCATTGACAAGGAATTTAATAAAAAGCAAAGATACATGAAGCCCATTGATGGTCATAAATTTTATGCTCTGAAATTTGCCCCAAGCGCTTACGGCAGTATGGGCGGAATTAAAATCAATGACAAAACTGAGGTTGTTACGGAACAAGCAGAAGCAATTCCTGGTTTGTATGCAGCTGGTACCGATGCCTATTCCATCTGCAATCCAGATTATGTATTCGTACTTCCTGGAAACAGCTTAGGATTTGCAGTCAACAGCGGAAGAATGGCTGGAAAAAATGCGGTAGAGCATATCAAAAATCTTGGTTGATAAGGAAAATTAAATCAAATATAAAATCATGGTGCAAGAGCCAAAACAGACTCTGGCACCATGATTTTTATTTGTCCAATGGGCTGTTTGTAGATTTCTTGTATTGGTTGGGAGATAATCCAAATTGAGCCTTAAAGGCTTTACTAAGATGAAATTCATCATAAAACCCAAAATTCAAAGCTGCCTCATGAAGTTTGGAATGCGGGTGGGAGAGTAAATATTGCCGTACCATATCCAAGTGAATCTCCATTTGGCAAGAATGAAAGGTTTTTCCATAAACGGCCTTAAAACGGTTATTAATGGTGCGTGCGCAGATAAAATGTTCCTTAGCAATTTTTGACAAAGTGAGAAAAGACTGAGGGGTAATGTGTATTCGGTGAATGATTTCTTCCACCATAGTATCCTGAATTTTGTATTTAGCGGAACCAGATTCAATCTCTGCCAGCTCACATATCAGCAAATTAAAAAGTAGAGTAAGGCGGTTTTCTCTTTCCTGATCTTTCGACCAATGACAGGTGATAATCTCATGAAAATAATCTCGTATCTTATAATGATTTTGACAATGTATCAGTGTGGGGCATAAAAATATATGTTCTGCTTTTTCCATGTGTTTAGGAGCGTCTAAGGATTGATTTGCCATAAAGAAGGACTCTAGCTTTGTTGGCTGTACATGTAGATACATATGGCGGTTTCCTGGGTTACATAACTTTTTGCTAAAATGGTGACGTCCTGCACAAAGAATAAGAAGATCGTCACTTTTAAGCTGGTAAGTCTGGTCCCCCTCCATAATCTCCCAGGTCCCATCGAGTATGTATAGAAAATCGTGATCTGTCATAATACGATCTGGGTGAATCATGCCATTGATGGAAGTGACGTAATTGGCTCCTGTGAGATGGCGTGATGCCATTTTTTCTAATTCAAGCATAATGTTTTCCTTTTCTACTCTGAGTCTCTTGGTTCCCTATTCCATATTTTACATGTTTCATTCCTTTTTAGCAATGGTTCGCGGGTATATCATCTGATAAGATAAGGTTATAAAAGGTGTGATTTTAAATACAAAAGGAGAGAAGAATGGATAAAAATAAGTATAACAATCCGTTGCCCTTAAGCCAGATTGAAATAACCGATTATTTTTGGGAGCAGGAGCTTAATCTGGTACGAAAAGAAATGATTCCTTATCAGTGGAAAGCCCTTAATGACCAAGTCGCAGATGCTGCTCCCAGCTATTGCATACGAAATTTCAAGGTAGCAGGACGGCTAAATGAGAAACGAAAAAGGTTGGGAGAAGCATTTGAAGAACCCTCCTATACGTATCGTGGTTTTGAAGTACTTCCAGAAGATCCAAAGGACTTAAAAGAGCAATTCTATGGATTTGTATTTCAGGATAGTGATCTATATAAGTGGTTGGAAGCCGTGGCATATTCTCTGGAACAGTATCCCGATCAGGAACTTCAAAAGACAGCAGAGGAAGCCATTGACCTTATCATAAATGCTCAGCAAGAGGATGGCTATCTTAATACGTATTATATGATTAACGGTAAAGATATGGCATTTACCAATCTGCGTGATCATCATGAATTATACTGCTTTGGGCATCTGGCAGAAGCAGCGGTAGCTTATTATCAGGCTACTGGCAATGATAAGCTTTTAAAAGCAGCAGAACGTTTTGCTGACTGCATTGCAGCTCGTTTTGGTGAAGCGGAAGGAAAATGCAAAGGATATCCCGGTCATGAGATTGCGGAGATGGCTCTGGTACGGCTTTATGAAGCTACCGGGAATAAGACATATCTAAGCTTAAGCAGCTTTTTTATCAATGAGCGGGGGACAAGGCCTTATTATTTTGACCAGGAACATCCGGAAGCAGTTAAAAAAGGGCAGGAGGGGAAGATTCGTTACGAATACCATCAGGCCCATGTGCCTGTTAGGAAACAGGAGGAAGCGGTTGGTCATGCGGTTCGTGGAGGATATCTCTATTCTGGAATGGCAGATGCAGCCCGTTGCCTTGAGGACGAAACTCTCTACGAAGCCTGTAAACAACTGTGGAACAGTATTGTAAGTAAAAAGATGTATATCACAGGGGGAATTGGAAGTACTCATATTGGAGAGGCGTTTTCTTTTAATTACGATCTTCCAAATGACACTGCTTATACAGAAACCTGTGCGTCCATAAGTCTTATGTTTTTTGCAAGAAGAATGCTTCAAATAAATCCAGAATCCAGATATGGGGATGTAATGGAGCTAGCCCTTTATAATACGGTTTTAAGCGGAATGGCGCTGGATGGAAAAAGCTTCTTTTACGTAAATCCTCTGGAGGTGTTGCCAGAAGCAAGTCGTAGAGATGAACGAAAAGCTCACGTAAAGACCGTACGACAAAAGTGGTTTGGGTGTGCCTGCTGTCCCCCAAATCTGGCAAGACTTTTAAGCTCCATAGGTCTTTATGCTTATACCGAGTCAGAGGACACCTTATTTATCCACCTCTATATTGGAGGAAGCATCGAAAAGAAGGTAAATGGAACAGTTGCTAAAATCAGCATCCATTCAGATCTTCCCTGGAAAGAAGACGTTGACATAAAAATACAAGGAACCGGAGAAGTCTTTACTGTTGCAGTCCGCATTCCGGGGTGGGGAAAGGAATATGAACTTTTATGCGCTGACGGAGTAGAGAAAAAGGAATCCCAGGGCTATCTCTACCTTACAAAAAGATGGGAGAAGGGGGAAGAATTGAAACTTCATTTTCCAATGAAGATCCGTCGACTGGAAGCCAATCCTCTTGTGCGTGAAACGATTGGTAAAATAGCCATAATGAGAGGACCGATTGTATATTGTATGGAGGAAGTTGACAATGGGGCCAATCTTCATTTGTTAAGCGCCAACAAAGTTGGATCTGCTGAAATAGAAGAAAGAGAAATCGCTGGAACCATGATGACCTGCATTAAGATGGGCGGATACAGACAGATCGTGAGCCAGGAGGAAGCAACCTTATATCACGATGCATCGGAAGAATATAAAGAAGTTTTAAAGCTTTCCTTTGTACCTTACTATGCCTGGGCAAACCGGGGCGAAAATGAGATGCAGGTATGGGTGCGAAAAGAGTAAAGCAATTAAAATCCGCTATAAGTACAAGTACATACTCTGCATGATATAGAAATAGAATAAGGCTTAAGGAAATTATAAAAAAGAGATCTGATATCATTTATTGATACTGATCTCTTTTTTGTTTGCATGATTTTGTCGGATAAGATAACTTTTGCTTCTTATTTGCGAATAGAAGCAATCATAAAAAATAGCTAAAATACATATAATATTAGTGGTATATTAGTATAAAATACACAAAAATATAACTGGTTAAATCTGATATATTTACTCCTAGTTCATGATTATCTGCAGTTTCATCAATGATTTAAGGTTGATACTGCAGATATTATTATCCATATCAAGAAACCGGTTTCAAGCAATGTGGAGCTAGCGCAATTATGGCAAAAGGCGGAATTTGGATGGACAGAGAAAAGATAAGTATCTATCGAATTGCCAACGAAGCAGGTGTATCACCTGCCACAGTATCCAGGGTATTGACCCAAAATGCCAACGTCAGTGAAGAAAAAAGGAAAAAAGTAGAAAACCTAATTTTAAAATACAATTTTAGTCCCAACGCAATGGCAAGAGGATTAACCAGCAGCCGATCAAAAATTATCGGAGTGTTGATACCAGATATTCGCAATCCATTTTATGCAGGGCTTGCAGTGGAATGTGAGAGGGCGGCGGGAGAACGAGATTACAGCTTGATGCTTAGTAATTATATGAATGATATGAAGATGGAAGAGCAGCGTCTTTATAAGATGGTGGGTCAGCAGATTGATGCGTTAATTATTATGGGCGGCAGAGTTGATGAACTGATTACCGATAACGCATATGCAGAAAGAATTAACCGTATCAGTGACTTAATGCCTGTAGTCATTACAGGAAAGTTAGAGGGCGGCAACTGTTATCAGGTAAACTTAGACGAAATCAACGGAATGGATCAGGTGATGGAATATTTATATTCCAACGGCCATCGTCACATCTGTATGATTGGAGGAAAAAACGATGTAGAATCCACCCAAACCAAGTGGATTCGTTATCGCAGCTTCCTTTGCAGACATGGGACTAGGTTTTGTCCGTATGATGTTGTGGAAACCGGAGATTACTCACTAGAGTCCGGATACGAGGCCATGAACCAGATGCTTGAGTCTGGTAGAAAACTCCCAAGCGCTATCATTGCAATCAATGACTTAACTGCACTGGGTATCATACAATCATTAAGAGAGCACTCCCTGCGTATTCCAGAAGATGTCTCAGTGGTAAGCTTTGATAACACATTTCTTGCCAAAACCAGTGTTCCTCGTTTAACCAGTATGGATTATGGTTACGATCAGTATGGAAATGCCTTGATTGAAACAGCTCTGGGTGTTTTGGAAGGCATGGAAATTCCAAAAAGGCAGATAATTCCTACGGAACTGGTAATAAGAGATTCTTGTCAAAAGATAACGTAGTAAAATATGATAGTATGCTTTCCTTGAAACCGGTTTCAAGTTAAGCAGTCCTATCTCATGGGTAAAGGAGGATAAGGGATTGAACGTGAAGGGAAGAAAGCAGGAATTGACCATAAAGCCCTACAAAAAGCCATTAGGGAAGGTAATAAGAGATAATAAAGTGTTAATGCTCATGTGTCTGCCAGCGGTCCTGTTCTTTATTATTTTCGCCTATTGTCCTATGCCGGGCGTCTACATAGCATTTACCAATTATAATTTCCGAGATGGAATATTTGGGAGTCCTTTCGTTGGATTTAAGAACTTTGAATTTTTATTAAAATCCGGCCAGTTATGGCTGCTAACAAGAAATACCATATTCTATAATCTGTCATTTATACTGTTGGGGAACTTCTTGCAGATTACGCTTGCAATCATGGTCAATGAAATCCGTTGTAACTGGTTTAAAAAAGTATCTCAAACAATCATGTTTTTGCCTTATTTTATTTCAGCGGTACTGATTGGAGTTTTGGCATTTAATATTCTTAATTATGATACGGGTGCTTTGAATACTCTGATACGGGAAACGGGTGGAAATCCAGTAAAGATATACAGCATGGCCGGGATTTGGCCCTTTGTCATTATTCTTTGCAATATCTGGCAGCAAACAGGATATGGCTCCATTGTCTACTTTGCATCTATTTGTGGAATTGATTCTCAGATTGTAGAAGCGGCTGAGGTAGATGGCGCAACCAGCCTGCAGAGAATTCGTTATATCATCTTACCTAGCTTAAAACCAACTTTTATCATACTCATGCTCTTTGCACTGGGGGGTATTATGAAGGGAAACTTTGGCCTGTTCTACAACCTAATTGGACCGGCTAACTCTCAGTTGTTTCCATCTACGGATATTATTGAAACCTTTGTATTTCGAACAAT
Organism: Lacrimispora algidixylanolytica; assembly: GCF_003609635.1. GTDB lineage: Bacteria > Bacillota > Clostridia > Lachnospirales > Lachnospiraceae > Lacrimispora > Lacrimispora algidixylanolytica. The sequence continues at coordinate 69,465 of NZ_MCIA01000031.1, read as the reverse complement.
GATGAATCAAAATAACTTTGCCACCTCATCTGCAGTCGGATTATACCAGTCCTTGTTTGGCTTTTTACTTGTTATGTTCAGCAACTGGGTGGTGAAGAAAATTGATCCGGATTATGCATTGTTTTAGGAGGGAGAAGTATGAAAAATAAAGGTGTAAAAATGACGGCTAGCACTGCGGTTGTTCGGATGATTTCCTACTTTTGCGTTACTGTGTTTTCGTTGTTGTGCTTATTGCCATTTTTACTTATGGTATCTGCTTCTTTTAGCAATGAAGGGGTGATTAACCGAGAAGGATTTGGCTTGTTGCCAAAAGGGTTTACAATGACTGCTTATAGCTGGGTGTTTCGGTATCCAAAGATGATATTAGGCTCTTATGGGGTGACGATTTTAATGACGGTGTGTGGGACTATCATAGGATTGTTTCTCATTGCTATGACGGGCTACGCCTTGCAAAGACAGGATTTTCCCCTTAGAAATGTCCTTTCCTTTTTTATTTATTTTACGACTCTTTTTACAGCAGGTATGGCACCTACTTATATCTGGGTTTCTCGGTATCTGAATTTAAAAGGGAGTTATATGGCGGTATTTCTTCAGCTTCTGATGACTCCTTGGCTAATTATTCTTATGAAGAACTTTGCCAAGTCTGTTCCTTATGAAATTACAGAATCCGGAAAAATGGACGGTGCAGACGATTTTAAGATCTTCACTGCCCTGATTCTTCCAATGTTAAAGCCTGCTCTTGCCACGGTTGGACTTTTTCTGGCTCTTGGATACTGGAATGAGTGGTACAATTCCATGTTGTATCTTGGCTCAGCTGTGACCTATAAGCCGCTGCAATATTATCTGTATAACATAGTAAATACGGCGGCCCAGCTTAAAAATTCTATGGCAGGTGCAGCAATTACCATCACAGATCTGCCGACCAATACTCTTAAGATGGCGACTGCTGTGGTGGCAACAGGGCCAATTATATTTCTGTATCCATTTGTTCAAAGATATTTTATTACGGGTATTACCATTGGGGCTGTTAAAGGTTAGCGAGATCCGCTACTTGTCTAGTGTGATGCAGCGGAAATTAAATAAATAATTATATGGGAGGTAATGTATGGGGAAACATGTAGGAAGGAAATTCGCAGCCGTATTTCTGGCGGGAATTATGGTCTTTAGTTTAGCCGCCTGTGGAGAAAAGAAGGAAAGCAGTGCACCAGGGGTGGATGGAGGCGTTAATACATCAAAACACGAGGTAGTCACTATGCTTGTGTTAGGCAATAAACCAAGCAATGGACGTTGCGAAGCCATGTTAGAGAAGTTAAATGTTATATTAAAGGAAAAAGTCAATGCAGAGCTTAAGTTGACCTATGTGGAGTGGGCTGACTGGCAGACCCAGTATAACGTACAGCTTTTAAGCGGAGATAAGAGCCTGGATATCATCACGACTGCAACGGACTGGCTATATGCATGGGAAAACACGCAAAAAGGCGCATTTATGCCTTTGTCAGAGTCGATGTTGAAAACTTACGCTCCAAAGACATATGAGCAGGTCTCTTCCATGGATGACTGGAAATATTGTAAATATCAAGATCAGATTTATTTCATTCCAGAGGATCATTATACCCAGTATACAAACCACGGCCTATTTTACCGTGGAGATTGGGCAAAGGAATCTGGGATAGGGAATGGTGATATCAAACAGTTTGAAGATCTTGGAACGTATTTTAAATGGATCAAGGACAACAAAGCAGATGTAATTCCCTGGGATGTGGCTGGAAAGAACAATTCTGGTGGACTATTAGGAGGATATCTAAATTCCAAAACAGAGAATATTGTGATTCCAAGTGTAAATGTGGGCAATTATGAATTTTGGATGGGAGTTTCCAAAGACGATCCATTTACCATTATGTCCCCCTATATGGAAGGGGATGTCATATATGAGGCAGCAGAGCTTATGAAGAAATGGAACGAGGAAGGCTTTTGGAGAGAAGATGTATTAAACTATGATGGTGAGACAAGAGAGGCAATGTACGCTGGTACTTCAGGCTCTGATGAACATCACTCCCAAACCTTCTATTCCCAGATAAGACCAAACATGGACCTGAAACAGGCTGGCTCTGATGCAAAGATGTATTGGTGGGGAATGGAAAATAACAATGTATCTAAACCCTTAAAAACTCATGGTGCAGCAGCAATATCCGCCAATTCCCTTCACCCAGAACGTGCGCTCATGGTTTATGATCTGCTTCGCAATGATGAAGCATGTTATCGGCTGATCAACTACGGAATCGAGGGCGTTGATTACGTGATTACTTCCGATGGAAAATTAGATCACCCGGAAGGTTGGGATAAGAGTAAGGATTCCCTGGATGCCAACTTTTGGTGCGGACGTAATGATGATCTGGAACTGCAGGATGTTCAGTGGTGGGATGGAACCAAGGATATGATTGAGAATTACAATAAGTTTGCTTATGAAAATCCTTACACAGGCCTAATTATAGATAAAAATTCCGTAGAGGCAGAAATGTCCGCCATGGCAAGCGTGTTATCAGAATATATCCCACAGTTGGCCTTTGGAAAATATGAAGATCCAAAAGCTGCTATCGATGAGATGAGGGAGAAGTTAAAAGCAGCCGGTTATGATAAAGTGAAAGAATCCATTCAAAAGAATGTGGATGATTATAAAGCAACTATAAAAAAATAATAACAATAAGACAGGGACTAGAAAAACGTCCCTGTTTTTTTGAGAAGTTATTCTAGTGCTACCGCTCGATACTCATACATAGAATTTGCCTAAAAACAACTAAGATATCAGCAATCATATAATATATTACTTAGTAAATTTTTTAGAGTAGCAGGTGATGGATATGAAAGAAATTCTAGATGGATTAACTGGCAAGGCTATAACTCCTTGCAATAAAGAATATGAGCAGGCAAGGCTGGAATGGAACAGGGCGAATCAAAAATACCCTATTATAATCGTTTATTGTTATTCTGTTGAAGATATTAAAAATGCAGTTTGTTGGGCAAGGAGCCATGGCATCGGCATACGGATTCGTTCCGGAGGACATCACTATCAGGGATATTCCAATGGGAATGGGATACTGGTTATAGATGTCAGTTATATGAAACGAATTAAACTGGATGAATCAAAAAATACTGTTTTTGTGCAGAGCGGTGTAGAAAACCGTGAGCTTTACAATTATCTGGGCGAAAGAGGATATCCTTTCCCTGGAGGAACCTGCCCAACCGTAGGAGTCGCAGGATTTGCCATGGGTGGAGGCTGGGGGTATTCCAGTCGATTTATGGGACTTGGGTGTGACAGCCTGACTTCAATTGATATGTTAGATTATCAGGGAACGCTTCTTAAGGCTGATGATAATCATAATTCTGGCCTGTTCTGGGCGCTTAAAGGCGCTGGTGGAGGTAATTTTGGCGTAGTGACCAGCATGACATTTCAATTGCCACTTAAGGTTACACGGGTAACGCTTGTTGATTTGGAGTATTTGAATGCTGACCCCAAAATAATGACAAGTTTTTTGGATACCTGGCAGGATTGGCTCATCAACTTGGATCCAAGAATAACAATAAATGGGAGCCTATATAACTCCGCTGTCGATGGCAAGGGAATTTACGGCAGAGGACTGTTCTACGGCTCCGCCGAAGAAGCCGCTGAAATTCTTAAGCCTTTTGCGTTGGGGGGCGCTGTATTAAGTCTCCAAGAAATGACGTTTTTTCAAGCCATACAGAAGATTCAGGCTGGATATCCTGATTCAGAGAAATTTCAATCTACGGGCAGATTTGTAAAGAGGAGATACCGTATGGAAGAAATCGAATCCATTGTTGAACTCATTCAGGAGAGAGCAGAAGGATCGATTTTTGCTGCGGTGAGCGTTTATGCCCTTGGAGGTAACATAAGTAAAATAGACAGAACGTCCACGGCCTTTTATTACAGAGATGCAGCTTATATAATGGGAATTCAATCCGTATGGGAGGAAGACAGATATGCGTCTGTCAACAGAAGCTGGGTAAATGAAAGATTCCAGTACTTAAAACAACTCACGGTAGGATCTTATATTAATTTTCCTTATAATTGCTTGCCAGACTATGAAGAAGAATATTTTGGTGAAAATATATACAGGCTTCAGCAGATTAATAAAGAGTACGATCCGATGAATGTTTTTTGCTTCCCTCAGGCAATTCGATTAACGAGCAGTGACCGATTATGAATACTCTTTGTTAGCAGATAGAAAGTATTTTTTATAAGAGGAGATTAGTTTCTCTCGATGAATCGGTCTTCCATGAGCAGGGAGGAAAACGTTGCATTTTGTGTCTAGAAATGCCTTCCATGAGGCGTTCAAGGCTGATTCATCATCTGCAAAAGGAGGATATAGGTTACCAAAAGCATTGACCATTAGATCACCTACAATGGCAATTTCTCTATTTAGTAAAATAGATATGCTATCATCACTATGCCCAGGTGTTTTCAGTAATTCGGCTGAATCTCCAAGATAATATTTTACCACCTCATCGTCTAGAATTCTCACCTTGGGGCATGCATCAAACTGTGTAAAATCGTAAAAGGGTAATTTTTTTTCGGCCCAATAAATCCCCTTGCTGAATGCATTGATCCCTTTTGGCATTTTACAATGCCCATTTTTCAGATTACTGATTCCCTCATTTGATATGTAGACTTCACAATGAAATGCATTGGAAAAATAGAGAGCGTTTGCCACATGGTCCGTATGGCTATGTGTTAGAAAAATCGCATCAATTCCTTTGGTTCCAGTGCTTTGTATACATTTCTTTACAATATGTCGTTCGAATCTCATACTGGTATCGATGAGTACCCGTTTTTTTGACGTCTCAACAAGATAACAGGCACATCGATGAGTCTTTGTAATATAAATTTGAAAGCCTTCTTTTTGTATGGTAATCATAGTTTCACCTTCCTCACAGACGTCTAAAATATTGTCTTTCGAATCTTCTGTTTTCTAAGAAGATATTCGTCTTGCCGATTTATGGATTATTATGTATAATTATAATGCTTTTTTATACCGTGTGCAATTATAGTTATAATTTTCAATATTCATTTATATACCCGTGTTTTGTTTTGCAATGATTCACGTAATTGATGTTACAACTTGGAAATCCAAGGGAACTGGTATTACTTTAACACAGACGGTTCTCTAGCTAAAAGCACAAAAGTAGATGGCTTTGAAGTAGATGAAAAAGGGATAAGAAAATAACAGAAACAATAAAAAAATGAGACCGCAGGATTCGATTCAGAACCCTCGGTCTTATTTTTGTGATAAATTACAACTGACGTGCGCTTCCTGACAGATCTTGTAGTTATTTGATGAATTGCATTCATAAGGTTTCATAAGTTGAAAATCAAATTAAATTGTTTAAAGTTTATAAAAAAAGAATTAAAACCGTTTAATATTTCACAAAATGAACAATATGAACTTAATGGTTTCTTTATGGTAATAATATTTTCATCATAATACGTATGTGTTATTCTCGTTTTGTAGCAAAAACAACAAAAGATAGAATTGAGTTGAGAGGGAAGGGGATTCATTATGAATTATTTCGAGGAGAGTTTAAAGTTACATGAACGTCACGCAGGAAAGATGGAGATCACGTCTAAGGTAAAGGTAGTTACAAGAGATGATTTAAGCCTTGCTTACACACCAGGTGTTGCTGAGCCATGCCGGAAGATCCATGAAAATGAGGACGATGTTTATAAATATACTTCAAAGGGCAACATGGTGGCAGTGGTTACAGATGGAACAGCAGTTCTTGGACTTGGAGATATCGGACCAAAGGCTGGTCTTCCTGTTATGGAAGGTAAGTCCATATTGTTTAAGGAATTTGCTGGTGTCAATGCATTTCCAATTTGTCTGGACACCAAAGTACCAGATGAAATTGTAACAGCCGTTAAAATGATTGCACCAGGATTTGGCGGAATCAATCTTGAGGATATTTCCGCACCAAGATGTTTTGAGGTAGAAGAGAGATTAAAGAAAGAACTTGATATTCCTGTATTTCACGATGACCAGCATGGAACTGCTATTGTTGTTTTAGCAGGTGTAATCAACGCACTAAAGGTAGTAGGCAAGGACATCAAAGATGTTACTGTGGTAGTAAATGGTGCTGGTGCAGCAGGTACAGCCATCTCTAAGCTATTACTTGTATGCGGCGTATCCAAGTTGATTGTTTGCGATAAAGTAGGAATTTTATATGATGGAATTGAAGATGTTGATTATGCAAAGCAGGATCTTGCTAAAATCACGAACCCAGATCATTTAAAGGGGGATTTAAGTCTAGCATTAAAGGGCGCTGATGTATTTATTGGAGTTTCCGCTCCTGGCATCGTAAGTAAGGAAATGGTAAGCTCCATGAACAAGGATTCTATCCTCTTTGCAATGGCAAATCCGACTCCAGAGATTATGCCTGATCTTGCAAAAGAAGCAGGTGCGAAGGTCATGGGAACCGGACGTTCTGATTTCCCAAATCAGGTAAATAACGTATTAGCCTTCCCAGGAATCTTTAAAGGCGCTTTGGAAGTAAGAGCCAAGGAGATCAATGAGGAAATGAAGCTAGCAGCCGCTTACGCCATTGCTTCCATGATTCCAGATGAGGAATTAAATGATGAAAACGTTCTTCCAAATGCATTAGATAAAAAGGTATCTGATAACGTGGCAGAAGCTGTGAAAAAAGCAGCCAGAGAGACTGGTGTTGCCAGAATATAGAAGAGGCTTTTTGATTACCTGCATCAATAGCTGGCAGGAAAGGTGAGGCTTGTATGAAAAATAGGAGGATTGAGCTATGCAGATTCCAATTAAAAAAACACTAGATAAGATTCCGGGTGGCATGATGGTAGTTCCCTTATTTCTGGGGGTTATCGTAAATACATTTTTTCCACAGTTTTTACAGTTAGGAGGATTTACCACAGCTTTATTTAGTAAATCCGCATCACAGCCCATTTTGGCTTGTTTCATGTTCTTAATCGGTTCCCAGATTCATTTTAAACTGGCTCCTAAGGCGATAAAAAAAGGTGCTATTCTGATTACAGGTAAGTTTATCGTAGGTGCAGGAATTGGTATTCTCGTTGGCAAGGTGTTTGGTTCGGCTGGTGTGCTTGGACTTTCACCCCTGGCAGTACTAGCGGCATTAACCAATTGCAACGGTGGCCTTTATGCTTCTCTTGCCTCTCAGTACGGTGATGAAACAGACGTAGGAGCATATGCTCTTTTATCCATTAAAGATGGCCCATTCTTTACCTTGGTTGCACTAGGGGCTTCCGGCCTAGCCGTGGTTCCTGTGCAAGCTGTGGTTGCCGTTATGATACCTATCGTCATTGGAATGATTCTAGGAAATCTTGACAGCGATATGAGATCTTTTTTGGGAAGCAGCAAACTTTTACTAATTCCGTTCTTTTCCTTCCCACTTGGAGCTGGAATGAACCTTGAAACCATTGTAAAAGCTGGAGGACCTGGTATTATTCTTGGTATTGTGGCATCCTTTACAGGAATCGGTGCATACATACTTTTAAAACTGTTTAAGGAAGAACCGATCATTGGTCTGGCTACTGGTTCCACAGCCGGGAATGCGGTGGCAACGCCTGAGGCGGTTGCAGCAGCAGATCCTTCCCTTGCGGTGGTTGCAGCGGCAGCAACTGCTCAGGTAGCAGCAGCTTGTGTGGTATCGGCAATTACCTGTCCATTTATTGTTTCCTTTGTATTTAAAAAGATGAGACAGAGGCAGATGAAACTCATGGAGGCAAAAGGCAGCGGAGAATTAGCCAAATAAAATGTTTCAGACATCATAATAAAGATGCTCCCATAGAAGCAGACGATGAAATTGAACTGTTTGCTTCTCTTGGGGGTATCTTTTGCGTATCTATGGCACGATAGAAATGACATTGTGATACAACGTATAATTTGGTACAATAAGTAGAGAAAGGATCACTTGTGCTATGGATAGAAAAAAACCAATGAAGCTGCAATCAATGATGATTTTGTTGGTCATTGCAGTTGTATTTGTATCAATTGCTATTATTATTTCCTTTGTTGCATCCTGGATGACTAGGAACATAGAAAAAGAAGCAAAGACCAATGTCATGAATGTGGCAGAGCTGGTGGCACATTCCAACGAAGTGGTGAATGCCCTGGAAAAAAAGAATGCCAAGGTAATCTCTTCTTATGTAGATATGCAGCTTGAAAATCTGGAGTTGGTGGATTATATCATTGTGGCAGATAATCAGGGGGTTAGGTATTCCCACCCCAATCCTCAAATGATCGGAAAAATATTTGAAGGCGGAGATGAGTACCGAGTCGTTCGTCTTGGAGAGACTTATGTATCTCAAGCTACCGGAACCTTAGGAAAGTCTCTTCGAGCCTTTGCTCCGGTGTATGATGAACAGAATCAGGAGATCGGTTTTGTCTCTGTTGGCACTCTCATAGAACGCATTGAAAAGGCCAAACATCTGGCTGTCTTTTACATTATATTAATTGGATTTGGGGGACTGTTTGCAGGTAGTATAGGAGCTTTTTTGCTGGCAAACCACATTAAGAAAATTCTGCTTGGACTGGAACCGGATGAGATTACAAAGCTTTATCATGAGAAAATCGGAATCCTGGATGCCATTCATGAAGGTCTTGTTGCCATTGATCAGGAAGGCCGTATCACGTTAATGAATGATTCTGCCTTTCAGATTTTAGGGTTTGATAAGGAAGAGATGAAGAATCAGGTGATTGGACGTAACGTGGAAGAAATGATTCCAAATACCCGTATGATAAATATCTTAAGCACCAAAAAGGCAGAATTTGATGACGAGCAAAAACTTCAAGATACGGTGATTTTAACCAACCGGATTCCGATTATTAGTAAGGGTCAGGTGATTGGAGTCATTGCCAGCTTCCGGGATAAAACCGAAGTTAGAAAAATGGCAGAAGAACTGACTGGAGTCAAAAAGCTTGCCTGGTCGCTTCGTGCCCAGAATCATGAATTCATGAATAAACTTCATACCATTGCAGGACTCATTCAATTGGAAGAGTATGAAGAGGCGTTACAGTTTATCTCCGATGTGGCCAGAATAAGAATGGAAGTCAGTCATATTCTTACCAATCAGATCAAAGATTCGTCCATATCTGCCCTACTTCTAGCGAAGTACAACAAAGCAGAGGAATGTAGGATTAAGCTAACGATTGATGAGAGCTCAAGGCTCAGTAGGTTACCAGAGGGGATGAACGCCCAAGATCTCGGTTCGGTCATTGGTAATCTCATTGAAAACTCTATTGACGAGGTGAAGAATGATGGAACAGGGAGAATTGATATCCGGATTGTTGAGGAAAACCAATTCCTTACCATCCGGGTTCAGGATAACGGAAATGGTATCAGTCCGGAGTTAGGAGAGAAGATATTTAATCAGGGATTCTCTACCAAGGAAGGCCAAAGAGGCTGTGGATTGTCCATTGTGAAAAAAATTATTGAGGAATGTGGGGGAACCATTTGTTTCACGTCAGAAGAAGGGGTACAGTGGGAGATTGCTATTCCAATGGAAAGGGGGGAATGACTTGATTGGAGTTATGATTGTGGAAGATGATCCTATGGTTATGGAGATCAATTCTAAGTTTTTAAAACGAGTCGAGGGATTTACCTTATACAAAGGGGTATCCAATTTAGAGGAAGCTAAAAAGGTAATGCTGTCTAAGAGACCGGACCTGGTTCTTCTTGATGTTTATCTTCCCAATGAAAATGGAATGGATTTTCTAAACTGGATTCGAAGTCAGGGACTGGATGCAGATATTATTTTAATTACAGCAGATAAGTCAATTGAGAGGATTCAGCAGGCATTTCGTTATGGGGTTGTGGATTATCTCATTAAACCATTTCGTTTTGAACGCTTTAAGGAAGCTCTATTACAGTATAAGGACCGGTTTGAAAGCTTTAAAAACAGTGAAGTGATTGAGCAAAAGGATCTGGATCGGTACTTATCTGGTCAAAATTTGGCCCAGAATGAAGAGGATTTTACAAAAGGTATTAATAAGTACACCTACCAGGCGATTTGGGGCAAAATTGAGGTGGGTGGAGACGAATATTATACGGCAGAAAATCTGGCAGAGATGCTTCAGATTGCTAGAGTTACGGTTAGACGATATCTGGAGCTTATGGAAAAGGAAGAAAAGATCTATAAATTAGTGGAGTACGGCAAAGTCGGAAGACCCCAGCATAAGTATCGGAAAGTGTAGGGGGGAGGTGTAAGATGGAGACATTAACGGAGTTAAGCGGAGGGAATATATCAAGGGTTTATAGAGATTTAAAGCCTCAAAGCAAAACAATCCATCGGTTGCTTTTGCAGCATTTCTAACAATGAAAGAAGAAGGACATGAGGATTTTTATAGAAATGAGATTGTATTTATAGAAGATTCTATGGGTGATTGGATTTAAGACACCTAGCCTAATATCTGTTACAACTATAAATCTAGGTAGTTAAGAGGGAATCCCCCTCTATGACTGCCTGGATTTTTTTGATTATTTTTTAACATTTATTCTCGTGTTTAAGAAAAAAGTTGCAACCATATAAAGGAATACTTGAGAGTATTTTGTCAAAAACAGAAGAGATCCAATGACAAAAATCAGTTGGACATCTGTTTGAAATGTCAAATGATAAAAGAAAAAGTGGTCAAATAATAGCAATAATTTAATTTATACTATGATACACTTATAAGATGTTGTTAAAAGTGCATAAAAAGAAGTATATAAAAATCCTATCGTTTATGATAAAAAACTAGTATTTCTAATTATTGAGAAAAGGAGTTAAACTAGTATCAAGAACAATGTTAAAAAAATCACTAATAACAAATTAGGAGGAAGCCCAAATGAGTCAATTAATTCAGTCATTGGTAGAACGTTCCAGGAAAGCACAACAGATTCTATGCACTTATGATCAGGAAAAGACGGACGAAATTGTAAAGATGTTTGCAAAAGTTGTTTTTGATCATGCAGAACCCCTGGCAAAGCTGGCAGCAGAAGAAAGCAGAATGGGTGTTTTTGAGGATAAGATCACAAAGAATAAGGGGAAATCCAGAAACATCTGGAATGCGCTAAAAGGGAAGAAATCAATTGGAATCATCGGTAGAGATGAAGAGGCAGGAATTATAGAAGTGGGCAAGCCTATGGGAGTCATTGCAGCAGCCACTCCATGTACCAATCCAGTGGTAACGCCCATGTGCAATGCCATGTTTGCAGTAAAGTGTCAGAATGCAATTATTATAGCTCCTCACCCAAGAGGAATCAAATGTGCCATGGCACTGGCAGATCTCTATTACAAAGAATTGGATCGCATGGGAGTTCCAAGAGACATCTTCTTAGTTGTGGAAGCACCAACCATTGATTTGACCACAGAGCTGATGTCCGCCTGCGATGCTGTTATCGCAACTGGAGGTATGGGAGTTGTGAAATCGGCTTATTCCAGCGGCAAACCAAGTTATGGGGTAGGCCCAGGCAATGTTCAGGGACTTATCGATGAAGGAATCGATTATAAGGCAGCAGCAGGGCGTATGATAGCCAGCCGTATCTTTGATAATGGAATTATCTGCTCCGGAACTCAAAGCATTATTGCACCGGAAAAGGATTATGACACTATTATAAAGGAATTTGTGGAGCAGGGTGCTTATTACATAGATGATCCTAAAGTCATTGCTAGTTTGGCAGAAGTGGTCTTCCCGAACGGAATTATCAATAAGTATGTAGTAGGACAATCGGTCAAGACCATAGCAGATATGGCAGGCATCTCTGTTCCAGAAGGAACAAAGGTCATTGTTGTAAAACCGGAAAAACATGGCGCAGGTGTGGTATGGAGCAAGGAAAAGATGTGTCCTATGATGGCGGCATACAGCTATAAGACATGGGATGAGGCGGTACAGATCGCTTACGATAACCTATTAGTAGAAGGCGAAGGCCATTCCGCAGATATCCAGTCTGATGATAAAGCCCACATTGAATCAGCAGGAATCAAACTTCCCGTAAGCCGAGTTGTAGTCAATCAGACCTGTTCTAGCATGGCAGGAGGAGCTTTTGCAAACTCTCTTAATCCCACCACCACACTTGGATGCGGTAGTTGGGGAAACAATGCCATCAGTGAGAACTTGTTCTTCACCCATCTAATGAATAAGAGCCGTATTGCATTTGTAAAGAAACATTGGGAACAGCCGTCTGATGAAGATATCTTTGCATAGGAGAGTGCGTTTATGAAAGAAGTTATTTTGAAGTCACAGATTTCATCTTACGATACCTGCGCTGAATTTGCCAAGGATTTTAATTTGGGAAGCGATGATCTGGTATTGACTAATGAATACATATATAACCCATATTTTGGAGCTTTAGGTATTGATGCAAACATTATATTTCAGGAAGATTACGGCACTGGTGAGCCAACGGATGTTATGGTGGACGCGATTTTAGACGCAGCTGCTAAAACCAACTGCAAAAGAATCATTGCCATAGGAGGCGGAACCGTAATTGACATAGCAAAGATTATGGCTGTGTCAGCAGGTGAGTCCCTGGATTCTCTCTACGACTTCCCAGATAAGATTGAAAAGAAACGCGGTCTGGTAATCGTTCCCACAACTTGTGGAACCGGAAGCGAGGTTACCAACATCTCCATCGTAAACCGGACCAGGCTTGGCACAAAGGTTGGACTTGTTTCTCCTCATATGTATGCAGATGATGCGGTTTTGTTACCTGAGCTTCTTAAGGGGCTTCCCTTTGGAGTCTTTGCTACCAGCTCCATTGATGCACTGGTGCATGCAGTGGAGTCAAGTCTTTCTCCCAAAGCAACCCCTTATACTAAATTATTTGGCTACAAGGCCATTGAGATGATTATCCGGGGATATCAAAAAATCGAGGCAGAAGGGAAAAATGCAAGGCTGCCGATTATGAAGGATTTCCTCATTGCAAGCAATTATGCGGGAATTGCTTTTGGAACGGCAGGATGTGCAGCGGTTCATGCCACCAGCTATCCTCTTGGAGGAACGTACCATGTGGCTCATGGAGAAAGCAATTACGCCATGTTTACCGGTGTCTTGAAAAACTACATGGAGATCCGCAAGGATGGAGAAATTGCTGTGATGAACCAATTTTTAGCGAAACTTCTTGGATGCGGTCCGGAAGTGGTTTATGACAAGCTAGACGATTTGTTAGGAACCATACTTCCGAAAAAACCTCTTCATGAATACGGTGTAAAACCAGAAGATCTTGAGGTTTTTACAAAAAGCGTGATGGAGCGCCAGGGAAGGCTTATGGCTAACAATTTCGTGCCATTAGATGAACCAAGGGTTTTAAAGATTTATAAGGAGCTATTTTGATCTTGATGATAAAGCAGCGCTTGGAAGACGAAAAAAGAGTCTGAAAAGCGAAAAAGGAGAAGATAGTTATGGCTTTGATGACAGGGGAAGAGTATGTAGAAAGCATACGTAGTTTAAAACTTAATGTTTATATGTTTGGGGAGAAGATAGAAAATCCCGTAGATGACCCTATTTTAAGACCGTCCCTTAATTCCGTAAAGGTTACTTATGATCTGGCTCAGCTCCCAGAGTATGAGGATTTAATGACCGTTACCTTAGAAGACGGGCGTAAGATCAACCGGTTTGCCAATATTCACAGAAGTACGGACGATCTTATAAAAAAGGTTAAAATGCAGAGATTATGCGGTCAGAAGACAGCTTCCTGCTTTCAGCGTTGTGTCGGTATGGATGCATTTAATGCGGAATGGTCCACGACCTATGAGATCGATAAAAAGTACAAAACCAAGTACCATGAGAACTTTAAAAAGTATCTGAAAATGGTGCAGGATAAAGATCTAACCGTAGACGGTGCCATGACAGACCCAAAAGGTGACAGAAGCCTTGCTCCTCATGAGCAGCCGGATCTGGATATGTATTTAAGAGTAGTGGAACGAAGAGAAGATGGAATTGTAGTAAGAGGAGCGAAAGCGCATCAAACGGGTATTATCAATTCCCAGGAAGTGATCGTAATGCCTACGGTTGCTATGGGACCTGATGATAAGGATTATGCCGTTTCTTTTGCACTTCCAACCGATGCCGATGGAATCGTAATGATCATTGGCAGACAGTCCTGTGATACCAGAAAGACGGAAGGAAGCCAGATTGATGTTGGTAACAGTGAGTTTGGTGGAGTGGAAGCCTTAGTTGTATTTGATGACGTATTTGTGCCCAATGACCGTATCTTTATGGACGGAGAATATGAATATGCTGGTGTGTTAGTAGAACGCTTTGCAGGATATCACAGACAGTCCTACGGCGGCTGCAAGGTTGGTGTTGGAGATGTTTTAATCGGTGCAACGGCCCTTGCTGCAGATTACAATGGTGTTCCTAAAGTATCTCATATTAAGGATAAGCTAATTGAGATGACTCACTTAAATGAGACGTTGTATTGCTGCGGCATTGCTTGCTCTGCAGAAGGTACGCCTACAGAATCCGGCAATTACATCATTGACCTATTGCTTGCCAATGTATGTAAGCAGAACGTCACCAGATTCCCTTATGAGATTGCCAGACTGGCAGAGGACATTGCAGGAGGCCTTATGGTTACTGCACCTTCTGAAAAAGATCTAAAAGATCCGGTAATCGGAGGGTATGTGGATAAGTACTTAAAAGGAGTGGAAGGAGTTTCTACGGAAAATCGCTTAAGGATTTTACGTTTGATTGAAAATCTCACACTTGGTACTGCGGCAGTTGGATACAGAACCGAATCTCTCCATGGTGCTGGTTCTCCTCAAGCACAGAGAATCATGATCTCCCGCCAGGGCAATATAGGCAGAAAGAAAGAGCTTGCTAAAGCCATAGCTAAAATAAAGGATTAAAAAAACTTCAATATTCCTTTATCAAATTAATATGCCTGGGAGGTTATATAAGTATGAATTGGAAAGAGATATATTTATCAAAGCTTAAAACCATGGAAGAGGCCGTGCAGCTGGTTAAATCCGGTGATCGTGTGGTAATTGGGCACGCAGTGGGAGAACCCATGAGGTTGGTCGATACCATGGTGGAGTACGCAGTAAAGGCTGATCTAAAAAACATTGAAATCTTTCAGCAGGTAGATATGGGGCATTCTCTTTATGCTCAGCCTGGAATGGAAAAACATTTCAGGGAAAACAGCTTGTTTCTGGGAGCAAGAACAAGAGAGTGCGTAAATAGTGGTCGGGGGGACTTTACCCCATGTTATTTTTACCAGACCCCTTATTTCTTTAAAAATGTAAATCAGCCAAATGTGGTTTTAGTTACCTTATCCCTGCCGGATGAACATGGCTATTGTAGCTTTGGAGTGTCTTGTGATTATACAAAACCAGCAGCAGAGGCAGAGGGAGCAAAGGTAATTGCCGTAGTAAATCCCAATATGCCAAGAACCCTGGGAGACAGCTTTATCCATGTAAGTGACATTGATGTGATTGTAGAAGACGATACTCCAATTCCGGAGCTAGGTCTTCCTCACCTCGGAGATGTTGAAATGGCAATCGGAGAGCACATTGCATCTTTAGTCAATGATGGGGATTGTCTGCAGCTTGGAATCGGAGCCATTCCGGATGCGGTCTTAAAATTCCTTGGAAATAAAAAAGACCTGGGCATTCATTCGGAAATGATATCCGATGGAGTGGTTGAACTGTACGAACAAGGAATCATCAATTGCAGCGCAAAGAATTACAATAGAGACAAAATGGTCGTATCCTTTCTTATGGGAACAAAAAAACTCTATGACTTTGCAGACGATAATCCCGGACTTTTCATGGCACCTGTAGACTATGTCAATCATCCCGCTATTATAGGAAGAAATGACAATCTGGTTTCCATTAATTCTTCCATAGAAGTAAACCTGATGGGAGAGGCGTGTTCCGAAGCAATGGGCTTAAAACAGTTTTCCGGAATCGGCGGGCAGGTGGATTTCATCCGAGGCGCATCCTTTTCCAGAGGAGGAAGATCCATATTGGCATTTCCTTCCACTGCAAAAAAGGGAACCATCTCAAAGATTGTGCCTTACCTGAGCCAAGGAGCTACAGTTACAACGTCGAGAAATGACGTGGATTATATTGTAACCGAACATGGGATTGCGAAGATGAAGGGAAACACATTAAGAGAAAGAGCTCGTCAGTTAATCCATATTGCAGCCCCTCAGTTTAAGGATGAATTGTCCGAGGAATTTGAAAAACGTTTTGCCGAAAAATATCAGGAGGTGTAACTTCGTGGATTGGAGAAAAATCTATGCATCAAAGTTAAAATCCCCTCAGGAAGCAGTAAAAATCATAAAAACAGGGGATACGGTGTTAATTGCTCATGCAGCTGCAGAACCGGATTCACTTGTAAGTGCTATGGTTGATCATGTGGTTGAGCAGGATTTAAGAGAGATACATATTGTTCAGCAGCACGACATGGGCTCATGTAAGTTTTTTGAGCCTGGTATGGAAAAACATTTTAGGTATACATCCCTGTTTGTAGGGGCCCGCAGCCGGAGCTTTATTGCGGAAGGAAAGGGTGATTTTACCCCTTGCTTTTTCAACCGGATTCCAAATTACGTAACACAGACCGATTCTGCAGATGTATTTTTAGCAACCTTGTCCTTGCCAGATGAGCATGGATACTGCAGTTACGGGTTATCCTGTGATTTTGCAAAGGAAGTGGGAGAACAGAGACGCACAAAAGTAATCGCAAGCGTTAATCCTAATATGCCAAGGGTCATGGGAGATAATTTTATCCATGTAAGTAATCTGGAAGCCATCGTAGAGAGCAGTGAGCCAATACATGAGCATGGTCGTCCCGTCATCGGAGAAGTAGAAGAAAAGATAGGAGCTAATATTGCGACTCTTGTAAAGGATGGAGATTGTCTTCAATTGGGAATTGGAGCAATCCCAGATGCGGTATTAAAATTCCTGGGGGATAAAAAGGACCTTGGCATTCATTCGGAGATGATATCCGACGGTCTCATTGACCTTTATGAAAAAGGAGCCATAACTGGGAAAAAGAAAAACATTGACCGGGAAAAGATGATCATTACCTTTATGATGGGAACCAGAAGACTGTATGATTTTGTACATGACAATCCTGCCATCTGCATGATGCCGGTAAGCTATGTAAATGATCCTTTCGTCATAAGCCAGAATGATAATGTGGTGTCCATTAATTCCGCTTTGCAAATTGATCTTATGGGGCAGGTTTGCGCGGAAGCCATCGGACTAAAACAGTATTCTGCTGTAGGCGGTCAGATGGACTTTGTCAGAGGGGCATCTGCCTCAAAAGGGGGTCGATCAATCATCGCCTTTGGCTCAACCACAAAGGGTGGTGCTATCTCAAAGATCGTTCCATTTTTGACAGAGGGGGCGGCGGTTACAACCAGCAGAAATGATGTGGATTATATTGTAACAGAATATGGAATTGCGCGCTTAAAGGGAAAATGCCTAAGGGAACGGGCCAGAGAATTAATAAAAATTGCTGCGCCTGCATTCCGTGAGGAGTTATCGAGAGAATTTGAAAAGCGCTTTGGGGAAGTACTTTTAGTCTAATGGAGACTTGGGAGGGGATATATGAATATAATCATGATTTCTAACTTATTGGAAACGCTAATGATCGTGTGCTTCGGGTTGTCATGGCCGTTTTCCATACATAAGTCATATGTATCTAGAACTGCAAAAGGAAAAAGTCTTTCTTTTGAAATGTTTATCTGGATTGGATACATTTTTGGAATTGTAAGAAAATTTTTGCTGTATAGTAATTCTCCGTCCGGCAACGACTGGCTGTTTTTCCTATCCTGGTTCTTTTACTTCTTGAACTTTATTGAAATTACTTATGATATGTGGCTTTATAACAGAAACGTAAAATTAGATAAAGAACGTGAACTAGGGAAGTAAAAGATACCATGTTAAGGCCCGGAAGAAGATTCCGGGCCAGGTAACATGGCTGTTTTCGCATTCTATGTATTAAAGCTGATGGTTCAGTATCTTATGTGCCATGTTGATTAGTTCGGGATTAGTTTCTTCCACTAGAATGATATCTCGTATGGTGGGAAATGCCTGGCAAATCTCAAGGGAAATCAATTCCTCATTTGTACTGTGAGCAGCGGGGCAACCGGAACATTTGCCTGTTAATCTGACCTTTAAAACGTCATCTTCTAGGCCTTGAACAATTACATCGCCTCCGTGGGCTGCTAGAGAGGGCCTTACCTTTGCATCAAGAACAGATTCGATTTGATTCAGTGTAATATCCATAATAACCTCCTTTGCATAGTAGTCTATCAATGGAGAGACGGTTTGTCAATTGAGATTACGATATCAATATCTTATGAAAGAGGGGATGGTATGACTGCTAATTTTGAGCACTATAAAGTTTTTTACTATGTAGCAAAATACAAGAATTTTACAAGGGCGGCCAACGCTTTGGTTACGAGCCAGCCATCGGTTACATATTGCATGCAAAATCTCGAAAGCATGCTGGGTTGTAAGCTGTTTATCCGGTCCAGAAAAGGCGTAACTCTTACTGCAGAGGGAGAACTGCTTTATAGTTTTGTGGCTCCTGCCTGTAAGCAATTAATGCAGGGAGAAGAAAAGCTGCGAGAATTAATGGGGGAACAGCACGATCATATTAATATTGGGGCTACCCAAATGTCAATGCGTTCCTATTTGGTGGAAAAGCTTAAGATATTCCAGGAGCAGTATCCCCAGGTAAAGCTCAATATTTTTAATTACAATACAGAGCAGACCTTAAGCGAGTTAAAAGCTGGAAAGATAGATCTGGCCATAATCACCACTCCAATTGACAATGAACAGCGGTTAAGGGTAGTTGATGTGAAGCCCTTTAAGAGCATTTTAGTGGGGGGAAACAGGTATGAGGAATATGGAGAGAGGAAACTGTTTCTCTCAGAAGTGGTGAAACTGCCTCTTATCACCATGTGCAGTACCTCTACCACCTTTGGCTTCCTTCAGGAATTTTACCGCTCCTGCGGCCTTACCATGCAGCCTGCCATTGAGGTTGCAACCATGGATTTAATTATACCGGTGATCAGAAAGAACCTTGGCATCGGTTTTGTACCGGAGGAATTTGCAATCCCATTCCTGGAGAGAAAGGAAATCATGGAAATAAAGCTTCATGAACAGATTCCAGAACGGAAAATCTGCATCGTTAGTGATGATAACAGGCCCTTAAGTTCAGCAGCAAAAGAGCTGCAGAGCATGCTTGAGTGTCAGAAGTAATCTGGATTTTGGAGGCTCTAACATGGTGATTGGGATTAAGTACTGCGGGGGCTGTAATCCTTTGTATAACAGGACAAAACGGATTCTTACATTAAAAGAAGCAAACCCGGAGCATGAATACGTAACCTCGTCAGGAGATATGATTTGTGACTATTGGGTGGTGGTATGCGGTTGCAGTAGAAGATGTGCAGACATCAGTAATTTAAAAGCACGGGTTAAGGTCGTTGTGGTATGGGATGAAGATAGTTTTAAGTTGTTAGAGGAAGAACTAAAAAAACAAAACAAGGAAGTACTTTCTGGTGTTCAGGAAAAGAGAAGGTTATCTCTTCATGAAACAATAACAGTGAAAAAAACCATAACAAAAGAGGCTGCTGAAGTATTTGCCAGCTTGACCGGAGATGAAAGCAGGCTTCACTGGGATTTAAGTATTGCTGTAAAAGCTGGTTTTCACAGACCACTGGTTCATGGAATGTTAATAGATTCACTGGTTTCTGCTTTGATGGGAACAAACCTTCCTGGTAGCGGAACGATATTTATGGAGCATAATACCAGGTTCATACGCCCGGTCTATTGGGAGGACACTCTGGAAATTACCGTACAGTTTGTTTCTTTCGAAGAATTGGAAGAGAGTTACATTGGAATCTTTAGCGGAACTTGTAGAAATCAGTATGGAGAGAGAGTTTTGTCCGTTACGAGCAAACAGATGATGATGAAAACGCTATTTTCCATGGCAAGAGAAAAGGAGTGAGGCAGTATGACAAATCTGGAGATTTACAACCGGATGTTTATCCGGGATTTAAGAGTGAAGGAAGAAGACCTTCCCGGTCTTAAATACAGAGGAATTCGCACCTGGGATTCACTGGGACATATGGATCTGATTGCGGACCTTGAGGAGAAATACGATATCCATATCAGCACATCAGATGTAATGAATTTCTCCTCCTACGAAAAGGGAATGGAAGTGTTGGCAAAATACGGAGTCATAATCTAAAAGGAAGGGGAAGCCCTCTATGATGGATTATAAAGATATTTTTAAAAGGAAGCCATATTTTACAGAAAAGGCGGAGAAAGAAACGCTTTATGGAGAATGGTTGACAGAGCTTACGGAGTATCACAGAGAAAGATGTACTCCTTATGGAAAATTGCTTAAAAACCTGAAAGTTCCTCAATATCAGCATATGAGGGAGGAAGAAATCCCCATGCTTCCTATAGGACTTTTTAAGGATTTTGATTTGGTGAGCATCCCAGAACAAACGGTGTTTAAGACCATGACCTCGTCTGGAACCAGCGGGCAAAAGGTTTCAAGAATCTATCTGGACACAGAAACGGCAGACTACCAACAGAGAGCACTTGTCGCAATTGGAGGTGATTTCTGGGGGGATGCCAGGTTACCGCTTCTGGTGATAGACAGTCCCAGAGTATTAAAGGACAGAAACTTGTTTTCTGCCAGGGGGGCCGGGATTCTTGGGTTTTCCATCTTTTCCTCCAGGATTTGTTACGGGTTAGATAAAGATATGAACCTTGATCTGGAAGGGATTGAGCTATTTTTAAATCGCTATCAGGGAGAAACGATTTTGATATTTGGGTTTACCTATATCATTTGGAACTATTTTTATCAGGCTCTGAAACGTTTGGGGCAAAGCTTCCATCTCCCCAAAGGAATATTAGTCCATGGGGGAGGATTTAAGAAGCTGACGGACCAATCGGTCTCTTCTGAGGAATTTAAAGAAAGAATCACAGAGGTGACTGGAATAAACCGCATCCATAATTACTATGGCATGGCAGAACAGACGGGAAGTATCTATATGGAATGTCCCTTTGGTCATCTTCATGCAAGTATTTATTCGGATATTATAACCAGACGGGCAAAGGATTTTAAGGTTTGCTCTTATGGAGAAAAAGGAATCATTCAGGTGTTTTCTCCTCTGGCCTTCTCTTATCCCGGCCATTCCATACTTACCGAAGATGAGGGGGTAATTCTTGGAGAAGATGATTGTCCCTGTGGTCGTAAGGGGAAATACTTTAGAGTGCTTGGGAGAATCCAACAGGCAGAAATAAGGGGGTGCAGCGACACCTATGATGGTTGATGTTACATATCTAGCAGGTGTAAAGACGCCCAGCGCTGAGCCAATGATTCCATTTGCAGCACCAGTTTTGGATTTTCTAGAGGCACTTTCCCATGAGTTACATAACAGGAGAGAGGAATTGATCCCGTATCCGGAAATCAAGGCCTTTGGATTCTGGATAAGAAGAACGCATATGGATGAACTTAAGTCGCGTTATGCGGATGGAAGAATTCGCCTAGGCAGAGGAGTAACCTTTCATATGGCGGCTTCCAATGTTCCTTTATTGTTTGCCTACAGTATGGTCATTGGCTTATTGGCTGGTAACAGTTGTGCAGTACGAATCTCCTCCAGGAGCCAGGAACAAGATAGGAAACTATGTGAAATAATAGAAATTCTTCTAGTGCGACAGGAATTTACATTTGTAAAAAAGCGCATTTCCATATTTTCTTGCGACAGAGAGAATGAGGTCGTGAAAGACTGGGTAAAAGAATGCGATGGCCTAATAATATGGGGGGGAGATGAGGCCATACAATCAGTTCGGAGATTGGATCTAAGGCCTGGTGGAGTTCAGGTCATGTTTCCAGATCGCTATTCCATCTGTATTCTGGACTTAGAAAGCGTAGGTAAGATGCAGGAGGAAGAACTTAATAAGCTTGCATATTCCTTTGTCAAAGACACCTATGCCATGGATCAGAATGCCTGTTCCAGTCCCAGATATTTAATCTGGAATCAAAAAGAGACATTGAAAAAGGCAGAAGCAATCCGTAAAAAATGGTGGAGAGCCGTAGAAAAGGAAGCCGCCTCCTATAATCTGACTTCCCATAAAGCCACGAAGAAGTACGAAGCCTTATGCAGATACGCCATGACAATGGAGGAAATTGTAGAGATAGAATCATATAAAAACCTGGTTTATACGGTTCTGCTTTCTGACATTCCATCTAATCCGGAACAGTACCGCGGTAGTTGGGGATTGTTTTTTGAATATCAGGGTTATTATGGGAGTGCTTTAAAGAAATTGGCAGTTAGACAGCTCCAGACGGTGACGCATTATGGAATTCAAAAAAAGGAAATCATTGATTACGTGATGAATCATCACCTATATGGAGTACACAGGGTGGTACCCGTAGGAGATGCCATGAACATGGACCTGATATGGGATGGGCAGGATATGATTGGGATGCTGTCCAGGGAGATTAGCTGGGAGGAATAACATGTATCTGTTTCAGAATGAAAAATCATACGGGGACCGGTTGCTGGCAGAAGATGATTGTGGAAATAAGGTATCTTATGAGGATCTGGATTCCTTTGCAGAGGAGTTATATGGTCATACCAGAGGGAAAACCCTGATTTTCATATTATGCGAGAATACCATTGGATCTTTGATGGGATATCTTGGCTGTTTAAAAACAGGAGTGGTTCCACTGATGTTGGAAAAACAAATCAATCAGGAACTTCTGGATCGACTGATTAACGAATATCATCCCACTTTTTTATATGTTCCCAGGGACAGTCTTTTAAAGGCAAAGGAATGTGAAATTGTATGGGAGACAAAGGGATATTATCTGTGTCAAAGAAGAGAGAAGCAGTCTACTTCCCTTTATGGAGAACTCGCCCTTCTTCTAACCACATCAGGAAGCACAGGAAGTCCCAAGCTTGTGAGGCAGAGCAAAGGAAATATGGAAGCCAATGCAGAGTCCATATGCAACTATCTAAATATCCATGAGAAGGAACGGCCTGTCACCACGTTGCCCATGAATTATACCTATGGCTTATCCATTATTAACAGCCATGTGAAAAAAGGAGCGGCCTTGCTTCTTACCACAAAAAGTATGGTGGAACAGCCGTTTTGGGATTTTGTGAGAGAAAAAAGAGCTACCTCCTTTGGTGGTGTTCCATATACATACCAGGTTTTAAAGCGCATTGGATTTTTAGAGATGAACCTTCCAGATTTAAAAATCATGACACAAGCGGGGGGAAAGCTTTCCTTAAACCTTCACAAGGAATTTGCTTCCTATGCAAAAGACAGGGGAAAACAGTTTGTTGTCATGTATGGGCAGACCGAAGCCACTGCAAGGATGGGATATCTCCCGGCTTCCAAAGCCATAGAACGGTGCGGAAGCATGGGAATTGCTATACCAGGAGGCCGGTTTTGGCTTGAGGATGATAAGAATGAAGAAATTACAGAACCTGAGATCCAGGGAGAACTGGTGTATCAAGGAGAAAATGTAGCATTGGGATACGCCTGTTGCCTCGATGATTTAATAAAAGAAGATGAGTGGAAGGGCGTTTTACATACAGGTGACATGGCAAAACGTGATTCGGATGGATATTACTACATCACTGGAAGAAAGAAACGTTTCATCAAGCTGTTTGGCAATCGGGTTAATCTTGATGAGGTAGAGCGGTTATTAAAAGATCAGTTTGAAGGGGTGGATTTTGCCTGCGCCGGCAGGGATGACAGCCTAAAGATTTATACCGATATGCGGCAAGAAGGTCTTTTGAAAATTTTAGATTATTTCTATGAGATGACGGGGATAAACTCCAGGGCGGTACAGATTCAGCATCTGGATAAAATCCCTAAAAATGAAGCAGGAAAAACTCTTTATAGCGAGATAGATTAAAAAGCAAGCTGTGGGGAGATATGTAACTGATACTATTAATTTATGAAATAATAGGAGGTTTATTATGGGGGGAAGAGTTGTTTTAGCTGGTGCGTGCCGTACTGCAATTGGAACTATGGGAGGATCTCTGAGCACAGTATCACCACAGGATATGGGGGCAGTGGTAATCAAAGAAGCCCTAAAGAGGGCAGGTGTTATGCCAGAACAAGTTGATTTTGTCTATATGGGCTGTGTCATTCAGGCTGGCCTGGGTCAAAACGTTGCCCGTCAGGCTTCCTTAAAGGCTGGAATTCCTGTAGAGGCGCCAGCCGTTACCGTTAATGTGGTATGTGGTTCTGGCCTAAACTGTGTCAATCTGGCAGCCCAGATGATTCAGTGTAAGGAAGCCGATATTGTGGTAGCTGGAGGGACGGAAAATATGTCTATGGCGCCCTATCTTTTAAAAGATGCCCGTTACGGATACCGGATGAATCACGGACAGATCACCGATTCGATGGTAAATGACGCTTTATGGGATGCTTCCAATGATTACCACATGGGCGTAACTGCAGAAAATGTAGCACAACAATGGGAACTTACAAGAGAGGAGCTAGATGAATTCGCAGCCTCTAGTCAGCAAAAAGCATGTGCCGCTATAGAATCAGGTCGATTTCAAAATGAAATCGTACCCGTTGAAATAAAAAAAAGAAAAGAAACCATTGTCTTTGATCAGGATGAAGGCCCAAGGCCCGGTACCACCCCAATGGGAATATCAAAGCTGCGCCCCGCCTTTAAAAAAGATGGAGTGGTAACTGCCGCCAATTCCTCCAGCATTAACGATGGTGCAGCAGCCATTGTGGTCATGAGTGAGGAAAAAGCAAAGGAACTGGGCGTTACCCCTATGGCATACTGGGAAGCAGGAACCCTCGCAGGTGTAGCCCCAGAAATTATGGGAGTAGGGCCAGTAGCTGCAACGAAAAAACTGCTGGAAAAAACGAAAATGACCGTGGATGAATTTGATCTGATTGAAGCCAATGAAGCATTTGCAGCTCAGTCTTTAGCCGTCGCAAGGGATTTGAATTTTGATATGACAAAAGTAAATGTAAACGGTGGAGCCATTGCCTTAGGGCATCCTGTTGGAGCCTCTGGCTGTCGCATTCTAGTAACCCTTCTTCATGAGATGGAGAAACGGGATGCAAAGAAGGGGCTTGCCACTCTTTGCATAGGAGGCGGAATGGGCTGTGCCACAATTGTGAAAAGAGATTGAAGCAGTTGACACCATAAAAAGATGGAGGTGCAGGGATATGGAATTTGTTACATACGAAGTTGAGGGACTGACAGGTATCATTACCATTAACCGTCCAAACGCATTGAATGCCTTAAACAGCCAGGTCTTAGAAGAACTTGATGAAATTCTTACTCACATTGATACCAGTCTGGTGAGAGCGCTTATCCTTACGGGAGATGGAGAAAAGTCCTTTGTAGCAGGTGCAGATATTGGGGAAATGAAAACCTTCACAAAAAAGGAAGGAGAGACCTTTGGTAAAAAAGGAAACGATCTCTTCCATCGCCTGGAAACGTTTCCCCTACCCATCATAGCAGCAGTCAATGGATTTGCTCTTGGCGGAGGTTGTGAGCTTTGTTTGAGCTGCGACATACGAATCTGTTCTGAGAATGCCGTATTTGGTCAGCCAGAAGCAGGACTTGGAATCACTCCCGGCTTTGGAGGAACCCAGAGACTGGCAAGAATCATCGGACCTGGAATGGCAAAACAGATGATCTATACAGCTAGGAATATCAAAGCAGAGGAAGCTTATCGCATTGGTCTGGTCAATGCCATCTACCCTCAAAAGGAGCTGCTCTTAGAGGCCAAAAAGATGGCAAAAGGAATTGCTGACAATGCTCCCATTGCAGTAAGAAATTGTAAAAAAGCCATTAACGACGGTCTTCAGGTAGATATGGATCAAGCGGTTATGATAGAAGAAAAGCTATTTGGAGATTGTTTTGAAACACAGGATCAAAAGGAAGGAATGGGCGCATTTCTTGAAAAGAGAAAGGAACGGAACTTTATCATGAAGTAAGCTAAGGGCATTGCCCTAATAGGTAGGGGTAAAAGGAGGTATATGAGATGAAAGTAGGCATTATCGGTGCAGGAACTATGGGATCAGGAATCGCCCAGGCATTTGCCCAGTCAAAG
Source organism: Lacrimispora algidixylanolytica (assembly GCF_003609635.1). Classification (GTDB taxonomy): domain Bacteria; phylum Bacillota; class Clostridia; order Lachnospirales; family Lachnospiraceae; genus Lacrimispora; species Lacrimispora algidixylanolytica. The sequence goes on along the minus strand of NZ_MCIA01000031.1, from coordinate 43,350 downwards.
GGATATGAAGTCTGTCTGTGTGATATTAATGAGGAATTTGCCGCCAATGGAAAGAAAAAGATTGAAATAGGGTTGGAACGCAGGATCTTAAAAGGAAAGGTAACAAAGGAAGAAGCAGATGAGCTTTTGACCAAAATCAAAACAGGAGTCATTGACATCTGTCTCGACTGCGATCTGGTGATTGAAGCAGCCATAGAAAATATGGAAATAAAAAAGCATACCTTTCAAAAACTTCAGGGGATTTGCAGAGAAGATTGCATGTTTGTAAGCAACACTTCTTCTCTTTCCATTACACAACTTGGAGCCGGTCTTGATCGTCCAGTAGCAGGAATGCACTTTTTTAATCCAGCACCAGTCATGAAATTGGTGGAAGTAATTGCAGGGCTTAATACCCCTTCTGATATGGTGAAGGAGATAAAAAGAATCGCAACTGATATCGGAAAGGTTCCAGTGCAGGTAGAAGAAGCCGCTGGTTTTGTTGTAAACAGAATACTCATACCCATGATCAATGAAGGCATTGGTATCTTTGCAGAGGGCGTTGCAGACCCAGAGGGAATTGACAGTGCAATGAAGCTTGGAGCCAACCATCCCATGGGCCCATTGGAATTGGGGGACTTAATTGGACTTGATGTGGTAATGGCGATTATGGAAGTTCTTTACTCCGAAACAGGAGACCCCAAATATCGTCCGCATCCCCTCTTAAAAAAGATGGTAAGAGGCGGAAAGCTGGGACAAAAAACAGGAAGTGGCTTTTATCAATACAAAGGTTAAGAACGTAAAAGGAGGTAAAACGAATGGCGGTTATTAAGCTACCCTTTGGAAGGGGAAACATCAGCGAGTCCATTCCTGATAACAGATTAAATGGAATTTTATTGTCAGGTGCTCACAGTTATAAGGCAGACGGGGAGGAAGAAGCTATTGTCCGCAGAGCCATGGAACAGCCCATTCATTCTAAAAGGCTTAAGGAATTAGTGAAGGGAAAGAAAAACATAGTCTTAATTGCAAGTGACCATACCCGCCCGGTTCCAAGTAAGGTCATAGCACCTGCTATGATAGAGGAAATCAAGGAGGGCAATCCAGAAGCACAGCTTACGATTCTCATTGCCACCGGATTTCACAGACCAACCACAAGGGGTGAGTTAATTGATAAGTTCGGGCAGGAAATCGTTGACAGGACAGATATCCACTTTGTGATACATGAAAGTCAAAAGGATGAGGATATGGTCTTTCTAGACACCCTCCCTTCTGGTGGAAAGTTCTTGATTCATCGGATTGCAGCAGAGGCAGACCTTCTTATTTCGGAAGGGTTTATTGAGCCCCATTTCTTCGCAGGTTTTTCCGGGGGAAGAAAAAGCGTGCTTCCAGGAGTCTCAAGTGGTGAGACGGTCATGGCAAACCATTGTTCTGAGTTTATTGACAGTGAGTATGCCAGAACCGGTATTTTGGAGGGCAATCCCATACATAGAGATATGATTTATGCCGCAAAGAAGGCAAAACTGGCGTTTATCGTTAATGTGGTGCTGGATGAAAATAAGAAGGTCATAAAGGCGTATGCAGGTCATTTTGATGAGGCACATAAGGAAGGCTGTAGATTTGTGGACACACTTTCTGGCGTGGATGCCATTCCTTCCGATATCGTCATCTCTACAAACGGCGGTTATCCCTTGGATCAAAATATATATCAATCGGTAAAAGGCATGACGGCTGCGGAGGCAACCTGCAATCCCGGAGGTGTCATCATCATGGTATCAAGCTGTATGGACGGCCATGGAGGAGAATCTCTATATGATACATTTGCAGGGGGAGAAGATAAGAATGCAATTATGAGGCGTTTCCTTGATACCCCTAGGGATAAAACCGTACCGGATCAGTGGGAGTCACAGATTTTGTGTCGAATCCTATTAAAGCATAAGGTCATTATGGTGACAAAAGCACCGAAGGAAATGGTTTGTGATATGCAGATGGATTATGCAGATACCGTGGAGGAGGCAATTTCCATGGCAGATGATTATCTAAATAAAACTGACGGAAAGATAACTGTAATTCCAGATGGAGTCTCCGTCATCGTCAGAAACAACAGGCAATCGTAGATTTCAGTAAAGGAGGAAATAAAGATGGAAGAAGTGATTTACAACAAAGTCACTCCACAATTGATACAGGAGTTCAAAAAAATCATACCTGGGAAAGTCCATGAAAAAGAAGAGATCAACGAGGATTATTTTCATGATGAGATGCCCATATATGGAAAAGGAATTCCGGAAGTCGTGATTGAAGCAACCAACACAGAGGACATTGCTGCCATTGTAAAACTGTGTTTTGAAAACAACATACCAGTGATTCCAAGAGGGGCAGGAACCGGACTTACAGGGGCAGCTGTGGCCCTTCACGGTGGGGTACTAATTGACATGAGCAAGATGAACAAGATTCTTGATTATGACATGGAGAACTTTGTTGTCAGGGTGGAGCCAGGCGTACTGTTAAATACGCTTGCAGAGGATGCCAAGAATCAGGGACTTTTATATCCACCAGATCCAGGAGAGAAGTTTGCAACCTTGGGAGGAAATGTCTCAACCAATGCGGGCGGTATGCGGGCGGTCAAATATGGCTGCACCAGAGACTATGTTAGGGCCATGACCGTAGTGCTTCCTACCGGAGAAATTATTCATCTTGGTGCATCGGTATCAAAGACCTCTACGGGTTACAGTCTGATTCATCTTATGATTGGTTCAGAGGGGACTTTGGGAATTATAACCGAACTAACCCTTAAAGTGATTCCAGCCCCAAAAGAGACCATAAGCCTTATCGTTCCCTTTGAAAATCTCAAAGACTGCATCGGAGCCGTACCTAAAATATTTATGGCAGGACTAAAGCCTCAGGCACTGGAATTCATGGAAAAGGAAATTGTCCTTTCTTCTGAGCGGTACCTTGGGAAAAATGTCTTTCCAAAAGAAGTGGAGGGCGTGAATATTGGCGCTTACTTACTCATTACCTTTGACGGTGATCGAATGGATCTTTTAGAAGAACTATCTGAGCAGGCGGCAGAGGTGGTATTGGAGGAAGGTGCTGTAGACGTACTGGTGGCAGATACGCCTGTGAAAAAAAAGGATGCCTGGGAGGCAAGAAGCACCTTCTTAGAAGCCATTGAGGCAGAAACAAAGCTTTTGGATGAGTGTGACGTGGTGGTTCCGGTTAATCAGATTCCAACCTATCTATCTTTTGTAAAATCATTGGAAGACCAGTACGATTTTGCCATCAAAAGCTTTGGTCACGCAGGAGATGGCAATCTCCACATCTATGCCTGTGCCAATGAGATGGAAGAAGAGGAATTCAAACGGCAGGTAGCTGAATTTATGGATATTATCTATAAAAAAGCAGCCGAATGCGGTGGCCTGATATCAGGAGAGCATGGCATTGGTTCCGGTAAAATGGAATATCTTGCCGCTTTTGCAGGGGAAACAAGTATGCGTTTGATGAAGGGGATTAAAGAAGTATTTGATCCAAAGATGATACTCAACCCAGGTAAAATCTGCTACAAGCTTTAAATAGAAAATCATCAGGAGGCGAAGAAAATGGCATATTTGATATCAGAGGAAGCACAGGACTTATTGCAGGATGTTAAGACCTTTTGCGAGAAAGAAGTAAAGGAACAATGTAAGGAATACGACGCTTCTGGGGACTGGCCAAAGAATATTTACGAAAAGGCGTTTGAGCAGGGATATCAGGCACTTGAGGTTCCAGAGGAATACGGAGGACCAGGATTAAATCGTGTGGATGTGGCAGCTCTGATTGAGCAGATGGCAATTGCAGATGCCGGGTTTGCTACCACGATTTCCGCCAGTGGTCTTGCCTTAAAGCCAGTATTGATTGCTGGAAGTAAGGAGCAGAAGGAACGGGTGTGTGAGTTGGTTTTAGAGGGAGGCCTTGGTGCCTTTTGTCTCACCGAACCAGGAGCAGGCTCCGATGCTGGTGCAGGTAAGACAACAGCAGTCAAAGATGGAGATGAGTACATATTAAATGGAAGAAAATGCTTCATCACTAATGGAGAGGTGGCCTCCTTTTACTGTGTCACAGCAATGACAGATAAGACCATTGGGGTAAAAGGAATGTCTATGTTTCTTGTAGAAGCTGGTACTCCAGGGCTTAGTACCGGAAAAGAAGAAGACAAAATGGGAATCAGAACCTCCAACACCTGTGATGTAGTGATGGAGGACTTAAGAATACCAGCTTCCAACTTAATTGGGGAAGAAGGAAAAGGATTTTCCATTGCCATGAAAACCTTGGATCAGGCAAGAACCTGGATGGGCTGTATTGCAGCAGGCATTGCCCAGAGAGGCATTGATGAGGCAGTTACATACGGGAAAGAGAGAATCCAGTTTGGTAAGCCTGTCATTAAGAATCAGGCGTTGCAGTTTAAGGTTGCTGATATGCATATTAAGACTGAGACCGCCCGTCAGATGGTAGCTCATGCATTGACCCGTATGGATATGGGACTTTCCTATACCACGGAATCTGCCGTTGCAAAGTGCTATGCCTCAGACATTGCCATGGAAGTGGCCTCCGAGGCCATTCAGGTGTTTGGTGGATACGGATACAGCCGGGAATATCCCGTTGAAAAGCTGTTACGAGATGCAAAGATATTCCAAATCTTTGAGGGAACCAACGAAATCCAGAGAATGGTTGTTGCGAACAACGTCATTGGAAGATAAAGAAGGAGCGTGCAAAGCATGGAAATGTTAGTTTGTATCAAGCAGGTGCCTGATGATTCCGTGGAGATTTCCTTGGATCTAGGCACAAAAGAACCAGCTCTTATAGGTGTAACACCAGTGGTGAATGCGTTCGATACCTATGCCCTTGAGATGGCAGCCAGGTTAAAAGAAACGTTTGGCGGTGAGATTACAGTGGTTTCCGTGGGGAATGATGAGGTGAAGAATTCCCTCAAAAACTGTCTGGCAGTAGGCGCAGATCACGCTTATCTGGTGAAACATGAAAAGTCTGAGTCCTTGGACCCATGTGGAATCGCAAATATCTTAAAAAAGGCGGTTCATGACATAGAAGGGGAGTTAGAAACCAAATTTGATCTGATTCTCTGCGGAAAGGAATCTACGGATTATGCTTCCAGCCAGGTGGGCCTCCTTTTGGCAAGTAAGCTTCGTCTTCCAGTGGCAACCAATATCATTAAAGTGGAGCCAATGGATGGCATCATGAGGATAAAACAGGAAACAGAGGAAGGCTATCGCAGCATAGAAGCAAAAACTCCCTGTGTTGTCACCGTTCAAAAACCTGATTACGATCCCAGATATCCCACCATCAAAAGTAAGATGGCTGCCAGGAAAAAGGAGATAAAGGAGTTGTCACCTTCCGAGGAAGTAAGCAGTATGCTGGAGGTGATCCGGGTATTTGAGCCGGCAAAGCGGGTAGCAGGTATTAAGCTGAAAGCGGATAACGAACAGGAAGTAGTTGCACAGGCAATGTCTGTTATGACGGCAGCCAAGGTTTTTTAGGAGGAAGAGAAGATGAGTCATTCAGATGCAAAAAATATTATGGTTTATGTTGAGACCGTTTCTGATACTCCTTTAAACGGTGGACTGGAGATACTGACAAAGGCCCATAAACTGGCGGCAGCCAGGGGCGAAGAGGTAATTGCCGTCTTAATTGGCAGTAATCTGGAACATGCAGCCAATACCGCCATCATGGCAGGAGCAGACAAAGTTATCCTTGTAACAAAGGACAATTATGAGATGGAGGTCTATGAGGCCATTCTCACGAGGCTGGCGGAGAAATATAAGCCCTCCCTAATCCTTTCTGCAGGAACCCTTGTGGGAAAAGATATTCTTCCCCTGGTCGCAGGGAACCTAACCACAGGTTGTGCAGTGGATGTCATGGAAATCACAGACAAAGATGGGAACTTTGTCTTCACCTGCCCGGTTTATGGAGGAACGGTTTTAAATGATCTTGTGATAAAGGGGACACCTGCCGTTGCGGCCGTCCGGTCCGGTGCGTTTGAAAAGGAACTAGTGGTGGAAAGAACTGGCGAAATCATTAAAGAGCAGGTGGGTGTAGAAAATACTGTCCGAGCAAAAATTGTTGAAGTAGTTAATGAAATGGCAGAAACGGTTAATCTGGAGGAAGCGCAAGTCATCGTTTCCGGCGGACGAGGAATGGGAAATAAAGAGAACTTTAGGCTTGTGGAAGAACTTGCTTTGGCCTGTCATGGTGTTGTGGGGGCAACAAGGCCGGCAATCGAGGCGGAATGGGTGCCTCGTTCCCATCAAGTAGGGCAGTCAGGAAAAATAGTGGCTCCAAAGCTATATATTGCCTGTGGAATCTCAGGGGCAACCCAGCATGTGTCAGGAATGATTGGTTCCGGATACATCGTAGCAGTCAATAAGGATGAAGACGCTCCTATCTTTGATATTGCGGACGTAGGGATTGTAGGTGATGTTGTTAAAGTGGTTCCTCTTTTAATAGAGGAAATTAAGAAAATTCAGTCATTATAAGAAGAACCGTGAAAGATGTATGGAGGGGTCGGTTATGAATATTATTATCTTTCTTATGGCATTATCACCTATTTTATGGCTCATGGTAGCCTTGAGCCTCTTAAAGCTTCCCGCATTAAAAGCCTGTCCCATTGCACTGGTGATAGCAATTGTATTAGCCATGTCTTACTGGAAAATGCCGTTGTTGGAGTGCATAACCGGGGGGTTAGAGGGGGTCGCACTTGCACTGTGGCCAATTAGTATTGTAATTATTGCAGCTATCTTTACCTATAACCTTTGCATCGCCACCGGAAGCATGGACTGCATCAAAGAAATCCTGGCTGGGGTATCCAGGGATAAGCGAATTTTGCTTCTGATCATTGGTTGGTGTTTCGGAGGTTTTATGGAAGGTATGGCAGGCTTTGGTACTGCCATTGCAATTCCAGCCAGCATGTTATGCGGTATGGGGTTTCCGCCGGTTGCAGTAACCGTAGCATGTCTGGTGGCAAATGCATCGCCTACTGCCTTTGGCTCTGTAGGAATTCCCACGGTTACCGTTGCCCAGATTGCAGGGCTAAAGAGTGGGGAAGTAGCTTTTGCAACAGCCCTTCAGTTGACACCCTTTATCTTGATTGCACCTTTTGTAATGGTTTGCATCATCGGATCTTCTGTAAAGGCTCTTAAGGGGGTCTGGCCCCTGGCCTTGGTTGCAGGTGTTTCATTTGCGGCGCCAGAGCTGATTGCGGCAGCTTTTCTTGGAGCAGAGCTACCAGTTATCATTGGTTCCATCTGTTCTTTGATCATCACCATAGGGGTATCAAAGAAATGGTTTAAAGATACGGATCCGAAGTATAGGATTGAAAGTAATGGCCCAGAGAGGGAACATAAAATAACGGCAAAGGAAGCAACAAAGGCCTGGATGCCTTTCATCTTGATCTTTATATTCCTACTCCTTACCTCTAAGATGGTTCCTTCGATCAATCATCTGTTATCTGCCGTTAAAACGTCAGTGAACATTTATACAGGAGAAGGAGCTAAGCCATATACCTTTGTCTGGCTGGCTACCCCTGGTTTCTTGATTGGGGCAGCAGCAGTCATAGGAGGTAAGATACAGGGCGCAGATGCTAAGCTTATGGGGAAGGTGTTTGTAAGTACCTTAAAGCAGATGTGGAAAACAATTTTGACCATTGTTACAATTATGACTATGTCCAAAATCATGGGCTACAGTGGAATGATAGCCGCCATTGCCGGAACCATGCTGTCACTGACAGGAAGTTTCTATCCTCTTACCGCTCCTCTTGTAGGGGCACTGGGGGCATTTGTAACTGGCAGCGGCACCTCTTCTAGCGTCCTGTTTGGAAGTTTGCAGGCTCAGACAGCCGTTAATCTAGGCATAAATCCCGTTTGGTTAGTATCCTCAAGCACGGTAGGTGCCACCATCGGTAAGATCATATCTCCTCAGAGCATTGCCATTGGAGCAGCGGCAGCAGGTTTACTGGGCAGTGAAAGCAAGGTTTTAAATAAAACAGTAAAATACAGTGCTGTTTTCATAATAATCGCCGGCTGCATTGCATATTTTGGAAGCTGGTTTTACTAAGAAAGGAAGAAAAAACATGAAAATTCTTGTTTGTATCAAGCAGGTACCTGACAGCAATAAAGTTGAAGTGGATCCTGTAACAGGAGTATTAAAAAGAGACGGAGCGGCATCAAAGATGAATCCCTATGATTTGTATGCCATTGAAACGGCTCTTCGGATCAAAGAGAAAACAGGAGGTATGGTTGATGTCATATCCATGGGACCTCCTCAGGCCATGCAGGTGATCAAGGAGGCATTTTCCATGGGAGCAGACCATGGGACGCTTTTGTCAGACAGACGTTTTGGCGGAGCCGATGTTCTTGCAACCAGCTATACCCTGGCTCAGGGAATTAAGTCAATGGGAGAGTATGATTTAATTCTTTGTGGTAAGCAGACCACAGATGGAGATACCGCTCAGGTAGGTCCGGAAATCGCAGAGTGGCTTAACCTTCCTAGTGTTTCCAATGTGGTGAGTATCCGCATGTTTGAAGAAGATGGAATTACGGTTGACATGGATCTTCCTGATGAAGTAGAGGTTGCAAAGGTGAAATTCCCATGCTTACTTGCAGTGGATAAAGATATTTTTCAGCCAAGGCTTCCGTCATACGTGAAAAAGACGGAGACAAAAGATAGAAAGATTCAGATCCTTACACTGGATGATATGACGGATCAGGACGAACTGAATTATGGTCTCAATGGATCACCTACCCAGGTGCAGAAGATATTCCCTCCTGAGACAAATGATAAAAAGGAAATTTGGAATGGTTCTGGAGATATGCTTGCAAAAAAACTGTTTGATAAGGTTGAAGAACTGAAATTTGTTTAGGAGGTGAAGTTATGGCAAGATTAATCGTACATCAGGAGAGAATTCCTGATCATCAGGAACTGATCAATATCTGTCCCTTTGGGGCACTGGAAGAACAGGATGGAAAGGTTGTTGTAAATGCCGCCTGTAAGATGTGCCGCCTTTGCATTAAAAAGGGTCCTGAGGGCGCAATGGAATATGTAGAAGATGTGAAAAAGCCGGAAATCAACAAAGACGAATGGAAGGGCGTTGCTGTTTACGCAGACCATGTAGATGGAACCATTCATCCCGTTACCTTTGAGCTAATTGGAAAAGCAAAGGAGATGGCAGCCGTTACCGGGCAGGAGGTTTACGTCCTTTTTATGGGAAATGAGATCCGAGACAAGAGCGAGGAAATTCTTCATTACGGAGCTGACAAGGTCTTTGTATATGATAAAGAAGAGTTGGCACGCTTTAAGATAGAACCCTATACTGCAGTCTTTGAAGATTTCATCAAGAAAGTAAAGCCATCCTCCATCTTAGTAGGAGCAACCACCGTAGGCCGTCAGCTTGCACCAAGAGTAGCAGCTAGAATGAAAACCGGGCTTACTGCTGACTGCACCATACTGGAGATGAATGAAAATTCAGACTTATCCCAGATCCGTCCCGCCTTTGGCGGCAATATCATGGCTCATATCAAGACCCCAAACCACCGTCCCCAGATTGCTACGGTGCGTTATAAAATCATGAATGCCCCTGCTCGCGCGGAATCAAAGTCAGGAGTAATCGTAGACTGTGATATGGATCAGGAAATGCTTTCCTCCCATGTGGATGTCATTGATATTTTACCAAAAGCAAAAGAGACCTTTATTGAAAACTCTGATGTTTTAGTGGTAGCTGGAAGAGGTGTAAAAAAAGAAGAGGATATCAACATGCTTCGGGAACTTGCGGATCTCTTAGGAGGTCAGGTGGCATGTACCAGACCAATGGCTGAATCCGGTTGGATGGACGCAAAATACCAGATTGGCTTAAGTGGTCGAACGGTTAGACCGAAGTTGATTATCACCTGTGGAGTCTCCGGTGCCATTCAGTTTGTGGCTGGCATGAATCATTCCGATACCATTTTTGCAATCAATAACGATCCAAAGGCACCCATATTTAAATCAGCCCATTACTGTTTAGTTGGCGATTTCTATGATATTCTCCCGAAGCTGATTGCAAAAATAAAAGAGAAGGAGGGAGTTTAATCATGGGATATAAAAAAATAGATAAAGATGATATTGCGTACATAAAAGGTATCATTGGGGATGACGAACGTATCCTAATCGGAGATTTTATCAACGAAGAGTATAGTCACGATGAGTTAAGTGGTACCAGCAGTTATCCTGATATTGTAGTGAAGGCAAAATCAGCAAAAGAGATCTCTGAAGTCATGAAATATGCGTTCAAACATGTGATACCCGTAACTCCAAGAGGGGCTGGTACTGGTCTTGTGGGTTCCTCTGTTGCAATCGAACACGGAATTATGATTGATACCACATTAATGAATCAGGTGCTTGAATTAGATGAGGATAATCTAACTATCACCGTAGAACCAGGTGTATTGCTCATGGAACTTTCAGCATACGTGGAAGATCATGACTTATTCTACCCCCCAGATCCAGGCGAGAAATCTGCCACCATTGGAGGAAATATCAGCACCAATGCAGGTGGAATGCGAGCTGTAAAATATGGAGTGACAAGGGATTATGTAAGAGGCCTAGAGGTGGTTCTCCCAAGTGGAGAGATCACGGAGTTTGGCGGTAAGGTCGTAAAGAACAGTTCCGGTTATGCCCTAAAGGATTTGATGATTGGAGCCGAGGGAACCTTAGGCTTTATCACAAAAGCAATCTTAAAGCTGATCCCCCGTCCAAAGTTTGTAATCAGTCTGCTGATTCCCTTTCCTACCCTGGATCATGCCATCAATACCGTGCCACTCATTGTTAAATCAAAGACCATTCCCACAGCCATTGAATTCATGCAGAGAGAAGTTATCATTGATGCCGAACAGTATTTAGGAAAAACGTTTCCAGATAAACAGTCAGATGCGTATCTCCTCTTGAAATTCGATGGAAATTCATTAGAAGAAATTGAGAAGGCGTATGACAGTGTTGCGAAACTCTGTCTGGAGCAAGGTGCCTTAGATGTCTTGATATCCGATACCGAAGAGCGGGAGGATTCTATCTGGAAGGCAAGAGGGGCGTTCTTAGAAGCAATCAAAGGCTCTACCACTTACATGGATGAGGTAGATATGGTAGTTCCAAGGAGTTCCGTCAATGAAATGGTAACTTATCTTCATAGCCTCCAAGAGGAGTGTGATCTAAGGATTAAAAGTTTTGGTCATGCTGGAGACGGAAATCTCCATGCCTATATGCTAAAAGATGATTTAAACGATGAGGAATGGGAAAAACGGATGAACAAAGCCATGGAAAAGGTGTACGCAAAAGCCAGAAACCTGGGAGGTCAGGTGTCTGGGGAACATGGCATCGGATTTGCAAAGAAGCCTTATCTAAGAGGATCCCTTCCTGAGGTGAATCTGAATTTGATGAACGGCATTAAAAAGGTATATGATCCTAATAATATTTTAAATCCTCATAAGATTGCCCAAATGTAACCTTAAAAACGAGTATATTCGACTTACTTGACAGTCGGATATACTCGTTTCTGGTGTAGTGGTTTAGACGCTTGTCTCAGAACAATTCTTGTAGTATGATGATACTAACTGATAATTGTCCTTTTTTCAATAAATCAGACCAGTTGACCTGATAATGAAGCATGTATGAAAGGGGAAAACAATGAAGAGAGAAAGTATTATGAGAGAGGAAATGGTTTCCTCTGTCGATGGAACGAGATTGAGGTTTCGAGCGGATATTGTGGAAGAACCCAGGGCATTGGTTGTCATAGCCCATGGTCTGTGTGAGCATTTAAACCGTTATGACTATTTTACGGAAAAACTCAATGAGAATGGATACAGCGTTTACCGATATGACCAGAGAGGACATGGGAAATCCGAAGGCAAGAAGGTTTACTTCAGTGATTTCAACGAGATGCCAGATGATCTGTCCACAATCGTTGCGATTGCCCAAAAAGAGAGTGGAGGAAAAAAGGTATTCTTATTCGGCCACAGTATGGGAGGAGAGACCGTAACCCTCTATGGTACCAAGCATCCAGGGATCGTGGACGGAATCATTACCTCTGGTGCCCTGACACATTATAACAATCCTATTATGGGAGATACCTTTCCGATTGTAGCTCCGGAAGATACTTATTTACCAAACCAACTTGGGGACGGAGTTTGCAGCGATTCTAATGTCATAGAAGCCTATGCGAGTGACCCGCTGGTTGAAAAACAGATCAGTACTGGTCTTATCAACCAGATTTATGCAGGTGTACAATGGTTAAAAGAACAGATTGGAAACTTCTCAGACCCAGTGCTCATACTTCATGGAGCAGATGATGGACTTGTTTCGGCTAAGGATTCCCTGGAGTTCTTTGAGGAAATCAGTTCGAAGGATAAGAGCCTTAGGGTTTATGCTAATCTTTACCACGAGATTTTAAATGAACCAAGCAGGAACGAAATCATTGCTGATATTCTTTTGTGGTTAGGGAAACATAACAGATAAGATAAATCAACCATAATAAATGAGAAAGACCGGACTAAGCCATTACAGGCAGTCCGGTCTTTAGTCAATGCAATTAATTGTTAATTGCAAAAATCTTCAATCCTTTGTCATTCAATGAATGTATCCATATCTCACCATTTCCCATCATGATGCCCTTATCATTGCTAAATAGGTATCTGGTATAGCTCTTGCTTATTTTATCTTTAAATTCCGCAGTTATGATATCATCATAAGATTGTATAAATTCATCAGAAGAATTTATTGTTTTTTTCGCATCGCGGATGGTAACATTGATTGGATACTGGATCATTTCTGCTAATTCTTTTTTCTTATCACTTGTAATATATAATTTGATATTCTTTGCAAAAGTTTCAACATCTTCTGTAGATGCTTCTGCAAAAAGGTATCGTTCTTGTGGGGAGCTAGCGAAGGAATGGGAGAGTGATAGGTCAAAGTTTTCTTCTATGTTGTCCTTCTTATTTTTATAATCTACTACTAATAAATCCCCTTTTTGTGTTCCTGGTTTTATTAATCCTTGAAACGTAATACTGCCGTCTTCATTGGATAAAGCAAACGATGCACGATTAACATCAATGGATCCTGTTAAATGGGTCTCTGTATCATCATCATAAGAGGTTACATAGGAGGCTGATAATTCATTTTCATTCCTAAATATGGCCATGTATATGCTTTGCTTGCCTTCATTTCCTTTGAATACACTGGTATTCTGGTTATTAATGATCCCTTCAATGATTGAGATATCTTCTGTAGATAAAGTTGCTGTCTCAGAAGGAGCTGTTGTATTGGGTTCTGGGGATTTTGAGCTGGTCACAACCTCGGTCTCGTTCGTTGTAGTGGGAGCTGTGCTTGACTCTTCCACCTTTGTTTCCAATGGATTTTCTGTGGTTTTATATCGCGCAGAAGTAATATAGTAGACTGCAATCAAACATAGAATAAGTATGGGAAGTATTATAACTGATTTTTGTTTTAATTTCATTATTTATTCTCACCTTCATTTAGAGTATAATGTTGAAGCTATTTATCCTACTAAACTATCATAAATTCATGAAATTAACAAGAAGTAAAAAGTTGGTTTACTCCATAAATGCTTTCATAGTGTATTTTTAATAAAAAGTCCGCTTAGAATCCGATTTGGAAGTTAATTATTTATTCCCATTGCTTTTTCTGCCCATTTGGAATCCTTAAGAATAGCCCTTCCTATTCCAATGAAATCTGCCTTTCCCTCTTTTAGTAAATGTTCCGCATCTTTTACATCCGTCACACCACCAGTTAAAATCAAAGGGATAGATACTTCTTTTTTTATTGCTAATGTTGCATCAGCAAACCACCCTGGTTCATTTGTATCTTTACGTACAATGCCATTATAACCACCTGAAATATCCAACAGGTCAACCCCTGCTTCCTGAAATTTCTTAGATGCATATATTCCATCTTCAATGGTATTGCCACCTTCCATGTAGTCACAAGCACCGAGGCGAAGCGCTAACAGGAAATCATCCCCTACAACCTTTCTGATTGCACCAATGATTTCCAAATGAATTTTAATTCTTCCATCGATTGTTCCACCATATTCATCCAAACGTTTATTGCCAAGAGGGGAATAAAATTGATTCAGCAAGTAACCATGAGCAGAATGTATCTCAACACCATCATAGCCAGCCTCTTTTACTCTTTTTGCTGCATCGGCAAAAGATTTTACAACCCTAAGAATATCGCTGTGGTCCATTTCATGAGGAATGAGCTGTGTTTTAGCTGTCATACTTCCATTGACGATTGCACTTGCACTGATTGGTTCACATCCAGTTATTTCTTGAGATGCGGAACTTCCAGCATGACTGATCTGAACTATGACCTTACTGCCATTCTTATGAATCACATCTGCTATTTTTTTTAGTCCCGCTACATCTTCATCTCTTGCTATGGATACTTGACCTTCACTGGCCATACCATCTTTGCTTACATAATGATGCTCTGTAATAATTAAACCGATATAACCGCCCTTTGACTTTTCATCATAGTAATCGATCAGTTGTTTTGTTACCTCGCCGTTTGTTGCTTTTGATGTTGCCATTGGAGGCATCACAATTCGATTTGGAATTGTAACCGATTTTATGGTGATTGATTCGTTCAATAAATTCATAATTACCCCTTTCTTTTATTGTTTATTTTCTATCTATCCTTTATAATAACTTAGATGCGACAATTAAAACAGTATGCACTTTTAAGTGAGATACTATCCAAAAGGAGAGCGTAAATAAATGAATGATCCCCAAAATCATGAATGCAAGCATGAGGCAGATATTGATTCAAAACCTTTTGAATATACCTTATCCCTCATAGGTGGCAAATGGAAACTCCATATCCTGTTCTGTCTTTTGAGAAAAGGCATCATGCGATACAGTGAGCTTAAAAAAGCACTTCCTGGAATTACCCATAAAATGCTAAGTAATCAGTTAAAAGAATTAGAAGCAGACGCTCTCATCATCCGCCACGAATATCCACAGGTTCCACCAAAGGTTGAATATTATCTTTCCGAACGTGGGAAATCATTAATGCCTACACTTCATGAATTATGTGCATGGGGTGGGAAGCATATAAATGATAAATATTAATTCTACCTTTTGTAGTTAGGAAAGTATAACCGATAGAAACATAAGTATAACATGTAAAAGTTTCGCTGCAAAACAGGGTCTTCTATGATGAAATAATGAATCATAGAAGACCCTGTTTTATTTATGAAGTTAAAAAATTATGACCTCATAAAATATGTGAATTACACAAAAAAGTTCTATTCGCATTTTGAAGGTTTCATGACTCCAGAAGCACCAAGAAATCATTCCAATCAGTCAGCACATCCTCTTTTTAAATATCATACTATGTTTATTAAAAGGAGGGATTAGAATAAAGATAGACCTCAAACTGCTATGTGATAAGACAATTGAAAATCCATAGCATGCACCAACTTGGTCTGTTTTTAATATATTAATAACAAAAATAAAAGGAGAATTATCATGGAATTATTTTATTGGAGTAATGAAAAAAAAATATCCTTAAAAATATCTGATTTATATAGAGCATTTAAAGATAATAGCAATAAGGAAAGTAAAAACAAATCTTTTACTTCTAACCTAAATTCAAATCTGACTGATTTAAAAAATGGTATCATTTTAGAAACAATAAGCGAGAATCAAGTGAATGAAAGTAAATCATTTTCAAGCAAAAATCAACGTGAAAATGATGATTTTATGGTAGTTGAGACAGAAGATAAAACGCCAATGATTCTTACAAATCAGTTTATTATCCAATTCAAATCTGATGTAACAGCAGAAGAAATTAATGAATTGAATGACTTTAATAATGTTAAAGTGATTGAAAATATTAATGGAGAAGATAATACGTTCCTGGTGGAGACCACAGAAGGCAACGCAGAAAGTGCATTGGAATTGGCAAATACCTATCAAAAAGATGATAAGGTAATATATGCACAGCCAAATTTTGTTCGGTTGCTAAAACCTATGTCATCATTACCTAATGATACGAATGTAAATAAGCAGTGGGCCATTAACAATACTGGACAAACTGGCGGAATTGTAGGAGAAGACATCAATGTTTTAGAAGCATGGGATATAACAAAGGGAAGTAAAGATATTATTATTGCTATCGTAGATGAAGGTGTTGATTACACCCATGAAGACTTGAATGTAGCAGATAAACTGGTAACCGGGTATGATGCTTGTTTTAAGCGTGATAATCCAAATCCAGAAACTACTGATGCGCATGGAACCGCTTGTGCAGGGATAGCAGCCGCAAAAAGTAATAACAACAAAGGAATAGCCGGTGTGGCTCCAGATTGTAAAATAATGGGAATAAGAATCGCATATGGAGTTGAGAGTGGAGGCGAAATAGTATGGGTTACTGATGATGCCAAAATTGCAGATGGAATTGTTAAATCTGTAGACCGAGGAGCTGATGTCCTTAGTAACAGCTGGGGAGGCGGCGGTGATAGCCAAACAATTACAAATGCAATCAATTATGCGAAACAAAAAGGTCGAAATGGAAAAGGATGCGTTGTTTGTTTTGCCGCTGGTAATGATAATGGTAAAGTCTCTTACCCCGGTAATCTAGGTAGTGTGTTAACTGTTGCAGCATGTAATGAGTATGGCCAAAGAAAAAGTAAGACAAGTAAAGATGGCGAATATTGGTGGGGCAGTAATTATGGTCCTCAAGTTGATGTTGCAGCCCCAGGTGTTCATATTTACACAACTGATATTATGAACAAGGCAGGCTATAGCACTGGTAATTATGAAGATGGATTTAACGGTACATCTGCTGCAACCCCACATGTTGCAGGAGTTGCTGCACTTGTGCTTTCAGTTGCTCCAGGACTAAAAGCTAGTGAAGTGGAAGAAATAATCAAAAATTCTGCAGATGATATTACTCCTAAAGGTTTTGATAATTATACCGGTTATGGGAGAATTAATGCATTTAAAGCTGTTTCAAAAGCACTTGAAATTGTAAATGCAGATAAATAGTTTATATAATATTGCAAAAAGGTATTAAAAAAATCATATTTCTACAACCTTATAACAGAGGGGGACATCAGAGCCTAAAGTTTGACCAAATACGAGATGAGGTCGTCACACTGGGAATGGATTGTATGCAGAAAAAGGATTTTCTAATCAACAACCTTTTGTAAGTTATGGACAATCTGGATAATCGTCTATCTACTGATTGCAGTGGGATAGGCGATTATCCTATTTTGATAAAAGGTTATAAAATTTGGAATGACGGAAATTTTCAGTCAGCGGCTATTTTGGGATAGTCCCGCCCTCTTTACTCTAATTGCCATAAAAGCTCTGCCTGGGAGTGTGATATTAAATTTTCCTTTAAAGGGCCCTCGGGGTTCTATGGTCATATTCCAGGAATCAATGACCTCTACCTCATATTCGTTCTTATCATCAAAATAAAGAGTCCGGAAGGAAGGACGCATAAAGCTGTAATAGAATAAATAATAATCCTTTATTGGCTCATCTTTTTGTTCCTCTGGAACTCCGCAAATCTCATCCCAGCCGCATTTCTCATAAGGCATCAAACCATAGCCCGGAGTTTCCAGCATGATATCATGAAGGAATTGAAACCGCTTCCAGCTTTCTCCTTTCAGTTTCCCACCGTGAGACCACCACAGAATATTATCATCACTCATAAAGCACTCACTATGTCCGGGATACCCACCTCGCAAGGCTGCTTCCCAGAATCGCCTTAACATTTCTTCCCCGCTTATATTTCCCCAGCCATGCTGGATATTTCCTTCATAAGCGATTTCATCTAAAACCACTGGTTTCCCAAACTGTGTTCTCCACTCATTGACCAGCTCCGATGTTTTATAGAGCTCTTGTCTTTGGATGCTGCAGTGGGTGATCCAGGAACGAGTATGATCGTAGAAGGCAAAGCAATTATGAATGGAACGTAAATGATGATAGGGATCCTTCTCGCAAATAATGGATGCGTAACGCTCCCAGTCATCAATAGACTTTTCTGGAAGTAAATCATATTCATTTGCTAAGGACCACCATACGTTATGGAAGGCGGCAAAGCGTGCAATCACATAATTCCAATAAAGATCATCCTGTTCCTTTGTCATCTGGGAAAATCCCCATCGGTCATAAGGGTGCATGACAATAAGATCGGCCTCTATTCCTCGCTTGCCCAGTTCATAAATACATGTTTCTATATGGGTAAAATGTTGCGGATTAAATCTTGTAAAGTCCCAATCATTCCCCTTTTTAAGATTTCCAAGGGAAGCAGTGTAATCATTGAAATTATCACTGGTCAACACACTGCTGTCAATGGGAGTTCCCTCATAGGGGTAAGACCTTGGTTCACCCAGATTATAATCATAATGTTTTGGAAACACACAAAAACGAATTTTATTAAATCCAGCCACGGAAAGGCTCTCCAGGGTCTGCGCAATCAGCTCATCTGACTGCAGCTCCCATACATAACATGTAGTCCCAATGGAATAATATTTGGTTCCATCCTCATAAGAAAAATGATATTTATTTACCACGCGAACCGGACCATGATTTGATTTTCTGGCCTCCGATACCACAAATTCACCCTTAATATCGTCTGTGCCATCCTTCAAAAAGCTTTCTGAGATTAAAAACGTATACTCCCCTTCATAAGAAGGCATAAAGCGTACTTTGTATACACCATCTCCATCATAAAATCCGTCAGCATAAATGTGTTCATGTTCCCCCTTAAAACAACCTTTTATATTGTAATCAGTAAAAGGATTTCCCTCTGTTTTTCCCTTGAGTTCCACTTCAAATACATCCCATTTTGCAACCTGTCGTTTATAAATAACGTCCAACATTTTTCTCCTATTCTATCATGGTAATAAATGGTATCTTTCTATCAGTGAAATAATGACTACTTAGTGAATTGAAAAAATGGCTCTACGCTGTAAGAAAGCGAGAGCCAAGTATTTTATTCCTTAATGTACCTTATATTATCCTTTAACTCCTGAAGAGGTTACGCCTTCCACAAAATACTTCTGTGCGGAGAAGAAGAGAACCAATGCTGGCACAAGAGCTAAGAAAGACATGGCGAGGATCTGATTCCACTCCACGATTCCGCTGCTTTGGTCAATGGACATTTTTAAGGCCAGGGCGACGGGGTACTTCGCCAGACTGGTCACGTAGATCAGTGGCCCTAAGAAGTCATTGAAACTCCATACAAACTGAAAGATAATACAGCTTATAAGTGCTGGTTTCAAGGCAGGCAATAAAATCATGATAAGAACCTGGAAGGAATTGCACCCATCAATGGTTGCGGCTTCATCCAAATACATTGGAATGGAGCGTAAAAACTGAATCAACATGAAAACGAAAAAAGGTTCGTTGGCAAAGATAGTCGGTGCTACAAGTGGTACATAAGTATCCAACAGTCCTAATTGTTTCCACAAAAGATAAAGAGGAATTCTAGTTACCACTGCAGGAAGAAACATGGTTGCCATTAAAATAGAGAAAAAGATCTTTTTAAATGGAAACTGGAATCTCGCAAAGCCATAGGCCACCAAAGTGCTGGATAAGAGACAGAAGAGGATCTTAGGTATTACAAACATAAAGGTATTCATAAAAAATGTTGTAAACGTATACTTCGTTCTTGTTTTCCAGCCTTCAATATAAGGTGTAAAATCTATTCGCTTTGGTATGAAGTTTACAGAGGTAAAAATCTCATTGTTTGTCTTAAACGTTGCGCCCACCAGCCATAGAATGGGATAAATCATGACAATCGCCACAAGGGTCAAAACGATGTAACGGACAATGGAGCCTGCCATCTGCTGTTGCTGTCTGCGGCGTTCTATTTTGCTGAATTTATATGTTTTTTCCATTTTAGTTACCTCCGTCAGAATAAAATACCCATTTATTCTGTGTGGCGAAAAGAACCAGCGTCACAGATACAATGATGAGAAACAGGATCCAGCTGGCCGCACTTGCATATCCCATATTAAAAAACTTAAAGGCATTGTCATAAATGAACATGGAGGTAAGATACGTTGAATTTAGGGGGCCCCTGCCTGTTACCAGATATGGACCGTTAAACTCCTGGAATGCATTGACTAGCTGCATAACCAGGTTGAAAAAGATGGTAGGTGTTATAAGTGGAATGGTAATTTTAAAGAAAGAGTGAAATTTTGTTGCGCCATCTACACTGGCGGCCTCGTAAAGGTCAGAAGGAACATCCTTTAACGCTGCAAGGAAAATCAACATGGCAGAACCAAACTGCCATACTTTTAGAATAACGATTATGCTCATGGCACCCGTAGGAGATGAAAGCCAAGGCACTGGCTGACCGCCGAACATACCGATAAAACGGTTTACAAAGCCATCCTGCTGAAATAAAAACCGCCATAAGACAGCTACGGCAACGTTGCCGCCAAGCAAGGAAGGAATATAATAAGCAGTGCGATAAAAATTAATCAATTTCAGTTTAAAGTTTAAAATATACGCAATAAATAAAGCGAATGTAAGCTGCAAAGGCACCGTGAACACCGTGTATTTTAAGGTGGCAACCAGTGTGCTTATGAAATCCTTATCTTTGAAAAGATTCGTGTAGTTCGTCAAACCGATAAAGTTTGGTTCTCTTACTAAATTGTAATCGGAAAAACTGATAACAAGTGCATTGATAAATGGATACAGAGTAAGAAAAACCATTCCAATTAACCATGGAAGAATATATACAAGTCCTATTTTACTGTGTCTCAAGAAGCTTCCCCCTTTTACCCATGTATTGCAGGAGAAGATAGGTCCTCACCTGCAATACATTCAAATGGATTTTAATTATGAATTATTTTCCGTACTGCTGTTTTAACTTTGCTACCTGTTCAGTTGTGGCATCAAAGATTGCTTTTGCTGTTTCATCTAAGGTACTCTGACCAAATTCAAATTTCTCGTAATTTGTATCATAGGCATTGGTGAAAATAGAATTTTCAAAAATAGGAGAGTTGTTGATAACTTTTGCATCTTTTGTAAAATCGTAAGCCTGTTTTACAGCGCCCTCGATCTGTTTATCTTCTTCTAAAGATGCTTTTGCTGCCTTTGAAGCTACCATACCACGGGTGGAACCCATGAGCTTTGTGCCTTCTTTGTCATTTAAGATATACTGTAAGAATTCAGCTGCTTCCTTTGGATGTTTGGAATCCTTTGAGATTGCAAGAGTCAAAGATGGTTTTGCCATGGTACCTTCAAACTTTGCTCCTTCAATAACTGGAAGTGGAGCCACGATCAGCTCGTCACCTTTATCTGCAAGGGTTTTAGCATTGGAAGCAATTCCACCGGTCCACTCCAGTACGCCAAGATAACCACCGCTAATGAACTTAGGATTCTGAGCAATGGAAACAGGATCGTTGCCTACATTCTCAATATAATCTTTTCTAGAACAGAATACATGAGCATCGGATAAATCCTTATACCATGCCAGCGCTTCTTTATAATCATCTAAGGTGTAGTTCATGCTTAAATCATCTGCAAACTCGCCTTTTCCTGTTTTCTGCTGTAAGTAATACGTTGCAGCAAAGCGGAACGTAGGGCTTACGATTAAATATGTATTTGGGTCTTTCTCTGTAATGATTTTTGCAGCAGCTTTGTATTCCTCAAAGGTTTTTGGGATCTCTTTAATTCCAGCACGGTCAAAGGCAGATTTATTTAAATATACGCCCAATGTATTCTGTCCGTAAGGAATGGCCTGCATCTTACCATTGCTTTTACCAAACTCTAAAAATCCAGTGTCATATTGGGTAAAATCAAAGGTATCTTTTATCTGGTCCAGATCATAAAAACCGTCGCCTTTTGGGCTGTACTGTAAGATCCAAGGATAGTTGACTGTCATGACATCTGCTGCAGTACCACCAGCATAACGGGTAGCAAAGGTCTCTTCCAGGTTGCCAAATCCTGATGGCTCGCCTGTTACCTTGATCTTTCCTTCATGAGCTGCATTAAATGCATCAATTGCCTTTTGTGTTGCCTGATGACGGTCATCATTGCCCCACCAGGAAAAGCTTAATTCTACTGGTTCGTCACTGCCTTTTGCCTTGGAATCACCACTGGCTGATGTGTTGCTTGAGCCACCCCCGCAGCCTGCCAGCGTAAGACTTGCAGCCAATGCAGCTGCACACATAAAACTTGTTTTTTTCCACTTCCTCATTACGATACCTCTCTTTACTATTCTTTCATTGCTATATCCAATTAACAATGTTAATCAAATATCCTTCTGCCTTTTTCATCCGGTATTCCGGATTTGCGATAAAAATAAGTATTTACCTGATCTCGCCAGTTCACTGCATGTTTCTCCTGCTGTATGAGACGTTCTTTAACATTTTCATAGGCCTCTTCCTCTATAAACTCTTTGAGGCCATCCCAGATAACCTGATATTCCAGGACCCTTTCAACCCCTTGGAAATGGGTATCATAGATGTGCTGAATCACTGTCTTTCCAGAATGCAGTACATGGGTGTAGAGCACATGGTGAAAGAAGAGCAAAAGCTCATCGGGACAGGTTGAAATACAATCGTATTCCTCACAGCGTTCCTTGGAATACTGTTTGGTATAGCCAGTTCCTGTGGCAATGGTCCTGTCTCGTCCCACGCCGTCTCTATCGGCATAATGGTACGTACCCCACTTGTCATACTCATACCCATCCACATCTGGTCCATAATGGAGGGAGGGCCTGCACATAAATCCCACCGAAAGTGGGCAGGTGTAATCTTCATAGGTATCTCTGGAAGTAGTAAGAATGGAGCAAATCTTATCAAGGTGTGGTTTTTCTAAGTCAAAGGTTAGTTTTGTCCATTCCTCTGCAATTTCCTGAGAGGATAATTCATTGTTCCAGATGAGCCTGCCATAACCGTAGAGATTAGCCTGGGCCAATTTGTTGCCTGTCCAGTTGCGGTCCATTCCTACGTTTACCACTGCGGCAATGCCGGAATTGCTCTGATTTGGTGAGTTTTTCCGAACCGCTGATTTCACAAGGCTTTTGCCATCGTATTTGGTATCAAAGTCCAGCACCTCTTTCCACATGGGAATGAGATAGCAGACATCCTTTTGATGGCCGGTATATTCCTGGGTAATCTGAAATTCCAGGATGTGATTGGTTTTTTTCATTGATCCAAACAAAGGAGAGACTGGCTCTCTGATTTGAAAATCAATAGGTCCATTTTTGATTTGCAGAATTGCATTATCTTCAAAGCGCCCGTCTAAATCTTTGAATATGTCATAAGCCGCCCTGGCCCTGTCAAGATTTCTATCTCGCCAGTCCTGGGTGCAGTCATAAACAAAGCAGCGCCAGATAACAAGTCCACCAAAGGGTTTGATTGCTTTTGCCAGCATGTTTGCCCCTTCGTCGTGATTCCTGCCGTAAGTAAATGGTCCTGGTTCGCCTTCCGAATCGGCTTTTACTAAAAAGCCTCCAAAGTTAGGAATGATGCGGTATATCTCTCCAATTACTTCCTTCCACCAGGTCTCTACTTCAAGAGAAAGAGGATCGGCGGTGGTTAAGTTTCCTACGATCATAGGAGCTGCAAAATTAATGGAGAGAAAGGTCTTTATTCCGTAGGAAGAAAATATCTCTACGATTTTTTTGATTTCTTTTAAGGATTCTTCTTTAATAAAGAAGCTTTCTAGTTTATGTACATTGACGTTGTTAATGGATATGGCATTTAATCCAACAGAGGCCAAAAGTCTGGCATACTGCCCGATGAGTTCCATGTCTCCACGAAAGGTATTCTGATCATAAAAGATAGAGCTTCCAGCGTACCCTCGTTCAATGGAACCGTCAAAATTATCCCAGTGATTCACCATACGGATATTTTGATCTGGCACAGACTGGTAAGGAAATGTAACATCATCTCCAGTCAGCAGCAAACGGTACAAGCCAAACATTCCAAAGAGGAGTCCCTCATGAGAGTTACTTACTACCTCATAGCCCTGTGTTGCTTGTTCAATTCGATAGCCATCCTGATTAAGAGCTGTTTCCTCAATGATAGAAAAAACGATAGAAGCTTCTGGTTTGTTAGAATATGAGATTCCTTCAAACAGCAGTGGCATCTCACGCTCCATGGTGGTAAGGAAAGGCGAATCTTTTGAGTGATCAATATACCAGGTCGATATCCCGGGGCTTTGCACTTCTTTCGTAAGCCAGCACAAATCTCTTGTCTCAAACATGTTGTGAAATCCTCCTAATGATTGGTACTATTTTCTTATAAAGCTACAGACATCCCGGAAATGTCTTTTCGTTTGTCTTCCAATATTCAAATTGCATAAAATATTGTCGAATGAAGAGTGAAACTATGTACATTATATCAACGCAAACCAGGGAATTGAATGAATTTATCAAAGGTAATTTGTACTTTTTAAAGATTATTTTCGATTCGCATAACTCAGTTGCTAAAATTTGGGTCTTAATTTATAATAGTATTAACCCAAAACAAACGAGTTTACGCGGTTTTTGTCGATAAGGAGTGCTTATTATGGATTTGGATTTTAATAATATGATTCCAGAACTTCATTATTACATACACAGAAAGTGTACGGTCAATTGGAAAATAGAAGCGGGTATTACCCCATTTATTGATATCACCTATGTCATTAAAGGCAGGGCGAAGTATATGATAGGCGATAAGGAATACACCGTTAAAAAGGGAGATTTACTTTGTATCCCCAAGAAAACTTACCGTGCGGCGACCAATATTCCAGAAGACTTAATGGAGTGTTACGTGGTCAATTTTTTCCTCAGCGATTTAAAGGGACAGGATGTATCTCTGCCTTTTCCCATTATTAGCCACATTGGAATTATCCCTAGACTCATTACGCTGTTTCATGATATTCATGGGGAATGGATGCAGCGTGATTTTGGATACATGCTAAAGGTGAGGGCTAATATGTGCCTCATACTTTATCAGGCTTCCAATCTTCTTTTAAATGAAAAGCGAATCAGTCAAGATGATCCACGCATTAAAAACAGCATTCAATTTATGAGCAGCCATTATTCAGAGCCAGCCTTGACCATAGATAAGCTGGCAAAACAGTTTGATCTCCATCCTGTTTATTATGGCAGTTTGTTTCAGCAGACCACTGGTATGACCTTTAAACAGTATTTAACCTCTCTTCGCCTAAATTATGCGGAAAGCATGTTGAAAAGCGGAGAATACGGGGTCAGTGAGGTTGCATTGCAATGTGGATTTTCTGATATTTTTTATTTCAGCAGACTATTTAAGAAAAAGAAAGGAATTCCTCCTTCGGAGTTATTTCCGGAAAAGGGGAAAGGATTAGAAATAGATTAGGGGGAAGAAAAAAATGAGGTATAAGGTGATTCATATCTACGGGGCTTCCGGATCAGGTACATCAACTTTAGGCGAAGAGATCTCAAAGAGATACGATTATTTTCATATGGATACGGATGATTATTACTGGTTGCCAACAGACCCCAGATTCAGTAAGAAACGAAGTATTGAGGAGAGACTTTTCTTGATGAAACGGGATATCAAAGCTCATGACGCAGTGGTCATAACAGGCTCGTTGGTTGATTGGGGTGATGAGCTTATTCCATATTTTGATTTAGCAATCCGAGTGGTGACAGATCAAAGCGTTCGTCTAGAACGGATTCATATGCGGGAAAAGGAGCGATTTGGGCCCAGAATTGAAACAGGGGGCGACATGTTTGAACAACATGTGGAGTTTATGAACTGGGCGGCTAAGTATGATACCGGTGATGTTTCCATGCGCAGTAAGGCAAACCATGATGAATGGCAGAAGCGATTAATGTGCAGGCAGATTGAAGTGGATGGGGGGAAGCCGATGGAGGAAATTATGAAAGCCATTAGAGCGCCCACCTCAACGGATAAAAATACAGAGAACAGTGTCATCAGGGAAGAGTACTTTGCAAAATAAGTTACCAATTGAAAAAGGCGGGTTACGACCAGATTATCACAGAGCGGACGGAGTATTACGACAAAGCGTTTGCCGGGAAATAAGATAGACCCAAAAGCGGGGTACAGATGAAAGGAGATAAAGGGATGGAAATGGGGAAAGATGGCATGAATTATGCACCAAAGGGGAAACCACAGCCAGTGGTTGAAAAAGGTGTCTTTTGCATTGCGGCTGTGGCACTGGATCACGGTCATATTTATGGTATGTGTAATGGTTTAACAGAAGCAGGGGCAAAACTTAAGTGGGTTTACGACCCGGATCCTAAAAAGATAGCTGATTTCATAAAAGCATTTCCCCAGGTCCAGGTGGCAGAAAGTGAAGAAGAGGTGCTTCTTGATCCTGAAGTTATGCTGGTATGCTCGGCTGCCAAGACCAGCTTGCGCTCTGCGCTGGGAATTCGGGTCATGAAGGCTGGAAAGGATTATTTTACAGATAAAGCCCCTCTTACTTCCCTAGAACAGCTTGCCTCGGTAAAAGAGGTAATTAAGCAGACGGGAAGGAAATACATGGTCTATTACAGTGAGAGGATTCATGTGGAGGCAGCCGTTTTTGCTGGTCAACTCATAGACCAGGGAGCCATTGGAACCCCCATTCATATAGATGGATTTGGTCCTCACAGGGTAGGAGATCCAAAAAGCAGGCCGGATTGGTTTTATCAAAAGGAAACATACGGCGGAATCCTTTGTGACATCGGAAGCCACCAGATCGAACAGTTCCTATATTACTGCGGCGTAAAAGATGCAAAAGTCCAGTACTCCCAAGTGGGAAACTTTAGTCACCCAGATTACCCGGAATTGGAGGATTTTGGTGATGCCGTGCTCTTGGGGGATAATGGAGCGACTCAGCATTTCCGGGTAGATTGGCTGACTCCCAAAGGGCTTTCTACCTGGGGGGACGGAAGAACCTTTATTCTTGGTACTAAGGGCTATATCGAGCTTCGTAAATACGTTAATGTCGGAACAGGAGACGGCAGTTCAAACCACGTGTTCCTTATCAATGATGAAGGAGAGCAGCATTTTGAAGTCACGGGAAAGGTGGGATATCCCTTCTTTGGGCAGTTGATCTTGGACTGCATCAACCGGACGGAATATGCCATGACTCAGGAGCATGCGCTAAAAGCGGCTGAGCTGTGCGTTAGGGCAGAAAATCAGGCGATCACCATAAAAGAGGCAGAGAGGTAGCGCCTACATTAAACCACGCAGTGCACTACATTGATATACTAAACTGGATGGAAGGAAGTTTTCAAACCACATTATCTTCTTCATCAGGCGACATAGTGAAAAAGATAGTGTGGATTTTTGCATAATCAGTCTGAGATCCAGCAGCTTAGTCTTTGTTTTCCTCCCCCCATGTACACATAGCATCAAGTATGGAAATGAGAGATCTTCCTCGCTCAGTCAAACTATATTCCACCTTGGGTGGTATCTGGGGGTACTCTTCACGGTGAACCAGACCGTCGGCTTCCATTTCTTTTAAAGTTAAACTCAGTGTCTTGTAAGAAATTGAGTTAATATACTTTTTCATCTGATTAAATCGTACAATATCAAATTCCATGAGGCAATATAAAATCACCATCTTGTATTTTCCATTAATGAGGGACAAGGTGTACATAAATCCACTATTTTCAAGATCAGAGCTTGATATACTTTTAAGATCCATTTTCACTCTCCTTAAGGTTAGTATACTACATGAATGTGCGTACTTGACCTAATACACATACTTGGTTAAATTATAATATATATGATAACTTAAGTCAATTTTGTAAAAAAAGGAGATATGATATGGGCGGTAAAATTGTGGTATTAAACGGAAGTCCCCGAAAAAATGGAAATACGTCTTTATTGGTAGAAGAATTTGTCAAAGGGGCAAGAGAATCAGGAAACACGGTGACCACGTTCTTTTTGGATCATATGAATATCCATGGCTGTAAAGGTTGTTTTAGAGGCGGAAAAAATCCTGCTATACCATGTGTCCAAAAGGATGATATGGAAGAAATATATCCAGTATATAAGGAGGCTGATATCGTTGTGCTGGCTTCTCCTTTGTATTATTGGAGCTGGAGCGGACAGCTAAAAACTGCCTTTGACCGTCTGTATGCAATCGAAGAATGTGATCCGAATTACGATAACATTCGTAAAGAAAGTATCCTGCTGATGGCAGCAGCGGACCATGATTTTGATGAAATTCTTAACTATTATCACAATCTTCTAAATCATATCCACTGGTCAAGTTTAGGAGACGTACTTGCGGGTGGTGTGATGCAGCTAGGCGATATTAAGGGTCATGAAATGCTTACAAAAGCATATGAGCTGGGCAAATCAATTAATGTAAATAACCCTGTGAGTTAATAGATGGATTCAGATATTTGAGCAGCTAACGTTAGCCCCATAAAATAGTTCTGACGAAAGGAATAGTAAATTATGAAAACGGTCATAAAGTAACAAAATTTGAGGTTGCAAAAAAGAAAATAGGGGGTTGCCGTGCGCCGGGGACTCAGACGTATTTGACGGGATCATACATACCTATAACAGCCTCATGCATTACCTGAAGGTGAATGATGTTGAGATCCTTACAGTTCCAAATGTAAATGCAAAAGGTGATATCTTAAAAACGGATGCATTAGCCAAAGCAGAACTTCTGGGGGCAAGATATTGATTGGTTTAATCTATAAAAATCAAAAGGAGGTCGTTTCATGAAAAAAATAGATTGCCTTGGTGAAATATGCCCGGTTCCTGTCATGAAACTGAAATCTGTTATGAAGTCCATACAAAGCGGAGAAGATTACTTGCTGATTACAGACCATAGCTGTACCATAAAGAACCTGGAGTCTTTTTGCAAAGCCAACCATCTAAAATATTGTTCGGATGAAGTGATGAATGGTGTATGGGAAATTACCGTTACGGCTAGCAAATAGTCTCTTTTAATACTCGTTCCATATAATTGATTAGCTTTGATGATTCGCTTCGAATCGGGACTTGACTGCTATGACGAATGGAATAATACCCGTTTTCAAATTCCAGGCATGGGCAGTCAATGATCCTAAGCTGCTTATGGTAAAGCTCCTTTTTCATTGCCATATAAGGAAGAAATGCCAGACCGAATCCATTGATAGCAGACAGCTTTATGGATTCGGTGGATTCTAGGGTATAAGGAATGTGGAGCCGGTTGATCTGGATTCCATTTTGGCTCAGCACCTTATCGATGAGCTGTCTGGTCTTTTGAGTCTTTACAAGCATAAGAAGAGGATAACGGTAAAGATCCTCACAGGATAGGGATTCTGGAATCTCCATCTTCTCCCCAGCGACCAGGAAAAAACGGTCGGAAAACACCTTTTTGAATGAAAGGCTTTTATTCTTTGGTTTCCCAATGATAATCCCCATATCCGCATAACCCTTTGCAATTTTTTCCTCAATCTGGCTGCTGGACATAACCTCCATCTGAAGCGTGTATTGAGGATAGCTGTTCTTTACATGAAACATGGTGCAGGGAAGGGCGTAGGAATAGACACAGGGATTTGCAATGATATGTATAATTTTATTCTGGTTTTGAGCATTGGCAATATCAAGGAACATTCTGTCGTAGGCTGTTACCATCTCAATGGCCCGCTGATATACAATGGAGCCAGCTTGAGTGGGGATCACACCACTATAATTACGCTCAAAAAGAAGGGAGCCGATTTCCTGCTCCATGACCCTAAGCTGTTGACTTAGTGCAGACTGGCTGATATTCATTTGTTCCGCGGCCTTTGAGATACTGCCTGATTCCACGATCTTTAGAAACATCTTTAGATTCTGAATATTCATTTTAACCGCCTTTCTAATAAAGATCTAACACAATCCATGTAGGTACAGTTCCCGAAAAAATATTGATATGATTATATCAAAAATAAGAACCAGTGACCAGTATTATCCACTTTATGGGGTATAAGGATATCTTATACCCCATAAAAATGTTGATTAACTGAAAAATGACGAATGTGTTATAATCAGAAACGTAGATTGTTATATTATTATCAAACTAGGCCATAGCAGAGGGGAGGATTTAAGTGTCAGAGACCAACATAGGTACCTCATCAGGTACCCAAAGAGCACGTAAGCAAAGAAAGCCAAAGAAGAGCCAGATTCCATATGCCATTTTGCTTACCGCACTCATCATTGCTTTTGGATTTTACTTGGGGCGGGGGAACAATCAGCTTCCGGTTTATTGGGGATTTGGAATTGCGTTTGGTTATATCTTGCAAAGATCCAGATTTTGTTTTACAGCAGCATTCCGTGACCCGTGCATTACTGGAAGCACATCCGTAACGAGGGCAGTTCTTGTGGCGGTTGCATTATCAAGTGTGGGATTTTGGGCAATCAAGTATGCCAGTGTATTAAAAGAAGCAGAAACCAATCTAAATATGGCAGGTGTATCTCCAATCGGATTGCCACTAGCATTGGGGGCAGTATTGTTTGGAATTGGTATGGTAATTGCAGGCGGCTGTGCATCGGGAACGCTGATGCGTGTAGGAGAAGGGTTTCTCATGCAGATGTTAGTACTGGTATTTTTCATAGCAGGTTCTGCCTGGGGCGCTCATGATATGGGCTTTTGGGGAAAATTCAATGAGAATGCGCCCAAAATATATTTGCCCGATGTGTTTGGCTGGTTCGGAGCAATCCTGGTACAGGGAATCATTATTGTTCTGCTTTACATAGCGGCTGCGAAATGGCAGGAAAAGAAGATGGGTACCATGGAATAATTGAAAAGGAAAAGGAGATTAAAAAATGGCTGAATTTACATTAGATTGTTTGGGAGAGGCTTGTCCAGTTCCCTTAATGAAAACAGAGAAAAAAATAGGCGAACTGTCCGTAGGAGATGTGCTTGTGGTTTCTATTGATCATAGCTGTGCCATGAAGAACGTGCCAGAATGGGCGAGAAAGCAGGGACACAATGTTGAAATCGAAGAAGTGGATGACGGAGAATGGGAAATCATTATTGAGAAAACAAAGTAAATGACTGCTGTGAAAGTAGGTGAATCAATTTGAAAGAGTTCTTTATTAAACTGGGCGACCATCCGATTTACAAGAAACTGCTAAAGGAACCTTTGACCTATGTGACAGGAGCTGTTTTACTTGCAGTGTTCCAGATCGCTCATTTCAACGTATTTGAAAAAGGCTGGGGAGTAACTAGTACCTTTGCAGTCTGGGGAACCTGGATCTACAATGCCCTTGGAGGTGATGCCAGCGGCTGGGCCTACTATGCGCCCGAGAAAATGCAAAAGGAGTTATATACCAGCTTTCTTGTTGATGGAGGTTCCATCAGAAATCTTGGAATCATTATAGGAGCTTTGGCTGCCACGTTATTTGCCTCTCAGTTTAAGATTAAAAAGATTAAGACCTTGCGGCAGGTAGTAGCAGCGATTCTAGGTGGTCTTTTCATGGGATACGGCGCTAGACTTGCAAATGGCTGTAACATTGGAGCCTTATTTACGGCAATTGCTTCTTTTTCCTTATCTGGTTGGGTGTTTGGAGCCTTTCTTTTGGTGGGTGCGTTTATTGGAAGTAAACTGCTTGCAAAATACTTTATGTAAAGACTGGAGCAATCGTTTTGATTGCTCCAAAATTTATGTATATACGGGCAAAACAGAGTGATTTTGAAAGGAAAGATTACAATGGAAAAGAAGACAGAGCAATATGATGTTGTCATCATAGGAGGCGGAGCAGCCAGCTTGACTGCCGGCATCTACTGTGGGAGAGCAAAGCTAAAAACTTTGATTATAGAAAAAACTCTGGTGGGCGGTCTTGCCACATACACCAATGAAATTGAAAATTATCCAGGTTTCCCTGATGGAGCCACTGGACTTGGTCTTATGGATTTGTTTCATAAGCAGGCAAAAAAGTTTGGTGTGGATTTTAAATTAACGGATGTAAAGGCGGTATCCTTAGAAGGTGATATCAAAAAGGTGGAAACCTTCCGGAATGTTTATGAGGCAAAGGCTGTCATCATCGGAAGTGGTGGAAAACCTCGTCTTACAGGTGCAAGAAACGAGGAGCGTTATCTCTATGATAAGGGAATCTCCTTTTGTGCAACCTGTGACGCAGCCGCTAACTCCGGTAAAACAGTGATGGTAATTGGCAGTGGGGATGCAGCCATTGAAGAAGGAATGTTTTTAACCAAGTTTGCAGATAAAGTGATTGTCTCAGTCATGCATGACAATGGTAAAATGGATTGCAATGAGATTGCAAAGGCTCAGGCCCTTTCAAATCCCAAGATGGAGTTTCTATGGAATACTGTTGTAGATAGCTTTGAAGGAGACGAAAGGCTGAATACCGTGATATTAAAGAATGTAAAGACAGGGGAAGCCCTTCCGGTGCAGGTAGACAGTTGCTTTCTATTCATCGGATATCTGCCAAACACGGAATTATTTCAGGGAGTTCTTACTATGAACCGAGGTGGATATTTAATCACCAATGAACGGATGGAAACCAACCTACCAGGAGTCTATGCCATAGGAGATGTGAGGGATAAATTCTTAAAGCAGGTTGCAACCGCAGTGGGAGATGGGGCTGTTGCAGGTTATGGAGCAGAGAGGTATCTTTCTGAATCTGAAGTTTTCAAGAAGCAGGTCATGAATGAAGGGAACCCGTCTTTGGTTTATATTTATAACGGAGTTGATACATATTCCAGAGAGCTTCTGCCATTGTTTAAAGACTTTGAGCAAAGCCACAGTGAAGTCCGGGTATCTTGTATTGATATTTATAAATCAGATGGTATTGCAAAAAGGCTTGGTGTTGACGAAGGGCCTTGTGCCCTTTGGATTAAGGATAATCAAATTCAGGAAAAATTAGAAGGTGAAATTACGCCTGTTGAGATTAATCGCATTTGTAGATAAAACAAGGTCCGCCCCAAAACTGACTTAAGAAAGACACAAGTCAGTTTCTGGGCGGACCTCAATATGCCATTTCCCATTTAAGCAATAAAATAATTAATTAGAAAAGTTCCTAATCCTAAAACAGCAAAAAGACTGATATATAGAAGTTGCTTGATTTTATCATTCTTGTCACCAGATTTTAGAACCCCTATAAAAAGGGTAATATAATAGTAAAGAAACATGAAAGCAATAGCCAAAGAACCACAAAGAATCCTAAATTGTATGTCTAGGCTTACATCATTTCTCCATTCTGCAAAACGAAAGCATTGAAATATAAACGCTTCTAAAAGAAATGGTGCGGTAATTGGAATCTGAGGCAGTTTCAATCCATCTTTTTTATTCATAACATTCCCCCCTAATTTATATCATCACAACCGAACTAAACAGCATACTTGCTCAGCTCAATTAGTAATTCTGGATCAAAAGCAATTAAGTCTCCTTGAATCCGTCGAACCAACTCGTCAATTTCATCCGTATCATTATCCGTAAGCTCGTATATAACCTGCTCCCCCTGGAGTCGGTTAATAATCTCATCTATTTCATCTACCTGACCTAAGGTAGCATCCCCTCCATAAAAAGCTATATCCGAAGTAGGAGTCTGAACGGGAGGAAGTTCATGAGGAATCAATCCATATTTCTTTCCGTCTGTAATCTCTGCCAAAATCTTATCAATGAGTGCCCCTGTTACCAGGTCTTTTATATTCACCACTTCTAAAAGTTCTTCTTCGGAATTATTTATGTATTTCCCCGTTCGTTTCAGCAAGAGGGAAGTGCCTGCTGGAGTAGTAAACGTATAGGTCTCTTCCATACTTTTCTCAGTTTGAAAGTCAACCGCAGAGAAATAAAGGTAATTAAAGCTTAATAGACGGCAACTGGATCCATCAGAAAAAACCACCAGCTTATCAAGCATGATTCGAGGTTGCTTTCTTCTGTCATAGAAGGGCTGTGAGATTCTTTTTTGAATGTTTCTTAGTATGTCATCGTAGGCGGTGATCCACATATCCATCTGAATGGGAAGTGTGTGCGACCTGTCATAAATAATTTGCATATACTGGCGCTTATTGGCTTCATCTACTGGCGTGACAGTAGCAGAATACTGCCAACCGTCCCTGTGTTCCTTTACATAAGCAATTTTTCCAATAAGACATGCATTGTAAAGCGGTGTTGAAATCACAAGCTTGATGGTCTCATCTTCCGGAAGATACATGGGAGTCTTGGCCTTAAAAGCAACTCCATTTTCCGATACATCTACGGTCCTGGCTTCGTGACTTGTCTTATGGTACTGAACATTAATCTGTTCATTTGCCCGGATTCGTTCGTTGCTGCGGTAAGCAGGCCGTCCTAACATAAAGAACATGGCATATAACAGTGACACCATGTTGTGGATGATCCAGAAAATGATAATACTGCTGTAAAACAGTGCCCATCCGTATTTACCGTTTAAAAATCGCACCATGGCAGCAGCGGAAAGGAGGAGAAGCACTACATGAGGAATAACAAAGAGGGAAAAATGAAGACCTTTGTAATCCGTTTCCTTCTTCTTATTGGTTACTTTGAACTTTTTCTGACGTATGTGGAGGGATTCGAGAACTACAGGTACAATCAGATAAGGCATAAATATGGTGTCAATGATCTGACTCCATCTCTGGTTTCTGATATTACTTGATAAATACCGCATGGAAATGCTGTAAAAAAAGTACGCTGGAAGCCAAAAGATTATAATCTCTACAAAGCCAGTATTCACGATCTGAAAATCAAACAATGCAAACAGGATGGGAGAGAGAATAAATACCAGCCGGTTAAAAAAGGACCACCAATAGAGATAACTGTTTAAGTAAGTGATTTTTGATAAAAGAGGAAGCTTTGGAGTAAAGATGGCATGGGTGTTTTGTAGGCTCTGTATAATGCCTCTCGCCCAGCGGATTCTCTGCATTAGCATACTCTTTATGGTAGTGGTGGTAAGCCCGGCTGCCTGTATTTCATCGGTGGCATAGGTAATGTAGCCGGACTTTTGAAGCCTTATGCTGGTCTCGAAATCCTCAGTAATGGTTTGTACTGGAAAGCCGCCGATCTCTTCCATGGCCTTACGTAAAATCACGGTATTGCTGCCGGTATAGGCAATGGCATTGGAGGAGTTTCTCATGGTATTAATCTCTTTGGAGAAGAAATCCTGCTCGTTTGGAATGTTACCCTCTGCATACAGATTAAACTGAAATAAGTCAGGATTATAAAAGCTTTGGGGTGTCTGGATCAGACCGAGTTTTAAACGGTAATCTTTGTCCTCTACTCTGCGCGGTCTCCATGCCCCATTTTCCTTTGTAAAGTCTTTGAGAAAGAAATAGGGAATCGTTTTTAAAAGAAAGGTATGCTGGGGAATCATATCCGCATCAAAGGTGGCAACCAGTGGGGAAGAAGTATGTTCTAACGCATAGTTATAGTTTCCGGACTTAGCATGCTTATTACCGGAAAATCCAAGATATCCGATTTGAAAGTCATCGGCAAGCTTTTTGATTTCTTTCCGGTTTCCGTCATCA
Source organism: Lacrimispora algidixylanolytica (assembly GCF_003609635.1). Classification (GTDB taxonomy): domain Bacteria; phylum Bacillota; class Clostridia; order Lachnospirales; family Lachnospiraceae; genus Lacrimispora; species Lacrimispora algidixylanolytica. The sequence continues at coordinate 7,900 of NZ_MCIA01000031.1, read as the reverse complement.
CAAAGATAGATATGTACCTTGCTTTTATCTGGGTAGCTCATAAACGTACATGCATTTACCGTTTTATAAAGAAGATCCACCGACTCATTGTGAGTAGCAATGAAAACATCCACATCGGGATAGCAATCATCGGGAATATCGGGGCATTCCAGCCGATAGTGGTCCATCCTCATCTTCTGAAAGAAAAGTTCAAAGGTAGTAAATACGGTCATGATCTCAGCCAGTAGAAGCAAAGCTCCAAATATGACATTAAGCGCTCCTTCTTCAAAGGGCAGGGTAAAGAGGAGGCGCCAGCCAAGATAAATTGTCATTAATATGATAGTAATAAAAAATATGATGTTACGATTTCTTTCTTCTTTCTTCATTCAGATCCTTCTGTTCTTGAAATTGGTAGCGATTTCGTGGATTGTTGTCTTACCATCGCTCCTGGCAGATTCATTTCGCTAATATGTTATATTATAACAAAATTACCAAGTAATGCAAAGGAAATGAAGTGGGGGATATCACATGGTTAATGGCTCTATGTTTCCTATCAAATTATTTGTACAGGCGAGCCTACCATCCATCGTCATGACCACTGCACCCATATCCTTAATGTTGTTCACTCTTTGGATAATTGAGACAGCATCGAACCCAAACAATTTAGTCGTATAGATATCACAGTCTAAGGAGGTGTTAGCAATTATCGTTAAAGAAGCGATGTTACTTTCCATTGGATAACCTGTGTTGCTGTTAAATATATGATGGTATTTATTGCCTTCCTTTTCAAGTACTCTTTCATAGATTCCTGATGTTACAACGGATTGGTCCCTTATTTTCACAAGTGCTGCCGCATTTCCTCGTGGAAGAAACGGATTTTGTATTCCGACTTTCCAGTCACCACCATCAGATGGGGATTCTCCAGATACAAGAACATTGCCTCCCATATCTACCATAGCTGAGACGGCTCCATTTTCCTTAAATAACTCCATGACTTTATCAGCGAAATAACCCTTCGCTATGGCTCCAAGGTCAATCTCCATGCCTTCTTTTAAGAAATAGATGGTCTTTTTTTTGTCATCTAGTTGAATGTTTTCAGGCTTTAAAAGTTCCAGCACGTTCTCTATGGCTTCACGATCTGGTACATGTGCCTCGGTAAAGCCGATTCTCCATAACTTTATTAATGGGCCGATTGCTATATTTAAATATGAATTTTCGCATAGACTATGCTTTTTTCCTGTTTTTATCAGCTCATACAACTCCTCGTCCACCTTTTGTGGGGTGAATGCAGCCGCTTTTTTTAATAAGGCAAGCTGTGAGCTGTCACTATTGGCACTAAAGACTTCATTGTAATGAATGAGCATATCCTCAGCTCTTTTTGCCAGCTCTTTGGCACCTTCTCCCTTTATATATAGAGAGATTTTTGTTCCCATAAGATATATAATCTTAGTGTACTCATCCATTTCAGTCTCCTATATCAAATTGGTTTTGTCCATGTGTTAGAAAGGCATTGATTAAGTCATTATCCATACTGGTTAAAGTTCTTTCATTGTGATATGCGATAAAATAATCTAAGCTCAGCTCATCGATGGGAATTGGGTATATATTGTAGTCAGAAGGGCATTCTTTTACATAGACGCTTTCAGGTATAATGGTCAGTCCCAAATTACCTGTAGCAAGTTTCAGTATCGTATTTATTTCCGTGCTTTCCATTATAATTATAGGTTCCACCTTATAAACGTTTAATAGTTGATCGATCTGTTTTCTGATAGCAGAACCTTTGGAAGTCAGTACCAGCCTTTGACATAAGATTTTACTTATGTCGATGGAACCTTCTGGAATTATGGCTACATCCTTCTGATATAGATCACAGCAACGCGGTATCACAGCTCGGTATCTGTGTCTGCCCCAGTTAACTGAGTTTAAGTTTGGTGAAATATTTCTTGAGTTTTGTCCAATCCAAAAATCCAATTCGTTGTTTTGCGTGAGTCGCTCACTTTTTTCCGGTAAAACCTCGGTGAGTTCAATTCTGCAGTTTGGATTCATACCCAGAAAATCGGGTAAAAAGAGAGGTAAAAGGTAGGTGCCAAGGCTGGGCAGCACCCCTATCTTTATGACCGTTTTATCGATGTCAGATACATCTGATATCTCCCTAAGAAGCTTTGCATAGTTATTTTCTAATGAAGTCAAATACTGATAATATATTTTTCCTTGCTCGGTTAATCGATATGGCAGTTTGTTACGGGTTATCAGTTCACAGTTTAACTGGCTTTCCACCCTTTTAATAACCTGAGTCAAATAGGGTTGAGAAATATAAAGTGATTTAGCAGCTTTGCCATAATTGCTGTATTTTAGAATCGCATCAATATAATATAGGATATCTTGAGAGCCGATTTTTGACATTTCATTCCTTCCTTTGAGATAAAATTAACTTTTTATAAGGTTTTTTTTGATTATAACAAATTTGTTATCAAACTTCAATAAATTACTATTAGATTATATTCATGCAATATGTTAAAATAATATCAAACACATGATTGTTACTGTGAAAGCTTAATGTACAGGAAGGGGATTACTATGAAATATTTAGCAATCGTAGGCACTAATTCAGATGTGTCAACCAATCGCACGCTGCTTCAATTCATGCAAAAGCATTTTTCTAATGAGGCAGAAATTGAAGTATATGAAATTAAGGATTTACCTGCTTTTATGGAACCTGAGGATTCTGATATACCTGAAAAGGTAGCAGAATTATCGGATAAAATAAGTGACGCCGATGGAGTGATCATAGCAACCCCAGAGTATGATCATGCGATCCCAGCAGTTTTAAAGAGTGCTCTTGAATGGATTAGTTACACGAGTCAGGCACTAACAGACAAGCCTGTTTTAATTGTAGGGGCATCTCATGGTACGCTTGGTTCTTCCAGAGCACAGGCACATCTTAGACAGATTCTTGATTCCCCTGAGCTTGCAGCCAGAATCATGCCAAGCAGTGAGTTCCTTTTAGGAAAATCACAGAGTGCATTTGATCTTGCAGGTAATCTCATTTATATGGATAAGCTCTCAGAGCTTGATGAAATTTTCAGAGAGTTTGTTTTGTTTACAGATATCACATCCAAACTTCTGGAACAAAAAGCTTTGAATAAAAAAGAGAAAAAATACACTTGGCAAGAGTAGGAGGATTATTAAAATGAAATTTATAGCAATTGTTGGAACCAATGCAAAAAAATCTTATAATCGTAAACTCCTTCAGTTTATGAAAAAACACTTTGAGTCTAAGGTAGATATAGAATTACTTGAAATTACAGATGTTCCTATGTTTAATCAATCAGATAATCAGTCCTACGGTGAAGTATTACAGATGTTCAATGATAAGATTACCGCATGTGATGGTGTTATTATGGCTACTCCTGAATATAATCATTCCATCCCATCTGGTCTTAAAAGCTTGATTGAATGGTTAAGCTTTGATCTTCATCCACTTGCTGGCAAGCCAGTTATGATTGTTGGTGCTTCTCTTGGTAGTCAGGGTTCTTCGCGTGCACAGCTTCATCTTCGTCAAATCCTGGATGCACCAGGTGTGGATGCCAATGTAATGCCAGGATATGAGTTTTTACTTGGAAATGCAAGCAAAGCATTTGACGACGCTGGCAACCTTAACAGTGAAGGAACCATAGATTTCTTAGAGATCTGCTTCCTACGCTTTATGCGTTTTGCTAATGTTGCAAATCAGCTTAATGAGGAAGAGGAGTTTAGCTTTACCCCCGGTGAATACGAAGTTAATGCAATCGGTCACAGCGGAAATCTTCCAATGAAAGTATCCTTTAGTGAAAAACGAATCGAAAGTATTGATATAGATACCAAAGGTGAGACAGAAGGAATCGCTGATGTTGTTTTTGTAAGAATACCAGATAAAATCCTGGAAGGACAAACTCTAAATGTGGATGCGCTTTCTGGGGCATCTGAGACCAGCAATGGTGTTATCGATGGTGTAGCGAAGGCAGTGAAGCTTGCTGGAGTTAATCCTGATATCTTAAAGAGACGTCCAAAACCTGCTAGCAGCCGAAACAGAGAAGACGAAGAATATACTTGCGATGTAGTAGTTGTTGGTGGAGGTGGTGCTGGACTTAGTGCGGCTGCTACCGCGTTACAAAATGGTTCCAGTGCAATTGTTCTTGAAAAATATCCAGCAGTGGGTGGAAATACCATTCGTTCCGGTGGTCCTATCAATGCAGCAGATCCAGAGTGGCAGAGCAAGTTTAATGAAAATCCTGGAGAAAGACATACCATAGAGGGACTTGTAAATACAGATGAGAGCTTGATCCATTCCGAATATTTAGAGGATTTCCGTGCGCTTAAAAAAGAATTTGCTGCGTACCAGGAAAAGTTTGGCACACAAAAAGGTCATCTATTTGACTCTCCACTTCTTCACAGAATGCAGACATATTTTGGTGGAAAACGAACTGACTTAAATGGCAACTCCATTTACGGACAGTACGACCTGGTTAAAATCCTGACTGACAGAGCCTTAGAGAGCGTAAATTGGCTGGAGGAGATCGGTGTTGAGTATGATAAGAACGTCGTATTTGCTCCTGTTGGTGCACTTTGGCGTCGTGGCCATAAGCCTGTGAAAAGCTATGGTACTGCATTTATCGTTTCTCTTAAGAACTATGTAGAGGAGCACTCAGGAAAGATTATTACTGACAGCCCTGTAAAGGAATTTATTATAGAGAACGGTGAAATAAAAGGAGTGATAGCGACCGGTGTCAATGGCCAGAAGATTACCGTCCACGCAAAAGCAGTTGTACTTGCAAGTGGTGGTTTTGGTGCCAATACCAAGATGCTAAAGGAATATAATACCTACTGGAGTGAAATTGATGATAATATAAGAACGACCAATTCCTACGCGATGACGGGTGATGGGATCGTGCTTGGTAAAACGGTAGGAGCTGCGCTGACTGGAATGGGATTTACCCAGATGATGCCTGTATCCGATCCTGAAACAGGCGAACTATTCAGTGGAGTCCAGGTACCACCTGAAAACTTCGTGATTGTCAACAAAGAAGGCAAACGATTTATCAATGAATTTTCTGGACGTGATGTCTTAACAAAAGCTGCGATTGATCAGGGTGGTTTGTTCTACCTGATCGCTGATGATGAGATAAAGGAAACAGCAGCGAATACAAGTCAGGAAAAGTTAGACCGTCAGGTAGAAGCTGGTACTCTGTTTAGAGCTGATACCATAGAAGAACTGGCAGTAAAAGTAGGTATGGAGCCTGAGATCCTTAGAGATACCATTGATAAATATAATTCCTATGTAGATGCGGGATTTGATCCTGAGTTCCATAAGGATACATTTAGCTTAAAAGTGGTAAAAGCTCCATTTTATGCCACCCCTAGAAAGCCAGCCGTTCACCATACCATGGGTGGACTTAAGATTGATACGAAAACCCACGTATTAGACGAAAACGGCCAGCCAATTAAAAATCTTTATGCTGCTGGAGAAGTTGCTGGAGGTATCCATGCAGGTAACCGTCTTGGTGGTAATGCATTAACTGATATATTTACCTTCGGACGAATTGCTGGTAAGACTGCAGTCGATGAAATGAAATAGTGATAGGATACTCCTTTGAGAGTAGAGTAAAAATACCCTTGCCGGTTACGGCAAGGGTATTTTTCTTGACATAGATAGAACTATTTGGTACAATGGTCCCATAATGGGACCAAGAGAGGCGATGTGATAAACCGGATGAATGAAAAAGCAAAGCGTTTTTGCAGTATGCGGCAAGGCTTAGAAATGATCTATGATTCCTATGCCAGGTCTGTAGGGATTTCCTATACGACATTGTTTGTTTTGAATTTTATTAGTCAATATGAGGTATGTACACAGAAAATTATTTGTGAAAGAACAATGCTGCCGAAACAGACAGTAAATAATGTAGTTAAGAAGCTAGCAGAGCAGGGATATCTTCGATTAGAAGAAATACTTGGCAATAGCAAATCAAAGAAAATTCTATTTACTGAAAAAGGAAAAGAATATGCTGAGCCAATGATTAAGCATGTGCAGGATGCTGAAGATACTGCAATGGCACGATTATCTGAGAGCCATCAGGAAGAACTTCTTTGTATTATGGAACTATATGATCATGCATTTAGAAAAGCTATGAATGATAAGTAAGGAGAAAAAATTATGAGAAAAAATATTGGACCAAAATCTTATGTGGTACCACAACCGGTTTTTATTATTGCAGCGTATGACGAAAATGGAATTCCGGATGCCATGAATTCTGTATGGGGCGGTATTAGTAATGAAAAGGAAATTACAATCTGCATTAGTTCAGAACGAAAGACGTTAAAGAATATCATGCTGCATGGTGAATTCACCGTAAGCATGGCAGATGCATCTTTTGTTGAATCATGTGATTATGTTGGAATTGAAACCGCACATAAGGTTCCAGATAAATTTGCAAGAGCTGGATTTCATGCTATTAAGGCGGATTTTGTCAATGCACCACTGATTGAGGAACTTCCATTTGCGTTAGAGTGTAAAGTGAAAAGTTATGATGAAAAAGAATGGCGCATGATTGCTGAAATCGTGAACATCAGTGTTGATGAGAGAATATTGGATGAGAAAGGTGCTGTCAGTCTGGATAAATTTAGTCCGCTTGTGTTTGATTGGATGAGTAAGAATTACCATAAAATTGGAGATAAGGCAGGAAATGCTTTTCGGGATGGACTGAGTATTAAGAAAAAGTAGAAATCAGTTTGAATGGCATTCAAGAGGTGATGGGTTCGAATCACAAGCCAAATATTTACAAAGAGCCCAAAAAGAATGTTGGAAGTGTGCTTTTTAAGCACACCCCAACATTCAATATAGAACTTTTATTTCAAATATTAATTAAAAAATGAAGCAAAAGACCGAATTTGATGCAAAACATTATATATACAGGAACGAAACTTTGTTTCTTTGGAATTAACAATATCAATACTTCGATGACTTTCCAGATCCACCATTACTGTTCCGTATGTGTATCGTTTGAGGAAACTATTGTATTTTTTACCAGATGTTTTGTAATCTCTGCCAGAAGATATTTAAATAATCATAAGGCTTTGTTTTTAGTCCAGGGAACTTCCCTCCTAATCTCTCTCAGAGCCGTACATGAGCCCTATATTCATAATATTAAAAAAAGTACAAGGAAAGGGCTAATGATAATGATACATAAACCGATTAATCGAGTTATTATTAAAGTTTTTTTTATGCCAAACGCTAAAAATGTTTGTGGGGTGGCTAGAGGCATTATTAAAACAGTTAAACCTAATAATGCGAAGCCGGTACCCAGAAGTATGCTTCCAATCCACAATTTAGAAATAGTTAAAAATACAGCAGATACTAAAATTAAAATGAACGAAATAATATTACCAACCATAAAAAATGGTCTAGATCGGTCAAGGAATCGAAAAGAAGTTTGCGTTCTATTAACGCATTCGTTACTGCAGCAATCTACCAATTCTTTGTCTTTACCCGCAGTGATTGAATAAGGATGTTTTATTTGTTTATTACAATAGATACATTTACTCAATTCTTCCACCTACTTTATTGAATATTATATAAGAATAAAAGACTATGATGAGAATTGAAAGAAGTTCTCCAATAGTAACAACATAGATACAGTTGAACCCTTTTAAAAATAAAATCACTATAATTAAAATAATACTGCTAATGATTAAAAGCCAGCCCCCAAAACGGTGAGTTTTATGCCATACCTCTTCATTAGCCAATGTCCATTTTGTGCGAATCCCAAACCAACCATTTTATAGGTAATAAAGAAGCTTGTCTTTCTAGCTCATTAATTAACTTAGTTTTGAAATATACACCATCAATCAGAAAAGGATCAATCAAATCTATTTCACATCCAGATTC